>NZ_LR026978.1:2370324-3157995 GCF_900604315.1 [Erwinia] mediterraneensis
ACGGGTCGCGACAGCGAAACGTCTGTGGGTTGTGAGGTTAAGCGAACAAGCGTACACGGTGGATGCCCTGGCAGTCAGAGGCGATGAAGGACGTGCTAATCTGCGAAAAGCGCCGGCGAGGTGATATGAACCTTTGACCCGGCGATGTCCGAATGGGGAAACCCGGTGCACTCAGTGCATCATCGCAACATGAATACATAGTGTTGCGAGGCGAACCGGGGGAACTGAAACATCTAAGTACCCCGAGGAAAAGAAATCAACCGAGATTCCCCCAGTAGCGGCGAGCGAACGGGGAGCAGCCCAGAGCCTGAATCAGCATGTGTGTCAGTGGAAGCGTCTGGAAAGGCGCACGGTACAGGGTGACAGTCCCGTACACGAAGGCACAGATGCTGTGAGCTCGATGAGTAGGGCGGGACACGTGATATCCTGTCTGAAGATGGGGGGACCATCCTCCAAGGCTAAATACTCCTGACTGACCGATAGTGAACCAGTACCGTGAGGGAAAGGCGAAAAGAACCCCGGCGAGGGGAGTGAAACAGAACCTGAAACCGTGTACGTACAAGCAGTGGGAGCCTCTTTATGGGGTGACTGCGTACCTTTTGTATAATGGGTCAGCGACTTATATTCTGTAGCAAGGTTAACCGTATAGGGGAGCCGCAGGGAAACCGAGTCTTAACCGGGCGTTAAGTTGCAGGGTATAGACCCGAAACCCGGTGATCTAGCCATGGGCAGGTTGAAGGTTGGGTAACACTAACTGGAGGACCGAACCGACTAATGTTGAAAAATTAGCGGATGACCTGTGGCTGGGGGTGAAAGGCCAATCAAACCGGGAGATAGCTGGTTCTCCCCGAAAGCTATTTAGGTAGCGCCTCGTGAATTCATCTCCGGGGGTAGAGCACTGTTTCGGCTAGGGGGCCATCCCGGCTTACCAACCCGATGCAAACTGCGAATACCGGAGAATGTTATCACGGGAGACACACGGCGGGTGCTAACGTCCGTCGTGAAGAGGGAAACAACCCAGACCGCCAGCTAAGGTCCCAAAGTCATGGTTAAGTGGGAAACGATGTGGGAAGGCCCAGACAGCCAGGATGTTGGCTTAGAAGCAGCCATCATTTAAAGAAAGCGTAATAGCTCACTGGTCGAGTCGGCCTGCGCGGAAGATGTAACGGGGCTAAACCATGCACCGAAGCTGCGGCAGTGACACTGTGTGTTGCTGGGTAGGGGAGCGTTCTGTAAGCCGCTGAAGGTGTGCTGTGAGGCATGCTGGAGGTATCAGAAGTGCGAATGCTGACATAAGTAACGATAAAGCGGGTGAAAAGCCCGCTCGCCGGAAGACCAAGGGTTCCTGTCCAACGTTAATCGGGGCAGGGTGAGTCGACCCCTAAGGCGAGGCCGAAAGGCGTAGTCGATGGGAAACAGGTTAATATTCCTGTACTTGGTGTTACTGCGAAGGGGGGACGGAGAAGGTCAGGTTAGCCGGGCGACGGTTGTCCCGGTTTAAGCGTGTAGGCTGGTTTTCCAGGCAAATCCGGAAAATCAAGGCTGAGGCGTGATGACGAGGCACTACGGTGCTGAAGTAACTGATACCCTGCTTCCAGGAAAAGCCTCTAAGCTCCAGGTAACACGAAATCGTACCCCAAACCGACACAGGTGGTCAGGTAGAGAATACCAAGGCGCTTGAGAGAACCCGGGTGAAGGAACTAGGCAAAATGGTGCCGTAACTTCGGGAGAAGGCACGCTGGCATGTAGGTGAGGGGACTTGCTCCCGGAGCCGAAGCCAGTCGAAGATACCAGCTGGCTGCAACTGTTTATTAAAAACACAGCACTGTGCAAACACGAAAGTGGACGTATACGGTGTGACGCCTGCCCGGTGCCGGAAGGTTAATTGATGGGGTCAGCCGCAAGGCGAAGCTCCTGATCGAAGCCCCGGTAAACGGCGGCCGTAACTATAACGGTCCTAAGGTAGCGAAATTCCTTGTCGGGTAAGTTCCGACCTGCACGAATGGCGTAATGATGGCCAGGCTGTCTCCACCCGGGACTCAGTGAAATTGAACTCGCTGTGAAGATGCAGTGTACCCGCGGCAAGACGGAAAGACCCCGTGAACCTTTACTACAGCTTGACACTGAACATTGAGCCTTGATGTGCAGGATAGGTGGGAGGCTTTGAAGCGCGGACGCCAGTCTGCGTGGAGCCATCCTTGAAATACCACCCTTTAATGTTTGATGTTCTAACCTGGCGCCGTGATCCGGCGTGGGGACAGTGTCTGGTGGGTAGTTTGACTGGGGCGGTCTCCTCCCAAAGCGTAACGGAGGAGCACGAAGGTGGGCTAATCACGGTCGGACATCGTGAGGTTAGTGCAAAGGCATAAGCCCGCTTGACTGCGAGCGTGACGGCGCGAGCAGGTGCGAAAGCAGGTCTTAGTGATCCGGTGGTTCTGTATGGAAGGGCCATCGCTCAACGGATAAAAGGTACTCCGGGGATAACAGGCTGATACCGCCCAAGAGTTCATATCGACGGCGGTGTTTGGCACCTCGATGTCGGCTCATCACATCCTGGGGCTGAAGTAGGTCCCAAGGGTATGGCTGTTCGCCATTTAAAGTGGTACGCGAGCTGGGTTTAGAACGTCGTGAGACAGTTCGGTCCCTATCTGCCGTGGGCGCTGGAGAACTGAGGGGGGCTGCTCCTAGTACGAGAGGACCGGAGTGGACGCACCGCTGGTGTCCGGGTTGTCACGCCAGTGGCATTGCCCGGTAGCTAAGTGCGGAAGAGATAAGTGCTGAAAGCATCTAAGCACGAAACTTGCCCCGAGATGAGTTCTCCCTGACCCTTTAAGGGTCCTGAAGGGACGTTGAAGACGACGACGTTGATAGGCCGGATGTGTAAGTGCAGCGATGCATTGAGCTGACCGGTACTAATGACCCGTGAGGCTTAACCTTACAACGCCAGAGGCGTTTTGGTGAGAGACGCGATTTTCAGTTTGTTACCCGGATACGTTGTGCGGCCTGCGGGCGGCGCGACAACAGAATTTGCCTGGCGGCCAGAGCGCGGTGGTCCCACCTGAACCCATGCCGAACTCAGAAGTGAAACGCCGTAGCGCCGATGGTAGTGTGGGGTCTCCCCATGCGAGAGTAGGGAACTGCCAGGCATCCAATTTGGTTATTACCTGAAAAGGTAACACCGGTTATCAGCGAGACCCCGCTGGTAATGCAGTATTCGGTGGTGCGGTAGTTCAGTCGGTTAGAATACCGGCCTGTCACGCCGGGGGTCGCGGGTTCGAGTCCCGTCCGCACCGCCACTCTATATGATAAGCCCTGACAGCAATGTCAGGGCTTTTTCATTGCCAGCTTAAAACCACGTCCTGCGGGCGTGGTCATCAATACGTTTTGGCTCTGCCTTATCGTCTCTGGATTTGAATCTTACGGAACAGGCAGAGACTGCTTTTTAAGGTTTTTGGTACACCCCTATGGGGTGCAATCAAAGCCGCCTTCTATGAAGGCGGATTTTTACTTGTGCTTTTCTTACCTCTTCTGCCCGGACGAGCAGAGACACCTCACCCTTACCGTTACTATTCCGCTTAGCTGATCACCGGCAGTCACATCAGCCAAACAGGCCCATTGCGTAACGAATAAGCTCCAGGACGGATTTTTACAATCAACAACATCGATTGAAACAGCGTACTAAAATCCCTATAACTGACAGCAAGCTTTGTATCTTATCAGCAACCAGTTTCAGGCGGGAAAGTGCGGAAAAAAACCTATGCAATGCGGTATGTGGCGGGACAGCCGGTAGAAAGGATATTTCCTCCTGGTGCGATGCTGCATCTCGGACAAGCGCTACCACCCGGTGAGCCTCTGCCCGCACAGTCAACATTAAAAGTTCTGGTATGGAACATCTTTAAGCAACAACGCGCAGACTGGATGTCTGTACTGCAGGGATTTGGCAAAGATGCTCATCTGGTACTGCTGCAGGAGGCGCAAACCACGCCTGAGCTGATTCAGTTCGCTACCAGCAACTATCTGGCTGCCGACCAGGTCCCCGCTTTTGTTCTGCCGCAGCACCCGTCGGGGGTGATGACGCTGGCTTCTGCCCATCCTATCTACTGTTGCCCGCTACGTGAGCGAGAGCCGCTGCTGCGTCTGGCAAAATCTGCGCTGGTAACCGCCTATCCTCTTCCGACCGGTGAGATGCTGATGGTAGTCAATGTCCACGCCGTGAACTTCAGTCTTGGCATTGATGTCTATAGCAAGCAGCTGGGACCGATTGGCGAGCAAATTCTTCATCATCGCGGCCCGGTAATTATGGCGGGCGATTTCAATGCCTGGAGCCGCCAGCGTATCAATGCACTTTATCGTTTTGCTGAGGCGATGACGCTGGAAGAGGTAAAATTTACTGACGACCACCGCCGTAAAGCCTTTGGCCGTCCACTCGATTTTGTTTTTTACCGCGCAATGAAAGTCAGCGAAGCGTCGGTACTGGTTACCCGCGCTTCCGATCATAATCCTCTGCTGGTTGAGTTTGAGCCATGATGTTGAGTACGGCTTCAACTCTCTGAATGCGGCGCAGTTGCGCGAATTGCGTTTATACCCTGTGCCGATACAGATAAGCCCGTATCGTCTTTTAGCGTGGCTCTCAGGCTGTTTTAATATGCACTGGTGCGTTCAGTCTCCATTGCTTCCGGGATCGTCTGCAGCAGGGCAGCAGGGGGCTGGCAATATAGCTATGAGCTCAGCAGACGTAGCGGAGAGAAAAACAGGAGCGTAAAAAAAGAAAAGGCTGATAAAAATCAGCCTTTTTGAACGATTAGGTATCTGGCGTTGCGCTATTCTTCACGTACAGCGTGAGCTTATCGCCTGGCTGTATATCTTTGGACGTATTCAGCACCGTATTCCAGCGCATCACGTCCTTGATATTCACACCGTGGCGTCGCGCGATACTGGAAAGAGAATCACCTTTACGTACCCGATAGGTGATGCTGTTGCCATTATCGGCCAGCTGACTGCCTTCCTCACCCAGACTCAAAATCTGACCGGGTTTGATACTGGCACTTTGCAGGTTGTTACGCTGCTTCAGCGTGCTGACGCTGACGCCCAGCTTACTGGCGATACCGGACAGCGTATCCCCCTGACGCACCTTGTAGCTGGCAGACGTGCTGTTTTTAGCCAGCCGTGTCGGCTGTACGGCAGCGATGTCACCGGAAGCCAGTGAGTTACGCAGCTTCGCAACATGTGACTTCGGCACTAAAATATAGTGCGGTCCGTTCGGTGCCGTGGTGCCGCGTTTATAGCCCGTATTAAAGCTTTTCAGCTTGTTTAACGACATACCGGCCATTTCAGCAGCCTGCGTCAACTCCATCTGCTGACCCACTTCCACTCGTGCCAGCGCACGGCTTTCGTTTGGTGTCGGCAGCCTGATACCGTAACGCTTGTTGTTCTTGAGAATTTCGCTCAAGGCCAACATTTTCGGTACATAGAGCGTGGTTTCGCGTGGCAGCGACAGGTTCCAGAAGTCGGTCGGCTTTCCGCGCGCCTTGTTCTGTTTTATCGCTTTTAATACGCGTCCTTCACCGCTGTTATAGGCAGCGATGGTCAACAACCAGTCACCGTCAAACATCTTGTTAAGACGCTGCATCATATCCAGCGCAACCTTCGTCGAGGCGACCACATCGCGGCGGCCATCGTACCATTGGTTTTGCTTTAAACCATAATTACGCCCCGTACTTGACACGATCTGCCAGATGCCTGCGGCATTGGCGGACGACGTGGCATGGGGGTCAAAAGCGCTCTCCACTATGGGTAGCAGTACCAGTTCCATCGGCATCTTACGTTTCTGTATCTGCTCGACTATCCAGTACATGTACGGCTCTGCCCGTAATGTTACATCGTGGAGATAGCTCTTATTTTTTAAATATTTTCTTTTTTGTTCGCGAATCCGGCTGTTTTCCGGAATCCCCATCTTCAACTCGTCACTAATGAATTTCCAGAGATCGGTATCTTCTGCGAGGCTTGTTCCATCATCCTGCCAGCGCGGCGATAACAATCGGTCTCTGAACTTGTCATTTTCACTTTGACCAGCTGAAGACAGGCTCTGTGCATGCTGTTCGGGAAGAGGGGCGTCATTCCTTGATGCCTGACATCCCACCAGCAAGACCGAGGCGAGTAAGATCGCTTTAGCCTTCATGTGTGTGTCAATAGTTTGCTTAAAAGACGAGCAATGATACGTGACGTACTGACACAACACAACCTAAAAGATCAAAAATGGTCTTTCTTCTCGCGTAGAAGTGCAAAAGTTTGCCATACCTGATCTGGAAGAATATTGACGCCAAGAGCCTTTTGTAAATCAGGATCTTGCGTACGGAGAAATAAATTTATTTCTCTTTCATGGGCCAGTTTTGTCGGCAGAGTAATGCCATTTTCAGCGCGTAAGTCCTTAATTTGCTGATAACTAGCTGTAATTCGCGCGTCATGAGGCAGGACCGCCGCCGCAAACTTCAGGTTAGATAATGTGTACTCATGCGCACAGCAAATTAACGTCTCATCGGGCAGCTGATTAATCTTCTGAAAAGACTGATACATTTGTTCTGGCGTACCTTCAAAAAGTCGACCACAGCCGCCAGAGAACATGGTATCGCCACAAAAAAGGTAAGGCGAACTGTAATATGAGACATGTCCTAAAGTGTGTCCCGGGGTAAAAATCACACTAAATTCGCAGTCCAAAATATTGATAATGTCCCCTTCGCTGACGATCCGGGTAGCCCCCTTATCTTGTGTCTCCGCAGGGCCATAGACCACAAGACCAGGAAAGCTTTCGCAAAGTTTTTTTACGCCGCCGACATGATCCTGATGATGATGTGTGAGCAGGATCGCGACGGGGTGCCAGCTGTTGGCATACACCTTTTCAAGTACCGCTTGCGCTTCACCGGGGTCAACGATAATGCAGTCGCCCTGTTCGTTATTCAGAGTCCAGATGTAATTATCCTGAAGGGCAGGAATACTGGTAAGATTCATAGACACCTCTCGCAGGCCGTAGGAAAAGGACGATGGTAAAGCATGAAGCCAGCTAAGACACGCCAAATTCTGACCGCGCCGCTCTCCTGGCGCGATATGCCGTGGGGTGAGTACTTTCGCGACGCCTTAACGCAGCAGCTCCAGCCTTACCTCGGGAAGCTGTATGGCTTTCACATGCTTAAAATTGGCAATCTCAGCGCAGAAATCAATACGGAAAACTGTGCGATTTCCCATCAGGTCAATGTGGGGCCGGAAGGCGAGTTGATGCAGGTGGTGGCAAATCCCGTCCAGCTGCCGTTTGAAGCCAAGTCCGTGGATGCCTGTCTGCTGGCGCACACCCTGGCCTGGAGCCAGGATCCCCATCGCATCTTGCGTGAGGTGGATCGGGTGCTGATTGATGATGGCTGGATGATCATCAGCGGCTTCAATCCTTTCAGCCTGCTGGGCATCAGCAAGGGCATTCCCGGATTACACCGCAAAGCGCCATGGAACAGTCGGATGTTCAGTCAGGTGCGTCTGCTGGACTGGCTGCACCTGCTGAATTACGAAGTGGTCTTCCGTACGCGCTTTCAGGTAGTTCCCTGGCACCGTCAGGGCGGAAAGATTATCAGCGCCCATCTTCCTGCGCTCGGCTGTCTGAATATTGTGGTCGCCCGCAAGCGGACTTTCCCCCTGACCATGACGCGCGCGCGCAAGGCGCTGAGCAAAGCGCAGCTGCGACCGGTCGTCAACGCCACGCGTCAGTTTCGTGATATGAAGGATCAGGATTCGGGCTGATAGCCGATATCATCAAAGGCAGGATGGCTGGCGGCACTGCGCGCCAGTTCATCGCAGCGCTCATTTTCGGCGTGGCCGGCATGGCCTTTTACCCACTCCCACTGGATCTGATGGTGGCTGAGTGCCAGATCGAGACGCTGCCAGAGGTCGACATTTTTTACCGGCTTCTTGTCCGCTGTTTTCCAGCCGCGTTTCTTCCAGTTATGGATCCAGCTGGTGATACCCTGGCGTACATACTGGCTGTCGGTGCTGAGGGTAACATCACACGGCTGCGTCAGGGCTTCCAGCGCCACGATAGCGGCCATCAGCTCCATGCGATTATTGGTAGTGAGGCGATAGCCTGCGCTGAACTGCTTTTCATGGCCACGGTAGCGTAGAATAGCGCCGTAGCCGCCAGGGCCGGGATTGCCGAGGCAGGATCCATCGGTGAAAATTTCTACCTGTTTACGCATCTCTGGTAGACTTCCTTCTGAAAAAACGCCAAGTCTGACATAAACGAGCCTTATGAGCACTGCAAATAACCGCCAGATCGTTCTCGATACCGAAACCACCGGCATGAACATGATTGGTGTCCATTATGAAGGACATCGCATCATCGAAATCGGTGCAGTAGAAGTGATTAACCGCCGCCTGACCGGCAATAATTTCCATATCTATCTGAAGCCGGACCGGCTGGTGGATCCGGAAGCCTTTGGCGTACACGGTATCGCCGATGAGTTTCTGGCTGATAAACCGTTGTTTAGCGACATTGCCGATGAGTTTCTTGACTACATCCGCGGTGCTGAGCTGGTGATCCATAACGCCTCGTTCGATATCGGCTTTATGGACTATGAATTTGGCATGCTGAATCGCGGTATTGGTAAAACCGAAACCTTTTGCCAGATCACCGACAGCCTGTTAATGGCGCGTAAGATGTTCCCCGGCAAGCGTAACAACCTGGATGCGCTCTGTGCGCGTTATGAAATCGACAACAGTAAGCGTACGCTGCACGGCGCATTACTCGATGCCGAAATTCTGGCGGAAGTCTTCCTGGCCATGACCGGTGGCCAGACCTCGCTGTCGTTTGCCAGTGAAAGCGAACAGGCTCAGCAGGCGACAGGCGAAACTATCCAGCGCATTACCCGTCCGGTTTCCGCGCTGCGCGTAGTGCAGGCGAGCGATGAAGAGCTGATGGCGCATGAGTCGCGTCTGGATCTGGTGATGAAAAAAGGAGGCAGCTGCCTCTGGCGCGCCTGAACAGACTGTTTTTGCGCGTTAAATCAACGTGAAGGCGAAAAAAGCAGCAAACGGAAGGGCTGTGCAGGAAAAGCATTGACGGGCGATCGCGCTCCCATTAATATGCGCCTCGTTCCCGACGGGGAACACAGCGCGGTGCGGTAGTTCAGTCGGTTAGAATACCGGCCTGTCACGCCGGGGGTCGCGGGTTCGAGTCCCGTCCGCACCGCCAACTTATTCCGAAAGGCCGATTCAGCAATGAATCGGCCTTTTCGCTTTTTGCGTTTCAGAAACTGGTGGGCAGGGCTCAGGCGTTTTGCTGATAAATGGCCAGCGCCTCTTCGCCGCTGACGCCCTGATGAATAATTGCCATCAGGGCCTTCACGACCTGAGCGGGATTGTCATGCTGATAGACGTTGCGCCCGTAAACCATGCCGGAAGCGCCCTGCGCCATCAGTGCCGCGCTTTTATTCAGCACCGCGCTAATTTCGCCTTTGCCGCCCCCGCGCACCAGCGTAGGGCAGCGGGCCGCTTCCACCACCCGATGAAAATCTTCCGGGTTATCGGTGGGATCAGCCTTGATGATATCGGCACCCAGCTCCCGAGCCAGACGCACCAGCGGCACGATTTTTTCCACGTCCCCCAGCGAGCCATAGGCGGCACCTTGCCCGGCGGGGGCCATCACCAGCGGTTCAACCATCAGCGGCATGCCATAGCGTTCACAGGCGTGACGCAGACGACCGATGTTCTCAATGCACATGCGAAAAATGGTCGGTTCGTCGGGGATAAGATAGAGATTCACCACCACGGCAGCCGCATCCATCTGCAGTGCCGCCAGGATCGGCTCCTCAGGATTATGCAGTACCGCCCACATTTCGCGATGACGCGCCTGGTTATAGGCGTTACCTACATCGGTACGCATCACTAATGCCGGTTTGTCGCCCTGGTGCTGTTGCAGCAGATCGGCCTGACCATAGTTGACCTGAATCGCATCGGGACGGGCGACAATCAGGTTCTGCATCACGCGCGTAATATCTTCCAGACCGATAAGAAAATCGGGTTCATTGGCGATGCCGTGATCGATCGCCACATCCAGACACTTTCCCTGATTAAACAGGCGATTGAGACGCACCTTACTGATTGCTGACATCCGGGAGCTCCTTTGGGGAGAAAGGGGGAGATAGATAGCAACAGCAGGTATAAGAGATTGCGTCATGATGTTCAATCGACAGGGAAATTATGTGCGCAATTTGTGATGCCTGTCGGACGCAAGGGCAGGAAAAACAGCCGCACGCGCGCAGGCGTGCGGCATAACACCTTACTCTTTCTGTACTGCAACGCTGGCCGGATAGCTGAGTGTCGCAACACTGGTCCGATCGGCGCGCGCCAGCCAGCGGTAGCTGCCCGCGCCGAGGGCGACGCCAATAAACCAGCTGAAGTTAGCCAGCTCATGCAGAGCAGGGGTAAAGCTAATTGCCAGTCCAAGGCCCACCGAGGGGATCAGCGCGCCAATCGCTTTCGGGTTAAAACCGTTGCGATACCAGTAACGACCTCGAGGCGTGGCATCAAACAGATCATCCACAAACACCTGCCCGCGCTTAATCAGATAAAAGTCGGCCAGCAGAATACCGAACAGCGGTCCGATAAAGGCACCCAGCACATCCAGCGTGTAGTGAATCAGCTCCGGTGACTGGAACAGGTTCCACGGCGTCAGCAGCACCGAGCCGACGGCAGCGATCATACCGCCGGTACGGAAGCTGATTTTTTGCGGCGAGCAGTTAGAAAAGTCGAACGCTGGTGACACAAAGTTAGCGACAATATTGATGCCGATGGTGGCGGTAATCATGGTCAGCAGGCCCAGCGCCACGGCCAGATCGTTGCCCACCAGGCTGACGGTTTCAATCGGGTCGGTGATCAGACGGCCAAACAACGACTGCGAACCGGAGACAATCACCACCGTCACGAGAGAGAACAGCAGGAAATTAAACGGCAGTCCCCAGCGATTGCCACGTCGGATCTCGCCCATGCTTTTACCATAGCGCGAGAAGTCCCCGAAATTGAGCAGCGGGCCAGAGAAGTAGGAGACCAGCAGCGCTGTGGCGGTGATCATCTGCCAGGCCTGTTCACCCGTGGTAAGCGACTTGCTGGCAAGGGTAAAGGAGATACCGTCAAAACCGGTCTTGTATACAATCCACCCGGCCAGCGCCAGCATCACCACGTATACTGCCGGTCCGGCCACATCAATAAAGCGTTTAATAGCGTTCATACCGTGCCAGAACACCAGCGCCTGCAGGAACCACATAATGCCGAAACAGATCCAGCCGAGCAGCGACAGACCGAGCCAGCTGCTCTGGGTCAGCGGTGCCAGGGAGGGGTAAAACTTCAGCATTACCAACATCAGGGCATTGGCAGCGAGGTAAGTCTGAATGCCATACCAGGCAAAGGCGATCAGCCCGCGGATCACCGCCGGGATATTGGCGCCAAAGACGCCAAACGCCTGACGGCAGATCACTGCGTAAGGCACGCCGGTGATCTGGCTTGGTTTCGCTACCAGGTTAGCGCAGATCTGCACGATACAGATACCCGCCAGCAGACAAAGCAGCACCTGCCAGCTCGCCAGGCCGAGGGTAAAAAAGCTGGCCGCGACGACGTAGCCGCCCATGCTGTGTACATCCGACATCCAGAAAGAAAAGATGTTGTACCAGCTCCAGCTCTGCTGACGTGTCGGCGCCAGATCTTCATTACAGAGACGAGGGCTGTAGTGTGCGTGGGCTTCAGCGGCCGACGCGCGGGTCACGTTTGAATGATTTGGCATGAAACCTGCTCCTCTCAATAAATAACGATGAGTGACTGCTTGAAAGGGGAGTTGCAGGATTCAGGCCAGAATTGAATTATTGTATACAAAAATAATTTCTCACGTATACGATAAGGCAGGGGCGCACTAAGTAAGCGGAGCGGGTAAATGAAGAGTGAAGCGGGCCAGCGAACGGCCTCAGACCTGAATGATAAAGACGAACCAATCTATCGGGCGCTGCTGAGCGCCATAGTGGAACACCAGCTGCCGCCAGGCAGTAAACTCCCTGAAGAAGCGCTTTCCCGGGTCTTTGGCGTCAGCCGTACCGGGATACGCAAGGTGCTGCAACGCCTTGCGGCAGTGCAAATGATCACCCTGACGCCCAAACGCGGTGCACAGGTCACTATGCCGGGCGTCGGAGAGGCGAAAGAGATCTTTCAGACGAGAGCGCTGCTGGAAGTAGCAAATCTGCCTGCGGTGCTGGCTCATCTGCAGCCCCCGCATCTGGTGGCGCTGGAGGCGCTTATTGGTCAGGAGCAGCAGGCGCATCAGCAGCATGATGGCGCGGCGGCCATCCGTCTTTCTGCCAACTTTCATATTCAGCTGCAGGCGATTTCCGGCAACCAGGTGTTAACCGAGATGGTGACGCGCCTGACCCAACGCTCATCACTGGTGATTGCCGCTTACGGCGCGCCCTGGCAGCGGGGCTGCCGGTGTGACGATCACGATCGGCTGGTGCTGCTGCTGCGGAAAAAGGCGCTGCAGCCGCTTGCGCAGCAGTTGCAGCAGCATTTCGATCATATTCTCGCCAGCCTGCACTTTGAACGCAGCGGCGAGGTCCTGCCTGATTTTGCCCGCATATTTGCCCCTACAGGAGTGACCTTATGAGCCTGATTCAGGTGATCAATCCCAATACCAGCCTGGCGATGACGGAAACCATTGGCCGGGCGGCACGCGCCGTCGCGGCGCCCGGCACCGAAATTCTGGCGGTGTCGCCCACCCAGGGGGTCGCGTCGATTGAAGGGCATTTTGATGAGGCGATAGCGGCCATCGGCGTGCTCGAACAGGTCAGGCTGGGACGGGAGCAGGGCGTCAGCGGTCATGTCATCGCCTGTTTCGGCGATCCGGGCCTGCTGGCGGCGCGGGAAATCGCCAGCGGACCGGTGATCGGCATTGCTGAAGCGGCGATGCATACCGCCACGCTGGTGGCGACGCGCTTTTCCATTGTCACCACCTTGCCGCGCACCCTGATTATTGCCCGCCATCTGCTGCAGCAATATGGCTTCAGCCATCACTGTGCGGCGCTGCATGCTATTGATTTGCCGGTGCTGGCGCTGGAGGATGGCAGCGGGCTGGCGCAGGAAAAAGTGCGGGCGCGCTGTCTGCAGGCGAAGCGTGAGGATGGCAGCGGCGCGATTGTACTGGGCTGCGGCGGGATGGCGACGCTGGCGCAGGAGCTGACGCGGGAGCTGGGGCTGCCGGTGATTGATGGCGTCAGCGCGGCGGTGAAGATGGTGGAGTCGCTGGTGGCGCTGGGCTTTGGCACCAGCAAGCATGGTGATTTAGCTTACCCTCTGCAAAAAACGCTCACAGGTGCCTTTCAGCACCTAAACTAACGGAATAATGATGGCACCGACCACAGGAAACTGAACAATGAGTGAAAGTAGCGGAAAAAAAGAGTACAGCTTTAACAAGAACTACCCGCGTGACATGGTCGGTTATGGTGCCAGGCCGCCCCACGCCGCCTGGCCTGGCAATGCACGTATCGCCGTGCAGTTTGTGCTCAACTATGAAGAGGGCGCGGAAAATAACGTCCTGCATGGCGACGCGGGTTCTGAGCAGTTTCTTTCCGATATCATTGGCGCGGCCAGCTACAGCGATCGCCATATGTCGATGGATTCCCTGTATGAATATGGCTCGCGCGCGGGCTTCTGGCGCATCCATCATGAGTTTCAGAAACGCGGCTTGCCGCTGACCATCTTTGGCGTCGCCATGGCGCTGGCCCGCCATCCTGAGATCGTTCAGGCGATCAAAGAGGCGCGTTACGATGTGGTCAGCCACGGCTGGCGCTGGATCCATTATCAGGGCATCGATGCGAAAACTGAACGCCAGCATATGCAGCAGGCGGTTGATGTGCTGATGGATCTGTTTGGCAAAGCGCCGACCGGCTGGTACACCGGACGCGACAGCCCAAACACCCGCCGCCTGGTGGTGGAGCAGGGCGGATTTCTTTACGACAGCGACTACTATGGCGACGATCTGCCCTTCTGGACCCAGGTCACCTGCCAGGATGGCACGGTTAAGCCGCACCTGATTATTCCCTATACCCTGGAGTGCAATGATATGCGCTTCGCCACGCCGCAAGGTTTCAACACTGCTGAACAGTTTTATACCTATCTGCGTGACAGCTTTGATGTGTTGTATGAAGAGGGGGAAACGGCGCCGAAAATGATGTCTGTGGGGATGCACTGTCGCCTGCTGGGACGACCGGGTCGTTTCCGGGCGTTGCAGCGTTTTCTCGATTATATCCAGCAGTATGACAATGTCTGGATCTGTACGCGCCAGCAGATTGCTGAGCACTGGCTGAAGACACATCCCGCGCCGGAAGCCTGAGTAAAGGGCCCTGTCCGTCAGTGAGTGGCGGGCAGGGCACGCTGACAGGCAAGACTCAGGTCATCAGGCTGACCTGTGCGGCGACAATGCACCAGCCCTGCGGCATTTTGACCCAGGTTTGCTGCTGACGGCCGGTATGCGCGCTGCCTTCGCGACTGAACTCCGTGCTGCAGACGGCATACTCTTCGCCAAAGGTGGTAATCACCGTGTTACGCAGCTGGCGATTCAGCCCGGCAGCGGGGCGGGCTGCACGAAAGGCGCGGATCGCCTCAATGCCGTACAGATTCTCCCCGGCGCCGAGACGCACGGTGCGATCGTCATGCCAGAATAAGGCGTCCAGCTCAGCAATATCATTGGTGATCAGCGCCTGCTCATAGCGCTGAAAAGCGGCGGTCACCTCGGCAACCACGGCGGGCAGATTAATCTCTTCAGGTCTCATCTCAGCGATTCCGTAAGTGAATTTGTGGCAGGGTGATCCCCTGCTGTTCCAGTGCCCAGGCGGCACGCAATGCCCGATCTTCTCTGAACGGGGCGGCAATCAGCTGCAGGCCGAGGGGCAAGCCATTCGCTCCTGCGAGGGGCACGGTGCAGACCGGCAGTCCGGCGAATGAGATAGGCTGTGTCAGCATACCCATACTGGCGCGCGGCGGCAGATCCTGGCCGTTAATGCGCATTGTCGTCTCGCCGATGCGGGTCGCGCTGCAGGGTGTCGCGGGGGCAATCAGCACATCAAACTCGCTGAACAGCGCCTGCACCTGCTGACGGAAATAGCGGCGGAAGCGCTGCGCCTGAATATACCAGGCGGAGGGGATCATGGCGCCAGCCAGCAGCCGTTCCCGCGATTGCGGCTCGAATAATTCAGGTGACTGACGCAGCGCGGGCAGATACTGGTTGCCTCCCTCTGAGGCGCTGAGGATAAAGGCGGCTGAGCGCGCCAGCTCCGCATCCGGCAGCGTCACTTCATCTTCTGCGGCCAGCGCTTTGGCCGCACGTGTCAGCGCCGTGCGCGCATGATCATCACACCAGGTGGTGAAATAGCCGCCCAGCACACCGCAGCGGAGTCCTTCCATGCCACGCACCAGCTCAGGCAGCACCGGTTCCACTGACCGTTCGGCCTGGAAAGCATCCTGAGGGTCACGGCCCTGCAAAACGTCATACACCAGCGCCAGATCCTCGCTGCAACGGGCAAAAGGGCCGATATGATCCAGACTGGCGACAAAGGGATGGCTGCCGCTGCGTGACAGACGCCCAAAGGTCGGCTTCAGGCCAAACACCCCACACAGCGCGGCGGGCACGCGAATCGAGCCGTTGGTATCGGTGCCGAGCGAGAAGTGCACCAGACCAGCCGCCACGGCAGCGGCGGATCCGCCGGAAGAGCCGCCCGCCACCCGGGTCATATCGTGTGGGTTACGGGTAGCACCGTAGTGGCTGTTCTCCGTGGTAAAACCGTAAGCGTAAGCGTCCATATTGACCATGCCCGACAGCAAGGCCCCGGCGCGACTCAGCCGCGCCACCGCCCAGGCGTCCTGTTGCGCGACAGGCCGTTCGCTGAACAGGCGTGCGCCCGCCAGGGTGCTATGTCCCGCCACGTCAAACAGGTTCTTCACCGCATAGGGAATGCCCGCCAGCGCCGGTAAGGCTTCGCCGCGCTGACGTCGGGCGTCCAGCCGATCCGCTTCCTCGCGCATTCGTTGCGCAGTCACCTGGGTCCAGGCATTCAGCGCCGGATTATGCTGCCCGATAGACTGCAAACTCTGCTCTGCCAGTTCGCGGGCACTCACTTCGCCATTGACCAGCGCCTGCTGCAGGCGGGCGATCGTCATCTCTGAGAAATTCATGGCTGATACACCCCGGCCACTTCCAGCCGCTCGTCCAGCGGAAAATCCATCAGCGGCGCGGCCAGTGCGGCGATGCGGGTAAACTGCGTCAGCAGTTCGGCTCGCCGCGCCTCATCCAGTTTGGTGCCCAGCACTTGCTCCATTTGCGCCAGATAAGCGCTCCAGTCACTCTGTTGTGTCATCATTATTCTCCTTAAAAACCGGCGGCGCTGCCGTTGCTGCGCGGATCGAACGCGCCCTCCAGCATGCCGTTACTGTGGCGCACGATGGCGCCGGCATGTCCCACCGCCTCGCTGTAATCCTCCAGGCGCTCCACCTCATGACCAAGCTGACGCAGACGCTCAAAGGTTTCGGGAGCAAAGCGCCCCTCCAGCTTCAGCGAATCGGAGGCCTGACCCCAGGTGCGCCCCAGCAGCCAGCGCGGAGCGCTAACCGCCTGCTGTAAAGGCAGGCCCTGGATCACGTGACGGGTAAAGATCGCCGCCTGGGTCTGCGGTTGGCCGTCGCCGCCCATTGAGCCGTACACCAGGGTGCGGCCATCTTTCAGGCGCGCCGCCGCCGGGTTCAGCGTATGGAAGGGTTGCTTGCCCGGGGCCAGCGCCAGTAAATGATCCGGCTGGAGACTAAAGGCCGCGCCACGGTTTTGCCAGACGATACCGCTGTCGGGCAGCACCACGCCACTGCCAAACTCGTGATAAATACTCTGAATAAAGGAAACCGACAGCCCGCTGCTGTCCATCACGCCCATCCAGACCGTATCGCCGGGTCCGCGTCCGGTGCCCCAGGGGGCGGCACATTGATCATCAATCTGGCTGGCGAGCGTGGCGAGATAATCGGACGTCAGCAGCGCCTGCAAATCTGTCTCAATATGGCGCGGATCGGTGATGTGCTGATCGCGTAGCGCGAAGGCTCTCTTGGTCGCTTCGACAATGCGATGCAGAGTCTGCACTTCATCGGCCCTGGCCATATCGAGCCTGTCCGTGATGCCGAGGATCGCCAGCGACACCAGGCCCTGGGTGGGCGGCGTCATGTTATAGATATCGCCTTCGCTATGCGCCAGATGCAACGGCGTGCAGCGGCGCGCGCGCTGTTGCTGCAGATCCTGCAGGGTGATCGGCATCCCCAGCGCCGACATTCCCTGCGCCAGCTTAACCGCCAGTTCGCCGCGGTAGAAACTCTCCAGTCCCTGTTCTGTTAACTGAGTCAGGGTATTGGCCAGCGCGGGCTGGGTAAAACGGCTGCCGGGACGCGGCACCTCGCCATCCGGCATAAAGGTGGCGGCAAAACCGGGCTGATCGCGCAGTTCATGCTGTTTTGCGGCGGTGGCCGCCGCCTGAGAGGCGGTCACCGGGATACCGTCAGCGGCATAGCGGATAGCATCGCGCAGCAGTCGGGTCAGCGGCAGTGACTTGCTGCCCAGCTCCCGTGACAGCTGGAGCGCTTCAGACCAGCCACTGACGGTGCCTGCCACGGTCAGCGCCGCCCGCGGTCCGCGATGAGGAATGCGTGTTTCGCCGCGATAAAAATCGCGATGGGCCAGCGAGCCCGCCGCGCCGCTGGCATCAATCGCGATGGGCTCACCCTGTGGCGGCAGCACCAGCCAGAAGCCGTCGCCGCCCAGTCCGTTCATATGGGGATAGACCACCGCAATGGTAGCCGCTGCGGCCACCATTGCCTCCAGCGCGTTGCCACCTTCGCGCAGTACTGCCAGCGCGCTTTCGCTCGCCAGATGATGAGGCGTCACCGCCATGCCCAACGGGGCCAGATTGCTCTGTATCATTATTCGCTCGTTCCAGTGAGGGGTAACAGAGCTAAGCAAGAGCTGTTCCACTTTTTTCTGCTGCGCGCGGGCAATGACGTCAACCTGGATCAATTTATGCTAGCTTCAGTGGCAATCACTCAGATGAAACAAAAGTTACAGGAACAACAATGGAACAGATCGACGAACGGCTCAGAAGCCATTACGCCCGTCTCTCCCCGCAGGAACAGCGTGTGGCGGACTTTGTGTTTGATCATTTTGACGATCTCATCAGCTATAACAGCGCGGAGCTGGCGCGCCTCAGCGGCGTCTCCAAGGCGACTGTCAGCCGTCTGTTTAAGCGGCTCGGCTATGAGAAATATAAAGATATGCGCGCCGAGCTGCGCACCCTGCGTCAGAGCGGTATGCCGCTCACGGACAACCGCGATGCGGTGCAGGGCAATACGCTGCTGGCGCGTCACTACAAGCAGGAGATGGCGAATCTGACGCAGTGGGTCAACGCGCTGGATGCGCAGCAGTTCGGCGAGGTGATTCAGGCGCTGACGCAGGCAAAACGCATTTTTATTATCGGGATGCGTAACGCTTATCCGGTGGCGCTGCACCTGCGTCAGCAGCTGATGCAGGCGCGGCAGCAGGTACAGATTTTGCCGCAGCCGGGGCAGACGCTGGCGGAGGAGCTGGTGGATGTGACGCCGGACGATATGGTGGTGATGGTCGCCTTCCGCCGCCGTCCGCGCCTTATCCGCCCGCTGATGCAACAATTGCAGAGCCAGCAGATCCCGCTGCTGGTGCTGTGCGAACCACAGGCGCAGAGCGTGATGGCACTGGCGCGCTGGCAGCTGAGTGCGCCGCTCGACAGCGTATCCGCATTTGACAGCTATTCAGCAGCCATGAGTCTGGTCAACCTGCTGGCGAATGCGCTGTTACATGAAATGTTGACGCAGGGACGGCAGCGTATCCACCAGATCGCCGCGCTCTACCAGCAGCTGGATGAGCTGGAACACCGCTAAGGGGCACCTTTTTGGTGCTTTGCCTTGTTTTGGGTCAGCGTGCATCGCGTGCCCGATCTTCTCCTTTCTGGCATCACCGCCCATTAAATAAGGGATCTTACGCTTCTTTTGTCCTGCCCCTGGAGTTGGCACATTAGTTGCAAAATGATTCATCAGGAACCTTTTGTTTCAGCTTAACTTACCGGGGTGAATGATGAAAAAGATAATGATGGCCGTTATGGGCGCAGCGTTAATGGTGGCGCAGACCGGCAGCGCGCTGGCGGATCAGCTGCAGGATATTCAGAAACGCGGTGTTTTGCGCGTAGCAGTACCGCAGGATTTCCCGCCCTTTGGCTCGGTGGGCACCGATCTGCAGCCGCAGGGCTATGACATCGATATGGCGAAGTACCTTGCCAGAGAGATGAAACTTAAGTTGCAGCTGGTGCCGGTGACCAGCGCCAACCGCGTCCCCTACCTGCAAACAGACAAAGTGGACCTGGTGATCTCCAGCATGGGGAAAAACGCCGAACGTGAGAAAGTCATCGACTTCAGCCGCGCCTATGCACCTTTCTTCCTTGGCGTGTTTGGCCCACAGAAGGTCACGCTGAGCGATGCTGCTGCGCTGAGCGGTAAATCGGTCGGCGTCACCCGTGGGGCGGTAGAAGATATGGTGCTAAGCGAAGTGGCCCCGAAAGATGCGCAGGTGAAACGCTACGAGGATAACAACACCACGCTCTCTGCTTACCTCTCTGGTCAGGTGGAGTACGTGGCGACCGGCAACCTGGTGATTGCGGCCATCTCCCGTCAGAACCCGCAAAAAGCGCCGGTGGCCCAGTTTATGCTGAAAGATTCTCCCTGCTTTATCGGCCTGAAGAAAAACGAACCGGCGCTGAAAGAGAAAGTGGATACGCTGGTGGAGCAGGCGATCAAAGACGGCACGCTGGAAAAACTCTCGCAGGAGTGGCTGAAAGCGCCGCTGCCCGCCAGCCTGGGCGTATAAGGATCGTCCATGATCGATCAACTTAACTTTCCCGCACTCTGGTCTTACTGGCCGGAACTGCTGGCAGGCCTGGGGATCACCATTCAGCTGACGCTGCTCGCCACTCTGGGTGGCGTCAGTCTGGGGATTCTCGGCGCGGCGCTGCGCAGCGGTAAACCGGGCTGGGCCAGCCGCCTGTGGGGCTGCTACGTGGAGTTGATCCGCAATACGCCTTTTGTGGTCCAGCTCTTTTTTATCGTGTTTGGTCTGCCTGCGCTCGGGCTGAAGCTGACGGCGGGGGAAGCGGCGCTGCTGGCGATGCTGATTAACCTGGGCGCCTACAGCACCGAGATTATTCGCGCCGGTATTCAGGTGACGCCGAAAGGGCAGTGGGAAGCGGGGCGCGTGCTGGGCTTAACCCGCACTCAGACCTTTCTGCGCGTGGTGTTGCCGCCGTCGCTGCAACGCATCTATCCGGCGCTGGTCAGCCAGTGCATTATCGTGATGCTCGGCTCTTCGGTGGTGTCGCAGGTCTCTTATGAAGAGCTGACCTTTGCCGCCAACCTGATCCAGTCGCGCACCTTTTTGAGTTTTGAAGTCTATCTGGTGACCACACTGATCTATCTGATGTTATCGATCGCCATGCGTCAGCTGCTGCTGGCGATTGGACGTAAATGGTTGGGAGTACAGACATCATGACAACCTTTACCGACTGGGACATTCTGCGCAACCTGCTGCTGGCGGCGCGCTGGACCCTGCTGTTGTCGCTGGTGGCTTTTTTCGGCGGCACCCTGGTGACGCTGCCGCTGCTCTGGCTGCGCCTGTTGCGCAGAAAGTGGCTGCTGCGTCTGATTCGCGCCTATACCGAGCTGTTTCAGGGAACGCCGCTGCTGATGCAGCTGTTTCTGGCCTTTTTCGGCGTCGGTCTGTTTGGCATTGACGTTGCCCCCTGGACCGCCGCCTCGCTGGCACTGACGCTGTACACCAGCGCTTTTCTGCTCGACATCTGGTACGGCAGCATCCAGGCGCTGCCGAAAGGGCAGTGGGAAGCGTCCCGCTGTCTTGGCCTCAACTTTGGTCAGACACTCTGCCGCGTGATTGCGCCGCAGGCGATCCGCATCGCCATTGCGCCCACCGTGGGTTTTGCCGTGCAGGTTATTAAAGGCACCGCGCTGGCGTCCATTATCGGTTTTATCGAACTGACCAAAGCGGGCACCATTCTCAATAACGTGACTTATCAGCCGTTTAAAGTGTTCGCTCTGGTGGCACTCGGTTACTTCCTGATGTGTTACCCGCTGTCCCGTTACAGCCAGTATCTGGAGAAAAAATTCCATGCCGCTCATCACCATTAATCAGGTCCAGAAATATTACGGCACAAACCACGTCCTGAAAGGTGTCGATCTCGATATCGAAATGGGCGAGGTGATCTCGATTATCGGGCGCAGCGGCTCAGGCAAAAGCACCCTGTTGCGCTGTATCAACGGGCTGGAAGGCTATCAGGATGGCAGCATCAAGCTTGGCGGCATGACGATTACCGATCAGGAATCGCAGGCGCGTGAAATCAGCCGTTCCGTGGGGATGGTGTTTCAGAGCTTCAACCTGTTCCCCCATATGACCGCGCTGGAGAACGTGATGTTGGCGCCGCGCCGGGTGCTGAAGAAAAGCGAAGCGGAATGCCGGGCGCTGGCCACCCGGATGCTGGAAAAAGTAGGACTGGGCGATCGCCTGGATTATTACCCTTCCAGCCTCTCTGGTGGCCAGCAGCAGCGGGTCGCCATTGCCCGCGCGCTGGCGATGTCGCCGAAAGTGTTACTCTGCGACGAAATCACCTCGGCGCTCGATCCTGAACTGGTGGGTGAGGTGCTGAAAGTGCTGGAGCAGCTGGCGGCGGAAGGCATGACGCTGATCCTGGTGACGCACGAAATGAATTTTGCCCGCGACGTCGGGGATCGGTTGGTTTTTATGCATCAGGGCCGCGTCTGGGAGCAGGGCGACAGCAAAACACTGTTTGCCAGTCCGCAAACCGCCGAGCTGAAACAGTTTATCTCCAGCGTTCGTCTCTGAGAGAGAAAAGAAGGAATCGATGATGGATATCACACACTACCCACAAATCAATCCACCGCAGCGCCTGCTGATGGGGCCGGGACCGATCAATGCCGATCCGCGCGTGCTGCGCGCCATGTCGAGCCAGCTGATCGGTCAGTACGATCCGGCGATGACGCATTATATGAACGAAGTGATGGCGCTCTACCGCGCGGTGTTTCGCAGCGAAAACCGCTGGACCATGCTGATTGACGGCACCTCGCGCGCCGGGATTGAAGCGATCCTCGTTTCGGCCATTCGTCCGGGCGACAAAGTGCTGGTACCGGTGTTTGGCCGCTTTGGTCATCTGCTGTGTGAAATTGCCCGTCGCTGCCGCGCCGAAGTACATACCATTGAGGTGCCCTGGGGTGAGGTGTTTACACCGGATCAGATTGAAGATGCGATTAAAAAAGTGCAGCCGCGTCTGCTGCTAACGGTACAGGGCGACACCTCTACTACCATGCTGCAGCCGCTGGCGGAGCTGGGGGCGATCTGTAAAAAATATGGCGTGCTGTTCTACACCGACGCCACTGCCTCGCTGGGCGGCAATGCGCTGGAAACGGACGCCTGGGGACTGGATGCGGTCTCCGCCGGTATGCAGAAATGCCTGGGCGGCCCCTCCGGCACCGCGCCGATCACCCTGAGCCCGCAGATGGCAGAAGTGATCCGTCAGCGCAAATGCGTGGAGGAGGGGATCCGCACCGCCGAACATCAGGATGGTGACGACGAGATGATCTACTCCAACTATTTTGATCTCGGCATGATCATGGATTACTGGGGACCCGAGCGTCTTAATCACCATACCGAAGCGACCACGGCGCTGTTTGGCGCGCGCGAATGCGCCCGTCTGCTATTGCAGGAGGGGCTGGATAACACCATCGCCCGCCACAAGTTGCATGGCGATGCGCTGCTGAAAGGTATTCAGGGGATGGGACTGGAGACCTTTGGCAACCTGAAACACAAGATGAATAACGTACTCGGCGTGGTGATTCCGCAGGGTGTTAACGGCGATCAGGTTCGCAAGCTGATGCTGGATGATTTTGGCATTGAGATCGGCACCTCCTTCGGACCGCTGCATGGCAAAGTGTGGCGCATCGGCACCATGGGCTATAACGCGCGCAAAGATTGCGTGCTGCAAACCCTGGCTGCGCTGGAGGCGGTACTGAACCATCTCGGTTTCCGCACCACTCAGGGGGCGGCGCTGCAGGCGGCCTGGGATCACTATGCCAGCGGGAGCCCTGCATGAGTAGTGGTCTGATGACGCCCGACGAGGCACAGGCTGCGGCGGCGCGCGTGATGGCGCGCTGCGATGCGCTGGCGGAGATCAGTGAAACCCCGGACGGGCTGACGCGGGTTTATCTCTCTCCCGAACAGATGCGCGCCAACAGCCGGGTAGGCGAGTGGATGCGCGCGGCGGGTATGAAGGTCTGGCAGGATGCGGTAGGGAATATTTGCGGTCGTTATGAAGGACAGGAGCCGCACGCGCCCGCGCTGCTGCTTGGTTCGCATCTCGATACCGTGCGCAACGCTGGCCGCTACGACGGCATGCTGGGGGTACTGACGGCGATTGAAACCGTGCAGTGGCTGCAGCAGCGCAATCTGCGACTGCCGCTGGCGATTGAGATTGTCGGCTTTGGCGATGAAGAGGGCACGCGCTTCGGCATTACCCTGCTCGGCAGCCGCGGCATTACCGGCAGCTGGCCGCAGAGCTGGATCAGCCATCCTGATGGCAACGGCATTACCGTGGCGCAGGCAATGGCGGATGTGGGGCTGGATGCGGAGAACATCGCCGCTGCCGCGCGTCAGGTGAGCGATATTGTCGCCTATCTGGAGCTGCATATTGAGCAGGGGCCTTGCCTGGAGCAGGAGGATCTGGCGCTCGGCGTCGTCACCGCCATTAACGGCGCGCGTCGCCTGAACTGCTGTTTCCTTGGCGAAGCGGGGCACGCGGGCACCGTTCCCATGTCACACCGTAAAGATGCGCTGGCCGCCGCTGCCGAGTGGATGGTGTTTATTGAGCAGACGACACGCGAGCATGGCCCGCAGCTGGTAGCGACGGTAGGCACGCTGCGCTGTGCGCCCGATGCGGTCAATGTTATTCCGGGCGAAGCGCATCTGAGTCTGGACGTGCGTGGGCCTGAAGATGAGGCGCTGGAACGCTTGCTCACCACCCTGCTGACGCAGGCAGAAGCAATCGCGTTGCGCCGCGGGCTGCGCTTTCAGGCCGACGAATATTACCGTATCGCGGCTACCGCCTGCGACGCCGCACTGCAACAGGCGCTGGGCACGGCAGTGGCGGAGGTTCAGGGGAGCACGCTGGCGCTGGCGAGTGGCGCTGGTCACGACGCCATTGCCATTGCTGAGCGCTGGCCGGTGGGAATGCTGTTTGTGCGCTGTCATCGCGGCATCAGTCACCATCCGGCAGAGTCGGTGCTGGAAGCGGACGTGGCAAAAGGGATTCAGGCGTATCTGCAGGCGATCTGTCAGCTTGCCCGGCAGTAGCTGTCGGAGAAAAACAGCCAGTCCGCCTGAGCGCACTGGCGTGGCAGGTTAACGTCGCGCGGATTTACAGGGAAAAATCATCCGCATCACGCCAGGCCGGGAATCTGTCCCGGTAAGCGTTCAGCGTCTCCAGAGAAAGCTCTGCATCCAGCTGCGCCTGACGGAAGGGCTCCGCTTCGCTCAGAATCTCGCCCAGCGGGCTGATAATCTGGCTGTTGCCGCTGTACTGGTGATGATTGCCATCTTCGCCGACACGGTTGCAGCCCGCTACATAAGCCTGGTTTTCGATAGCGCGTGCCATCAGCAACGCCTGCCAGTGCTGCGCACGCGGTGCGGGCCAGTTAGCGACATAGAGCGCCAGATCGTAATCGTTGCGGTTGCGGGCAAACACAGGGAAGCGCAGGTCGTAGCAGATCTGCGGCAGAATGCGCCAGCCGCGCCAGTTGAACACCGTACGCTGCTCACCGGGCAGATAGTGATGATGCTCATCCGCCATGCGGAACAGGTGGCGCTTATCATACTGATGCAGCGTGCCATCCGGCTCGACCAGCAGGAAGCGGTTTACCGCGCCTTTCTCCGTCTGAATGGCGGCGCTGCCGCCGATCAGGGCATCGCAGGCACGCGCGTGTCCGTGGAGCCACGCTACCACCTGCTCCTGCGGCAGCGAGCTTTTTGCCGCCTCCATGGCAAAGCCGGTGGTAAACATCTCCGGCAGCAGAATCAGATCGCGGCCGCGTAGCCCGTTCAGCAACGGATCAAAGTGGCGCAGGTTGGCTTCGCCATCCATCCACGCCAGGGTTTCCTGTAGAACGGTGATGTTTAAAGTTGACATAAGCGCTCCGCAGCAGTGTCCAGCGTCGCTTCCTGTTTGGCGAAGCAGAGACGAATCAGTTTATGCGGGAAAGGATCGGCACAGAATACCGACAGCGGAATCGCCGCCACGCCGACCTCTTTGGTTAACCACTGGCAAAAGCTGACATCGTCCAGGTCAGAGATGGCGCTGTAGTCCACCAGCAGGAAATAGGTGCCTTCGCAGGGCAGCACTTCAAAGCGGCTGTTCGCCAGTTTTCCGACCAGACGATCGCGTCGTGCCCGGTAAAAGTCAGGTAGCTCGCGGTAGTGTTCAGGTTGCGCGCGCAGCATATCCGCCAGCGCCAGCTGGGCCGGGGTGTTAACGGAAAAGGTCAGGTACTGATGCACCTTGCGCAGTTCCGCGCTGATGGCGGCAGGTGCCACGCAGTATCCCACTTTCCAGCCGGTCATATGGAAGGTCTTGCCAAAGGAGGAGACCGCCACGGCGCGCTCACGCAGGGCAGCATGCGCCAGTACGCTGGCATGGCCTTCGGCGGCAAAGCAGATGTGCTCATATACCTCATCGCTCAGCACATAGATTTCCTGATCAGCGATCGCCTGCCAGAGCTGGTCATAATCGCTTTTGCGCCAGACGGTGGCGGAAGGGTTATGCGGCGTATTGAGGATCACCAGCCGCGTTTTTTCCGACAGCAGCGCACGAAAAGCTGTCCAGTCAACGCGGAAGGTGGGCGGCTGCAGCGCAATACGCTTCAGCACGCCGCCCGACAGCTCAACGGCGGGAGCATAGCTGTCGTAGCTGGGATCAAAGCAGATTACCTCATCACCCGGACGCACCAGCGCGGTAATCGCTGCATAGAGCGCTTCTGTCGCCCCGGCAGTGACGGTAATGTCGCTGTTCACGTCCGGCGTATAGCCATACAGCTCAGTGGTTTTGGCAGCGATGGCTTCACGCAACGCCAGCGCACCGGTCATGGGCGCATACTGGTTCGCCCCCTGGCTGACATGATGCGCCAGCCGCGCCTGCAAATACGCCGGCCCGTCAAAATCGGGAAAGCCCTGGGAAAGGTTAATTGCATTATGCTGCTGCGCCAGAGCGCTCATTTGGGTAAAAATGGTGGTGCCGAGCGCCGGTAATTTGCTCTCGGGAATCAGGTTGTGCTGCGTCATTGTTCTCTGGCCTTAAGCGCGAATGTCGTTGCGGTGTAACCCTCTGTTGCTGCCACTATAAACAGGATGCTAGTATTTGGCAATCGAGACGCTTAGACGGCTAAATCCTAAACCTGAGTAACTATCTGCACCGGTTTTCTTCCGCTTCACGAACGGGTCACGGAAACAGGGTAGTGTGGCCGGATACAGACCAGCGCCTGCTCAGCGAAGCGCGCCGTCATCCGGAAAGCCTGGAATTTCTTTTTAATGTGAATGACAACGTCGCCTGCTGGAGGCTTAATGATCCGCGCTATTGTTACTGATATTGAAGGCACGACCAGCGATATTCGCTTTGTACATAACATATTGTTCCCGTTTGCCCGTCAGCATCTGGCGCGTTTTCTTCAGGCGCAGCAGAACGATGCGGCGGTCAGGGCAGCGCTGGATGACGTCCGGGCCGAGGCGGGCGCGCCTGACGCCGATCTGACCACACTGACCACCCTTCTTTACGGCTATATGGATGAGGATCGCAAGTCCACCGGCCTGAAGGCGTTACAGGGGATGATCTGGCGTGAAGGCTATCTGAACGGCAGCTTTACCGGCCATCTCTATCCGGATGTGTTGCCGGCACTGCAGCAGTGGCAGCAACAGGGGATCCGGCTGTATGTGTATTCCTCAGGATCAGTGGCCGCGCAGAAGCTGCTGTTTGGCTACAGCGACGCCGGAGATATCACCGGGCTGTTCAGTGGTTACTTTGATACCCACGTTGGCGCGAAGCGGGAAGTCTCCTCCTATCTTAATATTGCTAACCAGATTGGCCTGCCTGCCGATGAACTGTTGTTCCTCTCCGATATTCACCAGGAGCTGGACGCAGCCGCCGAAGCGGGCTGGCATACCCTGCAGTTGATACGTGGCGACGCGGACCCAGAGAGCCGTCATCGCCAGGTGCCCCATTTTGCCGAGATTAAGCCGGAGACTATCCAGGATGAGTGAATTAACCATTTTTACCGACACAGAAGCGACGCAGCCGATATGGCACAGTACGGACGCAGACGCGATTCGCAAGCGGTTAAACGCCAAAAATGTCCGTTTTGAACGCTGGGAAGCCGATCGCGATTTGGGTGAAAATCCTGATGCGGAAACGGTGATTCAGGCTTATCAGCACGCGATCGATCGCCTGGTGGCAGAGAATGGCTACCAGAGCTGGGATGTGATTAGCATGCGTGCCGATCATCCACAGAAAACGGAGCTGCGTGAAAAGTTTCTCTCTGAGCATACCCATGGCGAAGATGAGGTGCGTTTTTTTGTCGAAGGTGCCGGGCTGTTCTGCCTGCACCTGGATGGTCAGGTGTATCAGATTCTGTGTGAGAAAAATGATCTGATTTCTGTCCCTGCCGGTACGCCGCACTGGTTTGATATGGGATCCTCACCGAATTTTACTGCTATCCGTATTTTTGATAATCCGGAAGGCTGGGTGGCGAAATTTACCGGGGATAAGATTGCGGACGCCTATCCGCGATTAGCGTAAGGAATTGCGGTCAGGCCGCTGAGAAGGTTTTTGTTCGCCCGTGCGGCGAACTGACCACAAAGAAGGTTTCGTTCGCTGGTGCTGCGGGCTGGCCACGGAGAAGATTTCGTTCGCCAGAGCGAACCGGCAGTTTCAGCCCGCCTGTTGCGGGCGACCGACAAGGGGCGCCAGTCGCCACGCCCCCTTGCCCCCGGGCTTGCGGCCACCTTCATCGCCGCTGCACGGCCAGCAGCCGTTCTTGCGGCTGAGTCATAGCTGAAAGATTGAAGGGAGGCAGTCCTGTTACTGCCGGGGTTGCGAGCGTTGGGCAATGTTGCGCTTTTTCCCCTCACCCTGACCCTCTCCCGGAGGGAGAGGGGACTGTCCGGTGCGGCTTTTCTCCTCTTCCTTTCTTCCGGGCCTGCACCGTTTTCCTCCTCTCCTTTTTTCCGGGCCTGCACTGTTTTCCCCCTCTCCCTTTGGGAGAGGGCCGGGGTGAGGGGGAAAACCGTACTGGCTCAGCCGTTTAACAACCTCCAGGCCATCCCATGCGCAAAGAAAATAACGAGGACTTACAGACGGCTCCCCGGCTTCGGCTTCCGGGGCGCTGCGCCACGGCAGTCGGTCGCGGGGATTATTAAGGGGCCCGCGAAAAGGCCCCTTAACCCGGCCGCATGTGGCGCAGCCGATGAAACTGCCGCGCACCTGGCGGGCGGAACTTTACGGAGTGGCGGCCTTCCGCCTCACCCTGACCCTTTCCCGGAGGGAGAAGAGACTATTCGGGCTAACGCTCAAGCCCCTGCTTCAGCAGGGAAATTCTCTGGCGTCACCACGCCGGTATCCAGCACCCAGGCGCTGATGAGCGCGGCGGGCGTCACGTCGAATGCCGGGTTATAAACCCGGGCATCTTCCGGTGCCCACTGTACGCTGCCGAAGCTGCCGGCCACGCCGGTGACTTCGCTGGCGGCGCGCTGTTCGATCGGGATTGCATCGCCGTTCGGGCATTGCATATCCAGCGTGGTGTGTGGGGCCGCTACATAGAATGGAATATTGTGATAGTGCGCCAGCACCGCCAGGCTGTATGTGCCAATCTTATTGGCAACGTCGCCGTTGGCGGCGATGCGATCGGCACCAACCCAGACCGCATCCACCTGCTTACGCGCCATCAGGCTGGCCGCCATCGAATCGGTAATCAGCTGATAAGGGATACCCAGTTCACCCAGCTCCCAGGCAGTAAGACGACCGCCCTGTAACAGCGGACGCGTCTCATCCACCCAGACATGACTCACCTTACCCTGCTGATGCGCATGGGCGATGACGCCGAGCGCCGTGCCGACGCCAGCGGTTGCCAGGCCGCCGGTGTTGCAGTGGGTCAGAATCCGACTGCCGGGCGTCACCAGCGCGCTGCCCGCCCGGGCGATGTTGTCACACAGCTGCTTATCCTCTGCCACCAGACGCAGCGCCTCCCGGCTCAGCGCGCTGACAAAATCGCGTTGCCCCAGCGCCAGCTTCATCCGATCGAGATTGTTCATCAGGTTCACCGCCGTGGGCCGTGCGGCGCGCAATGTCTCCAGCGCCTGCGCCAGTTCCGGCTGCGGCATGCCATGTTCCGCCAGCAGTGCCAGCAGCAGGCTGGCGGAAAGACCAATCAGCGGTGCGCCGCGCACACGTAAAGCATGAATATGGCTGACCAGCGCGTCGACATCTGCGGCGGGCAGCCAGTTCTGCTGCTGCGGCAGTGCCTGCTGATCAAGGATCCAGAGCTGGTTATCACGAACCTGTAAGCTGGTGGTACGAAGTGTCTGCATGTGGGTGAAATCCATGTTGCGTTAATGGGGAGTATTGTGCCAACATGCGTAACGGAAGTATAGACGTCTGAACGGCTTATTACTGAAGATTCACGAGGAACAGGCAATGTCACAATACCGTACGTTCACCGCTGCCGATGCTGTGGAATATGCAAAACGTTTTGGCAGCGTGGACGATCCGTCTGCGCTGGTCAGCGCCGAGGAGATTGGTGATGGCAACCTCAACCTGGTGTTTAAAATTTTTGATCGCCAGGGGAAAAGCCGCGTCATTGTAAAACAGGCCCTGCCGTACGTGCGCTGTGTGGGCGAATCCTGGCCGCTGACGCTGGATCGCGCGCGCATTGAGGCGGAAACGCTGGTTGAACACTATAAATATTGTCCTGAACATACGGTAAAAGTGACGCATTACGACCCGGCGCTGGCGGTGATGGTGATGGAGGATCTCTCCAGCTACCGTATCTGGCGCGGCGAGCTGGTGAGAGGCGCTTATTATCCGGAAGCGGCACGTCAGCTGGGCGAATATCTGGCGCAGACCCTGTTTCATACGTCCGATTTCTGTCTGCATCCGCACCAGAAAAAAGCGGAAGTGGCGCGTTTTATCAATCCGGAGCTGTGCGAGATCACCGAAGACCTGTTCTTCAACGATCCCTATATGAACCATGAGCGCAACAGCTATCCGGTTGCGCTGGAAACCCTGGCGGCTGAGTTGCGGGACGATAACGAACTGAAAATTGCCGTGGCGGGTTTGAAGCACCATTTCTTTGCCCATGCTGAAGCGTTGCTGCATGGCGATATTCACAGCGGTTCGATTTTTGTTGCCGATGGCAGCCTGAAAGTGATTGATGCCGAATTTGGCTATTTTGGTCCCATCGGTTTCGATGTGGGAACCGCACTGGGTAACCTGCTGATTAACTACTGCGCGCTGCCGGGCCTGTTATCGCCGCGTGAAGCGGCAGAGGGCCGCGAGCTGCGTCTGAACGATGTACGTGAAGTCTGGACGCGCTTTGCCGAACGCTTTACGGCGCTGGCCGCTGCGGAAACCCGCGATGTGGCGCTCGCCTGGCCCGGCTATGTCAACGCCTTCCTGCAAAAAGTATGGGCCGACAGCCTCGGCTACTGCGGCACCGAGTTGATTCGGCGCACGGTGGGCATGTCGCACGTGGCCGATATGAAAAATATCCGGGATGAAGCGATGCGCACAGAATGCATTCGCAGCGCGATTACCCTTGGCAAACGCTTAATCATTGCCGCGCCGCATATTGAGAACATCGATGCGCTGATTGCGCGTATCCGCCAGAACGGGTGATGCCCAGTTTTTGTGCACCATATTGGTGAGTAATGCATCAATGTGGTGCGCTTATTCGATGTTATTAGGAATGAGCTGATTGATTTCAGGGGAGTGCAGGGTTGGCATGAATCTTTCATAAGATTTACCCACAAGCCGGGATCACCCTGTAAGTCTTGAACATATCTGATGTCGACAGGTAACGAAGCCTGATTGCCCTGCAAGGGGACAATCAGGCTTTTTTTATGCAGAGAGAAACGTGCGTGCAAACTATTGATATTGGCATTTTGCTGTCAACGGAGGGGACCTACAGCCATATGGCGAAAAGCGCACTGGCGGGCGCACGCCATGCGCTGGCAGAGATCAATGCCGATCCCCGTTATCCGTTCCAGCTTCAGGCCCGGCATATCAATCCGGCGGGCAATCTCGCAGCCTACAGCGAGGCAGTCAGTCACTTTATCGCTGCGGGCATTCACCATATTTTTGGCACCATCACTTCGGCCAGCCGCAAAGAGATTATTCCCGATCTGGAACAGCATAACCTGTTGCTGTGGTACGGCTGCCCCTATGAAGGTTTTGAGAGCAGCGAACAGGTCATCTATCTGGGCGGCTGCCCTAATCAGACCCTGATCCCGTTATTACGCCTGGCGCTGGAAACCATGGGGCAGCGTGCCTGGCTTATCGGCTCCAATTATGTCTGGGGCTGGGAGAGTAATCGCATTGCCCGTGAAGTGGTGGAAGCCGCTGGCGGCAGCGTGGTGGGAGAAAAATACCTGCATCTGCGCCACGGCGAAGTCACGGAGCTGGTGGAAAACATTCTTGATGCTGGCGTTGACTTCGTGCTGAACAACCTGGTGGGTGACTCTTCTTACGCCTTTTTGCGCGCGCTGGACGCGGCCTGTTTGCGTCGTGGTCAGAGACTGGCCGTGCTGAGCTGCAACTTTACTGAAGCAGAAGTGGAAGAGGTGGCGCCGTTGCACGCGGTGCGTCTGCTCTCCTGTGGCCCCTTCTTTGAAAGCGTGGATCCCGTCTTTTGCGCGCGCCAGCGCCAGCAACACGGCGCGCAACGTATTTCCCATTATTACGTCGGCGCCTGGCGTGCGGTGAAGCTGTTTGCCGACAGTCTGCGCCTGGCGGGTGACAGCCAGCCTGATGCGCTGCTGGCCGCGCTGCATCACCAGTATGACGAGACATCACCGGGCGCGCACGCAGTCCTGGCGAAAAATAATCACGCCATGCTGCCCTGTTATATCGCCGAGCTGCAGCAGGAGCGTTTTCAGCTGCTGCACAGCGAGCCACAGCCGGTGATGCCCGATCCCTATCTCTCTGCAACCGACCTGCGTCAGGGTCTGCCGGTTGCCATGAGCCCTGCCAGACCTGTCCTGAGGATTGTGAAATGAAAACGCTACTGTCACCAGATTTTGACGCTCAGCCGCTGCTGCTGGTGGATTGCGAGGCGCGCAGCCGGGAGGCGCTGGAAAAGAACCTGACGCGCATGGGGATCCGCTGGCATCACCTGGCGGCGGATGAGCCAGCGCCGGCACTGGCTCCCTGCGCAGTACTGGTTGAGCTGGAAACCTTTGCCAGCCCGCTGATTCTGCAGCAGGTTAACCTGGCCGGGATTCCGGTTATTGCGCTGACCTCGCACGAAGGGCTGTCACAGGTTCAACGTGCGCTGACGCTGGGAGCCACGGCCATTCTTCCCAAACCTATTACGCAGCGCGCTATCTATACCACTCTGATGATGGCGGTGGGGCTGCGGCGGCAGCTGCAGGAGAGCCAGCAGCAACTGCAGCTGCTGCGCCAGCGTCTGCAGGCGACACCGCAAATTACCCAGGCGCTGGCAGCCTTGATGCTGGCGGAAAAGATTGATGAACAGCAGGCCTGGGCCCGCCTGCGCACCGCATCGATGCGCAGTAATCAGTCTGTGGCGCAGGTCGCGCAGCAGTGGCTGCAACAGAACGACTTTCCGGTGCAGGAGCGTTCATCATGAAACAACTTCTTCCTTTACTGCGGCGTCCGGCACTGACGCTCTCCCTGCTGTTTATCGTGCTGGTAGTGCTGGCGGCGCTGTTCGCCCCCTGGGTTACCCCTTTCGATCCCAACGAACAGTTTGCCGAAGGGCTGAGCATGGAGGGGGCTCCACTCCCGCCCGATGCTACCTACTGGCTGGGCACTGACCTGCTGGGACGCGATCTGCTGTCGCGTCTGATTTATGGCGCACGCACCTCATTGCTGATAGGCGTACTGGCCAACGGCATCGCGGTTGTTACCGGCGTGCTGATTGGCCTGAGTGCCGGTTACCTGCAGGGGCGCGTGGGCAGTCTGCTGATGCGCTTTACCGACCTGATGATGGCCTTTCCGGCTTTGCTGCTGGCGATTACCCTGGCGGCGATTTTCCAGCCCAGCGTCTGGATCGTGGCGATGGTGATCGCCATGGTGAATTGGGTACAGATTGCCCGCGTCATTTATGCCGAAACCAGTGCGCTCAGCGCCCGCGACTTTATTGCCGTCGAGCGGACGCTGGGTGCCGGCACCTTACGTATTCTGGGCGTGCATCTGATCCCGCATCTGGTGCCCACCGTGCTGGTCTGGGCCACGCTGGGGATCTCCACCACGGTGCTGCTGGAAGCCACGCTCTCCTTCCTCGGGGTTGGCGTACAGCCACCCACGCCGAGCTGGGGCAACATCATTTTCGAAAGCCAGACCTGGTTTACCTCCGCACCCTGGCTGGTGTTCTTTCCTGGCGCAGCCATCGTTCTGCTGTCGCTCGCTTTTAACATCGTTGGTGATGCCCTGCGCGACGCCCTCGATCCCAGCTTAAAAAGGAGAATGTAATGCTGTTTCTGGGAAGGCGTTTACTGCATGCCGCTCTGATCCTGCTCGGGGTCACGCTGATCTGTTATCTGTTGCTGTTTATGTTGCCGGCCGATCCGGCGCGCCAGATTGCCGGACGCAGCGCCACGCCGGAAGTGGTCGAGAATATTCGCCATCAGCTGGGGCTGGATCTGCCATTTTATCAGCAATATTACCGCTATCTGACAGGCTTGCTGCATGGCGATCTGGGTCGCTCGTTTATTCAGCGCAGCGAAGTCAGTGAGCTGATGGCGGCCCGCATCGGGCCCTCACTGCAGCTAATGGCGGCCGGGATTCTGTGTGAGCTGGTGCTGGGGATTGCGCTGGGCACCCTGGCGGCGCTCAAGCGGGGCGGTCTGGCGGACCGGATATTGATGGCGCTCTCCTTTATTGGCGTCTCGGCGCCACAGTTTATCGCCGCGATGCTGTTTCTCTATCTGTTTGCTGTGGTGCTCAACTGGTTTCCCATGGGGGGCTACGGCGGGTTCAGCCATCTGGCGCTGCCCGCCCTGACGCTGGGCGTGCTCGGTAGCGGCTGGTATTCACGTATGTTGCGCTCATCGATGATTGAAGTGTTGCATCAGGATTTTATCCGTACCGCACGCGCCAAAGGGCTGGGCCGGACGCGCGTGCTGCTGCGTCATGTACTGCCGAATGCCGTACTGCCGCTGATCCCGATGATCGGCATTGATATCGGCATCTTTATGGGCGGCCTGGTGGTGGTGGAGTCAGTGTTCGGCTGGCCGGGCATTGGCCAGCTGGCGTGGCAGGCGATTCAACAGGTGGATATCCCGGTGATTGTCGGGGTAACCACGGTATCAGCGGTTGCCATTGTTGGCGGCAACCTTATTGCGGATTTAGTACTGCCGTGGGTCGATCCGCGTATTGATGTCAAAAAGTAGCAGGGGAAAAATAATGAAAAAAGCTTTACTGACGCTGGCGGTGACCGCGGCCTGTTTCTCTTTCGGAGTACAGGCAGAGGCGCTCAAACCGGGCGGTGACATTGTAGTAACTTATCAGAATGATGTGGCAACACTGGATCCAGCCATTGGCTACGACTGGCAAAACTGGTCGATGATCAAAAGCCTGTTCGATGGCCTGATGGATTACCGTCCCGGCACCACCGAACTGGAGAACGACCTGGCGGAAAGCTATACCATTTCTGCCGATGGCCGCGTTTACACCTTTGTGCTGCGTAAAGGCGTTAAGTTTCACAACGGACGTGAAGTGACCGCCGCGGATGTGAAATATTCTCTGGAGCGTACGGCTAACCCGCAAACGCAAAGCCCGGGCGCTGGCTTCTTCAGCATGATTGCTGGTTATGATGACGTTGCGAACGGCAAAACCACGACGCTGAGCGGCATCAAAGTGGTCGATGATCATCAGCTGACCATTACCCTGAGCGAACCTAACGCGACTTTCCTGCATGTGCTGGCGCTTAACTTCGCCTCCGTGGTTCCCCAGGAAGAGGTGAAGAAATGGGGCGCTGACTTCGGTAAGCATCCGGTAGGTAGTGGCGCCTTTGCGCTGGAAGAGTGGAAGCTGGGCCAGGCGCTGGTGTTACGCAAAAACCCGAACTATTACAAAGCGGGCGTACCGGTGCTGGATCGTATTACATTTGAAATTGGTCAGGATCCCTCAGTAGCCCTGATGCGTCTGCAAAAAGGCGAAGTGGATATTGCCGGTGATGGTGTGCCGCCTGCGCAGTTCCTGGCGTTCAAAAACAACGCCGCCTATAAAGAACTGCTGGTTACCGGTGAACAGCTGCAGACCGGCTATATCACGTTAAAAACCACGCTGCCGCCGTTTGATAACCTGAAAGTGCGTCAGGCCGTCAATATGGCGATCAATAAAGATCGCATTGTGCGCATCATCAACGGCCGTGCTAAGTCCGCCAACCAGCCGCTGCCGCCAGCCATGCCGGGCTACGACAAAGATTATCACGGCTTCGCTTACGATCAGGAAAAAGCGAAGGCATTGCTCAGCGAAGCGGGCCACCCGAATGGCTTTACCACTGAACTTTACGTCATGAATACCGATCCGCAGCCGCGTATCGCCCAGTCTATCCAGCAGGATCTGGCTAAAGTGGGTATTCAGGTGAATATTAAGTCGCTGGCGCAGGCGAGCGTGATTGCTGCAGGCGGCTCCGCCAGCCAGGCTCCGATGGTCTGGTCCGGCGGTATGGCCTGGATTGCTGACTTCCCGGATCCCTCTAACTTCTACGGTCCGATCCTTGGCTGTGCGGGCGCAGTAGAAGGCGGCTGGAACTGGGCGCGTTACTGTAACAAGGCGCTGGATGCCCAGGCTGCGGCAGCGGACGCTATGGTAAATCCGGAGCAGCAGAGCGCGCGCATCGACGCCTGGCGCAAGATCTTCACCACTGCGATGGATGATGCGCCCTGGGTGCCGATCTTCAACGAAAAACGTTATACCGTGCGCTCGGCACGCATGGGCGGCGCGGATGCACTCTATGTCGATCCGGTACATGTTCCGGTCAACTACGACTATATCGGGCTGAAATAATCGGCTGTCAGCGTCCCGTACTTTTGTGACGGGGCTCTGCCTCTGCGTAAGGAGCAAAAGAGATGTGCCAAAACTGTCTGGTTAAAACAATTCATCACGCGCAACACCATTTTGGCTGGGATAACAGCCTGACGCCGGTTGCGCATGTAGCTTCCGGCAGTCAGCTGGAATTCCACTGTCTGGACGCCGCTAATGGCTGGTTCTCCGCCGATTCCAGCGCGGCAGATATCACCACGCTGCCTTTCGATAAGCTGAACCCGGTCAGCGGCCCGATCTATGTGGAAGGAGCGCAGCCGGGCGATGCGCTGAAAGTGACGCTGGAGTCATTCCGTCCCAGCGGCTTTGGCTGGACGGCCAATATTCCCGGCTTTGGTCTGCTGGCGGATCAGTTTCCTGACCCGGCGCTGACGCTGTGGAACTACGATCGTGACAGCATGGCCCCCAGCGCCTTTGGCCGCTATGGTCGCGTGCCGCTGAAGCCTTTCGCCGGTACCATTGGCGTGGCGCCGGCCGCTGCCGGTCACCATTCAGTCGTCCCGCCGCGTCGGGTCGGCGGCAACCTGGATATTCGTGATCTTTCCACCGGCTGTACGCTCTGGCTGCCGGTCGAAGTAGAGGGCGCACTGTTTTCTGTTGGCGACACCCACGCCGCGCAGGGCGACGGTGAAGTGTGCGGTACGGCGATTGAAAGCGCGATGGACGTGGTAGTGAAGCTGGAAGTGGTGAAAAACATGCCGCTGAAAACCCCGCGCTTCGCCACGCCAGGCCCGGTGACCAGTCACCTCGATAAACACGGTTACAATGCCTTTACCGGTATCGGCCCGGATCTGATGACCGCCGCGCGCGATGCCGTCAGCTACACCATCGATGCCCTGTGCCGTGAGCAGGGGATGTCTGCGGAAGAGGCCTATATGCTCTGCTCGGTGTGCGGCGACCTGCGTATCAGTGAAATCGTTGATCAGCCCAACTGGGTGGTTTCTTTCTATTTCCCCAACAGCGTTTTTAACTGAGGAGCACTATGTCAGCCGTCACGCCTCCTGCACCCCTGCTCTCGGTTGAGCGCCTGTCGATAGAATTTGGCGCACATCGGGTGGTGGATGATGTCAGCTTTGCCCTCTGGCCGGGCAAAACCTTGTGTATTGCTGGCGAGTCAGGCAGCGGCAAGTCGCTGAGCTCGCTGGCGATCATGGGACTGCTGCCCCCGGAAGCGCGTATTCCGGGCGGCGCTATTCTGTTTGATAACCAGGATCTGCTCAGTCTGCCGGAACGGCAGCTGCAGCAGCTACGCGGAAAGTCGGTAGCGATGATCTTCCAGGAGCCGATGACCTCGCTGAATCCGTTAATGCGGGTAGGGCAACAGCTGGAGGAGACGCTGCAACGGCATGAAGCGCTGGGACGACGCGAGCGTCGCAGTCGGGTCAAAGCGATGCTGGATGCGGTAAAAATCAGCCAGGTGGAGAAGCGACTGGAACAGTATCCCCATGAACTCTCCGGGGGGATGCGCCAGCGGGTGATGATCGCCATGGCGATGCTCTGCCAGCCGCGCGTGCTGATCGCTGATGAGCCGACCACCGCGCTGGATGTCACCATTCAGGCGCAGATCCTCGATTTAATGCGTGAGCTGCAACAGGAGTTCTCCACCAGCCTGATGCTGATTACTCATGATATGGGGGTCGTGGCGGAAATGGCGGATGACGTAGTGGTGATGAATAAGGGCAAAATCATGGAGCAGGCGCCGGTGCGGACGCTGTTTACCGCCCCTCAGGCGCCTTATACCCGTCAGCTGCTGCAGGCGGTGCCGGTGCTCGGCCAGGCACCTGCGCTGGAGCCGGTGCCCGCAACGCAGCCCCTGCTCAGCGTGCGCGATTTAACGGTGCGTTTTCCGGTACGGGGCGACGGCCTGCGCGCACGGCGTGAAGTGCACGCCGTCAACCGCGTCAGCTTCGATCTTTTCCCTGGCGAAACCCTGGGGATTGTCGGCGAAAGCGGCTGCGGCAAGTCCACCACGGCAAAAGCGCTGATGAATATGGTGCCCTTTAGCGGCAGCGCGCGCCTGGACGGCCAGGAGCTGTGCGGCCTGCAGGGCGAGGCACTGCGGGCGGTACGCCGCGATCTGCAGATGGTGTTTCAGGATCCCTGGGCGGCGCTGAATCCGCGCAAAACCATTTTCGAGCTGGTGGGCGAGCCGCTGCTGATCCATGATCAGATGCCGGTTGCCGGACGCGAAGCGCGGGTCGCGCAGCTGTTGCAACAGGTCGGCTTGCCTGCCGATGCCATGCGCCGTTATCCACATCAGTTTTCCGGCGGCCAGCGGCAGCGTATCTGTATTGCCCGTGCGCTGGCGCTCAACCCGAAAGTGATTATCGCCGATGAGTCGGTGTCGGCGCTGGATGTTTCGGTGCAGGCGCAGGTACTGGAGCTGCTGGAACAGCTGCGTGAGCAGTATCAGCTCAGCTACCTGTTTATTTCCCATGATATGGCGGTAGTAGAGCGCATTTGTCATCGGGTGGCTGTGATGTATGGCGGGCAGATTGTCGAGATTGGGCCGCGTGATCGGGTGCTGCACCATCCGCGCCATCCCTATACCCGCCATCTGCTCAGCGCCGTACCGATGCCGGATGTGGAGCGTAAGCGGGAACCGCGCAACGTTATTGCGCTGCCGGAACGGCCCGATCCGATTAAACCCATTGGCTGGCAGAGCGGGCCGCAGCAGTTTACCGATTTTGGTGACGGCCATCTGGCCGCGTGCTGACAGGAAAAGAACCCCCCCGCATCAGAGCGGGGGGGTGGTTCAGGCGGCTTCGCTGTTGCGCGGCGCACGAGGCGCTTCTGCGGGCACGGGCACTGCCAGCGCTTCCGGCGCAAACTCATCCACGTTAATGGCCCGCAGACGGCTGGTTTCAGCGCGTGACAGAATCGCCGCTTCCTCTTTATTGATCCAGCCCTCCTGCAACGCCTGTTCCGCCAGCGCATCCAGACGCGTAAACGGCAGGGTTTTCTTCAGCTGTTTGCACAGGCGCAGGTGGATAGTTTCGGCGGCCATCACATCCTGTAACGCCTGCTCCAGCTGACCTGCCGGGTTATGCTCGCTGGGGGTCAGATACTGACCGCGTCCCAGACGGCTGCGCGTTGCCGAGGGCAGCTGCAGCAGCTTCGCCAGCTGATGGTCGAGACGATCAGCAGGCGCAGCGCAGTGTTTGCCGCCGGCAAAAATCGTGGCGCGCAGCAGCCCTGCCGCCAGACGATGCGGGAAGTTGCGCAGCAGCTCGTCCATCGCCACTTCCGCCTGATGCAGAGCATCCTGTACACCCCAGTGCAGCAGCGGCAGATCCGCCTCGTTACGTCCTTCATCCTCGTAGCGCTTCAGCGCCGCCGAAGCGAGATAGAGCTGGCTCAGCACATCGCCCAGACGAGCCGAGATACGCTCACGCCGCTTCAGGCTGCCGCCCAGCACCGCCATAGAGACATCCGCCAGCAGCGCGAGGTTAGCGCTGATCCGGTTAAGCTGCTGATAGTAGCGACGGGTGGCGTCACGGGTGGGGGAGGTGCTGGTGCGTCCGCCCGTCAGGCCGAGCCAGAAGCTACGCACCATGTTACTGCCCACATGGCCGATATGGCTGAACAGGGCACGATCAAACGCCTCGAGATCGTTGTTTTGCGCCGCCGCCATTTCTGTCAGCAGATAAGGATGGCAGCGAATCGCGCCCTGACCAAAGATAATCATGCTGCGGGTCAGGATATTGGCGCCTTCAACCGTAATGGCGATAGGCGCACCCTGATAGGCGCGGGCGAGGAAGTTGTTGTTGCCCAGCATAATGCCTTTGCCGCCAGCAATATCCATGGCGTCGATAATGGCGCGCTGACCGCGATGGGTGCAGTGATATTTGACGATCGCCGACAGTACCGCCGGTTTCTCACCCTGCATAATACCGCTGGTGATCAGAGTGGCGGCCGCATCCATCACATAAGCGTTACCGGCAATACGTGCCAGCGGCTCCTCAATCCCTTCCATTTTACCAATAGAGACTTTGAACTGGCGGCGAATATGGGCATAAGCGCCAATCGCCAGCGCCAGCGATTTCAGCGTACCGGTTGAGTTGGAGGGCAGGGTAATACCGCGGCCCACCGAGAGGCATTCCACCAGCATACGCCAGCCCTGACCCGCCATTTTCGGCCCGCCGATAATGAAATCGAGCGGCACAAAAATATCTTTACCGCGCGTCGGCCCGTTCTGAAAAGGCACGTTAAGTGGGAAGTGGCGCTTGCCGATTTCGACGCCGGGCGTGCTGGTGGGGATCAGCGCACAGGTAATGCCCAGTTCCTCAACGTCGCCCAGCAGATGATCGGGGTCGGAGAGTTTAAACGCCAGACCCAGCACGGTGGCGATCGGTGCCAGCGTAATGTAGCGTTTGTTCCAGGTCAGACGCATGCCGGGCACCTGCTCGCCCTGCCATTCGCCCATGCAGATGACTCCGGTATCCGGGATCGCGCCCGCATCGGATCCCGCTTCGGGACTGGTCAGCGCAAAGCAGGGGATCTCTTCGCCACGTGCCAGACGCGGCAGATAGTGATTTTTCTGTTCATCGGTGCCGTAATGCTGCAGCAGTTCGCCCGGGCCGAGGGAGTTGGGTACGCCGACGGTAATCGCCAGAATGCCGGAAACCCCCGCCAGTTTTTGCAATACGCAGGCCTGAGCATAAGCGGAAAATTCCAGCCCGCCATACTCTTTTTTGATGATCATAGCGAAGAAACGATGCGCTTTCAGATGCGCCCAGAGTTCCGGCGGCAGATCGGCCAGTTCATGGGTGATCTGAAAATCGTTCGCCATGCGGCAGGCTTCTTCAACCGGTCCGTCGAGAAAGGCCTGCTCTTCCGGCGTCAGTCGCGGCTGTGGATAGTTATGCAATTTTTCCCAGTCCGGCTTACCGCGAAACAGATCGCCTTCCCACCAGGTGGTGCCAGCTTCAATCGCCTCTTTTTCCGTACGTGACATCGGCGGCATCACTTTCTGAAAGGTATGCAGCGTGGGTCGGGAAAACATGCTGCGACGCATGGACGGCAGGTTAAAGGGCAGCAGGATAATCACCAGCGGCAGCAGCAGCCAGGGCGTCCAGAGATTGGCCAGCGAGAGCGCAGCGGTCCAGAGCAGCAGAATAATGCTGCTTTTGCTGAGAGTAACACGGTGATAGAAAAGCGCGCCGATCAGGGCAATCGTCGCAATGATACTGAGAACCATCATAGTGAACTGCTCCGTAAGTTGTAAGAGGTCTGACCTGTTATCAGAGAGATTTAAAACAGAAGTGCGGAGTTAGCAAACTGTTTACATGATAATTACTACCTGACTCACAAAATCGGCCCCCTGAGACGAGCGGCAGAAAAAAGCAGCCTCGTCGGAGATCGCCGCTCCGTCGTGATGCGCTTTTTTGCCGTGCTGAGCGGGACATTCCCCGCAGCGACGCTTTTCGCTGACCAGCCATTCCGTTAAACTTGCAGAGGTCAATCTTTCCTCTAAAGGACTTCCCTATGTACCAGGATATTATTCGTTCAGAACTCAACGAAGCAGCGGATACGCTGAATAAATTTCTGAGCGATGAGGCGAATATTCACGCGATTCAGCGCGCCGCCGTGTTGCTGGCAGACAGTTTTAAAGCGGGCGGCAAAGTACTCTCCTGCGGTAACGGCGGCTCTCATTGCGATGCCATGCACTTTGCCGAAGAGCTGACCGGACGCTACCGGGAAAATCGTCCCGGCTATCCGGCTATCGCCATTTCAGACGTCAGTCACCTCTCCTGTGTCAGCAATGACTTTGGCTATGACTATGTCTTTTCCCGCTATATCGAAGCGGTAGGCCGTCAGGGCGATGTGCTGCTGGCGCTCTCCACCTCTGGCAACTCCGCCAATATTATTAAGGCGATTGAAGCGGCGCGGGCGCAGGGGATGAAAGTGATCACCCTGACAGGTAAGGATGGCGGCAAAATGGCGGGCACGGCGGATATTGAGATTCGCGTACCGCATTTCGGTTACGCTGACCGCATTCAGGAGATCCATATCAAAGTGATCCACATCCTGATGCTGCTGATTGAAAAAGAGATGGTGAAGTAACGCACGGAATCTCCCGCTCTGGCGGGAGAATGTCGAATAAGGTGGTGGCTATGTGCGAATTGCTCGGGATGAGCGCTAATGTCCCAACGGATATCTGTTTCAGTTTTACCGGTCTGGTGCAGCGCGGCGGCGGAACCGGGCCACATAAAGATGGCTGGGGCATCACTTTCTATGAAGATAAAGGTTGCCGCACCTTTAAAGATCCGCTGCCCAGCTATCATTCGCCGATCGCCCGCCTGGTGCAGGAGTATCCCATCAAGTCCCACTCAGTGGTGGCGCATATCCGGCAGGCGAATCGCGGCAAGGTCTCGCTGGAAAATACCCATCCCTTTACCCGTGAACTCTGGGGCCGTAACTGGACATATGCCCACAACGGGCAGCTGAAAGGCTACCGGCAGCTGGAAACCGGACACTTCCGGCCAGTGGGGGAAACGGACAGCGAGCAGGCGTTTTGCTGGATCCTGCATCAGCTCGCCACGCGCTATCCACGTACGCCGGGCAACTGGCCAGCGGTGTTTCGCTTTATTGCCGAACTGGCGACGCAGCTGCGGCAGAAAGGGGTGTTTAACATGCTGCTGTCGGACGGGCGCTATCTGATGGCGTTCTGCTCTACCAACCTGTTCTGGATTACGCGCCGTGCGCCTTTTGGCAAAGCCACGCTGCTGGATCAGGATGTGGAGATCGATTTTCAGCAGCAGACCACGCCGCAGGACGTCGTCACCGTGATTGCCACGCAGCCGCTGACCGGCAATGAAACCTGGCACAAGATTGCGCCAGGCGAGTGGGCGTTATTTTGTCTGGGAGAGCGCCAGGAATGATTTTGAGGCGGTCTCGGGGTTGGTCGACACCGGGCTGCCGTTCAGCACATACTTACCGGCGCTGACGCTGACCGTGGGCGGCTGACGGTATTTAACAAACCAGGCATAGCCAGGTTGCAGCTCACGCCAGAAATTAGCAAATACCGAGTACCGATGGCGTTGCAGGTTGCTTTCAGTCATGCGGAAAGGATAGATAGCCACATCCACCTGAGCCTGACCATTGCGCAGCGCCGCATTCACATAGGTGAAAATCTCATCCATATAGGCATTGGTCATGGCGTAGCAGCCCACGGAGACGCAATCGCCATGGATCATCAGATAGTTGCCGTTATAGCCCTGTTCGCGATCGTACTGGTTGGGAAAACCCAGATTAATGGCGCGATAAAAACGGCTGTTGGGCTTCAGCTGATTCAGCCTGACGCTGTAAAACCCTTCCGGGCTTTTGAAGTCACCCTGGGTACGTTTGGGTCCCAGCCCGCCGGAAAAATTGCAGATGCGATAGCTGTCCAGCAGGCGATATTCATTGCCAATTTTGCCGTAAAGCTCCAGCGTCCGCTCCTCTTTGAAGATTTGAAGGTAAACCGGGGTGCCTAACAGTTGTTTCTTTAACTCTTTACTGACCGGGGCCAGTGGCTCGACTGGCTCGGGGGTCATTGCCATGCTGATGGCTGGCATTAGAATCATCGCAAACAAAAGTGCGATTCTGCCCATTCTGTGTGTATCCTGGATTAAAAGAGAACCATGACGCTCCGATAGCGTCTCTGCTTGCATTATCGGAAATATCCGCTACCGCTGCGCAACATTAACATTGTCTGTTTTTTTATCAAGACGCCGCCCGATAAATAGATGCTTTCCCGGACGGAACAGGACCCGTTGGTCGTAAAGATTCTGTTGCGCGGCAAGAAGGCGCTTAGCCCGGATAAAGCGGGCCAGGTGGGGAAAACGGTGCTGGAAATCAATACCGTTGCCCTGAACGCATTAAAAAGCAGCGATCTGATTATCGGCACCATGATACGGCTGTTTTCTCCGGAGCAGGAAGAGATCCTGAAGGCGAATACGCGCATGCTGCTGGCGGTAGAACCGCCGGAAATATTGCTACGCTTGCTGCCTACGCTGGAAGATAAGCGGCGGGCAATGGCAGCAACAAAAAAATGCAACAGGACAAAACGATGACCGTGACGTCGCCCACTGGTACCGATTTCCGCTGCACGGGACAGTAGGGCCGGAAGATCAGCGTTAATCCCCGCCAGGCCCCGGGACGGGCATGCAATGCCTCACGCCCGCCGTTGCGGTTCAGTGAGCAGCCCGCTTAAACTTTATGTCCCAGGGATTGGGTATCTGTACATCTGTCCAGTATAATAGGGCAGAGTACAGAACCGCGTTAAGGGCCGCTTCAGCAAGTGAAAATCATTCACGTCGATATGGACTGCTTTTATGCCGCAGTGGAGATGCGTGACGATCCCTCGTTGCGCGATATCCCGCTGGCCATTGGTGGCAGCCGGGAGCGACGCGGGGTGATCAGCACCGCCAACTATCCGGCGCGTGAATATGGCGTACGCAGCGCCATGCCGACCGCGATGGCATTAAAGCTCTGTCCGCATCTGCGGCTGTTGCCCGGCCGCTTTGACGCCTATAAAGAAGCCTCCCGCCAGATTCGTGAAATTTTCTTGCGCTATACGCCGCTGATTGAACCACTCTCACTGGATGAGGCTTATCTGGACGTGACCGACAGTCCACACTGCCAGGGTTCCGCCACCCTGATGGCGCAGGCGATCCGTGACACTATCCTGCGTGAAACCGGGCTGACCGCCTCGGCGGGTATTGCCCCTGTCAAGTTTCTCGCCAAGATCGCCTCCGATATGAATAAACCTAACGGGCAATATGTGATTACGCCGCAGGCGATGCCTGAATTTCTGCTGTCGCTGCCGCTGGCGAAAATTCCGGGCGTGGGTAAAGTCTCAGCAAAGAAGCTGGAGGAGATGGGGCTTTATACCTGCGGTGATGTACAAAAAACTGACCTGGCGAAACTGCTGAAGCGCTTTGGAAAATTTGGTCGCGTGCTGTGGGAGCGTAGCCACGGCATTGATGAACGTGGCGTGGTGGTGGAGCGGGAACGTAAGTCGCTGGGCGTGGAGCGGACGCTGGCCGAAGATATTCACAGCTGGGAACAGTGTCTGGAGATTATCGATTATCTCTACAGCGAACTGGAGCGGCGGTTGACGCAGATTCGTCCCGACAGGCAGATTGCCCGTCAGGGAGTGAAGCTGAAATTTAACGATTTTCAACAGACGACGCAGGAACATCTCTGGCCGGTACTGCATAAAGAGGACATGATTGCCGTGGCGAAAAAGACCTGGGATGAACGGCGCGCCGGCCGCGGCGTACGGCTGGTGGGGCTCCATGTCACTCTGGTCGATCCGCAGCTGGAACGGCAGTTGCTGCTGGGGTTGTAAGAGGAGCAGGGTTTACCCTCACCCCGGCCCTCTCCCGCAGGCGGGAGAGGGGGAGGCGCAGGATTGTGAGATGAGTGCGGGGTTCACCCTCACCCTGACCCTCTCCCGCAGGCGGGAGAGGGGGAGGTGCAGGTTTGTGAGAGAAGTGCGGGGTTCAGACATACCTGATTGTGCAGCAGGACCCGTTCCGTCAGACCGCACCGTGCAGTCCCCTCTCCCTCCGGGAGAGGGTTAGGGTGAGGGGAGCAGACAGACAGTATGTGCGACGTTCACCCTCACCCCGGCCCTCTCCCGCAGGCGGGAGAGGGGGAGGTGCAGGTTTGTGAGAGAAGTGCGGGGTTCAGACATACCTGATTGTGCAGACAGGACCCGTTCCGTCAGGCCGCACCGTGCTGTCCCCTCTCCCTCCGGGAGAGGGTTAGGGTGAGGGGAGCAGACAGACAGGATGTGCGACGTTCACCCTCACCCCGACCCTCTCCCGCAGGCGGGAGAGGGGGAGGTGCAGGTTTGTGAGAGAAGTGCGGGGTTCAGACATACCTGATTGTGCAGACAGGACCCGTTCCGTCAGACCGCACCGTGCTGTCCCCTCTCCCTCCGGGAGAGGGTTAGGGTGAGGGGAGCAGACAGACAGGATGTGTGACGTTCACCCTCTCCCCGGCCCTCTCCCGCAGGCGGGAGAGGGGGAGGCGCAGGTTTGTGAGAGGAGTGCGGGGTTCAGATAGCGCCAGCTTGTAAGGGAAAATACTTACTTCTTACCGTACTTTGCTTCCAGCGTGGCAAACCAGGGAGCGACAAAATCGGTGTTTTCCCCCCAGCCGGGCACGATTTTATTCAGTGACGCGACGTTAACCGCACCCTGCTGGCTGTTCAGCTGCTGCTGAGAAATCGCGGCGGCCTGGAATTCATAGCTCTCCGGGGTCGCTTCTCCAGCGATTTTATTCGCTACCAGACGCATATTCACGGCGCCAATGGTTTTTGGATCGACCGCCACCGTTTGTACCCAGGGGCTGCCTTTAGCCCGCATCAGTTGCAGATCCTGATTCGAGACATCAATACTGTAGAGTTTGATCTCGGTACGGCCATTCTCCTGCAGCGCTTTCCATGCCCCCTGGCTGAAGGCATCCCAGGCTCCCCAGATTGCATCGATCTGACCCTTCGGGTATTTCGCCAGAATTGCGCCAATCTTATTCGCGGTATCACCCTGCACATCAGAAGAGACGGCACCGATCGACTCCAGCTGATGAATACCTGGATTTTCCTGCAGCAGCTTCTCGTACACCACCTGACGACGCTCCATCGGCGGGAAACCGGCGACCCACAGTTTGACGATGTTCGCCTTGCCGTTGAAATCTTTAATCAGTTGATTGAGAGAGAGCTGTGCCAGCGAGGCGTCATCCTGCGCCGTCACGGTAACGCCCGCGACCGGCGTATCGACCGGGGTATCAAACACTGACAGCTTGATACCGGCATCGGCAATGCGTTTCACCAGCTCGGTGGCATAGGGCGCTTTACCATGAGACAGCACGATGCCGTCATATTTCTGACTGATCGCCTGGTTAACAAAATCCTGAAAGCGCGCGTCATCGCCGTTGCTGAGGAACGTACTGACTTTAAAGCCCAGCTGGCGTCCTTGCTGCACGGCACCGGCGACAAACTGGGTGGTATTGTCGTCTGAGCCAAGATTGCGGATCACCGCAATGCGAACCGGGCCGTCGTGGCTGGCGATCGCTTCAGGTACCGGCACAACCGTATCGGCGAAAGCGGCGCTGGCGCTCAGCAGGCTCAGCGTCAGCAGAGAAAGGGTAATTTTTTTCATGGTGCATCTTATCCCAAGAGAGTGACAGCGCCTCAGCGGCGCTGGATATAGGTAATTGCCAGTGCCAGAGCCAGCACCAGACCTTTGATAATATCCATGGCGTAATAGGGTACAGAGAGCATCACCAGCCCGTTCTGCAGAACGCCGAGAATTACAGCCCCTACCAGGGTGCCCAGGGCGTTGGGTTTACCGGAACCGGCCAGCGAAAAGCCGATCCAGGCCGCGGCCACTGCATCCATCAGATAGCCGCCGCCAGCATTCACCTGGGATGAGCCGATGCGCGAGGCAAGCAGAATTCCGCCCAGCCCGGCCAGCAGTGAGGCGATGACATAAGCCAGCACGCGATAGCGGGTGGTGCGGATGCCTGACAGACGCGCCGCTTCCGGATTGCCCCCCAGCGCATACATCCGTCGTCCCTGTTTGGTCAGCGACAGGCCGAGCTGCGCGACTACCGTCACCACCAGCATGATAATCACGATAGTGGGCACCTGACCGAGCAGGGCGAAGCTGGCCGGGATAACGCCTTCCGCCATATCGCCGCTCGGCAGCACCATATTTTCCGTGATGGAGCCGCCAAAGCTGTAAGTCATCGCCACACCCTGAATCACAAACAGCGTGGCCAGCGTTGCCAGCATGTCCGGGATGCGCAACACCACAATCAAAAAGGCGTTAAACAGGCCGACCAGGGTGCAGAGCAGCAAAGTAATCACAATGGCCTGAGTGGTGCCGAAGCCGTACCAGACAAACAGGGAGATCACCAGTGCGTTCGCCAGCGAGGCAGTTGAGCCCACCGAGAGATCGAAACCTCCGACGGTAAGTGAAATTGATACGCCGACAGCGATAACCGTGACAATAGCGATCGAGCGCAGAATATTGACGAGGTTATTGGGATCGAGAAAGCTGTCGGACGCCAGACCAAAAGCGGCGATCAGGATAACAACGGTCAGCAACATGCCCCATTTATAGAGAAAATCGAACAGTTGGTGACGCAGCGCAGGCTGCGGATTCAGGGATACATCTTTACTGCTCACGCAGGGGTTCCTCCGGTGGAATAAAGCAAAAGCGTCTCTTCAGTGGCGTTACGGGCTTCCATTTCCGCCACAATGCGCCCATCCCAGAGCACACAAATGCGATCGCACAGGCCCACCAGCTCGGAAAACTCTCCCGATGCGTAGATGATGCCTTTGCCTTCGCGCGCCAGGCTGTCGATCAGGCTGAACAGATCCGTTTTCGCCTTGATATCGACCCCTTTGGTGGGTTCGTCAAAAATCAGTACGTCGGCGTTGTTGCGCAGCCATTTGCCGATGGCGACTTTTTGCTGATTGCCGCCCGAGAGGCGACGCAGCGTCTGTGCCGGGCCGGTGGTGCGAATGTTGAGTTTCTGGATCAATGCTTCCGCCCAGCGCCACGCCTCGCGATGACCAAACAGGCTCCAGCGGGAAAAACTGTCATCAGCGCTGACGCTCAGGTTCATCGCGACCGACTCATCAATAAAAATGCCTTCTTTACGACGCTCTTCCGGCACCAGCGCCATACGCTGACTTACAGAGTCATGGGGAGAGCGTGGCTGCCAGGCCTTACCGTGCAGTTCACCGCGCGTTACGCGACTTTTACTGGCACCAAACAGCGCTTTGCACAGCTCGGTTTTTCCGGCACCGGCCAGCCCTGCGATACCCAGAATTTCCCCCTTATGCAGACGCAGCGAGATATCCTGCAACAGCTGGTCGTCATGCAATCCTTCGACCGCCAGCAGCAGCGGCTGCGGCTGCGGCTGGCGTTCACGACGCGGCGGATAGACGTCAGTGAGCGCATGGCCCAGCATCTTCTCCACAATTTGCTCACCGCTCAGGGCCTTCATCGGCCCGCTCTCAATCAGATGGCCATCGCGTAGCACTGTCAGCCGATCGCAAATCGCCTTCAGCTCATGGATACGGTGCGAAATAAACACAATGCCAATGCCATTCGCCTGCAGGCGGCGCACGACGGTAAAGAGGCGCTCGCTTTCATGCTGGTCGAGCGGCGCGGTAGGCTCATCAAGGATTAAAAAACGGCAGTGATGGGACAGGGCGCGCGCCAGCAGAATCTGCTGCTTTTCCGCCAGCGAACAGCGCTCCACCAGACGATTCACGTCGATGGCGACATCCAGCTGCGTCAGCAATTCCCGCGCCTGACGCCGGATATCACCCCAGCGGTAGCGACAGCCCGGTTCCGCCAGCTGATCAAGCAGAATGTTCTCCGCCACGCTGAGCTGAGGCACCAGCGCGACATCAACTTCCTGTTGCACCAGATGGATGCCGAGCTGTTTGGCGTCGCGCGGAGAGCGGATGGAAACCGGCTGACCATCAAGCAGGATCTCCCCCTGGTAATGGCTGTAGGCACCCGACAGCACCGCCATCAGCGTCGATTTTCCGGCGCCATTGGCCCCGGTCAGCGCATGTACCGAGTGGCCCTCTGCGGTGAAATCTACCCGGGTCAGAGCGGCAAAGCCGCCAAAGGCGATAGAGATGTTACGCATTTCGAGGCGATTTAACGCACTCATAGGGCGAAGCCTCCGCAATCTCAGGAAAGTTTTAGCCGCATTTTTTCCTGAACTCTCAGGTACGGCAATGAAAGAAAGCGCATAAGCTAGCATAAAATCTCATTAGCCATCCAGACATCCAGACATAACGGTGTCTAAAGCTGAGGCTGGCGTGAAAGGCAGAGTAAAATGAATGAGCAAGCAAGAAAAAGCAGCGCATTATGCTGGGATGCCCGCTCGGCAAAAAGCGGGCAGAGAAAAAAAACAGGGGAGGCCGTAGCGGCGGTTTTAGCGAAGCCGGTAAGGGGACCGACTAATTTTTTTACAAAAATATTGTGCTAAGGTGCGGCAAAATCACTTTCATCAGGGACGACGATGACAATGTCTGGCGCATCCATGCGGCACGATGGGCTGTTTAAAACCTTCCTTACTCATCCGGCAACGGCACGCGATTTTCTGACTTGCCATCTGCCACCCAGGTTACTGGCCGTGTGTAATCTGGACACGCTGCAGCTGGAGTCAGCCTCTTTTCTGGAAGAGGATTTACGCCCTTACTTTGCCGATGTGCTCTATTCACTGAAAACCAGACAGGGAGATGGCTATGTTTATACGCTTATTGAACACCAGAGCAGCCCTGATAAACATATGGCCTTTCGTCTGATGCGCTATGCGATCGCCGCGATGCAGCGACACCTCGATGCGGGCTATACTCATCTGCCACTGGTAATCCCCTTGCTGTTCTGTCACGGACGGGCATCGCCCTGGTCGTCGCCGATGAACTGGCTGGATCTTTTCAGTGAGCCTGATATTGCGCGGCAGCTCTACAGTAATGCCTTTCCGTTGATTGATGTTAGCGCCATGGAAGACGATGAAATCATGCAGCATCGGGCGATGGCGATGCTGGAACTGTTGTTCAAGCATATTCGCCGCCGGGATCTGGCAGAATTGCTGGACCCGCTGGTCACACTGATGAGTGCCGGATACACTACTGAACAGCAACTGACCGCGCTGATCACCTGGATGCTGCAAACCGGTGATAGCGCCCAGCCGCAAGCTTTGCTGGCTTCGTTGGCATGCCGCTTACCGCATGAAGAGGAGATGTTGATGACTATTGCACAGAAACTGATTCAGGAAGGAAAACTGGAAGGGATTAAGGAAGGAAAACTGGAAGGCATTAAGGAAGGAAAACTGGAAGGCATTAAAGAAGGAAAACTGGAAGGGATCAGGGAAGGAATAAGGAAAGGTGAGCTGGATACACGTTCAGACATTGCCCGGGCGATGCTCAGAGAAGGAGCCGATCCAGCATTTATTATGAAAACGACCGGACTGACTGCGCAGGAACTGGCGAAGCTGAGGCATTAAAGTGCTTACGTCAGAAGGCTTCGTTGGTGTGCCTCTTACTCCACGAAGAGAGAATGTTGATGACTATCGCGCAGAAACTGATTCAGGAAGGAAAACTGGAAGGCATTAAGGAAAGAAAACTGGAAGGGATCAGGGAAGGAATAAGGAAAGGTGAGCTGGATACACGTTCAGACATTGCCCGGGCGATGCTCAGAAAAGGAGCCGATCCGGCATTTATTATGAAAACGACCGGACTGACTGCGCAGGAACTGGCGAAGCTGAGGCATTAAAGTGCTTGCGTCAGAAGGCTTCGTTGGTGTGCCTCTTACTCCACGAAGAGAGAATGTTGATGACTATTGCACAGAAACTGATTCAGGAAGGAAAACTGGAAGGGATCAGGGAAGGAATAAGGAAAGGTGAGCAGGATACACGTTCAGACATTGCCCGGGCGATGCTCAGAGAAGGAGCCGATCCGGCATTTATTATAAAAACGACCGCACTAACTGCGCAGGAACTGGCGCAGCTGAAACATTAAAACGCTTGTGTCAGGCGAACGGACTACCTGCTTTCTTCATGCCAGCGGCATGAAAAAAGGGCGCATGATGCACATCCGCCCTTTTATATGGCCTGATCCCGAGGTTAGGGGATCAGGCGATCGTCACTGACGCAGCCAGCTGGTTTGCTCAGGCCGCCTGCTTTTCCGGCACCACGGTCAGCAGAGTGGTAAGCAGCTGCCAGTAGAGACCAACGCTCTCAATATGCACCTGCTCATCGGGGGAGTGCGGGCCAGTGATGGTCGGTCCGATAGACACCATATCCATGTTCGGATAGGGTTTTTTGAACAGACCGCACTCCAGACCTGCATGAATAATCTGGATATTCGGCGTTTTACCAAACAGTGAGAGATAGGTTTCACGCGTCAGCGCCATAATCGGCGAGTCCGCATCCGGCTGCCAGCCCGGGTAACCGCCTTTGGGTTCCGTTTTCGCCCCTGCCAGCTTGCCCAGTGAGGTCAGCATCTCAACCACATAATCTTTACCGGTATCGATCAGTGAACGGATCAGGCAGATAATTTCTGCTTCCTGCTCATTCATCGTCACCACGCCGACGTTCAGCGAGGTTTCTACTACTCCTTTTGCCACGTCAGAATTGCGGATCACACCGTTTGGCGTACTGTTCAGCAGGTTAAGGAAACGATCGCGACTGTCAGTCGTCAGCGCCTGGCCCTGATGCGCCAGAGGTTCGGTCACCAGCGTAATATTTTTTTCCCGGATGCCCAGCTCGTTTTGCAGCGTGGCGAGGAACAGCGCTGCCGCTGATTTCAGGGCATCTTCTTTATCACGGGGCACGGCGAGAGTCGCGAAGGCCTCACGCGGAATGGCGTTACGCAGCGTACCGCCGTTAAATTCGATCAGGTGCAGATCCAGCTGCTGTGCATGGGCGCTCAGGAAGCGCGCCAGCAGTTTGTTGGCATTGCCCAGCCCGAGGTGAATTTCAGCACCGGAGTGGCCGCCTTTGAGTCCCTTCAGCGTCAGGCGCAGGGTTTCATAGTCGGCAGGCAGCGCTTCGCGCGTCAGCGGCAGGGTGGTAATAAAGTCGATGCCGCCAGCGCAGCCCATGTAGATCTCACCTTCTTCTTCAGAATCGGTGTTGATCAAAATTTCCGCCTGCAGCCAGTCAGGTTGCAGACCAAAAGCACCATCCATGCCGGACTCTTCGGTCATGGTCAGCAGCACTTCCAGTGGGCCGTGCTTCAGGCTATCGTCAGCCAGCACCGCCAGCGCGGAGGCCATGCCGATGCCGTTGTCCGCGCCCAGTGTGGTGCCGCGCGCTTTTACCCACTCGCCGTCGATATAAGGCTGGATGGGGTCTTTAGTGAAATCATGAACGGTGTCGTTGTTTTTCTGCGGCACCATATCAAGGTGCGCCTGCAGCGCCACCGGCGTGCGGTTTTCCATGCCCGGCGTGGCGGGTTTGCGGATCAGAATGTTGCCTACCTGGTCACGTTCGCACCAGAAGTCTTTTTCTTTGGCCCAGCCGATAATATGGTTAGCCAGCGCTTCTTCATGATAAGAAGGGTGCGGAATGGCGCAGATGTTAGCAAAGATATCCCACAGCGGTTGGGGAGAGAGTTGAGACAATTCAGACACGACAAGTCTCCTGTGTCAGTGAACCGGGTTAACCGGCCGCACGCTAGTTTCCAGTAATAGATCGCCGTCAGCGAATCTGACGTGATGGGCCTGAGAATATCACTCTTTATCCTCAGGTGCGTACCTGGTCGCGCTAAAAACCTGCATCTGGTGCGTCTGAAGCTGGTTTTTAATGAGACAGATCCTTATAATCTCGCGCAACCTTTTCCCATTGCACATTTTTTAAGCCAATGCAGTTGGCCGGGATTCCTTTTATGAGTGAAAAATACGTCGTCACCTGGGACATGTTGCAGATCCATGCCCGCAAACTGGCCCAGCGCCTGCTTCCTGTGGAACAGTGGAAAGGTATCATCGCGGTGAGCCGCGGTGGTCTGGTTCCTGCATCGCTGCTGGCACGTGAACTGGGTATCCGCTATGTCGATACCGTCTGCATTTCCAGCTACGATCACGATCATCAGCGCGAAATGAAAGTCCTGAAGCGCGCCGAAGGCGATGGTGAAGGCTTTGTCGTGATTGACGATTTGGTAGACACCGGCGGCACCGCACAGGCGATCCGCGCTATGTATCCGAAAGCACGTTTCGTGACCATTTTTGCTAAACCCGCGGGACGAGCACTGGTTGATGATTATATCGTTGATATCCCGCAGAATACCTGGATTGAGCAGCCCTGGGATATGGGCGTGGTCTATATTCCGCCTATCGTGAAAAGCTGATTGATCTGTCGCAATCAACGCCCGGTTTTCCGGGCGTTGTACTTTCAGTGCCTCGCGAACTTTTCTGGCGTAGAGTAGATTACATTAAGCCATAGACGCCGGAGAGCTTAATCATGCCGAGTAAAAATCTCAGCGAAGAACTGTTTAAACCTCAATTCAAACATCCCGAAACTTCTACTCTGGTACGACGTCGGCATCATACGACACCCCCCATACATTTAACCCTCGACGGTGAAACGCAGCGCAGCTGGTACCGGATGATCAATAAGATGTTATGGGTCTGGCGTGGCCTGTCGCCACAGGAAATCAGCGAGGTGCTGGCACGTATCGCCATCAGCCGTGAAACCCATACCCGTGATGATCTGCTGGATACGGTGGTGGGCTATCGCAGTGGCAACTGGATTTATGAGTGGGCAAAGCAGGCAGCCTACTGGCAGCAGCGGGCGATAGATGGCGGGGAAGATGACGGCACGGGAGAGTTCTGGCTGCACGCCGCTAATCTTTATAGCCTGGCTGCCTGGCCGCATATTAAAGGTGACGAGCTGGCCGAACAGGCGCAAACCCTGGCAAATCGCGCCTATGAAGAGGCGACACAACGGCTACCGGGCGAGTTGAAAGAGCTGACGTTCTTCATCAGCGGCGGCAGCCCGGTCACCGGGTTTCTCCATATGCCGCCAGGCGTTGAAGCACCTTATCCCTGTGTTCTGATTTGCGGTGGGCTGGATCGTCTGCAAAGCGACCACTACCGGCTGTTTCATGACTTTCTTGCGCCGCGCGGCATGGCAATGTTGACGCTGGATATGCCTTCAGTGGGTTTCAGCAGTAAATGGAAACTGACTCAGGACTCCAGCTTTCTGCACCAGCAGGTATTACGTGAGCTGGAAAATGTCCCCTGGGTGGATCATCGCCGTGTGGCGGCACTGAGCTACCGTTTTGGTGCTAACGTAGCGGTTCGCCTGGCCTATCTGGAAGCCCCGCGTCTGCGCGCCGTAGCCTGTCTGGGTCCGATTGTGCATTCGCTTCTCACTGACGAGCAGTTGCAACAAAAGGTGCCGGATATGTATATGGATGTACTGGCCAGTCGGCTTGGTATGCCCACAACCTCAGATCAGGCGCTGCGTACTGAGCTGAACCGCTACTCGCTGAAGGTGCAGGGGCTGCTGGGGCGGCGCACGCCGACGCCGATGCTGTCCGGCTACTGGGAGGACGATCTGTTCAGTCCGGAAGAGGAGTCGCGTCTGATCGCCAGTTCCTCGGCTCAGGGCAAAACGTTGCTTATTCCCTCGTCGCCAGCGATGAAAAGTCTGGATGAAGCCTTAAATCAAATTTGCGACTGGCTGTTGAAGCAGTTAAAAAGATAAACTGTGTACTTTCCGTTTTTGTTACCCTTTAACGGTCAATCCTATGGAGATTCAGCATGACGTTACCAAGTGGTCATCCCCGTAGCCGCCTGCTTAAGCGCTTCACTGAGCTGGGGCCTTACATCCGCGAAGGAAAATGTGAGGAGGGGCGTTTCTTTTTTGATTGCCTGGCCGTGTGTGTCAACGTTAAGCCAGCCCCGGAAAGCCGTGAGTTTTGGGGATGGTGGATGGAGCTGGAAGCACAAAGCGACCATTTCACCTATGAATATTACTTTGGCCTGTTCGACAAAGAGGGCAACTGGAAACCATCGGCCATCAAAGGCAAAGAGAATCACGAAAAAGTGGAAGATACCCTGCGTAACTTTCATGTTCGCCTGAAAGCGAAGCTGGCAGAGCTGAATCTGGATCTCAGACCAGCAAAAGATTTTATTGAGGAGCCGGTAAAGCTGACGGTCTGATCAGACAAAAAACAGACCATCCTGAGCGATGAAAGGGCAGCTGTCAGCTGCCCTTTTGTCAGGTAAGGCACATAAACAGCTAAGCACCGTATCGTCACGCGTAGCCTGTCTGGCAGCAATCAGGAGATCGACAGGCCAGCGGGCGATGCAGGTGCATCAGAACTGGTAGGTCAAGCCCAGCGCGACGATATCGTCGGTGTTTTTTGCCAGTCTGTTATCGTCATCCAGCAGGTTGATTTTGTAATCCACGAAGGCGGACATGTTTTTGTTGAAATAATAGGTTGCGCCCACATCAACAAATTTGTAGTAGTCGGCATCACCGATACCGTCCTCAATATCTTTTACTTTGGTCTGAACGTAAGCCAGCGACGGACGCAGGCCGAAATCAAACTGGTATTGGGCAACCACTTCAATATTTTGCAATTTATTGGCGTAGCCGTTGACGCTGACCTCTCTGCCAGCGACCGACGCTGTACCACTGATGGGATTCATATTGCGCGTTTCTGCATAGTTCGCCGCCAGATAAACGCCGTCGTTATCATATTTCAGCCCCGCTGCCCAGGCTTCTGCTTTATCGCCGCTGCCGTAGGCGCTCGCTTTTTGATTGAAGGTCCGGTTAGAAGAGGAAACCGCACCTTTAATACTGAGCCCATCAATAATTTTGTATGATAACGAGGCGGCCATGCCGTCGCCGTTTGACGTCGCATCGGAGCGCGAGCTGCTTTCGTTTTTACCCTGATACTGCAGGGCAAAATCAAGGCCGTCGACCAGATCGAAGAAGTTAGCATTGCGGTAAGTTGCGACACCGTTGGTGCGTGTCAGCATATAGACATCCGCGACGGTATAAGCGGTAGCGCCGAATTCCGGCATCATGTCGGTAATCGCTTCGACGTCGTAAATCAGACCATAGTTACGGCCATAATCGATGGAGCCATACTTACCGAATTTCAGACCAGCAAAGCCCAGGCGCGTTTTATTACCTGCGTTAGAATCGCTCTCCGGGTTGTTCAGGTTGTACTGATATTCCCACTGACCAAAACCGGATAGCAAGTCATTAATTTGTGTCTGCCCTTTGAAACCAATACGTACGTATGATTTATCGGCGTTGTTACTGGCGTTGGTTTCAGCATCACTGATGTAACGCATGGCCTTAAGCTTACCGTAGAAGTCCAGTTTATTACCGTCTTTGTTATAAATCTCTGCCGCCTGCGCGGTGCCTGTCAGCGCCAGGGTTGATATCAACAGTGCCAGTGTGCTCTTCTTCATTTGTAAACATTCCCAATGAGTAAATTTTTGTCTGCTTGTGAAAACTGTTGTAAAAGCAGGGACTTTTTACCCGTTGCGCATGACATTTTTATGACGGTTTTCCCGTTTTCTTGTTAATGCTTTATTTATGGTCTAACGCTTTAGCGGCGAATTTTGTTGCTTTTCCCCCGCTGGCAGTTGGCTTCCGCGCTGACTCCTGATAAAACGTCCCTTCGCAGAAATTTTTATTACGGCAGGAAAGCATGAGTGGCAGTCAGACCCTGGTGGTCAAATTGGGAACCAGTGTCCTTACCGGCGGATCGCGTCGGCTGAACCGGGCGCATATGGTGGAACTGGTGCGTCAGTGTGCTCAGCAGCACGCGGCGGGCCATCGTATCGTTATCGTGACTTCGGGGGCGATGGCCGCCGGGCGCGAGCACCTGGGTTACCCGGAACTGCCACCGACCATCGCCTCGAAGCAGCTGCTGGCTGCGGTAGGCCAGAGTCGTCTGATTCAGCTGTGGGAACAGTTGTTCTCAATTTATGGCATCCATACCGGGCAGATGTTGCTTACCCGTGCCGATCTGGAAGATCGTGAGCGTTTTCTTAACGCCCGCGACACACTGCGTGCCCTGCTGGACAATCATATTGTCCCGGTGATTAACGAGAATGATGCTGTAGCCACCGCAGAGATCAAAGTCGGCGACAACGATAATCTCTCCGCGCTGGCGGCGATGCTGGCGGGCGCGGATAAACTGCTGCTGCTGACCGATCAGCAGGGGCTGTTTACGGCGGATCCGCGTAATAATCCCCAGGCCGAGTTGATCAGCGACGTGCATGAGATTGACGATGCGTTGCGTACTCTGGCGGGCGGCAGCGTCTCCGGTCTGGGAACGGGCGGCATGGCAACCAAATTGCAGGCTGCGGATGTCGCCTGCCGCGCGGGCATCGATGTGATCATTGCCGCCGGCAGCCGTATCGGCGTGATTGCCGACGTGATCAGCGGCAAACCGGTCGGTACGCGTTTTCATGCGCTGGAAACCCCGCTGGAAAACCGTAAGCGCTGGATTTTTGGCGCACCGCCAGCCGGTGAAGTCACCGTTGACGATGGCGCGCTGGCGGCGATTCTGGAGCGCGGCAGTTCACTGCTGCCAAAAGGGATTCGCGATATTCAGGGCAACTTCTCCCGTGGCGAAGTGATCCGCATTCGCAGCCTGAGCGGCCGCGATATCGCGCACGGCGTCTCACGTTACAACAGTGACGCGATACGCATGATCGCCGGTCATCACAGCCAGCAGATCAGCGAGATTCTGGGTTATGAATATGGCCCGGTGGCTGTACATCGTGACGATATGATTGTCAGTTAAGGAGCACGCAATGCTTGAAGAAATGGGTAAGGCGGCGCGTGCCGCTTCGTATCAACTGGCTGAACTCACTACCGCTGAAAAAAACCGGGTGCTGCTGACCATCGCCGATCGGCTGGAAGCGGAAAGCGCCGCTATTTTGCAGGCGAATGAACAGGATCTGGCGGAGGCGCGCCAGCAGGGACTCAGCGCGGCGCTGCTGGATCGCCTGTTGCTCAATCCACAGCGCCTGAAAGCGATCGCTGACGACGTGCGCCAGGTGTGTCGTCTGACGGATCCGGTGGGGCAGCTGATCGATGGCGGTCAGCTCGACAGTGGTTTACGCATTGAACGGCGGCGGGTGCCGCTGGGCGTCGTAGGGGTTATTTACGAAGCGCGTCCGAATGTGACCGTGGATGTGGCCTCGCTGTGCCTGAAAACTGGCAACGCGGCCATTCTGCGCGGCGGTAAAGAGACCTGGCGCACCAACGGCGCGACGGTGCGGGTAATCCAGAATGCGCTGCAGCAGCATGGCCTGCCTGCAGCTGCCATCCAGGCGATTGAGAATCCTGACCGCGAACTGGTCAATCAGCTGCTGAAGCTGGATCGCTATGTTGATATGCTGATCCCGCGTGGCGGTGCCGGACTGCACAAGCTGTGCCGGGAAAATTCCACCATTCCGGTGATCACCGGCGGGATTGGCGTGTGCCACATTTTTGTGGATGAAACCATGGAAACCGAAGCGGCGCTGGAAGTGATCGTGAATGCCAAGAAACAGCGTCCCAGCGCCTGCAACTCGCTGGAAACGCTGCTGGTGCATCAGGCTGTCGCCGATCGTTTCCTGCCAGCCTTCAGCGCGCGCATGGCGCAGGAAGGGATCCCTCTGCATGCAGCAGAGAATGTGCTGCCGCTGTTGCAGCAGGGGCCTGCCAGCGTCGTGGCGCTGCAGGAGGGCGACTATGATGATGAGTGGCTGTCGCTCGATCTCAACGTCAGACTGGTGGCCAATATTGACGAGGCTATCGCGCATATTCGTCAGCACGGTACGCAGCATTCCGACGCGATTCTGACACGCAGCATCGGTAACGCCAACCGTTTCGTCAATCAGGTGGACTCAGCGGCGGTTTACGTTAACGCCAGTACCCGCTTTACCGACGGCGGACAGTTTGGTCTGGGGGCTGAAGTGGCAGTCAGCACCCAGAAGCTGCATGCCCGTGGTCCCATGGGGCTGGAGGCGCTGACCACCTATAAGTGGGTAGCCTGGGGTAACGATACGCTGCGGAAATAATTTTCTCTCTGCTTAATAAACGGGTGTCCGCAAGGGCACCCTTTTTTTTATCAGGCCCTTTTTTAGATCCGTTTATTTTTAAAGTTTCCTGTCATCCGATTTTTTGCCCTCTCGCGGTATCCGGGTAATGGGTGAAATTTGTGCGCTGCCTTACAGAACCAAGTGGGAAAGTGCTGCCCGTGCGGGCTTTCTGAACAATTTTGCTGGCTGCGCCTGGCCCGCCGGTAATAATTAACCTCAATAACGCTTCATAAAAGCTGTTGGGTGCTCAACAGACGGTAATATAAAATGAACTGGTAGCAATAATGAAAATAACATTCAGCACCTTTCCTATGGCAGATTATTAACTGATGGTTAAAAAAGAGAGTACGAAACAAGCTTTTACTGCCAGGCTGATTGCCGCGTGTAACAGCGCGGGAATTGTCGGACACGGACGCAACAAACAGGTCGCAAAAGCGTTACAGCAGCTGGGATGCAAAATTTCTGCTCCCGGCGTCTGGAAGTGGTTTAACGCGCAGTCGATTCCGGATAATGCCAACCTGTTGGCACTGAGTCAGCTGCTGGGGGTGCGGGTTGAATGGCTGCAGTACGGCATGGAAAAATCCGCCGAACCGGTTGCACTGACGCCGTTACCGGGAAAACGGGCGGTGTATCGTATTGAAAGCCTTGATATTGGCCAGAAAAGCGTGAATGGCATTTCTGCGCGCGAAGAGTTTGTCGAAACCATCCAGGCGATTGAATATGGCATTGACGAGGCACGGGTGCTGTTTAATGGCCGGCCTGCGGAAAACATTCGTCTGATCGCTATCAATAACGACTCGATGGCCGGAACCTTTGCCCCACGCGACCAGATTTTCGTCGACATCAGCGTCCGTATGTTTGATGGTGACGGCATCTACATCTTTACGCTGGATAACCAGCTCTACCTGAAACGACTCCAGCAGCAGCATAAAAAAATCGCGGTTATCTCCGATAACAAACGCTATGAGACCTGGTATCTCACCCTGGAAGAGGCGGCCAGCTTGCAGGTGCACGCCAGGGTAATTCTGAGCCAGACGCGTGACTACCAGATTTTAGGTTAACGCCCTCAGCGCTATTTTTTTGCCTGCACAGCAAAAAATAAATCCTCTGCAATTCAAAAAGTTAACCGATAGTAAATAAAAAATTAACCAGTGGTGTTTGATAAAGCATAAGTTCCTGTTAATAATTTGAGCATGGATGAGACATCACCACGCTTCATGGATGAACCGCTCTTAAACAATTGAGGCGCTGCACAAGCGCGACACGAACCACTCAAAAGTCAGTAGACTTTGGGATGGGGTGGATGCGCAAATGCAGCGTCGTCAGATGCCTGCCTGTACCTGATCACTCTCGCTCACCCGGCTGTTATTACAGCCGGGCGGGTTGACTGCGATTACAGCGGGCAACTCCGGGCTTTTCGATTAATCGAAAATGCGTGCATACCACCCCATCGCCAAAGACTCATTCACAGGAGGAGTTATGGCGATCATTCACTATGGCAAAACAGTGTTTGTTGGTAATGCACGCACCCGTCGCCATCGTCGGCGACAATCACTCAGCCGTCTCAAGCTCAGTATCGATCACGCCTTCGGCGTCGAGCCGGAGAACATCACCCTGCGCAGTGCGGAACGTATCTGTCAGCGACCGGTTATCTCGCGCGTCGAGCGGGCCGTTAAGGCTCCCCCGCAACGTATCAGCGATCAGCCCAGTCTGGATAACTGCTGTCTGCCGCATGTGCATCTGTATGCCGTGCGCTAAACGCGGGTTTCATTCTGCAGCATTCGTAGCTTCTGCTTTTTTCTGACCGGCTCCAGCTCAGGCTGGGACGCGTTCGTTCTGTTCACTGTTCAGTCACTCTTTATTGTCAGGGAGGTCCGGCATTCGCCTTGTCGCCGCCACTGACCAGAGAGATTTATATATCCCCTTTATTTTGCCGCGTGATGCCGCGTGGCTACTTACTGTGCCCTGAAAAGAGGAATCATTATGAGCCAGATTATTGCCATCTTGAATTTTGAGGAGGGCTATGTGGAGTCGCCCTATCTGGATACGCAAGGCTTCCCAACGGTCGCCGGCGGCATCCGCATCGGCCCCAAAGGCGCATCTTTGAGTAATTACAATTTTCGCGTACCGCGCATCGTCGGCGATACCTGGAAGCAGTGCATCCTGCAGGGCAAAGCGCAGGAGATGCAGGTGCGGCCGATAATTAGCCGGGCGCTGGCGAAGTGCAATGACGCGCGTGCTGATGTGCTCTACAGCATGGCTTACCAGCTGGGTGTCGAAGGACTCGCACAGTTCAAAGATATGTTGAACATGATCGCCCAGGAAGATTTTGACGCGGCGGCCAATGCGATGCTGAACAGCCTCTGGGCGCGACAGACGCCCGGGCGGGCGCGACGTCATGCCGAGGTGATGCGTAGCGGGACTTATGACATCTATCGGGGGTTGCTATGAGCTGGATTTACTACCTGATCGCGGTGTTGCTGGCCATCATTCTGCTGTTACTGCTGCACCGTTTTACCACGCTGGAATTTGTTACCCATGCCAGATTGCTGTTTAAAACCTGGTCGGTGTGGCTGGCGACGCTGGGCTCTATGCTCAGTGCCTGGGCACAGTCATTTCCGGGGGATGCCCTGAACGCCTGGAACAGCCTGCCGGAAGATGTGAAGTCTATTATTCCCCATAACTACCTCGGCATGATCGGCGCTTTTATGGTGGCGATGGGCGTGCTGGCGCAGTTTGTACGCCAGCGAAAATTACTTGAAGAGAAGGGTAAACAGCAGAGGGCAAAACCATGATGCTTTTCAGCGCATTACTGGCTGGCAGCTGGCACTGGCTGGCAGCGGGCGTTGCTGTGATTGTCGCTATCTTTGCCAGCTATCTGAGCGGCAAAAAGACAGGCAAAACGCAGCAGCAGGCAAAGGCCGATATCGAGAGCGCACAGAAGGAGGCGGCGCAGGTAGCTGCCGTTGCACATCAACAACAGCAACATCGTGAGGAGGCAAAACGTGTTGAGGCGGAGAACAGTAATCTTGATGATGCTGCCGCTCGTAACAAGCTGCGGCAGTCCCGATACCACCAACCCTGAACCGGTGGCCATCACCGATTCAGCTTGCGTACTTTTTTCCCCGATTTATACCCATGCCAGTGACGTGCAGGTGATGGATATCCGCACCGTGCGCGCCATTAACACCCACAACGACATGTGGGATCAACTTTGTAGCCCACCGGCTCACCCCTGAATTTTCAACCCTGAGTCATTCCGGGCTCTTTTCCGAGCCTGTTAATCCTGATATTCCTGAGGAGGAATCTATGATCGAAGTTAATTCTTTTGCCGAACTGAGCACCACTAAGCCAAGCGTATCAGGCGAAGTCGCTGTACTGAAACGTTATTATGATAAAGACTCCAGCTTCCGTGGGGGCGGTGAGTTTGTCGGCTTCCTGAGCACCACGGTGCTGAAAGAGGATGGGGGCACGGTAGTGATCGGCAGCGGCTTTTACTGGAAGCGCATCATCAACGATCCTACCGAGATCAACGTGCTGCACTTCGGGGCGAAAGGCGACGGTACGACCGATGACACCGAAGCGTTTCAACGTATGCTGAACTGGACCCAGACTTACAACACCAACGTAAAAGATCTGCCGGTGCGCTTCCCGGGCGGAAAATTCCTGATTAAACCCATCGATCTCAGTGGCGCGGAAATCCCTTTTTTTGGGCTGCTGGGCGATGATATCGAGCTCGGCTCGTTGCCGCGTACCACTATCGTTTCGGACAAAAGCAGCAAACCGGTATTTAAAGTCAAAGCACGGCGTACGGCGATTCGCGGTATTGCCTGGAATGGTCAGGCATCAGCTAATACCACAGAAAATGCTGGTACTATTACTGCCGCGATGTGCAGCAATACGCAGCCCTTCTTTGAGAACACCTGTATTGAAGGTGAGACAGTGAATATCAGCTGTTTCCGTGCGCAGAGAACGGGCGGTACGGTGTTTAAGCTGCTCGATACCCTCGACAGTAAATTTGACCAGATTTATACCCTGGACACCTATTCGCGGGTGCTGGATGTAGGCTGGTCAAATTCACCGAATGGCGTCTGGGATCACTCAACGGCGATTGAGATCTCTAACTGTAACTTCCAGACCGGTTATGGCGATGCCACGCTCTATATGCCGCGCGTAACCCAGGGGATTATGCGTAACGTCTGGATTGAACATACCCGTAATCCTGGGGATCTTTCCGATGGCGGCTGGACCATCGATACGCTGAATATTGAGGATTGCGGCACGCCTTTTAACCTGAACAATGCGCGCGTCATTATGCGTCAGATTAATTTACAGTCAGGCTCCAAACTCTCCACAAACAGCGTTGCGGGAAAATGGCTCTCCACCTTTGAGTATGGTTATCGCCGTGAGGAGAACCACGGCACCATTATTACCGGCTCTCTGACGGCGGGCTACTACAGCGGCTTTAAGATCACCAATAATACCGATACGGATAACTGGTATCGCGTGGGGCAGTTTTACTTCCCGAATGCGAATCAGCAGTGGGTGATGGAGATGATCGGTAAAGCAGATCTGACGGCACCTTCCGGTACGGCAGGCAGCCCGGTGAGCTCCGCCGCCAGCGGTAAGACCTTTATCAATATGCAGCGTGGCGACACCGTATGGGTTGACGCACATCATGAGGGCACGCCTGCCGTGCTCGATATGCGTTACAGCCGCGTGGGTACCACCTATGTGGTGATTTGGGTGAAACTGAAGGCCAAAAGCGGCGATACCATGTTCAACCTGAAAACCACCGGCCCGACGCGCTTTGATGTGGGTTCCTGCTCGCTGTTCCAGCCCGATTTGTCGCAGGTAGCCGATACCACGGCGATGGGCACGCTGAAACCGCAGGCGCGTTTTGGTCTGCATAACGGCAGCGCCGGTATTGGCGCGAATGAAAAAGGTGTCCTGACTCTGGCAACAGCGGCAGGGACGCCGAGCAACAAAACCGCACCGACAGGCTTTGTGCTGGTCAATATCAATGGTGTGGATCGTAAGATCCCATATTACGATTGATTATCGGCACTTTCTGGCGAGGCTACGGCCTCGCCTTTTTTGTTTTTGACGCCGGACAGGGCGGGCCTTACCTGCCACAACTGCTGGCAAAAACAGCAAACGCACGGTTGCCTCTTGACTCCCTCGCTGCTTTTTTCTAGTTTATTGCCCCGTAGTTCCCGCCGATATGCCGGTATAGCTCAGTTGGTAGAGCAGCGCATTCGTAATGCGAAGGTCGCAGGTTCGACTCCTGTTTCCGGCACCAGCTTACAAAATTCCCAAAGCACAAGCATTATGCCCGTTTTCATCACAAGTATCATAACTGGTGATTAAGAAGATTTCTGACCTTTGGCTGCCAGGCTACCTCTTTACGTGACGACGTGTAGTTACCTGCTTCTGACGCGTGGCGCCTCTGGATCGTGAGTAGAACCTTTAAGAGCTGGGTTGTTTAAAAAAATAAACAGCCATTCTCATTTCTGCTTACTCTGCAACAACAATGGCTGCCTTTTCCTGAGACGAAGAATAGCCAACTCGCAGCTATTAACGAGAAAGGAAATAGCGAGGTAAAATCTGCATCAGAAAATTTAGACCAGTCAACAGGTGTATAAATCACAGTCATCCTCAGCTAAAATTGAAAATAACCATTTTAAGTAATGCTCCTGTAGCAGTTATTCGCCCATCTATTTACAACGTAGCGCCTGCTATATTAAACAGGCCACTATGAAATTTAATGTCGCGGCGGCATTTCATTTATAATAATATTCGGACACCCCCGCTGATAATTTTTGTAGATCGCTGCGTATATTTCATCTGAGCGAATCTGACAGAGTCTTCGACGCATCCGTCCTGTCGTCTCCCGGGAAAATCATTACCCTGATTTCAACGCTCTCCTGGCAGAATGGTTCAGGACAGGAAAATTTTATCTGCGCGTCTCTGACGTGCAGAGCGCAGCCAATGCCAGCGGGCGAATCTCTGCGTCTGCCATCCCAACCGCTATGGTAAAGCTGCCTGGCAGCACTCCTCTACACTCCCTGGCGGGGCAGCAAAACCATCTGCATATCGATCCTGGTTACGATAAAAAAATTCGATTGAAACGATTAATTAAAGGTCTATAGTTATGAACGTCACAGGAGACCGAATTTATGTTACGCGATTATTTAAAGCTTGAAGCGGAAGACCAGCTGCTTCAGGAAAAAGTTACACATCTGAAAACCCGGGGACAGGAAGATATTACCGAATGGGCAATTGTAGATAAGAACGGAAAGAAAAAAGGTTTCGTATCGCTGTTTGATAAGCTGAACACCCGTCGTTCTTACTGCGTGAATTACCGGATCACTCAGAAAGATCTGAATGGAAAAGTGATTGTTGATCATCTGACTGACACACTTTGATTATTTTTTGCGTTATGCTTTACCATTAATGCCGTAGTTAATTTGCTGTTTTTGACCCGCTTTCAGGCGGGTTTTTTATTGCCAGCTTAAAACCACGTCCTGCGGGCGTGGTCATCAATAAGTTTTTGGCTCTGCCTTATCGTCTCTGGATTTGAATCTTACGGAACAGGCAGAGACTGCTTTTTAAGGTTTTTGGTACACCCCTATGGGGCGCAATCAAAGCCGCCTTCTATGAAGGCGGATTTTTACTTTCGGCGCTCTGCGGAGAACGGGGCGGAGGGTTTTATCACCCTCCAGTTCCGCCTGGCCGCCAGCGGGGAGTGCTGCCACCCCAGGGCTGCGTCAGCCGCCAGCGGGGCGGTCAGATAGCGTTGCCGTGGACTTTCCGTCTGTCTCACCTTTGCCGGATGTTTGCTCCTGTTGTGCTGTTCCTGGAAAATACCGTGACCGCACCAGCAAAAAAATAAAAGTAACATAAAAATTTTTGCTCATAACTGTACTCGCTGAGCGGTTCAGTCTGTGCGGGTCAGTCACAGTTACCGGTGCTGAAAGCCAGGCGCAGCTTACAGCACAGGTTCAGGAAAGGCTCGATTATACGCATTTACTCCAGCCCGGAAGGATCCTTTCCTTCTTCCATAAATGCTTTATCAATTTCTTCTATATTTCCCTGATGATCGCGTCCGGAAAGCAGATTCCAGCAGGCAATAAAGAGCGCGGCAATTAACGGGCCAATGACAAAACCGTTAATACCATAAATTTCCATGCCGCCGAGGGTGGTAATCAGAATAAGATAATCCGGCATTTTGGTATCTTTTCCCACCAGCACCGGGCGCAGAAAATTATCCACCAGTCCCACCACCAGCACGAAAAAGCCCACCAGAAAAATACCCTGCCAGAACATGCCGGAAGCGAAAAAATAGATCGCTGCAGGCACCCAGACAATCGCTGAACCTACCGCTGGAATGAGCGACAGGAAAGCCATCAGGGCTCCCCATAACAGACTGCCGTTAATATCCATAAACCAGAAGGCAAGGCCACCCAGCACACCCTGAATGACCGCCACCACTATCGTGCCTTTTACCGTCGCGCGCGCCACCGCAACAAACTTCATAAAAAGATGATGTTTTACATAGCGCGACAGGGGCAGAGCTTCGAGGATCAGATTTACTAAATGCGCGCCATCCTTAAGAAAAAAGAACAGCAGATACAACATCACGCCAAAGCCGATGGCAAAGCTGAAGGTGCTTCTGCCGATCACAAAAGCGCTGCCAGCCAGAATACGCCCTCCCCGTAACGCAGCATCAGAGAGTGTCTGTTGAATATCTGCTGCCGTAGCAAAATGATGGTCAGCAAGAAAAGCGCGCGCCCAGTCAGGCAGATACTGTAATAAATCGGCCAGTATTACGGGCAGTGGTGTATTGGCGTTTTGCAGGTTGTTATAAACCAGATTAAATTCAACCATCAGTGATGAGGCGACAACCGCCAGCGGTATAAATACCATCAGGCAGATCATCAGTACCGTCAGCAAAGAGGCAAGGTTATTTCTCTCTCCCAGCGCCTGCCGGAGTCGGTTTTTCACGGGATGGAAGATAACGGCAAGGATGGCTGCCCACAGCAGGGCAGAAAAGTAGGGCCCCAGAATATTGAAGAATGCCAGCGTGACAATAATAAGGATCAGGATAAAAAATCCTTTTGTGAGGCCTTTCAATCTCATATCACTTCCTCTGCTACAGCATGCTAAAAAAGACAGCGGAGTATTTTTTCGCTCCTGTAAGCAGGATAGCAGTTGCCTTCCTGACATTAATGGTGCCGGGATAAAAAGCCGAGGCACGCAGACGCTTACTGACGGGGCTGTTATGAAAATGCACAGCAGAACAGAGGTTTCACCGTGCACCGAAGACAGACAGGGAGGAGGCAGTTAATGCTCAGCCAGTATGAATTTTATAAAACCATATCGTCAGGCGTGCGTTGTACTACCAGTTCGAGCGCCTTACGGTAAATGTCGAGTTGTACCGGATCCGTTTCGGTTTCGAGCTTCCTCAACAGGCCCAGAATAATATCTTTGTTATTCACAAAGGGTTTGGTCATTGAAAGCTCCTCTATTAAGGAACAGATAACCGCTTTCTCATCGGCAAACTGAGCACTCGCGCTGTTAATGTAATCAGCAAACTGAGACTCTTCGGGGAAAGGGAGTTGCATAATAAAGCCTCATTTGTCTTCAGGCACCAGAGGGCACACCCACTCAAATCTGAGGGGGCACCGGATTATCTGTGTGCCCATAATCTTGTTTATTAATATTTAACCTCTGAAGGTGGAAATCCAAACCACCTTCAGAGGTGATGCAAAGCATCATTCGTTACGATGCGACAGAATAATCACCCAAAAAATCTATATGGCAATCCGGAAGTTGCAAATTTTATTTTGAACTTTTAGTGTGGTCTTAGGAGTATTTAAAATGCAATTTTATACTGGCATATCGAAAGCAATAATCAGTATAACGCGGCGGGCTTTTATCGGCAGATAACCAATTGCATTTTATTCTGGATCGGGTAGGGGTGAGTTATTCGTAAACTTTAGCGCCAGTAAATAGTGATGGTCTGGGGCAGGCATGACGCAGGGGAAAAAGGCAGGACCTTTCTGAAGGGGGTCAGCAACGGGCATAAGCCGCTACAGTGAGTTATTACCCCCCGGCCAGCAGGCCGGGGGGTAAGGATCAGACGGTAGCCGGATCCTGAGAGACGGATTCGTCGCTCACTTTAAAAATGCGCAGGGTTTCAGCCAGCTGTGCTGCCTGTTCCTGCAATGATTGCGCCGCTGACGCTGACTGGTTAACCAGCGCTGCGTTCTGTTGCGTGACCTGATCCATCTGAGTAATCGCAGAGTTGATTTCATCAATGCCGGTACTTTGCTCAGTACTGGCGATAGAAATTTCACCCATAATTTCGGTGACGCTTTTCACACTGGCCAGCACTTCTTCCATGGTTGAACCCGCATTGGCAACCTGTTTGCCGCCTTCATCTACCCTGGCGACGGAATCCTGAATCAGCTGGGCGATCTCTTTTGCCGCAGATGCAGAGCGCTGCGCCAGATTACGCACTTCAGATGCCACGACGGCAAAGCCACGGCCCTGCTCACCCGCACGTGCGGCCTCTACCGCAGCATTCAACGCCAGGATATTAGTCTGGAAGGCGATGCCATCGATCACGCTGATAATATCGACAATCTTCTTCGACGAGTCGTTAATCATCTCCATGGTGCTGACAACCTGTTTCACTGCGTTGCCGCTTTGTACAGCCACGCTGGAGGCCTGGGCTGCCAGCTGGTTTGCCTGGCGGGCGTTATCCGCATTCTGTTTCACCGTAGAGGTCATCTGCTCCATGGCGGAGGCGGTTTCTTCCAGTGAACTGGCCTGCTGCTCGGTACGCGAAGAGAGATCCATATTACCTGCCGAAATTTCACTGGAGGCAGTGGCAATCAAATCGGTACCCGCACGCACTTCGCTGACGATGCGCTGCAGATTATCATTCATATTTTTCAGCGCCTGCATCAGCTGCCCGGTTTCATCCGTTGACTTCACATGAATGACCGTACGCAGATCGCCTGCTGCAACGTTTTCCGCAATGTTGACCGCTTCACGTAGCGGACGCACGATGGAGCGCGTCAGGAAGTAGCCGAGGAAAATGGCAGCAATGACCGCCAGTGAGGAGAAAATTAAGGTGATTTCTATGGCGGTAGAACCATCGCTGATGGCAGCGGCCCCTTCCTGCTGTAACTGCTGAGACTGGGAATCGGCAAACTTAATGACAGTATCCAGATAAGCATTTTGCGACGCCGTAATTTTTCTCAGGACATATTCACCTGCGGCATCCAGTTCGCCAGCGGTAATGAGAGCCAGCAGTTCCTGTTTGTCATGTTCGAACGCCAGACTTGCCTCTTTTACCACTTTGATTTTCTTCTGCCCTACCGGAGTAACCTGCAATCTGGCGATATGATCGATGGCCGCATTGGTTTTTTTGGTCACTTCTTCGAGATCGGTAAAACGCTGTTCGTTAAGCTCAGGCCGGATAGTATCAATGACCATGCCACGCAGATATTTGATTTGGTCATTTACGCCATCGCGTACGTCAAAAGCCAGTCTGACTTTGATATAACGGTCGTTGATAATGCTATCAATTGCTGTATTAACGTTATTTGATTTCATGACCGCCGTCGCGCTCACGATAATTAAGAGCAATATCACTAAGCTGAACGCTGCGCCAAGGCGGGCGCCGACTTTCATATTTCTCACAGATGTCATCAACTTTATCTCTCAGGCAGTAATGCAGCAACGCGGATATCTGGAAATTGTGTTTATTCCGCGATAATTTGCTGTTCCAAACGTACATTTTTAACCAGATGTCAGAGCGTTTAGCGCTATTCAGAAAAGAAACAGGCGGCATAAAAGGAGTTTGCTGTTCATAAGAGTGAAAAGGCTATGTTTACGCTCGTCAAGGCACAGTAAATCGGCACTCAGGTGGAAAACTTGATATCAATCTGTGACGCAGATTAGATTTTTTCAATGATACCCGGAACAGCCTTGTCTTATATTGTATGAATTTCAAAGGCTTATTTTAGGTGGGTGCGCCAGGCGGCGCGGCTCAGGGCTGAGAGGCGATTTTTTGTGGCCAGGCAATAGAAGAAACACCATTCAGTTTCGGTCTGGCAAACAGAAATCCCTGAAATAATCTGATTCCGGCCGCTTGCAGCCAGCACCACTCTTCCGCTTTTTCTATCCCTTCGGCGACCACCGCTATCTCCAGCGAGGAGCAACATTTTACCATTGCCTGGACGATCGCCTGTTTAGCGGCGTTTTTATGCACATCGGTAATAATACTGCGATCGATTTTAATTTTATCAGGCTGAAATTTTGCCAGTAGCGAGAGTCCGGCAAAACCAGAGCCAAAATCATCTATGGCGAGGTTGATTCCGGCGGATCTTAACTGCCGGGTTGCCGAATCAAATTCATCGAAGCGGGAAATCACCTCATCTTCTGTTACCTCGACAATCACCTGCTCCGGCACCAGATGATGGCGGGCGATCTGCTCCAGCAGAATATCAACCGCATTCGGCACCATGACCAGCGACATGGGCAGCAAATTAATCGAGATGACATGGTTGCCCCGGCCTATTTTATTAGCCAGCGCAAGTGCCCAGGATTTTGCATACAGATCGGCTTCGTAAATCTTTTCTTTTGCAATGGATGAGAAATAGTCGGCAGGCGCGCCACCATCCGCACTGCGTATCAGCGCCTCCAGCGAACTGATGCGCCGCCGTAAAGGATCGACAATTGGTTGTAATGCAAACTGGCAAGGCTGACTGTTGAATAAGGCGGGGTCCGGCGCTAAAAAAGGCGCGGTTTCGGGTATAAACTGCCATTCATGAGCGCTGGCGGAAGTCCAGAGTTGTTCTTTCCAGTGGCCTTCGACAAAGGTACGAATATACTTCAAAACTCTGTCATCATAAGTCAGATGATATTTTGCGGTGCCCTTCGCCAGTATTGCCGCTAATAACGAATCCTGCGGGTGATGTCGTAAGTCAAATAATTCCATACCCAGATTACCGAAACGACGCTTTGGCGCATAATCACGCATCATTTCCACAATATTGTCATGTCGCTGGTCCTGGCAGATATTTTCATACAGAGCGTTAACTGCATGAAAAGGGCCTTCCAGGATCTGAAAAAACCAGGTGCCGTCAAACAACAAAATGCCGGTAACCTGAATCTTTTTATTGTTGCGCTGAGCTGTAGAAACAAGTTGCTCCAGCTGTGCGGCATTAACCTGCTGGTTAAGACGACTGCGGTATATCAGGGTTGACAGCATACGGCGGCGCTCGTTCCGACAAAAGGTTGGAACTGCATATTATACGAGAACCGGGGATAGTGAGGATGTGAAATGCCTGCTTCTTTTGTTTGCGTCACTATAATCATCATAGCGATTAGCCAACAGCCAGCGTAAAGGGCGTTAATTCTGACGCTATGCCGTGGTGATAACGCCTTATTCTGTTCGCGACACCGAAATCTCTGTCACCGCTCTGCACCCGTTATCAGGGGGAACGATTTTTTATGGCCAGAATGACCATTCGCAATCTGCCGGAATCCATACATCAGCAGCTGACCGCAGCTGCCGAACAGCACCAGCGATCAACGGAGGCGGAGATACGTTTCGCCTTGCAACAGTATGTTGCTGAACTGCAGCTGTTGCGCCCAACCACCGGGCCAGAATCGACGCGCCAGCGCTGGCAAAGGCAAACCGGACAGCGTATCGCCCAGCTCTTTGTCCGGCTGCGCCAGGATGAGGTGTTTGCCGGACGGGGACGACACGATGTCCCGCATCTGGCACGCATGATTGGCGAAGCGTCACCGGCGACCCTGCTGGATGTGATTGATGGTCTGGAGGCGCCATCCTTTGACCTGCTGCGTCGTATTTCCTGCTGCTTTCACTGTTCGGAAAGCTGGCTGCTCAGCGGCGCTGGCCCCCTGTTTCTCTGGGAAAACCTTGCAGAAGACTATGCGCCGTTTTTCTCTGAGGAGGCGGAAAACAGCCGCCGCCGGCTGCGCCTGATTCGCCTGTGTGGCGGTCAGCTCGACGGCACGCTGCTCTGTATCCGTTACGACAACCAGCAACAGCATTTTACCAGTGGTTATCTCCCTGCGGCTTTCCCGTTGCGTTCCACCTTCAGCGCAGAGGCAGCAGAGCAGCTATGCCGCCTGATAAGCTTACTGAAAACGCTGCGCGGTGCGCGCCAGATTGAGGCTTATGACGTGCAGGTGAGCGAAACCCTGTCCGGGGTGAACGATCATCATCCGCGCTACTTTATGCGCCAGTCAGTAAGCACCCCGGCGAACTGGCTGCAAAAGCTGTTCGCAGGTGAAGATCCGGCAGACTGGTTCAGCGTCTTTCCCTCCGCCTTAGCTACTCTGCGGGAGGTTCCCTTTGCTGAAGGAGGGAATGATGAATTTAGCAATGCCAGCTGGACGGCTATCGATTAAACCCTCTCTGCTGCCCGTGCGGTATTATCGCCGGGATTGAGGCGCCTGATAACGTTATTCCTGAGAGTGGAGAGCGGGAGAAGAATGTCACGCCAGCAGTTGCTGGCGGATGAAACTCAGGCCCGGCTGGAAGCGCAGAAAAAAAGGTTTAATCGCCTGCCGTTTGCGCAGGACGGCAAAGGCAGGCGGATCGGCGCGTGGCTCACCCGGATACTGGCCAGCAGGCCAGGGCCTGATATGAGCCAGTCGGCCAGCAAAAGCGCACAATAATCACGGCAGGGCCGTTCTCTGATGCCTGAATATCTGCCGGCGGTCGATGCGTCGGGAGCAAGCGTCAGGTAGTAAAAAAGCAGGAGAGTCCGGCTAAGTCCGGTTATGTCCGGGGGAATAGCGCAGGCGGATAAGCTGTCTGATTAGCGATCAGAAGCTGCCGAGGCAAACAACTGAACAATGCCATTCGGTTGTACAATGTTCTGCAACAGGCGCCGGGCCTGCCAGAGAGCCAGCAAACGGGTATCGTTGTTTTCCTGTTCGGCTTGCCACATTAACTGGGCCAGCAAGGCGTTTTTATCAGGCACCTGTTCTTCCCGCAGAAGTTTCAGTACGCTCTCGCCGATTACGATATTCGCATTAATGTTTATGTTGTCTGTCATCTGATTACTCCTCCGCAGGAGGTGAATGGAAATACAGGGCAGTTTTTGCTGCACTTTTTAAGTGTAGTAATAAAACAGAATAATCCGAACGTAATTTTCCTTTTTCAGACATTGGCTAAGCCAATGGAACTTATTTGTACAGATACTAAAAGAAAGCCTGGAACGAAAGGGTGATTTTTTGCTGATAAAATAACCAGAGAGCAGTCTGGGGGTTAATTAAACATATTTTAATTAAGTGAGAGACAGAGATGCGCTCAGGCGGTCATGGGCATTTAATCTCCAGACTTTTGCCGAAGGTTGCTCTGATGCGCTGCGCAAAAAAAATAGCAAGAAGGATATTTTATCCGCAGGAAAACTAACCGTTTTAAATCAGACCGCAGTTCACAATGAAAAGTTAAATCCTGCCTGAAGGATTTCCTGATGCCATTGAAAATGGCGTCAGTATTTATTTTCCCGTTACAGACAGCGAAGTGTCACAGTCCGGATTATTTTTATCCTCCCTGGTCTTAAATACCCTGTTTTAGCGTATCGCTTCCTGGCGGTGCCGCTAGCCTGGAGAATTGATCAAGGTCTCTTTTCCCATAAAACCCGGTGAAAGCCCCGCCAATCTGGCGGCGCTGGTTTATAATTTTCTGCTCAGCCGCTCCCGTTCGGGAGCAGATATGAAGCCGATGATGAGAAAGACGATGAGATTTATTTTTATTTTGCTGACTTGTTTGTACCTGACCGGGTGTGTATCACAAATCTTTTCTGTACTCCCTAAAGACACCGATGTCTGTCCTCAGGGGCAGGATGGCATCACCGGGCAATGCTGGTAATCGCCTGTCGCCACGCGTGAGGGCGGCAACGGTCGACTGAATAATTCATTATTTTTTAAAGGAAAAAATTTTTTCTGCGCAAGCTTGAAAACGCGCCGGGCACCCCTATTTTCAGTAACGGACAAGCTTTGCTTGCCAGTAAGGTTGAACTTTTGGCTGAGTTTATTTTGTTCAGGAGGTTAATCATGGCATTCAGAACATTGTCACGTTTTCCGACTTTTGATGATTCGGTTTTTACTGATCGTTTTAATCGTATCGATCAGCTCTTCAGCCAGTTGACCGGTAATATCCCGGTTCAGGCTTCACCGGCTTATGATATCCGCCGTCTTGACGAACAAAACTATCAGCTGATTATCAGCGTGCCGGGCTGGCAGGAAGATGAGCTGGAGATCGAGACGGTTGGCGGCCAGCTCACCGTGTCCGGTAAGCGCGAAGAGAAAAATCAGGATGAAGAGCAGGGATGGATTCATCGCGGTATCCGTCGTGCTGACTTCCGGATGAGTTATGCTCTGCCGGAGCAGATGAAGGTGAGAGGGGCGCGTATGGAGCTCGGCTTGCTCAAGGTCGATCTCTATCAGGAAATCCCTGAACATGAAAAACCGAAAAAAATTGCCATTGAAAACGGCACCCGCGTTATTGAGCATCAGGCGTAACCGGTAACCCGGCTGCGTCTTTGTCTGATTCTGCTTGTTGTTAGTACTCTGCTTGCCCTGATGTCAGCTGACTTCAGGGCTTTTTTGCGTCGTTGCGCGCCTGAAAACTGGCGCGTTTGGCTACACTCTACAAGCCCATGTCGGGTTTCCGGAGGTCCCTATGTCTGAACGTCCTGATTACGATGAACCCTTACCGGATGATGCTGAAGGCGAAGCGATGCCGGAAGAGGATGATGAAGAGTACATTGACGACGAGGATGAAGAATACATCGAAGATGATGATGAGCTGGTGCCAGATCCCACTAAAGAGCCTTAAAGCGCTGTCGTGAAGTGCCCGCAGTAGCAGGCACTTTATCGGGTGGCTGATTCAGCCTGAGCCGGCTTCTCAACCGGACTCAGGCCATATAACCTGACCTGTCATACTGTTATACGCCTTTTCAGCGCCTGCTTTCCTTACTCTCCGTCCTGGTCCAGAACGCCGTGAATCACCGAGGCCAGTTCATTGATTTCAAACTTGGCCACGTAACCATTGGCACCCACTTTACGCACATGATCTTCATTGGCGCTGCCGGAAAGTGAAGAGTGGATAACCACCGGGATTTTTTTCAGCTTATCGTCGCGCTTGATGTTACGCGTCAGGGTAAAACCATCCATCTCCGGCATCTCCAGATCGGTCAGGACCAGCGCGATCTTGTCGGTAATAGGGTAACCTTCATTTTGGGCTTCCTGCGCCATCTGTTTGATTTTTTCCCAGGCTTCCAGCCCGGTGTTAAACATCAGTGCCGGAATGCCCATGCTCCTTAGTCCCTGCTCCAGCAGGGCGCGGGCAACACGCGAATCTTCGGCCACAATCGCCACGGAGCCAGGTTTCAGGTTGAAATCTTTGGTCTGGCACGTCTCAGGGGCGACCCCGCGCACAGAAGGAATAATGTCATATAAAATCTGTTCAACATCCAGCACCAGCGCCAGTTCCGGGTTCTGGTTATCGCTGTCCAGGCAGGCGATGCTGGTAATATTCTTGCTGCTGACGCCCGCTTCTGCGGTATGCACCTGACTCCAGTCAAGACGCACAATATTTTCCACCGATTCCACAGCGAAAGCCTGGGTGCTGCGCGCATATTCAGTTACCAGCAGCAGGTTCAGACCGGTGGTCGGCGTGCAGCCTGCGACCGCCGGCAGATCGATTACCGGAATAAATTGATCGCGAATGCTGGCCATGCCCAGCAGCGGCGAGCGCATACCCGCAGCACGGGTAATGGAAGGCATCGGCACAATTTCGCGCAGCTTGAAAACGTTGATGCCATACAGCTCCGATTTGCCTTTTTCCTGATCTGATCCCAGCCGGAACAGTAGAAGTTCAAACTTATTCGATAAAGCGAGATTGGCTCTCTCATCAATCTCTTTTTGAAAGTTATCCATGTTTACCTCTGAATGTCACGCCGGGTTGTAGGGTATCGATCGGTAAGGGCATAAAGGGACAAATTTCCCGTCCTGCTGGTTTATCGTGATCGTGCGCATGAGCGCTGCTCTGATTCTTATCGGCAGAAATCAGGAAAAGTAGAGGCTTTCTCTCCTGTAAGGGAGAAATAGTTGCTGGCAGGGAGGGAAGAGGGGGCGAACAGGCAGGCCCGGCGATAAGAGCCTGCTGTGCTGATAAGCATTACATCAGTGGGCTGTAACGGTTATGTGGCCTCCCAGGGATCTTTTTCATCATCTTCGCTGTCATCGCGTTTTCTCGGGATTTCTCCCTCGCCGTTGACTGCATCGCCAGCGCCAGGATCATCTTCTTCATAAGGGTTGGGGGCGTCAGGAGCGTCTTCCGGTAATCCGTGTTTTTCATTGTCGTCCGGGTAAGGCTTGTTGTGATCGGGGCGGTCAGACATAAATTTCTCCCTTTGTTCTCATGTTGATGCCTTAAGTGTAGAAGAGGCAGCGATATCAGCGAGCAGGAATCTTTTATATGTGATGCAAAGCCTCGTCGGGAATCTTGCCGCATTTTTTCTCCGGTGTGCCAGGATTAAAAGTGTGGACATCCCACTGGACAGCCTCTTCAGCTATAAGGAGTTCTATTCATGAAGAAAATGACACTACTCGCGCTCTCTGCGCTGTTAAGTTTCAGCGCTGTGGCTCAGCAGGGCGGCTTTAAGGGAGGCGAAGAGCCACCGCCACCGGCAAAACAGGACGCCGGTTACAAAGGCTCTGAGGATACCGGACAGGCCACCATTGCGGGCATTCGCGATGTGCGTGAAAACGCCTGGGTTACGCTGGAGGGGAATATTCTCAAAAAAGAGGGTGGCGACCGTTATCAGTTCCGCGATAAAACCGGTACCATCAGCATCATCGCGCCGAAAAAAGTCTTTGACGGTAAAGAGTATGACTCACAGGACCTGGTGCGTATCAGCGGCAGCGTTACCGGCAAAGGCGACAATGTGACGGTTCATGTAAAAGAACTGGGTTCGCCATAACATCCCGACGAGGCATCTGCTGATGCCTCGTCAGCGCTTCCCGCTTATTTCAGCAGGATCGCCCGGCAACTTTTGCCTTTGATTTTCCCTTGTTTCAGCTTAATTAGCGCCGATTTCGCCTGATTCGCCGCAATAGCGACATACGCATGCGTTGGGGTCAGATCGATTTTGCCAATCTGATCGGCACTGAATCCCGCTTCGCCTGTCAGGGCGCCGAGAATATCACCGGGGCGAATTTTCGCTTTGCGCCCGCCATCAATACACAACGTCATCATTGCTGCAGGCAGCGCCCTGACACTCTGTTTTTTCAGGGCTGTGCTGTCGCGCCAGGCCAGCGGTTGTTGCAGATAATCTTCCAGCGCATGGGCGCGCGCCATCTCATCCGGCGCAACAAAACTCACTGCTGCGCCTTGCTCACCGGCGCGTGCGGTACGTCCGATACGGTGCACATGCACTTCCGGATCGTAAGCAAGCTGAAAGTTAACCACCATCGCCAGTGATTTGATATCAAGACCACGCGCCGCCACGTCAGTGGCCACCAGTACGCGGCAGCTGCCGTTGGCGAAGCGGATTAACACACGGTCACGATCACGCTGCTCCAGATCGCCATGCAGCGGCAGGGCGCTGATCCCGCTCTGCTCCAGCGCGGCCGCAATCTCATCGCATTCACGACGCGTGTTGCAGAACACTACGCAGGAGGCGGGCTGCTGCTGGCTGAGCAGCGCAGTCAGCAGGGAGAGTTTGTCACGGCTGGCAACTTCATAAAAAGTTTGCGCAATCGCCGGCAGTTCGGTCACGGCTTCGGTGGTGATGGCTAAAGCATCACGCTGGAAACGTTCGCTGATAGCAATAATGCCCTGCGGCCAGGTCGCGGAAAAAAGCAGCGTCTGACGGCGTTCCGGGGTGTAGCCGATAATAGCGTCCATATCATCCCGGAAGCCCATTTCCAGCATGCGATCGGCCTCATCCAGCACCAGAGTACGCAGACGGTTCAGATCCAGCGAGCTGCGCTTCAGATGGTCAAGGATACGGCCCGGCGTGCCCACCACGATATGCGGAGCGTGCACCAGCGAATCGCGCTGGGCAGAGATCGGCTGTCCGCCACACAGGGTGAGGATCTTAATATTGCGCGTAAAGCGCGCCAGACGTCGCAATTCATTGCTGACCTGGTCGGCCAGTTCGCGGGTGGGGCAGAGCACCAGTGCCTGAGTCTGGAACTGGCTGCTGTCAATCTGTTGCAGCACGCCAAGACCGAAGGCGGCGGTCTTTCCACTGCCGGTTTTCGCCTGGGCGCGTACGTCACGGCCTGCGAGAATCGCGGGTAATGCCGCAGCCTGAATGGGCGTCATGGCATCGAAGCCCATTTCGCGCAGGTTATCGAGCTGGCTGGCGGGGAGTTGCGTCAGGGTAGAAAAAGCGGTCACAGGAAAATTCTCTAATCAGGCAGGGTTGCCGGCACAGTCTGGCAGAATGTTGGCGTCACGGCAATGTCCGGCGTGCCGGGCGCAAAAGGGTAAAATACGCACAGACACACTGCCCCTGAGGCTGCGGGCTAAGCGAGAAAAGAAAAGGCTGTCTATTCTGAAGAGAGCAAAAAAACTTTTTTATTCAGGAGGAAAAAATGAAGTTCTTTTATTTCGTTTCGCTGATCGCATCGGCAGGTTATTTGCTGGCCTTTTTACCCAAGCTCAGAACCCAGCGGGAGCCGGTAGCTTACTGGGGATGCTGGAGCTATCTGGCGGCAAACGCGATCTTCTGGGCGATTTATGGCGTGCGCCACTATCTTTAATGGGTTTCTGGGGGCGGCACTGGCCGCGCCAGGCGGATAATACGGAGGAAGCATGGCAGAAAATAATCGGGACCTGATGCCTTACCGGCTGTTTTATTGTGATGACAGGCTGTTGGTACAGAACATTGATGGTCATCTGATTGATATCGGTGGCGCGACGCAGCAGCAGGGGAGGTACCACTGGCAGCTGGACGGCAACGATGAACAGGGCGAGCAGAGCGCCTCGGTGCAGGCAATGCTGCAGGAGGTGGAACAACACCTGAGCTTTCTGTTTCTGGATGGCCAGTTCACCAGCTTACCCGATCTCAGCGAGCAGTTTGCCGATCGACTGGAGGATGTGCCTTCACGTGAAATCAGGCTGCATGAGTTGAGCGATGATGATGAACAGGAGATACGCTAAAGGCAGGACGGCGTCGCTGCGCGACGCCGCATTAACTCAGATAAAGGCAACGCCACCGGTGACCGCCAGGGTCGAACCGGACATGTAGCTGCCCTCATCGCTGGCCAGCAGCACATAAGCCGGCGCCAGCTCTGCCGGTTGGCCCACGCGCTGCAACGGCACTTCGCTGCCGAGGTTTTTAACCTGTTCAGCAGGCATGGTGGCCGGGATCAGTGGCGTCCAGATGGGGCCTGGCGCAACGACATTGGAGCGAATGCCTTTTTCTGCCAGCAGGGCGGCCAGACTGCCAGAAAAATTGACGATCGCCGCTTTGGTGGCGGAATAAGCAAGCAGTTTCGGCTTGGGCTGATCCGCATTGATTGAGGCCGTACTGATAATGGCGCTGCCCGCTGGCATGTGTGGTACTGCCGCTTTGCAGAGATAAAACATGCCATAGAGATTGGTTTTCATTGTGCGGTCAAACTCTTCATCGCTGATCTCATCCAGCGACTCACGGACCATCTGATACGCGGCGTTATTCACCAGAATATCGATTTGACCAAAAGCATCGACGGCCTGCTGCACGATATGCCGACAATGGGCCGCATCCGAGATATCACCTGCAACCAGTACCGCTTTCTGGCCCGCCTTTTCCACCAGGCGCGCGGTATCCTGGGCATCTTCATGCTCGTTCAGATAGGAAATCAGCACATCCGCGCCTTCACGCGCATAGGCGATAGCCACCGCACGGCCAATACCGGAGTCGCCGCCAGTAATAATGGCTTTTTTACCCTGCAGGCGACCGGATCCTTTATAGCTGTTTTCGCCGTGATCGGGTCTGGGTTCCATATCAAAAAAGGAACCGGGCGGCGTCTGTTGCTGTTCAGGTTGTGGTGGAGTGGGGCGTGAAGTCATAGCGATTCTCCTGACAGAGGGCTGGCATCAACACCAGCAGAATAATAACCGGGGAAAAACAGGTCATAAGCCGGACATCGCGGTCCGTTGCGCTGTTTCCCTTAAAAACGTGAGCATTGAGTATAGTTGAGGATTGCTGATCGGGCCGAAGACGCCCGATGAATGGCAGGAGAATATGCTGCGCTTAACCCCGATCGGCAGTCAAAGCAGAATAAAAGCAGGATTATTTTTAAAACTGTCGCTGTTTAATATTTAAACATGTTTTATTATAAGGTTTATCTGATAAATTCCGTGCTGGTATCCCGGAAATACCGGGGAAGAGTTTGCCACAACAAAGTAAAATTTGAGTTAAATTTGCGACATATTGTGCGCAAGTCACATATTAAAACTACCCGTTTAGAGGTAAATTCTTTGAATACGATCAACCAGGGATCAAATGAAGATGTGCTGAAAATCGTTGGCCGCGCCGTGTTGACCTTACACGTCCACGGTGAAGCTTTATCTGCGGATAAAGTGGTGTCGATGATTGAATGCTATGCGGAAAAGGAGCCCGTGAATATCGAAACCCAACGGCTGTACGCATTGGCGATAGAAATGATGTCCTCTGAGCTCATCACTTCCGATATTATGTAATGCCCCCGCAGTCACGGCGCCCTGTGCGCCTGCTCTGATACGTGACGAAAGCCTCCCTGCGGAGGCTTTTTTGATCGTGCTGGAATATCACGTTTGCACTCCGCTTCTGTCTGGATCTGTAATGTGGTCCTACCAATTAAGACCAGATTTTACCACTGACTCACATAATGGTGATAATTCCTGACAATTATGTTGCATGCTCATAACATGAGGTTAACTATCTCAGACCAGCAAACCCGCCAGCCCCTTTTTGGTAGGACCAATTAGCGGAGGGCGGGGTGCAACGCGCGATGTTGCAGAAGCTTATCGCTCAGCCTGCTGCGTCGTTGCTGCCACAAATATCGATACTCTGGAGAGCATGCCATGCAGGTCTGGCAACAAAATTACGATCCGCTGAACAACATCTGGCTGTCCAGCCTGATAGCGGTGATCCCGATTGTATTTTTCTTTTTCGCCCTGATTAAGCTCAAGCTGAAAGGGTATCAGGCAGGCACCATCACCGTGGTGCTGGCGCTGCTGGTGGCGCTGCTGCTGTATGGCATGCCTGTCGGACAGGCCCTTGCCTCGGTGGTCTACGGCTTTCTTTACGGGCTGTGGCCGATTGCGTGGATCATCATTGCGGCCGTCTTCGTCTATAAAATTTCCGTAAAAACCGGGCAGTTTGAAATTATCCGCGCCTCTATTCTTTCCATCACCCCTGACCAACGTTTACAGATGCTGATTGTCGGCTTCTCGTTTGGTGCCTTTCTGGAAGGGGCTGCCGGATTTGGCGCGCCGGTGGCGATTACCGCTGCACTGCTGGTCGGACTGGGCTTTAAACCGCTCTATGCCGCCGGATTGTGTCTGATCGTCAATACCGCGCCGGTCGCCTTTGGCGCGATGGGGATTCCAATTATTGTTGCCGGGCAAGTCACTGGCATCGACAGTTTCCTGATTGGTCAGATGGCGGGTCGTCAGCTGCCGTTCCTGACGCTGATTGTTCTGTTCTGGATCATGGCCATCATGGATGGCTGGCGCGGCATTAAAGAGACCTGGCCCGCAGTGCTGGTTGCCGGTAGCTCTTTTGCTATTGCGCAATACCTCAGTTCTAACTTCCTCGGCCCGGAACTGCCGGACATTATCTCCTCACTGGCCTCGTTAGTCTGTCTGACACTGTTCCTGCGTCGCTGGAAGCCGGTACGTATTTTCCGCTTCAACGATCTCTCCGCCTCTGTGGTAGACCAGACGCTGGAGCGCAAGCAATACAGCCTCTGGCAGATTGTGCGCGCCTGGATGCCGTTCCTGTTTCTGACGGCGACCGTGACAATCTGGAGTATTCCGCCGTTTAAAGCTTTGTTCGCCAAAGGTGGCGCGCTGAGCGACTGGGTATTCAGCGTACCTGTGCCCTGGCTGAACGATCTGGTGGCGCGTATGCCGCCAGTCGTTGGCGAGGCTACGTCGTATCCGGCGCTGTTTAAACTGGATCTGGTCTCGGCGACCGGTACAGCAATTATCGTGGCTGCCGTGATGTCCGTGATCTTCCTGCGCATGAAGCCTAAAGCCGCAGCAGAAACCTTCAGCGAAACCCTGAAAGAACTGGCGATGCCGATCTATTCCATCGGTATGGTGCTCGCCTTCGCCTTTATCTCTAACTACTCCGGGCTCTCTGCCACCCTGGCGCTGGCGCTGGCGCATACAGGGAGCGCGTTTACCTTCTTCTCGCCGTTCCTTGGCTGGTTGGGGGTTTTCCTGACCGGATCCGATACCTCATCGAACGCGCTTTTTGCCGCGCTGCAGGCCACCACCGCGCAGCAGATTGGGGTTTCCGATGTCCTGCTGGTAGCGGCGAATACCACTGGCGGCGTTACCGGCAAAATGATCTCGCCACAGTCGATCGCCATTGCCTGTGCGGCGGTTGGACTGGTGGGTAAAGAGTCCGATCTGTTCCGTTTTACCGTGAAACATAGTCTGATCTTTACCTGTATGGTAGGTATTATCACCACCCTGCAGGCTTATGTTCTTACCTGGATGATCCCATGACACAACCGAGTTACCGTCTGGCCGATCAGCTGGTAGTACGGCTGAAAAGCCTGATTACAGAACGCAAACTGGAGGCGGGTATGCGTTTACCCGCTGAGCGGCAACTGGCGGTAGAGCTGGGCGTCTCCCGCTCCTCGCTGCGTGAAGCCATCCAGCAGCTGATCAGCGCCGGCGTGCTGATCAGTCGCCGTGGTGGCGGTACCTGGGTACGTCAGCAGATAGAGCCCTGGTCGGAGCAGCGCATCGTACAACCGATGCGGTTGCTGCTGGCGGAAGATCCTGATTATCGCTATGACATTCTGGAAGCGCGCCACGCCATTGAGGCGAGTACCGCCTGGTATGCGGCGCTGCGGGCGACTGAGGCGGACAAAGAGAAGCTGCAGTACGCGTTTGACGCCACGCTGAAGCTGAAAGAGAGCGATGACCCCAACCTCGCGGCGCAGGCCGATGTGCGTTTTCACCTCGCCATCGCCGAAGCCTCCCACAACCTGGTGCTGCTGCAAACCATGCGCGGCTTTTTCGATCTGCTGCAATCTTCCGTGATGCAGAGTCGTCAGCGTATGTACAGCCAGCCCGCCATTTTTGTTCTCCTGACAGAGCAGCATCATGCGCTGCTGCAGGCGATTCTGGCAGGCGATGCCGTGCAGGCACGTAAAGCGGTCATGAACCATCTGGGGTTTGTGCACGCCACCATGAAAAGCCAGCATGAAGATGAAGCCCGACAGGCGCGTATCAGCCGTCTGCCAGGAAATGATTTGGATAACAGCAAGGAAAATGAGTGATGATTATTTCAGCTGCAAGTGATTACCGCGCCGCGGCACAACGTATTCTGCCGCCATTTCTGTTTCACTACATCGACGGCGGGGCCTACGCAGAATATACGCTGAAGCGTAACGTTGAGGATCTCTCTCAGGTGGCGCTGCGCCAGCGTGTGCTGAAGAACATGTCCGATCTGAGTCTGGAAACCAAACTGTTTGATGAAACTCTGTCGATGCCGGTAGCGCTGGCACCGGTTGGCCTGTGCGGCATGTATGCCCGCCGTGGCGAAGTGCAGGCGGCCCGTGCAGCCGCGCTGAAGGGGATCCCCTTTACGCTCTCCACCGTGTCGGTCTGCCCGATTGAAGAAGTGGCGCCCGCCATTAACCGCCCCATGTGGTTTCAGCTCTATGTGCTGCGCGATCGCGGCTTTATGCGCAATGCGCTGGAGCGCGCCAAAGCGGCGGGCTGCTCTACGCTGGTGTTTACCGTGGATATGCCCACCCCCGGCGCGCGCTATCGCGATGCGCACTCAGGCATGAGCGGGGTCAATGCCGCGATGCGCCGCTACCTGCAGGCGGTTACCCATCCGCAGTGGGCCTGGGATGTTGGCCTGAATGGTCGTCCCCATGATCTCGGCAATATCTCCGCCTATCTTGGCAAACCGACCGGGCTGGAAGATTACATTGGCTGGCTGGCGAATAACTTCGACCCGTCCATCTCGTGGAAAGACCTGGAGTGGATCCGCGAATTCTGGGATGGCCCGATGGTGATCAAAGGCATTCTGGATCCCGAAGATGCACGTGACGCGGTGCGCTTTGGCGCTGACGGCATTGTGGTCTCTAACCATGGCGGCCGCCAGCTTGACGGCGTGCTTTCGTCGGCGCGTGCGCTGCCCGCCATTGCCGATGCGGTGAAAGGCGATATCGCCATTCTCGCCGACAGCGGCATTCGTAATGGCCTTGACGTGGTGCGCATGATCGCACTGGGTGCCGATTGCGTGTTGCTGGGACGCGCTTTCCTCTATGCGCTGGCAACACACGGTCAGCATGGGGTAGAGAATCTGCTGAACCTGATTGAAAAAGAGATGCGTGTGGCGATGACCCTGACTGGTGCCAAATCCATCAGCGAAATTACCCCCGATTTGCTGGTGCAGGCCAATACGGTGCTGCAGGGAGAGATGCCGCTGCGTCCGCGTGCAGTAGGCTGATCACTGGCTGCGTCAGGGTTGTCTATACTTAGGCTCTCTTTACTGACTGGAGGGATAAGATGACCATTCATAAGAAAGGCTCGGCACACTGGGAAGGCGACATCAAGGGTAAAGGTACCGTATCAACAGAAAGCGGCGTCCTGAATCAGCAGGCGTACGGTTTTAACACCCGTTTCGAAGGGGAAAAGGGCACTAACCCGGAGGAGCTGATTGGGGCGGCGCATGCGGCCTGCTTCTCTATGGCGCTGTCGCTGATGCTGGGGCAGGAAGGATTTAAAGCCAACAGTATAGACACCACCGCCGATGTTTCGCTGGATAAACAAGACGAAGGTTTTGCTATTACCAAAATAGCGCTGACCAGTCAGGTCAACGTCCCGGGTATTGACAGCATGACCTTTGACGAGATTATTAATAAGGCGAAAGCGGGCTGTCCGGTCTCTCAGGTGCTCAACGCGGAAATTACCCTGAATTACAAGCTGGAAAGTTGACTCATCGGCGCGTACGGTTTGATCCGCGCGCCAGCCTGCAAGGCCACACCTCATGCTACGATGCGCCGTCCGGCGCATCTTTTCATGGCTTCTGCAATGCACACTCAGGCGTAAGCGTTTTCCTGACGGCGTACGCGCACATCGCTTTTGGCGACGCGATACGCTTTGCGGGGATCGCCCACGACAAATTCGAAGGTAGGGGAATAGTAAAAGGGTAACCAGCCGCCGTAGCCGCTCTCCCACTCCCAGCGCACCGGACAAGGCCAGAGAATACCATCATACAAAATGTAATAGACCCAGCGACCGTGAGGGCGACGGGGTTTGGATGTTTTCATAGGAATCACAACAGTGAAGGTGAAAAACAGCTTATATTTTGAACGCTATGGTGCCAGGTTGCAACTTTTGCGCATGCTTTCCTGGCGAATCGGTAACAAAAGGCGCGCTCAGCGGTGCACTTCGCCGCAGATCAACACCACGTTAGGGCGTACTTTATAAATACGGTCGGCCATGGTCTCGCAGGCCGCCTTGTCAGGGTAAATGCGTTCCGATACTGGCAGAGCCTCGCAGGCGTCATAGCCGCACGCACTCACTAATAATACAAAACCAATCAGCATTGTCTGGCTCCTGTCCACGCGCTCTGGCCGGCGGGAATTCCTGCTTTCGCTCTCCTGTTTAAGACCAATTATAGTCAAACGAAACGGAAACTGTTTTCTGGCTATCGCCGGACCGTTTTGCACCCGCATTCTGGCGTTTTTATGTGCCGCTGCGGATAACGCGACGGGAAAAGTAAACTTCTCGCATCCGCCAGGCTAAACTTGTTAACCTCAATTTTCTTTGCCGAGTGAAAAAACTATGTCTAACGAAATCGCCCATCCTTCCAGCAGCCCTAAACAGGCAGCGCTTCAGCTGGTGATCGAACTGGTACGTGCGGGTAAGCTGAGCCCCCTGCAGGGTGATGCGGCTAACATGATCTCCATCTACGAGCAGTTCAAAAATCACTTCGAAGCGGAAAAGCAGAAAAAATCTACCGACTCCGCCATCTCCTGACGGCTTGACGTGGGAGGTGATGGCCGGGCCGCTGCATGCCACAGCGGCCTGGTCAGACCGTCAACGGGCGTAATACCAGGCGGGAAGCAGGGCGATAAGGTTATTCAACGTATGCAGGAAGACCGGCAGTGCCAGACCCTGGCTTTTCAGCCGCGCGTAACAGAGCAGCAGCGAGAAAAGCGTCAGGGCGACCAGGGTTTGCCAGTGCACATATTGCGTGTGCATCACCGCAAAGAGCAGCGACGTCAGCAGCATGCAGGCGAAGCGGCTGTTAGGCGCCCACAGCAGAAACGCCTGCAGCAAAAATCCGCGAAACAGCACTTCTTCAAATACCGGTGCCAGCAGCACTGCCGTCAGCAACAGGATTAACATTGATGCCCGTCCCTGCTGCGCCTGTTCTACCAGCCAGCCTTCTGGCTGCAGAAACTGCGTCTGGGCAAGCAGCAGAATGAACAGAGCGCCAATAAACAGCAAAGTCTGACCGGGACGCAGTACGCTGAGAGGTATATCGTTGCGGCGCTGGCAGTAGAAGCGGTAAAGCGGGTAGATCACCGCAAATTCAAACAGGCAGAGTACCGGGACCAACAGACCGTCGTTACGCAGCACGCTATAGTTGGGAAACAGCGTAATCAGCATAGTAACAAGGTAATAGACCACAAAGCTGCCAACATAAAACAGCGTCAACGTCACTCTGTCGGAATTGGTGTTCATAGTTGGCCCAGCCAGCAAAGGTTAGCGCATAGTAGCAACGGCCATGAACGCTGTCGAGTCAGCCGCAACGACATTTCTTTACGTTCATTTTCTCTCTCAGGCTAAATCCACCCGGTAAATGGCCGATAACCTGATAAACGATATCTGGCTAAAGTTCCGTCATAAAAAGCGAGGACAATCACCCGATGCAACAGTGTTATTTGCCGGAGCTAAGCCAATGAATTCTCTCCCTGACCCACGCGTGCGTTTTTCGCTCCCTGCGGCGACGCACACGGTGCATAGTACGCGACGCAGCTTGCGTATTCTCTCGATGCTGCTGTTTGGGGTGCTGCTGCTCTCTATGGTCATGGTGATCACTATTGCCCGGCAGCAGAATCAGGCTTCAGTGAACCATGATGAAATGCTGATGCGTCACGCCTGGCAGTCACGTCAGCAGGCGATGCTGACAGATGTCCGCGATTATGCCTTCTGGGGAGAGGCGTGGAACCATATGCACCTGATGGTCGACCTCCAGTGGGCGTATGTAGAGCAGAATCTGGGACCCGGACTTTATAGTGAATATCAATATGAAGGGATTTTTGTGGTTGATGGAAAAAACCAGACGCGCTACGCGGTGATCAACGGCAAGCTCACTGACCGCACGCTGGAAGGGTGGATTGGCAAAGCGGGCGCGTCGCTGATAGCAGCGGCGCGAACGCTGCCGCAACAGGCGACAGCGTATAACATTCAGATAAATAACGTGCCCGCCATTATGGTTGTGGCGCCGATTATGCCCGATAGCGTCCCCCGTCCGCTGCAGCAGGCGGGCCCCGTTTCCCGGCTGGTATTTATTAACCTGTTTACGCCCGGCAAACTCAATCAGTTGGGAGAAGAACTGGATGTACGCTCACCGCGCGTGCCGGAGAACCGGGATGATGCGCAGGCATTACCGCGTTTAACACTGGAAAATAACGCAGGCGAGGCGCTGGTGATTCGCTGGCAGGCGAAACAGCCCGGTCAGTATCTGCTCTTTTTTCTGCTGCCGTTACTGATTTTCGCGGCGATTATTATTGCGCTGGTCACGCGACGCGTGGTGCGTCACGCCATGCATAATGCACAACTCTCTGAGCGCCGCTTCGATTTACTGATGCATAGCCAGAATGAACTGAACAACAGCGAAAACCGATTTCGCGACGTTGCCGAGGCGGCATCGGACTGGATTTGGGAAACCGATGCGCAGGGACGTATCAGCTATCTGTCGTTACGCTTTACCGATGTCACGGGCCATGCAGTGAAAGCCTGGCTGGGACGCCATCTCGATCATCTGTTGAGCCATACGACCCATTCGGTAGTGGAGTGGCTGATCCATCATGAGAAGGAGGCACGCGCGCCGTTGCGCTGTCAGTTCACCTCCGCCCAGGGCGAACGTCGTACCTGTCGGCTGGCGGCCAAAGCGGTATGGCGAAACGGTCAGCTGGAAGGGTTTCGCGGCACCGTCTCAGATATTACTCAGGAAGTGGAAGCCCAGGCGCGTATTCAGTTTCTTTCGCAACATGATGTCCTGACCGGTTTGCCGAATCGTATGCGTCTGCAGGAGTTTCTGGCTGGTCGACTGGAACAAATTTGTCCTGAGGATCCGCTGGTGATGATCAGTCTCGATCTTGATCGTTTCAAAACGATCAATGATACCTGGGGACATGCGGCGGGCGATGCGGTACTGAACCTGGTTTCACAGCGCCTGCAGCACGGCATGCAGCAGCATGAGCTGGTGGCGCGCGTGGGCGGCGATGAATTTATCCTGATTCTCAGCGAACCGGATCGTCCGGGCATTGAGCGCCGCTGCGCGCAACTGCTGCGTGAAGTGCAACAGCCGATTGTGGTTGGCGAACACGCTTTGTTGGCCGCCGCCAGCATGGGCGTCGCCTGCGCGCCACAGGATGGCACTCAGCCGGACGAACTGCTCTGTCTGGCGGATATCGCGCTTTACAGAGCAAAGCAGGCCGGCGGTAACCAGTGGATGTGTTACTCCGATGAGATGTCATCCCTGCCGGGCAACAAGCGCGCTATGGCGCAGCGCATTGCGCAGGCACTGGAAAATGAGGAGTTTCGTCTCTGTTACCAGCCGCGCTATGCGCTGCAAACCGGCAAGCTGGCGGGCGCGGAAGCGCTGATCCGCTGGCAGCCCGCCGCAGATCGCTGGATCACGCCCGATCGATTTATCCCGCAGGCGGAAGAGAACGGCATGATCAGCGCGATCAGCGACTGGGTGCTGCTGCGGGCCTGCCGCGATGCTCTGGCCTGGGGGGATGATCGCTACGTTTCCGTCAACATTTCGCCCGCTGAGTTTCGCTCGCTGGATCTGGTGCAGCGGGTTTCTTCAGCGCTGGAACAAACCGGATTACCCGCCACTCGGCTTGAACTGGAGATCACTGAAAACGTGTCCTTTGAACATCCGCAGCAGGCGTTAGTGATAATGCAGGGACTGTGCGCACTGGGCGTGCGCCTGACGGTGGATGATTTTGGCACCGGCTATGCCGCGCTGGGCTACCTGAAAAGCTTCCCCTTTCATGGGCTGAAAATCGATCGCTCGTGGATGAAAGATTTTCCGCAATCTCAGCAGGCGCGCTCGGTGGTGGCAGGAATTATCGGCCTGGCGCGCGCCTTTTCGCTGACGGTGACGGCTGAAGGAGTAGAAACAAAGGCACAGCTGAACCAGCTGAGGCGTTTGGCGTGCGATGAAGGTCAGGGATACTTTCTTGGCCGCCCGCTTACCCCAGCAGAGTTCAGTGCCACGCTGCATAACGTGATAGCCACGCCTGAAGAGCAGCCTTAACGGACTTTAACCGCCACGCAGGTCATCAGCGCCGCCAGCGCGATAAAAATCAGCAGTTCCATGATTACCTCCTAAGATTAATCTTAAATAATTTTAACCGGCGACTGGCTGAATATTGTGCAATTCGTGTGGTTTCCCGCAAAACTTGTGATGAATTTCACACCATTAGCCGGAAACAGATCAATAAAAGGCCAGAAAAGATCCCGACTGCGCGCGCTTTTTGTTACGCTCGGACTCCAGTCTGTTCACACGTCGGAAAGGAGATAAAGGTGAAACCTTATGGAAAATTATTGCTGATTGCAGGCGTTATGGCATTAGCTGCCTGTCAATCTGCGGGTAAATCTGAACGTGATAACACTGCCGGGGAGGTTGAGAACGACAATTGCGGGGCATCGCAATACCAGAGCTATGTCGGCAAGCCGCTCTCTGTCGTGAGCAGCCAGCGCTTTGCGACACCGGTGCGTGCGATTCCGTGGAATGCTGCCGTGACCATGGATTTTAATCTGCACCGGTTGAATTTCCTCGCCGATAAAAGTGGCAACATCAGCAAAGTTTACTGCGGGTAGATCACAAAAATCGCATCTGGCTGTCATACCGCTGTCATCGCACAGCGGGAGAATCAGCCTGCAGTGCGGTGATCTCCTTGTCACGTTCAGATAGCGTTATGCGTCTCGTTTGTTCCCGCTACGGCGGGAACTGTTTTCTGCGGCCTGGCTGCGGATAGCTTAACTCTCGCCGTGCGGGCGCGTTTCAATCAGCTGCGCCAGCAGGTTGCGATAGCTCTGTAAACGTTTCTCATCGCCTTCAAGTTCAAGCTGCTCGATCACGCGGGCGACGATCGCTTTATTGGTGGCAGGCTGGCCGGATGCCATCAGTTCACGCATGATCGCCACAAGCAGATCGGATTCCTGCGGTGCATTCCAGGCCGGACTGTTGAAATATTCGGTAATGGCACGGCTGGCACTGTTAGTTTGCGCTCTCATAATCTCTCTCCGCAAAGACGTCTGCGCTCGTATCACGAACGCTGTGCAGCATGATAATCCGGGTCAGACAACAAGGAATGTGACCGTAGTGGTCATAAAATCACCAGTCACGATGCTGATTTTTTAAACATAGAACCGTGATGAAAAAAAGTCAGTAACAGAATGAAATCTTTTTTTGTGATCGCTGACGGATTTTAACGTCCTTCGCGGGAAGAGAAGAGGGCGGAAACAGCGGGACGTCAGCGCGTCCCGCTAACCAGCTACTGACGCAGCGTCAGCGCGTAATGCCAGCGTTGCCGGGTCAGTAAAAACTCCGGGCTCACGCTCGGACTCCAGGAGTCATCGCCGCCTACGCCCATATGACAGGCGTCGAGATGCAGCCAGTAGCCCGCCTCTTCGCGCAGCAGATGGCGATGGGAAGTCTCCCTCAGCTGTTCAAGGCCGAAACGGCTCAGCGAAAAATGGAAATCGCCGCGAATCTGCCAGTTGCCATAGGTCAGCTGGCGCGTTCCGCCGCGCAGCCCGTTTTCTCCCGGAAAAACATAAGGGGTCCAGAGAGCCTCAGGCGGGCTGCGCCAGCGCGAAAACTGCGCGGCCAGCTGGCGATCAGGATAGTTCTCATGCGGTCCCAGCCCAAGCCAGCTGACATCCCCGCTTTGCGGTGCCAGCTGACAGCGCAGGCCGATGCGCGCCGGCGGCGGCAGGCCGGGCGCCTGTTCAATATCCACCGTGATGTGCAACTCGCCCTGCTGCGTAAAGCAGTAACGCTTGCGGCTGAGAAAGGCGGTAATTCCGCCCGCTTGCCAGGCATGCAGCGTTTCGATCTGCACCTCATGTGGTCGCTCATCCACCTGTAGCGCCAGCATCTGCGCTTCCAGCTGGTTATATCCCGCCCGTTTCCAGCGTTCCACCCAGGCATTGGGATCCACACGCTCCGCCTCGCTGGTGCCGATATCGTTATCGATCGGCGCGCGAATAAAGCAATCCTGCAGCGGCGTCAGCAGCGTTTCCTGCTGATTCACCCGCCAGTGCGTCAGCTCACCGCTGTGGCGTGAAAAATGCCAGCACTGATGCTGATGTTCAACCAGAATCCGCTCCTGCTGTTCGCTGACCCGGGGAGCAACGCCGCCCGCAATGGACGCGGGCAGCCGCAGCGCTGACGGCAGCGGCCACTGATCCCAGGCCACACGCCAGTCTGCCGGAGACCAGGCGGTGGCGCGCGGCTGATATATGGCCAGATTAAGCCAGCAGTGGCCGGTTAAATTTTCCGGCGCCTCGAGGGTGATGTATTGCGTCCCCTGCGGGGCGAGCGTCAGAGGCATTTCGCCTGAGGCGACCGGTTCTCCATCCTGCTCAATACACCAGCGCAGCACTTCATTATCGCTGGGGCGAAACAGATATTCGCTGTGCAGGGTAAAGGCAAAAGGATTATCCGCATCGGCCACGAACTGGAAAAACTGCTGCGCGCGCTGTGCTTCATACAGCGCGGGATGGGGGGTACGGTCGGCAAAGAGCAGCCCGTTCATACAAAACTGGCGATCGTTCGGCTTATCACCATAATCGCCGCCATAAGCCTGCCAGGGCTGGTCCTGCTCATCATAGCGCGTCAGGCTTTGATCGACCCAGTCCCAGACAAAACCGCCCTGCAGACGCGGGAACTGGCGAAACGCCTGCCAGTATTTGTTGAAGCCGCCGAGGCTGTTGCCCATGGCATGCGCATATTCACACAGAATCAGCGGGCGCGTCTCTCCCGGCATCCCAATCCACTTTTTAATCGACCATTTCGGCACGGCGGGGAAGGGCTGATCCTGATCGACACGCGCGTACATCGGGCAAATAATATCGGTCGCCGTGGTGTCGCCGCCGCCACCTTCATACTGCACCGGGCGGGTGGGATCGGCGCTTTTTACCCAGCGATAAAGGGCATCGTGCAGGCTGCCGTGCCCCGACTCATTGCCCAGCGACCAGATAATAATGCAGGGATGGTTGCGGTCGCGCTGCACCATACGCGTGACGCGCTCACTGTAAGCGGCAAACCAGCGCGGATCGTCAGAGAGACGGTTCATCGGCTGCATGCCGTGGGTTTCGATATTAGCTTCATCAACCACGTACAGGCCGTAGCGATCACATAACCGATACCAGAGCGGATGCGCAGGATAGTGGGAGCAGCGCACAGCGTTAAAGTTATGCTGTTTCATTAGTTCGATGTCACGACGCATGGTCGCTTCATCCATTACCTGACCCCGCTCCGGATGGTGTTCATGGCGGTTTACGCCCCGGATCAGCAGCGGCTTGCCGTTGAGACAGAGTTGCCCCTGCAGGATCTCCACGCGACGAAAGCCGACATCGGTGGCTTCCGCCTCGATAACCTGCTGCTGGCTGTCCAGCAGCGTCACCACAGCGCGATAAAGATGCGGCGTTTCGGCGCTCCACAGCTGCGGTGCCTCCACCGTGAGCCGTAGCAGGGCACGATCCCTATAGTGGCCACGCTCATCGATGATGGCGGTACCAGGCGGCTGCTCGCAGCTGCCAATCTGCTGGTCTGCCTGCCAGAGCGTCAGACGTAGCCGGTAATGTTCTGGCTGTGCGGCACCAGGGGCCACGCGCACCTTCACCTGCAGTTCGGCGCTGCGGTATTCCGGGCTGAGATGGGTTTCGATGTGAAAATCGGCCAGATGCACCTGCGGTTTATGCAGCAGCGTTACGTCGCGGAAAATGCCGCTCATACGCCACATATCCTGATCTTCCAGATAGCTGCCGTCGCTCCAGCGCAGCACCATTACCGCCAGCCGGTTCTGACCGGGGCGCAGGCTGGCGCTAAGGTCAAATTCGGCAGGCAAGCGGCTGTCCTGCGAGTAGCCGATCCATTTGCCATTGCACCAGAGATGAAAGGCGGAGTTGACGCCATCAAAAATGATTCGCGTCTGTCCCTCACCGTGCCAGCCGGCGGGCAGATTGAATGTGAGCGAGTAACATCCGGTGGGGTTTTCTGCGGGCACCAGGGGAGGATTAACCGGTATCGGGTATTGCACATTGGTGTAGATCGGGGTGTCAAAGCCATGCAGCTGCCAGTTGGCAGGCACCGGCAGCGAGACCGCATCCGGCAGATCCTGAAGCAGCCAGCTTTGCGGTACCGCCTCTGGCTGACTGAAGCCGCTGAAGGCCCACTGCCCATTCAGACTTAGCTGCTGTGGCGAGGGCTGATCGGCATATGCCGCCGCTTCATCGCGCCAGCTGGCAAAAGGGGGATGCGCATCCAGGCGGTAAAGCGAAGTGATAACCGGATTTTCCCAGTCCCGACGCGCCACAATTTCACTTAACGTATGCTGAGAATGATGCATGCTGGCAACCTGTAAAATGTTTTGCGCTCACAATGCGGTAAATCCGGTCAGCTGTAAAGAGGGGGTGAACGCAAAATCAACAAATTGCCTCTTTTTCCGCCGCCAGCTTTTTCCGTCAGCAGCTGACCTTTTGTAAAACTCTGCTTACGTCTTACGTCTTACGTCTTACGCCTTGCGCTTTGCCGGCTTTCTGCTACCTGAGTAAAAAGTAACTTCAAAAAGCACTGTTTTTTTACTTAAACCAGTGATAACGTCTGCTTTTACTTCCCGCTGAGACATCGGCATGAAAAATCTGATCGCTGAATTACTGCTAAAGCTGGCTGAAAAAGAAGAAGAGTCAAAGGAATTAGTTGCTCAGGTTGAGGCGCTGGAGATTGTTGTGACGGCGATGCTGCGTAAGCTGGATCCAGATTATCAACAATCGGTGGCGAATAGCATTGAAAACGCACTGCAAACAGTGCCGGAGGATGCTATTAACAGCAATGATTCCCTGCTGCTGCGCAACTACATTGATAAGCTGCTGAAACATCCCCGCAGTTAACCGCAGGGGGCTGACCGTTGACCGGCCCCCGTTAAAACGCTTCCTTTTACTGCTTACCGCGCACTAACCAGCTTTATCAGACACCGGGCGGGATCTGCTGCGTTGTCTGCGCCTTCCCGCCGTGGCAATCCGCTTATTTTTTACTTAACGCTTCCGATTTCTCCATGCAGCGCTGCATCGCTTCGATTACTGCGGCACGGAAACCTTTCTCTTCCAGCACTTTTACCGCTTCAATAGTGGTGCCGCCAGGTGAGCAGACCATATCTTTGAGTTCGCCGGGATGTTTACCGGTTTCCAGCACCATCTGGGCTGAACCTTTTACCGCCTGCGCGGCGAACTGATACGCCTGGGCGCGCGGCATGCCGCCGAGCACAGCCGCATCCGCCATCGCTTCAATAAACATAAAGACATAAGCGGGGGCAGAGCCGCTGACGCCAACCACCGAATGAATCAGATATTCATTCACCACCGCCGCTTTGCCAAAGCTGGCAAAAATCGCCACAACTTCCTCAATTTCTGCGGGCTCCACCAGCACGTTGGGCGTAAGCGAGGTCATCCCTTCATTCACCAGCGACGGCGTATTTGGCATGGCGCGAATAATCTTGCGGTCGTGCCCCAGCACCGTGGCCAGCGAATCAAGGGTGACGCCTGCAGCAATGGACACCACCAGCGCCTCTTTTTTCAGCTGACTGGCGATATCTTTCAGTGCTTTGAGAATCACATTGGGTTTTACCGCGCCAAACAGAATATCGACCTCACGCGCCAGCGCTTCTGCGCTGTCTGCGGGTGTCACGCCCCATTGCTGCGCCATCGCCTGGTTTGTTGGCGCTTTATGATCAAAAATCCAGATATTGGCTGGAGCGATTTGTCCGCTTTTGATCAGGCCGCTGATAATCGCCTGCGCCATATTGCCGCAGCCAATAAAACCGATTTTTTTCTCCAGCATCCTCGTTTCCTTTGAAATTTCCGATTTAGTTAACGGACCTAGCTTACGTCAGCCAGGATTAATAACAAGTCAGCACCGGAGATAACCTGAGATGATAAAAAACGACGAGCAAAACCGGAAATTTCCTGTCCGGGAAGATATGCGATGGCAGCAAACGGAATGGCGCATTCAGCGGGCAGGCTATGGACTGCTGTTTCTGGTGGTAATTGCCGGTGCGTGCGGACTTTTTTCCAAAGGCTGGGTCAGTAACCGGCAGATCAGCGCCGCCGATCAACGTCTGACGGTAGAGTACGAAGGTTTTGGCCGGCGCCAGAGCACGATGAATATGACGTTGCATCTGCAACAGCTGAACGGCGCTGAATATCAGGTCGTCATCAGTAGCGAAAAGATGAATGACTTCCAGGTTCAAACCCTGCAGCCTCAACCTGACGAAAGCTGGAGCCGTGGGGATCAATTGATTTTACGCTGGCAGCGACGACCGCAGCAGGAGAGCGCCACGGTATGGCTTGCGGTACAGCCGAAAACCTTTGGCCGTCTTCCGCTCCGGGTCACGCTGGATGCGCGATCGCAGGTTACTTTTACTTCTTTTATTTATCCCTAGGAGAGAGACCATGGAAACCGTATTACGTGCCGCCAGTATGTATTTGCTGCTGATGGTGGTTATCAAAATTGCCGGACGGCGAACCCTGCTGGAGATGACCTCATTCGATCTGATTCTGCTGTTAATTATCAGTGAAGCGACGCAGCAGGCGCTGCTGGGGGATGATTTCTCCGTTACCGGGGCGGCACTTACCATAGTGACGCTGATTGTGCTGGATATCCTTTTTGGCACGCTGAAAAGCTGGTCGCCGCGTATTGAGCAGTGGATCGACGGAGCGCCGCTGATTCTGGTGGAAAATGGTAAGCTACTGAAAATGCGAGCAAAAAAAGCCGGGGTTAATGAAGATGATATTCTGGTATCGGCGCGCAGCACGCAGGGGCTGGAGCGCATGGAGCAAATTAAGTTTGCCATTCTGGAGAAGAACGGCAAGATCTCCATCATTCCGCAAAAATAAGGAGCCCTCATGTCTATCTGGGTCGATGCCGACGCCTGTCCGGTTGTGATCAAAGAAGTACTGTACCGCGCGGCGGACAGAACCCAAACCCTTATCACCTTTGTCGCCAACCAGCCGTTGCGCGTGCCGCCATCGCCATTTTTACGTACCTTGCGCGTTGCTGCGGGGTTTGATGTTGCGGACAATGAGATTGTGAAGCGGGCAGAGGCAGGGGATCTGGTGATTACCGCCGACATTCCGCTGGCGGCAGAAGTGCTGGAGAAAGGGGCGGCGGCGCTGAATCCGCGAGGCGAACGCTATTCGCCCGCCACTATCCGTGAGCGGCTGACGATGCGTGATTTTATGGATACGTTGCGTGCCAGCGGTATCCAGAGCGGCGGCCCGGCGGCACTCAGCCCCCGCGACCGCCAGCAATTTGCTAACGAACTCGATAAGTGGTTACAGCAGCGCTAACGTTAGTTACCGTGGCAAACGCCACGTGCCGCCCGCCCGTCAGACAAAATTATTGTCATCAAAGTCGTCGTCACTGCCAAAGTCGTTCAGATCGTTGTTACTGGCAAAGCTGTTGTTATCCCAGCCAGCATCATGGTTCAGGAACGACTGATTATCACCCTGATTAAAGGTGTCGAGGCTGTTATCCACCTCAGGTAATGGCGTGTCATTGATGATGTTAACAATCTCTTCCGGCTGAGAATGGTTGAACATGCTGGTGAGCATATTCGCCATCATTACACCGCCGGCAACACCCACTGCGGTTTGTAAGGCACCGCCGAGGAAGCCGCTGCCGCCGCGCGCAGGTGCCGCGGCCGGGTTATAGGCAGGCTGCTGAGGTTGTGCGGGGGTATTATTCCAGGCGGGCTGCTGCGGTGCCTGCTGCCGTGAGCCGCCGCCGAACAGGCTGGAGAGAAAACCGCCGCTGCTCTGCTGCGGCTGACGCTGCAGCTGAGTCAGCTGGCTCTCCAGCTGGCTGACGCGCTCATTGAGTTTTTTCATGGCCGCTTCCTGAATCAGGATCGCCTGCGCCATGTAATAGGGTGCCCCCGGCTGCTCCTGCAGACGCAGCTTAATCAGCTGCTCTGCGGCGGTATCGCGTGGACCGGTCTGGCTTTCAGCCTGTTTCAGACGGCTGAACAGACCATCAATCAATTCTCTTTCTTCGCTCTGCATGCTGAGCCTCCTTTTACTTCTGTACAGGCAAATTATACGGGGTGCGGCGAGGACAAGCTGACTGTGGCACGGTAAGCAAATGTTGCAGAGATCGCCCCGGGCGGAACCATGCACGAAATGTGCATCACTTTACACAATAAATTCAATGAAATATCGGGGAAAGTGCCTGATCGGTGCGTAAAGCGAGCTTCCCCGGTGGCTGATGAAAAAAATTATCGGTATTATGCGTGACATTCTTGATTCAAAGCTTTGCCCAAACGGCAGAGACGGCGGAGGATGTGCCACTATGTCTTTACCCATCTATCTGATCGGCGCACGCGGCTGCGGTAAAACGACCGTCGGCCAGGCTCTGGCCCGGGCGTTGGGTTATACCTTTGTCGATACCGATCATCATCTGCAACTGGAAGCGCAGCGCAGCGTAGCCCGTATCGTGGCGGATGAGGGGTGGGACGGTTTCCGCGCCCGTGAAAGTCAATCCCTGCAGGCGGTCACTGCGCCCGCCAGCGTTATTGCTACCGGGGGCGGCATTGTGCTGGCGGAAGCGAATCGTCGCTTTATGCGTGAAAATGGCCAGGTTATCTGGCTTAACGCCGCGCCTGATGTGCTGGCCGCCCGCCTGGCAATCCAGCCGGAGGCGGAGCAGCGCCCCACCTTAACCGGGCGTCCGATTGTCGAAGAGATGCATGATGTGCTGCGTGAGCGCGCTCATCTTTATCGTCAGGCGGCGCACCATGATGTGGATGCCATGCAGCCCCCCGAGCGCGTGGTCGAGCAGATTCTGCAGTCGCTGTCGCTGGCTCGCGCCAGCTGATAACGCCCGGCTTTTTCTCAATTTTTCCGCCAGGACCACCGAAGCAGGCGGCCTGGCTATACTTACCTTTTGACAGGACATTTTCCTGCCGTAGTGGAAAATGATTTCAGACAAGAGGGATTAGTATGCCAACCAGACCACCCTATCCACGTGAAGCCCGCGTTGTTGCTGTACAAAAAGGCACAGCGGAAAATCCGATTACCCGGTATGAGCTGCGCGCTGACCACCCGCATGAAAATGCGCTGATCAGCGAACACGAGAGCGAGCAGGAAGCGCTTGATGCCAAAGAGCGCTACGAGAACGAATCAAAAGAGTAAGGCGACCTGGCAGGGAAGCCAGCCTGACGCTTTTACGCGCATTCCCCCCTCTTCAGGTTTGATTAAACAGAAAAATCCGAGCCTGTCAACGGCCATTTTTGGGACAAGCGGCGTCTGGTCCTCTGCTATCTTTGTGGGGTAGCTTATGCATTTGCCGCTCCGGAACCATCCATGAAAAAAATGCTTATTACCTTAACGCCAGGTCAGTCTCACCCCGGCGCCACTCTGCCGCTGCTGGAGTATCTGCCGGAAGAGCAGGTGGTGCACATGGGACTCCTGGACGCCCTGAATGCGGACGAGATCCATCAGCTGTATGCACCCGTCGCAGGCGAAAAGATGCTGACGGCAGGGCTGCGGGACGGAGCGCAGGTGCAACTTTCGGCCGCCCGGGTTGAGATGGCTCTGCAACAGAAGCTGCTGGCGCTGGAGGATGAGGGTTATGAGTGCATTCTGCTGCTCTGTAGCGCGGGTATAGGACGTCTGCAAACCCGTCAGGCGATGGTGCTGGAGGCGGATCGTCTGGTGCCGCCGTTGATCGCCGCGATTGCCGATGATCATCAGGTTGGTATTGTAGTGGCAGCGGAAGAGCCGTTGCGCCAGCAGAGATACAAATGGGAACGGCTGAGTAAGCCCCCCTGTTTTGCCGTTGTCAGCCCCTGGCTGCCTGACGATGAAAAACTGGTGGATGCGGCGCTCGCCTTGCAGGAGCAGGGGGCTGATGTGGTCGTGCTGGACTGCGTTGGCTACCATCCGCGTCAGCAGGATTTTCTGCAAAAGCTGCTGGGCATTCCGGTGTTACTCTCCAGTGGACTGGTTGCGCAGCTGGCAGCCGAGCTGATGCTCTGATTGCCAGCCGATCCGGCGTGGCTGAGTGGCTGATAATTTCAGGTGACAAATCAGAGATTTCCCTTCTACACTGCCAGCACACCTTAATGTGCAGTGAGGAAAAGCTATGCTCAATGTAAGTGAGTACTTTGACGGGAAAGTAAAATCCATCGGATTTGACAGCGCGAGCACCGGTCGTGCCAGCGTCGGCGTCATGGCGGAAGGGGAATACACCTTTGGCACCGGCCAGCCGGAAGAGATGACGGTAGTGAGTGGTGCGCTGAACGTGCTGCTGCCAGGCGAAACCGAGTGGCAACTTTTTGAAGCGGGTGCGGTATTTAATGTGCCGGGCCACAGCGAATTTCATCTGCAGGTGGCTGAGCCCAGCGCTTATCTTTGCCGCTATCTGTAAGCGCTTTCCCTCCTGTTGCCGGGAGGGAAAAGCTTAACGCTGCGCCTCGCCGCCCAGGGCTTCCACCAGCTCACTGGTGAGCGCAGCGAGTTCGCTGGTCATTAAAATGAAATCGGCGTCGAAACGCTGGGCAAAATCTTCCCGATCGATATCATCATTCTGTTCACGCAACGTATCACTGAATTTCAGCCGTTTAACCGAGCCGTCATCACTGAGGATAAACTGAATGCGTTCCTGCCAGTCGAGCGCCAGTTTAGTCACCTGTTTACCCGCTTCGATATGCGTGGCGATTTCGTCACAGACCAGATCCTGCTTTTTACAGCGGACCACGCCGCCATCTTCCAGAATTGCCTTCAGCTCCGCTTCATCCATCAGGGCAAAGCCAGCCGGTAGATCGCCAGAGCGCACCCATTCGGTGAGCGTCAGCTCAATCGGTTTTTCCAGCGTCAGCGGCACCACCGGCAGCGAGCCCAGGCTTTTGCGCAGCAATGCCAGCGTATCTTCCGCTTTTTTCGCGCTGGCGCAGTCCACCATAATCAGGCCGTTGTTACTGTCGATCCAGAGGTTAGTCTGGCTGAAACGGCTAAAGGCGCGCGGCAGCAAACTGTGCAATATTTCATCTTTCAGCGCATCTTTTTCCGTTTTTTTCAGCTTGCGGCTCTGTTCCGCCTCCAGCTTCTCGATTTTGGCTTCCAGCGCCTGCTTCACCACCGGCGTTGGCAGAATTTTTTCCTCTTTGCGGGCGCAAATCAGGATCTGTCCATTATTGAGATGGGTGAGCGCATCGCTGCGGTTGCCCATTGGCGCAACCCAGCCGGTTTTCGCCATGTCCTGGCTGCCGCACGGGGAGAAGGTAAAAGCGGCCAGTTGTTTTTCCATCTCGTCTGCGGACAAAGGGATGTCACGATTCAGACGATATACCATCATATTTTTAAACCACAACATCAGAATTCCTATGCGGGGCGCGATCGGGCGCACAAGTCTACATGTCCGTGCGCATGATAGCGAAACATCGCGACGGTTTCATTGCCTTTCCGGCGCGGCGCTTCTACTGTATCGATCACTGTCAGGAATAATAAGGAATACACCGTGCGAATTGGCATCGATTTAGGTGGTACAAAAACCGAGGTAATTGCGCTGTCGGACGAGGGAAGCGAGCTGTTTCGTCATCGCGTCAATACCCCACGTAATGATTATCAGGCGACGGTGGCAACCATCGCGCAACTGGTGCAGCTGGCGGAAGAGAAAACCGGTCAGCGCGGCACGGTGGGGCTGGGGATCCCTGGTACCCTGTCGCCCTATACGCAGCGGGTAAAAAACGCCAACTCCACCTGGCTGAACGGCCAGCCGCTGGATAAGGATCTCGCCCGGGCGCTGAATCGTGACGTCCGTATCGCCAACGATGCGAATTGTCTGGCAGTTTCCGAAGCGGTGGACGGCGCAGGGGCGGGCAAGTCGCTGGTGTTTGCGGTGATTATCGGCACCGGCTCCGGCGCGGGCATTGCCATTAACGGCGAGTCGCGTATCGGCGGCAACGGTAACGCCGGTGAGTGGGGGCATAATCCGCTGCCCTGGATGGATGCCGATGAGCTGCGCTATCGTGAAGAGGTGCCCTGTTACTGCGGACAGCAGGGATGCATTGAGACTTTTGTCTCTGGCACCGGCTTTGCCACCGATTATCAGCGCCTGAGCGGCGTGATGCGCAAAGGGGCGGAGATTGTTAACCTGCTGGAGCAGCAGGATGCCGTGGCCGAGCTGGCGATGAGCCGCTACGAAACCCGGCTGGCGAAGTCGCTGGCGCAGGTGGTGAATCTGCTCGACCCCGATGTGATTGTGCTGGGCGGCGGCATGAGCAATGTGGATCGTCTCTATCAGACGGTGCCGATCTTAATGAAACAGTGGGTGTTCGGCGGCGAGTGCGAAACGCCAGTGCTGAAGGCGCAACATGGCGACTCCAGCGGGGTGCGCGGCGCCGCCTGGCTCTGGCCGCTGAATCGCGAGTAACGGCACAGCAGGGGCGGCGACCGTGCGCTGCCGGTCATCGCCCCGTTACCCGGCGTTGCGCCGTGCCGCTGATGTCAGTCTGCCGCAGCGACGTCAGGCGGGCTTATCAGGGAAAAATTTCATCACCAGGGTTTTCGCTGCGTCTTTAGGGGGCAGGGGAAAATTGCGCGTGCTGCTGACACTCTGCCAGGCCTTCAGGCAGAGCGGCTCATCGCCCTCGGTGCGAATGACGTTATAGCCGCCATCGGCGCGTCGTTCGATGGTCACTTCACACTGCTGGCCGATATAAGGCTGGTAATCCGTAAAGTTAGCCTGAATTCTCTGCATCACCTGCGCAAAATAATGCTCTGTCGCCGCGGCATCCTGCGCGGCGGCGCGCGGTGCCGTTTCCGGCGTTGCGTGGCTGCAGCCTGCCAGCCATGCCATGGTCAGTAGCATACCCGCCATACGTTTGATTATTCCGGTCATTCACTTCTCCTGTTTATGCCTGGGGCAGCTCCAGCTTGCTGTAACCCAGCCCGTTCATTTTGCGTACCTTGATCTGTACCGGAATTCGCTCTTTCATTGCCTCAACGTGACTGATCACGCCGATGGTTTTGCCGCTGGCGTTCAGCGCATCCAGCGCATCCAGCGCGGCGTCGAGAGTTTCGGCATCCAGCGTGCCAAAACCTTCATCAAGGAACAAGGATTCGATACGCGTTTTGTGGCTGACCAGATCGGAAAGCGCCAGCGCCAGCGCCAGGCTGACCAGGAAGCTTTCGCCACCGGACAGCGTGCGCGTATCGCGCGTGGCATCTCCCTGCCAGGTATCCATCACATCCAGTTCCAGCGTATCGACGTTTTTACGCTGCAGCAGATAGCGACCATGCAGCCGATCGAGCTGTTTGTTCGCCAGCCAGACCAGATGATCGAGCGTCAGCCCCTGCGCGAAGCGACGGAACTTATCGCCGCTGGCGGAGCCCACCAGATCGTTCAGCTGACTCCACTGCTGCAGCGCCTGCGTCTCATCGGCGATCTGTTGCAGCAATGCCTGCTGCTGCTGACGCTGCCCGGCATCGCTGTGCAGCTGCTGCTGCGCTTCCCCCTGCTGGCGGGCATTATCGCGCAGTTGCAGGCGTAGCTGCTCCAGCTGTTGCGTCAGCCCGCTGAGCTCATCCGGCGTCTCCTGCGGTTTGCTCTGCTGATGCTCAGCCAGGCGCTGCTGAACTTGCTGGCAGAACGCCTGTTGCTGCTGCCGCTGCTGTTCACGCTGTTGGATGAGCGTGCGCAACTGCTCTGCCTCCTGTTCCGCCAGCAGCGCTGCGCGGAAGGCGGCTTCGTCGGCAAAATCGCTTTGTGTCAGGGCCTGGGCAAAGGCGTGCTGCGCCGCCGTCAGCGCGTGGGTGAGGGCGTGCTGCTGCGCCAGCAGCGCATCATGCTGACCATGCAGCAGCGTGGCGCTGTTTTGCGCCTGCTGCCAGCGTGCCAGCTGCTCGCTCAGCTGCGCTTCCTGTTGCGTCAGCTGCTGCTGCATCTGCTGACGCGCCGCCGCGACCTTCTGCTCGCCAAACAGCGCATGACGCTGCTGCAGTAACTGCGCGATTTGCTGCTCAAGCTGCGCCTCGGTCTGTTGTAACTCGCTCAGCTGCTGTTGCTGCTGCGTCAGGCTCTGCTGCAGGTTCTGCCACTGGCTTTCGCTGCGCGCCAGCTCCGGCTGCAGAGTCGCCAGTAACGCCTCGCTCTCCTGCCAGCGTTGCCAGCTGGCCTGACGAGCCGCCAGCCAGCTCTCCCGTTCTGCAACCTCTGGCAGCGTCAGGTGTTGCTGTTCCAGCTCCTGCTGCAACGAGCGGGTCAGGCTTGCCAGTTGGTTCTGTTCCGCCTGCTGACGCTGCTGCAGATCCGTAAAGGCCTGCTGCTGATTCTGTAACTGCTGCTGAACCAGCGCCACTTTCTGCTGATGCTGCTGTAATATTTGCTGATGCTGCTGCCAGCGATCTTTCGCCTGCTGCAACGCAGCGGTGTGCTCCTCATGCTGCTGCAGCTGCTGCTGGATTTGTGTCTCCTGCTGCTCCTGCTGCTGTAGCCATGCCGCCAGCGCCGGCTGATCGTCAGGAGTGAAAGTGAGTGCCAGCTCACTGCACACTCCCTGCCACTGCTGCGCCAGCATCTCCAGCTGCTGACTGAGCTCCGCCATCTCCTGCGCCAGCGTCTGCTGCATCAGCGTAGCCTGGCGCAGTTGCTCGCGTTTCGCCGTTCCCTGTTCATGCAGTTCAGTCACCTGCTGCTTCAGGGTCGCCAGGCGCAACTGATTTTCACTCAGCTCCAGCTGACTGTATTGCTCAATGGCCGGATGGCTGCAGGAACCGCAGAGCGGGCAGGGCTGCTGCGGCTCCAGCCGGGTACGGTAATCCGCCAGGCTGGCAATCTGCTGCTCCAGGGTGCAGATCTTCTCCACATCTATCAACTGCTGCTGCCGGGCTTTATAGTGTTGACGCAGCGCGACCAGTTGCGCTTCTGTCTGCTGGCAGGCCTGTTCCCCGGCGGCATGACGTTGCTGTTGTCGGGTCAGCTGTTGCTGCAGCGGCTGCCAGCGGGAAGCGAGTTGGGCCAGCTGCTGCCGGGCCGGACGGGCAGCGTTCAGGGCGGCCAATTGCTGACGTAGCTGCGAACCCGGATGTTGCGACTCCAGCGCGGCCAGCTGCTGTTCCGCCTGACGCAGCGTCTGTCCGGCCTGCTGCTCCGTCTGTTGCAGCGGCTGCGTTTGCTGCTCCAGATCCGCCTGCTGCTGCGCCAGCTGCGTGCTGCGCTGCTGCCCGGACATCAGCTGCTGCGTCAGCGCAGTAAGTGCCTGCTCACGTTGCGTTATCTGGGTGAAGCGATCCTGCCACAAACGCAGCGATTCTCCCCAGTGCGCCACGTCAGCGTGCGCCTGACGCCACGCCTGCTGTTGCGCGATTTGCGTCTGCAACTGACTACGCGTCTGCGCCAGCTGCGCCAGCGCCTGTTCGCTCTGACTGAGTTTCTGTTGTTGTTGGTAGCTGTTCTGCTGCAGCTGCGCCTGCTGCTGTTGCAGGCTGGCGATTTGCTGGTCGAGAGGAATGATGGTTTCGCTCAGCAGAGTTTCCTGCTGCTGTTGTGCCTGTAACAGCTGCTGACGCTGCGCCTGCAGGGCGTCATAACGCTGCTGTTCACTTTCCTGCGTCTGCTGCGCCTGCTGTTGGCGGGCCTCCAGCTGCTGCCGTTGCTGCGTCAGCTGCTGCTGCTCCGTCTGCAGCCGGTCGCGCTGCTGCCACTGGGGGCGCAGCTTTTCCGCCGGTTCTCCCCGCGCCAGTCGTTGACGGGCGGGCTCCGCCGCCTGCCAGGTCTGTTCCGCCTCGTCGCAGGCGGCTGCAGCCTGCTGCAATTCACGCTGTAGATTCTGCGCGCGCGTCAGCCACTGCTGCTGCTGCTGGCGACGCTCCAGCTGCTGGTTGAGTGCCTGCTCCTCTTCCGTCAGCGCCTGTAACTGCTGCTGCAGCGCCTCACGCCGTGCCGGATCCAGCAATGTCAGCCCGGCTGCGCGTGCCTGTAAGGCGTCCAGCGCGCTTTTCGCCTGCTTATATTTCTCGTAAATCAGTATGGAAATGGCGCCGTAGATCTCGGTACCGGTAAGCTCCTCCAGCAGTTCGGCGCGCTCGCCCGGTCTGGCATTCAGAAAGGCGGCAAACTGACCCTGCGACAGCATCATGGAGCGGGTAAAACGCGCAAAATCCAGTCCGGAAAGGGTCTCAATCGCCTTCAGTTTGTCGGCCACTTTGTCCGCCACAATCTGATTATCGCGGCAGCGCGCCAGCTCAACGCGCGGCGCCTGCAGCTTGCCATCGGGCAGGCCGCGGGCCCGGTTCTGGCTCCAGAAGGCGCGCCAGGCTTCCCCCTTAATCTCAAATTCCACTTCCGCCAGACATTCCGCCGTATCACGGGTAATCAGGGCGTTCTGCGTCTGGGAGATCACGCCGAGACGCGGCGTCTGGTGATATAGCGCCAGGCAGATGGCATCCAGCAGGGTGGTTTTACCGGCGCCGGTGGCCCCGGTAATGGCAAACAGTCCGTTGCTGGCAAAGGGCTCGCTGCGGAAATCGATAAACCATTCCCCTTTCAGGGCGTTCAGGTTTTTAAAGCGCAGGGTCAGTATTTTCATGCCTGCTCCTCCTGCATCGTCGCCAGCGTGACGCGAAAGAGTTGGGTCAGCTGCTGTTGCGTCGGGGCATCGAGATCGCTCTCCTGCAGCAGCCGCCGCTCAAAGACTTCTTCCACTTTTAACTCGTCCAGCGTCTCGTTACTCATGCGTTCAATCGCCCGATTGCGCTGCTCGCGGCTGCGGCGTACCAGTAACACCTCAACCGGCAGCTCCCCGGTCAGCAGTTCGATGCGGCGTTGCAGATCGCTGAGATACTCCTGGGTGGTGACCTCAATATCGAGCCAGACCGGCTTATCTTCCGTCTGGTGTGCAAAGCGGGTGAGCTGCTGTTCAATCTCCGCCAGGGAGCCTTTCAGCATCTGCATCGGCTGAAACTGCGGGATAGTCAGTGGTGTTATGCTCTGCAGCGCACCAGCGCTGAATTCAAGCAGACAGACGCTTTTTTCCCGTCCCACTTCATCGAAGCTGAGGGGAATGGGCGAGCCGCTATAGCGAATATGATCCTGGTCGGCAATGCGCTGCGGGCGATGAATATGGCCCAGCGCAATATAGTCTGCGGGCGGAAACGCCTGCGCGGGAAAGGCGTCGAGGGTACCGATATAGATATCCCGTACCGAGTCGCTTTTGCTGACGCCGACCGTGGTGAGATGGCCGGTGGCGATAATCGGCAGCGTCAGACCCAGCGTACTGCGCCGGGCCTGCGCCTCGCTGAAGCAGCGCTGATAATGGTGGCTGATCGCCTCCAGCAGGCTCAGCTGCTTTTCCCGGCCCGACTGGCCCGCTTTGCTGCGTAAAATGTCGCGTGGACGCAGATAGGGGATGGCGCAAAGCAGGGCGCCTGGCTCGCCGTTGCGGCGGTTGAGCAGCAGCACCTGATCGTCAATGTCGCTGCTGGCGGCGGCGATCACCCGGGTATTCAGGCAGGCCAGCAGCTCGCGCGACTCATTGAGGGTCGCCACCGAATCGTGGTTGCCCGCCAGCACCACCAGCTGGCAGCCGCTGGGCTGTAGCGCCACCACAAAACGGTTATACAACTCACGCGCATAGCTGGGCGGTGTGCCGGTATCAAAAATGTCACCGGCCACAATGACCGCATCCACTTCATGCGTGTGTACCTGCTGCAATAACCAGTCGAGAAATGCCTGATGTTCCGCTGCACGGCTTTTGTTATAGAAGAACTGGCCAAGGTGCCAGTCCGAAGTGTGAATAATACGCATAAAGTTTCCTGGCCGGGGCAAATCGCGAGGGGATTATACCGGCTCCGTGCTGAAAGAAAAAAACGCCGTTATGCGGCATTATGCTTTTTTTTCGCGACGCCGGGGTGGTAGCTTTTTCATAAAAGTGTCATAAATCTGACGCATAATGGCGCGCAAACCCCGGCGACACGGGACACATCTGCAGGAGTCCTCATGGCTAAGCGCATTCTGGTAGTGGAAGATGAAGCCCCGATCCGTGAAATGTTGTGTTTTGTTCTGGAACAGAACGACTATCAGGCGATAGAAGCGGAAGATTATGACAGCGCCATCGGCAAGCTGATTGAACCCTGGCCCGATCTCATCCTGCTCGACTGGATGCTGCCCGGCGGCAGCGGTATACAGTTTATCAAACACCTGAAGCGTGAAACGCTGACGCGCGAGATTCCGGTGATGATGCTCACCGCGCGCGGCGAGGAGGAGGACCGGGTGCGCGGGCTGGACGTTGGCGCGGATGACTATATTACCAAACCTTTTTCGCCAAAGGAGCTGATGGCGCGTATCAAGGCGGTACTGCGCCGTATCTCGCCAATGGCAGTGGAAGAGGTGATTGAGATTCAGGGGCTGAGCCTCGATCCCTCTTCACATCGTGTCACTTCAGAGAGAAATGCGCTGGAGATGGGGCCAACAGAATATAAGCTGCTGCACTTCTTTATGACCCATCCGGAACGCGTCTACAGCCGTGAACAGCTGCTGAACCACGTCTGGGGCACCAATGTTTATGTTGAGGATCGCACCGTTGATGTCCATATCCGCCGCTTACGTAAAGCGCTGGAAATCAGCGGCCACGATCGCATGGTGCAAACTGTCCGCGGTACAGGATATCGTTTCTCTGCCCGCTACTGAACGGAGCCTTAACTGTGCTGGAACGACTCTCCTGGAAGAGATTACTGGCAGAACTTTGTCTGGCCTGCGTACCGGCACTGATTACAGGGATGCTGGTGGGGGGATTGCCCTGGCTGTTGCTGGCGGCGGTGCTGGGGCTGCTGTGCTGGCATTTTTATCACCTGATGCGGTTGTCACACTGGCTCTGGGTTGACCGCACCATGACGCCTCCTACCGGGCGTGGCAGCTGGGAGCCGCTGTTTTACGGGCTCTATCAGATGCAGCTGCGCAATCGCCGTCGGCGACGCGAGCTGGGCAACCTGATTAAGCGCTTTCGCAGCGGTGCCGAATCGCTGCCGGATGCGGTGGTGCTGACCACCGAAGAGGGCATCATCTTCTGGTGTAATGGTCTGGCACAGCAGCATCTCGGTCTGCGCTGGCCGGAAGATAACGGCCAGAATATCCTGAACCTGCTACGCTATCCGGAGTTTTCCCGCTACATTCGCCGCCGTGATTTCCAGCGGCCGCTCACCCTGGTGCTCAACAATCATCTGCATATGGAATTTCGCGTGATGCCCTACAGCGAAGGGCAGTGGCTGATGGTGGCGCGTGATGTCACCCAGATGCATCAGCTGGAGGGCGCGCGCCGTAACTTCTTCGCCAATGTCAGCCATGAATTGCGTACGCCGCTGACGGTGTTGCAGGGCTATCTGGAGATGATGACGGATGCAGAGATGAATGAACGCGCGCGCGACAAGGCGCTGCACACCATGCAGGAGCAGACGCGACGGATGGACAGCCTGGTGAAACAGCTGCTGACGTTGTCGCGCATCGAGGCCGCGCCGGTTCTCGATCTGCGTGAGACGGTGGATGTCCCGGTGCTGCTGCATCTGCTGCAGCGTGAGGCAGAAGCGCTGAGCAAGGGGCGTCACACCATCCATTTTCATATCGATAATTCTCTGAAAGTGCTGGGCAACGAAGAGCAGCTGCGCAGCGCGCTCTCCAACCTGGTCTATAACGCGATCAACCATACGCCGGAAGGCACGCGAATTGATGTCTGCTGGCAGCGCGATAAGCAGGGCGCGCATTTTGCCGTCTGCGATAACGGGCCGGGGATTGCGCCGGAGCACCTGCCGCATCTGACGGAGCGTTTTTACCGCGTCGATAAGGCGCGCTCACGCGCCACGGGCGGCAGTGGCCTCGGGCTGGCGATTGTGAAGCATGCGCTCGGCCATCATCATGCGCGGCTGAAAATTAGCAGCGAACCCCATAAAGCCACCCGTTTTGCCTTTACTCTGGCTCCGGCATTGATTGTCAGCGCAGAAGTGCCGCAGAATGCTCCGCATCCCTCGTCAATGGACTTATGAGATGAAATGTCTGCTGCTATTCGCTGCCCTGGTTGCGCCTCTCGCTTACGCGCAACAGCCGGTACTGACCGGCAACCTCAGTAGCGTGGGATCAGATACGCTGGGGCACCTGATGACGCTCTGGGGTGAGGATTTCAGCCGTCAGGCACCGGGCGTCAACGTGCAGGTGCAGGCCGCTGGCTCCTCAACGGCACCCACGGCGCTGGCTGCCGGCGCCGCCCAGATCGGCGCGATGAGCCGTCCCATGCAGGCGGAGGAGCGCCAGCTGTTCGAGCGTAAATATGGTTATCCGCCGCTGGCGGTGCCGGTGGCGATGGATGCGCTGGTGGTGGTAGTGAATCAGGCAAATCCGCTTGAGCGCATCGCGCCTCAGCAGCTGGATGCGCTTTTTTCCGTGACCCGTCTTTGTGGTGCCAGCGCGGTGCCGCAGCGCTGGGGCGATCTCGGTCTGACGCAGCCGCGCTGGTCTGCGCGCACCATTCAGCGCTACGGCCGCAACTCCGCTTCCGGCACCTGGGGGTACTTTCGTCAGCAGGCGCTGTGCAAAGGCGACTTTCGTGCTGACGTGGCGGAATTTCCGGGCTCTGCTGCGGTAGTCCAGGCCGTCGCCAGTGCCCCGGGCAGCATAGGCTACGCCAGTTTTGGCTTCCATTTTAGCGGGGTAAAAATGCTGGCGCTGGAGAATGCCAGCGGCGAAGCCGTGCCGCCCAGTGCCGAAACCATCCGTACCGGTCGCTATCCCTGGGCACGTCCGCTCTGGCTCTATGTGAACAAAGCCCCGGGCCAGCCCTTGCCGCCGCTGGTGGCCGCCTTTTTGCGCCTGGCCCTTTCCCCACAGGGGCAGCAGCGCGTCATTGAAGCGGGCTATCTGCCTTTATCGGATACCCAGATGTCTCAGACGCGCGCCGCCCTGAGTGCCGACTAAGATTTGCCCGGGCAACCTGAATTTTCTTCATCACTGCTGAATTTTCTTCGTTTGCAGAAACACAGCGGACATGTCACTCTGCATGCTGTTTTTTAGCCATCCAGATGGCTGTTTTGCACATAGCGAAACGATGTTCTTATGCAACCATGCATTAACAGCCTCAGCCAGGAGTGATCATGCAAAGAGATAGCGCCCCGTTCCGCGCCGATATCGTCGGCAGCTTTCTGCGTCCCGACGCAATTAAACAGGCCCGGCAACAGTTTGCCGCCGGCGAGATCGATGCGGCCGCGCTGCGCCTTGTGGAAGATAAAGCGATTCGTGAGCTGGTCAGTCAACAGCGCGCCTGCGGTCTGCAGGTGGTCACCGACGGCGAGTTTCGTCGCGCCTGGTGGCATTTTGATTTCTTTGACGGGCTGGAGGGCGTAGAACGCTATGAAGCCGATCGGGGGATCCAGTTCAACGGTATCGAGACCAAAGCGCGTGGCGTGCGCGTCACCGGCAAGCTGGGCTTTGGCGCGCATCCGATGCTGGACGATTTTCGCTTCCTGCAGAGCATAGCGGGCGATGCCGTCGCGAAAATGACGATTCCCAGTCCGAGCGTGCTGCACTTCCGCGGCGGACGCAAAATGATCGATGCTGCGGTTTACCCCGATCTGAGCGACTATTTCGACGATCTGGCGCGTACCTGGCAACAGGCGATCGCTGCCTTTTATGCGGCGGGCTGCCGTTATCTGCAGCTGGATGATACCGTCTGGGCCTATCTCTGTTCAGACGAGCAGAAGCAGCAGATTCGTGAGCGCGGCGAGGATCCGGAGGTGCTGGCACGTACCTACGCCCGGGTGCTTAACCAGGCGCTGGCAGATAAACCTGCCGATCTGACCGTCGGCCTGCATGTCTGTCGCGGTAATTTCCGTTCCACCTGGATCTCCGAAGGCGGCTATGAGCCAGTGGCAGAGATCCTGTTTGGCAGCGTTAACGTCGACGCCTTTTTTCTTGAATATGACAATGAGCGATCCGGCGACTTTGCACCGCTGCGCTTTATCCGGCCCGGTCATCAGCAGGTGGTGCTGGGCCTGATTACCACCAAAACGGGCGAGCTGGAGGCGCCTGAACAGGTGAAAGCACGGCTGGCGGAAGCGGAAAACTATGTCAGCCGCGATCAGCTGTGTCTCAGTCCGCAGTGTGGTTTTGCTTCCACCGAGGAGGGCAATAGCCTGAGTGAAGCGCAGCAGTGGGAAAAAGTGCGTCTGGTGGTCGATACGGCAAAACAGTGGTGGGGCAGGGTGTAAATCTGTGCAAACAGGCGCGTAAAACGCGCCTTTTGTGCATGAAATCGTGGCTGGATGCTGAAGTTTATCATGGCCTGATGAAAAAACAGGCACATCATCTGAGGCGGTTTCCTTATATTATGAATTGTCCCACTGGTTGCTGTTGACTTTACGCTATATTCTTCTGGTTTTTCGATCCCGTATTGCCTTTCTCCGCTATAAACGTTTTACTTAGCGCCGTTGTCAGTTTCCCCCTTGTGTACCGAAAACATCATAATTATCCGCGCTGCGAGGCAACGGCGATCGTTAGCCGCAGAATGATCTGCTAAGCCACCGCGTTAGCGTGACTCGGGTGACAACACAAACCCAACTTCCACCGCAACATCAGCAACAGGCACGACAGAAGTTTATGACACACCGTTTAACTCCCAAGGATATCCTCGCGCTGGGCTTCATGACATTTGCCCTGTTTGTTGGCGCAGGTAACATCATTTTCCCGCCCGTGGTCGGTATTCAGTCCGGAGAACATGTCTGGACCGCCGCGATCGGCTTCCTGATCACCGCTGTCGGTCTGCCAGTGATGACGGTCATCGCCCTGGCGCGCGTTGGCGGCGGTATTGACGCGCTCAGCTCGCCAATCGGTAAAGCGGCTGGCCTGGTGCTGGCGACCGTCTGTTATCTGGCAGTCGGCCCGTTGTTCGCCACCCCGCGTACCGCCACCGTTTCCTTTGAGATCGGAGTTGCTCCGTTGACCGGCGAAGGCGATATACCGCTGTTTATCTACAGCCTGATCTACTTTGCGCTGGTGATTGGCATTTCGCTCTATCCCGGCAAGCTGCTGGATACCGTCGGCCATTTTCTCGCGCCGCTGAAAATTATCGCTCTGGCAGTACTGGGCGTGGCGGCTCTGCTCTGGCCCGCTGGCGGTATCTCGCCGGCGACGGCGGATTATCAGCGTGCCGCTTTCTCCAGCGGTTTTGTGAACGGCTATCTGACGATGGATACCCTCGGAGCGTTGGTGTTTGGTATCGTGATTGTTAACGCTGCGCGTTCACGCGGGGTAGATAATGCGGGTCTGCTGACACGCTATACCGTGCTGGCCGGGCTGATTGCCGGTATCGGCCTGACGCTGGTCTATCTGAGCCTGTTCAAACTGGGCGCAGGCAGCGGTGCTATCGTTGATCAAAATGCTAACGGCGCCGCTATCCTGCACGCCTATGTACAGAACACCTTTGGCGGCACGGGCAGCCTGTTCCTCGGCGCACTGATTTTCATCGCCTGTATGGTCACGGCGGTAGGCCTGACCTGCGCTTGCGCCGAGTTTTTTGCTCAGTATCTGCCATTCTCCTACCGGACGCTGGTATTTGTGCTCGGCTTGTTCTCCATGCTGGTTTCTAACCTTGGTCTGAGCCAGCTGATCAAAGTCTCCATTCCGGTGCTGACAGCTATCTACCCGCCCTGTATCGTCCTGGTGGTGCTGAGCTTCACCCTGAAATGGTGGAATAAAAGCAGCCGTATTATCGCTCCGACGATGCTGGTCAGCCTGCTGTTTGGTATCCTTGATGCGATTAAATCTACCCAATTAAAAGCGGCGCTGCCTGCGTTCAGTCAGCATCTGCCGCTCGCGGATCAGGGTCTCGCCTGGTTGCCGCCGGTACTGGTGATACTGCTGGTGGTGGCGGCCATCGATCGTGTTGCCGGTCGTGAACAGGTTACCGTGCACCCGTAACCGTTACTGTACTGTTTTTCAGCCACGGGCTTGCCCGTGGTTTTTTCATTTGTAAGGTACTGTTGTTATGCAAGAAACCAATAAGCTCAAACGTGGACTGAGCACGCGTCATATCCGCTTTATGGCGCTGGGATCCGCCATCGGCACCGGGCTGTTCTATGGTTCGGCGGATGCTATTAGAATGGCTGGCCCCAGCGTGCTGCTGGCCTATATCATCGGCGGCGCGGTGGCCTATATCATCATGCGTGCGCTGGGGGAGATGTCAGTAAATAACCCGCAGGCCAGCTCCTTTTCGCGCTACGCGCAGGATTATCTCGGGCCAATGGCGGGTTACCTGACCGGCTGGACCTACTGCTTCGAGATTTTGATCGTAGCCATTGCGGACGTTACCGCGTTCGGCATCTATATGGGCGTCTGGTTCCCGGATGTGCCGCACTGGATCTGGGTGCTGAGCGTGGTGCTGATTATCGGTGCCGTGAACCTGATGAGCGTTAAGGTGTTTGGCGAAGTGGAGTTCTGGTTCTCCTTCTTTAAAGTCGCCACCATCATTGTGATGATTGTCGCCGGTTTCGGCATGATCTTCTGGGGGATCGGCAATGGTGGCACCCCGACCGGCATCCATAACCTCTGGAGCAACGGCGGCTTCTTTGCTCACGGCATTGTGGGCATGCTGCTGTCGCTGCAGATGGTGATGTTCGCCTATGGCGGCATTGAGATTATCGGTATTACCGCGGGCGAAGCGAAGGATCCTGCCACCTCGATTCCGCGCGCCATCAACTCCGTGCCGCTGCGTATTCTGGTGTTTTACGTTGGAACGCTGTTCGTCATTATGTCGATTTATCCCTGGAATCAGGTGGGCACTTCGGGCAGTCCTTTTGTTCTGACCTTCCAGCATCTTGGCATCGCCGCCGCCGCTTCTATTCTCAATTTTGTGGTGCTTACCGCTTCGCTCTCAGCGATTAACAGCGACGTGTTTGGCGTGGGACGTATGCTGCACGGGATGGCGCAGCAGGGGCATGCGCCGAAGGTCTTTATGAAGGTTTCTGAACGCGGCATCCCCTGGGTGACGGTGATGGTGATGATGCTGGCGATGCTGATCGCGGTTTATCTGAACTACCTGATGCCGGAAAAAGTCTTTCTGGTGATCGCCTCGCTGGCTACCTTCGCCACCGTTTGGGTGTGGATTATGATTCTGCTGTCGCAGATCGCCTTCCGCCGTAAAATTGGCAAAGAGGCAGCCAGCAAACTGAAATTTGCCCTGCCGGGCGGCAGCTGGACAGCAGGCGTCGGCGTACTGTTTCTCTGCTTTATTATCGCCCTGATCGGCTATTTCCCTGATACGCGCGTATCGCTTTATGCCGGTATCGTCTGGGTAGGGGTGCTGCTGCTGGGTTACCGCCTGGTGCGGAAGCCAGCCTGAGAAAAGGGCGACGCTGTCGCCCCTTTTTTACCAGTTTTTCCCGAGGGCGATATCGCCACCGTGGGGGCTCAAATGGTTGTCATCGTAGTAAACCGGGAGTCCACGCGCGCTAATCAGACAACCCTGCTCACTACATAAGTTTTTCCGCAGCGAGACCACCCTGACACCCGGCTGACGGTAACTTTCCAGCAGCGTATCGATTTCCCGTGCCGGAAAGTGCACCAGGTGGGTTCGCTCCATGACCGGTGATTCGCCGTTCCAGGCCGTTAACAGCGCGTTGAGTTGTCGCCGCAGCGGAATATGGCGGTTATTGCTGTAACGCAGTGGATCGATCGCCAGACTGGGCGCATCCTCAATAATCATCACTTTTTTCCCGGCTGCCAACAGCCGGGCAACCACCTTATCCATGCCCGCTTTTAACGCCTGCAGGTTGTTAAGTTGCGGGTTATAGGGGGCCAGATAACCTTTGCCGCGCGCCTTTTCCATACCCGCTGTCCAGTACGCCGTAATCACCACCTCATCAATACGATCGCTGAGCAGCGTGCGCATCACTGAATTATTGAAAGTGGTGCACTGATGCGCATGCGCAGGACGGCCAGTCACATCCCGCGTGGTGCCGAGCAGGAACGGACAGGAGGCTTTGGTCAGCTGAAATAATGCTTTATTTCTGCGTTGGGCATAGTTCGCCACGCTGGTACGCAGTGCTGCCGCGTGACTGTCGCCGACCAGCGCAACCGCCGGCTGACGGGTTGGTGGCTGGCACTGCTGATGCGCTGATGGCGCGCTGGCGTCGTACAGTTGCAGGCAGGGGTTATTTTCCGCCGCAATTTTGTAAGACTCACCATTCACTACCAGTTGATTGACGCGATGTTTCAGTCCGCCGCTCGCCCATACTGAGGTCATCCCCAGGCAGGCCACCATGGTCACAGTTCCCCAAACCGGTATAACCGGCCGGGTATTGGTCGCCGCCTGGCGGAAAGGTTGTTCGATCCAGCGCCAGGAGAACCAGGCAATAAGCAGAGCCAGTGCGCTGATAACCAGCCCCTGACTGATACTGAGGGGGGTGTCACTGCAGATGCGCGCAAGGCTAAGTAGCGGCCAGTGCCATAAGTACCAGGAGTAAGAAATTTTACCGATAAAACGCGCCGAAGAATTTTCCAGCAGACGCTGACTCAGGCTGCCGCGAGCGGCAATCAACAGGGCGGCGCCTGTAACCGGCAGCAGCGCGAGCCAGCCGGGGAACTGCGCTTCTTTATTCAGCAGCAGGGCGCTGCCGGCAATCAACACCAGTCCGAGCAGCGTCATTCCGTTAGCGGCTCTGCCGCTAAACGGCTGTGGTTTCCATAAGGCGAGCAGCACGCCCACGCCCAGCTCCCAGGCGCGGGTAGGTAAAAGATAGAACGCGCCCCGGCTATTGAGCTGGGTGATCAGCAAACAGGCGACAAAGGAGGCCAGTGTCAACAGACCGATGACCAGCAAGGGCGAACGTTTCACTCTGGCTGTCAGTAAGAGAATGATCGGCAGTAAAATATAAAACTGTTCCTCGATGCCCAGCGACCAGGTCATCAGCAGAGGATTAAGATCGGAAGAAATACTGAAATAGTCATCGCTTTTATACAGCAGGACATTGGGAACGGACAGCAAGACCGAAACACTGTATTTAGCCAGTTGCCGCAGTTCCAGCGGTGATAATATGAAATAACAAATGGCAAACAGGGTGAAAAGTAAAAAGAACAGGGCAGGTATAATTCTTCGTATGCGGCGCAGCCAGAATTGATAAAAGGAAAAAGTACCTGCGGCGATTTCACGACTGATAATACCGCCAATCAGGAATCCGGATATAACAAAAAAGACGTCGACGCCGATATAGCCCCCACTCAACATGGGCACGCCAGAGTGGAACAGGACCACCAGGAGGATAGCCACTGCTCGCAGTCCGTCGATATCAGCACGATACGCACAGCTTTTTTTCTCAGACATAAGAGTTTCTCGCAGTAATTATCGACTAAAATATTTCCCGGTATTAAACAGCTAAAAGTTCCATAATAAAAAAGGGCGCTTCCTTTCGCCCTGTCAGTAATAAGAAATCCAGTAATCAAAGGGGATGTTGACCTTTGAAGGGTAACTTTTAAAAAATGCATTTACCATGACGCAGAGGCATAAGCGGAATTAACCCGGAATGCGCGGAGAAAATAAATTAAAAGTATTGGCTGTTTTTGGATTTAATACTTAAGTCAAATTAACAATGCTATTGCAATTTATCTGAACAGTGTTCAGGGCAAGCTATAAGTTACCGGCAGTTGCGCGTCAGGATCGACTGCACTGCGTAAGCGATCAAGGGTTGACTGATAAGGGCAGAGGAGACCGACGCGGGTAATACGACAGTTTTCCTGTTTCCACTCCTGACGCAGCAGCGGGTGCTGTGCGTCTACCGGCTGTTGCTGACGCAGATCATCTAACCCCTGCGCCTGAAAATAAATTCGGATGAATCTGTCACCGCTGCGGCGTTCGCGCCAGCGCTCAAACACCAGGCTGCCGCCTGGCGGGATATTGCCGCGTGCATAGCCTGGCAACTGCCAGTGAAAGCCGATCAGGGTGCGCAGCATCGCAATATTGGTATCGTGGGCCACCAGCAGCAGCCAGCGCGCATCCGGTAACGCCGCATCCTGCGACCTGACGCCCTGCGTCAGACTGGCAAGCACTGCATGCAACAATGTCGAGCCACGTTGTTGCGCGATATAGGGCACATCATTGCTGAGATCGTAGTTGGCGGTCAGTAGCGGCAGCAGTGCAGTGATTTGCGCAGAATGGGTAATATGACCAAACGCGACTTCGCTCAGCGGCAGATTTTCACTCCAGGCGAGCCGTAAGGTCTCCACCATACTCGCCATAGCGCTCAGTCCCTGCACATAAAAGTGCCCGCTTCTGGTCGCTTTTAACTGCCAGGGGCGATCAAAAAATTCACAGTCGCGCTCTGATGCGCAGACATACGCTTTTAACTGCCGCACTACGGGCTGGAGCTGACGTTGTAATGCGTTGAGATCGCCGGCTGCCCGGACAATAGCCTCGCGCTCCCGCCGCACATTCCGTGACGTCTCCCTGAATGCATCGCTCTGGAACAGCGGATCGGCCTCGCCTGGCACATAATGAACCCGGATACGACAACCGGGAAAGGCACCCGTCATCAATGCCTGCGCTGTGGCACGCGTGCGCTGAAAAGGGCTGGCACGCACGTAAACGTTCTGCGCAGCGGGACAGCCAGCCTGAAACAGACCAGCCTGACGATAATAGTCACCTTGCGCCCGCCCCATGTGCACCACGGCGCGATAGCCATGACGCGTCAGTTCACCATCCGCGTTGCGCCAGCGTGGCCAGGTGCGCTGCGTGGCGGCTTCGATCTCTTTGCGATTGCCGGGCGTCGGCGCCCGCACGCCGTGCCGACTGATCTCCACCACTTTTTCCAGCTGATACTCTTCCGCCGCCCACAACGCAGAGCAACCTGTCAGCCAGAGCAGGAGTGTTAACAGACTGCGCGCCACAGGCGTCATGGTGCCGTTACCTTAGTGGAGAGAATGCGCCAGCAGCACTTTCAGCTGGCTGTAAATCGCCTCGTTCGCCAGCAGCAGGGGATTGCCGTTTTTCAGCCCCTCGCCCTGCAGATAAGCATTGCTGACGCCACCCGCTTCACGCATCAGCACGATGCCCGCCAGGCTATTGCGGGAAAACATATGGGGTGCGTAGTAGCCAATCAGACGACCAGCCGCCGCCCATGCGCTCATCAGCGCCCCGGAGCCGGTGCGGATAAAGGTGCCGCCCTGTTGCAGCAATGCGGATAAGAAAGGAATAAAGGTGACGACTGCGCCAGCGTCTGCCGTACCCACGCCCAACACACCTTCAGTCAGATGTTGAGCAGGGTGTACCTGAAGACGCGTTTCATTTACCCAGGCACCACGGCCCTGGCAGGCGTGGAACATTTCACGATGATTGGGATCGTAGACCACCCCGGCAACCGCTTCGCCTTCCAGCACCAGTGCCAGCGAAACGCACCAGTTATGCAGGCCGTTAATAAAGCAGTCGCTGCCGTCCAGCGGGTCGATAACCCAGAGGTAACGGACATCCTCACCGGGGGCTGTCTCGCCGGCGATCGCATCCTGCGGAAAACGTTCAGTAATCAAAGATTTTATTAATTGTTCTACGTTACGTTCGGCCTCGCTGACCACATCCTGTAAATCCTTGTCCTGTTCGGTGACCAGACGCTCACGTTGCTGATAAAAGGCGTAAGCACGACTGGCTGCCGCTCTGGCGATATCACAGGCATAACGATAACGTATGTCTGTTTCACTCTGCGAAGCTAATGACATCTTTCCCTCTTATGTTTTTATGGCCTTTTGACCAGCAAAAATGCCTGAACAGGCGATGGGCTGTGCAGATCGCTTAAATATAGTTAAGAAAGACTTCATTAAGCCGTAGTCTGCCGCCGTTAGCAAGATGAAGTCCGTGCTTCTGTTTGATTTTTCAGACGAACAAAGGACGCGCGGCGGCAGAGGTTACAGCTGTTGCTGGCGGGCAAGCGTCATCAGACGCGGATAAAAGCGGAAGAAAAGGGGTTCAAGTTGCTGATAGCTGTCGGCGAAATCCTGGTAGGAATTGCGCAGCATATGCAGTCGCGGACGGCGACGCGCCATACCGTTCAGGACATTCTGCAGCCAGGCGGCATCGGCATAGCGTTCGAGCCAGCGTTCGCGCCACATAATCTGGTTTAGCTCCTGAAAGGCCAGCGGTGTGCCGGGCAGGACCGCCAGAATCTCGCGTTGCGCGTCTGCGGAAAAGTGGGCCAGGGACTGATCCGGATGCAGCTGCGCCCAGTGCTTAGAGAGAAAGTGATCCCACACCACGTCCAGCGTAATGGGGGCGACGCGCCGCGTTTCAGGGCGGAACAGACGACAGGCCTCACGCACTTCGGGTAATCCGTCAGTCAGCACATCAAGGCGGCGGTGCAGGGCAATACCCTGCGCGATGCAAGCCGGCCACTGCTCATGAGGATTGCCGCGTACGAAATCAGCCATCAGATTGCCCGGCAGGGAACTGTTGGCCAGTCGGGCCAGATGAAGGTGAGCGAGAAAGTTCATAATGCATTATAGGCAGATTCGCTAACGCTCAGCCAGTTGTTCAGAATTGCGCACTTTTCCGCTAAACTAGGCCGCCTGTTTTGAGTCATGAAAGAAGTGAAGTATGCGTGTAGCCGATTTTGCCTTTGAGTTGCCTGAATCTTTGATTGCCCACTATCCGCAGGCGCAGCGCAGCGGTTGCCGTCTGCTCTCTCTGGATGGTCCCAGCGGTGCGCTGAGCCACGGCGTGTTTACCGACCTGCTGGAGAAACTGAACCCGGGCGATCTGCTGGTATTCAACAATACCCGCGTAATTCCGGCACGTATCTTTGGGCGTAAAGCCAGTGGCGGGAAAATCGAGGTGCTGGTAGAACGTATGCTGGACGAGAAACGGGTGCTGGCGCACGTGCGTGCGTCAAAAGCGCCGAAACCGGGCAGTACGCTGCTGCTGGGCGATAACGAGGATGTCAGGGCAACCATGGTGGCGCGTCACGATGCGCTGTTTGAAATTGTCTTTGATGACGATCGTACGGTGCTGGAGATCCTCAACAGCGTCGGCCATATGCCATTGCCGCCCTATATCGATCGCCCGGATGAAGAAGCGGACCGCGAACTTTATCAGACTGTGTACAGCGCACGCCCCGGCGCGGTGGCTGCGCCCACTGCCGGACTGCATTTCGATGAGCCACTGCTTGAGGCGCTGAAAGAGAAGGGCATCGAAATGGCCTTTGTTACGCTGCATGTAGGCGCAGGTACTTTCCAGCCGGTACGTGTCGAAACCATCGAAGATCACACCATGCATTCCGAATATGCGGAAGTGCCGCAGGAAGTGGTTGATGCGGTGCTGGCGTGTAAAGCGCGCGGCAACCGGGTTGTGGCGGTAGGCACCACCTCAGTGCGCTCGCTGGAAAGCGCGGCGCAGGCCAGCTGCGAAGCGTTGATTGCGCCTTTCTTCGATGATACGCAGATCTTTATCTACCCCGGCTATCAGTATCAGGTCATCGATGCTCTGATCACCAATTTCCATCTGCCTGAATCTACGTTGATTATGCTGGTTTCTGCTTTCGCCGGTTATCAGCACACCATGAACGCTTATAAAGAAGCGGTGGCGCAACAGTACCGTTTCTTCAGCTATGGCGATGCGATGTTTATCAGCAAAAATCCCCAGGCGCCGCAGGAGAAGGTTGGCGTCTGATATCACCCGACGCCGGACCTTATCTGGCGTCGCTTGTTTAACCCATCACATCAGACTGTTTCTCTGATGGAGGTCATGTGAAGTTTGAACTGGATACCACTGACGGGCGCGCGCGCCGTGGCCGTCTGATTTTCGATCGCGGCGTGGTGGAAACCCCGGCGTTTATGCCGGTGGGCACCTACGGCACGGTCAAAGGGATGACGCCGGAAGAGGTCAAAGAGACTGGCGCACAAATTCTGCTCGGCAATACCTTTCATCTCTGGCTGCGTCCAGGCCAGGAGATCATGAAGCTGCATGGTGATCTGCACGACTTTATGAACTGGTCGGGGCCGATTCTCACCGATTCCGGCGGCTTTCAGGTGTTTAGCCTCGGCGATATCCGCAAGATCACCGAAGAGGGCGTGCATTTCCGTAATCCGATCAACGGCGATCCGATCTTTCTCGATCCGGAAAAATCGATGGAGATCCAGTACGATCTCGGATCTGATATCGTGATGATCTTCGATGAATGCACCCCATATCCTGCCGAATGGGATTACGCCAAACGCTCCATGGAGATGTCGCTGCGCTGGGCCAAACGCAGCCGTGACCGTTTTGATGCGCTGGGCAATAAAAATGCGCTGTTTGGCATTATTCAGGGCAGTGTTTACGAAGATTTACGAGATGTCTCGGTGAAAGGTCTGGTAGAGATTGGCTTTGATGGGTACGCTGTGGGCGGCCTGGCGGTTGGCGAGCCGAAAGAGGATATGCACCGCATTCTGGAGCATGTCTGTCCGCAGATCCCTGCAGATAAACCGCGTTATTTAATGGGCGTGGGAAAACCCGAGGATTTAGTGGAAGGCGTTCGTCGCGGTATCGATATGTTCGACTGCGTCATGCCGACGCGCAATGCCCGTAACGGCCATCTTTTCGTCACCGACGGTGTGGTAAAAATCCGTAATGCGAAGCATAAAGCGGATACTTCGCCGCTGGATAGCGAGTGCGATTGTTACACCTGTCGCAATTACAGCCGCGCCTACTTGCATCATCTCGATCGCTGCAACGAAATACTGGGCGCGCGTCTGAATACTATTCACAATTTGCGCTATTACCAGCGTCTGATGGCAGGTTTACGCCAGGCCATCGAAGAGGGTAAATTAGAGCACTTTGTTAGCGAGTTCTACCAACGGACGGGCAAAACCGTTCCGCCGTTAAACGACTGATAATTCATCAATGAGGGAAATTTAATGAGTTTTTTCATTTCTGACGCTGTGGCTGCAGCTGGCGCACCGTCTCAGGGAAGTCCGTATTCTCTGGTGATCATGCTGGTGGTATTTGGTCTGATCTTCTATTTCATGATCCTGCGTCCACAGCAGAAACGTGCCAAAGAGCACAAGAAGCTGATGGATTCCATCTCTAAGGGTGATGAAGTGCTGACCAATGGTGGTCTGGTGGGTCGCGTCACCAAAGTGGCTGAGACTGGCTATATCGCTATCGCTCTGAACGATACCACTGAAGTAGTGATCAAACGTGATTTCGTGGCTGCCGTTCTGCCGAAAGGTACGATGAAGGCGCTGTAATTTTTCTTCCCTAAGGGAACTGCCGTGTTAAACCGTTATCCTCTGTGGAAGTATCTGATGCTGATCGTCGTACTAGTCGTCGGTCTGCTCTATGCGCTTCCCAACCTCTATGGTGAGGATCCGGCCGTTCAAATCACTGGCGCGCGCGGTGGCGCCGCCAGTGAGCAAACGTTGGATCAGATCCAGAACGTCTTAAAACAAGAGAATATCCAGAGCAAATCACTGGCACTGGAAAATGGCGCTATCCTGGCGCGTTTTGCCGATACGGACATTCAGCTGCGTGCCCGTGAAGCAATTTTGCAGGCGCTTGGCGAGAACTACATTGTTGCACTCAACCTGGCACCGGCAACGCCGCGCTGGTTAAGCGCGCTGGCCGCAGAACCCATGAAGCTCGGTCTCGATCTGCGTGGTGGTGTGCACTTCCTGATGGAAGTGGATATGGATACCGCACTGGGCAAGCTGCAGGAACAAAATGCGGACGGCCTGCGCAGCGATCTGCGTGAGAAAAGCATTCCTTATACCAACGTCAACAAGCTGGATAACTACGGCGTTGAAATCCGTTTTCGTGATGGCACCCGCCGTGACGATGCCGTCAATTACCTCACTACACGCCATCGCGATCTGGTGATCACCAGCAGCGGCAACAATGCGTTGCGGGCGGTGATGAGCGACGATCGTCTGCGCGAAGCGCGTGAATATGCGGTGCAGCAGAACATCAATATCCTGCGTAACCGCGTCAACCAACTGGGTGTGGCCGAGCCGCTGGTTCAGCGTCAGGGCAGCGATCGTATCGTGGTTGAGCTGCCTGGCATTCAGGATACCGCCCGGGCGAAAGAGATCCTTGGCGCTACCGCCACGCTGGAATTCCGTCTGGTCAATAGCAGTGTCGATCCCACCGCGGCAGCCAATGGCCGTGTGCCGGGCGATTCTGAAGTGAAGCAGACGCGTGAAGGTCAACCGGTCGTGCTGTATAAGCGCGTCATTCTTACCGGTGACCACATTACCGATTCCACCTCCAGCATGGATGAATATAACCAGCCGCAGGTGAATATCTCGCTGGATGGCGTGGGCGGTAATGCCATGTCGAACTTCACTAAAGACAACATCGGTAAGCCGATGGCGACGCTGTTTGTCGAGTACAAAGACAGCGGTAAGAAAGATGCCAATGGCCGCGCCATCCTGCAGAAGCAGGAAGAGGTGATTAACGTCGCGAATATCCAGTCACGTCTGGGTAACAGCTTCCGTATTACCGGCATCAACAATCCGAACGAAGCCCGTCAGCTCTCGCTGCTGCTGCGCGCCGGTGCGTTGATTGCGCCGATTCAGATTGTGGAAGAGCGCACCATTGGCCCGACCATGGGACAACAGAACATCAATCAGGGTCTTGAAGCCTGTTTGTGGGGTCTGATTGCCTCTATCGTCTTTATGGTGGTCTGGTATAAGAAATTTGGTGTGATCGCCACTACGGCGCTGGTCGCTAACCTGGTGCTGATTGTCGGGGTAATGTCGCTGTTACCGGGCGCTACCCTTACCATGCCAGGTATCGCCGGTATCGTGTTGACTCTGGCGGTAGCGGTCGATGCCAACGTACTGATCAATGAACGTATCAAAGAGGAGCTGAAAAATGGACGCACGGTGCAACAGGCGATCCATGAAGGCTATAAGGGTGCGTTCTCCAGTATTATCGACGCCAACCTCACCACGCTGATTACCGCGATTATTCTTTACGCGGTGGGTACTGGCTCAATCAAAGGCTTTGCGATCACGACCGCTATCGGTGTGGTGACCTCAATGTTTACGGCGATTGTCGGTACGCGTGCCATCGTTAACCTGTTGTATGGCGGCAAACGCATCAACAAGCTGTCTATCTGAGGAGTACGTTGTGGCACAGCAACATAGCGTTGAACAATTGAACTATGGCCGTAAAGTCCATGACTTTATGCGCTGGGATAAGCTGGCCTTTACCCTGTCAGGCCTGCTGCTGATCGCTTCGGTGATCATTATGGGCGTGCGCGGTTTTAACTGGGGCCTGGATTTTACTGGCGGTACAGTGATCGAGATTAGCCTGGAGAAACCGGCCGATCTCGATACGCTGCGCACATCGCTGATGCAGTCCGGCTTTGTTGAGCCGCAGGTGCAGAACTTTGGCAGCAGCCGTGACGTGATGGTGCGTTTGTCACCGAATGCCGGTAACGCCGGGCAGGAGCTGGGCAACAAGGTGGTTTCGGTGATCAATCAGGCCACCAGCCAGAATGCCAACGTGAAGCGGATTGAGTTTGTTGGACCGAGCGTGGGCAGCGATCTGGCGCAGGCGGGCAGCATGGCGCTACTGGTGGCGCTGATCTCCATCCTGATCTATGTCGGCTTCCGCTTTGAGTGGCGTCTGGCGCTCGGTGCGGTACTGGCGCTGGCGCATGACGTGGTGATTACGCTGGGCATCCTGTCACTGTTCCATGTCGAGATTGACCTCACCATCATCGCTTCGCTGATGTCAGTGATCGGTTACTCGCTGAACGACAGTATCGTGGTGTCGGACCGTATTCGTGAAAACTTCCGTCGTATCCGTCGTGGTACGCCGTATGAGATCGTGAACGTGTCGCTGACGCAAACCCTGAGCCGTACCATTATGACCTCGGCAACCACTCTGGTGGTGGTGCTGATGCTGTTCATCTTTGGCGGTGAGCTGCTGAAAGGCTTCTCGCTGACCATGTTGATTGGTGTCTCGATCGGTACGGTATCGTCGATCTATGTCGCCTCAGCGCTGGCGCTGAAGCTGGGCATGAAGCGTGAACATATGCTGGTACAGAAAGTGGAAAAAGAGGGCGCCGATCAGCCTTCGATTCTGCCGTAACCCGCAGGCAATATGCAGGAATAAACGGGCTGCCAGTGGGCGGCCCGTTTTTTTATGGGGCGACTGTGCGCTGCGCACTTTGCGCCGCGGGCAGCGGCTCTACAGCATGCACACGCACAAAGCCCAGTTGCTCGGGCGCAATGCCGCTCAGACGTAACGGAACCATCACCGACGACTGGGGCAGCAAGCTGGCGGGGACCTCAATGCGCTGGCTTAATGCCTCCGCACTCAGCGGCTTGCCGCTGGCGGGATCCAATTCTCCCCACTGCACCTCGGCACGCAGTGCCGGCAAGGGTGCTTCACCCGCCGCCCGGATATTCAGATTGGCGCGCGTGCCGCTCGCTTCGCTTTCAATCTGCGTCAGCGAAAGACGCAGTTCACCCAGCCGGGTTTGCAGCGTCACTGAGTGGCTGGCGGCAGGCAGCAGCCAGGCACCCTGTGCGGAGTGGCTGTTGAGCAAACTTTGCTGTTCCAGCGCGGCGGCCTGGCGGGTGAGCTGACGCATCTCCTGATTCAGTTGCTTCACTTCCTGATTCAGCTGTTGCACCTCAGGTGATGCGGGCCTCGTACTGCAACCGCTCAGCGCCAGCAGCGCCAGCGCGACCGGCGGCCAAATCCTCCTTAGCATGGTGATCTGCCCCCGTGGCCTTTATTTGGGAATACGTAACACCTGACCGGGATAGATCTTATCCGGGTGCGTCAGCATCGGCTTGTTCGCTTCGAAAATCTTGTTGTATTCGTTTGGGGTGCCATAAACCTGTTTAGAAATGGCGCTCAGCGTGTCCCCTTTTTTCACCGTGTAGAATTCCGCTTCCGGCGCGGTCTGTGCCACCTTAACGTTATCTTCCACTTTGGTGATGCCTGCGATGTTACCGGCCGCCACCAGGATCTTCTCTTTCAGCTCCTGAGAAATGGCATCCCCGCTCAGAGTAACGGTATCTCCCTTGACGTCCACATTCACTTTGTCGCTGTCCGGCAGGCCAAGATTATTAATGTGTTCCTGCAGCTTCTTGTTTTTCTGGTCTTCACCCCCGGTAACTGCATCCCACAGTTTCTCGCCCGCATCTTTAACAAAATTGAACAGACCCATACTACCTCCTGACTGATTCTTCGGTGAGTGTGCCGTAACGCACGGCTTTTTAAGCATAGTGCGTTTTGCCGCTTCTTACCCAAAGCGGGAGACGGAACAGGGGAAAGGCAGCGGAAGAGATTTTGTTGCTTAACAGTTCGCGTTACACTGTATAACCTATTCATCTCGCGTCAGGAAACGTCATGCATTGCCCATTTTGCTCCGCTGTCGACACCAAAGTGATTGATTCCCGTCTGGTCAGTGAAGGCTCATCGGTGCGGCGACGTCGCCAGTGCCTGGTTTGTCATGAGCGTTTTACCACTTTCGAAGTGGCGGAACTGGTTATGCCGCGCGTGGTAAAAAGCAATGATGTACGTGAACCTTTCAACGAAGATAAACTGAGTAGTGGCATGATGAAGGCGCTGGAGAAGCGCCCGGTCAGTGCCGATGCGGTGGAAAGCGCGGTTAATCATATTAAAACGCAGCTGCGCGCCACTGGCGAACGAGAAATTCCCAGTAAACTTATCGGTAATCTGGTGATGGATGAGCTGAAAAAGCTCGATAAAGTCGCTTATATCCGTTTCGCCTCGGTGTATCGCAGCTTTGAAGATATCCGGGATTTCGGTGAAGAGATCGCCCGGCTGCAGGATTAACGATGCAAGATGAACTTTTTATGGCGCGCGCGCTGGAACTGGCGCGGCGCGGTCGTTTTACTACCACACCGAATCCTAATGTCGGCTGTGTGCTGGTGCGCGACGGCGTTCTGGTGGGGGAGGGCTGGCACCAGCGTGCTGGTGAACCCCATGCGGAAGTGCACGCGCTGCGTATGGCGGGCGAGCAGGCGCGCGGCGCCACGGCCTATGTGACGCTGGAGCCCTGCAGTCACTTTGGCCGCACGCCCCCCTGTTGCGACGCCCTGATTGCGGCGGGTGTCAGACGGGTAGTCGTCGCCATGCAGGATCCCAATCCGCAGGTGGCCGGACGCGGGCTGTATCGCCTGCAGCAGGCGGGCCTGGAAGTGAGTCATGGTCTGATGATGGCGGAAGCGGAAGCGCTTAACCGCGGTTTTCTCAAGCGGATGCGCACCGGGTTCCCCTTTATTCAGCTGAAGCTCGGCGCGTCGCTGGATGGCCGGACGGCGATGGCCAGCGGCGAGAGTCAGTGGATCACCTCGGGCGCTGCGCGTCGCGATGTACAGCGCTTGCGCGCCCAGAGTTCGGCGATCCTCAGCACCAGTGCCACGGTGCTGGCGGACGACCCGGCGCTGACGGTGCGCTGGGGCGAACTGGATGATGACGCGCGCGCGCACCTCGACACGGAGACGCAGCTGCGTCAGCCGGTACGGGTGATTATTGACAGTCATAACCGCGTCAGCGCGCAGCAGCGTGTTATTCATCAGCCTGGCGAAACCTGGCTGATGCGCCGCACGCCCGATGGCGCCAGCTGGCCGACGAGCGTGACGCAGATAGCGGTGCCAGAGGTGGCGGGGCGGCTGGATCTGGTGGCGATGATGATGATGCTGGGACAGCGCCAGATAAATAGCCTGTGGGTTGAGGCGGGCGCTACACTGGCCGGTGCGCTGTTGCGGGCCGGTCTGGTGGATGAACTGATTGTCTATCTGGCACCGAAGCTGCTGGGTAATGCTGCGCGTGGCCTGTGCGAACTGCCGGCCCTGGCACAACTGGCTGATGCGCCAGAGTTTTCCTTTAGCGATGTACGCCAGGTGGGACCCGACCTGCGTCTGACGCTGACGCCGCGCTAGCGGCACGCCGAAAAGCGAGAGCACGTCGCTAAAGAGTGTGATAGAATCCGCCCCCCTGCGGGGCCATAACAACACCCTGAAAGGATAAGTATGAAAGTTATCGAAGCTGCTGTTGCCACGCCCGATGCCAATGTTGCCATCGTGATTGCGCGTTTTAACAACTTCATTAATGACAGCCTGCTGGATGGCGCGATCGATGCGCTGAAACGCATCGGTCAGGTGAAAGATGAAAATATCACCGTCGTCTGGGTTCCGGGTGCGTACGAACTGCCGCTGGCCGCACGCGCGCTGGCTAAAGGCGGTAAGCATGATGCGGTGATTGCGCTGGGTACCGTTATCCGCGGCGGCACCGCCCACTTCGAATATGTTGCAGGTGAAGCCAGTTCCGGTATCGCCAGCGTTGCCATGAACAGTGAGATTCCGGTCGCCTTTGGCGTGCTGACCACTGAGAATATCGAGCAGGCCATTGAACGTGCCGGCACGAAGGCGGGCAACAAAGGTGCCGAAGCGGCTCTCACCGCACTTGAAATGATTAACGTATTGAAAGCCATTAAAGCCTGATTTTTGTAAGGGGAATTTTGTGAAACCTGCTGCTCGTCGTCGCGCCCGTGAATGCGCTGTCCAGGCGCTTTACTCCTGGCAGCTGTCCAATAACGATATTGCCGATGTGGAATACCAGTTTCTGGCGGAACAGGACGTGAAAGACGTCGATATTAGCTATTTCCGTGAACTGCTGACTGGTGTGGCGACTAACAGCGCATACCTTGATGGCCTGATGAAACCTTACCTGTCGCGTCAGCTGGAAGAGCTGGGGCAGGTGGAGAAAGCCATTCTGCGCATTTCGCTCTATGAGTTAAGCAAGCGTGATGATGTGCCCTATAAAGTAGCCATCAACGAAGGTATCGAGCTGGCAAAAGTTTTTGGCGCAGAAGACAGCCATAAATTTGTTAACGGTGTACTGGATAAAGCAGCTCCACAGATTCGACCAAACAGAAAGTAGTGCTGAAAAAGGCCGGTTCGCCGGCCTTTTTTCTTTCAGGTTTTAGCGGAACGCAATTATGGCTTGTGGTGAATTTGAACTCATCGCGCGTTATTTTAATCGTGTAACCAGTTCCCGACGTGATGTGGAAAAAGGGATTGGCGATGACTGCGCGCTGCTGAGGGTGCCAGAGAAACAGACACTGGCCATCAGTACCGATACGCTGGTAGAAGGCGTGCATTTCCTGCGGGATATTCATCCTGCCGATCTGGGCTATAAGGCGCTGGCGGTTAACCTGAGCGATCTGGCCGCGATGGGGGCTGATCCGGCGTGGCTAACCCTGGCGCTGACGCTACCGGAAGTGGACGAAAACTGGCTGCAGGCCTTCAGCGACAGCCTGTTTGAGCTGCTCGACTATTACGATATGCAGCTGATCGGCGGCGATACCACCCGAGGGCCGCTCAGCATGACGCTGGGGATCCACGGTCTGGTTCCGAATGGTCGTGAGCTGAAACGATCGGGCGCACGTCCGGGCGACTGGATTTTTGTTACCGGTACGCTGGGAGACAGCGCTGCAGGACTGGCGTTGCTGCAGCATCATATCCGTATTCAGGAGCCCGCCGTTCATGAGGCGCTAATCAAGCGTCACCTGCGACCCATGCCGCGCATTTTGCAGGGCCAGGCGTTGCGCAATCTGGCCTCTTCCGCCATTGACCTCTCTGACGGCTTAATCTCCGACCTGGGACATATCCTTAATGCCAGCCACTGCGGTGCGCGCATTAATCTGGAAGCGCTGCCGCTTTCCTCCGCGTTACGCGATCACTTTGCCGCAGAGAAAGTAGTGCGCTGGGCGCTGAGCGGGGGAGAGGATTATGAACTCTGCTTTACCGTGCCGGAGATGCATCGTGGAGCGCTGGATGTCGCTTTAAGTCATCTGGGCGTGCCCTATACTTGTATCGGTCAGATTGCGCCGGAATCGGAAGGGCTTACGCTGCTGGATAACGGCAAGCCGTTCAGGTTCGATCATAAAGGATTCGATCATTTTGACCTTAGATAAAGATATCGCCAAAAGCCGCTTACGTCTGAGCAACCCCTGGCATCTGCTGGCTACCGGTTTTGGCAGCGGTCTGAGTCCGTTTATCCCGGGAACCGTAGGGTCTCTGGCCGCTATCCCGTTCTGGTGGCTGATGACCTTTTTGCCGCTCCAGCTTTATTCGCTGCTGGTGCTGGTAGGTATCAGCGTCGGGGTGTACCTGTGCCATCGCACCGCCAAAGATATGGGCGTGCATGATCATGGCAGCATCGTCTGGGATGAGTTTATCGGCATGTGGATTACCCTGATGGCGATCCCGGCGCTGACCTGGCAGTGGGTAGCGGCCGGTTTTCTGATTTTCCGCATTTTTGATATGTGGAAACCCTGGCCGATCCGCTGGTTTGACCGCAACGTGCATGGCGGGATGGGAATTATGGTCGACGACATTATCGCCGGGGTGGTTTCCGCCGGGATTTTGTACGCCGCCGGGCATTACTGGCTGGTATAACAACCCTGTCCGGCCTGGCGCAACGCCTGACCGGAGCCTGGCCTTTATTCGAAACCGACCACCGGGTGCGGCTGATAAGCCTCTTCAAGCGCAGCGATTTCCGCCGCATCCAGCGTCACCTCAACCGCCTGTACCAGATCCGCCAGCTGTTCTTCCCGTGATGCACCGATAATCGGTGCAGTTACCGCCGGTTTGCTCAGCATCCAGGCGAGAGCGACTTGGGCGCGGCTGACGCCTTTCTGCTGCGCCAGTTCCGCTACCTGCTCAGCTATCGCCGCATCGTTCTCTTCGGTATGGCTACTGTAGAGCTTTTTCCCGTACTCATCCGTGGCGGTGCGGGCGGTGCCTTCTCCCCAGGGGCGCGTCAGGCGTCCGCGCGCCAGAGGGCTCCACGGCAGAACGGCAATATTCTCCGCCATACACAGCGGATGCATCTCACGCTCCTCTTCACGCTGGATCAGGTTATATTGATCCTGCATGCTGACAAAGCGCGCCCAGCCATAGCGCTCCTGGGTGTAAATCGCTTTGGCAAACTGCCAGGCGTACATTGATGACGCCCCGATATAACGCGCCTTGCCCGCTTTTACCACATCATTCAGCGCTTCCAGCGTCTCTTCCAGCGGCGTTTCATAATCCCAGCGATGAATCTGCAGCAGATCCACATACTCCATCCCCAGACGGGAGAGACTGTCATCAATGGATTGCAGAATACTGGCGCGTGACAACCCCTGTGACAGGTTGCTCATCGGGAAATAGACTTTGGTAGCGACTACCACCTCTTCACGCCGCGCGTAATCTTTCAGCGCCCGGCCCACGATCTCTTCGCTGCTGCCATCAGAGTAACTGTTGGCGGTGTCGAAAAAGTTGATGCCCGCCTCCAGCGCCTGTTTGATCAGCGGTCGGCTGCGTTCTTCAGGCAGCGTCCAGGCATGACTGCCGCGATCGGGTTGACCAAAGGTCATACAGCCCAGACAAAGACGGGATACCTGCAGATCGGTTGTGCCTAATTGTACAGTTTTCATTGTGGCTCCTGCGCGATTCCGGGAATGCTTTCCCGAAGGAAAATGGTCCCGGTAATCATAGCAGGCTACACACTCCCCGGACGGGGAGTGGGAAGAAAAGGATTATTGTGCCAGCCAGGCCGCGATTTGTTGCTGGATCCCGGCGGCATCCAGTTGATAATCGTGGCGAATTTCATCCTGTGTGCCTTGTGGAATAAACTCATCGGGCAGCCCGAGGTTAAGTACCGGCACCAGCAGACGTTTTGCCATCAGCAGTTCATTCACGCCACTGCCTGCGCCGCCTTTAATCGCACCTTCCTCCAGAGTGACCAGCGCCTCATGGCTGGCGGCCAGCTCCAGGATCAGGGCTTCATCCAGCGGCTTCACAAAACGCATATCCACCAGGGTGGCGTTCAGCGTTTCTGCCGCCGCACGCGCCTCCGGCAACAGCGTACCGAAGTTGAGAATCGCCAGCTTATCTCCTTCACGTTTCACCACCCCTTTGCCGAGCGGCAGGCTTTGCAGCGGCGTCAGCGGAACGCCGACACCGTTGCCACGCGGGTAGCGCACCGCGCTGGGACCCTGCTGGTAGTGATAGCCGGTATAGAGCATCAGGCGGCACTCGTTTTCATCGCTGGGGGTCATGATCACCATGCCTGGCACGCAGCGCAGGAATGCCAGATCAAAAGCGCCCTGATGCGTCTGGCCGTCAGCTCCGACGATGCCGCCACGATCGATGGCAAACAGCACCGGCAGTTTCTGAATTGCCACGTCGTGGATCAGCTGATCGTAAGCGCGCTGCAGGAAGGTTGAGTAGATGGCCACAACGGGGTTATAGCCGCCAATCGCCAGACCGGCTGCAAAGGTGACCGCATGCTGCTCGGCGATCGCCACGTCGAAATATTGCGCCGGATACTCACGCGAGAAGCCGACCATCCCGGAACCTTCGCGCATGGCGGGCGTGACCGCCATCAGTTTTGCATCGTCGGCGGCCATTTCGCACAGCCAGTTGCCGAAAATTTTCGAATAGCTCGGCAGGCCTTCCACGCTTTTGGGCAGCGCCCCGCTGGCGGGATCGAATTTGGGCACCGCATGCCAGGTAATGGGATCCTCTTCCGCCGGCGCGTAGCCTTTGCCTTTACGCGTCATGATGTGCAGGAATTGCGGACCTTTCAGATCGCGCATATTTTTCAGCGTCTGCACCAGCATCATCACATCGTGACCGTCTACCGGGCCGATATAGTTAAAGCCCAGCTCTTCAAACAGCGTACCTGGTACCACCATACCTTTCAGGTGTTCTTCAGTGCGCTTCACCAGTTCTTTAATCGGCGGCAGGCCGGTCAGAACGCGTTTGCCCCCTTCCCGCAGGCGGGAGTAGGTTTTCCCGGAGAGAATCTGCGCCAGGCGGTTGTTGAGGGCGCCGACGTTCTCGGAAATCGACATTTCGTTATCGTTGAGGATCACCAGCAGGTCGGGCTTAATATCCCCGGCATGGTTCATCGCCTCAAAAGCCATCCCGGCAGTAATGGCGCCATCGCCAATCACACAGGCGGTGCGACGTCCTTTACCTTCCCGCTCAGCAGCCACCGCCATACCCAGGCCGGCACTGATGGAGGTCGAGGAGTGACCCACGCTCAGCACGTCAAACTCACTCTCTTCCCGCCACGGAAAAGGATGCAGGCCATTTTTCTGGCGTATCGTGCCGATCTTATCGCGGCGTCCCGTGAGAATCTTATGCGGATAAGCCTGATGGCCCACGTCCCACACCAGATGGTCAAAAGGCGTGTTATAGACATAATGCAGCGCTACCGTCAGTTCCACCACGCCTAAACCCGAAGCGAAATGGCCGCTGGAGCGGCTGACGCTATCCAGCAGATACTGGCGCAACTCATTACAGAGCGCAGGCAGCTTCTCTTTTGGCAGTAAACGTAATTCCTGTACGGTGCTTGCCAGCGCCAGTGTCGGGTATTTTGCAGTATCAAAACTCATCAGAGACTCGTTATGGAAGTTATTTATCGCGTTCAATTATGAAACTTGCCAGCGCCTGGAGTGCTGTTGTGTTACACGAGCGCGCAGAGAGAATTTCCAGCGCACCCAGGGCTTCCTGATAGAGATCCCAGGCTTTCTGGCGAGCATTGTCCAACCCCATTAACGCCGGATAGGTGCTTTTACCTAAATCCTGATCGGCGCCCTGGCGCTTGCCGGTAATGGCGCTGTCACCAACCACATCAAGGATGTCATCCTGGACCTGAAAAGCGAGGCCAATGGCGTTGGCGTAAGTATCCAGTATGGGTAAAGCCTCACGTCCTGGCGCACCGGCCGCCAGCGCGCCCATGCGCACGGCTGCCCGGATCAGCGCGCCGGTCTTATGGCGATGGATCTGCTCCAGCTGTGCCAGATCTACCCGTTTGCCTTCTGCGGCCAGATCGAGCGCCTGACCGCCGCACATACCTGCGACGCCGCTGGCCTGCGCCAGTTCAGAAATCATCGCAACGCGAAATTCGCTGCTGACGCCCGGCATCGGCTCATCAGCCAGAATGGAAAAGGCCAGCGTCTGCAGAGCGTCACCCGCCAGAATCGCGGTATCTTCACCAAATTTAATATGGCAAGTCGGTTGCCCACGACGCAATGCATCATTATCCATGGCAGGAAGATCGTCGTGGATCAGGGAATAAGCGTGAATACACTCTATTGCGGCGGCAGGGGCATCCAGGCTGGCCGCATCGGCTCTCAGCATCTCACCGGTGGCATACACCAGAAAAGGGCGCAGTCGTTTACCCCCTAATAATGCCCCGTATTGCATGGCATTCACCAGAGGAGAACTCTGAAAAGGAAGTGGCTCGATTAAGCGCGTCAGCGTGCTGTTAACACGATCGTGATAAGCGCTGAGCAGTTTAGCGAAATCCATTATTCATTTTCCGGCGTAAAAGGGGCGAGATCGGCGTCTTTATCATCATTAAGAAGAATACGTACGCGTTGCTCAGCCTGTTGCAGCGTCTGTTGACCGGCACGAGCCAGCTGCACGCCGCGTTCAAATTCATTCAGCGCCTCTTCCAGTGGCAGGTCACCACTTTCCAGGCGGCTGACGATTTGTTCCAGTTGCTGTAATGAACTCTCAAAACTGGCGGGCTGTTCGGCTTTTTTCGGCATAATCAGGGTCGACTCACAGGTTAGTCATCATCTTGCAAACGCTCATGGTAGCCGACACGAATTAATTAGCAAAATAATGTGTGTAACTGCGGTTGCAGAAGCAGTCACCAGACAATGGTGGTATACTTGCGCGCCTCGGATGCGGTAGATCCAGCTCAGCCCGCAATTATATGATTTTAACAGTTAAGTGTAGTTGCACTCAGCACTTATTTGTCCAAAGAACCGTTGCCACCATGAAGTTTATCATTAAATTATTTCCCGAAATCACCATTAAAAGCCAGTCGGTACGTCTGCGCTTTATCAAGATCCTGACGGGGAATATTCGTAATATCCTCAAAGAGTTAAATGAAGAAGTGGCGGTGGTGCGTCACTGGGACCACATTGAAGTACGGGCCAAAAATGAGAGCCTGCGCGAAATTATTGTGGATGAACTGACGCGTATTCCCGGCATTCACCATGTGCTGGCGGTAGAAGATCGTCCTTACACCGATATTCATCACATTTTTGAACAGACCCTGGAGCTCAACCGTGAACGCCTGGAAGGCAAAACCTTCTGTGTGCGCGTAAAACGCCGGGGGACCCATACGTTCAGCTCTCAGGATGTGGAGCGTTATGTCGGCGGCGGCCTGAATCAGCATATCCCCACCGCGAAGGTACAGCTCAACCATCCGGAAGAAACCGTTAACCTGGAGATTGAAAACGATCGCCTGTTGCTGGTCACCGGCCGTTATGAAGGGCTGGGCGGTTTCCCCATCGGGACACAGGAAGATGTACTGTCACTGATTTCCGGCGGCTTCGATTCCGGCGTTTCCAGCTATATGCTGATGCGTCGCGGTTGTCGGGTGCACTACTGTTTCTTTAACCTGGGCGGCGCGGCGCATGAAATCGGCGTACGTCAGGTGGCGCATTATCTCTGGAACCGCTTTGGCCGTTCCCATCGCGTACGTTTCGTAGCCATCAACTTTGAACCCGTCGTGGGCGAAATTCTGGAAAAAGTCGACGATGGTCAGATGGGCGTGGTGCTGAAACGCATGATGGTACGCGCTGCCTCCATGGTAGCTGAGCGCTACGGCGTACAGGCGCTGGTGACGGGCGAAGCGCTCGGCCAGGTCTCCAGCCAGACGCTGACCAACCTGCGTCTGATCGATAACGCCAGTGATACACTGATCCTGCGTCCGCTGATCTCCCATGATAAGGAACACATTATCAAGGTCGCCCGGGCAATCGGCACCGAAGATTTTGCCCGCACCATGCCAGAATATTGTGGCGTGATTTCCAAAAGTCCGACGGTAAAAGCGGTGAAGGCGCGCATCGAAGCGGAAGAGCAAAACTTCGACTTTGCGATCCTGGAACGTGTTGTGCAGGAAGCCAGCAACCTCGATATTCGCGACATTGCCCAACAGGCGCAGCAGGAGGTGGTGGAGGTCGAAACTGTTGCATCGCTGGGAGAAAATGAGTGGGTGCTGGATATCCGTTCCCCGGATGAACAGGACGATAAACCGCTGCAGATGCCGGGCGTTGAGGTGAAATCGCTGCCGTTTTATAAGCTGAGCAGCCAGTTTGCCGATCTCGACCAGAGTAAAACCTGGCTGCTGTATTGCGATCGCGGTGTGATGAGCCGCCTGCAGGCGCTTTATCTGCATGAGCAGGGGTATACCAACGTTAAGATTTACCGCCCTTGAAGCATTGATCCACGCTGGCTTGTTTGCCATTCTGGCCGCGGGCTGTGCTCGCACTCCTCACGTACTCCAGTACGCTCCGGGTGCTGTGCGCAGGCTGCAACCAGACTGGCCGCACCGCCGACGCGTGGTACATCAACCTTTCGTGCCACAAATCCACGCTGGCTGATTTGCCATTCTGGCCGCGGGCTGTGCTCGCACTCCTCACGTACTCCAGTACGCTCCGGGTGCTGTGCGCAGGCTGCAACCAGACTGGCCGCACCGCCGACGCGTGGTACATCAACCTTTCGTGCCACAAATCCACGCTGGCTGATTTGCCATTCTGGCCGCGGGCTGTGCTCGCACTCCTCACGTACTCCAGTACGCTCCGGGTGCTGTGCGCAGGCTGCAACCAGACTGGCCGCACCGCCGACGCGTGGTACATCAACCTTTCGTGCCACAGATCCACGCTGGCTGATTTGCCATTCTGGCCGCGGGCTGTGCTCGCACTCCTCACGTACTCCAGTACGCTCCGGGTGTTGTGCGCAGGCTGCAATCAGACTGGCCGCACCGCCGACGCGTGGTACCGCAACCTTTCGTGCCACAGATCCACGCTGACTTGTTTGCCATTCTGGCCGCGGGCTGTGCTCGCACTCCTCACGTACTCCAGTACGCTGCTCCGGGTGCTGTGCGCAGGCCGCAACCAGACTGGCCGCACCGCCGACGCGTGGTACATCAACCTTTCGTGCCACAGATCCACGCTGGCTTGTTTGCCATTCTGGCCGCGGGCTGTGCTCGCACTCCTCACGTACTCCAGTACGCTCCGGGTGCTGTGCGCAGGCCGCAACCAGACTGGCCGCACCGCCGACGCGTGGTACATCAACCTTTCGTGCCACAGATCCACGCTGGCTTGTTTGCCAGTCTGGCGACCCCGGCCAAAAACAGCGGGTACAGCAACGCGCCTGCAAAAAAAAGCCGCTCATGCGGCTTTTTTCATCTTTGGGGTTACTCCTGATAGTTATAAATACCGGAGGCAATCACCAGCTGTGAGGCGACTTCGCGGGCTTGCTCTTTGCCACACAGCAAGTCAATCAGCTTCAGGGCAAAATCGATTGCGGTGCCCGGTCCCTGACTGGTCAGCAAGTTTACCCGCGGATCCCAGACCACGCGCTTTTCCATCCATTTATCCGCCGGAATCGTCTCTTTCAGACCAGGGAAACCGGTCATATTCCCCACCGGGAAAAGATCGTGGGGGATCAGGACGGTGCCGGGCGCAGCGCAAATAGCCGCTACGATGCGACCGGAAAGATGGTGCTGCCGCACCGTTTCAACCAGCAACGGACTGTTGCGGAAGGTTTCTGCGCCTTTCAGGCCACCGGGCAACACAATGGCAGCAAAATCGTTATCGGCAACCTCGACCAGCGGCGCATCGGCCAGCAGATGCACGCCACGTGAGCAAACAATCTCGCGCGTACCGTCGCTCTCTACGCTGGCGGTAGTGACCTGCAGACCCGCGCGTACCAGCAGATCGATCGTTGTGACCGCCTCGGTCTCCTCACTGCCATGTGCCAGGCAAACCAGTACCGATGCGTTCGCGGTCATAATAGGACTCCTTACGTTTTACCATTTCATATAAACGGGTATTAGCTGGTACGGCAATGCCATGAGCACGGGCGCGCCGCAGCAGGTAACCGGTAATGTATTCAATTTCGGTGCGGCGCTGCGCCATCACATCCTGCAGCATGGAAGAGGTATTGGCAGCAGTAGACTCAATCACATTCAGCACATGATCGTACAGGCTATCGCTACTGGTATGCATACCTTCGCGCGCCATTACCGCGCTGAGCTCTTCGCATAGCGTCGTGATCTGCTCGCTATAGCTGCGCAGAGCGCCATTCTGGCAGCTATATTCCACCGTCAGCGGATTAATGACACAGTTAACTGCCAGCTTCTGCCAGCAGGCCAGTGTAATATTATCGTGCCAGGCGACGTCAGGCAGCGCCTGATGCAGCGTATCGGCCAGCTCGCTTAACCCCGAGCCAGCAGGCATAACCGGGCCAATATGGGTCGTGCCGTGGGCGACATGCCTGATAAGCGTGCCGTCGCGCATGGCAGCGTGAGTGGTAATACCGCGTAACAACGGTTGCGTCACGCCTTTCAGTTCTTCCAGCGTACCCATGCCGTTATGCAGCAACAGTATCGGGCACTGTGCCTGCAGGACGCTCTGGAGATTTTTGACCGCGGGGGAAACCTGCCAGGCTTTCAAGGTAACCAGCAGCAACTGACTTTCGGCCAGAAACAGCGGATCGTTGGCAATCAGGGTGTCATTGCTGACGTGAGCTTCGGTATCCATCACATTTACCGAACAGTAAGGCTGCGGGACGCGCAACCAGCCTTGCACTTCATGCCCCTGACGTGCAAGGGCAGCAAGCCAAATCTGACCTAAGGCGCCGCAACCTAACACGGTAATTTTCATTTTGCCTCCCGTTAAGGGGTTCCCTGTACAGAGGTTCAGCTAAGTATAGCTTTCTGCGATGCGTGATTTTATTTAGTGGCTTAAGACGCGTATTATGCATGTCACCTTAGCGTCAGGAGAAGAAAAGATGCCATCTTTCGATATCGTTTCTGAAGTCGACATCCAGGAAGTGCGTAACGCGGTCGAAAATGCTAACCGCGAGCTTGCGACCCGTTTCGATTTCCGCAACGTTAACGCCAGCTTCGAGCTGAATGAAAAAAATGAAACTATTAAAGTCACCAGTGAATCTGACTTCCAGGTGCGCCAGCTGGTTGATGTTCTGCGTGAGAAAATGTTAAAACGCGGCATTGAAGGTTCAGCACTGGATGTGCCCGAAGAGATTCTGCACAGCGGTAAAAACTGGAGTCTGGATGCCAAAATGAAAAAAGGCATCGAAACCGAAGTTGCGAAAAAGATCGTTAAGCTGATCAAAGACAGTAAGCTGAAGGTACAGACGCAAATTCAGGGAGACTCACTGCGTGTGACCGGTAAATCCCGTGACGATCTGCAGAGCGCCATGGCACTGGTGCGGGGAGGGAATCTGGGCCAGCCGTTCCAGTTTAAAAACTTCCGCGACTGATTGCGATCAAAGGGCCAGTCCAGGCCCTTTTTCTGCGGGTTATGCTGCGGCGATAAGCGCTTCCAGTTCCAGACGACTGGTCTTTTTACTGTCAATTTTCACGTAAGCGCTTTTCTCTTCCGGCACAATAAATACCGCCACCACGCCAGGCTGAGATTTCAGCCGCTGCTCCAGATTCGGTGCCTGAAGCGCCGCCTCGCTCAGTACCAGACGCAGACTACTGACATAAGGTGGTTCCTGCATAGTCATACTCACTAACAGCCAGAGCGTAGCGATCATGGCGCTGAGCAGAAAGACCGTTTGACCATCGAACTGGCCCAGCACCCAACCGCCCAGGCTGCCGCCAATCGCGACGCCAAGAAACTGACTGGTCGAGTAGATGCCCATTGCCGTACCTTTATAACCCGCCGGTGACTCTTTGCTTACCAGCGAAGGCAGAATGGCTTCCATCAGATTAAAGGCAATAAAGAACAGCTGCACGCCAGCGACCAGCGTCCAGAAATGGTTGCCCGATCCCCAGAGAACAATCTCTGCGATCACAATCAAGCCCACGCAGGCGACAAACACGCGCTTCATGCGGCGCTTCACTTCTGCATAGATAATAAAAGGCACCACACTGGCAAAAGCGATAAGCATGGTGATGAGATACACCTTCCAGTGATCCGCCGCGTGAAAGCCGGCTTGTTCGAACTGGCCAGGCAGGGCAACAAAGCTGGACATCAGCAAGACATGCAGGCAGAGAATGCCAAAATTTAATTTCAGCAGCCGGGGGTTTGCCAGAACCAGGCGGATGCTGCCTTTTACAATGCCAGACTCGCGATTCAGCAGGTGATGGGGAGCGGAAGGCACCACCAGCAGCGTAATGATAATTCCGAGCGAAGCGAGCAGGGCGATCATCCAGAACAGGGCATGCAAACCTAACGCATGCGTCACCACCGGCCCGACGACCATGGCAATCGCAAAGGTAATTCCGAAGCTGATGCCGATAAAGGCCATCGCCTTGGTGCGGTTCTGCTCACGGGTCAAGTCAGACAACAGCGCCATCACGGCAGCCGCAATCGCGCCGGAGCCCTGTAACGCGCGCCCCAGAATAATGCCCCAGATGGAATCTGAATTCGCCGCCAGCACGCTTCCCAGCACAAATACCAGCAGACCGCCGACGATAAGCGGTTTACGACCAATACGATCGGAAAGCAGGCCGAAGGGAATCTGGAAAATAGCCTGCATTAAGCCATAAATACCGATAGCCAGACCAATCAGGGTTTCACTGGCGCCCTGTAATGCCATGCCGTAAGTCGTTAAAACCGGCAAGACCATAAACATTCCCAACATACGCAGGGAAAAAACGGTGCCCAGACCCCAGGTCGCGCGTAGCTCCACCGGTGTCATTTTATTGTCGTTCATTACCACCTCTGTAAGTTTGCTGGGGTTATTCTAAGGAGCAGGGCAGGGCGGGTAAAACAATAGTTTTTAAGTAGTAGTAACAAAAAGAAAGGGCGCGATAGTCGCGCCCTTTTTGCTTTGCGGTGCTGATTACCGGAGGTAGGTCAGCAAGTCTTCCGATGCCGGGGCCATAAAGTCCACCGACATCATGACGCTCAGTGCCGTGATAGCCACAATAGAGAAGACGAACAGTTTACGAGCCCAAACACGATCGTTTGAGGTTTTGTAACCTGATAACGCCATTCCCAGCCACCACACGCTTACTGCCGCCGCAACCACCAGATATTTGTAGCCAGCGTAGCCGCCCAGTGTCAGCATCAGCGTTGCGATCATAAAAGCCAGAATGTAGAGCGTAATATGATTTTTCGCCACGGAAATGCCTTTCACTACCGGAAGAACCGGGATATTCGCTGCCTGGTAATCTTTAAAGCGGAAGATGGCAATCGCGTACGAATGCGGCATCTGCCACAGGCTAAAGATCGCCAGCAAAATCAGCGCGCCAGCATCAAACTCGTTGGTCACTGCGCAGTAGCCAATCACCGGCGGCGCAGCACCGGAAAGACTACCAATCAGCGTACCGTAGACTGAATTACGCTTCATATAGAGGCTGTAAATGCCGACGTATACGACGAAGCCCATCACCGCCAGCCACATGGCCAGCGGGTTTGCTCCGAAATACAGCAACGCGAAGCCAGCAATACCTAATACGGTTGCATAAACCAGGCTTACTTTCGGAGAGATGAGGCCTTTTACCAGCACTCGATTCCTTGTTCTCTCCATCTTTCTGTCGATGTCACGGTCGATCACGTTGTTAAAGACACAACCTGATGCGACGACCAGTGAAACACCAAACAGCGCGGTGAGGAACAGGGCGTAATCAATGCTACCTTTAGACGCCAGCAGAAATCCGCCAATGACAGAAATTAAGTTCCCGAAAATAATTCCTGGCTTTGTTACTTGCAGGTATTGCTTAATCATCACGTACGACTCTTTAGTGAACCATCATGTTGTAGTTGAGGTTCCACATAATCCACAGCGAGCCAACCACAACAATCAGGATAATAATTGCCGAGAAGACAATGGCCACCATGTTCCAGCCGCCCTCGGTTTTGGTGTCGAGATGCAGGAAGTAGATCAGGTGAACAATAACCTGAATCACTGCACAGACCACCACTACACCCAGAATGGTGCTTTTTGAGGCGCCGCCATCCATTACCATCCAGAACGGAATACCGGTCAGGATGATAGAGAGGATGAAGCCGATCATGTAGGACTTCACGCTGCTATGTGGGACAACATGTTCGTTGGCTGAATGACTCATTACATCACTCCCATCAGATAGACAACGGTAAACACACAAATCCAGACCACGTCCAGGAAGTGCCAGAACAGGCTCAGGCACAAGATACGGGTGCGGTTAGTGGAAGTCAGGCCACGTTTGGCGATCTGATACATCAGTACCAGCATCCAAATCAGACCCGAGGTCACGTGCAGACCGTGCGTACCGACCAGCGTAAAGAAGCCTGACAGGAAACCGCTGCGATCCGGACCAAAACCTTCCGCAATCAGATGATGGAATTCATAGATTTCCATGCAGATGAAGCCCAGGCCGAACAGGAACGTCAACGCCAGCCAGCCATTAACGGCGCCTTTGTTGTCGTGATTCATCGAAATCACTGCCATCCCGTAGGTAATGGAGCTCAGCAGCAGCAGAGCGGTTTCCACCAGAACAAACGGCAGTTCAAAGATGTCTTTACCTGCCGGGCCACCGGCAGTGCTGTTGACCATAACTGCATAGGTCGCAAACAGGGTTGCGAAGATAATGCAGTCACTCATCAGGTAGATCCAGAAGCCAAAGATCTTATTGGCTCCTGCATCGTGATGCCCATGCTCCGCATGGGCGTCGTGGTGGTGCTTAATCAGAGTTTCAGTTGACATTATTTCAGACCTGCTTTGCTGATATTGTCAAAGTGCTGCTTCTCGATCTGCTCGATCTCTTTAACCGGAACGTAGTAATCCACGTCCTCGTCGAAGCTCTTCACAACCCAGGAGACAATCATGCCCAGGAAGGTGAGGCCCGCCAGCCACCAGATATGCCAGATCATGGCAAAACCGAAGACTGTCGCGAAGGCAGCAATAATCAGGCCAGCGCCGCTGTTTTTCGGCATATGAATTTCTTCATATTTTTCTGGCTGCGTCCAGGCTTCGCCTTTCTCTTTCATTTCCCAGAAAGCGTCACGCTCATGCACGTGGGGGATAACAGCAAAGTTGTAGAATGCCGGCGGTGAAGAGGTTGCCCACTCCAGCGTACGACCACCCCACGGGTCACCGGTCAGATCACGGTTCTGATGACGGTCACGTACAGAGACCCAGAACATGATCAGCTGGCAGAGAATACCGCAAGCGATCAGAGCTGCACCGATAGCTGCAACAACCAGCAGCGCATGGAAACGCGGATCGATATCCTGGCTCAGACGACGCGTCATGCCCATAAAGCCCAGCGCGTACAGCGGCATAAAGGCAACGAAGAAGCCGATGATCCAGAACCAGAAGGCGCGTTTGCCCCAGGTTTCGTTCAGCGTGAAGCCCAGTGCTTTCGGGAACCAGTAGGTCACACCCGCCATACAACCAAATACCACTCCACCGATAATGACGTTATGGAAGTGAGCAATCAGGAACAGGCTGTTGTGCAGAACGAAGTCTGCGCCCGGCACCGCCAGCAGAACACCGGTCATACCACCGATAGAGAAGGTGACCAGGAAGCCTACCGTCCACAGCATGGCAGAATGCATCTGAATGCGGCCCTGATACATGGTGAACAGCCAGTTAAAGATTTTCACGCCGGTCGGAATCGCGATGATCATCGTCATGATACCGAAGAAGGCGTTAACGTTCGCACCTGCGCCCATGGTGAAGAAGTGGTGCAGCCAGACGATGAACGACAGAATGGTAATGGCGATAGTCGCCCACACCAGTGAGGTGTAACCAAACAGACGTTTTTTCGAGAAGGTTGCAGTAACTTCAGCAAACACACCAAACACCGGCAGAACAAGGATGTACACTTCCGGATGACCCCAAACCCAGATCAGGTTGACGTACATCATCATGTTACCGCCCATATCATTGGTGAAGAAATGGAAGTCAAGGTAACGATCAAGTGTCAACAGTGCCAGGGTCACGGTCAGAACCGGGAACGCAGCGATGATCAGGACGTTGGTACAAAGTGCAGTCCAGGTAAAGACCGGCATTTTGAACAGGTCCATGCCCGGGGCACGCATCTTCAGAATGGTCACGAAGAAGTTGATACCCGTCAGCGTGGTACCGATACCGGAGAGCTGTAGCGCCCAAATCCAGTAGTCGACCCCTACGCCAGGACTGTACTCCGCACCAGAAAGGGGCGGGTAGGCCAGCCAGCCGGTCTGCGCAAACTCACCCACACCCAGAGAAAGGTTCACCAGAACCACACCGATAGCGGTGAACCAGAAGCTCAGGTTGTTCAGGAAGGGGAAAGCAACGTCACGCGCGCCGATTTGCAGCGGAACCGCGATGTTCATCAAACCTACAACAAACGGCATCGCCACGAAGAAGATCATAATCACGCCGTGAGCGGTGAAGATCTGATCGTAGTGGTGCGGCGGCAGGAAGCCAGCCTCACCCGCCGAAGATATCATCTGCTGGGCACGCATCATGATGGCATCGGCAAAGCCACGCAGCAGCATGACAAAGGCCAGAATGATATACATGATACCCAGTTTTTTATGGTCAATGGAAGTAAACCATTCTGACCACAGATATTGCCACTTACCAAAATAGGTGATAGCGGCAACAAGTGCCAGACCACCTAAAATGATGGCGGCGATCGTAACCATGATAATAGGCTCATGGTACGGCACTGCATCCAGTGTTAATTTTCCGAACATCGTTTTATTCCTCGGCTCCCGCGGAAGCGGTGTGACTCATGTCCATGTCTTTATGCTTCGACATGTCCATTTTCCCGTGGCTCATCTTGAACTTATCAATCACCTGATAGAACAGGTCAGGATTTGCTGTAGAGAAATATTCCACCGGATGATTTTCGCTGGGCGCAGCCAGTTTTTCATACTCATCCATGGTGGTCAGCGTGGCAGGTGCCGCTTTCACTTTGGCAACCCACTGCTGGAATTCCGCATCGTCTTTGGTAGCAATGGCTTTGAACTTCATGCTGGAGAAGCCGCGACCGCTGAAGTTGGAAGACATACCGTCAAAGGTGCCAGGCTCGTTCGCGATCAGGTGCAGCTTGGTTTGCATGCCCGCCATCGCATAGATCTGGCTGCCCAGTGTCGGAATAAAGAAGGAGTTCATCACGGAGTTAGATGTGATCTTGAAGTTCACCGGCGTATTTACCGGGAACGCGATCTCGTTCACAGTAGCAATGCCTTGCTCCGGATAGATGAACAACCATTTCCAGTCCAGCGAAACAACCTCAATTTCAACCGGCTTAACGTCTGAAGCGAGGGGTTTACCCGGCTCCAGGGCGTGGGTTGATTTCCAGGTCAATACGCTAAGGAAAAGAATGATCAGGATCGGAATGGTCCAGACCACAGCTTCAACCTTGTTTGAGTGTGACCAGTTGGGGCTGTATTTCGCATTTGTGTTTGATGCCCGATATTTCCAGGCAAACACAACTGCCATTAGAATTGCGGGGATAACGACGATCAACATCAACCCGAAGGCTGTCAGTATCAGCGAACGTTGCTCCATCGCAATCTGTCCTTTGGGATTTAACAATGCACTATCGCAGCCACTTACTAATAAAGTGCCTGCAATTAATGACAAAATCCCCAAACTTTTATTGTATTTCCTGAGTCTCATTTAACGACCTCAATGACAAAGGGCTCTATTGTCGTTTAAGTGTGGCGGCATTTTACGGGAAGGTTTATGCAGTGTAAACCAGCTTAAGGATGTGTCAGACGGACGTTGACGCCTTTTGCTAAGAGTATCACAGATGTTAACGAGGTGAGTAAAATCTTAACGCTGACAAGCAGTTGGCGTTGATATAACAAAAAACAATAGTAATAACCTCAGAAAAATGAGGGAGCGTATAACCTTCGATTTAAGCTTTCAAATATTTAACAACTCTGTATCATTTGAGTGATAAATTCACCACAATATAATTACTCACCGGTTTTTAATATCTCCAGCTTAATGCGATTCCCCTGGTATTTAAAAGAAAAAAATAACACGCAATGATCAAAAAAGGGTTGGCCATTTTGCGGCGGCAAATTAATGCCGCCCCGCAGCAAAAAAATAAACCCGCCTTAACGCTCCTTACGTAGCGCCAGGTAATCGAGCAGGCTACCGCAGATCACACCCGCCAGCGTCAACACCATGCCGATTTCGAACAGCCTGGGCAACATCTGCACTGGCTGCCAGAGATTCGCTGCTTCCAGCGCCAGCACAATCAGGCAGAAAGCGAGCAGCACCGCCCCGGAAATAAACAGCCGCAACGTCCAGCGGTAACTTTGCTGTCCGGCGAGACGCGGAGTAAAAGTACCGGTCTGCTGCATGCGGTCAAGGGTATGACGACTGATCCAGAGCAAAAACAGGCCCGGCAGTGAAACCAGCACGGTAAAAGCATAAAAAGTGGGCCAGCCCCATAAGCCCACCAGCCAACCCGCCGCTGGCCCAACATAAACACGTCCTACGGCAGACAGGGCAGAGAGCAGGGCGAACTGGGTAGCGGAAAAGGATTTATTACACAGCGTCATCAGCAAAGCGACAAAGGCCGCCGTACCCATGCCGCCGCACAGGTTTTCCACAAATACCGCGCTGGCCATGCTCCACAGTTGCTTGTCCGTCACCGCCAGCAGCCAGTAGCCAAAATTAGAGAGCGCCTGTAACAGACCGAACAGCATCAGAGCGCGAAACAGACTCAGGCGCTGCATCAGCACGCCGCCCCAGAGCGCGCCAATAATGGTTGCCAGCAGGCCAAGGGTTTTATTAACCAGGCCAACATCGCCGGCGTCAAAACCCACGCCACGGATCAAAAATGTGGTGGTTAACGCGGCAGCAAAAGCATCGCCCAGCTTATAAAGAACAATCAGGGTAATCAGCAGCCAGGCGTTATTGCGCTGAAAAAAATCCTGCAGCGGCTCCACCACCGCCTGACGTAAAGAGTGCGGCGTTCTGACACTGGCGGCGGGTTCTTGCGCCAGCAGGGTGGCGATCAGCCCCGGCACCATCATCAGGGCCATCAGCCAGTAAGTGGCTTGCCAGCCAAGAAAACGGTCGGCCAGCCAGAGCGCCAGCCCGCCAGAGATCAGCATCGCCAGGCGATATCCCAGCACGGTGATCGCGGCACCGCTGCCGCGCTCTTCCGGCGGCAGCACGTCCGTTTTCCAGGCATCAAAAACGATATCCTGCGAGGCAGAGAGAAAAGCGACCAGCACCGCCAGCGCGGCCAGCAGGGTTAGGTTATGCGCAGGTTGCATAAAACCCATCGCCACAATGCCGACCAACAGCAGCAGTTGCGTGACCAGCAGCCAGCCACGACGCCGGCCCAGGAAGGGGGGCGTATAGCGATCCATCAGCGGCGACCAGAGGAACTTAAATACGTAGGCCTGACCCACCAGCGAAAAAAAGCCGATGGTTTTCAGGTCGACATTTTCTACCGTCATCCACGCCTGCAGCGTGCCTGAGGTTAATGCCAGCGGCAGGCCTGAAGCGAAACCGAGCAGCAGCAGAACGGCGGCGTTACGTTGCGTAAAAATGCGAAGGTAGTGATGAATCATACTCACCTTAGGGAGACGCCCGGCGCAGTTGCCGGGCGGAAAAGAACACTATCAGCGGGCGTTTTGCTTAATGAAGTTATGAACGCTGGTATCCTGTGCCATATCGGCGATCACATCGCTCAGCGTGGCGTTTACCGCATTGGTAATCTTGTCGTTGGTGGCATTGAATGCACCTTCAATGCTGTAAGTCTGGCGATAGTTTTTCACCTGTTTATTGCCATTCTGTGCCGTGGCGATAATAGAGATATCCGCTTTGGTGGTGATGCTGTAACGCACGTTCCCCTGGGTCACGTCGGCGTACAGATTATTGACCACAATCTGCAGATCAACCGCGCCGTTTGGACCGATCATATAGCCACGCGCGCTCATCTGTTTCTCCAGCACTTCCTGCAGCAAGAAGCGCAGGTCGCGTGAAGGCGTCAGGGTAACCAACTGACCATCGCGGTTTACTTTTGCCAGCGCCTGGTCGGCACGCTGATCGGCACCGTTAATGCTCAGCGTCACGCCCATCAGGCTGGGATCCTGCTGCGGCAGTTCAATTTTGGGTTGGACGTTAAGTGTATTGCTGTTGTTGGCACATCCGGCCAAAATAAACGCAGCCAGTAGCGGGATAAAGATTTTTTTCAACATACTTATTTCTCGTTAGCGTAGTGGGTTGGCTTGCAAAACGACGGTCATCATAGCATTGAGCGTCGCTGAAAAAAGCCCCGGCAAGCGGGATTTTGATTGCTAAGGTTTTTTTCAGAACGAATATGACTGCGCTGATTGACCGGGCAGTCAGTCAGGCTATGATGCGCAAGGGAAGAGAGAGGTCAGAGGATTTTTTTCTTTGTTCTCTGCGGAAACGGTAAAAATCCTACTATTATTTAAACAGATGGGGCACATCGCTCGCCGTTGAGGAAAGTAATGATGATTCGCGAACAAATAGAAGAAAAGTTACGATTGGCGTTCGAACCGGCACATCTGGAAGTGCATGACGAAAGCTATCGTCATAATGTCCCTGCAGGCTCTGAAAGCCACTTTAAAGTGGTGATCGTGAGCGACAGCTTTAGCGGCCAGCGCTTTCTGGCGCGCCATCGCGCCATTTATGGCGAGCTGACCGAAGAGCTGGCAGGCAGTGTACATGCGCTGGCGCTGCATACCTATACATTGAAAGAGTGGGAGGGCTTGCAGGACACTGTTTTAGCATCACCCAATTGTCGCGGTGCCGGTACACTGGCCTGACGATCATATTCTCCATAAAAACGGCCTTCAGGCCGTTTTTTTCTGTTTGTTTCCTTGAGAAACGCGATCTCCCGTGCAAAAAGCAGCAAAACCAGGGGAAAGGGGTGAGTTTGCCTCCTCGACTCATTCCGGTGATGCCGCTATAATGCGGCGTCTATTTTTCCGGAATGTCTTCGGGACGCTTCTGGTAACAGGGATCAGGGTTCTCTTCACAGAAGCCGTCCCGGTTGTTAGATACGGCGCATTTCACAATGTGTGGTGTCTGAAGTTGACCGAGCACGTGATTTTTTGAGGTAACAAGATGCAAGTTTCAGTTGAAACCACTCAGGGCCTTGGCCGTCGCGTTACGATTACTGTCGCTGCTGACAGCATCGAGAGCGCTGTGAAAAAAGAGCTGCTGGATGTAGCTAAGAAAGTCCGTATCGATGGTTTCCGTAAAGGCAAAGTGCCGATGCAGATCGTGGCGCAGCGTTACGGTTCTTCTGTTCGCCAGGACGTGCTGGGCGATCTGATGCAGCGCAACTTTGTTGATGCCATTATCAAAGAGAAAATCAACCCGGCAGGCGCGCCTAACTATGTACCAGGCGAGTACAAACAGGGTGAAGATTTTACTTACAGCGTTGAATTTGAAGTTTTTCCGGAAGTTGAGCTGAAAGGCCTGGACACAATCGAAGTAGAAAAACCGATTGTGGAAGTGAAAGACGAAGACGTTGACGTGATGCTGGAAACCCTGCGTAAGCAGCAGGCGACCTGGAAAGAGAGCGATGCGGCAGCTGAAGCTGAAGATCGCGCTACTATCGATTTCAGCGGTTCTGTCGACGGCGAAGATTTCGAAGGCGGTAAAGCGAGCGATTTCGTACTGGCAATGGGCCAGGGCCGTATGATTCCGGGCTTTGAAGAAGGCATCGTGGGTCATAAAGCGGGCGAAACCTTCACTATCGACGTGAAATTCCCGGACGACTACCATGCGGAAAATCTGAAAGGTAAAGACGCGAAGTTCGAAATCGTCCTGAAGAAAGTCGAAACACGCGAACTGCCGGAGCTGACGGAAGAGTTCATCAAGCGTTTCGGCGTGGAAGATGGTTCCGTAGCGGGCTTACGTGCCGAAGTACGTAAAAACATGGAACGCGAACTGAAAGGCGCGGTACGCAACCGTGTGAAAACTCAGGCGATCGACGGTCTGGTGCAGGCTAATGAGATCGACGTTCCTGCTGCCCTTATCGACAGCGAAATCGATGTGCTGCGTCGTCAGGCTGCTCAGCGCTTTGGCGGTAACGAGCAGCAGGCGCTGGAACTGCCGCGCGAGCTGTTTGAAGAGCAGGCAAAACGTCGCGTTGTCGTTGGTCTGCTGTTGGGCGAAGTGATTCGTACCCATGAACTGAAAGCGGACGAAACGCGCGTTAACGCGATGATCGAAGAGATGGCGTCTGCCTACGAAGATCCGCAGGAAGTGATCGAGTTCTACAGCAAAAATAATGAGCTGATGAACAACATGCGCAATGTTGCGCTGGAAGAACAGGCTGTGGAAGTCGTGCTGGAAAAAGCCAAAGTGACTGAAAAAGCCACCAGCTTCCAGGAACTGATGAACCAGACCGCAACGGCTTGATCCTTCAGTTAACTGCACGTTCTGAGCCCGCTGCTGCAGAGTAGCGGGCTTTTTCGTTTTTTTTCCGGTTACCAGCGCGCATTTGTCGCTTATGTGCTGGATTAAACGGCAAAATCTTCGCTAAGCGATTTTCCTGGTTAGCGATCAAAGAAAAGATTGTTATGCTTGAAACAGCTGGGCAGCATCCCCAGATGAAAGGATATGCGTGAAAACAGCAGACTGGCTGACGAACCGTCCTGAAGATGTCGGAGAGGAGGTTGAGCATAGTTTTCCCGGCTCGGCTCACGTAGAATCGGTACAGAATGTTGCCAATGAAATTTATCAGGAGACGGTAATGTCATACAGTGGCGATCGTGAATTTACTGCACCGCACATGGCGCTGGTGCCTATGGTGGTTGAACAAACCTCGCGTGGCGAGCGTTCTTACGACATTTATTCCCGCCTGCTTAAAGAGCGTGTGATCTTTCTGACCGGCCAGGTTGAAGACCACATGGCTAACCTGATTGTCGCTCAGATGCTGTTTCTGGAAGCGGAGAATCCGGAGAAAGATATTTATCTGTATATCAACTCACCGGGCGGCGTGATCACCGCAGGCATGTCAATTTACGACACAATGAAATTTATCAAGCCCGACGTCAGCACCATTTGTATGGGACAGGCCTGTTCAATGGGGGCTTTCCTGCTGACCGCTGGTACTAAAGGTAAGCGTTTCTGCCTGCCAAACTCCCGTGTGATGATCCATCAGCCGCTGGGCGGCTACCAGGGCCAGGCAACGGATATTGAAATCCATGCCCGTGAAATCCTGAAGGTCAAACAGCGCATGAACGAGTTAATGGCTGAGCATACCGGCAAATCGCTGGAAGAAATTGAGCGCGATACTGAGCGAGATCGTTTCCTCTCAGCCAGTGAAGCGGTAGAGTATGGGTTAGTCGATTCTATCCTGACACATCGCGAATAAGACTTATCTGCCTGCGCCATTACGCTATAGTTAACGGGATACGGTAGATTAGTTGAATGAATATCGGCCGTGTACGCACGGCCTGCGCCGTACTCCGGTATGGCCAGAGAACAAGAAGAGGTTAACTGATGACAGATAAGCGCAAAGACGGTTCAGGTAAGCTGCTGTACTGCTCTTTTTGCGGCAAAAGCCAGCATGAAGTGCGGAAGCTGATTGCCGGGCCGTCAGTGTATATCTGCGATGAGTGTGTCGATCTGTGTAATGACATCATTCGCGAAGAGATTAAAGAAGTTGCTCCGCACCGTGAACGCAGCGCGTTGCCGACGCCACACGAAATCCGCCATCACCTCGATGATTATGTTATCGGCCAGGAAAAGGCGAAAAAAGTGCTGGCAGTGGCGGTGTACAATCACTACAAACGTCTGCGCAACGGTGATACCAGCAACGGTATAGAACTGGGTAAAAGTAACATTCTGCTGATCGGTCCGACCGGTAGCGGGAAAACGTTGCTGGCTGAAACGCTGGCGCGTCTGCTGGATGTGCCTTTTACTATGGCAGATGCCACCACGCTGACCGAAGCAGGCTATGTAGGGGAAGATGTTGAAAACATCATCCAGAAACTGCTGCAGAAGTGTGACTACGATGTGCAAAAAGCGCAGCGCGGTATTGTCTATATCGATGAAATCGACAAGATTTCCCGTAAGTCAGACAACCCGTCTATCACCCGTGACGTTTCAGGTGAAGGTGTGCAGCAGGCACTGCTGAAACTGATTGAAGGTACGGTAGCCGCCGTTCCGCCGCAGGGTGGACGTAAACATCCGCAACAGGAATTTCTGCAGGTGGATACGTCAAAAATCCTCTTTATCTGTGGCGGCGCTTTTGCCGGTCTGGATAAAGTGATTTCCCAGCGTGTGGAAACCGGGTCAGGTATCGGCTTCGGCGCCACGGTGAAAGGCAAATCACAGAAAGCGACCGAAGGGGAATTGCTGTCGCAGGTTGAGCCGGAAGATCTGATCAAGTTTGGTCTGATCCCGGAATTCATCGGTCGTCTGCCGGTTGTGGCGACCCTGAATGAGTTGAGCGAAGACGCGTTGATTCAGATCCTGCGTGAACCGAAAAATGCCCTCACCAAGCAGTACCAGGCGCTGTTTAACCTGGAAGGGGTGGAACTGGAATTCCGTGACGAAGCGCTGACGGCAATCGCGAAAAAAGCGATGTCGCGCAAAACAGGCGCACGTGGGCTGCGTTCAATTGTTGAAGCGGCTCTGCTGGAAACCATGTACGACTTACCATCTATGGAAGACATTGAAAAAGTGGTCATTGATGAGTCGGTCATTGAGGGGCAATCTGAGCCGATGCTGATTTACGGTAAGCATGAAGCCCAGGCCTCTGGTGAATAAATAAACAAATCTGCCACGTTGTTATCTTAAAAAAGGGGAAAAGTCTTTCCCCTTCTGTTTTTCTCACGTCTGTGACATTGAATGTCAGTCGATCATCCCCATATACTCAAATACCTGTGGGCTTAACTGCACATTCTCTGCCTTATGCGGGGCCCATCACCTGGCGGACTTTAAACTAAGAGAGAGCTCTATGAATCCTGAGCGTTCTGAACGCATTGAAATCCCTGTGTTGCCGTTGCGCGACGTGGTGGTTTATCCGCACATGGTAATTCCGTTGTTTGTTGGTCGGGAAAAATCGATTCGGTGCCTCGAAGCCGCGATGGATCAAGATAAAAAGATCATGCTGGTAGCACAGAAAGAGGCTTCAACGGATGAACCTGGCATTAACGATCTTTTCTCTGTAGGCACAGTGGCATCTGTCCTGCAGATGCTGAAATTGCCTGACGGCACGGTAAAAGTGCTGGTGGAAGGTTTGCAGCGTGCGCATATCACTACGCTGTCTGACAATGGCGATCACTTTGTGGCGCAGGCGGAATATCTGGTTTCGCCGGAAATCGAAGAGCGCGAACAGGAAGTTCTGGTACGCACGGCGATTAATCAGTTTGAAGGCTACATCAAGCTCAACAAAAAAATTCCGCCGGAAGTCCTGACTTCACTCAACAACATCGATGACGCGGCCCGGTTAGCGGATACCGTGGCGGCGCATATGCCGTTAAAACTGGCTGATAAGCAGTCAGTGCTGGAAATGTCCGACATCAATGAGCGTCTGGAATACCTGATGGCGATGATGGAGTCGGAGATCGACCTGCTGCAGGTGGAAAAACGCATCCGTAACCGCGTCAAAAAACAGATGGAAAAAAGCCAGCGTGAGTACTATCTGAATGAGCAGATGAAAGCGATTCAGAAAGAGCTGGGCGAAATGGACGATGCGCCCGATGAGCTTGAGGCGCTGAAACGCAAAATTGATGCGGCGAAAATGCCACAAGAGGCGCGCGAAAAAGCGGAAGCCGAGCTGCAGAAGCTGAAAATGATGTCGCCGATGTCAGCCGAAGCCACCGTAGTGCGCGGCTATATCGACTGGATGGTACAGGTGCCGTGGAATGCGCGCAGCAAGGTGAAAAAAGATCTGCGCAAAGCCCAGGAAACGCTGGATACCGACCATTACGGTCTGGAGCGCGTGAAAGATCGTATCCTTGAGTATCTTGCCGTGCAGAGCCGCGTCAGCAAAATCAAAGGGCCGATTCTTTGCCTGGTAGGACCGCCGGGGGTAGGTAAAACCTCGTTGGGGCAATCTATCGCCAAAGCCACCGGACGCAAATATGTGCGTATGGCGCTGGGCGGCGTCCGCGATGAAGCGGAAATCCGTGGGCATCGTCGTACCTATATCGGCTCCATGCCGGGCAAACTGATCCAGAAAATGGCAAAAGTGGGGGTCAAAAACCCGCTGTTCCTGCTGGATGAGATTGACAAAATGTCGTCCGACATGCGTGGCGATCCGGCCTCGGCGCTGCTGGAAGTGCTGGACCCGGAACAGAACATCGCCTTTAACGATCACTATCTGGAAGTGGATTACGATCTCTCCGATGTGATGTTTGTAGCCACCTCTAACTCCATGAATATTCCTGCGCCGCTGCTGGACCGTATGGAAGTGATTCGCCTTTCGGGCTATACCGAAGATGAAAAACTGAACATCGCGAAACAGCATCTGCTGCCGAAGCAGATCGAGCGTAACGCGCTGAAAGCGTCGGAAATCACGGTGGATGACAGCGCGATTATCGGCATCATTCGTTACTACACCCGTGAAGCGGGCGTGCGTAGCCTGGAGCGTGAACTGTCCAAACTCTGCCGTAAGGCAGTAAAAGCGCTGCTGATGGACAATACGCAAAAGCATATTGTTATCAACGGCGACAACCTGAAAGATTTCCTGGGTGTGCAGCGTTTTGACTATGGTCGTGCTGACAGCGAAAACCGCGTAGGTCAGGTGACAGGTCTTGCCTGGACCGAAGTGGGCGGCGATCTGCTGACCATCGAAACCGCCTGTGTGCCGGGTAAAGGCAAGCTGACCTATACCGGCTCGCTGGGTGAAGTGATGCAGGAATCTATTCAGGCAGCCCTGACAGTGGTTCGTGCCCGTGCTGAGAAACTGGGCATCAACGGCGATTTCTATGAAAAACGCGATATTCACGTGCATGTGCCAGAAGGTGCGACGCCGAAAGATGGCCCGAGCGCCGGTATTGCCATGTGTACTGCGCTGGTCTCCTGCCTGACAGGGAACCCGGTACGCTCTGATGTCGCCATGACCGGTGAGATTACTCTGCGTGGTCAGGTTCTGCCGATTGGCGGTCTGAAAGAGAAGCTGCTGGCAGCACACCGTGGCGGTATTAAAACGGTGCTGATTCCGGATGATAACAAGCGCGATCTGGAAGAGATTCCGGCCAATGTCATTGCCGATCTCGATATCCATCCGGTGAAGCGTATTGAAGAAGTCCTGAACCTCGCCCTGGAAAACGCGCCATACGGCATGCAGGTTGCGACAGCAAAATAGTGACTTAAGACAAAAAGCCTTAAAAAGCGAAGCTGGCAAGCGAATTGGTGCTTGCCAGCTTTTTTTTGTGCCGCTAATTTAGGGGGCTGCGGAAATAACGATTAAGATGAATACCGTTGTTTCGGCTCAACAGGCTTGATATAACTTGCTGCGCGTTCGTATCAGGCGGGAAGCGGGATACGAAGTGAAATAATAAAAGAGGGGATGAAAAGAGTGAATAAATCACAGTTGATCGACAAAATTGCTGCGGAAGCTGACATTTCTAAAGCAGCAGCGGGACGTGTGTTAGATGCATTCATGGATTCAGTTTCCGATGCGCTGAAAGGCGGAGAGGAAGTGGCTCTGGTGGGTTTCGGTACTTTCTCCGTGCGCGAACGCGCCGCTCGTACTGGCCGTAACCCACAGACAGGCAAAGAAATCACCATTCCTGCTGGCAAAGTGCCAGGCTTTCGTGCTGGCAAGGCGCTGAAAGACGCTGTTAATTAATGACAGCGGATAACCATTGAAGCATTTTCTTCAGTGGATTGCGGACGGGTCACACGTTCTCATGTAACATACGGGCACATCACTGAAGATGTGCCTTTTTTTATCCTGTGCGTGACGGTTAGCCTCTGGCTATGGTCTCTGCAAAGTTGCTGGCTGCCAGCCTGAACCGCAGCTGTGTGGTGCGCCTGCCTGAGCAGGACGCCGCGCCTGAGCTTTATATTCACACTACAGCGGAGTGTTGTCATACCATGATGGACAATTTACGCGCGGCGTCGAATCATGTCGTGCTCAAGATTCTTTTGGGACTGATCATCCTCTCTTTTGTGCTGACCGGTGTCGGCAACTATTTGATTGGCGGTGGCGGCGATTACGCAGCAAAGGTTAACGGTAACGAGATCAGCCGTGCGCAGCTGGATCGCGCTTTTAACAGTGAACGTAGCCGTCAGCAGCAAATGTTAGGCGAGCAGTTCTCACAGCTCGCCAGCAATGAAGGCTATATGCAGCAGATGCGTCAGCAGGCGCTGTCGCAGCTGATCGATGAAACCTTACTCGATCAATATGTGAAAGATCTCCATATCTCTATCGGCGACGATCAGATCAAGCAGGCGATTTTCAATCAGCAGGCTTTCCAGACTAACGGTAAATTCGATAATGCGAAATACCTTGGCCTGATCAATAGCATGGGCTTCAGTGCCGACCAGTATGCAGAAGCGCTGCGCAAACAGCTGGCAACCCAGCAGCTGATTAACGCCGTCGCCAATACCGATTTTATGCTGAAAGGCGAAACCGATAAGCTGGTTAGCCTGGTCGCGCAACAGCGCCAGATTCGTCAGGCGACGCTGGATGTCAATGCCCTGGCGGCGAAACAGAGCGTCACGGATGATGAGATCAGCCAGTATTATCAGCAGCATAAAAGCAGCTTCCTGGCGCCTGAACAGTTCCGTGTCAGCTATATCAAACTTGATGCGGCCAGCATGCAGGCAGAGGCCAGCGACGCGGAAATTCAGAGCTGGTACGAACAACATAAAGCGGATTACACCCAGCCGCAGCGCAGCCGTTACAGCGTTATTCAGACCAAAACGGAGGCGGATGCAGAAGCGGTGCTGGCTCAGCTGAAAGCGGGCGGTGATTTTGCTGCGCTGGCTAAAGAGAAATCTATTGATCCTATCTCGGCGCGTCAGGGCGGCGACATGGGCTGGCTGGAGCCCGCCACCACGCCGGATGAGCTGAAAAATGCCGGCCTGAGCGAAAAAGGTCAGCTGTCAGGCGTGATTAAATCGTCAGTGGGATTCCTGATCGTTCGTCTGGATGATGTTCAGGCAGAGCAGGTTAAAGCGCTGGCTGACGTCCGGGATGCCGTTGCCGATAAGGTGAAGCAGGAAAAAGCCCTGGATACCTTCTATAAGCTGCAGCAGAAGGTTAGCGAAGCGGCCAGTAATGATAACGAATCGCTGGCAGGCGCAGAGCAGGCAGCAGGTGTCAAAGCCATGGAAACCGGCTGGTTCAGTCGTGATGACGTACCGCAGGAGCTGAACTTTGATCCTGTGAAACAGGCTGTCTTTAATGGTGGTCTGGTGGGAGAAAATGGCGCACCAGGTAATAACTCAGACATCATCACCGTTGATGGCGATCGCGCTTTTGTGCTGCGTATCAGCGAGCACAAGCCGGAAGCGGTCAAGGCGCTGGCTGATGTTAAAGCGCAGATTGCCGATACTCTGAAGCACGACAAAGCGGAAAAACAAGCGAAAGCGCAGGCCGATAAGATCCTCGCTGACCTGAAAGCTGGCAAACAGGATGCGCTGACCGCGGCAGGCCTCAGTTTTGGCGAGAGCAAAACGGTCGATCGCAATACGCAGGATCCCGTTGCGCAGGCGGCTTACAACTTGCCGCAGCCGGAGAAGGCGGGCCCCTCCTTTGGCGTGAGCGAAGATATGCAGGGGAACGTGGTACTGATTGCGCTGGATAAAGTCAGTGCGGGATCGCTGCCACAGGGCCAGATTGATCAGATGGTCAAAGGCGTAACGCAAAATAATGCGCAGATTGCGTTTGAAGCACTGCTGCAGAGCTTGCGTAAAGAGGCGAAAATCAAATACGGTGCCGCAGCGCAAATGCAGTAAGCCTCGCAAAAAAAACGTAACCGCTGTGATAAACAAAGGCCGCTTATGCGGCCTTTTCCATTTTCTGTTTTTGCCTTTTGTTGCCTGTCTGGGGCTGTGACATCCTGTGGGCGCTGTCAAACACAAGGAGAAAAACAGCATGTTTAAACAATCATTTAATGCAATTTTTTTTACGCTGGCGCTTGGCGGTGCAGGCTATATTACCTCTCTGGCGGCGGCGGAGGCGCCTGTAGAGAAGAAAATCAGTGAGCCTGTTGCCCCGCAGAAAGAAGAACGGGTCAGCATCAATGAAGCCAGTGCTGAGGAGCTGGCAGCAGCGATGAAGGGGATCGGACTGAAAAAAGCGCAATCCATTGTCAGTTACCGGGAACAGTACGGTGCCTTTACCGCCCTGGAGCAGTTAAAAGAAGTGCCCGGCATTGGCAGCGCGCTGATTGAGCGCAATGCCTCCCGGCTGAAATTGTGATGGTGTTCGCAGCTATAGCGAAGCGTCAGATATGTTCGCCAGATTCTGCCAGGCTGAGAAGGTCATACCAGTTGAGCAACCCCTGAGGAGAACCTGGCTTATGCGTACCTCGATTAAAGTACGTGGTTATCATCTTGATGTTTATCAGCATGTGAATAATGCGCGTTATCTGGAATTTCTTGAAGAGGCACGCTGGCAGTGGCTTGAACAGGCGGACGCGTTTGACTGGATGGCGGCGCGAAAGCTGGCTTTTGTCGTGGTAAACATCAATATCAACTATCGTCGCCCGGCAGTGCTGGGCGACCTGTTGCAGATAGACAGCGAAGTGATCCAGCTGAACAGCAAAAGTGGCGTGCTGGCGCAGCGTGTGGTGCTGGAAAAGGATCAAACCCCCGTGGCCGATGCGTCCTTAACCTTTGTCTGCATTGATTTAACCAGCCAGAAAGCTGTGCCGCTTGAGGGCGAGCTGAAACAGCATTTGCAAAGGTTACTTCTCTGACCGGCCCACGCGCCACGGAGCCGGGCTTTGCTGTACCGTCGCGCTCTCAGACCAGCCCGGTTTTCGCTTTCATGGCAGCCATTACCACCTGCGCGTTCTGCTGGTAACTCTGCAGACCCTGCGCACGCAGATGACAGGCAGCACACTCACCACAGCCGTCGCCTTTTATGCCGTTATAGCAGGTTAAGGTTTCCTGTCGTACCAGCGGCAGCTGCTGCCAGTAATCGGCCAGCGCCCAGGTTTCCGCTTTATTCAGCCACATCAGCGGCGTTTCGAAACGAACGTCGCGCGCCATTCCCAACGTAACGGCGTTATTCAGGGCTTTGACGAACTCATCACGGCAGTCAGGGTAGCCGGAAAAATCCGTTTCACAGACGCCGGTGATCACCGCCTCCGCCTCAACCTGATAAGCATAAATTGCAGCCAGAGTAAGAAAAAGAATATTCCTGCCCGGTACAAAGGTGCTGGGTAAACCGCTGGCGTCAGGATCGTAAGCCGGTACCGGAATACTGTCGCGCGTCAGGCTGCTGATAGCCAGTTCATTCAGCAGATTAACATCCAGCACCTTATGCGCCCGCGCGCCCAGCTGCTGCGCCAGTGCGCGTGCCACCTCTATCTCTTCGCGATGACGCTGTCCGTAATCGAATGTGACGCAATGCACTTCATCATACTGCTGAAGTGCCTGAATCAGGCAGGTCGTGGAATCTTGTCCACCGCTAAAAACCACAACGGCTCGTTTCATTGTTATGTCCTGAGAAAAAATTTGCACTTATGGTAATGTCTCGCGCTGTTCCTGAACAGGGTCGGCTGGCCAGCCCGGGGGCGGGATCCAGGCACGGTTAAAATCGAACCACCCCAGCGAATTCAGCGCGATGCCTTCGATACCCGGCGGTGCCGAAATCTGGTAGTGATAATTAAACAGCGGCAGCAGCATGCCTTCCTGCATCAGCTGCTGAAATAAGGTTTGCACTGCGGCAGCCCGATCTGCTTCCTGCGGCAGCCGCTGAATAGTTTCGAGCTGTCCGGCTATTTTGCTGTTTTGCTGTAGCGGTTGCCAGAGCGGATCCATTTGCAGCCAGCTGGCCAGGGTAAAGACCGGCGCGTCACCAATCAGTCGATCGCCCATCACCAGATCCGCATCGTCTGGCAGCTCGCCGTCACGCCAGCTTTTAACCGGGTGGAATACGACATGCAAGTTGCAGCCCTGTTGCTGCAACAGCTGTTGTAACGCGTGCGCCATCTCATGCAACTCCACCGGCAGATGGTAATGCAGTGTCAGGGTAGCGGGCAGCGCGACAGGCTCGTCAGCGATCTGTGGCACCGGCCAGCCAGGCAGCAGTTCCTGACTTGGCGTAATCAGCCCTTCGTCCAGCGGCAGCTGGCCCACGACGCCGCTGCGCTGGATCAGGGCAAACAGTTTACGTGCCTGCGCAGCGCTAAAACCGGGGTGGGGATGGCACACCAGGTAGCAGAAGCCCAGGCTGATACTGTGACCCACCGGGCGCAGTAACGTCAGCTCATCCGGTTGCGCAATAGATATTTGCACCGGGTGGCGACAGCTGGTGCCCAGCGCGCTGTCGAACAGCTGTGGCGTGATCCAGTACTCTACTGCCTGCATCAACGGAAGCTGAAAATGCCAGCGCGCATGGCTTTCAATCCGTACCAGATCGGCGCTGAAATGGGCAAGTTTCCAGGCGCCGCTACCCAGACGCGCATCAAGCGGATGAGGTAACAGGCAGAGCAGGTGAGCCAGACGGTGTGCCAGCCAGAAATCGGGCTGGCGTAACCGGATACGCAGCGTCAGCGGATGTGGAGCATCCACTGTCTCAACGTCAGCCAACAGATAATGTGCCACGGGGTGACGCAGAATAGCCGCAAACTGTGCGGCCAGTTGATCAGCAACGAGAGGTTCACCGTTATGCCAGCACAGCTGAGGGCGCAGCCAGAAATACCAGAGCGTTCCCTGCGCATCGCACTGCCAGTGGTGGGCCAGATCGCCCTCCAGCTGGTCGTGATGAAAACGCGTCAGACCGGAAAATAGCTGATGCGCCAGATATTGTTCGGCGCGCCCGGTGATTTGCAACGGGGCGATGGTCTCCAGCGGGCGGTAATAGGGAATGCGCAACACGGGCGCATCCTTATGCCACTGTCCGCCCATCAGCGGCTGCACCAGGTTAAACAGGCCATCCGGTGCCAGCTGCAGCAGCTGCATCGCCTGCGCAGAGAGGCCCGCATCCAGCTGCTGACGTAACAGTTGCTGACGCAGCTGATCGGGGGAGTGCAAAAACAGCAGCGTGCCGCGCTTGCCCCGTCCCGCCTCCCCGCGCCACTGGAGCCAGCCCGCCTGCTGCCACTGCGTCAGCAAAGTGCGCAGGTGTCGTTCACTACAAAAGCAACAGGCCGCCATCGCAGCCACACTGGTGTGCTGGGGCGCTCCGCGGCTTTGCTGCCACAGGCGCTGAAACTGATTCAGTCGGTTAAGCTGGCGCATAGAAAATCCGGAACAATTTTTAAAAAGTATTCACTATTACTTCCGTAATTACCAGGCGATAGTAAAACCCGCTATTCGGACAAGAGGGGGGTGTTATGGCGCAATTAGCCGCATTTGATATGGACGGCACATTACTGCTGCCGAACCATCAGCCAGGCAAAGAGACGCTGGCGACCTTGATTGCTTTGCATGAGCGGCAGGTGCGACTGGTATTCGCCACCGGCAGACACCTGCTGGAGATGGAGATTCTGCGTAAGCAGATGAGCCTGTACGCCTGGCTGATTACCGGTAACGGCACGCGCATCCACGATCCTGACGGTAATCTGTTGTTTGCCAGCGATCTGACGCCTGCGGTTGCAGAAGAGGTCCTGCATACCCGCTGGCGTACCCGCGCCAGCATCCACCTGTTTAATGATGCGGGCTGGTTTACCGATCAGCCACTGCCGGAGGTGCTGCAGGCGCACCAACTCAGCGGCTTCAGCTATCAGCTGTGCGATCTACGCCGGATGCCCGCGCATCAGGTCACGAAAATCTGCTTTATCGACGAACATAATGCGCTGTGCGATTTAAAGATGCAATTGCATGCGGCGCTGGGGCAACAGGCGCATATCTGCTTCTCCGCCCGTGACTGTCTGGAAGTGTTGCCGGTGAACTGCAACAAAGGCGCGGCGCTGGCTTATCTGTGCCAGCACCTTGGTCTGAGTCTGGCAGAGTGCATGGCCTTTGGCGACGCGATGAACGATCGCGAAATGCTGGAGCAGGTAGGCAAAGGCTTCATTATGGGTAATGCCATGAGTCAGTTAAAAACAGCGCTGCCCCATTTGCCGGTTATTGGTCATTGCGAGACACAGGCAGTGTCTCACTATTTAAATCACTGGATGACCACGCCACATCTCGCGTATTCCCCCGAATGCTGAGACTTTAGCGTGAGCCGGACAGGAAGTCCGGTTTTTTTCGCATGGCTGACGGCGCTTTCTTCTCCCTTTTTCCCGCACTCAGGTCGCGTCCCGTCAGGGCACGCTCAGGAAAACAGACCGACCTTATTCCGTTATACTGGCGCTCAGAGAGAAAGTATCGCTTCCCGCGCAAGGCGCAGGAGACGATCAATCAGGCCGGTTTATCCTCCTGACCTTGCAAGTTAAAAAACCGAGAGCGTGTTGTGCGACTATTCAGCCAGTTAAGTTGGTATTTTTTGCGCGAGTGGCGACGCTATCTGGGCGCGATTGTCTTGCTGATCATTATTGCCCTGTTACAGCTGTTGCCGCCGCATCTGGTGGGCGTCATTGTGGATGGCGTCACCAGCCATAGCCTGAGCAGCGGACGTATTCTGATGTGGATTGGCGTCATGCTACTGACGGCGGTGGTTGTCTATTTATTGCGCTACGTCTGGCGGGTGTTGTTGTTTGGCGCGTCGTATCAGCTGGCTGTTGAGTTGCGCGAGGATTTTTATCGTCAGCTCAGCCGCCAGCATCCGGCGTTCTATTTGCGTCATCGTACCGGCGATCTGATCGCCCGCGCGACAAACGATGTGGATCGCGTGGTCTTTGCTGCCGGTGAAGGCGTACTGACGCTGGTGGATTCGCTGGTGATGGGTCTGGCGGTGCTGCTGGTGATGAGCACGCAAATCAGCTGGCAGTTAACGCTGCTGGCGCTGGTGCCGATGCCGATAATGGCGCGGGTGATCCATCGCTACGGTAATCAGTTGCATGAGCGTTTTAAACGGGCGCAGGCGGCATTTTCCTCGCTGAACGATCAGACGCAGGAGACCCTGACCAGTATCCGCATGATTAAAGCTTTTGGCCTTGAGGCGCATCAGTCACAGCAATTCAGTGAGATTGCCCGTGATACCGGACAAAAAAATCTGCATGTCGCGCGTGTCGATGCCCGCTTTGATCCTACCATTTACATCGCCATTGGCTTTTCCAATCTGCTGGCTATTGGCGGCGGCAGCTGGATGGTGTGGCACGGCAGTTTAACCCTCGGTCAGCTCACCAGTTTTGTGATGTACCTGGGGCTGATGATCTGGCCGATGCTGGCGCTCGCCTGGATGTTCAATATTGTTGAGCGCGGCAGCGCTGCCTGGAGCCGCATTCGCGCGCTGTTGGCGGAAGCCCCGGCCGTGGTGGATGGTACGCAGTCGCTACCGGAAGCGCCAGGTACCCTGCAGGTGGCCATTCGTGAGTTTTGTTATCCGGCCAACAGCCGACCGGTATTGCGCCATCTCAATTTTCAGCTGCAGCCGGGACAAATGCTGGGGCTATGCGGACCCACCGGCAGCGGTAAAAGCACCTTGCTGAGCCTGATTCAGCGCCACTTCGATATCGAGCAGGGGGAGATTCGTTATCACGCCATCCCGTTGCCGCAGCTGCGTATCGATGACTGGCGCAGCCGTCTGGCGGTAGTGAGCCAGACGCCTTTTCTGTTTTCCGATACGGTTGCCAACAATATTGCGCTGGGGAAACCCAACGCCAGCCAGGCGGAGATCGAACATGTGGCGCAACTTGCCTGTGTGCATGAAGATATTTTGCGTCTGCCGCAGGGCTATGAAACTGAAGTGGGCGAACGCGGCGTAATGCTGTCCGGCGGACAGAAACAGCGTCTCTCCATCGCCCGTGCGCTGCTGCTGAATGCGGAAATCCTGATCCTTGATGATGCTCTGTCGGCCGTGGATGGCCGCACTGAGCACGAGATTTTGCATAATCTGCGGCGCTGGGGGGCAGGGCGCACGCTGATTATCAGCGCGCACCGGCTTTCCGCCCTGACGGAAGCCAGCGAGATCCTGGTGCTCCGGCAGGGCGAAGTGACGCAGCGCGGTATGCATGAACAGCTGTCTACGCAGCCCGGCTGGTACCGGGATATGTATCGCTACCAGCAGCTGGAAGCGGCGCTGGATGAGGATGAAGAAGAAAAAGGAGTGCCCCATGGCTAAATCTGCCCGGCTCTGGCCCACCCTGAAACGATTGCTCGCTTACGGCAAGCCCTGGCGCAAATCGCTGGCGCTGGCGGCAGGCATGTTGTGGATTGCCGCGGCGGCGGAAGTGACCGGACCGGTCCTGGTCAGCTTTTTTATCGATCATCTGCTGGCTCGTCATCAGATGCCCTGGGGAACGGTGGCAGGCTTAGCGGTCAGCTATATTCTGTTGCAGCTGCTGGCTGCCTCCCTGCACTACAACCAGGCGCTGCTGTTTAACCGTGTGTCGGTCGGCGTGGTACAGCGTCTGCGCAGCGATGTGATGGATGCCGCCCTGCAGCAGCCGCTGAGCGCTTTCGATACCCAGCCGGTCGGCCAGATTATCTCGCGTGTCACCAACGATACCGAGGTGATTAAAGATCTTTATGTCACGGTCGTGGCCACGGTATTGCGCAGCGCAGCGCTGATCGGGGCGATGCTGGTGGCGATGTTCAGTCTTGACTGGCGTATGGCGCTGGTGGCGCTGGTGATTTTCCCGCTGGTGTTGACGGTGATGTTTATTTATCAGCGTTACAGTACGCCGATAGCCCGCCGCGTACGCAGCTATCTGGCTGACATCAATAATGGTTTCAATGAAGTCATTAACGGTATGAGCGTGATTCAGCAGTTCCGTCAGCAGGCGCGTTTTGGCGAGCGCATGGGGGAAGCCAGCCGTTCCCACTATCTGGCGCGTATGGAGACGCTGCGCCTGGACGGTTTTCTGCTGCGCCCGCTGCTGAGCCTGTTTTCCGCAGTGATCCTCTGTGGCTTGTTGTTGCTGTTCAGCTTTTCCACGCCGGGCGTGTTTGAGGTGGGGGTGCTTTACGCCTTTATCAGCTTTCTGGGGCGACTTAACGAGCCGCTGATTGAGCTGACGACCCAGCAGTCGATGCTGCAGCAGGCGGTAGTTTCCGGGGAACGCATCTTTGAACTGATGGATGCGACGCCCCAGGCCTACGGTACCGATGTGCGTCCGCTCGCCTCAGGCACCATCTCCTTACGTGGGCTGAGCTTTGCCTACCGGGAAGATCGCGATGTACTGAGCGATATTAATCTGGAGGTGCCCGCGCGCAGCTTTATTGCGCTGGTAGGGCATACCGGCAGCGGGAAAAGCACGCTGGCTAATTTGCTGATGGGCTACTATCCGGTAACGCGCGGCGAGATCCTACTGGATAATCGCCCGCTCAGCCAGCTGACGCATCAGGTGTTGCGGCGCGGCATCGCCATGGTGCAGCAGGACCCGGTGGTGCTGGCCGATTCGCTGCTGGCTAATGTGCAGCTGGGGCGCAATATCAGTGAAGAGGCGGTGTGGCAGGCGCTGGAGCAGGTACAACTCGCCAGCCTGGCGCGCGCGTTGCCGCAGGGGATCCATACCCGTCTGGGCGAACAGGGGAATACCTTGTCGGTCGGGCAGAAGCAGCTACTGGCGCTGGCGCGCGTGCTGGTAGAGCTGCCACAGATTCTGATTCTTGATGAAGCGACCGCAAATATTGATTCCGGCACGGAGCAGGCCATTCAGCAAACGCTGCGTGCTCTGCGGCAGCACACCACGCTGGTGGTTATCGCGCACCGTTTATCCACCATTACCGAAGCGGATACGATTCTGGTGCTGCATCGCGGTCAGGTGGTAGAGCGGGGCGGCCATCTCAGCCTGCTGGCGCAGCAGGGGCGTTACTGGCAGATGTTCCAGCTGCAGCAGGCGGGCGACGAACTGGCAGTGGGCATTCCGCTGGCTGCAGAGGGGTAGTTTGCACTTTTTTTGCGCAATTTTCTCAGAGTATTCTGTATAAATGCACTTCTTTGTCTCCATCAGCACTAAAATAGTGCATTAACGGCAGGTCTGGACGGGGCCTGCCCTCTCTCTTACTTTTCTCCTCGTAAAGCGAACCGCGTCAGCGCCCGTTGCACGCCTGTATCTGCTGCTTTTCTTATTTTTGGCACAATATTTGCTTATATCCCTGCGTGTCCGGTGTGACTTAATTATTTACTACCTGGAGGGGATCCTATGAAGCTGGTTACCGTGGTAATCAAACCATTTAAGCTGGAGGATGTGCGCGAAGCCTTATCCTCCATTGGCATTCAGGGCCTGACGGTCACCGAAGTAAAAGGTTTTGGTCGTCAGAAAGGCCACGCAGAGCTTTACCGCGGTGCCGAGTACAGTGTGAATTTCCTGCCGAAAGTCAAAATTGATATCGCTATTGCCGACGACCAGCTGGATGAAGTGGTGGACGTGATCAGCAAAGCGGCTTACACCGGCAAAATTGGCGACGGCAAAATCTTTGTGGCGGAGCTGCAGCGTGTGATCCGCATTCGTACCGGTGAAACCGACGAAGCAGCATTGTAATTTTAGCTCTGTACTGTGATGGGATGAAAAGAGATGAATAAATTATTCGCAACCTTGGGCCTGAGCAGCCTGGCACTGTTACCTTCGCTGGCAATGGCGGCCCCTGCGGTGGTAGATAAGGCCGATAACGCCTTTATGATGATCTGCACCGCCCTGGTGCTGTTTATGACAATCCCGGGCATTGCCCTGTTTTACGGCGGCCTGATCCGCGCCAAGAACGTTCTTTCTCTGTTGACTCAGGTAGCGGTCACCTTTTCGCTGGTTTGTGTCTTATGGATGGTTTACGGCTACTCACTGGCCTTCAGCGAAGGTAACGCCTTTTTCGGCGGCTTTGAGTGGGTGATGCTGAAAAACATCGAGCTGACCGCCGTGATGGGTTCCTTCTATCAGTATATTCACGTAGTGTTCCAGGCGTCCTTCGCCTGTATTACCGTCGGGTTGATTGTAGGTTCCATTGCGGAACGTATCCGTTTCTCTGCGGTACTGATTTTTGTGGTGATTTGGGTCACGCTGGCCTATATGCCGATCGCGCATATGGTCTGGGGCGGCGGTTTCCTGGCGCAGGATGGCGCGCTGGACTTCGCAGGCGGTACCGTGGTGCATATCAATGCGGCAGTAGCCGGTCTGGTTGGCGCTTATCTGGTCGGCAAACGAGCTGGCTTTGGTAAAGAAGCCTTTAAACCGCACAACCTGCCGATGGTCTTTACCGGTACGGCAATCCTCTATGTGGGCTGGTTTGGCTTCAATGCGGGCTCTGCCTCTGCCGCTAACGAAGTCGCTGCGCTGGCCTTCCTGAATACCGTCATGGCCACTGCAGCTGCAGTTCTTGCCTGGACCTTTGGCGAATGGGCGTTGCGTGGCAAGCCTTCTCTGCTGGGCGCCAGCTCAGGCTTTATCGCCGGTCTGGTCGCAATCACCCCGGCCTGTGGATACGTTGGACCTGGCGGTGCGCTGATTATCGGTCTGGCAGGTGGTCTGGCGGGAATCTGGGGCGTCACGACACTGAAAAAATGGCTGCGTGTGGACGATCCCTGTGACGTATTCGGCGTGCATGGCGTCTGCGGCATCGTAGGTTGTATTCTGACCGGCGTATTCGCATCCTCTTCACTGGGCGGCGTAGGCTATGCAGAGGGGGTCAGCATGGGTCATCAGGTATGGGTACAGCTGTTCAGCTGCATCGTAACCATCGCCTGGACCGGTGTGGTCGCTTTCATCGGCTTCAAAGTTGCGGATATGATGGTTGGCCTGCGTGTGCCGGAAGATCAGGAACGTGAAGGTCTGGATGTGAACAGCCACGGCGAAAATGCCTATAACCAGTAAAACCGCCGGGTTGTAGAAAAGCAGTTGCAACATGACATACAAAAGGGGCGATAATATCGCCCCTTTTTATCGCTTAACGCTGACGTATAACCCCTTCCTGCACAGCAGAAGCCACCAGCACTCCATCAGCCGTAAAAAATTCACCGCGTACAAAGCCGCGTGCGCTGGACGATGAGGTACTCACCACGCTGTAGAGCAGCCACTGCGTCAGGTCTACGGGGCGATGAAACCACATTGAGTGATCGATAGTGGCGACCTGCATGTCGGGCTCGAGGAAGCCTTTGCCATGTGGCTGGAGCGCTACCGGCAGGAAATTGAGATCGGATGCGTAACCCAGCAGATACTGATGAATACGTAAGTCAGCGGGCAGGGCGCCATTCGCCCGGATCCAGACCTGACGCGCCGGCTCATCCACATGTCCTTTGAGTGGGTTATGAAATTTGACCGGACGGATATCAAAAGGACGTTCGGCAAGAAACTTATCGCGCGCTTTCACCGGTAACATTGCTGCCATTTTATGGGCAATATCGTGTTCTGAGGGCAGCGTCTCCGGACCTGGTACCGAGGGCATTACGCTCTGATGCTCAAAGCCGCTCTCGGGGCCCTGAAAAGAGGCCGTCATATAGAAAATGGGATGGCCATTCTGGATGGCGCTGACGCGACGCGCGCTAAAACTTTTACCGTCGCGCAGATTTTCCACATCGTAAATGATCGGTTTCTGGCTGTCGCCAGGACGTAAGAAATAGCTGTGAAAAGAGTGGGTGATACGCTCTTCCGGCACCGTCTGTTTTGCCGCATAGAGCGCCTGACCAACAACCTGTCCGCCAAAGACCTGCCGCAGGCCCAGATCTTCGCTCTGACCGCGAAACAGCCCTTCTTCCAGTTTCTCCAGATTTAACAGATTCAGCAAATTATGCAGTGCCTGGCTCATGATATTTTCCTCAATGGCGGGATCGGTTAAGTTTGAAAGATCCGACCAGTTTCCGTCAATCATTCTCTGCGCTTTCCGCGCGCTCATCTGCTTCCAGGCAAGTCACCTTTTTTTGTGCCAGAATTAATGCCATACAGCGGGTGATGAGCTGTACGAAGAATTCGCTGCCGATAATCATTTTGTTCAGAAGGAGACGACATCAATGAAACACTGGCAACTTATTAGCGGTGTGGCGCTGGCGGTCGCGTTGGCTGGCTGTGCTGATAAAGGTCGTGATGTACCGACGCCAACCTTAGGCTCTGCCGTCGCAGGTCAGCAGGCGGCGATTGCGCAGCCCAACGTGAGCGGCTCAATCTATATCCGGCAGAAAATTGCGTTGCCGCCCGATGCGGTGCTGACCGTCACGCTGTCAGATGCTTCCGTGGCTGACGTGCCGTCAAAAGTACTGGCCCAGCGTGTGGTACATACCGATGGGAAACAGGCTCCCTTCCAGTTTGTTTTGCCCTTTAATCCTGCCGATATCCAGCCAAATGCGCGCATTCTGTTGAGCGCAGCCATTACTATTGATGGCAAAATGGCCTTTATTACCGAAGAGGTGAAACCGGTGATTAATCAGGGCGGAAGCAAAGCGGAGCTGGTTCTGGTGCCGGTACCGCATATGGCGATGCCGACGCAGGCAGGCGCGGCGACTACCGTACCCTCAACCTCACCCACGCAAGTGACGCCATCTGCGGCGTTACCTGCGCCTACCCGTTTGTAACAGAAAACGCCCCGGCAGGGCTGAGGGATCCCCAGAAACATTATCAGTACACCATGATGATGTTTCTGTAGGCTCTGGCCATATCGGCATACACCCTGTCGGGGTTCATTCCCGACAGGAGCTCCGGCGACTGCCGGATGACATTTTCACTCAATGTCAGATACGACAGCACCCTGCGTGATTTCTCACTGTTCGCCTGGAACCATCGATTTATTCCCTTACTTTCAAGGTAATATCCCGTCAGCCACAGGATGATGCTGTAGAGAGCTGCAACCAGGCAAAGCACGGATATTCGTTTTTCTCCCCGGCTTTTACTTGCCCGCAGTCCCAGCTCATAGCGCTCGCTTTTTTCATCCCTGAAGTTCTGTTCTATCTGCATACGGCGACTATAAAGTTTAACTGTCTCGCGTGGCTTATATTCCATCAGGCTGGTAAAAAGCAGCCACGGTTCACGCGCGTTTTTACGGTACATCCTGTCTGTTTTGGGGTAATGCTGGCTGCTTTTCCTGCCCGTCGCCCGCTTATGCACGGTGTAGAAATGTCCCGGACAGTCACGACTGGCGTTACGTGCCAGACGCCCGAATCCCGGGTAGCGTGCCGTTGTTGATGACACAATATCCCGCGCCATCTGCCACTCTTCATCCCCGATGACCTGAAAATAGAGGCTGCCCCTGACTCGTCCGACAAAATCCCAGCCCAGAGAGCGGATGTGGTGAAACCAGCTGCTGCGAAAGCCTGCATCGGTCACGATAATGACCTGCTTATCTTTGCCGATGGCGACAGCCATCTGATCGAGAAAGGCATTTTGTACGGCAGAGTTGTTCTGGTAGCGGGAGGAAATGACTTTACTCATCAGAGGGATAGCTCTGCCATCACACAATAAGCTTGCCCGCAAAACACTGAGCTCTGATGAAGGATAACCACTCCAGTCCACAGCAATGACACAAACTGAAAGGCTGTGTGTGAGGCGGGATACAAGCTGCTGGTAGACACAGGGAATATCACTGAACATCAGGTCGCTGTTGAGGTGCCGGTCAACACGCTTAATCTTGTGCTTAACACGTGCGGGGCCTGGCAGATATCTGCCGATGCTGGTAAGAGAAAGCGAAGCACCACGCGTCAGAGCCACGGTCATATCAAGCAGAGCGTTTTTACGGTACTGATGAATGGAGTTCAGGGACTGGCTAAAAAATTTATGGCAAACTTGTGAAACAGGCATAGAGGTGTGACCTTACTTTTTGGTGGAACACTAAGTAGATCATAACCTTCTATGCCTGTCTTTATTTATGGGGAACCCTCAGCCCGTCAGGGGCGTTTTTATGGCTGCCAGCGATAGCGCTCCAGCGCGATGCGGCCATCATCACTCACTTCAATGCCCTCCGCCTCCAGCGCATCGCGCTGACGAAAAAGGTCATCTCCGGTCAGTGAAATAGTGCCATGGCGATTAATCACCCGGTGCCAGGGCAGCTGACTACCTGGCGGTAAACGACGTAACACGCCGCCGACCTGGCGCGCCGCACGCGGTGAACCGGCCAGACGCGCCACATCGCCATAGGTAGTGACTTTGCCGCAGGGAATGGCCGCAACGATTTGCCAGATACGCTGTTGAAAACTGTCGTTGTCGGTCACGGGAACATCCTGTCAGAGATAGGGTAAATCCATTTTAACATCATGCCAGGTTGCGCGTGAATCCGCAGGCCCGCATGGCTTGTTCAATAATCCAACGGTTACCCGTCATGCCCTTGCAATTCACCTGGGCTTCCCCGATAATGCCTGCGCTCTTACGATAAGAGCTTATCAATGGGGGCCCTGTTGGTTCTCCCGCAACGCTAACTTGTGAACTCGGTCAGATCCGGAAGGAAGCAGCCGCAGCAGGCGACGCGTGTGCCGGGATGTAGCTGGCAGGGCCCCCACCCAATTTATGCTAACGGTATGACATCCTTCAGGTAGTCCCTCTGTTTAGTGCATTGATACTGCAGTAATACCACTTCTGTGCATCCATCAGAATGCAAATCGTAGCGACATCTTATGCGTTCCTGCCACGTGATCTGCTACTGGCGCAGGACTAATGTGCGTAATGCCATCGGATGAAGCGCTTGCTTCGTATTTCCCTGCCGCATGACTGACACCCGTCGATTTGGCTTTCCTGTTCTTACTCTCTGGCCAGGCTGACAGAAGACGATTCCCATGTACAGGGAATAAAACTCAGGTCAGGCGTTTTCCGGCTTGGGAACGGGCTTGCAGGTTGTTTTTACCGGCAGGATGGTCCTGAGAGAGTGCACCCGCTGATCGTTGTAATCGACGCTCAGGTAACCCTGCTTAAACTGAAAGCCTGAGGCTGGCGCAATGCGACCATTTTTATTTAAGTCGCAATAAGATAACACGCTATCAGTGTCACCCTTTTATGAGACGCATTTTGCTCCGCCGTGTTAAGCGTTGAAATAAATCGTTTTTATTGCAAAACCCTTAACAGACCAGGCCGCCGTCATTTCTGCCGTCGCCTTTTCCCGCTTATTCATTCCCTTGCTGACAAATAATGCCTGTAGCCGATCCCTCGCCGGCAGGCAAATATTATCTGTATGAGTCAATAAGGGGTGGCGTAACCACGGGCAGGGCGATTAAAAGCCTAATCAGGGTCAGTTTAACGCACGAATTTCCATACCGAGCTCGGGACTTTGTCATAGAGTTTGTTCATGGTCAGTTCAGCCAGACGATGATCGGCAGCGGAATAGAATACCGCCAGAGCATCGTCAGGGAGTTCATACTTGTTTTTTTCAATGACACGTTCAAGCGTATCGATTGAGCGACAACGCCTGAGCCGCATCAAATAATCCGTTTTTGTTAAAGCCTTATTGTTCATAATTAAACCGTTCTTACGTTATTGCTAAAAGGAATGGCTAGGTTGTTGAAGAAAAGCATACTCTTCAGCAAACATATTAAATAAGCGTTTAGCTGAATGTTGCCATCGCTGAAGATCCTGTGTACTGATGCCATAACTGCTAAAGAGCATAAAGGTATCATCAAGGTAATCATCGATCTGCCGGATCAGCCCCTCATTTTCAGCATGTTTGATTTTGTAATTCATCGTAAAAGAAGCGATATGCTCAATCAAATCGTTTAGTTGCAAGTTGCTCGCAGAAGTGGGGTCATTTACCCAGCCGTGATGACTGTCAGTCAGGCTCGCCATACTTTCATCGAACAGATTCTCACACAAGAATTTGAGTTGGGCAATATCATGCCGTTTCGGTGAGTACTCGTCCATCTTTTTCCCCTCCATAGCTTACACAGTTACCGCAGCGCGGTGAGTTTAAAGTTACGTGGCCTGGAAGCGATTTTTATTACAGGTTAATTAACGGACTCTATAAATATAAGCCAGAATGATTAGCTTTGCTCACCTCAATGACGAAATATTACAATTCATCTGCAGGTGAGGGCCGGGCGTTATCAATCACTTCAAATCTGATTTCACCAGGCAAAATGAGAAAGGTAACGCTTTCTTCGCGTACAACAATTTCATTTAGATCCTGGCAAGGACTAAATAAGTTCCATTCAAAACGGTAATGCATTTTAAATCGGTCTGGCGCTACAGCTGCGATTAAAATAATTTTAATACTCCCCGGAACTAACTGCGCATTTTGTGAATACCAGTCTAACTCTCCGATCAGCGCTTCGGCTATTTTGGGAATATTCTGTTCAATAACCGCTGTTAATTTATCGCAATTGTTCTCGCCGGGCTCAATCTCACACTGAATAACAGCTTGCATCGCTTTCCTGACAGAGGAAGGTTTAAAACCCTATGATTGAACTTCTGCAAGTCATTTTCAAGGATAACACGCATGGTGGTGTCTATCATTGTGATATATCTTCCGTGTTTCACTCACTACGTCATGATTATTAACATAGCCTGGATTATGACTTTTTGGGATAACCGTTATCTTTTGACACATTTTACGCCATTTTTTCTACGGATAAATTGCTGCCCCTGTTTCCTGCGGCAACAGGGACGGGCTTATTGCGTAAAGAAAACTTATCAACTGGAAAGCATGGGTTACAGGGATGAAAGGCAGAGCACCTGAACGACAGAAGGGGAAAAGGGCAGGCCGCGTGAGCTGCGGCCACCCTTGATTGATTAGCTTTTCTTCTTGCGGCCTTGTACTGCTTTAAAGCGCGGATTTGATTTGCAGATGACATAAATGCGCCCGTGGCGACGCACTATCCTGCAGTCCCGATGGCGCGCCTTCGCCGCACGTAACGAGCTGAGCACCTGCATCGCTTATTCTCCTGCCACTAAACGGCCATAGCGCTGTCTGAAGCGCGCCGCACCGCCTTCTCTGGCAACGGCTTGCTGCCTGCCGGTGTAGTGCGGGTGCGAAGCAGAAGAAATATCGAGCGCGACATAGGGCAGAATTTCACCCTGAAAATCAATGGTCCGCTCAGTTTTTATCGTCGATCCGATTTTGAAATAACGGTCGACGCTGGTGTCATGAAAAACGACCGGGCGAAAGACCGGATGGATAGTGGATTTCATCGTAATTTCCTCTGTTACGTTATAACATAACAATAGTATGCACCACTGAGATGCAGATTACAAGCCATGGGAAGATGAACGGCGGAAAGGGCGAAAACAGGCATAAAAAAAGGCCGCGCAGGCGGCCTTTTGCAGGAAGAAACTGTTAGTGGGAAGAGGTATGTTCTACCGGGTGACCCTGTTCGATCTCCGCTTTATTCTTGCCAAAGCGGCGACGAACCACCACAAAGAACACCGGCACAAAGAAGATCGCTAACGCCGTCGCGGCGATCATCCCGCCCATTACGCCTGTACCTACGGCGTTCTGCGCGCCGGAACCGGCACCGGTACTGATCGCCAGCGGCAGTACCCCGAGGATAAATGCCAGCGAGGTCATCAGAATAGGACGCAGACGCATACGGGATGCTTCCAGCGTAGCTTCTATCAGACCCTTGCCCTCTTTTTCCATCAGATCTTTGGCGAACTCTACGATCAGGATGGCGTTCTTCGCCGAGAGGCCGATGGTGGTCAACAGGCCAACCACAAAGTAAACGTCGTTACTCAAGCCACGCAGCGTGGTGAACAGCAGCGCACCGACAACCCCAAGCGGCACCACCAGCATGACCGAGAAGGGTATCGACCAGCTCTCATAAAGCGCGGCAAGGCACAGGAACACCACAATCAGCGAGATAGCATAAAGTGCCGGCGCCTGGTTACCTGAGAGGCGTTCCTGATAGGACATACCGGTCCAGTCATAGCCGATGCCGGTAGGCAGCTGCGACGCCAGTTCTTCCATCAGTGCCATTGCATCACCCGAACTTTTGCCCGGGGCAGCCTGGCCGAGAATCTCCATGGAAGGCAAGCCGTTATAACGCTCAAGACGCGGCGAGCCGTACTGCCATCTGGCCGAGGAGAAGGCGGAGAATGGCACCATTTCACCGACGTTATTACGCACGTACCACTTACCGATATCTTCCGGCAGCATACGCGATTGCGCTTCACCCATAACGTAAACTTTCTTTACGCGGCCCCGGTCAATGAAGTCATTGACGTAGGTTCCGCCCCAGGAAGCACGTAAGGTGGTATTGATATCGGAGAGCGCAACGCCCAGCGCCTGAGCTTTTTCCTGATCGATAATCAGTTTGTACTGCGGCGTATCTTCCAGACCGTTCGGACGCACGCCAACCAGCGTATCCGGATGCTGCGCGACCATGCCCAGCAGCTGGTTACGCGCCTGAGTCAGTTTTTCATGACCCAGGTTAGCCTGGTCGATCAGCTGGAAGTCGAAGCCGGTGGCGTTACCCAGCTCGATAATCGCTGGCAGGTTGAATGGGATAACCATCGCATCTTTGATGGCTCCCAGCGCCTGCATAGCGCGTCCGGCGATGGCTGGCACTTTCATATCGCTGCTGGCTCGCTCATCCCAGGGCTTCAGACTGACGAAGGCGATACCGGTGTTCTGACCACGACCCGAAAAACCGAAGCCGTTAACGGTAAACACTGACTGCACCGTATCTTTCTCTTTGGTCAGGAAGTAATCGGTGATCTGATCCATGACCTTCTGGGTGCGCTGCTGGGTAGCACCAGCCGGTAGCTGTGCCTGAGCCAGCAGCAGCCCCTGATCTTCTTCCGGCAGGAAGGAGGAGGGCAAACGCAGGAACAGGTATGCCATACCAATCACAATCAACAGATAGATCAGCAGATAACGACCGGTGCTGCGCACAATATGGCCGACGCTGTCAACGTAATGATCGGTGCTCTTGTTGAACAGACGGTTAAACCAGCCGAAGAAGCCGCCGGTTTTGCCGTGATCGCCAGCTTTAATCGGTTTCAGCAGCGTGGCACAGAGCGCAGGGGTCAGAATTAACGCCACCAGCACTGACAGCACCATCGCCGAAACAATAGTGATGGAGAACTGGCGATAAATAACCCCGGTCGAGCCACCGAAGAATGCCATAGGAATAAACACCGCGGAGAGCACCAGCGCAATCCCCACCAGCGCGCCCTGGATCTGCTCCATGGAGCGCCGTGTCGCCTCTTTGGGCGGCAGGCCTTCTTCCGCCATCACGCGTTCCACGTTTTCCACCACCACGATGGCGTCATCCACCAGCAGGCCGATAGCGAGCACCATCCCGAACATGGTCAGGGTGTTTATCGAGTAACCAAACGCGTTGATAATCGCGAAGGTCCCTAACAACACCACCGGCACGGCAATGGTCGGAATCAGCGTGGCACGGAAGTTCTGCAGGAAGAGATACATCACCAGGAACACCAGCAGGATCGCTTCAAACAGGGTTTTCACTACTTCGTTAATCGAGATTTTAACGAAGGGGGTGGTGTCATAGGGATACACCACTTTCAGACCGGCCGGGAAGGTCGACTGCAGACGACCCAGCTCCGCTTTAACCGCGGTCGCGGTGTCGAGGGCGTTAGCCCCGGTTGCCAGTTTAATACCGATACCGGAGGCAGGTTTGCCATTAAAACGGGCAATCACCTCGTAGTTTTCGCCGCCCAGTTCCATTCTGGCCACGTCACGCAGACGTACCTGCGAACCGTCGCTGTTCACTTTCAGCAAAATTTTGCCGAACTCCTCGGTGGAGGTAAGACGGGTCTGGGCAATGATTGACGCATTCAACTGCTGATTCGGCGCAGCGGGCGCTCCGCCTAACTGACCTGCCGCCACCTGGGCGTTCTGCGTGTTGATGGCATTAATGACATCTACCGGCGTCAACTGATAGTTATTGAGTTTGCTCGGATCCATCCAGATACGCATCGCATACTGCGCACCAAAGATCTGAGTATCACCGACACCCGAGGTACGGCTGATAGGATCTTTGATGTTTGAAGCCACAAAGTCTGCGATGTCGTTCTGCGTCATGCTGCCATCTTCACTGACGAAGCCGGCGACCATCAGGAAGCTGCTGGAGGATTTTTGTACCTGAATCCCCTGCTGTTGCACTTCCTGCGGCAGCAGTGGCATAGCCAGCTGTAGCTTGTTCTGTACCTGTACCTGAGCAATATCAGGGTCGGTGCCGGATTCAAAGCTCAGCGTCAGCTGCAGGTTACCAGAAGAGTCACTGTTCGATGAGAAGTACATCAGCCCATCGATACCGTTCATATTCTGCTCAATAACCTGAGTTACCGAGTCCTGTAATGTTTTCGCATCTGCGCCCGGATAAGCTGCACGAATCTGAACTGCCGGCGGCGCAACATTTGGATATTGCTCAATCGGTAGCTTAAGAATCGATAGCGCACCCGCCAGCATCACGATGATGGCGATAACCCACGCAAAGATGGGGCGATCGATAAAGAACTTAGCCATGTTTCAACGGCTCCTGTTATGACGATGATTTTTCAGACTGAGCCTGAGACTGTGATTCTGAAACTGCTTGCGCATCGTCCGCGACTTCCTGAGGCGTCACCTGCATGCCGGGTTTGGCACGTTGCAGACCCACGGTAATCACTCGCTCGCCCTCTTTCAGGCCGTCAGTCACCAGCCACTTGTCACCAATCGCCTGGTTAGCAGTGATGTTACGTACTTCAACTTTATTGTCGGCGCCCACAACCATCACGGTGGCCTGACCGGTAGGCGTACGGCTCACACCCTGTTGCGGAACCAGCAACGCATTCGGATTGGTGCCTTCTTCCAGGCGCGCACGCACGAACATGCCGGGCAGCAGACGATGATCCGGGTTCGGGAAAATGGCGCGCAGGGTGATGGAGCCGGTAGTTTCGTCAACGGATACATCAGAGAACTCCAGCGTACCCGGCTGGGCATATTCGCTGCCGTTTTGCATCAGCAGTGTGACCTTCGCTTTGCCGTCGACCTGTTTCAACTGACCCGACTCCAGCTCTGCGCGCAGGCGCATAAAGTCATCGCTGGACTGGGTCACGTCGACGTACATGGGATCGAGTTGCTGTACGGTAGCCAGCGCTGTGGCCTGTCCGTTCTGCACCAGCGCCCCTTCCGTCACGCTGGACTTGCCAATGCGACCGCTGATAGGCGAGGTCACTTTGGTGTACGCAAGGTTAATGCGTGCCGTTTCAACATTCGCTTTCGCCGCCTGAACCGCCGCATCGTTCTGAGCTGCGGTAGCCACGGCGGTATCGTAATCTTGCTGACTGATATATTTGGTGCCGAGTAGCGGCTTGTAACGCTTCAGGGTCAGCTGCGCAATGCGGGCATTCGCTTCCGCCTGCGCAAGATCGCCCCTGGCGCTCTGATAAGTCGCCTGATAAGTGGCCGGATCGATCTGATAGAGAGAATCACCCGCTTTCACGTCAGCGCCTTCCACAAAGTTGCGCTTCAGAATGATACCGGAAACCTGAGGACGTACTTCTGCCACCCGATAGGCCGAGGTACGGCCAGGCAGTTCAGTGGTAATTTTCAGCGGCTCTTTTTTTAACACTACCACACCGACTTCCGGCGGTTGCTGCTGTTGGGCGGCTTGCTGGGATTTATTATCATCACATCCTGTTAACACAAAGCTGCCTGAAAGCATCAGGACGGCCGCCAGAGGCGATAATCCTCTGTTTTTATTCATAAATAAACCTCTAGTGTCCGATATCAAATGATCAATGGATCACAAACCGATTAACCCATTGCTGCGTTAAAACAGGGGCCGTGCTATGGTACATACATTCACAAATGTATGTAAATCTTCCTGTCAGTAAAAAAAGACCCCTATGGCACGAAAAACCAAACAGCAAGCGCTTGAAACGCGTCACCAAATACTCGACGCAGCCATCACTTGCTTCTCTGAACATGGCGTCTCGGCAACCTCGCTCGCGGACATTGCCACCGCAGCGGGTGTCACACGGGGAGCGATTTACTGGCACTTTAAAAATAAAGCCGATCTGCTGAATGAAATCTGGGTGCAGTGTGACGCAGGCCTGGAGAATCTGGAACTTGAGTATCAGACAAAATACCCTGGTGATCCACTTTCTGTTATACGCGCCATGCTGATCTATCTGCTTGAAGCCACCGCGCAGGATCCACAACGGCGTGCGCTCATGGAGATCATTTTCCATAAATGTGAATTTGTCGGTGAGATGACCGCGTTGCGCCATATTCAGCAGAGTTTATTGCAGACGTGTTACAGCAGGATTGAAGGGATGCTGCGCTTGTGCATTGAGGCTGGCCAGCTTCCTGCCACCCTTAATACGTGTCAGGCGGCGGTGATTATGCGCGGCTATGTGAATGGCATGATGGAAAGCTGGCTGTTTACGCCGGAAAGCTTCGACCTGGCTGCCGAGGCGCCGCAGTTGGTAGACACCTTTATCGATATGCTGCGCCTCAGTCCGACGCTGGCGGTCGTCCGTTAGGCCTCCTTTTCCGCCGCCAGCTTTTTCTCAAAATCCCGCTGAACGATCGCCAGCGCAGCCAGCACGGTCTGCGTCGGCAGCGGGTTCTCTTCCAGCAGCATAATTAAATCCACGGCCAGCTTGATTTCATCAGGAGCGTTTTCCAGAGACATCGTTAATTTCCTGTATGGGTAATATTGCTGCCATCAGCAGGGGATCGGCCAGCACCGCGGGATCCAGGATAACAGAGTTGCCCCGATGAAACCAGGTTGCCGCCCGGACCAATGCTATTCTGGCGCGTCACTGGATGATGCTTTCCTGCTGCTGAGCTGCCGCTAAGTATAGAGGAAAGCTGCGGCGGCGCGGCGTTAATCCACCTTTTTACCCCGGACGGGGGAAAAGGCGGAAGCGGGCTGCCATTCAAGCGCATGCAGCGCCTGACGACAGCGTGCCAGACGCCCCTCCAGCGCCTCAATCTCCAGCTTTAGCTGCTTCTGCACCGCCAGGGTTTCCGCCAGCGCCAGCCGCTGTTCGCGCTGATCGAGCATCGCCTGCAGGCGTTGCTCATAACTGCGATACTCTTCGCGTTTCTGTTGCTGGCGATCCGCTACCGGGCGCTCCCGGTGCGGACGGACATCCTGGGTGTGGGCTTCACGCTGTAACGCAGCGATCTGATCCACTAAATGGGCCGCCAGCCAGGCTGCTCGCGGGTTATCGGGCGTATCCTGACAGAGTTGCCGGAAGTTATGCTCAATTTCAGCCAGATAATCCTGCAGGCGCGTTCCTTTGCTGCTGAACAGCTGGCGATCGAAACGGGGCTGACGGGGTGCGCCATCCGGGATAGTCATGATCTGTTGCCGCAGAGCCAGGAGCAACTGCGAAAGACGCTCGCGCGTCGCAGATGTTTTCATTACGCTTTATCCGACTGTGCTAACGTAGCCACAGAATAGTTTTATCAGGCGGTACCATGCAGCGCATTATCTTACTGACAATCGGCTGGCTGGCAATTGTGCTGGGCACGCTGGGGATTCTATTACCTTTATTGCCTACCACACCTTTTATGTTGCTGGCAGCCTGGTGTTTTGCCCGCTCGTCACCGCGCTTTCATCACTGGCTGCTCTGGTGCTCCCCCTTTGGCCGTTATATTCGCCACTGGCAACAATATCGTGCCGTGCCGCCCGGTACCAAAGGACGCGCAATTCTGCTGGTGATCCTGACGTTTTCCTTTTCTATCTGGTTCGTTCACCTCTTCTGGCTGCGTATCGCGCTGGGGGTGATGCTGGCGCTGCTGGTGCTGTTTATGCTGCGCATGCCGGTGGTGACAGAAACAACAGATGATCACAAGCCACGGTGATAAGGTTGCATTTATTGCGCTATTTGCTTAGATTTGGGCGTCTTCGTGCGTGGCTTCCCCTTGTGAACTTTTGCCAATCTGCCTGTTATCAGGGACAGATGCAATGGAAGCTGCGCGATATTGCATTAATACCAGGCGTAACATTATGACCGCAACTGCGCAGCAGCTCGAACTCATTAAAAACAGCATCAAAAGCATCCCTGATTATCCGAAACCAGGCATTCTGTTCCGGGACGTGACCAGCCTGCTGGAAGATCCCCAGGCCTATGCTGCGACCATTGCGCTGCTGGTCGATCGCTATCGCGATAAAGGCATCACCAAAGTTGTCGGCACGGAAGCGCGCGGCTTTTTATTTGGCGCGCCGGTCGCGCTGGGGCTGGGCGTCGGTTTTGTGCCGGTACGTAAGCCAGGTAAGCTGCCGCGTGAGACTTTCAGTGAAGCCTATGAGCTGGAATATGGCACTGACCAGCTGGAGCTGCATAAAGATGCGATCCAGCCGGGCGATGTGGTGCTGGTGGTCGATGACCTGCTGGCTACCGGCGGCACCATCGAAGCCACGGTTAAACTGATTCGCCGTGCCGGTGGTAGTGTAAAAGACGCCGCCTTCGTGATTAATCTGTTCGATCTGAGCGGCGAAACCCGCCTGAAAGCCCAGGGTATTGAGTGCTATAGCCTGGTGAATTTCGCGGGTCACTGATCGTCTTAGCCCCGCCGCGAAGCGGGGCGCTGACCCCCTGTTTTCAGCCTAAAGTAATAGGCATATCAATGCGTGACTGGTAAACTGCAGTGACGATATACAGGGGTTGCAGATGTTCTGTTCTCACCTTTTTTGTGAAGAGTAGTGGTGACCTCCGCGTCGCGCCTGCTGTTCCGTTTCAACGATACCCAGTGACTGAATCCACATGAGCTATCAGGTACTTGCGCGAAAATGGCGTCCCCAGGCGTTCGCTGATGTAGTCGGTCAGGAACATGTGCTGACTGCGCTGGCGAATGGATTGTCATTGGGGCGCATCCATCATGCTTATCTTTTTTCCGGCACGCGCGGCGTGGGGAAAACCACCATTGCCCGCCTGCTGGCGAAAGGACTGAATTGCGAAACCGGCATTACTGCCACGCCCTGCGGACAGTGTGACAACTGTCGTGAGATTGAACAGGGCCGTTTTGTCGATCTGATCGAAATCGATGCCGCTTCGCGCACCAAAGTCGAAGACACGCGCGATCTGCTGGATAACGTCCAGTACGCACCGGCGCGTGGCCGTTTTAAAGTCTATCTGATTGACGAAGTGCATATGCTCTCGCGTCACAGCTTCAATGCCTTGCTGAAGACGCTGGAGGAGCCGCCGACGCACATCAAATTCCTGCTGGCCACCACCGATCCGCAAAAGCTGCCGGTGACCATCTTGTCACGCTGTCTGCAATTCCACCTTAAAGCGCTGGATCTGGATCAGATCCGTCAGCAGCTGGCTTATGTGCTGGAGCAGGAGTCGATCAGCAGTGAGCCACGCGCCTTACAGCTGCTGGCGCGTGCCGCCGACGGCAGTATGCGTGATGCCCTGAGCCTGACCGATCAGGCGATTGCCATGGGACAGGGCGCCGTCAACAGCGCCACCGTCAGTATGATGCTGGGCACGCTGGATGATGAACAGCCGCTGGCGCTGATTGAGGCGCTGGTAGAGGGCGACGGCGCGCAGGTGATGGCGCTACTGAACCAGGCGGCAGCCCGGGGCGTGGAGTGGGAGGCGTTGCTGGTTGAAATGCTGCGTCTGCTGCACCGTATCGCCATGCTGCAACTGCTGCCCGATTCGCTGACCGAAGATGAAGCCAGCTATGCGCAGCGACTGCGTGATCTGGCGCGTCAGCTGCCGCCAGCCGATGTGCAGCTCTATTATCAGACCCTGCTGATGGGACGCAAAGATCTGCCGATGGCGCCGGATCGTCGGCTGGGCGTAGAAATGACGCTGCTGCGTGCGCTGGCGTTTCATCCCATGGCACCGGTGGCCGAGCCAGTGATGCGTCCGGCGCTCGCGACGCCTGACGCAGCGGCGGCACAGCCGCAGATGGCGCCGCCTGATCCCGCACCGCAACCTGTTGCCGCGCCTCAGGCACCTGCGCCGCAGGCAGTAGTTACGCCGCGTGCGTCTCAGCCTGCTGCCGCGCCTGCTTCTGCTGCGCCGCCGCGTCCCCCAGAGACGTTGTCCGATGCCACCAGCCAGCTCCTGCAGGCGCGCACTCAGCTGCTGCGTCAGGGAGCCAGCAAGCCAAAAAAGAGTGAGCCGGCGGCGCGCCCTGCGCGGCCGGCCACCTCGGCGCTGGAACGTCTCGCCAACGTCAGCGAACGCAGCCAGCAACGTCAGGTGGTCAGCAAGGAACCTGATAAGAAAGAAGCGTATCGCTGGAAAGCGCAGAGCGAACCTGTCAATGCGCCAGCCGCGGTAGCAACGCCAAAAGCCTTGCGTTCCGCGCTGGAGCATGAGAAAACCCCTGAACTGGCAGCACGTCTGGCGGAAGAAGCGCAGCAGCGCGATCCCTGGGCGGCGGAAATCGCCACGCTGCCGTTACCGAAACTGGTACAGCAGCTCGCCCTGAACGCGTGGAAAGAGCAGACAGCGCAGGCGGTGATTCTGCATTTGCGGCCCAGCCAGCGTCATCTGAATTCGCCCTCGGCCCGTCAGGCGTTGAGCGAGGCGCTGAGCAATGCGGCGGGGCAGGTAGTTGAAGTCACCGTCATTGAAGATGATAATCCTGCGGTATTGACGCCACTGGAGTGGCGGCAGGCCATTTATGAAGAAAAACTGGCGCAGGCGCGTCAGTCTATTATTAGCGATACCCATATTCAGACCCTGCGTCGCTTCTTTGATGCGGATCTGGATGAAGAGAGTATTCGACCCGTTTAAACATGCCGCAGCTGTCTGTCGGAGAGTATTGCGGCCTAAGCTGAGAGAGAAAACTATGTTTGGTAAAGGCGGATTGGGCAATCTGATGAAGCAGGCCCAGCAGATGCAGGACAAGATGGCCCAGGTGCAGGAAGAGATTGCCGCGCTGGAAGTGACCGGTGAATCAGGCGCAGGCCTGGTCAAAGTCACCATTAACGGCGCACATAACTGCCGCCGCGTGGAAGTGGATCCCAGCCTGCTGGAAGATGATAAAGAGATGCTGGAAGATCTGATTGCCGCAGCCTTCAACGACGCCGCGCGTCGTATTGATGAAGCGCAGAAAGAGAAAATGGCATCGGTCTCCGCCGGTATGCAGCTGCCGCCAGGCTTTAAGTTGCCGTTCTGATGCAGACCAGTCCACTGCTTGAATCCCTGATGGAAGCGTTGCGCTGCCTGCCCGGTGTCGGGCCAAAATCGGCGCAGCGTATGGCGTTCCAGCTTTTGCAACGCGATCGCAGCGGTGGGATGCGGCTGGCGCAGGCGCTGACGCGCGCAATGTCCGAGATCGGTCACTGTGCGGATTGCCGCACGTTTACCGAGCAGGAGATCTGCACCATCTGCGCTAACCCGCGTCGCCAGCAAAATGGTCAGATTTGCGTGGTGGAAAGCCCGGCTGACATTCACGCCATTGAGCAGACCGGTCAGTTCGGCGGCCGTTATTTTGTGCTGATGGGCCATCTTTCACCGCTGGATGGCATCGGGCCGCATGATATTGGTCTCGACCGGCTGGAGCAGCGGCTGGAAAATGAGACCATTCAGGAGGTGATCCTTGCCACCAACCCCACGGTAGAAGGAGAAGCCACGGCAAACTACATCGCTGAGCTCTGTGGTCAGTATGGCGTCGAGGCGAGCCGCATCGCGCATGGCGTGCCGGTCGGCGGCGAGCTGGAGATGGTTGACGGCACCACGCTGTCACACTCGCTGGCGGGACGTCACAAGATTAAATTTTAAGCGCTTGCCGGTGCCCGTTCGGATGCCGGCTTGAAATTTCATTTCCCACCCCCATTTCTCCCCCAACGTTCGTTAAACCTGATCTGTTGAGGTATCAATGACCATGAAAGGACAAGAGACGCGTGGTTTCCAGTCAGAGGTGAAGCAGCTTCTGCACCTGATGATCCATTCCCTCTATTCAAACAAAGAGATTTTCCTGCGTGAGCTGATCTCCAACGCCTCGGATGCGGCAGATAAATTGCGCTTCCGTGCGCTCTCCGCCCCGGAGCTGTATGAAGGTGACGGCGAGCTGCGCGTGCGGGTCTCTGTTGATAAGGAAAACCGTACCCTGACGCTGAGTGATAACGGCATCGGGATGCGACGTGACGAGGTAATTGAAAACCTGGGCACCATTGCCAAATCGGGGACGAAAGCTTTCCTGGCGTCGCTCGGTTCGGACCAGGCCAAAGACAGCCAGCTGATTGGTCAGTTCGGCGTGGGCTTCTACTCCGCCTTTATTGTCGCCGACAAGGTTTCCGTGCGTACCCGTGCGGCTGGCGCTTCCGCTGACGAAGCCGTGTTCTGGGAGTCTGCAGGAGAAGGCGAATATACCATTGCCGACATCAGCAAAGCGGATCGCGGTACCGAAATCACCCTGCACCTGCGCGAAGGTGAGGATGAGTTCCTTGATGCCTGGCGCGTACGCAGCATTATCAGTAAATATTCCGATCATATTGCATTGCCGGTCGAGATCGAAAGCAAAGACGAAGAGAACGACACCACTCACTGGGAGAAAATCAACAAGGCCCAGGCGCTGTGGACGCGCAACAAATCAGAAATCAGTGACGAAGAGTACAACGAGTTTTACAAACATATCGCCCATGACTTCACCGATCCGCTGAGCTGGAGTCACAACCGCGTGGAAGGGAAGCAGGAATATACCAGCCTGCTCTATATTCCGGCGCGCGCGCCCTGGGATATGTGGAACCGCGATCATAAACATGGTCTGAAACTCTATGTGCGGCGTGTTTTCATCATGGATGACGCCGAGCAGTTTATGCCGAACTACCTGCGCTTCGTGCGCGGCCTGATCGACTCCAGCGATCTGCCGCTCAACGTATCGCGTGAGATTCTGCAGGACAGCCGCGTCACTCAGACTCTGCGCGGAGCGCTGGCAAAACGTTCGCTGCAGATGCTCGATAAATTAGCGAAGGATGACGCGGAAAAATATCAGCAGTTCTGGAAAGAGTTTGGCCTGGTACTGAAAGAGGGCCCGGCTGAAGACAGCGCTAACCAGCAGGCGATCGCTAAACTGTTGCGCTTCGCTTCGACCCACAACGACAGTGCGGAGCAGAACGTCTCGCTGGAGCAGTACGTCAGCCGCATGGTGGAAGGGCAGGAGAAGATCTATTACATCACTGCGGACAGTTATGCCGCAGCGAAAAGCAGCCCGCATCTGGAGCTGTTCCGTAAGAAAGGCATTGAGGTGCTGCTGCTCTCCGATCGCATCGATGAGTGGATGATGAGCTACCTCACCGAGTTTGACGGTAAAGCTTTCCAGTCAGTGAGCAAAGCGGATGAGTCGCTGAACAAGCTGGCCGATGAAGAGACAGAAGCGCAGAAAGAAGCGGAAAAAGCGCTGGAGCCTTTTGTTGAGCGCGTGAAAACGCTGCTGGGCGATCGGGTCAAAGAGGTGCGTCTGACGCATCGCCTGACCGATACCCCGGCGATTGTCACCACTGATGCTAACGAAATCAGCACGCAGATGGCGAAGCTGTTTGCGGCGGCAGGGCAGAGTGTTCCCGAAGTGAAATATATCTTCGAGCTGAATCCGGAACACAGCCTGGTGAAACGCGTCGCCGACACCCAGGATGAAACGCGCTTTGGTGAATGGATTGAACTGCTGCTGGATCAGGCGCTGCTGGCTGAACGCGGCACCCTGGACGATCCCAACCAGTTTATCCGCCGCATGAACCAGTTGCTGAGCGCCTAAAACCCCTCTCAGGCCGATCGCCCACGGGCATCGGCCTTTTCTCTGTCCGCTTAGCGCAGGACGGCATCCTGTAGCCAGCTGCGAAACAGCGAAACCTCGGCTTCCTCGCCACGATCCTTTTTGGTCATCATCCAGGTTGTGCGATCGACGCGCACAAAGCCCAACGGGGCAATCAGCCCTCCCTCTGACAACTCCTGACGCACCAGCAACTGCGGCGCTATGGTAATACCAAGGTTATTTCGCGCCGCCTGAATAGCCAGCGCCAGATTGTCAAAGTGCTTGCCCGGCCAGAACGGACCCGACGTACCGCTCTTTTTTGCCCACTCCATCCAGGCGTTTGGCCAGGTATTGGCATGCAGCAGCGGCAGATGGGGGAGATCGCTGGCACTGCGAAAACCGCGGGCAAAATGCGGCGAGCAGACCGGCCCGATACATTCATCGCTGATCTGTGTAGAGGCAATATCCTCGCCTGGCGGCAGCTCGGCACTTTTGATCAGCACATCGGTATGCTCGCTACGCAGCTGATCGACATCCACGAGTCCCTGAAACTGAATGGTGATATCGGGATAGCGTTGATAAAAAGTGGCGATACGCGGGATCAACCATTGTGACAGAAAGCTGGGGGAGCAGGAGATGGTGAGGTGGTGGCGCATACCGGTACGGATGCTTTCACAGGTCGTGCGCAATTCGCTAAACGCTTTCTGACAGCTGAGCAACAGCCGTTCGCCCTGAGAGGTTAATTTCACCCGTCCGCTGGTGCGCACGAACAGCGGCGTACCCATCCAGCTTTCCAGTTGACGTACCTGATGGCTAACGGCGCTATGCGTTACGTGAAGCCGTTCTGCAGCGGTACTGAAGCTGCAATGAAGTGCGGCCTGATGGAAATAGTGTAACGCCCTCAATGAGGGAAGCCCTGTCATGCTCGTCTCTCTGCGTAAAAACCTAACAGGGATTGTCAGTTTATATCATTTTAAAGTCCAGCCGCATTGGCCTAACCTTGGCAGCCTAATATGGCGGGTTGACTCCCCGTTACGCTTGTGCCAGCGCCGGGCAGGGCCTCTGGCGCAGGAGTGTCTTACAGCCACCTTGTCCTAAAGAGAATAGAGCCCTTATGGCTGCCTTTGCTTCCACCTCCTCTGATCACAATACATTAAGAGCGCTGTTGTCTCGCCACTACCGGCTGGAGCAGTTCGATCTTTTTTTCGTTCCTTCATTGCACATCGCACGCATTATTCTTTCTCAACTGTTTTTGCGTCAGGAACAGGCGCGTAACCATTCACGCTATGCAGCGCTTTACCCCATCAGCGAGCTGAACATTTTGCCGGCGGTGCCGGTGAACGCGGGTAGCATCGCGCTGGTGCCGCATGTGGATATTCCGCAGGGCCGGGTCTGTGGGTTAAAGGAGTGCCACAGTCGGGGGGTTACCGATGCGACAGAAAGTTTTGCGACCCTGCTGCATGAGCAGTTAGTGGATGAGGCCAGTCTTTTTGTCAGTCGACTCGATCGCCATGCCGATCTGAGCGCGGATCTGGTTCTGATTGCGCTACGCACCCAGGATTTCAGTACCCTGGTGCGCAGCGAGCTACGCTTATTTGAACAAAGCATGCCATTAGACGAAGCGGTAAAGGCGGCGCTGGCGCGGATGAAAAGCGCTGACTGGCGTCCGTGGAATGTGGCCGTGGTGGACGCGCTACAGGTGGCGGCTACCGGTGGGTTACATGCCTGCCAACAGCCGGGGCTGCCGTTTGCCTGCTTTACGCTGACCCCTGAGCAGCGCTTGCGCCTGCCTGAACGCCTGGATCGTGGGATGCATTTCTGGCCACGGGAAAAAAAGTTACAGGTGGACGCCTGGGCGCGCAGCAACGGTAAAAAACGCGTCAATATGACGCAAAATGTACGAAAACGCGTCACAGCCCTGTTCAGCGGCGACATAAAGTCTGAAAAAAGCGCTTAAGTTCTCTGCAGGCTGGCTTCTGCAGCCAAAGGGGGTAAAGTAAAGGCTTAGCAGGAACCCCGGCCCTTGCCTTGTGGATAACGGGTCATAATGGTATGTTCTTGCCCTTTTCAGATTGATCAATGCGATTCGCAAGGGGAATTACGCAATGCGTATTATTCTGCTCGGTGCTCCGGGCGCAGGTAAAGGCACTCAGGCTCAATTCATCATGGAGAAATATGGTATACCACAAATCTCCACCGGCGATATGTTGCGTGCTGCCGTTAAGGCGGGCACTGAGCTGGGAAACCAGGCTAAAGCCATTATGGATGCCGGCAAGCTGGTGACCGATGAACTGGTGATTGCGCTGGTAAAAGAGCGTATCACTCAGGAAGATTGCAAAAACGGTTTCCTGCTGGACGGCTTCCCGCGCACCATTCCTCAGGCTGACGCGATGAAAGAAGCGGGTATCAGTGTCGATTACGTGCTGGAGTTCGCCGTACCGGACGAACTGATCGTTGAGCGTATTGTAGGACGTCGCGTGCATGCGCCTTCCGGTCGCGTTTACCACGTTACCTTTAATCCGCCGAAAGAAGAAGGCAAAGATGACGTCACTGGCGAGCCGCTGACCACGCGTAAAGATGATCAGGAAGAGACCGTGCGTAAACGTCTGGTTGAGTACCATCAGATGACCGCGCCGCTGATCGCTTATTATGGCAAAGAAGCGGAAGCGGGCAACACCTCTTACCACAAAATTGACGGTACCCGTCAGGTAGCGGAAGTGAGCGCAGAACTGGCGCGCATTCTCGGCTAACCCCTCCGGGGCCAGTATGCTGGCCCCTTTTGCAGCAATTGCTTTTCCCTCCCGCTATTTCGGCTACAATTGCCTCGTTTTCACGCATCCTTACGTCATTCAAGGAATAAAAATGAGGCAAGACAAGCCTGGCGTGTTGCTGGTGAATTTAGGTACGCCAGATGCGCCAACAACTCCAGCGGTAAAACGCTATCTGAAACAATTTCTCGGTGACCCGCGCGTGGTCGATACGCCGCGCTGGTTATGGTGGCCGATTCTGAACGGCATCATTCTTCCTTTCCGCTCGCCGCGCGTATCCAAACTGTATGCCTCTGTCTGGATGGATGAGGGCTCGCCGCTGATGGTCTACAGCAAACGCCAGCGTGATGCGCTCGCACAGCGTCTGGACATGCCTGTGGCGTTGGGGATGAGCTACGGTACCCCCAGCCTGAAAAGCGCGGTGGATAGCCTGATGGCGCAGGGCGTTACGCGTCTTATCGTGTTACCGCTCTATCCGCAATTCTCCTGCTCCACGGTGGCTGCGGTCTGGGACGGGCTGCACAGCGCGTTCAAAACTTACCGTACCATGCCGGACATCCGTTTTATCCGCGATTATGCGGAACATCCCGCCTATATTGCAGCACTGAAAGCCTCGGTAGAACGCTCCTTTGCGCAACATGGTCAACCCGATCTGCTGGTCATGTCCTATCACGGTATCCCGCAGCGTTTCGCTAACGAAGGCGATGACTATCCGCAGCGTTGTGCCGACACCACGGCGGCATTGACTCAGGCGCTGGGGCTGCGCCCGGATCAGGTGAAAATGACCTTCCAGTCGCGTTTTGGTCGTGAGCCCTGGCTGACGCCTTATACTGATGAAACCATGCAGAGTCTGCCCGGTAAGGGAGTTAAGCATGTGCAGGTGATGAGTCCCGGCTTCTCTGCGGACTGCCTCGAAACGCTGGAAGAGATCAGCGAGCAGAACTGTGAGTTCTTCATGCATGCCGGCGGTGAGAAGTTTGAATATATCCCGGCGCTGAACGACGACGCCGCCCATATTGAGATGATGGTGCAGTTAGTTAACACACCTCTGTAAGGGTAACGGCAGAGAGTGTGCTATCCTCCTCTGCCTGTTTTTCCTGACGATATGTACGATGAAATTTCCTGGCAAACGCAAATCCAAACACTACTTTCCCGTCAGCGCCCGCGATCCCTTACTGCAAGCTGTGCAAAGCGAGCAGGAGGAGGGCAGTTGGGTGGTGGGTATTGATCAAACCCTGGTCGATATTGAGGCCCAGGTCGACAACGACTTTCTGACGCGCTACGGCCTGAGTGCCGGGCATTCGCTGGTGATCGAGGATGGGGTGGCGGAAGCGCTTTATCGTGAGCTGATGCGCGATGAGTTGATCAGCCACCAGTTTGCCGGCGGTACCATTGGCAACACCCTGCATAACTATTCGGTACTGGCTGACGATCGCTCTATACTGCTGGGAGTGATGTGCAATAACATCCAGATAGGCGGTTACGCCTATCGTTACCTCTGTAACACCTCCAGCCGCGTGGATCTGAACTATCTGCAGGGTGTCGATGGTGCCATTGGCCGCTGTTTTACCCTGATTGGCGAGCAGGGCGAGCGTACGTTTGCCATCAGCCCGGGACAGATGAACCAGCTGCGCGCGGAGAGCATTCCGGAAGCGGTGATCGCCGGCGCCTCGGCGCTGGTGCTGACTTCCTATCTGGTGCGCTGCAAAGCGGGCGAACCGATGCCGGAAGCGACCATGCAGGCCATCGCCTGTGCGAAACGCCATCAGGTGCCGGTGGTACTGACGCTGGGCACCAAATTTGTGATTGGCGATAACCCGCAGTTCTGGCGCGATTTCCTGCGCGATCACGTCTCGATTGTCGCGATGAACGAAGAGGAAGCGCTGGCTCTGACCGGCGAAAGCGATCCACTGCTGGCCGCCGACCGGGCGCTGGAATGGGTGGATCTGGTGCTCTGCACCGCCGGACCGGCGGGATTATATATGGCGGGCTACACCGAAGAGGCGAACAAGCGCAAAACCGATCATCCGCTGCTGCCTGGCGCCATCGCTGAATTTAACCAGTATGAGTTCAGCCGCGTCATGCGTCAGCAGGATTGTGAACAACCACTGCGCATTTACTCCCATATTGCGCCTTATATGGGCGGCCCGGAGAAAATCATGAATACCAACGGTGCCGGTGATGGGGCGCTGGCGGCATTGCTGCATGATATTACCGCCAACAACTATCATCGCCAGAAGGTGCCGAACTCCAGCAAACATGTACGTCCTTACCTGACTTACTCGTCACTGGCGCAGGTGTGCAAGTATGCGAACCGCGTCAGCTATCAGGTGCTTAACCAGCACTCGCCGCGCCTGACGCGCGGTCTGCCTGAACGTGAAGACAGCCTGGAGGAGTCCTACTGGGATCGTTAACTGGCTAACTCACGCCGGGGCAGGTTGCTGCCCCGGCGTGGCTTTTCTGGCGCGCTCAGAGAGGCCTCATCTCCGCTTCCAGCATCTGCAACATACTGCTGGCGATTTCGCGCTCGCCCATCACCACGCGGCTGGCACCGCGCTCGAGGATGTAGTTCACTTCGTCGTCATAGTGCGCCCGGGCGATAATTTCCAGATTGTCGCGCTTTTCCCGTGCGGCAGCGACAATTTCACCCGATTCATAGCCGTTAGGGATGGTCAGCAGCAGCCAGCTGGCGCAATCGAGGCGGGCCAGTTCCATGATTTCGGCACGGGCCGCATTGCCCAGCACCGCTCTGATACCCTGCGCGCGCAGCGCCTCGACGCGCGGGCGGGAATTCTCTATGACCACCAGCGGCACATTCGCCTCCAGCAGTTTCTCCCCCAGCAGACTGCCGACCCGGCCATAGCCCACCAGCACAACATGATTGCAGATATCCACCGGATTCTGTTGTTCATCCTCCACCGCCTCCTCGAAGGTCTGCTCTTCAATGGTCTCATTTTTTTCCAGAAAGCGTTCCAGCAGGGAAAAGAGGATCGGGTTGATCATAATCGAGAGGATGGCCGAGGCCAGCACCAGATTGCGTCCTTCCTCACTCAGCAGGCCCAGCGAAATACCGAGCCCGGCCAGAATAAAGGCGAATTCGCCAATCTGGGCAAGGCTCACGGAAATGGTCAGCGCGGTACGGCGTGAATGACCCAGCAGGCTCACCAGCAGCCAGGCGGCAAGGGATTTGCCCAACACCACAATCACCAGCGCTCCCAGCACCGCCAGCGGCTGCTCCAGCAGAATCATCGGATCAAACAGCATGCCCACCGAGACAAAGAACAGCACGGCAAAGGCGTCACGCAGCGGCAGCGTATCGTGCGCGGCACGATGACTCAGCTCAGACTCGTTCAGCACCATACCGGCAAAGAAAGCGCCCAGGGCAAAAGAGACATCAAAAAAGGTCACGGCACCATAGGCGATACCGAGCGCCAGAGCCAGCACCGACAGGGTGAAAAGTTCACGTGAGCCGGTTGAGGCGCTGCGGGCGAGAATCCAGGGCACCACGCGGCGGCCTACCACCATCATCAGCACCATAAAGGTGGCGACCTTACCCATGGTCAGCAGCAGATCCCAGGCAAGCAGGGTTGGGCTGGCATTACCTTCTTCCAACATTGAGGCGACAGCAGGCAACAGCACCAGCGTCAGTACCATCACCAGATCTTCCACAATCAGCCAGCCAATAGCGATTTGTCCGCGCTGGCTGTCAATCAGCTGACGCTCCTCCAGCGCGCGCAGCAGCACCACGGTACTGGCAGTTGAAAGGCAGAGGCCAAATACCAGCCCGGTCATCCACGACCAGCCCAGCGCCCGGGAGAGCCCCATTCCCAACAACGTCGCCACCATAATCTGGGCGATCGCGCCGGGAATGGCGATGGACTTTACCGCCAGTAGATCCTTCATCGAGAAGTGCAGGCCCACCCCAAACATCAACAGAATTACCCCCAGTTCAGCCAGTTCCGATGCCAGGGTGGTATCAGCAACGAAACCGGGCGTAAAAGGGCCAGCCAGCACACCCGCAAACAGATAGCCGACCAGCGGAGAGATGCGCAGGCGATTCGCCAGCATACCGAGGAGGAAGGCGAGAACGAGCGCTCCAACAATGGTGGTGATTAAGGGGGTAGTGCTATGCATGCCTGGCTCCTTATGCGCAAATGTATCCGCTTGTAACAACTCAGTGTATGTCAATATGCCTGTTAACGTGTGTGAAAAGGAAGCAAACCTGAAAAAAAGTCAAAAAAAGGTCAGGATTGGACTCAGCAGGCTATTTCTGAAGCTTATCTCTCTATATCGGCTGCATTTGCTGATAATCAAGGGCAGTCACGGAAAAATTTCTCTGCCTGAAAAGGCTGACGTACCGGGAAATTATGGCCTGACATGAGCGTTACGTGCGGAATAAAGGTTGCGGTGGGATAACAACGCGCTTTTCTGACATATTACAGGCCTTTATCAGATGTGTCTGGCGCGTTTAAGGCGCGTAAACCCGCTTTCGACTTGAGTTCACCGACAGAATATGCGACACAGTGGAGCGAAAAAGTCAGTAAAACCCGTCCGGGGCTGGTCAGCAGGGAATAAGGAGAACGGTTTTGTTTTTACCTCAACGGATAGCACAATATTTTGCGCTTACGCTGGCCCTGGTGCCAATGTTTACGCATGCCTGGCAACAGGATCGCACCTATCGCTTTTCGGTATTGCATACCAACGATCATCACGGTCACTTCTGGCCTAACGCGCAGGGCGAATATGGTCTGGCCGCGCAGAAAACCCTGATGGATAAGATGCGCTATGAAGTGCAGGCACGAGGGGGCGGTGCCCTGATTCTTTCTGGCGGCGATATCAACACCGGCACGCCGGAATCGGATCTGCTGGATGCGGAGCCCGATTTTCGCGGGATGAACCTGGTGGGCTATGACGCCATGGCGATCGGCAACCATGAGTTTGATAATCCGCTGACGGTGCTGCGCCAGCAGGAAAAATGGGCCAAATTTCCGCTGCTCTCCGCCAATATCTATCAGAAAAGCAGCGGCAAGCGACTGTTTAAACCCTGGGCGCTGTTTAACCGTATGGGGCTGAAAATCGCTGTTATCGGGCTGACCACAGAAGATACGGCGAAAATCGCCCATCCCGCTTATCTGCAGGACATTGAATTCCGCGATCCGATTGCCGAGGCGCGCAAGGCGGCAGAGGAACTGCGCGCGCAGGAGAAGCCGGACGTCATCATTGCCCTGACCCATATGGGGCATTATGACAACGGTCATCACGGCAGTAACGCGCCGGGAGATGTGACGCTGGCGCGCTCGCTGCCGGCAGGGACGCTGAATATCATTGTCGGCGGCCATTCACACGATGCGGTGTGCATGGAAAAAGAGAACGTCAGTCAGCGTGACTATCAGCCGGGCACCCCCTGCCGGCCGGATCAGCAAAATGGCGTCTGGATTATGCAGGCGCAAGAGTGGGGCAAATACATTGGCCGTGGCGATTTTACTTTTCGTAATGGCGAACTGACGCTGGAAAACTATCAGCTGGTGCCGGTGAACCTGAAGCATAAGATCAAAAACCGGGACGGCAGCGAATCCTGGCTCACCTGGGGAGAAGAGGTGACGGGCAACGGCGCGATGATGAAGCTGCTGATGCCGTTCAAGAAGCGCGGCGAGGCGCAGCTGCAGGTCAAAATAGGACGCGCTGAGGGGACTTTTATCGGCGAACGCAACAAAGTGCGTTTTGAGCAGACCAATATGGGACAGTTGATCCTGCGCGCGCAGATGGCGCGTACCCAGGCGGACTTTGCGCTGATGAGTGGTGGTGGGATTCGCACCTCGCTGCCGTCAGGGCCGATCACGTACCATGACGTGCTGGAGGTGCAGCCCTTCGCCAATCAGCTTTGCGTGGTGACGCTGACCGGCGAGGAGATTGCCCGTTATCTGGCGGTGGTCGCCAATATTAAGCCTGATTCCGGGGGCTTTGCGCAGTTTGCCAACGTCAGCCTGGTCGCGGACGGCAGCGGCGTCAGCGGGATCAAAATCAATGGCGTACCGCTGGAGGCGAAAAAAACCTGGCGCATGGCGATCAACAGTTTTAATGCTGCCGGCGGCGATGGCTATCCCCGTCTCGATCAGCATGCGGGTTTCGTCAACACCGGGCTGGTGGATGCGGAAGTGCTGAAGCGCTATATCAGTGAACATTCACCGCTGAAAGCGAGCGAGTATGCGCCGCGCGGCGAGATTGTTTATCTGACCGAAGCGCAAAAGCGCGAGCGCGACAGCAAAGAAGAGAAAATGCGCCACCGCTCCTATCCCAAAATGCTGCTGGCCTGGCTCTGGCCATCTTCGTTCGGGGCCAGTCAGTAAGTGCAGGGGAGGCGTGATGCCTCCTCTTTTTTATGCTTCGCACACTTTACGCCTTATCCAGCGCTGGCGCAGTTTGTCCCATGCCCAGTTGTACGCCACGGTATAAGGCAGGAAGAAGAGGAAGAAGGCAACCTCCAGCATAAATGCCGACCACAGACCGATGTGCAGCATGCCTGCGGCAATCGGCAGACCGATTAAAATAAATCCCCCTTCGAACCCGAGTGCGTGCAGTACACGCAGTACCAGACCACGTCTGACGCGATCAGGCGGGCAGAGGCGATCGAAGCCAGCGTTATAGATCATGTTCCATAGCATGGCGACGGTAGAAAGGGCGATCGCCAGCGCACCCACCTGAAACAGCGGCTTATCCATTGCCCAGGCGGCGAGCGGAGAGACCGTAACTATCGCCAGCACCTCAAAGCACACAGCGTGACAAAAACGTTCTTTCAGTGAGCGGGCTTGCATCATCTTCTCCTTAATAACAGAGCGCTATCTTCTCACAGACTGTAACCAGGCTAAAATGAGAACCTATCGATAAAAGCGATGGATAATGATGAAATACTCCCCGGAATCTCTGAATGCTTTTGTGCAGACGGTGGCAAGCGGCTCTTTTTCCGCTGCGGCCCGTGCGCTGGGTAAAAGCCAGTCGACTATCAGCAGCGCCGTAGCGGCGCTGGAGGCGGATCTTGGCTTTACCCTGTTTGACCGCCAGGGGCGCCAGCCAGTGCTCACCCAACAAGGGAAGCGCGCGCTGGCGCAGGTAGAAGCCATTCTGCACGCCAGTCACCGGCTCGATGAGCTGGCGGTACGTCTCGCGTAGGGTGTAGAACCGCGGCTCAGCCTGGCGATTTCCGATTTCTGGCAGGCCGATCATCATGAAAAGCTGCTGAAAGGCTTTGAAGCGCGTTATCCCGATATCGAATTTGAATGCATGATTGCCGAGGATGAGGATGTGCTGGCGCTGTTGCAGAGCGGCCGTGTCCAGCTGGGCATTGTGCGCGCCCAGCCGCGGTTGCTGCCCGATATTGCTGCGGCACGTCTGCAGGTGCAGGCGGAGATGGCGATCTGGCTGCACCGCGATCATGTGCTGGCACGACAGCCGCAGGTCACCGAAGCTGCGCTGCAGGAAGTGCGCCAGCTGCGCCTGAACACCTGGGCGCAGAGCAGCACGCGTCCGCTGAGCGCCGGACGGGTCTGGTCAGCGCCTTCCTATCTGCTGCTGCTGGAGATGGCGGAGCAGGGGTTTGGCTGGAGCGTGCTGCCGCGCTGGCTGGTGCAACAGTTTGGACATCAGCAACTGAAAGAGCTCAGGGTGCCGGGCTGGCCGCAACATATTGCGGTTGAGGCGATCTGGTCGACGCGCCATCCTCCCGGACCCGCCGGGCGCTGGATGATCGATCAACTCTGCGCCCAGCCGCCCGCTTAATCGCGACGGGCAATATCCGTCAGCGGCGCATCCAGCAGACGCGACAGATCCTGGGGTGACAGTTCAATATCCAGCCCGCGTTTACCGCCGGAAATAAAGATCGTGGGGAAGTCGCCCGCCAGAATATCAATCACCGTGGGCAGCCGTTTTTTTTGCCCCAGCGGACTGATGCCGCCTACCAGATAGCCGGTTACCCGCTGGGCCAGCAGCGGATCTGCCATATCCGCCTTTTTCGCGCCCAGCGCCCGGGCAACCTTTTTCAGATCCAGCTGACTGGAGACCGGCGTGATCGCAACCGCCAGCTGCTTTACATCGCCGTTGAGTGCCACCAGCAGGGTTTTATACACCTGACTGGCATTCAGATTCAGTTTGCGCACCACTTCATCACCAAAATTGGTTTCGCTGGCGTCATGCTCATAAGGGTGTAGCGTGAAGCTGACTTTTTGTTTTTCGAGGAGTTTTACTGCGGGCGTCATAACGGCTCCTGGTGCTGTACAATTTTTAAACCATGAACGAATGAATAAAGCTGGCGTAAAGGGGCACTTTGCGCGAGAATTGGCCCTGCGCCAGCCGCTGAGGCTGAGCGATAACCAAAACCATAAATCGATTTTACATTGACAGGCCAGTAGCGATACTGGCCTTCTTTTTTTCAGGCCCGCCTCAGTAAATCCGGTAAGTTCTCCTCGCCATACAGATGCAGCGCCCCTACCGCCACCACATAACGCCCCGGCGGTAGCTGCGTCAGTACATCCCGCCAGTGCTGGTTGCGTTGATTCATCAGTACCTCACTCAAGGTGCTACTGAATGTGGTGGGCAGCGACGCCGGTGGCTGGCGACGCGGCGCGTCCAGCCACCAGCTAATCATGGTTTGTAACAACCGTGCGTTGGTATGCCAGTGCACCAGGGTATCCTGCAGCAGCGCCATACCCTCATCGGGCAAGGCTTTCAGCAGCGCAATCTGGACATCCGCCCCTTCCAGCTCCTGCACCGGCTTTTGCCAGCGTTTCGCCGCCAGTAGCAGCTGATAATCGATACCGTAGTCGGGCCGTAGCCCCAGCTGCTGTGCCTGCTGCGCCTGCAACATCAGCGCAATCTGCCAGGCAGGCAGCGTATCAAACAGCGCCATCGACAATTGCAGGTCGTCACACAGCTTCTGCAGCTGCGCCAGCGCCTGCGCATCCAGACGCGATGCCAGCGGCGGCTGTTCGTCACTTTTGACATAGGGTGACGAGCCCTGAGTAACGTCCGCCTCCACAATAAGCGCATCGGCCTGCTGCAGTCGGGTAAGCAGTTTTGCCGGCAGCGGTTGCATATCACGCGTCCCCATATGGATGCTGCCGACCAGATGAAATTCCCGATCCCCCAGGTGAATATCCACGGCGGGCCAGGCGTAGCTGACCGGGGCGAGGCGCCGTAACATCGCGTTTAATGATCGCCACAAGCTGCGCATCATGCCCTGTCCTTATTGGTTAAAAAGCCATGCTAGCGATTTCAACCGGTGAAGAACAGGGCCGTCGCTGCAATCAGGATTTGGGCGGTCGGAAGCGCAACAGGCGATTGGCATTGCTCACCACGGTGATCGAGGAGAGCGCCATGGCAGCACCGGCCAGCACCGGGCTGAGCAGCGTGCCGGTAAAGGGATAGAGCACGCCCGCCGCCACCGGAATGCCCAGACTGTTGTAAACAAAGGCCCCGAGTAAGTTCTGTTTCATATTGCGCAGCGTTGCGCGCGAGATGGCCAGCGCATCCGCAACGGCATGCAGATCGTGGCGCATCAGCGTCATGGCTGCGGTTTCAATCGCCACATCGCTGCCGCTGCCCATGGCGATGCCCACGTCCGCCTGAGCCAGCGCAGGGGCATCGTTAATGCCATCGCCGATCATCGCCACCTGCGCACCTTGTTGCTGCAGCTGGCGTATCGCTTCCGCTTTCCCTTCCGGCAGGACGCCCGCCATCACCTCATCAATACCCGCTTCCTGCGCGATTACCTGCGCCGTCTGCGCATTATCGCCGGTCAGCATGATCAGACGATAACCTGAGCGGTGCAGACGCTGCAGGGCGTCACGACTCTCCTGACGTAGCGCATCGCGCAGGGCGAACAGGGCAACCAACTGGTTGTCGACGGCCAGCATCACCGGCGTCGCGCCTTGTGCCGTGAGGGCGGTAAGCGCCTGCGTAGCGGGACTGCAATCAATGTTTTGCTGCAGCAGCAGGGCTGGGTTACCCAGCAGCAGCGACTTGCCTGCCAGTGTACCGCTGACGCCCTGGCCGCGTATTGTACGAAATTGCTCAACCGCAGGCAGGGTTGCGCCCTCAGCCGCCGCCACCAGCGCTTTCGCCAGCGGGTGGCTGGAATCCTGCTCAAGGGCTGCCGCCAGGCGCACAACCCCGGCGCGTTCAGCGGCGTTAAAGGTCTGAATATCAACGACGCGCGGCTGGCCTTCCGTCAGCGTGCCGGTTTTATCAAACACCAGCGTATTCAGCGTGCTGGCGCGCTGCAACGCGTCGGCGTCGCGCACCAGTACGCCCAGCTCGGCGGCGCGCCCGACACCAGCGATAATCGACATCGGCGTTGCCAGCCCCAGTGCGCAGGGGCAGGCGATAATCAGCACCGTGGTGGCAATCACCAGCGTATAGACAATTTGCGGCTGCGGCCCCACCAGATACCAGATCAGGGCGCTGATCAGCGCAATGGCGACCACCGCCGGGACAAAAACCGCAGAGATGCGATCCGCCAGCCGGCCAATTTCCGGCTTGCTGCTTTGCGCCTGACGCACCAGCTGGATAATGCGCGCCAGGGTAGTGTGTTGACCGATGGCGCGGGCTGTAAAGCGCACTGCGCCATCCTGCACCAGAGTTCCGGCGTGGATGCTGGCGCCACGGCTTTTTGCCTGCGGCACCGGCTCGCCGGTGAGCATCGCCTCATCGAACCAGGCTTCGCCGTCAGTGATCTCGCCATCCACGGGGACGCGATCGCCGGTGACCAGACGCAGCGTCATGCCAGGCTGCAGCTCGCTCAGCGGCACCTTTTTCTCGCCCTGATCGGTGATCACCCGCGCCTGGGTCGGCGTCAGATCCAGCAGGCGCTCCAGTGCCTGTGATGAACGCTGACGCGCGCGCTGTTCCAGCGCATGGCCGAGATTAATCAGGCCGATAATCATGACGCTGGCTTCAAAATAGAGGTGGCGTGCCTGATGGGGGAAAAAGTCGGGCCAGATCGCCACACTGATGGAGTAGAGCCAGGCGGCGCCAGTGCCCAGCGCCACCAGCGTATCCATGGTCGCCGTGCCCTTGCGCAGGCTACGCCAGGCGCTGCGCCAGAAATGACCGCCCGCCACCAGCATCACCAGCAGCGTAATGCCGCCCAGCCATAGCCAGGTCGTACGGTTCGCGGCGCTGAGCATCATATTGTCGCCCCACATGCCCCAGAACATCATCGGCACGCCCAGCAGCAGGGCCAGCGCCGCCTGCCAGCTGAAGCGGCGCATTGCCTGACGCGCGCTCTGCTGCTGTTTCTGCCGCCGTTCGCCTTCATCGGCAACAAACTGCGCGCCGTAACCCGCCTCTTCGACGGCGGCGACCAGGGTCTGAGGATCGGCGCTGCCCAGTACCAGGGCGCTGCGCTCGCCCAGGTTAACGCGCGCCTGGCTGACGCCAGCTACCTGCTGTAAGGCACGTTCCACGCGACTCACGCAACTGGCGCAGCTCATGCCGTCAATCAGCAGGTGGAGCGCGTCAGCGCGCTCCGGTGCCGGAAGCTGTTGAGACGCCGCTGTCAGCGCTTCCGGCTGTGGTTCTGTTGCTGTCAGCGGTTCAGGCTTTGGGTGTGCGTCGTCCTGTTTCAGGGTCGCGTGATAGCCCACCTGCTCAACAGTGGCGATCAGCGCCTGCGCTTCGGCCTGACCTGCAATGCGTGCCTCTTCCAGCGTAACTTCCGCCTGTTCAACGTCGCTGCGCTGTTCCAGCGCTTCTTTGACGCGTTTAATGCAGTGACCGCAGGAGAGACCATCCAGGGCCAGTACGGTTGTTTGTGACATCGTTGACTCCTTAAAAAGAGCGGGGCAGCCCCGCAAGGAAAGGTGATACGTGACAAAGTTTAAACCTTCCATCAAGGGGAAGGTCAATAAAGCGCAGGAGATAAATAGCTATGCAGGGGCAGACTGCGGGTTGTGTAGAGTAAGGAAGGGCCAGGATAAAAAGCCAGCCTGCAGGCTGGCAGGGTTTTGTTAGTAGAGATATTCTTCGGCAGACTCTTTTTCGGCTTTTTTTGCCTGTATTTCTGCCAGGGAGCTGCAATGGGATGGCAGGCTGCTTACCCCATTTTCCCGGCTGCGAGGGTTTTGAACATTCCTGATAATAACTTCAAGCAGCTTTTTACCATTATTTATCCTTGCTGATTTATTTTTATTATGCGTGTGCGGGTTTGCATTAATAATTTCTGTATATTGATTTGCTTTGGCTAATAATGTGTTTGCGTCGCTGATGATTTCACTTCGGGACTGCTGCCAGCCGGCCCGATAGCTTTTGTTGCTTACATTAATCACTTCTTTTAAAAGGCTTTTTATTGCTTTGTTTTTGATATGGACATTTTCATCTGCGTGGGCGTGTTGACACCTGGCCCAGTATATGATTTTTGCAATTTGCATCGCATGGTCCTCTGTGTAATAACCGGGCTTGAAATTGTACGCTAATCAAAGAGAAATAATTCTATAAAGCACTCATCTGTTTTTTAATAATTTGTTTTCTGGTTTGGAAAGTCTCTTTGTTAAATCTTTATTTGTATGTAAAACTATTTTTAATAAAAAGAAGTGTTTTTAGTAATGTGATATAGCGGCCTGACAGCCTGTCGCTTCCATCTTAAACTTCTCGCCTGCACATTTTAAAAATTATCGTTGCCAGTGACCGGCGAATCAGCACACTATCAGAGCGATAGCATCCGCCTGAACAGGCCGGTGATACAATCTTCCGGGGAAAGAGGAGAGCATGATGAATATCAGTGATGTTGCCAGCAAAACCGGCTTAACCCGTAAAGCGATCCGCTTTTATGAGGAGAAAGGGGTAGTGACGCCGCCGCTGCGCAGCGAAAACGGCTACCGCAGCTACAGCGCACGTCATCTGGAGGAGCTCACGCTGTTGCGCCAGGCGCGTCAGGTGGGTTTTAATCTGGAAGAGTGCCGCGAACTGGTGCAGCTGTTTAATAATCCAGCGCGCCACAGCGCGGAAGTGAAAGCACGTACGCTGCAAAAAGCGGACGAGATTGCGGCGCATATTGAACAGCTGCAGGTCATGCATGCACGACTGTTACAACTCGCGGCCGCCTGTCCGGGAGATGAAAGCGCGGACTGCCCGATTATCAACCATCTGGCGGGCTGCTGCGGCCATCACTCTGAGTGATGGCGCGGCTGAATGCGCAGCGTAATCCCCTCAACATTCACCACAACCACCTCTGTACCGGCCGGCAGATCGCGATCGGCCTGCACGCGCCAGCTGCTGTCACCCAGACGTACATGGCCGATACCGTCACGCAGATCCGTATCGAGCGTCAGATGGCGGCCTATCATTTGCCTGCCACGTTGATTCAGCGCATTTGGCCTCTGCTGGCGTTCGCGATAGCGCAACCAGCGATACCATAAAAACAGGCACAGCAGCGTCAGCGCGGCAAACAGTAGCCCCTGACCCTTCCAGGACATCGGAAGCAGCCACTCAACCAGTCCCACCAGCACCGCCGCCAGGCCGCTCCAGAGCAGATAGCCGCTGGTACCCAGCATTTCTGCGGCCAGCAGCAGGCCGCCCAGGGTGAGCCAGAACCAGTGGGGATGAGCGATGATCTCGGCCATTATCATGATTCGGGCTTCCGGCGCTTGTCGTTCAGCAGTTCGCTGATGCCAGCCACCGCACCCAACAGGTTGCCCGCCTCCAGTGGCATCATTACCACCTTACTGCTGTCAGACTCACCAATTTTCTGCAGCGCATCGGTATATTTCTGCGCCACAAAGTAATTCACCGCCTGGATATCCCCTGCCGCAATTGCGTCGGAGACCATGCGGGTCGCGGTCGCCTCCGCCTCTGCCTGACGTTCACGCGCTTCAGCCAGTAAAAAGGCGGACTGGCGCTCGCCCTCTGCTTTAAGGATCTGCGACTGTTTTTCCCCTTCGGCGCGCAGAATCGCGGCCTGACGCACCCCTTCCGCCGTGAGAATATCGGCACGCTTGGTACGTTCGGCTTTCATCTGGGCGTTCATCGCGGCGATCAGCTCCTGCGGCGGTCGCACATCGCGGATTTCAATACGGGTGATTTTGACCCCCCAGGGGTTGGTGGCTTCATCAACAATATGCAGCAGGCGGGTGTTAATGTTGTCGCGCTGGGAGAGCATCTCATCCAGCTCCATACCGCCGAGCACAGTACGGATATTGGTCATGGTAAGATTGATAATCGCCAGTTCGAGATTGCTGACTTCATAAGCTGCGCTGGCAGGATCGACCACCTGAATAAAACAGACGGCATCAATGGTGACGTTGGCGTTGTCTTTGGAGATGACTTCCTGAGAGGGAATATCCAGCACCTGTTCCATCATATTAATCTTGCGACCAATACGATCCATAAAGGGCACCACCAGACTCAGGCCGGGCTGGAGTGTGCGCGTATAGCGACCAAAACGCTCTACGGTCCACTGGTAGCCCTGCGGGACAATTTTCACCCCGGCCCAGACCACCACCAGTGCCAGGACAATAAGTACCGGAATCACAGTAATCATATAACCTCCAGACTGTCAGCTTGTCGGGCCGAGTCGCTTCGGCCCGTGGAAACCATCAGTAACTCAGTAGAGCAGGGAGTAGAGCTGACGGCGATATTTACCCGCCAGCGCGTCACCGGTACCCAGCGCCGCCAGAATCTCCTGCATCATTTTACGTGCCTGACCCTCAGCGGCGTTGAGATCTTGCTTCAGGAAACCAAACAGCAGCTCCAGCGCCTCTTCGTTGCGGCCCACCTGATGCAGCTGCAGCGCCAGTTTTGTCGCCAGCCCGGCGTTACCGGCATCCTGCGCCAGCTGCGCCTGCAACTGCTGAATTTCCGGCGTATCGGCCGCCTGCTTAAGCAGGTCGATCTGCGCCATCAGGCCCTGGTAGCGGGTATCCTGATCCTGCAAGGGCACTACCTTTAACACCGCCTCCGCTTCATCGCTACGGTTCAGGCTAATCAGCGCTTCAGCCAGCAGAAAACCGATTTCACTGGTCTGATTGCTCAGCTGCCAGGCCTCTTTCAGCAACGGCAGGGCATCCAGCGGTTTGCCTTCCTGCATCAGGGCCATCGCCTGCTGCGCCTTCAGTTCTTCTTCACGCGGCAACACTTTTTCCAGCAGCGCGCGGATCGCCTCTTCCGGCTGCGGTCCCTGGAAGCCGTCAACCGGCTGACCGTTCTGGAACAGATAGACGGTAGGAATGGCGCGCAGGCCAAATTGCGCCGCCACCATCTGCTCTTTATCACAATCCAGTTTGGCCAGAATAAACTGCCCGGCATACTCCTGCGCCAGACGTTCCAGCACCGGCGTCAGCTGTTGACAATGCTGACTGCGGTCAGACCAGAAGTAGAACAGCACCGGCAGCTGCATGGACTGCTCCAGCGTCTGATGCAGGTTGGATTCATTAATGTCGATAATCGAAGCTTGTGGTGACATGAAGACGTCTCTTTCGCTGTAAATGTTCTGAGGATATGGGGATGAAGCCCGGCGCTTCAAGTTCAATTATGGCAATCTGCTTAATGGTTGCGCAAAATGCGATCCAGCATCCAGCCTGGCAGTAACCGTTTCAGCAGGCTGAGGCTGTGTGCGACCATCGTCACCGGATAGCGCAAACGCGGATGTTGACTCTCCAGCGCGTGACGCAGTTCAGGTAAAATGGCTTCCGGCGGCAGGGTAAAGCGCGCAGCAATGGCCGGATTGCGCACCGGCTTCTCCTGTTCGCTCTGGGTCACATTCTCGGTGAAACGGGTGCGAATTGGCCCCGGTTCGATCAGGCTGACGCGTATGCCGCTACTGTGCAGCTCCATACGCAGCGCATCGGACCAGGCTTCCAGCGCGTGTTTACTGGCGGCATAGGCGCCCCGGCCAGGCGTGGCGATCAGCCCCAGCACCGAACTGGTATTGATGATGCGTCCCTGTCCGCTGGCCCGCAGCGCGGGCAGCAAACGCATGGTCAGTTGATGAGTGCCGAAAAAGTTAGTAGCGAACTGCTGTTCCAGTTGCTGGCGTGACAGCGTAGACAGCGGGCCATAAAGGCCAAAACCGCCATTATTAAACAGCGCGTAAAGGCGGTTACTGGTCAGGGCAATAACTTCATCGGCGGCCCGATCTACACTCTGCGCATCGTCCAGATCCAGCAAGATGCCGGTAAAACCGAGCTCGTTCATGCGCGTAACATCTGCTGGCTTACGGCAGGCTGCCAGGACGCGATAGCCGCGCGTCAGCAAATCCTGCGCCGCCACCAGGCCGATACCACTGGAACAGCCGGTAATAAGAACGTTTTTTTGCATAACTTTACCTGTCAGATAGCACGACGATCCGTTACTCGTGTTTAACTAGCGGAGCCAGTGCCTGGTCCATGAGTGTGGCAATCCAGGGCTGGGCGGCGGGGGCGGGATGGATACCGTCCTGCTGCATCCACTCCGGCTTCTGATAAACCTGCTCCATAAAAAAGGGCACCAGCGGAATATCATATTGCTGAGCCAGTTTGGGATAGATATCGCTGAACGCCTCGGTATAACGGCGTCCATAATTAGCAGGCAGGCGAATCTGCATCAGTAACGGTCTGGCGTTGGCCGCGCGTATACCGTCAATGATTTTGCGCAGATCCTGCTCAATAGTTTGCGGCGGAAAGCCGCGTAAACCATCATTACCGCCCAGTTCGATTAACACCCATTGCGGCTGATGCTGTTTTAATAACCCGGGCAACCGCGCCAGCCCCTGACCCACGGTATCGCCGCTGATGCTGGCGTTGACCACCCGGGGCTGCTGCTGCCATTTTTTATCCAGCAGGTTCGGCCAGGCCTCCGTGGCCGCCATGCGATAACCTGCACTCAGGCTGTCGCCAAGCACCATCAGTGTGTCCGCTGCGGCGAGACGCGAGACCAGTAAAAGCAAGAAAAACAGGAAGGGATAATGCCAGCGGAAAACATTGTTGAAGTTCATCATCTTACTAAATCCGTCGGTCAGGGAGAGCATCAGTTGTCCATCCTTACCGGAGTTGAGCTGGTTGTCAAACCAGCACAGACCCTGGCGCTGATTGGCGAATCGGGTTCCGGGAAGTCGACCTTGCTGGGAATTCTGGCCGGGCTGGATGACGGCAGCAACGGAGAAGTCCATCTGATGGGGCAACCACTGCATCAGATGAATGAAGAGCAGCGGGCTGCTCTGCGCGCGCAACACGTGGGTTTCGTGTTTCAATCCTTTATGCTGGTACCGACGCTGAACGCGCTGGAAAATGTCCAGCTGCCTGCGCTGCTGCGTGGCGATAATGAGCGTCAGAGCCGTCAGCAGGCGAGTGCGCTTCTGACACAACTCGGCCTGGGGCAGCGCCTGCACCATCTCCCCGCCCAGCTTTCCGGCGGCGAACAGCAACGGGTCGCGCTGGCCCGGGCGTTTAATGGTCGCCCGAATCTGCTGTTTGCCGATGAACCGACCGGCAATCTGGATCGTAAAACCGGCGATCGTATCGCCGATCTGCTGTTCTCGCTGAACCGTGATTTCGCCACCACACTGATTCTGGTGACCCATGATGAACAACTGGCGGCGCGCTGCGATCGTCGGCTGCGTTTGCGTGACGGCAAACTACAGGAGGAAGCATGATCTGGCGCTGGTTCTGGCGCGAGTGGCGCTCGCCCTCGCTGCTGATTGTCTGGCTGGCGCTGACGCTGGCTGTGGCCTGCGTGCTGGCGCTGGGATCGATCAGCGATCGCATGGAGAAAGGGCTCAGCCAGCAGAGCCGCGATTTTATGGCGGGCGATCGCACCTTGCGCAGCAGTGCGCCGGTGCCGCCGCAGTGGCTGAGTCAGGCGCGCGAGGAGGGACTAACGGTCAGCAGCCAGCTCCGTTTTATGACCATGACCTTTGCCGATCAGACGCCACAGCTGGCGGCGGTGAAAGCGGTGGACGATCGCTATCCGATGTTTGGCACCCTGCAGACCGATCCACCCGGCCTGAAGCCGCAGGCGGGCACGGTGCTGGCCGCGCCGCGACTGCTGGCGCTGCTGAATCTGAAAGCTGGTGATGCTATTGAGGTCGGCGATACCCGGCTGCAGATTGCCGGTGCGGTGATTCAGGAGCCTGACGGCGGATTTAATCCGTTTCAGACCGCGCCACGCCTGATGATGAATCTGGCGGATGTCGGGAAGACCGGGGCGGTACAGCCCGGTAGCCGCCTCAGCTGGCACTATAAATTTTCCGGCAACCCGCAGCAGCTGGCGCGTTACGATCGCTGGATCGTTCCGCAGCTGAAAGCCGATCAGCGCTGGATCAGCGTGGAGAATTCTGAGGATGCGCTCGGCCGCTCTATGCAGCGGGCCCAGCAGTTTTTGCTGCTCTCCGCACTGCTGACCCTGATGCTGGCGCTGGCGGCAGTAGCGGTAGCGATGAGTCACTACTGTCGCAGCCGCTACGACCTGGTGGCGGTACTGAAAACGCTCGGTGCGACGCGCACGGCTCTGCAGAAGCTGATCGTGGGTCAGTGGCTGGCCGTATTGCTGCTGGCGGCGCTCTGCGGCAGCGTGCTTGGGCTGGGATTTGAGGCGCTCCTGCTCGCGATGCTGAAGCCGGTACTGCCCGCCAGCTTGCCCGCGGCCAGTTTCTGGCCCTGGCTGTGGGCGCTGGGATCGCTGTTTGTGATTTCGCTGCTGGTGGGGCTGCGGCCTTATCGCCTGTTGCTGGCGACCCAGCCGCTGCGCGTATTGAGGCGTGATGTGGTGGCGCGCGTCTGGCCATTAAAATTTTATCTGCCGCTGATGGCGGGGCTGGTGGTGGTGTTGCTGGCGCTGCTGGTGGGCGGCAGCAAACTGCTCTGGGCGTTGTTGGCCGGGGTCGTGATGCTGGCGCTGCTGCTGGCGCTGCTTGGCTGGGGGACATTACTGCTGTTGCGTCGCCTGGTGATAAAAAATCTGGCGCTGCGGCTGGCCATTAACCGACTGTTGCGCCAGCCCTGGATGACGCTGAGCCAGCTCTCCACTTTTTCCCTGTCGTTTATGTTGCTGGCATTGCTGCTGGTGCTGCGCGGCGATCTGCTCGACCGCTGGCAACAACAGCTGCCGCCCGACAGCCCTAACTATTTCCTGCTGAATATCACGCAGGAGCAAGTGCCGCAGGTACGCAGTTTCCTTGCTGAACATCAGATTAAAACGGAAACTTTCTATCCGATTGCGCGCGTGCGCCTGACAGAAATCAACGGGAAAGAGGCCGATCCGAAGCAGGATAATGCGCTAAATCGCGAGCTGAACCTCACCTGGCAGGCGGAACGCCCGGATCACAATCCGCTCACCGCAGGCCGCTGGCCGCCGCAAGCGGGTGAAGTCTCGATGGAGGAAGAGCTGGCGGGACGGCTGGGCGTGACGCTCGGCGATACACTGACTTTTACTGGCGATACGCAGCAGTTTACGGCCAGAATCAGCAGTCTGCGTAAGGTGGACTGGGAGAGCCTGCGACCCAATTTCTTCTTTATTTTTCCCCCTGGCGCGCTCGATGCACAGCCGCAAACCTGGCTGACCAGCTTCCGCATGGAGCATAACCCGACGCTGCTGGCCCAGCTGAACCGCCAGTTTCCGACTCTGAGCCTGCTGGATATTGGCAGTATGATGCGCCAGATTGGCCAGGTGCTGGCGCAGGTGAGCCAGGCGCTGGAGATTATGGTGGTGCTGGTGACCCTGTGCGGAGGCCTGTTGCTGCTGGCGCAGATTCAGGTGGGGATGCGCCAGCGACATCAGGAACTGATGGTGTACCGCACGCTGGGGGCCAGCAAGCGCCTGTTGCGTACCACGCTCTGGTGTGAGTTTGCGCTGATTGGCGTGGTGGCAGGTGTGGCGGCGGCGATGGGGGCAGAGGCTGCGCTCTGGGGCCTGCAGCGCAAAATATTTGATTTCCCCTGGCAGCCCGACTGGCAACTCTGGCTGGCGCTGCCGCTGACCGGCGCGCTGCTGCTGTCGTTCTGCGGCGGCTGGCTGGGCGTCAGGTTGCTGAAGGGCCAGGCGCTGTTCCGCCGTTTCGAAGCGGCATAAAAAAAGCGGGGCTGGCCCCGCTTTTTGTACTTTTGCGCTGAGTTACAGCTTAGCAAGGGCCCAATCGATGCCGCTGGCGTATTCCGCTGGCAGCAGCGGCACCAGCGCCTGCAGGGCGGCTTTCAGACGCGTGCTGTCGCTGTCGCTGAGGTTAAGATGGCCTACCTTGCGTCCTGGCCGCACCTCTTTTTCATACCAGTGCAGATGCACCAGCGGCTGCTGTAGCCATTCGAGGTTCACTGCCGTGCCGATTAGATTGATCATCACCGCAGGCGCTATCACCACCGGCTGTGGCAGCGGCAGATCCAGAATGGCGCGCAGATGCAGTTCAAACTGGCTGATGGAAGCGCCGTTTTGCGTCCAGTGGCCGCTGTTATGAACACGCGGGGCCAGTTCGTTAATCAGCAGGCCTTCCGGCGTGACAAAACACTCCATTGCCATCACGCCGACGTAATTCAGTTCATGCATAATGGCGCTGAGCATCTGCTCCGCCTGGCATTGCTGCGCGGGATCGGCCTGCGGGAACGCCACGCTGGTACGCAGGATCCCCTCCTGATGCAGATTGTGCGTAAGCGGATAGAACACCGTCGTGCCGTCATGCGCGCGCGCACCGACCAGCGACACTTCACCGGAAAAGTTAATGCCTTGCTCAACGATGCACTCGCCGTAGCACTCGGCCGGCAGCGCGTCGGTCTCATGGGCGCGTAAGCGCCACTGACCGCGGCCGTCATAGCCGCCGGTACGGCGTTTGACAATCGCCAGTTCACCGAGACGGGCAAACACCTGCGGCCATTCGCTGGCGGCAGCGAGCAGCTGCCAGGGGGCGGTGGCGAGGTTCAGCTGATCGAGCAGCTGTTTTTGCGTCAGACGATCTGCCAGACGCGGAAAAATGTCGCGATTCACAAACGCCGGATGACGCGCCAGTTCACGCGTCAGGGCTGTTTCCGGCCAGCGTTCAATTTCGGCGGTAACCACGCTCTGGGCGATGGGCAGGGCTTCCGGCTCAGCATCCAGGCCTACCGGATAGACGGCAATCCCCAGCGGCTCGCCCGCCTGACGCAGCATACGGCCCAGCTGACCGTTTCCTAATACGCAAACCGGCTTCATGCTTCCTCCCGCGGATCCGGGTTATTCAGCACGTCGTCAGTCTGGCTCTGACGCCAGGCCGCCAGACGGCTGGCGAGCTCGGGATCGTGCAGCGCCAGGATCTGCGCTGCCAGCAGGCCGGCGTTTGCCGCCCCCGCTTTGCCAATCGCCAGGGTGCCTACCGGAATCCCGCGCGGCATCTGTACGATGGAGTAGAGGCTGTCGACACCGCTCAGTGCCGCGCTCTGGACCGGTACGCCCAGTACCGGCACCAGGGTTTTGGCGGCCAGCATGCCGGGCAGATGCGCCGCGCCGCCAGCACCGGCGATAATCACCTGAAAGCCGTTCTGCGCCGCCGTTTCGGCAAAGCTGAACAGTTTATCGGGGGTGCGGTGCGCAGAAACCACTTCAACGTGAAACGGCACCTCGAGGCTGGTGAGGATTTCCGCAGCGAACTGCATGGTAGCCCAGTCACTTTTAGAACCCATAACAATAGCGATGCGGACCGGGGCGGCGTTGGATGACATGCGGTCAACTCCTGTGAATAGACAAACGAACCTGGCCGGGCGGGCAGGTGAAGAGGGCACAGAGGATAGCATGAGACGCCAGCGAGGAAAACGGTTGCGTCACCGCTACAGGGCCGTTTTCCTGCACATTCAGAAGTCGAAATCGATCAGGGTTACGCCGCTGGCGTCGAGCTGGATCATCGAGCCGCGTGTATGCCAGGCGCCCAGTACCGCACGGCGGGCGGGACGATTCTGCACTTTCAGGTCGTGTATCGCGGGCCGGTGCGTGTGGCCGTGGATCAGCAATTGCACCTGCTGGCGTGTCATCGCCGCTTCTACCGCCGCCTGATTGACATCCATAATGCTTAATGACTTATGCTGGTTCGATTGCTGGCTACCGGCGCGCATGCGCAGGGCAACGCGTTTGCGGATAAACAGCGGCAGGGAAAGAAACAGTTTCTGCAGCCAGCGCTGGTGGACCTTCGCGCGAAAACGTTGATAGCCCTGATCGTCGGTGCAGAGCGTATCGCCATGCATAATCAGCACCCGCTGTCCGTAGCGCTCCACAATCTGCTCTTCCGGCAGCAGCGTCATGCCGCAGGCCGCAGCAAATGCATGGCCCAGTAAAAAGTCGCGGTTGCCATGAATAAAGAAGACGGGAACCGGCAGGGCTTTCAGCGCGGCAGCGATCTGCTGATGCAGCGGATTGGGATCGTCATCGCCGATCCAGGCCTCAAACAGGTCGCCAAGGATATAGAGCGCATCACAGTGGTGCGCTTCCCGCTGTAAAAAACGCAGAAAACCGGCAGTGATTGCCGGTTCTTCCTGGCACAGATGTAAATCTGCGATAAACAGCGTGCGCGACATTACTCGCTGACGGTCACTTTCTGAATGACGACGTCTTCTTTCGGCACGTCCTGATGCATACCGCTGCGGCCGGTGGCAACCGCTTTGATTTTATCAACCACGTCCATGCCTTCGACCACTTCAGCGAATACGCAGTAGCCCCAGCCCTGCAGACTTTCGTCACGGAAGTTCAGGAAGTCGTTATCCGCTACGTTGATGAAAAACTGGGCGGTAGCGGAGTGCGGTGCAGAGGTACGCGCCATCGCCAGGGTGCCACGGGTGTTTTTCAGACCGTTGTTTGCTTCGTTACGGATCTCTTCTTTGGTGGCTTTCTGTTTCATGCCAGGCTCAAAGCCGCCGCCCTGAATCATAAAACCGTTAATCACACGGTGGAAAATGGTGTTGTCGTAAAAGCCTTCGCGGCAGTAATCCAGAAAGTTTTTCACGGTAGCAGGCGCTTTATCATCAAAGGTTTTGATGACGATATCGCCGTGGTTTGTCTGGAAGGTAACCATATTCTCGTCCTGTAAAAGGGGTTGTCAGTGTTGTGGACCGCGCCGAAAGGAGAGCGGGCCATTTTACAGAGGCACTTATATCATAATTTCTGATGATGCGTCAGCAAGGCAGCGGCTGTTGGCTTGCTTTGCGTCGCGCGAGCGGGAAAAATACGGCACAATAATCAGACCATCTGAAAATAAGCGTAACCCGCACACGTCTAAACGGAATCGTTCAATGCTAAAGATTTATAACACGCTGAGTCGCCAGAAAGAGGAATTTAAACCTATCCATGCCGGTGAGATTGGTATGTACGTGTGCGGCATCACGGTGTACGACCTCTGTCATATTGGCCACGGGCGTACCTTTGTGGCTTTCGACGTGGTCGCGCGCTATCTGCGCTACTGCGGTTATCGGCTGAAATATGTGCGTAACATCACCGATATTGATGACAAAATCATTAAACGTGCCAGTGAGAATGGCGAGAGCATTGAAACCCTGACCAATCGTATGATTGGTGAAATGCATAACGACTTTGCGGCGCTGAATATCCTGCCGCCCGATCTGGAACCGCGCGCTACGCGCCATATCAGCGAAATTATCGAGCTGGTGAACAAACTGCTCGATCGCGGACACGCCTACGTGGCGGAGAACGGCGATGTAATGTTTGATGTGGCAAGTGACGCCGATTATGGCCTGCTGTCCCGCCAGGATCTGGAACAGCTGCAGGCTGGCGCGCGCGTCGAAGTAACTGAAGCAAAACGTAATCCCATGGACTTCGTGCTGTGGAAAATGTCCAAAGCGGAAGAGCCCGCATGGTCTTCGCCCTGGGGCAATGGCCGACCGGGTTGGCATATCGAATGTTCTGCCATGAACTGCAAACAGCTGGGCGAACATTTTGACATTCACGGCGGCGGCTCAGATCTGATGTTCCCGCATCATGAAAATGAGATCGCGCAGTCCACCTGCGCGCATGACGGCCCGTACGTTAACTACTGGATGCACTCCGGGATGGTGATGGTTGACCGCGAGAAGATGTCAAAATCGCTGGGTAACTTCTTCACCGTGCGCGACGTGCTACAGCACTATGATGCGGAAACCGTGCGCTATTTCCTGATGTCCGGTCACTATCGTAGCCAGTTGAACTACGGTGAAGACAACCTGAACCAGGCGCGTGCGGCGCTGGAGCGTCTTTACACCGCGCTGCGTCATACTGACCGCGATGTACAGGCGGCAGGGGGAGAGGAGTTTGAGGTCCGTTTCCGCGCCGCGATGGATGATGACTTCAACACGCCGGAAGCCTATTCAGTGCTGTTTGATATGGCGCGTGAAGTGAATCGTCTGAAGAGTGTTGACAGTGCGGTGGCGAATGGGCTGGCGGCGAAATTGCGTCAGCTGGGCGAGGTGCTGGGCATTCTGCAACAGGATCCGGAACAGTTCCTGCAGAGCGGCGCGCAGGCCAGCGATGATGAAGTGCAGGTGATCGAAGCGTTGATCCAGCAGCGTCTGGATGCGCGTAAAGCGAAAGACTGGGCGGCGGCGGATGCGGCGCGTGACCGTCTTAACGAGATGGGGATTGTGCTGGAAGATGGTGCGCAGGGCACCACCTGGCGTCGTAAGTAATAACGCCAGCCCGGCAGCGTGATGCTGTCCGGGCTGTTTTTCCTGCGGCGACGCCTTATGGCTGTCTCTACGCCGATTCCCGCACCACTAACTCGCCAGAGAGCGTAATACGCTGCGTCCTGAGCACTGGCTCTTTGAGCGTACGTATAATCAGTTCAGCCGCCTGCCGTCCGGTTTCTTCACTGGCGGAAGCCACATAGGTGAAGGAGGGGGAGGTGAGGTTGATGTGCAGCATATCTTCAAAGCCTACCAGCGCCACCTGTTGGGTGAGAAACACATCTTTCCCGACGGTTCGTCCAACATGATGGATGCCGGAAAGGGCGCCAATCATCGCATCGGGCGAGTGACAGAGCAGGGCGGTGAAGGTGTTATTCTGTTCCAGTAACTGGCGCGTCACAAAACTGGCTGAATGGGTGTCGTCGTTACACACCGGTGTCGCCTCGGCGCGCAGTGTCAGGCCATACTGGGTCATGGCGCTGCGAAATCCCAGCAGACGCTGCTGGCGAATCAGGTCACCTTCGCTGCCGCCGATATAGGCGATATGACGATGCCCGCGCTCAATCAGATAGCGTGCCGCCAGGTTGGCGGCCTGGCGGTTATCACGCATTACCAGGTTGCACTCTTCTTCCAGCAGCGATTGCGATACCACCACCAGCGGCATCGGACAGTGGCGAATTTGTTCGGGTAGCCGCGCGCTGTGCGTGTCTGACGCCAGATAGATGACGCCCGCCACACCCTGCTGTTTGAAGGAAAGCAGGCAGCGCTCCAGGTGCTCGCCATCATTGAGTGGCTGGCCCAGGAATACCATATAGCCCTGTTTTTCCAGTTCCAGCACCACGCTGGCCATCACTTTAATGGAAAAGCTGTCGCTGAAATCGCGCAATATCAGGCCGATCAGATTGGAGGTACTGGAGCGGAGATTAGCGGCGGCAACATTATGCACATAGCCCAGGGTGTTAATCGCCGCCTGCACGCGTTCAATGGTTGCGTCTGAGATCTTTCCTTTCTGACGCAGCACCAGCGAAACGGTAGAGACCGAGACCCCGGCCTCTCTGGCTACATCAATAATACTGACTTTCTTCACATCCGCTCCCTGCTGTTCGCCGTTATCCACCTGAAATAACAGCGTCTCCCGGGGCGACGGGAGACGCCTCAGTGCAGCATAGTATTACTTCGCGATCTGGCTGGACATGCTTTGCGCGATAAATTGTGCCCTGGCGCCAAAAATCACCTGAACGCCATTATCGCCGACAAACACCACCCCGCGGGCACCGATGCCGTTAAGACCTTCGCGGTCCACCATTTCGCTTTTCTCGACTTCAAGGCGCAGGCGCGTAATGCATGAGCCTACGGAAGCGATGTTCTGCGCGCCGCCCATCAGGCCGATGATTTCGCTGGCGAGCTCAGCATCGGTCTTATTATTGGTCGTGGCGGTCACATCAGTACGGCCCGGCGTTTTGACATCGAAACGACGGATAACAAAGCGGAAGGTGAAGTAGTAAATCAGCGCCATCGGAACGCCGACAATCACCGCATTGAGGAAATTGGTCTGATAACCGTTAAAGGAAGGCAGAATCCCGAAAGAGATATAGTCAATCAGGCCGGCGGAGAATGACTTGGCGATGTGAGCGTGCAGCAGATACATCATCATATAGGCCAGACCCGCCATGATGGCGTTAAAGACATAGAGGATCGGCGCAACGAAAATAAAGGTAAATTCTACCGGCTCGGTGATCCCCGTCAGGAAGCAGGTCAGGGCAGCGGAGAAAAGGATGCCGGAGGCGATCTTCTTGTTTTTGCTGTGCGCTTCCTGGTACATCGCCAGGCAGGCCGCAGGCAGAGCGAACAGCATCAGCGGGAATTCACCCTGCATAAACTTACCGGCATTCTGATAGGTGTCGCTGCTGAAGGATTTCGTGCCTTCTTCCAGCATTTTAAACCAGATGCTCTGATCGCCGTGGATCACCTGACCTGCCTGAGTGGTGTAGTCGCCAAAGGAGTACCAGAAAGAGGGGTACCAGATATGGTGCAGGCCAAGCGGGATCAATGCGCGTTCCACCAGGCCAAAAATAAAGGTGGAGGCCGCCTGGTTATCACCGTTGACCATCACCGACAGGGCGTCGATACCGTTCTGAATATGCTGCCAGATATAAGGTAACAGCAGGCCGAGCAGGAATGAGAGGAAAGCGGTGGCGATGGCCACAAAGCGTTTCCCGGAGAAGAAGCCGAGGAACTCCGGCAGCTGCAGAGTATGGAAGCGGTTATAGCACCAGGCAGCAAGAATGCCGCAGATCAGACCGCCAAAGACGCCCATCTGCAGCGTAGTAATACCCACCACCATCGCATATTTCCCGCCCTGAGAGGCCATTTCCGGCGTGATATTTAACAATGTGCCGATGGTGATATTGGTGACAAAGACCGATACGGCGGCGGAGAGCGCGGCGATACCCGACTCGGACGCCAGACCGACCGCGGAACCAATCGCAAACAGCAGCGGCAGGTTATCGAAGATGACGCCGCCAGCGTTCATCATCAGCGGCAGATGAAATTTATCACCAAACGCCAGCAGCAGACCGGCGGCAGGCAGCAGCGAGATAGGCAGCATTAAGGCGCGCCCAATCATCGACAATTTAGACAGCGATTTCACAAATCCGGATAGCAGACTCATACCCATTCCCCCTGAAGAGCGTTTTAACAGCGTTGTTATTGTCAGTAGAACGTTTTACTAGAACGTTCTACTTATCCTTCAATATGCCTGATCGCGCTGCAACAAGATTTTCACATTCAGCGATACGAAATAGTGATAGTTTGACGCCGATCGAATTTTGCCGGGGAAAAGTGCGCGTGTCAGGGGAGAAGGGGGGCCGGGGAAAGCAAGGAGAAAGCCGGGCGGCAGAATGCCTGACCCGGCCTGCATAACAGAAGGTTATTCAGCGGAACCGGTTACCGTGACGTTGTGCCCGGCAAAAGAGACTTTCTGTCCGGCCACAATTTTGCAGCGCTTGCGGGTTTCCACCACGCCGTCAACTTTTACCTGCCCTTCGCTGATGGCGATTTTTGCCTGTGCGCCACTTTCACTCCAGCCTTCCAGCTTCAGCAGGTCACACAGTTCAACGTAGGGGTGTTTACCCAGGGCAAAATTTGCCATCTCAGCTCTCCTGAATATCGTGCCAGGCTTCGCATGCCTGCAGCGTATTTTCAATCAGTGTGGCCACCGTCATCGGTCCAACACCACCCGGCACCGGCGTGATATAAGCCGCGCGTTCGCTGGCGGCATGAAAATCGACGTCGCCGACCACTTTGCCGTTTTCCAGACGGTTAATGCCTACATCAATGACAACCGCCCCCGGCTTGATCCAGTCGCCCGGAATAAAGTTCGGCTTGCCTACCGCCACGACCAGCAAATCGGCATGTTCTACGTGATGACGCAGATCTTTGGTGAAGCGATGGGTCACGGTGGTGGTGCAACCCGCCAGCAGCAGTTCCATGCTCATTGGACGGCCAACGATATTGGACGCGCCTACGACCACCGCATTCAGACCGAAGGTGTCAATATTATAGCGTTCCAGCAGGGTGACGATACCGCGCGGCGTGCAGGGGCGCAGCTTTGGCGCGCGCTGACACAGGCGACCTACGTTATAGGGATGGAAGCCATCCACATCTTTGTCCGGTACGATGCGTTCCAGCACCTTAACGTTATCGATGCCTGCCGGTAAGGGCAGCTGCACCAGAATGCCGTCGATCTCCCTGTCGTTATTCAGCTCATCAATCAGCTGCAGCAGCTCGGCTTCGCTGGTGGTAGCGGGGAGATCGTAAGAGCGGGAGATAAAGCCAACCTCTTCACAGGCACGACGTTTGCTGCCGACATAGATTTGCGAAGCGGGGTTTTCGCCGACCAAAACGACCGCCAGTCCAGGGGCGCGTTTACCCGCCGCCAGGCGCTGCTTTACTTTTTCCGCAACCTCAAGGCGTACCTGCTGCGCAATCGTTTTGCCATCAATAATTTTTGCTGCCATCAGAGAGGAAATCCACTGTATTGTGATGAATCGGGGGAAGGCGCCTATTTTGTCAGAAGCGCGGCGTGCTGTCAGGCACTGAATCAATGCGGTTGTCTGAATCTTCAGCAACCACCCGCAATACAGAGCAAAATTATTGACTCATCGGGTCGTGACCGTATAATCCACGCAATCCCCGTGCGCCCTTAGCTCAGCTGGATAGAGCACCGGCCTTCTAAGCCGTAGGTCGCAGGTTCGAATCCTGCAGGGCGTGCCATTAAATTTCAAGTAGTTAGCTCTCTCCTTCCGCCTTCAAATTTTCCCTGTGGGACAGATTTGGGACACGATTGCCAAAAATCGCGTCAATTTGCCTCGCATGCTCCGTTAAATGGTTAGGCGCCAGATGTGCATAACGCTGCACCATCTCGATGCTTTCCCAGCCACCCATTTCCTGTAATGCCGATAACGGGACGCCAGCCTGAATTAACCAGCTCGCCCAAGTGTGTCGAAGGTCATGAAATCGAAAGTCCTCAATACCGGCTCTTTTTAATGCTGCCCGCCATGCAGTATTTGAATCGACGCGCATCTTCCTGACGCTCGCCGTTGTCGTTCCGTCATTCCGCTTCACAGCTTCGGTGTGTACGAACACCCAGTTGTGATGCTTGCCAAGCTGCCGCTTCAGAACGGCGCAGGCTGTGTCATTCAGTGCAACGCCAATTGCTCTGCCTGACTTACTTTCCTCCGGGTATATCCACGCCACCTTGCGCTGCATATCAATTTGCTGCCACTTCAAATCGACAATGTTTGACCGGCGCAAGCCTGTCGCCAGAGCAAACTCTACGGTAGACTTAAGAGGTTCAGGGCATTCATCAATCAGTCGTTGAGCCTCAGCGGGTTCGAGCCACCGCACCCGCTTATTTCTCTCCTGAGGCACCTTAATGACAGGTGACTTCTCGATCCACTTCCATTCCCTTTCTGCCGCTCGCATCAGAGCCTTCATTAATGCCAGGTGCTTTGCCTTGGTTGACGTTGATACGGGGGCTGGCTTATAGGGCCCGATATCCACGCCTTTCTTTTTCATCGACGCGGCTCGCATCCCCCATCTTTCTGCTGCCTTCCTGTTAGTCATCCGGCTTACAGCCGCATAAATTTTTGCTTCGCTGATATCCTTCAGCAGCACCCCTTCAAAATGCATGAGCCAGAATCCGATCCGGCCCTTATCGGCATCGAGTGACTTTTTATGCGCCTTCTCTTCCAGCCATCGCAGGCAGGCTTCTTCGAACGTTACATCCGGGAAATCACCCAGGCGCTCTATTCGCCATAACTCAGCCTTTCGCCGGTCGTGCAACTCCTGTGCTTGCTTTCGGTCCTCTGTGCCAAGAGATTCTTTAATTCGCTTGCCGCCCGGCGTCGTGTAACTCCCGTACCAGACGGAACCTCTGCGGAAGATCGACATGATATTTTCTCCTCATGTGCAACCGCCGCGCTCACGGCGACAGTGTGCATTGGATTGTTGAGAGCGGCAATACAGGCCTGGCGGGTGAGAAGGTAAGGTGACCTGGTTTTAGACGGATCCTTCCGTGTCGCAGGCAGTCGGCCGGAGCGTATCCACTGCAAAGCGGTAGGCCGTGAAATGCCAAGAAATGCGCAGGCTTCATCCATGGAAAGCGAATAAGTTTCCATATCTACTCCTCTGGCGGCCATAGCCACAAAAAAGGGCGAGGTCAGTTAAGCGCTCGCCCGGAGAATGGGGTGGGGTTGGTCATGCTGCCTGGCCGGTTTCTTTTCTCTGGCAGGCAAGTAGCTTTCTTCCGATCGCCATTAGCGTGTCGCGCGGGACAAAACCTGTCAGGCCAAAATCAGACACGAACGGGTTCCATATGAGCAGCATCGATCCCTTGTTGTTTCCGTTAACGGGCTTGCCGGTATCGGCGCGGATAAAGGAGATCCGGCCATCAATGATAAAGCGAACCTCAGTGCAGGTTTTCCGCGCCAGACTAAACCACCCAACCGACGTATCGGCCGGAACGAGCATTACAGTGCCGATCCCGTTGCGGCACTCTTCATCAGCTTTCTTCACCCATGGAGAAATATCGCTGTAAGGTGGGTTACACCAGACGATGCCGATCGGAAGCTGCCCGGCCCAGTCCTGTTCCAGCGCGTTATCCGTTTCGGTGAAGTAAACCGGTAGTAAGTTATTCTGCGCGCTGGCTGCCACATCAGCGACAAAACGGAAGTCCCGGTTAAGAGCGGCGAATATCTCAGGCGGCGTCTGCCAGTTGTCACGGTGTGCCGGAGGTGTCTGGCTGTCGTGGTAGCCAGATATGGGGCGTATTTCATCAGGCATAACAACTCCTCACGCAGAGCGCGATAGTGAATAGGGTGGGTGGGTGTTACTTCAGGGTAATGTGGGGGATTTTGCCGGCTAAGATGGCGTCGTAAACATCATCTCCGCATGACCAGCAGATATCGTTAAGCGCTTTGACTGCCTCCTCTCGCTTAATAAGCTCTTCGTGCGGCATGGGCCTGAATTCCCATTTATCAGTGTCCAATGCGCCGCAAGTGCCAGCTCTTGTCCAGAACCCGAATATGGTTCCGAACTTTTCAGCTACCACATCAAAATCACTCCATCCGATCTGACCCTTCTGTTTTGCCTGACACTTTCCAACAGGCGGCAAACCTTCGCCATTCCATTCAACGTTCATACCACACCTCTCTGTTTCTGCGCCCACTGCACCCGGCTATGGTCTTCTCTGCACTCAGCCGAACAATAATGCCCCTTGCTTATCGGCTCCTCGCAGTAGTGACACTTGCCGGTAAACGTCATTCCCGGCTTTGGCCGGTTGGCCAGGGCAATGGCGATCAGCTGCTGCTCGCGTTCTGAGGCTTCGTCAAGAATATCGGCGTGACTCATGCTGCCACCTCCTTGAAAGCCTGCTCGCACTGCGCAGCTACGCGCTCGATATATTTCTCCAGATGCTCCAGGGAGGCAACGTCGGCAGTCCGGCCTTCAAGATGAAGAAGGGCCGCCACCAGTTACGAAAGCTTCGGAAAATATCCAACCGTCTGCTGGTATTCGCTTCCGGCGTTTTTACCTTCCTTGACCGTCTTTCGCTCATTCAGGATGTACTGATACTGGTCTCCAGTGACCACGTATTTTTCACTAATACTGATTTGCATGTTGTTTTTCCAAATTTTGGGTATAAAAAAACCTGCCGGAGCAGGTTGGTTTTATATGAGGTTGAATTGAAGAATGTTTATATTTTCCTTCTCAAGATTAAGGCGCTCGCACTTGGATGTTATCCATTCATCAAGTGCAACCTCTCCGTCATAACCTTCAACAAAGGTGTGAAGTTTGATTGGTGGGTGTACTTCTTTTTCGATTTCATATGAAACAAACCACTTCTTGGTAGTCATTCCTTGCTCTCCTTTTGATAAACCGGATCGCCGCCGCGCGGGAACTGCTGTGACAGGCTGCGATAGTGCTGAAGCCGCTCCTGAAAGTACGGCCGCAACGCTTCCGGCTGCTGCATCTCCACTTCATACGGGATAACCGGCTGGTTCATGCGCTCTTTGTAAGCAACGCCGGATGCGGCTAAATCGACGTTAACCTTATCCCTTTCTTCTTTGCTGCGTGCTGCGATATTGTGTGTCATGCGATTCCTCCTGAGTGGAGTATATCTCGGTGAGATTATTCTGGAACAGGTCGGGCGTACAGCGGTTCTATATAATATTCGCAGCCATCTTTAGTTGCTGCTTTGAGGGTGTTGTAATAAGCGCCGTCGCCATAGTAGGCCACTGGATTGCTAAACGCCTTGCGCAGCGCCAGCAGTTCTTTTGCTAATGCCGCCGTTTCTGATGCTGACAATAGCTCATCCTCAGCTCCCATTCGAATAGCTTCTTCCAGCCTTTGATCACTAATCATAATCATCTCCTTACTTCACCACACTCAAGCTGAGCAAACGGCTTACGCTCCAGAATCCGCTTCTTCATCTGCGTACAGGCTTCAAGGGTGGGGTAAATTGTTTCTGATACTGGCATAGCGACAGGGAAGGTGGAGGTAACGAGGAGAACGAATCCGGCTAACACTCATCACCTCCGGTCAGTTTCGGTATGCGGATAAGCGGCTCCACTTGCCAGCCGTTTTCAAATGCGTCTGCAGCGTCATCATCTTCTTCAGGTGAGGTCAGCGAGACATCACGGCCATAATCGCTTTCGTTAAACCAGTAATAGGCAACCGGTTCGGATGCCGCCTTGCGCCAGGCGAGAAGCTCCCTTGCTATTTGGGTGCGTTCTGTCAGGTCGAAGCCGTAAGCCACGCCGCTCGCTATCTGCTCAAGCCGCTCTTTACTCACCATCGCTCACCTCCATCCCGTTAAGGCGCTTGACCGGGAAGTACTTGCTGTTGTACGCCTTGCCATCGGGAAACGGCTTAATTTTCCCGCACAGGAAAAGCGGGTCTCGACTGTCTCCATCCTCTTCACGCACCCAGCCGACAATCTCATCCGGCAGCGCGATAGCCGAGGCGGGCGGGGCGGTGTAGAGTACCCGTGTTTTTACGCCGTACTTTTTGCAATCGTCGTAATGAGACTTCGTTACAGACGACATCACGCCGTTTATCTCTGCTTCGTATACTTCCGGCTCCGACTTCAGGCTGGCGAGCGCAATGCTGAATACCTGACGCTCTCTTGAGCTGTATCCTAACTCCTCTCCGCGCTCTACAACATCTTCCGCAAACGCAATCAGCGCCTGCCGTTCTTCATTTGTCATTTTCTGATTATTCATCTTTCGATTCCTCCCCATTCCGCACCCATTTAACCCCTGCGGCGTCTAAGGCGTCTCGCAGTTGTTGCGCGTCATAAACGTAGTCACACACGACGCAATAAGGCTCCGGCAACTTAACCGGCGCTGGCGGCGCGGCGCGGGTGAATAACAATTTATTTTCTGCATCTTCCGCTCTTTTTCTCAGAGCTGCACTTACACCCTCAGCCTTTCTAACAGCTAATTCCAGATGATTATTTAGCTCCTCTGCTGCCTCTAAGCGGGCAATCAGCTCAAGAATGGTGGCCGGAGTTACCTGATTTACGAAATTCCATATCTGCGCATCTCTACTGCCTCCCTGCTTTGCCGCCATAGCCAGTTCTTTCAGCTTCTGAATATCAGCCATTGCTGCCTCCTTTGTCGCGGAGTTGGGCGTCGATTGCTGAGCGAACTTCATCTGCGTAATCACGCTTAAATTCTTCGGGAGAGGCGTTAGGCAAGAACTCCAGAGTGCTTAACACTGCGCCGGAGATATCTAAAGCCTGCTCCGGTGTGTCATCGATAAACCCGCTTTCCCATGCTGCCAGCATACGATTGGCGACAAAGTGAATGCCCTCCGCCCGGAGCTGGTTGGCAAGGGCTTCGTATGCGGGCATCTTCATAACCGCAAGATGCCTGATGATATTTTGAACATTCGAGGGGCATTGTTCGTAATCTTCATCAGTGACGAAAACGGCTTCGGAATGGATTTGCTCAACGGCGCAAAGCTCCGCAGCCAGCTCCTCCACATCCTCCCACTTCACATATTCCCCTTCATGATGCGCCTGCATAAAGCCCCCGGCCATTTCGTGAAATGCCTGGTTATAGCGTTTGATTGTCATGAAAACTCTCCATTTCGTTGCAAACCCTGACGACTTCGGAACACGTCGCGACATCAAACATTCCGATATGACAGTCTTTGAAAGGAATGCCGAGCTTTCGACTCAGCCATAGATATGCGTTCTTTCTGCTTTTCCTGCCTGATTTCCAGATCGGGTCAAACGCTGCGTGAGCTGTACTTTTTGCTTTTCGTAGCTCTGCATTTGCCAGGCGCCCAAGCGGAACAGCGTTGGAGCGTTTGTGGCAACCTACCCATGCCTCGCATGGCGAACACTTCCAGAATTGCAGGCCATACAAATCAGGGCGGTGGGGGTACATTTCCTTTCCTGATACAAGCGCGGCATCCTTACCGCAGTAATCGCAAATGACTGACATATTTAATCCCCGTGGTAATGCTTATCAGCCCATTCGGGATAGGCTAAGTTGATATAGCTCTCCTGCTTAACCAGCGGTCGGGCAGGGTAGTAAGAAGTCATTGCTGCATTCCGTTGCAGCCTCTGGCGTTCCGCTATCTCATCGACGAAGCGCTCCTTTTCCTCGGTGCTTTCCAGTTCTGCCAGCCTGTCGTGTTCGTCTACTGAAAGAATCATCCGCTGAATGCGTATCCTCAGCTTTGCGGCTCTCAATGCCTCAGGGCCGAGGTATGGCAATCCGTGCATGTCGGTTCTGTACGGGCGTGACGAATCCGCCCCGGACTGAGGTTTGGTCATGTGAGAGCCTTACTGGTGAGCGTTAGAAGGGGGTGTCGTCGTCGAAGTCCATCGGAGGTTCATTGTTGGCCGGTGGCGTAGATTGTCCACGCTGCGGCTGACTCCGTGACTGTGGCTGGCGGTTTCCCTGACTGGCTTCCTGCCTGCCGCCCAGCATCTGCATGGTTCCACCAACGTTAACCACAATCTCCGTGGTGTAGCGGTCTTGCCCGCTGTTGTCCTGCCACTTACGGGTTCGCAACTGGCCTTCGATGTACACCTGCGAACCTTTGCGCAGGTGTTCGCCCGCGACTTCCGCCAACTTTCCGAACAAAACTACGCGGTGCCATTCAGTAACTTCCTTGTTTTCGCCCGTCTGCTTATCCCGCCAGCTTTCTGACGTTGCCAGGGTGATGTTAGCTACTGCCCCTCCGCTGGGCATATAGCGAATTTCCGGATCCTGCCCTAAATTCCCAACCAGGATGACTTTATTTACCCCACGTGTAGCCATTATGCTGCCTCGCTATTCTGCTCAAGTTCCGCCTTGCGGATGTCATAAATTTCTTTGGCCTTAGCCTGATATTCGGTGCCGCGCAGGGTGCGCCATGCTTCTTCGAAAAGTGGCTTGAGGTCGTCAATGCTGGCTGCTTCAGCCGCTGACTGAGTGAATACCTTCAGCGACTCTTCAGCAGGATTTGCGCCAGACTCCAGCCAGTTGAGCAACTGCTTGCCAGTCTGCTCGCTGAGAACCACTGGGTCGGCATTACTGAAGAGCTTCGTCCTGTCCTTGCTGGCGATCGCATGATGCGTTTCGTGTCCGATATCGAGCACGGTGGTGAACTCGTATTCGACGCCATCACGCTGCTCTGACTTCATGCCGAGCTTGGCGACCTTCTTGCGTCCGTTCTCCTCAACCTGAGCCGTTTCCGTCTTGCTGCGCATGGTGGCGATGATGTGCATTGAGGAGCGCAGAATCGCATCCAGGAACGAACGGTGACGCGGGTTAATCTCGCTCCATGCTGACCATGAATTGCCGCGATACTTCGTCTTAGCGATGGTGTCTACGAGCTCCAGGCAACCGCCAACGCCGCCCCATTCATGAGTGATGCTATCGATGATCAGACTGTCATATCCGGCCTGCTCGGCAGCGCTGATAGCTTCAATGAAGCGCTCCGGCGTAAATGGCGGATCCAGCTCCAGGACGTCGAATTCAGCAACGTCAGAGTAGAGCGACGCACTGCCTTTTTCCGTGTCGATGACCGCAATGCGTCCGCCGATGCCTTTCGCTACCAGCAGCGCGCTATACGTCTTCCCTGAACCACTTGGCCCGGTAAGTGCCAGCCGCAGCTTGGCTTTCTTCCTCATGGCTTTTTCAAATTTCATCTCACACCTCAGTGTCAGTTATGGGCGCACCAGTCGATGCGGTTCTGTTGTTGCTCCGTGCGGTAATCAGCAATCGCATCCATTGCGGCTTGCTCGTATGTCATAGGGTCTGCCAGATCACCCAGCATGCCCTCCATCAGTGCGATAAAAGCGTCTTCATCATGCTGCATGGTGCTTCTCCCAGTCCTGGTCCTGACAGTCATGCCAGCCGAGCGATATAGCGCTGGCCCACATAACGGCTTTGTTCATTCCCTCTTTCGTGTCGGGAAACGATTCTTCGTACAACTTGTTAAATTCGCGATTGCCTTGCTGAACCAGAATGGTTCCGTTAACGGGGATAATCGTCATAAGGGCTCACCTTTCTGGTTAAGTGTTTTTGCTATGCGGATAAGCAGCTCAATGAGCGGGTTTCGTTTAGGTAGCGGCTGGCCAACGACGGGCCAACCAGCGATTGCCATATTCATCGTTGGTGTCCTTAATTCATTTGGTGTTGGTAAAAAAAAGCCCCGGCATTGCCAGGGCGAAAGGGTTAATAGCTATTGGATTGCGTACCGCAGTGCGCAGTGGTGATTAACACCGTAATGGCCTGTCGTGACAAGCCATTGCGCTGTTAATTAATCCCAGGCTTTGCTCCAAGCCTCTTCAGGGGTAAGCCCGGCTTCATAATCCTCCTGCCACTCATCAGGAAAGTTTGCCGCGCCACCTTTCTTTGCTGCATGGTCGCGCAGAAAGTCCATCCACTCATCAAAACCAAAATTCTCGTTGGTCATCTTCTTCTCCTGTTACAGGCAATAAAAAACCCGCTCGGTGGCGGGCTTCTAATCGTTAAATGCTTCGATTATTTCGTCGATACATCGGTCGGTATCGGCGCCCCTACCGTCTGCTCGCCGCAGAACTTCACTGACTTCTTCAGCTGTCAGGTTTAGCGCTGTGAGAAACTCAACAATCGCTGACGTTACAGCCCGGTATTCCTGCTCATACAGGCATGAAGCAAATGAGCCGGCCACTGCATTTCCCAGCTTCTCTTTGAGATCGCTGGGGTAATCCGTGTTTATCATCTATCCCTCCATCGGCTTATCACCGGCAATAAAAAAGGCCGATTACTCAGCCTGTTCTGGCTCGCTAATCGCCGCGCTTAGCGTCAGGATTTTCCCGTCGCCTAAATCCCATCGCACCGGCTTACCTTCTTTAAGAAGCTTGTCAGCCACGCACCCCAGCGCATCATCCGTTACATCTACCTTGTCACCGGTGAATTGGCGCACACCCGGCGCAGCACCCTTAACTGGCTTACTGCGCCCTGCATAAATCTTTCCGCTTAATGGGGAGAACCCCAGAGTTAATGGATTAGGCATTGTTGAAACCTCTCTCAGTGAAGAATGTAAGGCCAGATTCGTATGCGCCTATAAGTACTTTTGATTCTGGCGTGGTGGCAAACTCTGGCGGCCATGACCTGAATATCTCGATGCCGCGCTTAAGCTTTCCGACGATGACCCGCTCGATGTATTCTCGACGACTTTCAAGTAGCTCAGGCGATGCCTGATTCATATAAAAGTTGAGTTGCTCAATCATCTCTCACCTCGCCGTTACGATGTCTTTAGATTTGCGATGACCCGCACTGTAGATAGCCACAGCCGGCAGACATACAGCACCGCCTTCATTCCGATCACGCAGACTCGGCAGGGTGGTTGCTTTGGCTACGTTTAAGCTGCAACCAGACAGCGCACGAGCCACTTTCTTCTCGAAGCGCGACTCGTTCATTGCTTCAGCTGCTTTCTTTGCGTTGAAGGCAGCCATACGGCGTTGATTTCTGTTCATGCAGACACCTCTTTGGCACGACGCATATCGTCTAGCTTCAGCCAGACGCGGATTGAAACCGGGCGATCACTCGGTAGACACTTAACCATCAGAGGCATTTCCTCCTGCAGGTCACCGAAAAGGTTGCGCCAGCCGTTGCGAGCGTAACGACCTGCACGCTGACGATATTCACTACGCATTGCTTTAAATTGCTGCTTGTTCATGGGTATTCCTCGATGAGTGCTTGGGTGAATGGCGAGTGGCGCTCTATCCACTATTCCCGTCCCGCCTTAGGCCAACGTAGGTCATCACCATTCCCGAAGCACTCGCCTCGGCCTGTGTATTCACAGGGTCATATTGTTAAAGAGCTGATATCCGTTTCGTACTGCGCCAGCGTCCTGCTGATGGGTTCATTTAAAACTATAGTTGTAATCATGTCAACAACTGTGGTTGTAATATTTTGATGGTGGTTGTTTTGTGGTTGTTTTTGAAAGGAAAAAAGTTGTAGAAATTTACTTGGGGCAATAAAAAACCCGCCGAAGCGGGTTCTTGTTATGTAAAAGCTAGACGTCTAAAACGGACCACCAGAATACTCTTCCCATCACTTCCACTTTCTCTTCAGGGATTTCTTCATCTGCATATTCATCCCTGTTAAAACTTCTAATGACGACCATTCCTCCCGGCTTCCTGTAAAGCTGCTTTATGCGCTTCAGGCCGTCCTGGTTGATAGCGTACAGCTTCCCATCTATGATTTTCTTGTTGTAGCAGTCAACAGCCACCGTAGTTCCGCTTGGAATTATGGGCTCCATGCTATTGCCGTAAGCAGGAAAGCAAATTACACCCTCACCGCTGGTGTCAGCACCAACCTTGCGGAGTGTCGACTTAGAGAAACGAAGCATAAACCCGTTATTATCCTCTTCCGCAAAGCTACCGTCTCCGGCAGCCAGCTCAATATCCTTGTAATACGGTACCTCTACTTCATCTGAGCGCAAAGGGGTTGTGCTATCCCAGGGATCGACGGGCACAACATCATAGCTGCCCGGTATTTCACTCACGCGGTTAGAGGATTTCATCTCGCCATTCTCATCGGAAAGCCACTCAGGCCTTACATCCAATGCTCTGGCTATCTCAACTAGCTTCGTAGAGCTCTTGGCTTTACCTGAAGTTAGCTTCTGTATTGCTGCTTGCGACACGCCGATCCGCTCAGCCAGTGATGCCTGAGTCACATTCGCGTTGCGCATTGCCAGCTTTAGTCGTTCTGCAAGTGTCATTTTCATGCCGCGCAAAATACAACCGTAGTAATACGCAGTCAAACAACTAAAGTGTTTGCAAAATAACAACCATAGTTATATATTTAGTACTGCATTACAACGGAGGTGGTTTTATGAACCAAGTAATTAAAACTGCCATTGCCATTGTCGGCACGCAAAAGGGATTGGCCCAAGCGTGCGGTGTGAGTCAGGCGGCCGTACAGAAATGGCTGCATAACAAGGCAAAGGTAGCGCCCCATAACGTTGCTTCTCTGGTTAGAGCAACAAACGGACAGATTAAAGCTCATCAGATCCGTCCGGACTTACCAACGCTGTTCCCGAATCCCAACAAGGCAGCGTAAGCAGTACCGCTCTTTAATAACCTGACCTCCCTCGGAACACCAGGGAATCATTAAGTGGCAAACCCCACGGTTTGCTCATGTAACTAATTAATCAACAAGAGAATACTACTAAATGGAACAAGCAAAACCACGCAAATCACCAACGATCGCCTTTATCGGTCGTCACTTACTGTCTACCGCCCATCAGGCGCTGAGCAATACCCGCCAGTCAGTCGTTGCGAAGCTGCTCGATGTGGCTGATTCAACCATCCTGCGCCGGACTGAGAAGTACCCGGAGCTGATGGAAACACTGGCCGCAAGTGGTGTGGAAGATTTCGTGCTGAAAGGGGAGAAGAAAGTCTCTCTGGAGGAGTACCGCTGGCTCATGTCGATGGCGATGAAATTCGCGAGCCTGCAGCTGGAAATGACCAAAGAAAAAGCCGAGATGAGCAGCAACTCAATCTCGGCCTGATGCGAATAGCTAGGACAATTCACAGGAGAAATTATGCCAAAGAAACATGTAGCTTACCAGGCTGAAATGCATAAAAACCTTGCCCGTATCGAATTCTGCAAAGGCTTCAACCCGAAGGTCGCCGAGAAGCTGAAAGGCATCCTGGAAGAGCATAAAGCGAAGGAGAAGGGCAAATGAGTAACGTAGCGTATGCAACTTTCGGGGTTCCCAGAGAACCCGTGGAGCGTAAAGTGGCGCAGCTTGAAGATGGTTTCTTGCGCCTCGCTAATGACCTTCTTGATGCTGCAATGTGTTCTGGTCTGCCTGAGACGGAGCTGTGCATCCTGATGGCCGTCTGGCGCAAGACGTACGGATTTAGCAAGAAGATGGACTGGATCAGCAATGAGCAGCTGTCAGAGATGATTGATAAGCATTACACGCATTGCTCTACCGCCAAGAATAATCTGGTCAGAAAGAAAGTACTGATTCAGGAAGGCCGGAAAGTTGGCATGAATACCAACATTTCTGAGTGGGAAACAAAGAATAACGGATTCCGCAAAACATTAGCGGAACCTGCTAAGGATTCCTTAGCGGAACCTGCTAATTGCATTAAGCAGAACCTGCTAACCACAAAAGACAATATTACAAAAGAAAAGAAAGACAATAAAAACACTATGTCCGAACAAGTTCAGACGGTGTGTGAAAAGTCCGCTAAGACTGCAACAAAAAATCAGGATACAGACCGGGCATTCGAAACCATTTTCTGGTGTGCAGGAATGCGTAAGGCTGGCAAGAAAAACGCATCTTCAGCATTTCGCACTCAGTTCAAAGAGTGGCGCTCGATAAGTAAGGGAACCGCAGAGGAGTTTGCGACCATGCTGGCAGATGACATTTCAGCCCGCATCGCCAGTAAGCAGTTTGGCTTTGACCGGCTACTACCGGCCAGCTACCTCAACGGCCAGCGCTGGAATGACGAGAAGCCAGCAGCGGCAACTACTTCAAGCAGCGTTAAATCAGCCATCACAGTAACCAAGTCTGGCTACGTGTTTATCGACAGGTGATCACATGAAGCCACGGATTAAGTCACTGCTGATTGCCGGATATAACCACGGCCTGCTGAGCGCTGCGTTTGTCCGGTTCTGGTTTGAAAAACTCCAACTGAGGTCATGCTGATGACGCCAGCCGAATTAAGTGACCTGTTGTGGAATCAGGTCGACAGGGTAGCCCGATACCTGTTGCCAAACGGCAAAAAAGAGGCACATGAGTGGGTTGCAGGAAGCGTTAACGGGGAGTCAGGGAAAAGCCTGAAGGTGAATCTGGCAGGCAAGAAAGTCTGGCAGGATTTCGCAGAAGGCAGCGGAGGCGACCTGTTAGACCTGTGGGTTGCCGTCAAGGACTGCGGATTACACCAGGCGATGACGGAAGCGAAAGAGTTTCTCGGCATCAAGGATAACGACCACCACTTCGCAGCAAAGCAGCAAAAGAAATTTTCCCGCCCCGACCGCAAGAAAATCAGCAAGTACCTCACCAAAACCGAAAAGCACATCGACTACCTTGCATCCCGCGGCATCACCGCTGAGACAGCGAAGGCGTTTGAAGTGGCTTCGGCTAAGGTCTGGAACGGTGAGCGTGAGCTTGATGCGCTGGCCTTCCCCTACAAGCGCGACGGTGAGCTGTTGCAGGTAAAGCGCATCAGCACTGAGCGCCCTGACGGGAAGAAGGTGATTATGGCCGAAGGGGATTGCGAGCCGTGCCTGTTTGGCTGGCAGGCGATGCCGAAAAACATCCGGGTTGTTGTTATCTGCGAAGGTGAAATCGACTGCATGACTTACTTCCAGTACGGACTTCCGGCGCTTTCGGTTCCGTTTGGCGGGGGTAAGGGGGCAAAACAACAGTGGATTGAATTTGAATTTCACAACCTCGACCGCTTCGACGAAATCTGGATTTCAATGGACTCCGACGAAGTAGGGCAGACCGCTGCGAGAGAAATCGCATCCCGCCTCGGGGAACACCGCTGCCGACTGGTTAACCTGCCTCACAAAGACATCAACGAGTGCTTGCAGGCAGGCATGACCGCCGATGAGGTTATCGATGTTCTGGAGCGTGCGGCCTACTTCGATCCGGAAGAACTCTACAGCGCCCGCGAGTTCTATCAGGACACCATCAACGCCTTCTACGGCAAAGAGCAGTGCCTGTTCCGCAGCCCGTGGGAAACGCTGAACCACAACTTCGCCTTCCGCGAGGCAGAGCTGACTATCGTCAATGGGGTGAACGGGCACGGGAAAACTGAAGTTGTCGGTCACATGGTACTGGAAGCCATGCGGCAGGGTGTCAGATCATGCGTGGCGTCTCTGGAGTTAAAGCCCGGCGCGTTACTGAAGCGACTTACCCGTCAGGCTACCTGCCTGAAGTTGCCGCCACAGATGGAAATCGACTCGGCGTTTAACTTCTACGACGACCGCCTGTGGCTGTTCGGCCTGACCGGCACCGCAAAAGCGGATCGCCTTCTGGAAATCTTCGAGTACGCCCATCGCCGCTACGGCATTCAGCTGTTCATCATCGACAGCCTGATGAAGTGTGGAATCGGCGACGACGACTACAACGGCCAGAAAGCGTTTGTTGACGCGGTATGTGATTTCAAGAACCGAACCAACAGCCACGTCATCATGGTGACGCACAGCCGTAAGGGAGACAGCGAGGAAAAACCTACCGGCAAGATGGATGTGAAAGGCACTGGCGCTATTACTGACCTGACCGACAACCTGTTCATCATCTGGCGTAACAAGGTCAGGGAGAGAGCCTTACAGAAGCAGCACATGAATGAGCCTCTGAATGAAAAAGAGCAGGCCGCCCTTGCCGGTTCAGCTTCGGTTCTGATGCTGGAGAAGCAGCGAAACGGAGAAGGCTGGGAAGGCGGAATACCGCTTTACCTTCACGAGCAATCGCACCAGTTCCTGATGATGGACGGCGCAACGCCTTACAACTACATCGCCAACATGCCCGCAGATGAATACGACCAGGCATGGGCGAGCGAGAATGTTACGGAGTACGCATGAATAACATAATCAAATTCCCCAGCTGCACCCGGCAGCTATCTCAGGCCAGAAACATTGCCGAGGGCTGGCAGAAGCTGATGGAACGCGAACCCCGCACCCTGGAAGAGGCAAAAGATCTGCTGAAGCACAGCGCTATCTTTGCCGGTGACATTCACGCGATCCTGACTGATGAGCTGAAGGAGAGGAAGTGATGGATAAGAGCATCAGCATTTCTGAGTGGATGATGATTGGTCTCATGGCAATTAGCTACGCATTCATTGTCGTCAAGGCCTTCGAATGGTTCGTACTTTTAGTGGCTAAGCAGTGGGATAAGCGAAGGAAGGAATCGCGTAGACAGAAGGCTGTCAACGAGCTGTACGACGCATTCCAGCTTGACCGGCTAAAGGACGGTAGCACCATGCGGGTAGCAACTAAAGGCGATCTGAATATCTTGATGTACAGAAAAGGTGAAGCCGATGGAGATACCGAAGGACGGCATACGCCTTCATAAATCAAACTTCAGCGCCATCGGGCAACAGCTTCAACCTCTGCTCGAATCCGGCGAATGCTACAGACTCACAATAAAGCCCTGGCGCGATAAGCGCAGCCTCTCTCAGAACTCTCTTTCCCACATGTGGTACGCAGAAATCAGCGCCTTTCTCATCCGGCGCGGTAAGCCTTTTGCGTCTCCGGAATGGGTGAAAGACGCGATGAAACACACCTATCTCGGTTACGAGGAGCGGGAGATGGTTGATGTCGTCACGGGAGAGAAAACCACTATCCGCACGCTGCGGCACACCTCAGACCTCGATACCGGCGACATGCATTTCTACCTCACCCAGGTGGAAGGCTGGGCGCTGAACATCGGATGCAGGCTGACGGTGCCAGACGACAGCGAATACGCAAAACTGCGAGACAAACAGAACCAATGACCACATTCACCGACATTAACGCAGCTATTGAAGAGGCTGTGTGGCTTTCTCACGCCCATAAGAAGCCTTACAGCGTTTATCAGACCACCGCCGCAGAAATGGAAACGGGCCATTCGACCCGACCCGTTACCCCATGTTCACGACCAGCCAGCAGGGCACGGTAAATACTCAACTCAGGAGCGCAGCATGAACCACGCTGAATTAATCAAAAAGCTCTTCACAGGGCACGCAACATCCACATCCGCAGAAGCAACCCTGTTCTTTCAGGGGGCGGGACTTTCTTACAAAGCAGCCGGTCAGGCGCTCGCCCGGGCGTTCCGTGATGGCCTGATCCGACGGAAGAAAATGAAGCGCGCGAAAGGCTATGAGTTCCGCCTGGCATCCCGGTATCCGAAATTCGGGAAAAGCTATGCGGAAGAGATGGCGTCCCGTCCGGCACCGGTCAGCACCATTGAGCAATGTCGGAAACACTCCCGCCTGGTGGAGTTCAACAACCGGATTGCAGGAGCCCGCCAATGCATGACGCAGTAAACCATCCGAAGCACTACACGCAGGGCGGCATTGAATGTATCGACGCCATAGCCGCAGCCACCGTCAACAAGCAGGGCATCGAGGCGGCGTGTGTAGCGAACATCATTAAGTATCTGTGGCGGTATGAGGCAAAGAACGGCGCTGAGGATGTGAACAAAGCGCGCTGGTACATCGACAGACTGATTAAGGAGCTTGGCGATGGCCCGACAGCGTAAATCCCTATGGCAACGTTATGAGTCTCACGCCATCTACCAAGTACCGCGCCGCAGAAGTAAACGAAAACCCCAGCCAACCGAATCGCAAATCAAAACCTTCCAGTACCTGGGCGGACTGCGCGCGGCCATGGCTAACAGAATGAGGCTCACACGATGAAAGAACGCTGCTGCCGCTGCCACACCTGCCTAACCTCAGAAGACAAATATCACTACGGGCATTCATGCGAAGAATGCGAGCAGGATTATCTCTATGAAGAAGCCGAAAGTAACCAGCTCATCAAGTCGCCGTACTGGAAGTGGCGAGCCATCTGCTTTGGTTTGCGTTGGTTGTGGAATACGCCTCAAGCCATCGGAAGTCTATGCCTGCGCAGAGTGTCTCGACCTGTGGACGCTAACCGATCCTCACTTCGACATGACGGGAGGCGATGATGAGTAATCTTCGCAAAGAAGCCCGGGGCAGAGAATGCCAGGTGCGATTACCCGGCGTCTGTAACGGCAACCCTGAAACTGTTGTGCTCGCTCACTACCGCATGGTTGGCATATGCGGAACCGGAATGAAGCCAGACGACCTTTTCGGCGCGTGGGCCTGCTCAGGGTGCCATGACGAGATAGACCGGCGCACACGGCGCTGTGACGCCACTGAGGCCCGCATAGCGCATCTGGAAGGCGTTATCCGCACGCAGAACGCACTGCTCAGGGAGGGCAAAGTGAAACGATGAACGATTACAGGCTGGAGTTACCCTGGCCGCCGACAGTGAATACCTACTGGCGACATGCCAGAGGAAGGCACTACATCAGCGACAAAGGGAAGAAATACCGAACCGCAGTACACAGTATTATCACCGCAGCAAACCTCGCAATAAACACCACAGCACGACTCCGAATCACCATTGATGCCCACGCCCCCGATAAGCGCCGCCGCGACCTAGACAACCTGCAGAAGGCTGTTTTCGATTCGCTTGCCAGCGCCGGATTCATGGTGGACGACGAGCAGATTGATGATTTCCGGGTGCGGCGTCGGGAAAAAGTGCAGGGCGGGAAGCTGCTAATCGTCATCACCGAACTGGAGGCCGCATGACCTGGCTAACCCGACTACTTAACCGGTTCCGCCCCATAGAACCCACCATACAGCCCGCTCACTGGCAGTCATGGGATACCGAACCCCGGCGGAGGAAGAAATGATAGCGGAATACCTCAGAGAGAAATGGCTACACCTGCGCCTCTATAGGCGGAAGGGCGGATTTACCGTGGATTACCAGATATTAAGACGAACAGCGAAAATGATAGGAGCGAATTATGCCGGTACGCGAGCTTAATCTCACCAAAGAGCAGCATGACTGGCTGAATGGATGGTTAGAGCTTTGGGGCGCGTGGGTTTATTCAGGAAGGCTGGAAAAGCGCCAGAGCAGTGTCATAGCGCAGTATATGGCGACTGTTGAGCCGCAATCTTATCCATCCCGCCCAATGTGCAATGATGACGACGGACTCTTGATTTCTCAGGTCGTGGACTCCGTCATGTACATCGACAAAAAAGCCTTTGGCATCCTGCTCAGTTACTACGCTCACGGGTCTTCCAAGCGAGCCATTGCATCGTACTACCACAAGGTTGCAAGTCCTCGCAAAATGTCAGGAAGGGGTGGAGAAAGTATCAGGCGTCCGTCCATGGTTACCTGCAGGCGGGAGGTGGATGAAATACTAAACGCCAGTTTGTATCTTCTCTACAATCCGCTGCTATCTGCATTTAACAACCGCAAACGTGTCGTGAAAATTAGAAAAGTCGCATAAAGGGGATTGACTTCATTGATCCATTGAGCCACTATATAAGGGTAAGCTACCGTAAGTGTTCTTAGGATGCTGCGGTACTAAAAGTTTCATCACTTTCTGGTTGTAAACAGTGAGAGATCAAGACGCCTCCGGCTACCAACCGAGAGGCGTTTTTTATTGCCAAAAATTCAGGGTGAGAAGCACAGGGGTTGTGCGATCGGCTGTTAACCGATTGGTCGCAGGTTCGAATCCTGCCTCGCCCGCCACATTCCAGAGGGTCGCCATCAGAGCGGCCTTTTTCTTTTTTGCGCTCCTGCCAATCACAGCGACCTTATGGATTTCCCTCACCGTGGCAGCGGGCGCATTTTTCACACAGCTGATGATTCGAAAGAAGGGGTAAAGCGCGGGGATTTCTCAGGTGACATTGAGAAGTTTAACCGGGCTCGCTCAGTTCACCATTTCATCAAGTCTTAAAAGCGAGTCCCCTTGAGTGGGGGTGGAAATGAAAAGAATGCCTGACAAAGACCCTAACCTTGCCGGGTTGTCATGGCTGATATTACTCGGCGTCGCTTGCTGGGGCGGACTCGTTCGCTACCTCATCGACATAAAGCAAAGTCGCGCTTCATGGAGTTGGGCAGCAGCGGTTGCTCAGATTGTTGTCTCTGGATTTTGCGGCCTGCTGAGTGGCTTTCTCAGCATGGCGGGCGGCCTGGATATTTATTACATGCTTTTTGCCGCAGGTGTCAGTGGGACGATGGGTTCTGTCGCTCTGACTTACTTTTGGGAAAGGTTGACGGGGGTAAGGATCCAGTGAGCCAGATAATCCAGATACTTAATTTTGAGGAGGGCTATGTAGAAAAGCCCTATCTCGACACGCTCGGCTATCCCACGGTTGCCGGTGGCATAAAGATTGGCCCGAAAGGTGCCAGCCTGGCAAATTACACCTTCACGGTTCCGCGAGCGGTAGGCGATGTCTGGAAACAGGTGATTGTCGCCAGCAAGCAGGCGGAGATGAAGCGAAACAGTGCAATTGCCGCAGCCCTGAAGCAATGCAATCCGGCGCGCGAGGACATTCTCACGTCGATGGCCTTTCAGCTTGGAACGGGAGGTCTGGCAGATTTCCGTAAGACGCTCATTTTTATTTCGAATGGCGACTTCCTGAGTGCTGCAAACGAAATGCTTAACAGCCGCTGGGCCCGTCAGACTCCGGCCCGCGCCCGCCGTCATGCTGATGTAATGCGTACCGGCACCTATGACATCTACAAGGGGCTGATATGAAGCTGGTAAGCGACTGGCGCAACTGGTGGCGCTGGCATTCAACGAAAGCCATTATTGCTCTCGGCATGTTGCCAACCATCTGGTTTGAACTGCCGCCGGAATGGAAAGCGGAAATCCCCTCCAGCTGGATGCGCATTGCGGCCATCGTGGTCATGGTCATCGGCGTTTATTCCCGGATGACATTACAGAAACCACCGGAGAATAAGCATGATGACCATTGAAACTATCATCGGCGGTGTCGTGGCGCTGATTGCAGCCATCATCGCTACCTACCTTGGCGGGAAGAAGGTCGGAAAGACCGAAACGCAGGCTAAAGCCGATGTAGCGGAAGCAGAGCGCATTAAGCGCCAGGCTGAAGCCAGAACCGATATCGAGTCAACGCACATTAAGGTGGCGAAAGATGTTCAGCAGGAAAATGCTTCTCTTGATGATCCCACCGCTCGCGACCGGCTGCGGAACTCGAAATACCACACCGACGACTGAGTACATCGTTACCGACTCCAGCTGCACGCTGTTCAGTCCTATCCGAACTCACGGCAAAGACGCTGACCTGATGGATATCAGGACGGTGAGGGCGATCAACACCCATAACGAGCTGTGGGACAGAATCTGCGGGAAGTTGTGACAACCCCCAAGAAGATTCACCCTCATTAACAGAGCAACATCAGCCTCGCTAACGCGGGGCTTTTTTATGCGCCTCGCACGCGCAAACAACAACCCAGAGCCTACAGAAAGCGAGCCTGAGAGAAACCCGTATAGGTGCGGACCTCTCTGGGGCGAGTTTCTCTGTGCGACAGGCTCACTTTCTATAGGTATCCGTATGAAGATTGTAATTTTTGACGTAGCTGTAAAGCAGGATAAAGAAGGTCGTTTCTGTCTGAACGATTTGCACAAGGCATCTGGCGGCGAAGCAAAGCATGAACCTAACAGGTTTTCACGCCTTGCATCGTTTGATGACCTTGTCAAAGAGCTAACGCCAGATATGGCGGTAGAGCCGGTGAGCGTGCAGAAAGGTGGTAAGCATCCCGGTGTCTTTGTCTGCAAAGAGCTCGTTTATGCCTACGCAATGTGGATCAGTGCCAAGTTCCACCTGCACGTCATTCGAACCTTTGATGCGATCGCGGCAAAAGAGCAGATTCGCGTTTCCTATCGCGACACTGCACGCCTCGAATATAAGCCTATGACTGACGCCATCAAGCATGAGCGAGAGGCGCAGGGGAAACAGATTGCGCCGCACCACTTCAGTAACGAGGCCGATCTGATTAACCGGCTGGCATTGGGTATGACGGCAGCAAAGTTTCGCGTACACCATGAGATTGGGAAAAAGGAAGCCATTCGAGACTACCTCACCCCCGAGCAAATCCACTGCATCACTGAGCTTCAACGAGCTAACACTGTGTTCATCAGTATGGGGTGGGATTTCGAACAGCGAAAAGAAGTGCTGAAAGGAATGTTTGACCGGAACCATCGCCAGCCGCTGATTGAAGAACAGCACACCCTGGCAGCATAAGTGAGTGGAGAGCCTCTTTCACAACGGCTCTTAACGAATCCTCCGACAAGGGATAACGGTTAGCCACGCTGTGAAGCGTTGCGAGTCCGGACTGATTAAGTCCAGAGGTCAGCATGTCTATTGAAGGTAGTAATAACCCGAACCGATTTCGTAACCACTTGGACACCTCCATATCAGAAGGCAGCGAAATGCGCCTTATGGAGAATATGGCAGATGATGAGCACTCGGCAGTAAGTCTATCCGACATTGAGAAGCGATTCGAAGGCGTCGAGATGTCAGCATTTAATGGCTGGCCTAGTGCAAAAAAGATTACGGACTAAACCTCCTTCGGGAGGTTTTTTATTGGAGTGAATATGCCCGCAGCTATTCCCCGATCATGCCGAAAGCGAGGTTGCCCAAAGACCACAACAGATCGCTCAGGTTATTGCGAGGCTCACCGTAACGAAGGCTGGCAACAGCATCAGCGCGGGCAGAGCAGGCACCAGCGCGGCTACGGCAGCAAATGGGATGTTATCCGCGCACGCATCCTCAAGCGTGACCGGCACATCTGCCAGGAGTGTCTGAGGAACGGCAGGCCAGTCCCGGCAGCTACGGTTGATCACATCAAACCCAAAGCTCATGGTGGCACCGATGAGGACAGCAACCTCGAAGCCCTATGCTGGCCCTGCCATAAGCGCAAAACGGCCCGTGAAAGGCTCAAATGAGAATCAATATCATCAATATAGTTGCAAATGAAACTATAACGCTTCGAATGATAATGATTCTCGATTAGGACGCCATTTGAGGGAGGGCGGGGCAAAAGTTCAGGGCCTTAGGCCTAAAGGACCGCCGCCTCAGGTTTATTTTCATCGCCGCAGGTTAGAAACCTTTTTTATGGGTACCCCCAAAGTGCCCTTTCAGTGGAGTTTTCCCTATGCCCGGACCACCGAAAACCCCGTCACACCTGGTTTTGGTGAAGGGGAACCCATCCAAGCGACCGATTAACCAGAATGAGCCGAAGCCGGAGAAAGGGATACCCAATACTCCGAAGCATCTCGACAAGATGGGGAAGTACTGGTTCCAGCAGATTGCTCAGGAGCTGGACAATATCGGCGTGCTGACTCAGCTCGATGCCAAAGCGCTTGAGCTGTTGATCGAAGCCTATACCGAATACCGGCGCCACTGCGAAACGCTGGATACTGAAGGTTATACCTACCGGGTAGAAACCCAGACCGGTGACGTAATGATAAAGGCACACCCGGCAGCAGCGATGAAAGCTGATGCCTGGAAACGCATCCGCGCCATGCTGGCCGAATTTGGCATGACTCCGGCGTCACGGAGCAAAGTGAATGCTGGCGGGCCCGATAAAGCAGACCCGCTGGAAGAATTCCTGAAAGCGAGGGACTGATGGCAAAGGTTGCTGACGGAATCCGCTATGCCGAGCGCGTAGTTGGTGGCGAAATTGTTGCGTGTAAATATGTTAAGCAGGCGTGTGCCCGCTTCCTTGATGATCTGCAGGAAGGGGAGAAGCGCAATATCTTCTTCAGTGAAAGCCGCGCCCAGCACATCCTGAACTTCTATAAGTTCGTGCCGCACGTTAAAGGCGATCTGGCTGGCAAGCCGATTGAGCTGATGGACTGGCACATCTTCATCCTGATTAACATCTTTGGTTTCGTTGTCCCCCTGGTAAACGAGCAGACTGGTGAGCAGGTGATGAGTGACAAGGGCCGCCCGGTCATGGTTCGCCGGTTCCGCACTGCCTACAACGAAGTGGCGCGTAAAAATGCCAAGTCCACGCTTTCATCGGGCATTGGCCTGTATATGGCCGGCGCGGACGGTGAAGGCGGCGCTGAGGTTTACTCTGCGGCCACGACCCGTGATCAGGCACGCATCGTATTTAACGACGCGGTGAACATGATTAAGCAGTCCCGCGCCGCGCTGGGTCGGCTTTTCGATTACAACAAGCTTGCCATTTTCCAGGAACGAACCGCATCCAAGTTTGAGCCACTCTCCAGTGACGCGAACAACCTTGACGGCCTGAACATCCATTGCGCTATCGTCGATGAGCTGCACGCCCACCGTACCCGCGATGTATGGGATGTTCTGGAAACCGCGACAGGTGCCCGATCACAATCCCTGCTGTTTGCAATCACTACTGCGGGCTTTAACCGTGAGGGGATCTGTTACGAGTTGCGCGATTATGCGGTCAAGGTATTAAGTGGCGTGGTTGAGGATGACACCTTTTTCGGGATTATTTTTACCCTTGATGAAGGTGATGAGCCTTTCGACGAGAAAGTCTGGCAAAAGGCTAATCCCGGGCTGGGCATCTGTAAGCGCTGGGATGATCTGCGCCGCCTGGCTAAGAAGGCTCAGGAGCAGGTATCAGCCCGCAATAACTTTTTCACCAAACACCTGAACATCTGGGTAAGCGCTGAATCAGCCTGGATGGACATGATGAAGTGGGAGGCCTGCGAGCCTCTTGCGCCGGAGCATGAGCTGAAAACCTATCCGATGTGGGTTGGCGTCGATCTGGCAAATAAAATCGATATCTGCGCAGCTGTAAAGGTCTGGCGGGCCCCTGCTGGCCATGTTCACGCAGACTTTAAATTCTGGTTGCCTGAAGGCCGTCTGGAGCGCTGCTCCCGGCAGATGGCGGAACTGTATCAGAAGTGGAGCGACAGCGGTCACCTGACACTGACAGATGGCGATGTGGTCGATCACGCCGTCATTAAAGAAGACCTGATGGCATGGATCGCCGGTGAAAACCTGCGTGAAATTGGCTTTGACCCATGGGGCGCAACGCAATTCAGCCTGTCACTGGCGGAAGAAGGGGTGCCCATGGTTGAGGTGGCGCAGACCGTTCGTAACCTGTCTGAAGCCATGAAAGAAACGGAAGCTCTGGCATATGCAGGTCGCCTTCACCACGGTAATCACCCGGTGATGACCTGGATGATGAGCAACGTCACTGCCAAGGTCGATAAGAACGACAACATCTTCCCCAACAAATCGACGCCCGAGGCGAAGATAGACGGCCCGGTAGCGATGTTTACCGGCCTGAGTCGTCTCATCCTGAATGGCGGAGAAGAACCACAGGATTTAAGCGGCTTCTTTGATAATCCCATAATGGTAGGTTTCTGATGAAAGAGAACAAACAGCCCGGCAGGGTGAAAAGCGCACTGCTGAACTGGCTGGGTGTGCCGATCGAACTGACGACGGGAACCTTCTGGCAGGAATGGATGGGCATGAGTAGTAGCGGAAAGGTGGTATCGGCTGACAAAGCGATCCACCTTTCCGCCGTCTGGGCCTGCGTACGGTTACTCAGTGAGTCAGTGTCTACGCTGCCGCTGAAGATTTACGAGCGCCAGCCTGACGGGTCACGCAAGCCCGCCACCAATCACCCGGCTTATCAGGTACTCTGCCGCCGTCCCAACCTCGAAATGACGCCTTCACGCTTCATGCTGATGCTGGTAGCCAGCATTTGCCTGCGTGGTAACGCCTTTGTCGAGAAGAAGATGATCGGTAACCGGCTTGTCTCGCTGGTGCCACTACTTCCGCAGAATATGGTGGTAAAACGGCTGGACAATGGCAGCCTGGAATATACCTATACAGAATCTGCAACGGCCCGCGTTATCCCCGCCAAGAACATCATGCACATTCGCGGCTTCGGTCTGGATGGCGTCTGCGGAATGATGCCGATGATGGCTGGCCGTGACGTGATCGGCTCAGCAATGGCCGTTGAAGAGTCGGCGGCAAAAATATTTGAGAACGGCCTGCAAAGCTCCGGTTTTCTCAGTGCTGATGGCGCGCTGAATGAAGAGCAGCGGGAAAGGCTTCGCGGCTACATGGCGAAGTTTATTGGCTCCCGTAATGCCGGGAAGATCATGGTGCTTGAAGGCGGGCTGAAATATCAGAACGTCACCATGAATCCCGAGGCGGCGCAGATGCTGGAGTCCCGCGCATTCAGCATCGAAGAAATCTGCCGCTGGTTCCGTGTTCCGCCGTTTATGGTCGGTCACGCGGACAAGCAAAGCAGCTGGGCATCCAGCGTTGAGGGAATGAACCTGCAGTTCCTGACCAACACGCTGCGACCTCTGTTAGTGAACATTGAGCAGGAGATTTCCCGCTGCCTGCTGGATGGTGACGACGACCTGTTTGCAGAGTTCTCTGTTGAAGGTCTGCTGCGGGCGGACAGCGCCGGGCGTGCTGCGTATTACACAACCGCACTGCAGAACGGATGGATGTCGCGCAACGATGTGCGCCGTCTGGAAAACATGCCTCCGATCGAAGGCGGCGATATTTATACCGTGCAACTCAATCTGACGCCGCTGGAAGACCTGAAGAAAAACAGCCAGGCAGCGCAGGCCGCTAACCTTCTGAAAATCCATAACTACGTTTTCCCTGATATTCCTTTCGAACAATCCCCGCTGAAAAAGGCGGCTTAGGAGCTATTCCATGACACTGAAAAGCCTTCCGGCTGCACCGGCGGGGCGGCCTTCTGCGCTCTCAAAACGGGACTTGCCGTCTGCTGCCATGGAGCGCTGGAACGGCGGCATCAAGGCCGCTAACGCTGATGAAAACAGCATTTCAATATTTGATGTGATCGGTGCGGACTACTGGGGCGACGGCGTAACCGCCAGTCGTATCGCCGGGGCGCTCCGCTCCCTGGATGGTGCTGACGTTACGGTCAACATCAACTCCCCTGGCGGCGACATGTTCGAAGGCCTGGCGATTTATAACCTGCTTCGTGAGTACCGGGGCAAGGTTACGGTGAAGGTGCTGGGCCTTGCGGCTTCAGCGGCCTCCATTATCGCCATGGCCGGGGATGATATTCAGATTGGCCGCGGCGCATTCCTGATGATCCACAACTGCTGGGTTTATGCGATGGGTAATCGTCACGATCTGGCTCAGATAGCGGCCGATATGGAGCCGTTTGATAAAGCCATGGGTGACATTTACTCCGCCCGTACCGGTCTCGGCATGGATGAAGTAGCCGCAATGATGGACGGTGAAACCTACATTGGCGGCAGCGACGCGGTCGAAAAAGGTTTTGCTGACCGGCTTCTGTCCGCTGAGGAAATCGCGAATGACGACGACAGTCCGGCGGCCGCACTGCGCAAGCTCGATGCGTTACTGGCAAAAGCCGACACGCCCCGATCTGAACGTCGAAAACTCCTGAAAGCTTTAACCGGCAGCAAGCCAGGCGCTGCTGCCGATCATGATGGTACGCCGGGCGCTACCGAAGAAATCAATCCTGACGATCTTAAACAACTTGAAGACGCCCTGGCGGCGTTCGGCAAATAAGGAAAAACCATGTCTGAAGTTAACGATTTACTGAAAAAAGTCTCTGCGAAGCTGGAAGAAGTTTCCGGCACCTTCAGCCAGAAGGCCGAAGACGCCCTGAAAGAGGCAAAAAACTCCGGTCAGCTGTCGGCTCAGACCAAAGATGCGGTAGATAAAATCGCTTCCGAATTTAATGCTCTGAACGAAGCGAACAAAACGCTGAAAGCCTCTCTGGGTGAGCTGGAACAGCACGTTGCCAATATGCCACTGAACAACGCGAAAAAGGTTGTTGAGACGGTAGGTCAGGTGGTCATCAGCTCCGAAGCACTGAAAACCTTTGCGGCCAGCGTTGAAGGCGGCAAGCGCGTCAGCGTGCCGGTTAATGCAGCATTGCTGTCAACGGATGTGGCAGAGGGTGTGGTTGAGCCGCAGCGCCTGCCGGGTATCGATACCGCGCCGAAACAGCGCCTTTTCATTCGTGACCTGATTGCCCCGGGCCGTACCTCTTCCCCGGCCATTTTCTGGGTGCAGCAGACCGGCTTTACCAACGCCGCTGCGGTTGTACCTGAAGGCACCACGAAGCCGTACAGCAGCATTGAGTTCGCGACCAAAATTACCCCGGTCACCACCATCGCGCATATGTTCAAAGCGTCCAAGCAGATTCTGGATGACTTTGCGCAGCTGCAGTCCACGGTAGACGCTGAGATGCGCTACGGCCTGAAGTACGTGGAAGAACAGGAAATTCTGTTCGGCGACGGCACCGGCGCACACCTGCACGGCATCGTGCCGCAGGCGACCGCGTTCAACGCCGCATTCACCGTCGAGCAGCAGAACGGTATCGACGATCTGCGTCTGGCCATGCTGCAGGCGCAGCTGGCACGCTTCCCGGCGTCCGGCCACGTTCTGCACTTCATTGACTGGGCGAAGATTGAACTGACCAAAGACACGCTGGGCCGCTACATTCTGGCGAATCCGTCATCGCTGACCGGTCCGACTCTCTGGGGCCTGCCGGTGGTGGCCACCGAGGCTGCGGCGTTCCAGGGCAAGTTCCTGACCGGCGCCTTCAACGCTGCAGCGCAGCTTTTCGACCGTGAAGATGCCAACGTGGTTATCTCCACCGAGAACGCCGACGACTTTGAGAAAAACATGATCTCAATCCGTTGCGAAGAGCGTCTGGCTCTGGCGGTGAAGCGTCCGGAAGCGTTTATTTATGGCTCCTTCACTGCGCCTGTCGCTGGTGGTGCGTAATCAATAACGGCGGCCTGCGGGCCGCTCTTTCTTTTGGGAGAACGGCATGAAACTGCGATCCATCAAACCTACGTACCAGAAAGGCGAAGTGCTGACGGAAGGGGTGGTTTTTGAAACTCTGGAGCAGCATGGCCGGGAACTGATTCAGCGTGGTTATGCTGAAGAAGTTAAGGCCCGAGAAGCTGAGCCCGGCAGTGATAAAGATCCAAAGGGCAAGGGCAAGGCTAAGTAAGGAGTTTCTATGCTGACCGTCGAGCAGGTCAAACTGCACTGCCGCATTGATTCCGATTCGACAGAAGAAGATGAGTGGATAGCTGCCCGCATAAAAGCGGCGGTGCGTTATGTCGAAAATTACACCCGCCGCAAGCTCTTCGAATCTTCTGACGATACAGCTTACCTGGCTGAGCCTTATCGGCTGCTTTACACCGAAGATATCGAAACCGCCATGCTGATGTTGATCGCTCACTGGTATGCGAACCGCGAGGCAGTAGTGACCAACGGCAGCTCAACGACGGTCGATATGGCTGTAGAGTCATTTCTGCAGCCATATCGTGTCTACGGGCTGTAAGGAGTCGTTATGGCCTGTGCCGGATGTGAACGCCGCCGCGCGTGGCTCAAAAAATGGATGAAGATTGCCCATGAAAGAGTTACAGGAAAGTCTGTTGGCGACAACGCTGGAGAAGCTGGCGGAAAGCTTCCATCAGGTAGCCGAGGGGATGAAAGCCCAGACGGAGGCGATAAACCGCCTGGCTGAATCCAATGAGACGCTTTCGGTACTGATCTACCAGTCGATGGCGGCTGAAGAGAGTGAGGTTGAGATGCCCCGCGGCACCTATCTCAGCGGAAAACCAAAGGGGTAGCAACCATGCAGGCCGGAAAACTACGCCACCGCATAACCCTGCAAAAACCGGTAAAGAAGCAGAGCCCGACTACTGGCGCGATCATAAACACCTGGGAGGATGTTGCGACACTCTGGGCTGATGTTGTTGACCTGTCGGTGCGGGAATTTGTCGCGGCGCAGGCCGGGCAAAGCGAAGTGACATCGCGCATTACCATTCGTTACCGGCAGGATGTGACGAACAAACACCGCATCCTTTACCGGGGCCGGATTTACAATATTCATGGCGTACTTGCTGACGATAAAAGCGGTTCGGAATATCTGACGCTGCCTTGCTCACAGGGGGTTAACGATGGCTGACGGTGTTGATTTCAGTCTTACCGGTCTGGATTCCCTGCTGGGAAAACTGGATGAAATCAGTGATGACCTGCGCCGGAAAGGTGGGCGATCTGCTTTGCGCCGCGCCGGGAATGTCATCGTCAATAAAGCGAAGGCCAACGCTCAGCATCTTGATGATCCGGTGACCGGGCGCAGCATTGCCGATAACGTGGCCCAGCGCTGGAACGGCCGTCTTTTCAAACAGACCGGCAATCTGGGGTTTCGCATTGGCGTACTTCATGGCGCTGTGCTGAAAAAGCACCCGGACAAAGCGCAGAATGCGCCAACGCCGCACTGGCGCCTGCTGGAGTTTGGCACCGAGAAAATGCGTGCTCAGCCCTTTATGCGCCCCGCAGCCGAAAGCAGTATCAGTGAGGTCGTGACAACGTTTTCTGACGAATATGAGAAAGCGATTGATCGGGCTATCAAACGGGCGCGGAAAAAAGGAGTGCCGCCATGATTGCACCCATATTTGCGGTCTGCGCGGCCAGTCAGGCGGTCAACAGTCTTATCGGGGGCGATACGCTCCGGCTTTACCCGTTTGGCCTGCAGGACGACAACGTTATTTATCCCTATGCCGTCTGGCAGAACATCAGCGGCGAGCCGGAAAACTATCTTGCTCAGCGGCCTGACGCTGACACTTTCACGCTTCAGGTTGATGTTTACGCCGATACGCCTGATGAAGTGATCACTGTGGCCGCTGCACTCCGTGACGCAATCGAACCTCATGCCTATATCACTCGCTGGGGCGGGCAGGAAATTGACAGCGATACACGGCGCTACCGCTATTCATTCGATGTGGACTGGATAGTCAGACGCTGACCCTACCTATTACCAACCGGCCCTGAGCCGGTTTTTTTATGACCGGAGATAACCCATGTCTGTACTGACTCAAGGCACGCAGCTTTTCGTGCTCACAAAAGGTGTGGTGAGCGAAGTGGAGTGCATCACTGCATTCTCCCCGGGCAGCAACCCTGCTGACCAGATTGAAGACACCTGTCTTTCCGAGCGCACAGACCGTACGTATAAGCGCGGTCTGCGTACCCCCGGGCAGGCGTCCCTGACGCTTAACGCCGACCCGAAAAACAGCAGCCATATCATGCTGTATAACCTGTCCATTTCTGATGATGAAGAGGATCAGGACCTGACCTTTGCGATTGGCTGGTCAGATGGCACCGCTTCACCCACTGTTGCTGGCGCTGATGACACCGATGCTGTGGATGGGCTGGTATTGCCTGACAGCCGTACCTGGTTCGTATTCAAAGGCTACGTGTCCGATTTCCCGTTTGATTTCTCGGCGAACACGGTTGTTTCCTCTTCTGCCTCGATCCAGCGTTCCGGCGCGGCGGTCTGGGTGCCCAAAGCGAGCACTTAACGCATGAAGCTGACTCTCGACTCACTCAAAAAGGCCGGGGCATTCACCGGCCGTCCCGTTGAAAAAGAAATTTCCTGGAAGCAGGGCGGTGAGGAATTTACCGCCACGGTCTATATCCGCCCGATGGGGTATCACACCGCCACTTCTGATGTGCTGGCATACGGCGGAAAAGTGGATGGCGTTGCTGGCCGCATTGCAGCTTCTGTCTGTGATGAGAACGGCAAGCCGGTATTCACTCCTGCAGACATCACCGGCGAGGCTGACCCGGAACGCGGCTCTCTGGATGGTGCGCTGACCATTGCGCTGCTGGTGGCCATTCAGGAGGTTAACGATCTGGGAAAGAGCACGAGCTCAGCGCAGAAGAAGAAATCTGGTGTGAGCTCGTCCTCAACGGTATCGGCGGCAGGACCATCGCAGAAGCGCAGGAAATCCTCAGCTTCCGGGAATTCCAGCTCTGGGTTAAGTACCGGCAACGCTACGGAAGCCTGAACCCGATGATGCGCACTGAGTGGGCTGCAGGGATGGTGTCCAGTACGATCGCCAACGTCAACCGGGGGGCGAACACGCCTCCTTTCAGCGTGACGGATTTTACTCTTCACTTTACCCCACAGCCCGCCAGTAACGAGCCAATCGGGCTGGATGAGGCCATGAAGTCCTGGGCGTAAATCTCAGCTAATGGAGTAATTATGGCTTCCAAGTCTCTCGGTACATTAACCATTGACCTGATTGCAAAGGTTGGTGGTTTTGTTTCCGGTATGGATAAAGCGGAGCGCGCATCACAGAAATGGGCGAAGCAGGTCCAGCAGGATGCGGCAGCAAGCACTGTTGCTATCTTGTCTGTGGGCGCGGCTCTAAAAGCGGCTGCTGTATCTGCTGGCGCAGCAGGATTCGCTCTGCTTAAAAGTACAGCTGAGCAGGTTAGCGCTACAGACCAGTGGGCTAAATCCCTGAAAATCTCTACTCAGGAATTACTGGCATGGCAGTTTGCCGCTGAAAGAGCTGGCGTCCAGGGCGACCAGATGGCGGACATCTTCAAAGATCTCGGTGACAAGATTGGTGACGCCATTCTGAACCAGTCTGGAGAAGCCGTTGACGCTCTTAATTCTCTTGGCCTTTCCGCAGAAAAGCTTTCAAAAGTATCTCCGGATCAGCAAATGCTTGCGATCGGTGAGGCCCTCGGAAAAATCAGCACCAATGCTGGTAAGGTCACGATCCTTGAAAGTCTGGGTAACGACCTGTCAAAACTGCTGCCTCTCTTTGACAACAACAACGAGAAGCTGAAGCAGTTTATCCAGCTCGCCAAGGATTATGGCGTCGCCCCCGATCCGCAGTCGATTGACGACCTTGTGAAGGTCAACAATTTGTTTCTGGACATGGAAGCCCAGGTGAAAGGGCTGAAAATGGAGATCGCTTCCGGGCTGGCAAAAGTCGATCTCAGCCCGCTTCAGGGTTCACTGGATAAAGTCCATAAAGTACTTACTGACCCGGCAGTGTTGAAGGGTCTTGTCGATCTGGTTAGTGAGGTTGCTCAACTTGCTGGGTGGCTGGTTAAGGCAGCCGCAGCCGCTGGTGAGCTGGCTGCTAAGTCCAGTAACAGAATGGCCGCTATTGGCGGGAATATCGATGTAAATAATATCGATCAGGTCGCTGAACGGATTGAATATCTTCAGCAGATGATTTCAAAACGTTCAGGTTTTTACGACCAGGGCGAATCTTTCGCGGGATGGCTTTTCGGTAAAGACGACAGCACAGGGAAAATGAAAGCTGAGCTGGATTCGCTGATAGCTCAGAAAAATAAACTTCTTAAAGCGGATACGAACGGTGGCGTTCTGCCGACTGCGGTTGCAACAGTAACCGGCCCGGATGCCTTTGGACTTCCGCCAGGTCAAACCAACGGCAAAACTACGCCAGATGCAGGACTTAAAAAACTCGAAAACGCTTTTAAAGCAACCGAGCAAAGTTATCTGCGCCAGATCGCCCTGATAGACACAACCGGGAAAAAAACAGCGGAAGTCACGGAGGCACAGAAGCTTCAGTTTGATATTGCTGATGGAAAACTTGCTGGCATCAGTGACAGGCAGAAAACCCGACTGGAGCAGCTGGCAACCGAAATAGACCGCCTCAATACGTTGAAAAAGGCAAACATTGAAAACGCCAAAGCCGCTGCCTTTGCCGCAGAACTTCAGAATCAGAATGATAACGCCAAAGCCTCACTTAATGTCGATATTCAGGGGGCGGGCCTGGGTGATAAAGAACGCAGCCGGATGAAAGAACGGCTGAGTATTGAGCGTGAGTTTCTGGATAAGCAGAAAGATTTACAGCTTCAGTATCAGTCAGGCGACATAACGAAATCGTTGTATGACACTGAAACCGCTTCACTGAAAAGCGCCATGTCTGAGCGCCTGAAGATTCAGGATGATTACTATCAGAGCCTGGATGCCATGCAGTCTGACTGGTCTTCTGGAGCCAAAGATGGCCTGGCTGACTGGTTTAACGACATCAGTGACGTATCCGGCGCGGTTTCTTACGGCGTTCAGTCTTCACTTAATGGCGTCTTCGATAATGTTACCTCAATGCTTGAGGGTAATAAGGTCAGCTGGAAGTCCTGGGGCATTTCAGTCCTGCAAATAATTGAGAAAGTAGCGCTGCAGATGGCGGTAGTCAGCGCTATGGGCGGCGGTTCCTCCTCTTCCGGGATTCTGGGCTCTGTTGCATCTGGCATTGCCGGGTATTTTGGCGGCGGCGCATCTGCCGGTGCATCGGCTTCAAACTCATTTTCCTCCGGGGCTTACAACAACCTTACCTTTAATGCCAAAGGTGGCGTTTACGCGTCGCCAGATCTCAGCCAGTACAGCAACTCAATTGTCAGTTCTCCCACGCTGTTCGCTTTTGCAAAAGGCGCAGGCCTGATGGGTGAGGCTGGCCCTGAAGCGATCATGCCCCTGACTCGCGCCGCAGACGGATCGCTGGGTGTCAGAGCCCTGGGTGACGGTGGCATGGCGCCGTCCGGAAGTTCAGCTCCACAGGTTTACATCAGTATCGACGGTGACGGAAACACAAAATCTCAGTCAACCAATGGCTGGGAACAGTTTGGATCAGAAATCGGCAGTTTTGTGGATCGGCGGTACAAAGAAAACATGATGAGAGATATCCGCCCTGGCGGTGATATCTGGAACGCAATGAAGAGCAGGTAACACATGGCCATCGAAGAATTTACCTGGAGCCCGCGTATTAATGCGGCGGGGGAAATGAAATTTAACACCAGAAAAGTGCAGTTCGGTGACGGTTACACCCAGGTGTCTGGTAACGGTCTGAATACCAGGAGTCAGAGCTGGGACCTGACATTTACCGGCGGCGAGGCGTATATCAGCGAAATAAAAGCCTTTCTCGATAAGCACGGTGGAGTACGTGCGTTTCAGTGGAAACCTCCGCTGGAGTCAGTGGGCCTTTATCGCTGTGATACGTATACACCAACAGCGCTGGGGGCGGGCCTGTTCAACCTTGCCGCAACCTTTGAACAGGCGTTTAAACCATGAGTCTGAACAGTGACTATCAGAAACTGGAGCCGGGCAGCGCTGTCCGGCTGATTGAGGTGGACGGTACGGCATTCGGCACTGGCGAGGTTCTGCGGTTCCATGCTTATAACATCCCCCATACGGAAGCTGAAATTATCGCTGCAGGAGGTGATGAGTCAAAGCTGCCTGCAAAATCCATCTGGTGGCAGGGTAACGAATACAAACCGTGGCCATGCAAAATAGATGGCATTGAAACTTCAACCACAGGCAGCAGCGCGCAGCCAAAGCTGACGGTAGCCAACCTTGACAGCTCTATCACGGCGTTATGCCTGGCTTACGACGACATGCTGCAGGCAAAGGTGTTTATTCACGACACCCTTGCCAAGTACCTCGACGCAAAAAACTTCCCGGACGGAAATCCATCCGCAGACGCGACGCAGGAAAAGCTGAAGACGTTCTACATTGACAGCAAAAGCGCTGAAACAAGAACGCAGGTGGAATTCACGCTCAGCAGCCCGATGGACCTGCAGGGGTTGATGATCCCTACCCGGCAGCTGCATTCCCTGTGCACCTGGTGCATCCGTGGCAAGTACCGTACCGGAGACGGGTGCGACTACGCCGGAACGCGTTATTTCGACAAATTCAACAACCCGGTTGACGATCCTTCGCTGGATGAATGCAGCGGGACGCTTACCGGGTGCAAATTGCGGTTTGGTGAGCACGAGGAATTGTCATTTGGAGGATTCCCCGGAACCTCTCTCATCAGGAGTTAACTATGCGGAAAAAAACTATAGCGGCAATCATGGCGCATGCTGCTGCAGAATATCCCCGGGAATGCTGCGGAGTCGTGGCGCAAAAAAGCAGAGTGGAACGCTATTTCCCGTGCCGCAATCTGGCTTCTGATCCTAAAGAGCAGTTTCACCTGTCACCTGAAGATTACGCCGAGGCGGAAGACTGGGGGACGGTCACCGCGATTGTTCACAGCCATCCCGACGCAACAACCCGCCCCAGCCCACTGGATGAGGCGCAGTGCGATGCTAATGGCGTACCCTGGCACATTGTGAGCTGGCCGGAAGGGGACGTGCGCACCATTCAGCCACGCGGAGAGTTACCGCTGCTTGAGCGTCCTTTTGTCCTTGGCCATACAGATTGCTGGGGGCTGGTGATGAGTTACTTCCGGCAGAACCACGCCATAGAGCTGCCTGATTATCGTGTCGATTATCCCTGGTGGGAAGACCAGTACGAAGACAACTTTTACCAGGATAAGTGGTACGAAGCCGGATTCCGGGAATTCAGCGGTCCGCCCCGGGAAGGCGATGTCGTGATGATGCAGGTGCAGTCAAATAAATGGAATCATGCAGGCGTTCTGCTGGACGGGAATATGCTTCTGCACCACTTATATGGCCGTATCAGTAACCGTATTCCGTATGGTGGTTACTGGGTTGATCGCACGATGAAGATAGTGCGACATAAAGATTTATTAACTTAACTTGCCTCAGGTCCGAGGATTGATATTCTTTTTCAGTAATTAAAAAGGGAGAGAATATGAGGAAGTTAATTTTTGCGCTGCTGGTTATGACTGCCAGTGGCTGTGCAACCGAAGCGGTTCTGCCCAGCAAAGCCAAACCTGCACCATCTGATCGCGTTTTCCTCTATCAGCAAAAAACGGAACAGACCGATTCAACGCTCATCGTTGTCAGAGATAGCGGGTATCTGGGAAGCGGTTGTTTTACTGGAGTTTATATCAATGGCAAAAGAGCAGCTTCGCTTGAGCCATCAGAGAAAGCTGTATTTTATTTGCAGTCAGGTGAAGTCAGCCTGGGCATGAAAGGAGAAGGTAAGCTTTGTTTGTCAGATGCAGTTCCCTCAATGCGGGATTTCAATCTTGCCCCTAACAGTGTTAAAGCGGTAAGGCTCTTTGCCGATCCAAGCGGCAATGTGGATATAAAGCCGCTACCAAACGAATAATGAACCGGCCACTCTCAGGAGTGGCTTTTTTTTGGGTGAGACTTTATGAAAGAGATCATGACCAGAATTGAGCTGGGCGGCATTCTTGGCAAAACCTTCGGGAAAGTGCATCACCGCTTGATTTCGAAAAGGCATGAAGCCTGCCAGGCGCTGGCCGCTACAGTCGATGGGTTTGAAAAGTTTATGCTCACCAGTCGCAAGCGAGGCTTGACCTTTGCTGTATTCAGCGGAAAGAAAAATATAGGTGTCGATGATTTGGGATTTCCCGTAACAGGAGAAGTTATTCGTATCATGCCGGTTATTATTGGCAGCAAACGCGGCGGTATTCTTCAAACAATCCTGGGCGCTGTTTTGGTTGTCGTCGGTGTGATTGTTACCGGACTTTCCTACGGATGGGCGGCTCCAGTAGGCGGGGCACTGATTAGTGCAGGCATCGGGTTAACGGCAGGTGGAGTTATTCAGATGCTTTCGCCGCAGCCTGGCGGACTATCCAGTAAGCAGGACCCTGATAACCAGGCCTCCTACGCATTCGGCAGCGCAACGAATACCACTGCTCAGGGATACCCTGTTCCGCTTTTGTATGGTCAGCGGCGCATTGGGGGCGCAATCATCTCTGCCGGTATTTACGTCGAAGATCAGCAATAACTCTAACCTTTTCCAAAGGTCGCTCCGGCGGCCTTTTTTTATGGGCGCAATATGGCAACTGCAACCGCTATTAAAGGCCGCAAGGGCGGTTCTTCCTCATCTCGTACACCCACAGAACAACCTGACGACCTGCAATCTGTAGCGAAAGCCAAGATTCTTATTGCCCTTGGAGAAGGGGAATTTGCTGGTGGCCTGACAGGCAAGAACATTTTTCTTGATGGCACAGCGATTGAAAACGATGACGGATCACGTAACTTCAGTGGCGTAACGTGGGAGTTCCGCTCTGGCACGCAGGCGCAAAGCTACATTCAGGGCATACCGGGGACTGAAAACGAAATTTCAGTGGGATCGGATATCTCCACGAATACACCCTGGGTGCGCACATTTACCAACACCCAACTTTCAGCTGTTCGTCTGCGCTTGAAATGGCCGGCGCTTTTCATGCAGGAAGATGATGGTGACCTGGTCGGATACAAAGTTAACTACGCCGTTGACTTGCAGACGGACGGTGGCACCTGGAAAGAGGTCCTGAAAACTTCCGTCACTGGCAAGACAACCACCGGCTACGAGAGAAGCCACCGCATTGATTTACCGCAGGGTGCCAGTACCTGGACCGTCCGGCTCCGCAAAATTACGGCCGATGCGAACAGTGCAAAAGTTGGCGATTCCATGACCCTCGAAAGTTATACCGAGGTCATTGATGCCAAGCTTCGTTACCCGAATACCGCTCTGCTTTATATCGAATTCGATTCAAGCCAGTTTAATGGCAGCATCCCGCAAATCACCTGCGAGCCCAAAGGCCGCGTTATCCGCGTACCTGATAATTACGATCCGGTAACCCGCACTTACTCAGGAACGTGGCTGGGTGGGTTTAAATGGGCGTGGACCGATAACCCGGCTTGGATTTTTTATGACATTGTCGTTACAGACCGCTTTGGCCTGGGCGATCGTCTTACTGCAGCAAATATTGATAAATGGAAGCTCTATCAGGTAGCGCAGTACTGTGACCAGCCGGTGCCAGATGGCCGGGGCGGGAACGGTACAGAGGTGCGTTACAAATGTGATGTTTACGTACAGAACCGCAACGAAGCTTATTCTGTGCTGCGTGACTTCGCCGCCATCTTCCGTGGTATGACTTACTGGGGCGGTGGCCAGATCGTTTGTCTGGCCGACATGCCGCGCGATGTGGATTATGTGTTCACTAATGCCAACGTAGTCGACGGTGAATTTGCTTACCAGAGCAGTACCACCAAAACCCGGTATACCTCCGCACTGGTGTCATGGTCAGACCCGGATAATGGCTATTCCGATGCCATGGAGCCGGTTTTCGAAAAAGATTTGATCGCCCGGTACAAGGTTTATAACCAACTTGAGCTGACGGCGATCGGATGTACCCGGCAGTCTGAAGCCAACAGAAAAGGGCGCTGGGGCATCGTCACCAACAATAAAGACCGTGTTGTATCCTTCAGTGTGGGCCTGGACGGGGATATTCCGCAGCCCGGGCATATTATCGCGGTGGCAGATGAAACACTCTCAGGTCGCGTGGCTGGCGGTCGTATCAGCGCTGTTAACGGACGGGTGCTAACACTGGACCGGGTACCCGATGCCAAAGCGGGTGATCGCCTGATGATTAACCTGCCGAGCGGTGTGGCGCAGTTCAGAACTGTTCAGTCGGTATCAGGTGCAAAAGTTACCGTTACCACCGCTTACAGCGAAAAACCGGAAGCGGAATGCGTCTGGACGGTAGAATCCAGCGAGCTTTACGATCAGCAATACCGCGTCACCACCGTAACAGAGAATGACGATGGCACATTCACCATTACCGGCGCGGCGCATGATCCGGATAAATATGCCCGTATCGATACCGGAGCAGTGATTGATCAGCGTCCGGTCAGCGTTATTCCTCCCGGCAACCAGTCGGCACCCTCGAATATCGTTATCGAATCTTATTCGATCGTGCAACAGGGCATCAGCCTGGAAACAATGCGCGTTCACTGGGACTCGGTCCAGAATGCTATCGCGTATGAAGCGCAGTGGCGCCGTAATGACGGTAACTGGGTAAACGTGCCTCGTTCTTCAACTACCTCTTTTGAAGTGCCAAACATTTATACCGGCCGTTATCTTGTTCGCGCCCGCGCTATCAATGCCGCTGAAATTTCGTCCGGATGGGAATATTCAACTGAAAAAACGTTAACGGGAAAAGTTGGTAACCCACCAAAACCAGTCGGTTTCACCGCAAAGGGAATTAACTGGGGCATAGAGCTAAACTGGGGATTCCCTGCAAATACCTCAGATACGCTGAAAACCGAAATCCAGTACGCAGCCAACTCCGATCAATCTGACCCGTTACTTCTGACTGACGTGCCTTATCCGCAGGCCACTTACACACAGCTTGGGCTGAAAGCGGGCCAGGAATTTTGGTATCGCGCACAGCTGGTGGATAAAACAGGGAATGAATCGGGATGGACTGACTGGATTCGAGGCATGGCTAACGACAACGCTGATGATTACCTCGGCGATGTTGTTGGTGATTTCCTGACGTCCAAAGACGGAGAGCGTTTGACCAGTAGCCTGGAGGATAGCATTGAGGCTGCGTTGCAGAACGCCTTAAATAACAACGCTACGGTTGATCACCAGTTCCGACAGATGGGAGAAGTGCGGGCAGAAATCCTGACGGTAAAAACTACCATCGCGGAAGTAGATAAAGGACTGGCCGACCTGCAGGAAGATGTTCGTGCTCAGGTGGGTGCGGTCTCTGCTCAGCTGCAGAACAAACTCACCGCGATGGTGGACTCAAACGGCGCATCAGCAATCCATACGCTGAAGGTCGGGGTGAAAATAAACGATGTTGAATACCTTGCCGGCATGTCTGTGGCAGCAATCTCTGAAGCGGGTAAGCCTGTAGTAACGCGCGTCGCTTTTAACGCAAATCAGTTTGTGCTGTTAAGCGGAAGCGGAACTACGCAATATTCACCCTTTGCTGTGGTGAACGGTCAGGTCTTCATCAACCAGGCGTTCATTCAGGATGGAACCATCACTAACGCCAAAATCGGCAACTTCATCCAGTCCAATAACTATGTGGCGGGACAGACAGGGTGGAGGCTTGATAAAGGAGGCACCTTCGTCAACTATGGATCCGTTTCAGGTGAGGGGAAAATGAAGCAGGACAATAATACTATCAGCGTACAGTCAGCCGATGGGAAACTTATTCAGATAGGAAGGCTCACGGGGGTATTCTGATGGCTGAATGGGGTTTCAGAGTATGGGACGAAAACCGGAAAGATATTAATACCGGATTCGTTCGCATACTGGCACTTGGAACAGTTCAACTGTCTCAAAATCAGGTAAGCGGGGCATGGTCTTTTACCGTGCCCGCAGGATTTGTTCTTGATTATCTTTCTCAAAGCACAGCCGCCGCAGGAACAACAACTCGCCGAAGATTTAGGGTTTCCGGCAGCACGGTAAGCATATCTGACGCAGGCAGCTCTTATGCGGCAGATACCGAGCCCGCAGGAAGCTCGAATGTCATATTTTATCTGAGGAAGACTTAATGAAATTCGGCGCATTGCTAACCGACACGCAGGGAAACCCTTTTTATGTGGATGGCACATTGCCATTATCCCTGGCATCCAAAACCACATACCCGATAGGTGACAGGACTGTTCACGCTAATGACGGAGCGCTACGATTTGTTTTCTGTAACTCCACAACGGCGAACGTTAACTTTTATTACTACTATGACTCAGCATCAAACACTTATAAAATCAACGCTTCCGGAACACCGGGTTCCACATTTACAGTCTACATTTTCAGTTATCAGTACCAGACCCCACCTCCATGGGGTGTAGCAATATGGGATGAGCAGGGGCGCTGTATTATTACCCATGAAACAAAAGTTCTGAGAGGTGTAGTGCGCGTGGGCACTCCGGGGGCAGAGTCTGCAGGGTACAACATTAATACGACACTGGCCGGAAATTATGCTGTCGCACCAGAAATGCTCGGCTACATCACCGGAGTTGTCTACCAGGGAAATATGCCATATCCTTTTCTCGCTCCCTTTTTCACAAGCGCCTATTACAACGGAAGCTCTACAGTTATCAAGGCTGTGGGTCGGGGTGATTCAGGAGGTGGTGGCGCAGGGAATATTACAAACATAAATTACAGGAATGCCATAAAAGCAATTGACATAACGAATTATTAATTAATTCGATCAAAACGATCGTTTTTTGAATTTGAATATAATTTGCCCTCACCATATAACATCAGCATAATTTTCTTAATGGATAAAGAAATGAAAATTGCTCTGGTGTTACTCGGTATCTTTGTTTTAGCTGGCTGCCAGTCGCTACCCCCTCAGAAGTGTACGGCTACTGCTAATATTGCGGGTCAGGATACATCCGTGCCTGTATATGACGTACGCACAGTGGCTAATCAGACACAGTATTACGCAGGCAATCCATTCGGGTGGAAGTGGGTTTCTAAAAACAACTTCACTCACTCAACATGCGATAAATAAAGTAAATCAATATCACCGAGACCCGGCCACCGCGCCGGGTTTTTTATTGTCTGGAGATAAATATGCCAGCAGGCACTATTGCATTAACCAATAATTCGGCGACAGTCACCGGAACGGGAACCGCTTTTAATTCTGAATTAAAGGCAAATGATTTCCTCGTCGTGGTTGCGGGTGGCGTGACCTATACGCTCGGGGTTAAATCTGTTGAATCCGCCACTGGCCTGACACTGACCACAAATTACACCGGCCCGACTATGTCAGGACTGGCATGGACTGGCGTACCCAATGCCACGCTGGTAGGGATAACCGCGCAGGTGGCGGCCGATGTTGCCCGGGCGATTCGCGGGCTTAACGCCGATAAAGCCAACTGGCAGCAGGTATTCAGCGAAGACGCCAATATTACCGTTCGACTGCCTGACGGCTCTGAATTCACCGGCCCCAGCTGGCTGAAAGTGGTTGAGATGTTGAAAGATATCGATCTGGAAGGCCTGCAGGTTATCGCCGGTGAGATTGATGCGGATGCGCAGCAGGTGGCAGCAGACAAAGTTACGGCAAGTAATGCTGCTCAAACAGCTACCGATGCCGCCGCAACAGCCACGCAGAAGGCGCTGGAGGCAGACACCAGTGCCGCGAATGCTGAAAGCAGTGAGACCTCCGCAGCCGACAGTGCAACGTCCGCAGGTGCCAGCGCAACAACCGCCACAGAGCAGGCCGACAGAGCGCAAACCGAGGCAGACCGCGCAGAGCAGGCTGCCAATCAGGCCGGAGGCGTCAAAACGGTTAACGGCGTATCTCCGGACGACGGGGGACACATTACTGTCAGAGCGTCTGATATATTATTCGATGACGAAAGTTCTATTGAAGCCAAAGTTGGCGATATAACCAGAGATGGTGACGGAAACATCGTAACTCCGAAGGGGATAATCATCTCGACCGAAGCGGATGTTGTTTCGGGAAGCAAGGCAGCAGCAACTGCAGGCCAGTTATATGACTCTACCAGTGCGCTTTCAAAGCAAATGGCCTCGGCATGGGTATCTTTTACCGTAGATCCTGCCACTTTCGCCGTTACCATTTCAGACAGTTTTAATGTTTCCAGCGTTTCGAGATCTACAGGTGGCGTTTACTTTATAAATTTCACCAGAAGGATGAATAACGCTAATTACTCTCACGTCATAACGCTGAGATCACCCAATACCGTTGTAGGGGCTTACTCAGGTTTCTACAGGGTAAATGACCTGAAAACAGTCAGTCAGTGCGTAGTGGTAGCCTCTTACGCTACGGCTAACAGCACCGGACTTTTTGACCCTGCCGAAATGAACGTGATTATTATGGGGGGAGTTTAATGAGCAAGGTAATTATCTTTGTATTAAATAACGATGTAATGGTTATGACTCCTACGCCAGAAGAAATAAGCGGGCTGTCTGTTAATGACGCAGCGAAAATAGGCGTTCCGGAAGGGGTGCGGTACTGGATCGTTGATTATGAAACACTTCCGACAAGTTACCCTCAGGAGTCGTGGGATATTAATGATGAGACAGGGGCAGTTTTTGTTGATGAGGTGAGACTTAAAAAACTACAAGTTGCCGAAGCCGATACGCAGAAAGAGGCGCTGATTGCCGCCGCCAATGCCTATATCAATGAGCAGAACTGGCCGAGTAAGCTGGCTCTCGGTCGCCTTAGTGATGCAGATAAGGCGAAGTTTAACGCCTGGCTGGATTACATTGATGCAGTGACAGCCGTATCGACCTCAACCGCCCCTGATATCACCTGGCCGGAAAAGCCAGCATCATAACCCGCAGGCCCCGGTAACGGGGCTTCGCCATTGCCATCACACCGGACGGTGAAGCACTCGAAGGTGAGGGAATTCCCCTGGGACAATTTTGGGACACGCAAAGGTTTGAGACCTTTTTCAAACCTTTCCATGTTTTCGCATTATGGGAAGTGTGAGCGCGGCAGAATGCGGTAAGTTACTGTGTTAAAAGGTGATTCTAGGAACTTCTAAGCCGTAGGTCACAGGTTCGAATCCTGTAGGGCGTGCCATTAAATTTCAAGCGGTTATAGTTGTCCTCCTGCTGTCTTTATCCGTCTTTTCGTCCGCATTCTCACTATGCCCATTGTACGCGCAACAAGCAGATGCAATACGTTCCGCTCTTATTCATCCCCTGTTCAGCTACCAACATATGTAATGGCACTTCTGCGCAGTTAGGTCGCCAACACCTGTCATCAACAGATTTGTTTTACTCTTCAACAGTGTGCTGCAGCTCTGTCCGTCGGGCGTGGCGGCTTGAAACCACAAATGCCACGATAAACACCGCGGCGAACAGTACGACGATGGTGGGCGCTGGCGCGCTGTCGATAAAGAACGAGAGATACACACCGCTTAGTGAGACCAGCATGGACACCACGACCGCAATCAACAAGGCAAACTGAAACCGCTTGGTCAGCAATACTGCAATAGCGCCGGGCGCGATAAGTAACGAGATAGAGAGAATAATCCCGACCGCTTTCAGCGTAGCGACGATGGTGAGCGACACCATGCACAACAGGCCATAGTGCAGCCAGCGTGTACGCAATCCACTGACCTGCGCCTGCTGATAATCGAAGCAGTAGAGCAAAAAATCGCGCCATTTCATTACAATAACCAGCACAATTGCCGCCGCAATCAGCCCGGTTTGCATAATGTCCGCTGTGTTGATCCCCAACATATCGCCAAACAGAATATGATCGAGATGCACCTCCGGTTTAAGCGCAATATATAAAATCAGCCCGACGGCGAACATGCCGGAAAAAACGATCCCCATCAGGGTGTCCTGTTTTATCCGACTGTTATCCTTGAGGTAGCCTGTCGCGACGGCGCAGAACAGGCCGGCAACAAACGCCCCTGCTGCCAGCGGCAGGCCCAGCATCCAGGCCAGCACCACGCCAGGAAAGACCGCATGACTCATGGCGTCGCCCAGTAATGCCCAGCCTTTCAGCACCAGAAAAACCGATAACAGCGCGCAGGGAATAGCGACCATCTGTGAAATCACTAACGCATTGTTCATAAAAGCGAACTGGAACGGTTCGAGTAACAGTGCAATCATGGGCGAGCCTCCGAAGTCTGTCGTGCACGACGACGATTGGCTAACAGACCATGCGTGGGTGCCAGGACGAAGGTCAGAAGGAAGATCAGCGTCTGCGCGACCACAATGATGCCGCCGGTCGCGCCATCCAGATAGTAGCTGGCCCAGGCCCCGAGGAAACTGGTGATACTGCCTATAGCTACGGCGATCGTCAGCAGACGCGGGAAGCGGTCCGTGAGTAGCCAGGCCGTCGCGCCAGGTGTGACAACCAGACAGATCACCAGAAATGCGCCGACAGTTTGCAGTGCGGCAACGGTAGAAACAGCAAGTAAGGTGAAAAACAGGATCTTCAGTCTTTCCGGGGATAAACCGATAGCCCGGGCGTGGTTTTCATCAAAAAAAACCACTAACAGATCTTTCCATTTAAAAAACAGAATCAAGGTAGAGACGACGCCGATAGTCGCAAGCTGAATGATATCCGCCGGGGCAATGGCCAGAATATTGCCGAGAATGATCGTCTGAATATTGACGGAGGTGGGGTTCAGCGAAACCATAAACAGCCCCAGCCCGAAAAAAGAGGAGAAGATCAGCCCAATAATAGCGTCTTCTTTCAGACGGGTACGCTGATTAAGAAACAGCATACTGCCCGCCGCCAGGCCGCCCGATAAAAAGGCGCCCAGCGAGAATGGCAGGCCAAGCATATATGCCCCTGCCACGCCAGGGACAATGGCGTGCGACAGGGCATCGCCAATCAGCGACCAACCCTTGAGCATCAGATAGCAGGAAAGAAAGGCGCACAGACCACCCACCATAGCGGATACCCACATCGCATTGAGCATGTACTCATAACCAAAAGGTTCGAGGAGAGTTTGCATCATTGCCTCCGTTTCTCTGCTGGCAGACGGTGTGAGACAAAAGGACGCTCATCGTCAGTGATAACCTGCTCCTCCGAGCCGCTGAGCACTACATGCCGAAGCACGCCGCTAAAAGCCAGCTCAAGATTTTCAGAGGTGAAGGTGGTGGCTGTCGGGCCACTCGCCAGCACAGTGCCTTTCACCATCACGGTGTAATCACAGAAGCCGGTGACCGAGCCCAGGTTATGGGTTGAAACCAGCATGGTTTTGCCTTCGTCGCGCAACTCGCCAAGTAAACTGATGATGCGGGCTTCCGTTTTCACATCGACGCCGGTAAATGGTTCATCCAGCAGTATGACTTCCCCTTGCTGCGCAATCGCGCGCGCCAGAAAAACGCGTTTTTTCTGCCCGCCGGAGAGTTCGCCGATTTGACGATGGCGAAACGCCAGCATATCCACGCGCTCCAGAGCCTCAGTGACGATACGGCGATCGACTTCTTTTGGCCTGCGCAACATGCTCATATGCCCGTAGCGGCCCATCATCACGACATCCTCCACCAGCACCGGGAATGACCAGTCTACTTCTTCCGATTGCGGCACATAGGCGACAAGGCTGCGTCGTAAGGCCTGCCGTGTGGGCATACCCAGAATTGAAATGCTTCCAGCTGCCAGACGGACAAACCCCATTATCGCCTTAAACAGTGTTGACTTACCGGAGCCATTAACGCCGACCAGGGCGGCAATTGCGCCACCCGGCACATTGAAGGTCGTGTCCCGCAATGCCGTATGTCCATTTCGGTAAGTGACCGTAACCTGTGACACGGAAATACCTGCAGGCTGAATCATTATTTACTCCTTCATGCCATCTGTAATCCCCTGCACCAGTGTGCGGGAGGTGACATTCAGCAGATCGATATAGGTCGGTACCGGACCTTCTTCCGCACTGAGCGAGTCGACATACAGCACGCCGCCGTAATGCGCGCCGGTTTCACGGGCCACCTGACGCGCCGGTTTATCAGAAATGGTGCTTTCACTGAAGATTGCCGGGATACGGTTTTTCCTGACCGCATCAATCACTTTACGCACCTGCTGCGGCGTTCCCTGTTGATCGGCGTTGACTGGCCACAAATAGAGCTCTTTCAGCCCCAAATCGCGCGCCAGATAGGAGAATGCGCCCTCGCTGGTAACTATCCAGCGCTGGTGCTGCGGAATGACAGCGATTTGCTGACGCAGCGGTTCAAGCGTCGCGGTGATCTGTTTCTTATAGACTTCGGCATTGCGTTGATAGGTTTCAGCGTTATCCGGATCGTATTTCATGAATGCGTCACGAATATTATCAACGTAAATCAGGGCGTTATCAGGCGACATCCATGCGTGAGGGTTTGGCTTGCCATTATAAGGGCCGTCGGTTATCCCCATCGGCTGGATGCCCTCAGTGACGATCACTTCCGGAACGCCTTTGAGATGCTGATAGAAGCGCTGAAACCACAGCTCCAGGTTCATGCCGTTAGCCAGAATCAGCTGCGCGCCTTGCGCGCGTTTTATATCGCCTGGGGTTGGCTGATATTCGTGAATTTCCGCGCCGGGTTTCGTGATGGAGGTGACTTCTGCGGCGTCGCCCGCCACGTTTTTCGCCATATCGGCGATAACGGTAAAGGTGGTAATCACCTTAAATTTTTCCGCAGCGCAGACGCCGGTTGTCGCTGCGGCTAAAACAACACTCATCAGGGCTACCGCTATTCTTCTCGCTGCGCGCATATCGACTCCCCGGAATTGGTTAAAATTAGATCATAGTTAGCATAGGCTATATTAAATAGCATAGGCTATATCGGAATGAAGATATTTCTTGTTTCTGCTCGCGGGCGTGTCTGAAAGGGATGTCAGGAAGAGGGCAACAGGCTGCAGGCCAGCGCTGGAGATAAGCTATGTGAAGGGCTTCACCTGATAAGCGCTTTTCACTGAGGATGCCCGTGTCTGCCGGGGCAGGACGAGGAGAGGCGCACCGCGGGTAAGCGACATGCGCACGCTACAGGGTATCACCACTGTCGATCTGATAATCCAGACGTACGCTGGTGGCGCTTTTTTTGTTATCCAGACGATTAATTACCAGCTCCGCCGCCACACGACCGATATCGAAGCGCGGCGTTATCACGGTAGCAATCTGGCATAAGTTTGCCTGCGAAACATCCAGACCGTGAAAACCGACAATGGCGATCTGTTCCGGTACGCGTATGCCGCGCGCCTGACACTCCAGCAGAACGCCTACCGCCAGATCATCGTTGGTACAGAACACCGCGTCAGTTTCAGGGTAGCGCGTCAGCATCTGCCGGAAAAGTTTACGTCCCAGCGGAATAGAAGAAATTTCGCCCGGCGCAATATAACTGGCAGCAAGCCCCTGCGCTGCCAGCGCTTTTTGCAGACCAGCAAAACGTTTTATATCGCGCGCATCATGCATCGAGCCGATAAAGGTAATCCGCTTTTTATCGCGAGCCAGCAGCAGGGCGGCCACATCCATTGCCGCTTGTTGGTTATCAAAGCCAACCTGGATATCCAGAAAGTCGTCATTAATATCCATCAATTCAGCAATGGGGATCCCCGCGCTTTTCAGATAATTCAGCGCACGCGGCGTATGAGATTTATCCGTCAACAGGAGGGCGTCGATATTATAGGAGAGCAGATTAATAATCTGCTGCTCTTCCCGTTCGGGGTCATATTCTGAGTTAGAAATAATGGTCTGATACTGAAAAGCGGCGGCTGTCTGCTGCACACCAGCCAGTAAATCGGAAAAGATATGATTCTGAAATGAGGGGATAATAATGCCGATGGTTTTACTGCGTGATGTAAATAAAATCTCAGGCGCCCGGTTAGGAATATAATGATGCGCTTCCATTGCAGCTGAAATAATTTCACGGCTTTTTTGCGAAACCTGATTCGGATCGCGCAGGTAACGGCTGACGGTCATACGTGTCAGGCCAGTTACATCGGCGATATCCTGCAATGTCATGCGTTTCTTCATTAAATTCCCCGGAGGCATTTATCCTATTGTTTCTGGTACAAAAGTCTCCAGGGATTATTCCACAGAACAAAGAACGATAACAAGCGTACTGCCCGCGCCTTTTATCCGGAATGGCTGACTTCAGCAATCGGCGTCGGTTCGCTGTCGGTGTGCACACGTACCTGGCGCATCAGGAATACTGAAGCCAGCAATGCCACCGCCATAAAGGTATAAGAGGCACCCGGCGAACCAGTAAGGCCATTCATATAACCGACCAGCCAGGCTCCCAGGAAGGCCCCCAGGGCACCGCAGCTGTTAATCAGGCCCATGGAGACGCCGGAAACATTTTTCGGCAGCAGTTCCGGGATCAGGGCGAAGAAAGGTCCGTAAGGCGCATACATACAGGCTGCCGCCAGAACCAGAAGTCCGTAGGAGAGCCAGAAGTGCGCATCGCCCAGCAGGTAAGAGCTGAAAAATGCAACGGATGCCAGTAACAGCAGCGGCCAGACGAACAGTTTACGGTTCTGAAATTTATCGGAGGCCCAGGAAACCAGTAGCATCAGCGTAATGGCTGCCAGGTAAGGCAGGGCGGAGAGCCAGCCGACGGAGACGATATCAATTTTTGCCGCAGAGCGCAGGATAGAAGGCATCCACATCATCAGGCCGTAAACGCCAATACTCCACAACGCATGAACGGCGCACAGTTTGATCACATTACCGGAGCGCAGGGCCTTGCCATAATTACGGACCGGCTTGATGCCCTGTTGTTCCTGCTCCATGGCGTTAGCAAGAGCCTGCTTTTCCCGGGCATTCAGCCAGCTGACTTCAGAAGGTTTATCGCGTACCACATACCACCACACGGCCGCCCACAGCACAGCAGGGAGTCCCTCGATAATAAACATTTCCCGCCAGCCGTAAGCATGGATCAGGTAACCGGAAACGATAGACATCCAGAGCACCGTGACCGGATTACCCAGAATCAGAAAAGTATTGGCGCGTGAGCGCTCTGCGCGGGTAAACCAGTTGCTGATATAAATCAGCATCGCAGGCATTACGGCTGCTTCCACCACACCCAGCGTAAAGCGGATGACCATCAGCGTGGGTATATTACTCACCAGACCGGTGGCGGTCGCACAGAGGCCCCACAAAATCAGGCTGCATAACACCAGCTTACGCACGCTGCGTTTTACCGCGTAAATCGCGCCGGGAACCTGAAAAAAGAAATAGCCCAGGAAAAACAGCGCGCCTGTCAGAGAAGAGATCCCTTTGGTAATACCGAGATCGCGGTCAATGCCCGCCGCCGAGGCAAAACCGTAATTTGCCCGATCCAGATAAGCCAGACTGTAGGTGATAAAAATCACCGGCATTAAATACCACCATCTTTTCGGGCTAAGTTTATTTATTGCGTTCATCATCATTCTTCCCTCAGGCTAAAGTTCTTTATTCAGGGCGCAACTATCCTGTGATGACGAAATTATTCGTCATCAGAAAGGCAAGCGGTAAATTAAATGTGCAGTACGTCAGACGGAGGCCAGCATGCCACCATCAACAAAAATAATATGACCGTTAACAAAATCAGAGGCCTGTGAGGAGAGAAATACGGCTGAGCCAATTAATTCCTGCGGCTTTCCCCAGCGGGCTGCGGGGGTTCTTTTATATAACCAGTCGGAAAAATCTTTATCATTGACCAGCGGTGCGGTCATTTCCGTAGCAAAATAGCCGGGTGCGATACCATTCACCTGAATATTATGTCTGGCCAGTTCCACACACATGCCTTTGGTCAGCATTTTTACTGCCCCTTTTGATGCGGCATAGGGCGTAATGGTCTCTCGTCCCAGTTCACTCTGCATCGAACAGATATTAATAATTTTGCCCTGTTTCCGCTGCGACATATAACGGGCAACCTGTTGCGATACTAAAAAAACGGCGCGCTGGTTAACATCAATCACCTTGTCCCATTCCTCTACCGGGAACTCAGTGAAAGGATAGCGCCGCTGAATACCGGCATTATTAATCAGGATATCGACAGGGCCGGTTTGCGTTTCAATAGTCTCAATAGCGTTTTTCACACCTGCGGCATCGGTAACATCAAAGGCATAACCTTGTGCAGTGATTTTCAAATCGCGTAAGCGCGCAACAGCGTTGTCGACGCGCGCCTGATCGCGACCGTTTACAATAATCTCTGCGCCATACTCTCCCAGGCCCTGCGCCATTAAAAATCCCAGTCCCTGGGTTGAGCCGGTAATCAGTGCGCGTTTGCCTGTTAAGTCAAATAAGTTTTCCATACTGTCACCGCATTTTCAGCTGTTTGTGATCTGTTACGCGTAACTGTATACGCGTAACAGTTAAATACAAGCGTCCTGCCGCACGCTGAGCAGGATTATTTGCGATGTGTGATCAAGCCTGAATTTCCAGGGCAGATAAAACAGCGGCAAGCCTGTGTTTGTCAGTAAAAAGCAAAAACTTTGCAAAAGTAAAACGATCGCTTTACTTTTACAGCATGGACAAAAAACAAGACATTCTTCAGGCAGCGGAGTGGTTGTTCTATAACAATGGCTTTCATGCCACCAGTACAGACCGTATATGCAGCGAGGCGGGCGTCTCGACGCGTACGCTCTATCGCTATTTCCCTTCACGCGAGATCCTGACTCAGTGCGTGATGGAAGAACGTAAAAATCGCTTTTTCGCTGCGCTACAACCGCCCGGGCACCCGGAAGCGATCGGCACGCTTTTTCGGGTGCTGGAGCAGTGGATGCTGGAGCAGGGGGCGCTGGGCTGCTTTTTTATCAAAGCATGGGGCGAATATGCCGGGGAGGATCAGCAACTGGCGGCACAAGCGCTGGATTTTCGCTATGCGTTGCGTGCCTATATCGCCGCCTGTGTCAGAGAGACGGGGCGGAGTAACAGCGACACGCTGGTGAATGCCCTGTGGATGCTGTTTGAAGGTGCGGTAACCACCGCCCTGATCACCGGGTCTGCCGCCGCTGTGCATGCCGGCAACGCGGCTCTACTCCTGATGGACAGCAGTAAGGAACCCTAATGAGAGCTTCTGTTGCGCTTGGCGTCACGGGTTTTTCCCTGATTGCCGTCACTTATGGCATGGCCCGCTTCTCATGGGGGCTGATGATGCCAGCGGTCGTCACAGAGATCCCTTTCAGCCCCGGCGTATCAGGTATTATTGCGGCCAGCAGTTACATGGCTTACTGCCTTTCGGCGCTGGGCGCTTCGCTGCTGGTTGCGCGTTTTGGCCCTCGTTTACCGGCGGTAACCTCCGTAGTCTGCGCGGCGGCGGGACTGGTGATGCTGGCCTGTGCTTTTTCCCCACTAATGCTGGCCACCGGGCTGTTTATTGCCGGTTTGAGCTCCGGTCTGGCCTCTCCCTCTCTGGCGGGCGCAGTGACCCGCACCGTTTCTGAAAAGAAGCAGAATCTGGCGAATACCGTGATCAACGCCGGTACCGGGGCAGGGATTATTCTCTCTGTTCCGATATTACTGCTGATGCCGGGCGGCTGGCGCGCTGCCTGTATTACCTTCGGGGCCGCTGCGCTGCTCTGTTTGTTTCCCGTGCTGCGTTATCTGCCTGACGGTGCGCAGCAGGCGAGGGTGGAGAAAATTCGCTGGCGTGATGTATTTCTGAGTCAGCCCATGATGCGTCTTGCCATTATTGCCTTTATCAGCGGGATGGCCAGCGCAGCCTGGTGGAGTTTTGGTCCGGATATTTTGCGGCATCATAACGGCGTGGATGCAAAGAGTGCCAGCATGCTGTGGCTGGTCAGCGGCGGGGCGGGGATCGCGGGGGTGCTGACCGGGATAATGGCAAACTGGCTGAGTATGAAACAGATCTATCGTCTCTCCCAGCTCGCTATGGCGGCACCGCTGATTCTGCTGGCCTACAGCCATAGCTTCTCATGGTGGTTCATTCCGGCGGTTGCGCTTTGTGGTGCAGGTTATGTCATCCTCTCCGGCGTGTTATTGGTCTGGGGCGCGACCTCAGGGATAGTGTCGCCTGCAGCAGGCGTTAGTATGGCCTTCTTTATGCTGGCGGCGGGCCAGGTAACGGGGTCGGTGGTTTTTGGCCAAATTTACGCACAGGCAGGAGCGGCTCTGGCGCTGACAGGATTTGCCCTGTTATCTCTGTTGATGATGTTCCTCACCGCAGAAAAGAACCGCTGACAAACCGGGAAGTCCGGTTTCGCCAGAGAGGTCGTTATTATCCGCTTTGCTTTTCGCATATCAGCCCGCCAGAGCGGGCTTTTCCTGCCATGTTCCTTTGTCGTTTTAACTCTGGTGTCGCACTCAGCGCTCTGAAAATCCTTTTTAATCGCTTCATTAATTACAACATTCTTAAAGAGAATTAACGAGTGCTTTCTGTGGCGCTGTGGTTGTATGTCGGTCGACATGCAGGCGAATACACTCAATATCTTTCGCTAATGTTACCGGTAAAGTGGTCGATAAATGTGACCTGGCTCACATTTGAATCTTTGGGTTACATTTTACGAGGTGGTTATGTCTGTTTTTAGTCGGATCAGAACGTCGACATTTTTACTGATCAGCATCGTTTTATTTGGTGTGATGCAGCTGTTCTCGGGAGGGGTTTTCCTGACATCACTCAATCAGGACAGAGAACATTTACTCAGCGCCAGTACCAATAACGAAAAAGTAGAAGCATTAACAAACTCATGGTACGCCTTAAATGCTGTGCGTGCCGATGTGAACCGCGTCGTGCTCTGGATATTAAAAGAGGGACCGCAGAGCGCGAAGGTGGAAAGCATGATGGTACATGGCCGTGAGCAGTTACAGCTTGCCGCCGAACAGTTTCAGCAATTTCGCCAGAAGGCGGCGGTGCATGGCCTTGAACCGGCGCTCACTACCCGTCTGGAACAGAGCTACCAGGCATATTATGACATCCTGAATCAGCTGATGGACGTGGCGGATAAACGCAATGTCGATGAACTCTTCGCCATTAATGCCGCGCCGAAACAGCAAGCGATGTCGGAAGATTATGAGCGCTGGCGGGCGGCTGCAAGCAGCGTAGCGAAGCAGGTAGCAGAAGAGAGTAATCAAACCTATAACCAGATGCTGGTCTTGCTGAGTGCGATTTTAGTGCTGGTTATTGCGGCGATTATTATCTGCTGGATAGTGATTTCCCGTGTACTGCTGAAGCCGCTTAACCAGGCGCTGGCGCATATCGACAGTATCGAGGCGGGCGATCTCACCCAACATATTATCCTCGATACGGACAGCCGGACCGAAATGGGACGTCTGCAGGCGGGACTGATGCGGATGCAAACATCGCTGATCCGTACCGTTGGTAATGTGCGCAGCGGCGCAGATATTATTCTCACCGGTGTCAGTGAAATCGCGCTGGGTAACAGTGATCTCTCTTCGCGTACTGAACAGCAGGCGGCGTCGCTGGAACAGACCGCAGCCAGCATGGAAGAACTTACCTCAACGGTAAAACATAACGCGGATAATGCCCATCAGGCCGCGCAGCTGGCATTAACGGCAACGCAAACCGCAGAGAATGGCGGTGAAATTGTGAATGGTGTGATTAAAACCATGTACGGCATTGAGGAGAGTTCGAAGAAAATCGGTGAAATTACCAGCGTTATTGAGAGCATTGCCTTCCAGACCAATATTCTGGCGTTGAACGCGGCGGTGGAAGCTGCGCGGGCAGGCGAGAACGGACGCGGTTTCGCCGTGGTGGCGGGAGAAGTGCGTAATCTGGCACAGCGCAGTGCAGTCGCGGCAAAAGATATCAAAGGATTGATCGAAGAGTCTGAGGTGCGTGTCAGTAGCGGATCGCAGCTGGCAGTCTCTGCAGAGGAGTCTATGCAGCAGATCCTGAAATCGGTGCAACAGGTGCGTGATATTATGGATGAAATCTCGTCGGCCTCTGACGAGCAGAGTCAGGGCATCGCACAGGTGGGCGTTGCGGTTGCTGAGCTGGATCGGGTTACGCAACAAAATGCCGCGCTGGTGGAAGAGTCATCTGCCGCCGCTGCGCAGCTGGAAGAGCAGGCGCGTCATCTGAATGAAGCGGTAGCCGTCTTCCGCATGCAGACCGGAAATTCGTCGTCAGTTAAAAGAGTCATCGCTTCCCGCAACAGTGAAAACAGCGTAAAGCCCGCTGCGCTTGCGGCGACGGCTGATGACAACTGGCAGACGTTCTGATTCCGCTTTTTCTTCTGACCAGCCGCGTTGACAGTTGGCCAGAAAAAGTGGGAGTCATGACACCGCCAGCATCGACCGCTGGTTACTGGCAGCACACGCTAAAACAGGTTTATCACTTAACGGAAAAGAGAACTACGCTTGAATAACGCCTGTGATGTGGCGTTGTGCAACCTCTTTTCCCTTCTCATCGTAAGGGAATTTTTACCTGTTAATGAAAGCATGGTTCCCGATCGCATGGCGATCGGGTTTTTCATTCCTTCCCGGCTCTGCAATGGCCTCACACCCTGTCTCTGAGGAGGGGGGGACATCCATCCCGTTTTTCTCGTTATTTTACTGCTGCGGAAAAGTGCAGGCTGACAGCGTTAATATGTAAATTTGTTTCCGCAAACGATAAAGTGTCAACGAAGCGCTGAGATTACGTAATATATTGTAATTAAGCTGCTTTTAAGAAAATCAGAGATGACTTTACTCGCTGAGATGGAAGATAGTGATTGTCAGCGGTGCGTAAGAAAACCGTGATTACCGGAGGGAGTAAGATGAAAAAAATCACACACAGCTTTATCGCATCCGTTATTGCCGGTTGCATGCTCTTTTCTTCATTTTCCTGGGCTGGCGGATCGGGCGATCATCAGGGTCCTGGCTGGCAGCACCGGGGAGCGAGTGATCATCATCAGACGCATCGTCCACAGGCCGCGGGTCGCGGTTACCATGAACAACATGGCAACGCATACGGACATCGCCGTGCCAGTCGCGCTCACTTTACCTGGAACGGATACGATTTTCGCCGTGGGCGTCCGGCCCCGGCAGCGTTTCGCGGCAACCATTATCGCGTTGATAACTGGCGTGACCGCGGCCTGCGCGCGCCAGCGCGTGGTGAGCACTGGGCGTCCGTCAACGGTAATTATGTATTAATTGCCGCCGCGACCGGAGTGATTACCTCCATTATTCTGAACAGTGCGTTCAATGAGTAATCTCTGACGGATGGCACAAGCCATCCGTTATCCTTTCTTTATGCTCTGCTTCTCGCTTGCGCCAGGCTATGCTAATCAGCAATCCCTGTTATTAATGTCGGAAAAGGAGTCGTGATGACTGCGGTGAAACTGGTTGCTGTAGATATGGATGGTACCTTCCTGGACGATAAAAAAAGCTACAACCGTCAGCGATTTATGTCGCTCTATCAGCAGATGCAGGCACGAGGGATCCGCTTCGTCGTGGCCAGTGGAAATCAGTATTATCAACTTAAATCGTTTTTTCCCGGGATTGCCGATGAAATCACTTTTGTTGCGGAGAATGGCGCGCTGATTATCGATCGCGGCGAAGAGCTGTTTTGTGGTGAATTTTCCCGCGATGATATCGAGCGGGTGCTGGATACCCTGCATCAGGGCAACTATCCCGGCCTGAAATTCCTGCTTTCCGGCCGTCAGAGCGCTTACTACTTTTCCGGCGCTGATGAGATCTGGTTGAATAAAATGCGTCACTATTGCCATCGTCTGCAGGCCATCAATAGTCTCGACGAGACAGACGATAAGCTGTTTAAATTTGCACTGAATTTATCGGATGAGTACGTTCCGGTGCTGATGGCCGATATTGAACGCCTGCACAAAGGGGCTGCTACCGCGACCTCCAGCGGTCATGGCTCGGTAGATCTGATTGTGCCCGGATTGCATAAAGCGCACGGATTGCGTCTGCTTGAACAACGCTGGGGCATCACCAGCGATCAGGTGCTCGCTTTCGGTGATGGCGGTAACGATCTCGAAATGCTGGTGCAGTCTGGCTACAGCTTCGCCATGGCTAACGCGCCGCAACGGGTAAAAGAGGCGGCGCGTTATCAGGCGCCAGCTAACAACGAGGAAGGGGTATTGCAGGTGATCGAGCAGATGCTGAACGCTGCCGCGCCGTTTCACTGACAACGCGCCGCAGCGTTATCGTCCTGCGCTTATACAATACGCCAGGCTTGTTCCAGTAAGGTGCGCTGCGCCGCTTTGCTGTACTCCACCAGCGCGTTTTTGCTGTTTGAACGCGCCAGAATCCACTCCACATCTTCCTCGCTCAGCGTTGGCCCCTCCTGCCAGAAGGGCGTAATGGCATGCGTCTGTAACCACTCGCGCAGATGGTGCGCTGGTGATGCTACGGGCGTTGCGAACAGCGCCTGATGAAGCGTCTGCATCAGCTGCTGTTGCTGTACATCAGGTTGCGTATCCAGCAGGTCAAGGAAAGGGAACAGCAGGCGACCGCACACTTCGCCATGATGGAAAGCTTTGATGGCACCCAGCTCACCGGCAATACCGTGAATCACGCCTAACCCGGCCATGCTCAGCGAAACCCCGCCCAGCCAGGAGGCCAGCATCATCGCCTCTCGTGCCGCATCGCCTGCGGCATCGTCACGGTTCAGGGCTGGCCACGCCTGCATAAACTGCTGCAGCCCGTTCAGGGCAAACTGACGGGTGAAAAGATTCCCTTTGCATGACAGATAGGCCTCAAACAGATGTGTAAAAGCGTCAATGGCGCAGCTGGCGAGAATATGATCGGGCGTGCCTTTCAGCAGGTCGGGATCAAGGATCGCGACAGGCGGCACGAAGGCGGGATGACGCAATGAGGCTTTCACTTTAATCTGCTGCTGATCGGTAATAACCGCGTTTTGTGTCACTTCGCTCCCGGTGCCTGCGGTGGTCGGCACAGCAATCAACGGCAGCGTTACCGGTTGAACGGGCGTGTCGCCGACCTTTTCCAGATAACGCAGCGTTGGCAGTGGATGCAGCATCAGTGCGCTGAACGCTTTCGCCGCATCCAGCACGCTGCCGCCGCCAATCGCGACCACGCGCTCCACCTTGCCGCGCCAGCGCGCTACCCAGGCATCAATCTCCGCCGGCGAGGCTTCGTGGCTGACGATTTCGTAGCCGACGATCTGCGTCTGCAGTGCGCTTTTCAGGGCATCGCCCGCCGGGCCGTGCCAGAACGATCGACCACAAAACAACAGAGTTGGCAGCGGCTGCGCCGACAACATCGGTAGCAGCCTGGATAGGCTGCCGCGTCCAAACAGGGTTTGTTGATTGCTGTACAGCTCACTCAGATTCTCACTCACCTGGGCAATCCTTTATTGCGGGGAAGGGGGAGTCAGTGTAACTGAGGCGGGACTGGAGTCCTGGACAAACTTTTCGCTAACGGAAGGGCAAAAAGTTGATCACCTTCGCAAAACAAAAATTCCTTCAACGCCGCGGATGTTATCAGTGCCATGTTACCCTTAACATGTTATCGGTAACAGGGGCATGGGTCTGTTCACTAACCTGACAGACCTTACTCAACCTGCTGATGTAAGCAGGAAATAATAAAAGTGTGTTTCCCTGCGCCCGGCGCAGGAACACCATCAGGAGAAAAAGTATGCCATTACTTATTGTGGCGATTGGCGTAGCGTTACTGCTGCTGCTGATGATTCGCTTCAAACTCAATGGATTTATCGCACTGATTCTGGTTGCACTGGCGGTGGGTGTCATGCAGGGGATGCCGGTCGATAAAGTGATTCTCTCTATCAAAAATGGGGTTGGCGGCACCCTGGGCAGTCTGGCGCTGATCATGGGCTTTGGAGCCATGCTGGGAAAACTGCTGGCCGACTGTGGTGGCGCACAGCGTATCGCCACCACGCTGATCGATAAGTTTGGTCAGAAACATATTCAGTGGGCGCTGGTGCTCACCGGTTTTACCGTGGGTTTCGCCCTGTTCTATGAAGTTGGCTTCGTTCTGCTGCTGCCTTTAGTCTTCAGTGTTGCCGCGTCGGCGCGCGTCCCGCTGCTCTATGTGGGCGTCCCTATGGCGGCGGCGTTATCTGTCACCCATGGTTTTCTGCCTCCTCATCCGGGCCCGACAGCGATTGCCACCCTGTTTGATGCCGATATGGGCAAAACGCTGCTGTTTGGCACTCTGCTGGGTATTCCTACCGTTATCCTTGCCGGGCCGGTCTATGCGCGCTTTCTGAAAGGCATTGATAAACCGATTCCTGAAGGATTGTGGAACCCGAAAAAGTTCCGTGAAGAGGAGATGCCCGGTTTTGCCGTAAGTGTCTGGACTTCGCTGGTGCCGGTGGTGCTGATGGCGCTACGGGCGGTGGCGGAGATGGTGCTGCCGAAAGGTCATGCCTTGCTGCCTTATGCCGAGTTCTTTGGCGATCCGATAATGGCAACGCTGATTGCGGTATTGATCGCCATTTTCACCTTTGGCCTGAATCGCGGTCGTACCATGGATGAAGTCATGGGGACGATAACCGACTCGATTAAAATTATTGCCATGATGCTGTTAATCATTGGCGGCGGCGGGGCGTTCAAACAGGTGCTGGTGGACAGCGGCGTGGATAAATATATTGCCGCGATGATGCAGCAATCGAATCTCTCACCGATTTTTATGGCCTGGTCAGTGGCGGCGGTGCTACGTATTGCGCTGGGATCGGCGACCGTGGCTGCGATTACCGCCGGGGGCATTGTGGCACCGCTGATCGCCACCACCGGCGTCAGCCCGGAGTTGATGGTGATCGCCGTAGGGTCCGGCAGCGTGATCTTTTCCCACGTCAACGATCCCGGTTTCTGGCTGTTTAAAGAGTATTTCAATCTCACTATCGGTGAGACCCTGCGCTCCTGGTCAGCGCTGGAGACCATCATTTCGGTCTGTGGCCTGCTGGGGTCACTGTTACTCGCTTCACTGATGTAACAACCCCTCAGGGTGCTGAGGCTGTGTGCCTCAGCACCGCTCAGATTGCGTTATTTCACCCGCGCGCGAAAGCCTTCCAGCTCTTCATCCGGCATGCCTGCCTGATGTGCCGCCTGACAAATCTGCTCCCAGCTGTTGGCATCCAGCGGAATCCCCTGTTCCAGTCGCGCTTTACGGTTTGCTTCCTCCCATTCCCCCGGCACCAGAATCGGCTCGTCACCGCTCTGTGGCGAACGTTTCACCCAGTCGAGAAAGGCTTCCGCTTCCTCATGCATCGCGGGCGCATCAAACGCCTCAGGGTTAAGGATAATGGTGGTCATACAGTTGAAAATGGCGCTGTTGCTGCTGTCCTGAACGGTAGCATCATGGGTCGTGCGTCCACCGGAGAGCGCACCGCCCAGAATTTCACACATGGTGGCCAGCGCATAGCCCTTATGCAGGCCAAAGGGTAGCAGTGAACCATAAGGCTGCTGATGCATGACGCCAGGATCGGTCGTGCCTTTACCCTGATAGTCGATCAGATAACCCGGAGCTACTTCCACGCCTTTATTCCATGCCACACGTGTTTTACCAAAAGCGATGCCGCTGGTGGCAAAATCGAGCAGCAGGGGTTTCTTACCCGGTCGTGGGAAAATCGCGCAGAAGGGGTTGGTGCCGAAGCGACGATCGCTGCCGCCAAAAGGCGCCACCATTGGATCGCCCATCACATTGACAAAGTGGAACGAGATAAAGCCTGCTGCAGCGCACTGTTCGGCCCAGTGACCGATACGGCCAATATGATGAGAGTGATGTAAGCCCACAGCGGCAACGCCAAAATCTTTTGCGCGCGCAATCCCCTGTTGCATCGCCTCCCAGGCGGCAACCTGACCAAAGCCGTTATGCGCATCCAGCGTCAGCACCGCCCCCACATCTTTCACCACGCTGGGGTGTTGATTGAGTTGCAACTGCCCCTGCGCGAGGGAGGCCATGTAGCTGGGGATCATGCCGACACCATGAGAATCGTGCCCGGCCAGATTGGCGGCAACCAGATGATCAGCGACTAAACGCGCTTCTTCAGCGCCGCTTCCGGCATACAGCCAGAGGGACTGCACAAACTGATGCAGATGTTCAGAATCAATACGATACAGAGTACTCACGTTATTGTTCTCCTTGTCATGATGGTTATTTCCATCCTGCGAGGAAAACAGCGTTACGGCAAGTGATGATTAACTCTGAGAAAGAGCCACATCCTGTGGCCCTGAAAATTAATGTGGCTGTTCGAAACCTGCTTTGACCATCTGCTCACGTAGCGCCCGTGCAATATCGCGATTACCGCCGGTGACGGGATAGATCACGTTGTTCACGACGTCGTCGAGATAGTGTTCGTCAAAATCCTGCCGGGTAAGTTGCGAACCGCCTTCATCATTAATAGCAATAGTGCCTTTAATATGATCGCCAATGTTTCTGGCGTTCAGGCTGTAGCGACCCAGGCTGATATTAACTGTGCTCATAAGATCTCCTGTGACTTTTTGTCAACCATAACTATTAAAGCACTCCGTGCCACATCAAGTTTAGTTACCAGTTTCGTTCAGAACGAAGCGGTGATGATAAGAAAAGCCTTCATTTGCGATCCTGCTCGCAGAAAAAGATGAAAATTAAACAAAACGACAACGAAGCGAGCTGGCAGGGTGCGCCGCACAATGAATAAAAAACTTTCATCTATACTGAGGAACGGAATGCACAAATGAATGAAGAAAAGGAGAGCAAAATGAAAATCATACTGTGGATTATCGCCATCATTTTTATCGTGGGTTTACTGACGCTGACAGGGGTGTTTAAGTTAATTTTTTAAGTGAACGGGCACTTGTACGCAGGTGCCCGTCTCTTTATCTGCCCTGAGTGCTGCTGCTTTGTTTAATCAGGCAGCGCGCAATAGGATCAACAGTGGTGTTGGGCAACAAATCTGTCGCGCTTAACGGCTTTTGACAACATGCGCAGCAGGCACCGTGGCGTTTGTCCGCCTGCCCGTTAACCGTAAAGATGAATTTTGCACTGCCGCAACGCGTGCAGCGAATTTTCATGACCATTTGCTGAGGCATCCTTCCTTTTGCATATTTAGGATTAATCTTAACAAAAATATGCGCGGAATCTATAAATTTATCTTATTTGTTGTGCGCTGAAATTATTTGCCTTAACGTATTGAAATGCAACTGTTTCTGTAAGGGCAGTATTAATGAAGCTGAGTGGTTTTACTGCAAAAATGATTTTTCTTTGATTTAAATCAATAAAATGTGCCCAAACGATATTTTTTAACCCGGGAAAAGGTTAAGAACGGTCGCAGGGCACTTTTTTAACATTTCTTTTTTGCGGGCGGCAGAAAAAAACTGCCGGGCAGGAGAAGGCTATAGCGCACTCTTTACCGGTTAAGGCGCTTTCTGTCCGAAAAGAGAAGTGAATAAACGGCAAATATTCGCCATTACACTTTTTTTCTGCCGTAATCCGCGATGCATTCGTCACTGAACTGAGAAATATCTTATTTTACAAAGAAGTGCCTTAACTGATGGTGTCACAAAGAGAGCAAAAAAAGGGATTTTCATGCAACAGCCGACGAGATAAAGACGCTGCGTTGCAAAAAAAATAGATATTTATCACTTTTTCATCGATTCGGACTGGACAAATGTCGCTGCAATTGCTGTACTAGGTGTCGACACAGTTTAGTGTCCATTTTTCATGTAAAGGTAATATAGATGTCCAAGATTAAAGGTAACGTTAAGTGGTTTAATGAATCCAAAGGATTCGGTTTCATTACTCCTGAAGATGGCAGCAAAGATGTTTTCTGTCATTTCTCTGCTATCCAGAGCAACGGTTTCAAAACCCTGGCTGAAGGCCAGCGCGTTGAGTTCGAAATCACCGACGGTGCTAAAGGCCCATCGGCTGCTAACGTTGTCGCTCTGTAATTTTACAGTCCGAATTCTAAAAACCCGCCTTCTGGCGGGTTTTTTTATTTCTGCGTTCTGACGCATGATACGCTTCTTGACCTCCGCCAGCCAGTCTCTGGTGCCACCGCCGCCTGCAGGCAACCTACTTTTCCTGGCGTAACACTGTATTACATACTCACAGATGCCTTCAGGGTATCGACAGATTTGTGAGAATGGTCACACAATAGACAATTAACATAATTATAACAATTCCGTGATGCAGCTTTTTTGCAGCGCTCGCTATATAACTGAGCAACAGGATTCTCACCATTCAGGAGGAAGAATGAATATACGTCCGGCACAGCCACAAGATAGCTTTGACCTGAGTGCGCTGCTGGCTGAATTAGGCTACGGTGGCACTGAAAGTTTTATTGAAGAGCGCCTTGCCCAGTTAACCACCCATCCCGATGAACGACTGCTGGTGGCCGAATATAACGGACGCGTGCTGGGGTTTCTCTCGCTGCATTTTATCCCTCAGCTGGCTCTGAAGGGTGATTTTGCCCGTATCAGCTACTTCTGTATTGCGGAAGGCGAGCGCAGCAAGGGGATGGGGCAGCAGCTGTTACGCTATGCTGAAGAGATGGCCAGCCAGCACGGATGCGATCGGCTGGAAGTGCATTGTCATGCTTCACGGCTGAAGGCGAATCAGTTTTATCAGCGCGAAGGTTATGTAGAGTCGCCGTGCTATTACACGAAGGCGCTGTCGGGCTGAAGGCTTCATACCCGGATGTCATCACGGTCGTAGCCGCAAAGGGGGATGATAATGAAAGTTGCCATAGGGCAATTCGCGGTCAATCGCGAATGGCAAAAGAATGCGGAACTCTGCAGCAGTCTGATGCAGGATGCGCTGGCCGGAGGGGCTGATTTACTGGTGATGCCCGAAGGGGTACTGGCCACGGATATCAGCGACCCGGACTGGGTGGTAAAAGCGGCACAGCCGCTGAATGGCCCCTTTCTGACGCAGCTGCTGGCCGCCAGTAAAGGAAACAGCCTGACCAGCATGATGAGCGTACATGTCCCTGGCGGAGACGGGAAGGCGCTCAACGTGCTGATTGCCCTGCGTAACGGTGAAATCATCGCGGCCTACGAAAAGCTGCATCTTTATGATGCTTTTGCGATGCAGGAGTCGCAACGAGTGCGTTCCGGGCAGGTTATCCCGCCGCTGGTGGAGGTGGCGGGCATGAAGGTGGGGTTAATGACCTGCTATGACGTACGTTTTCCTGAGCTGGCCCGACGTCTGGCACTGGATGGCGCGGAGGTGCTGGTCCTGCCCGCAGCCTGGGTGCGTGGGCCCTTGAAAGAGATGCACTGGGAACTGCTTACCCGGGCGCGTGCGCTGGAAAATACCTGCTACGTGGTGGCCGCAGGCGAGTGTGGACCGCGTAATATCGGTAATAGTCTGGTTATCGATCCGCTGGGTGTGCCGATTGCCAGCGCGCCTGAAGTGGCGGCGCTGATCTTTGCCGAGCTGGATGCGCAACGTATCGCTTATGCCCGTCGCGTGCTGCCAGTGCTGGAGAATCGTCGTTTTGCCCGCCCGGAACTGCAAATACCCTGAGGCAACAATCTTACCTTGTTACAGAATCCTGTTGTGGCTGCCAGTAAAGTGCGTGTAAATAGCCTTGACCGATTTTTTGCTGAGGTTGAAAGGTAAATTTATGGAAGGGATCAGTATTGCTAAATTGCTGATTATTGCTGCACTTATCGTACTGCTGTTTGGCACCAGTAAGTTACGTACGCTGGGCAGCGATCTGGGTTCTGCCATCAAAGGCTTTAAAAAAGCGCTGAAAGATGATGGCGCTCGTGCCGATAAACGCACGGCTGAAGAAATACCTGCAGAGCGCATCAGCCATAAAGAGTAAGCGACGCGTTTATCATCACGCTTTGTAAAAAATTGTGACTGAGATAAAAAAACCAGACTGCGAGCAGTCTGGTTTTTTTTACGTGCGCAACAGCACAGGAAACCGTTATTTTACTTCCAGACCTTTTGCCTGCATGTCTGCATGGTAAGAGGAGCGAACAAAAGGACCACAGGCGGCATGAGTGAAGCCCATCGCCAGCGCTTCTTCTTTCATCTCATCAAACTCCGCCGGGCTGACATAGCGTTGTACTGGCAGGTGATGACGGCTCGGCTGCAGATACTGCCCCAGCGTCAGCATAGTTACGCCATGACGACGCAGGTCGCGCATCACTTCAATAATCTCGGCATTGGTTTCGCCCAGGCCTACCATCAGTCCCGATTTGGTGGGGATTTCAGGATGGGCTTCTTTAAAGCGCTCCAGCAGCTTCAGCGACCAGTTATAGTCAGCGCCGGGACGCACCTGACGATAAACGCGCGGTACGTTTTCCAGATTATGGTTAAAGACGTCTGGCGGCGTGGCGTTGAGAATTTCCAGAGCGCGATCCATGCGACCACGAAAATCGGGTACCAGGGTCTCGATCTTAATGGCAGGGTTTTTTTCACGAATCGCGGTAATGCAGTCGGCAAAGTGCTGTGCGCCACCGTCACGCAGGTCGTCGCGGTCTACCGAGGTGATCACCACATAACGTAACGCCATGTCGGCAATGGTTTGCGCCAGTTTTGCTGGCTCACCGGCATCGGGAGCATTCGGGCGACCATGTGCCACATCACAGAAGGGGCAGCGACGGGTACAGATGGCACCCAGAATCATAAAGGTGGCGGTACCGTGGTTAAAGCATTCCGCCAGGTTCGGACAGGAGGCTTCTTCACAAACGGAGTGCAGGCCGTTTTTACGCATCGCCGCTTTGATGCCCTGAATACGGCTGGAATCGGCGGGAAGTTTGATTTTCATCCATTCAGGCTTCCGTAACAGCTCCTGCCGTTCAGTGACCACCGCTTTTACCGGGATCAGCGCCATCTTATCTGCGTCACGATATTTGACGCCGCGTTCCATCTGAATTGGTTTACTCATAAATCTGCAGGTTCCGGTCGGGATTGCGATTTGAAAGCTTCCTCACTCAAACTGAGAACGACGCTTTCAACTTTATTTGAAAAATTTGCAAAATTATATCATCTCACCGGCCAGGAAGCAGCCGCTGTAGCGTGCGTAAGGTTACAAAATTGTAAATGCGCACACACAGTTAAAGTAATGCGCACTCCGCTGCAGGGCGCCATTCAACCTTGTTATAACCAGTCAGACGGGCAAAGGCCGCGATGAGTTGCGGTTGCACATCCGTCAGCGTGACGCCGGCGTGCAGGGCGCTCAGCTGCGTCATTGCCATACCCGCATAGCCGCAGGGATTGATACGGCTGAACGGCTCCAGGTCCATGGCGACATTCAGCGCCAGACCGTGAAACGAACAGCCTTTACGAATGCGCAGGCCCAGCGAACAGATCTTCTGCGCGCCCACATAAACTCCAGGCGCATCGGCGCGTGCGCGGGCCTCGATACCAAAATGGGCCAGCGTGGCGATGACCGTCTCTTCCAGCGCCGTGACCAGCTGGCGTACCCCCAGCTTACGGCGTTTAACATCGATCAGCACATACATCACCTGCTGACCGGGACCGTGATAGGTCACCTGGCCGCCGCGATCGCTCTGGACCACCGGGATATCGCCGGGCATTAACACATGCTCCGCTTTACCCGCCTGACCCTGGGTGAAAACAGGAAAGTGTTCCACCAGCCAGATTTCATCAGCGCTGTGATCGTCGCGCTGATCGGTAAACTGGTGCATGGCGGCAGAAACGGTTTGCCAGTTGCGCAAACCAAGCTGACGAACGAGAAGCGTATCTGTTGACAAAACGGCGGTCCGGTTTGGAATGAGAGGATGAGTATAACGTTGGCAAAGGGCAAGACCAACTCCCTTTGCCGGTTGACGCTCTGCGGGGGCTCGCCTGCAGCCAGAACCTGATGCATCCTGGCAGCGATGGCGTGCCGCTCAGAGTACCATGCGAACGATGTCGATTTTGCCCAGCTCTTCGTACAGGGTTTCAACCTGTTCGATGTGGGTCGCGGTGATGGTAATGGAGACAGAGTGATAATTGCCTTTGCTGCTCGGCTTGATATCGGGGGAATAGTCGCCGGGCGCATGACGTTGCACCACTTCAACCACTTGATCAACCAGCTCCGGTTGCGCCAGACCCATCACTTTATAGGTGAAGGGGGTAGGGAATTCGAGCAGTTCATTCAGTTTGGTTTTCATATTAACTCCGGTGCATAAAAACAGGCTCCCGCCGGGGCGGGAGCAGATATATTACCTTTAAATGGTGACGCTGTGGCGATTTTTCAACCGCCAGCGGGCTGTCAGCCAAACCAGTGATGGAACATCAGCTTGATATAGTCAACGATACGGCTGAAGAAGCCGCCTTCCGGCACTTCATTCAGCACCACCAGCGGACGCTGCTCAATGGTTTTGCCATCCAGCTGGAAATTAATGCTGCCCACCACCTGGTTTTTCTGTAAAGGCGCGTGCAGTTCGGTATTGGACAGCACATAGCTCGCTTTCAAATCTTTCATGCGGCCACGCGGGATGGTGAGATAAACGTCTTTATCGACGCCGAGCTGCACGCGATCACTGTTACCAAACCAGACCGGTTCTGACGCAAACTCTTTACCGGCTTTCAGCGGCGCTACGGTTTCAAAGAAGCGGAAGCCCCAGGTTAACAGCTTCTTGCTCTCAATCTCACGGCCTTTAAAGGTGTGGCCGCCCAGTACCGCCGAGATCAGGCGCATCTGGCCTTCTGTGGCAGAGGCGACCAGGTTATAGCCTGCCGCCGAAGTATGCCCGGTTTTGATGCCGTCAACATTCAGGCTGGTGTCCCAGAGCAGACCGTTGCGGTTCGTCTGACGAATGTTGTTAAAGGTGAACTCTTTTTCTTTATAAACCGCGTACTCTTCAGGCACATCACGCACCAGTGCCTGACCAATCAGCGCCATATCGCGTGCCGAGCTGTACTGGCCGTCCGCATCCAGGCCGTGTACGGTCTGGAAGTGAGTATTCTGCAGGCCCAGCGCCTTCACATAGTTGTTCATCAGGCCAACAAACGCATCCTGACTGCCCGCCACATAATCCGCCATGGCAACACAGGCGTCGTTACCAGACTGCAGCACAATGCCGCGCGTCAGCTGTGATACCGGTACGCGGTCGCCTGGTTTCAGGAACATCAGTGATGAGCCCTTGAACACCGGGTTGCCGGTGGCCCAGGCATCCTGACCAACGGTAACGATATCATCCTGATGAATTTTCCCGGCTTTCACCGCCTGGCCAATCACATAACTGGTCATCATTTTGGTCAGGCTGGCGGGATCGCGACGCGCATCCGCATTTTTTTCCGCCAGGACTTTCCCTGAGTGATAGTCGATCAGGATATACGCTTCGGCATCGATATCCGGTACACCCGGAATCATGGTCTTCAGATTGATATCGTCAGCAACGGCAGCATGGCTGAGAGAAAAAGCGATCAGTGATCCCACTGTCAGGCGTTTCAGGAAACGAGAGGATTTCAGCGTATTCATGTTAAGGACTACAACATCCGTGGGGTTAAGTTAAAAAAGTGCCTTACTATAGCAAAGGCCTGTTTTACAGGCATCTTACTTAGCAACGCTGTTGTTAACAGACGTTACCGGAGCGCACAAACCATTATTTGCTGCTGGTAATAAAAGATGAAATCTGGGCTTCGCTGGCCAGCCGCTGCTGCAGTGCCGCTGCTTCACCACGCGTCGGGTAGCCGCCCAGCTGCACGCGATAAACCGAACCGCTTGTTTCAACTTTACCCGGTACGCCAAAGCGCTGGCTCAGGCTGTTTTTCAGCTGTTGGGCACGGGCGGCATCATTCAGCGCACCGACTTGCACCACATAACCTGCGCCTGCCGGAGCGGCGCTGGCTGGCGCGCTGACCGGCGTTGCGGGCTCGCTGTTAACCATAGCCGATGCTGGTTCAGGCTCGCTGCCTTCCAGCACGCCGTTGGCTAAAGGTTGCGGCGCGCCCAGAAAGCCGCTGCTGCGCACCGGTGCGCCCATAGTGTCATCGCTCTGCAGCGTGCTGTTATCCACCGGACGGGTAGCTGCGCTGGTTGCTGCCGGGGCGACGCTGCTGCTGCCCATCATTATCATGCCACCAGCGAGATCGGGACGCGGCGGCAGGGCATAGCTCTGTTTCGCTACCTGAGTGCCAATGGTGCCGGGACCGGAAAGGGTGCCATCCGGCGCGACGGCAATATAGTCGAGACGCACACGGCTATTGTTGGAGATATTCAGGCGATCGCCTGCGGCGCGGGAGAGATCGATAACACGGCCTGGCGTATAGGGACCCCGGTCGTTGACGCGCACCACAATCTGACGACCATTCGCCAGGTTAGTCACGCGTACATAAGAGGGCAACGGCAGCGTCGGGTGCGCGGCGCTCAGCGCTTCCGGATCGTAGCTTTCACCGATCGCGGTGCGCTTGCCTGAGGCCTCTTCGCCATACCAGGAGGCCAGACCCACTTCGCTGTAGTTGGCAAGATTTTTAATGATGCGGTAGTTTTTACCGTTAACGCTGTAATCCTGGCTGGTCGCCGGATTGTAGGGTTCGTAACGCGGCTCCACGCCGGGGATTTCCACTACCGGGCCGTTATAAGCAGGTTGTGGCGGAGCCACCGTCTGCTGCTGTTCGGGTGCGCTACACGCAGCCAGTAACAGGGTCGCCAGTCCAACGCCAAGCCAGTCCTTACGCATGTGTACAGCCTCTTAAACGCTTTTTGATAACATTTTTCGGTGGGTGTGGATCGACATCACGATGCCAAATCCGGCCATTAACACGATTAGCGCGGAGCCGCCGTAGCTCACCAGCGGCAAAGGTACGCCAACTACCGGTAAGATACCACTAACCATGCCAATATTAACGAAAACATAAACGAATAAAATCAGCATCAAACCGCCCGCCATGACCCGGCCAAAGGTGGTTTGCGCCCGTGCAGCGATAAACAGGCCGCGCATAATCAGCAGCAGATAGAGCGCCAGCAGAACCAGCACGCCAACCAGCCCCAGCTCTTCCGACAGCACGGCAAAAATAAAGTCCGTGTGGCGTTCCGGCAAAAATTCCAGCTGCGACTGCGTACCGTGCAGCCAGCCCTTGCCGCGCAGACCGCCAGAGCCAATGGCGATTTTCGACTGAATAATATGATAACCGGCCCCCAGCGGATCGCTCTCCGGATCCAGCAGCATCATCACACGGTCGCGTTGATAGTCATGCATCAGGAAAAACCAGAGCACCGGAATAAAGGCCGCCAGCAACAGCACGGCGACGCCAATCAGCTTCCAGCTCATACCGGAGAGGAACAGCACAAACAGGCCCGAGGTAGCGATCAGGATCGAGGTTCCCAGATCGGGCTGAGCAGCCACCAGCAGCGTAGGAACAAAAATCAGGATCAGGGCGATAGCGGTGTTTTTCAGCGTCGGCGGACAGACGTCGCGGTTAATAAAGCGCGCCACCATCAATGGCACCGCAATTTTGGCGATCTCCGAAGGCTGGAAACGCACCACGCCCAGATCGAGCCAGCGCTGCGCCCCTTTACTGATATGGCCAAAGGCGTCCACAGCGATCAGCAGAATCACGCAAAAAATATAGAGATAGGGCGCCCAGCCTTCATAAACCCGTGGCGGGACCTGCGCCATCACGACCATTACCACCAGTCCCATCATAATCTGGACCATTTTGCGCTCCATCATGCCCGGATCCTGGCCGCTGGCGCTCCAGATCACAATAGAGCTGTAAATCAGCAGGGCGAGAATGACCAGCAGAAACAGGGGGTCGATATGGATGCGTGTCCAGATCGATTTTTTTTGCGGGCTATCGCTCATGGACATAATTATTCACCTTCATAGCCGGGCGGGGTGGGGGCGGCGTCCGGCAGTACCGTATTGTTATCGCCTAACATAATGTGGTCGAGAATCTGGCGCATCACGGTGCCCACCGCCGGACCGGCGCCGCCGTTTTCCAGAATGATGGTGACCGCCACGCGCGGCTTATCGTAAGGCGCAAACGCGGTCATTAATTTATGGTCACGCAGACGCTCGGCAATCTTATGCGCGTTATAGGTTTCATTCTCTTTCAGGCCAAACACCTGCGCGGTCCCCGACTTGGCGGCGATTTTATAGGGCGCGTCGGCAAAGCTTTTGTGTGCTGTGCCGTTTGGCCGGTTAGCCACGCCATACATGCCATCTTTGGCAATCTCCCAGTAGCCGGAGTGGATATCGCCAATCGGCGCTTCTGGCGGCTGACGGAACGGGATCATATTGCGGCCTTCGCGCGTGGCGCGCAGCAGATGCGGCACTTTTACCACGCCATCGTTAATCAGAATCATCAGCGCTTTGTTCATCTGAATTGGGGTTGCGGTCCAGTAGCCCTGGCCAATCCCGACCGGAATGGTGTCACCCTGATACCAGGGTTTTTTGAAGCGCTTCATTTTCCATTCACGCGTCGGCATATTCCCCGGGCTCTCCTGCGGCAGATCGATACCGGTACGATGTCCGTAGCCAAATTTGTTCATCCATTCCGACAGGCGATCAATGCCCATGTCGTAGGCGACCTGATAGAAAAAGGTATCCGCCGACTCTTCCAGCGATCGGGTCACGTTCAGACGGCCATGTCCCCATTTTTTCCAGTCGCGATAGCGCTTTTCCGAGCCGGGAAGTTGCCACCAGCCGGGGTCGAACAGGCTGGTATTGCGCGTAATCACGCCAGCGCTCAGCGCAGAAACCGCCACATAAGGTTTGACGGTAGAAGCTGGCGGGTAGGCAGCCTGAATCGCGCGGTTATAGAGCGGACGATTCTCATCGTTCAGCAGCGCCTTGTAATCTTTACTGGAGATGCCATCGACAAACAGATTGGGATCGTAGCTGGGGGTCGAGACCAGCGCGAGGATCTCGCCGGTACGCGGATCGCTGACCACCACGGCGGCGCGACTGCCCGTCAGCAGCGTTTCAATATACTGCTGCAGCTTGAGATCGATGGTCAGCCAGATATCCCGACCCGCCTGGGGCGACTGTTCATGCAGCTGACGAATGACGCGGCCACGGTTGTTAACTTCTACCTCTTCGTAGCCGGTTTTACCGTGCAGCTCATTTTCGTAATAGTTTTCGATACCCAGCTTGCCGATATCATGGGTGGCGGCGTAGTTAGGCCACAGCCCCTCTTTGTCCAGGCGCGCCACGTCACGATCGTTGATTTTGGAGACATAGCCGACCACATGGGTCAGCGTCGGGCCGTAGGGGTAGTAACGACGCTGATAGCCTTTTACCTCTACGCCGGGAAAGCGATATTGATTCACGGCGAAACGTGCCACCTGTACGTCGTTCAGGCCGGTTTTCAGCGGAATAGAGGTAAAACGCCGTGAACGCTTGCGCTCTTTTTCAAAAGCCACAAGGTCATCGTCGGTGAGGTCCAGCACCGGGCGCAGATCCTGCAGCGTCTTCTGCAGATCCTCCACTTTTTCCGGCACCAGTTCGGCCTGATAGATAGTGCGGTTCAGCGCCAGTGGCACACCGTTACGGTCATAGATAATGCCGCGGCTGGGGGCAACGGGGACCAGCTTGATACGGTTTTCGTTGGAACGGGTGCTGTAATCCTCAAAGCGCAGGATTTGCAGGTGATAAAGATTGACCACCAGTACGCAGGAGAGCACTAAAATACCGGCGAAAGCGACAAGCGCCCGACGGACAAAAAGTTTCTGTTCGGCGCTGTAATCGCGAAAGTCGTTGCTTTGTAATTTCATCCGCTGCTTGTTAAGTCGGGTGTGGCCTTATCGGTTATTCACGATGATAAGGATGATTGGCCGTGATGCTCCACGCACGATACAGGCTTTCAGCAACCAGCACGCGCACCAGCGGATGAGGTAACGTCAGGGTCGACAGCGACCAGCTCTGTTCCGCTGCGGCCTTACAGGCGGGTGCCAGCCCTTCCGGGCCGCCAATCAGCAGGCTGACGTCACGCCCGTCCTGTTTCCAGCGCTCAAGCTGATGCGCCAGTTGCGGAGTTTCCCAGGGGTGTCCCGGAATATCGAGCGTGACGATGCGGTTGCCTTTTCCCACAGCCGCCAGCATCGCTTCGCCTTCTTTTTCCAGAATGCGTTTGATGTCAGCGTTTTTGCCGCGTTTGCCAGCCTGCACTTCAGTCAGCTCCAGCGGCATATCTTTCGGGAAACGGCGCAGGTATTCCATAAAGCCGGTTTGTACCCAGTCGGGCATTTTGGTGCCGACGGCAACAAGTTGCAGCTTCACGCCTTAACCCCAGAGCTTTTCCAGCTCATAAAGCTGGCGGCTCTCTTCCTGCATCACATGCACAATCACGTCGCCGAGATCGACCACGACCCAGTCGGCAACTTCTTTGCCTTCCACGCCAAGCGGGATCAGACCGGCCGCGCGCGATTCCTGTACCACATGGTCAGCAATAGAGGCGACATGACGGGTAGAGGTGCCGGTGCAGATGATCATGCAGTCGGTAATGCTGGATTTGCCGTGTACATCCAGCGTCACGATGTTCTGGCCTTTCAGATCATCGATTTTATCGATAACGAACTCTTGGAGTATCTTACCTTGCAAAAGGTTCCCCCTTGGAAACAGGTCAATAGCGGGCTGGCTGTAAGCCCGGAAAACACAGCCAAAAATGAAGCGGCGCAGTATAGCACGCTGCGATCAGTTGCGATATAAGCCCGTGCGGTCGATATAATCAATCACCGACGGGGGTAACAGGTCATCGCAAGGGAGGCCCTGATGCCGACGCTGGCGAATCTCTGTTGCTGATATATTATACAGCGGCGTGTCGGCCAGCCAAATATAACCGGCAGGTTTCTGCTGCAAATCCTGAACCTGCTGCGCAAGATGTTGCTCCAGCCAGCGCTGCATCTCCGGCGTTTCCATACGCGTGGCATAACCGGGGCGCTTGCACACCAGCAGATGACACAGCGACAGCAGATCCTGCCAGCGATGCCACTTCGCTAATGACAGCAGCGAATCCTGACCAATGATAAATCCGAGCGGCTGCCGGGGGCCACGCTCGGCACGCAGCGACTCGAGCGTGGTAACGGTCCAGGAGGGGGTGGTACGCGCCAGTTCACGCTGGTCAATATCGAACAGCGGCCGCCCGGCAATTGCACATTGCAACATGGCGACGCGCTGCGCGGGCGAGGCTTCCGGCTGTGGCCGGTGTGGCGGGACGTTGTTCGGCAGCAGGGTGACTTTTTTTAATCCCACCAGCTGTGCCAGCGCCTCAACCGGACGCAGATGGCCATAATGCACCGGATCGAAGGTGCCACCGAACAGGGCGTGCAGCTCAGGCATCGGCATAACTCACCGGAAAGGCGCGACTGCAGAGCAGCAGCGTCAGGGTTTCCAGCTGCGACCAGACCTGCTGACCATAATCCTGCTTCAGGGTAAGTTCAACACGTGTCAGCAGATGCAGCGCGCGCTGCAAGCGCAGCGCGTCCAGACGCTGCAGCGCCTCGCTAAACAGGGCGCGACGATTCTGCCAGATGCGCTGTTGATCCATCAGTGTGCGCAGCGGCTGCTGATGCTGGTGGCGTTGTAAATGCAGTAAGGTCATCAGATCGCGCTGCAGCGTACGTAACAGAATCACCACTTCGCTCTCCTCTTTCGCCAGCTGGTGCAGAACATGCAGCGCACGTTTGCTTTTGCCCGCCAGCAGCGCGTCGACCCAATGCCAGGGGGTAAAATGGGCAGCATCGTTTACCGCCTCTTCCACGCGCGGCAGCGTCAGTTTGCCATCGGGCCACAGCAGCGAGAGGCGTTCCAGCGCCTGAGCCAGCGCCAGCAAATTGCCTTCGTAGCAGTAACAGAGTAACTGCACAGCCGCTTCATCGGGGGCGAGCTGCATCGCTTTCGCCCGATTCATCACCCAGCGCGGCAGCTGACCATGATCCGGCGTCAGGCAGGGCACCAGCACCGCATGGCTGCTCAGCGCTTTAAACCAGGCGCTGTTCTCCTGCGCTTTACTCAGCTTCGCCGTACGCAGGATCAGCAAAATATCACTATGCAGCAGGCCAGCAAGCTTCACCAGTTGCTCCGCCATGGCGGCGGGCGGGCCGTTTTCCGGCAGGATCAACGTCAGCGTCTGGCGCAGCGTAAACAGGCTGCGCGACTGGCACTGCATAAACAGGCTTTCCCAGTCGGTGTGCGCATCCAGGGTGACGCTGAAATGCTCTTCGAAGCCTTGTGCGGCTGCGGCGGTACGGATCAGATCCTGACTTTCCTGCAGCAGCAGCGGTTCATTGCCGCTGAGCAAATAGCAAGCGCGCAGCCCCTCACGGAGTTGCGCGCTGAGTTGTTCAGGGTAGATCCTGATCATTGCAGGCTGGTAGCCGAAGAGGAGGGCACTTCCGGCGAGTCGGCACCGGGGTCCAGCGCATCCGGTTGCGGTAATGTACTCTTGTTGTTGATCTGTGCCGCATGCACGCTTAACAACTTACGCACCAGCTGCTCGGCCGCACGTTCGCGCATCTCCTGAATGATAATATCCTGCTCGGCATCTTTCGCCAGCGCCGCATTCGGGTTATCGAAGAAGGAGCGATAGACCGTAGTGCTGATGGGATAGAGACCTTTGCCCGGCAGCAATACCTGCGCGCGTACGGTCATCACCAGCTGATATTCTGCGGTGGTGCCACTGATAAACACTGACGCAGTATCACGTCCACGGGTTTCCGCACCCAGGCGCAGCGTAGGAAGATCGGTACGATTTTCCGCCTCTGCGTCGCTGACCAGATGAATATTATTCAGACGCAGCTGCTGGCGTATGGTTCGCGTCAGCGGACCATAGGGATCGCTGCTGCTGAGAATCATACTTTTCAGCTCCGCAGGCACCTGGGTGGTGCCGCGCGGATGGAAGCCGCAACCGGCGGTAATCAATACCGCCAGAGTGACAAACAGCCTGATAATCGGATGTCGCACAGTTCCTCCTGAACTTAACCTACGACCAGGTTAAGCAGTTTGCCCGGTACATAAATCACTTTACGGATAGTGACACCATCAAGGTATTTCGCGACCAGATGTTCCTGAGCCGCACGTGCCTGCACCTGTTCCTGGGTAGCGTCGGCGGCAACGGTGATTTTACCGCGCACTTTACCGTTCACCTGCACCACCACCAGCACTGATTCCTCTACCATCGCGGCTTCATCCGCCTGCGGCCAGGGGGCATTATCAATGGTGCCTTCGCCGCCCAGCGCCTGCCACAGCACATAGCTGGCATGCGGGGTGAACGGATAGAGCAGACGCGTTACGGCCAGCAGCGCTTCCTGCATCAGCGCGCGATCCTGCTCGCTCTCCTGCGGCGCACGTACCAGCTTGTTCATCAGTTCCATGATAGCGGCAATCGCGGTGTTAAAGGTCTGGCGACGGCCAATATCATCTGACACTTTGGCGATGGTTTTATGCAGATCGCGACGCAGCGCTTTCTGATCGTCATCGAGGCTGTCCACATCCAGCGCCAGCGTGGCCCCTTTTGTGGTGTGGTCATAAGCCAGCTTCCAGACACGTTTCAGGAAACGGTTAGCGCCCTCGACGCCCGACTCCTGCCACTCCAGCGTCATATCCGCCGGTGAAGCGAACATCATAAACAGACGCACAGTATCGGCACCGTAGCGCTCAACCATCAGCTGGGGATCGATGCCGTTGTTTTTCGACTTCGACATTTTGCTCATGCCAGCATAGACCAGCTCGCGGCCAGCTGCGTCGGTGGCTTTAACGATGCGTCCTTTTTCATCACGCTCCAGGGTCACGTCAACTGGCGATACCCAGTTACGCTCGCCGTTGGCGCCGGGGTAATAGAAGGCATCCGCCAGCACCATGCCCTGGCAGAGCAGGCGTTTTGCCGGCTCATCAGAGTTCACCAGACCCGCATCGCGCAACAGCTTATGGAAGAAACGGAAATACATCAGGTGCATAATGGCGTGTTCAATACCGCCAATATATTGATCCACCGGCAGCCAGTAATTGGCGGCAGCGGGATCCAGCATCCCTTCGTTATAGTCAGCGCAGGTATAACGCGCGTAATACCAGGAGGACTCCATAAAGGTGTCAAAGGTATCGGTTTCGCGCAGCGCAGGCTGACCGTTGACAGTGGTTTTCGCCCAGTTGGGATCCGCTTTGATCGGGCTGGTAATGCCATCCATTACCACATCTTCCGGCAGCACCACCGGCAGCTGATCTTCCGGCGTCGGCATCACGGTGCCATCTTCCAGCGTCACCATGGGGATCGGCGCGCCCCAGTAACGCTGACGGGATACGCCCCAGTCGCGCAGACGATAGTTCACCTTGCGCACGCCGACGCCTTTTTCAGCCAGCGCGTCAGCGATAGCATTGAAGCCCGCCTGATGATCCAGACCGCTGAATTGCCCGGAGTTGAACAGCACGCCTTTATCGGTCATCGCCGCTGCGCTGACCTCCGGCTCGCTGCCGTCGAGGTTGAGTACCACTGGCTTGATCGGCAGATCGTATTTGGTAGCAAATTCCCAGTCGCGCTGATCGTGTCCCGGTACCGCCATGACGGCGCCAGTGCCATATTCCATCAGGACAAAGTTAGCGACCCAGACCGGAATTTTTTCACCGGTCAGCGGATGGAGAGCAAACAGGCCGGTAGGCATGCCTTTTTTCTCCATGGTCGCCATTTCTGCTTCTGCAACCTTAGTGTTACGGCATTCGGCGATAAAATCGGCCAGCGCCGGATTGTTCACTGACGCCTGGATCGCCAGCGGATGGCCTGCGGCAACGGCCACATAGGTGGCACCCATAAAGGTGTCCGGGCGCGTGGTGTAAACGGTGACTTTCTCTTCGCTGTCGGCCACGTCAAAGGTGATTTCTACCCCTTCCGAACGGCCGATCCAGTTGCGCTGCATGGTTTTGACCTGCTCCGGCCACTCTTCCAGCTTGTCGAGATCGTTGAGCAACTCTTCCGCATAGGCGGTGATTTTAATAAACCACTGCGGAATCTCTTTACGCTCAACTTTGGTGTCGCAGCGCCAGCAGCAGCCGTCGATAACCTGTTCGTTCGCCAGCACCGTCTGATCGTTCGGACACCAGTTCACCGCCGAGGTCTTTTTATAGACCAGGCCTTTTTCATACAGTTTGGTGAAGAACCACTGTTCCCAGCGATAGTAGTCGGGCTTACAGGTCGCCACTTCGCGGCTCCAGTCATAGCCAAAGCCCAGCAGTTTGAGCTGGTTTTTCATGTATTCGATATTGTCGTAGGTCCAGGGCGCTGGCGCAGTATTGTTTTTCACCGCGGCACCTTCCGCCGGCAGACCAAACGCATCCCAGCCAATAGGCTGCAGCACATTTTTGCCGAGCATACGCTGATAACGGGCAATCACGTCGCCGATGGTGTAGTTACGAACGTGGCCCATATGTAGACGGCCAGAAGGATAGGGCAGCATAGAGAGGCAGTAATATTTTTCTTTGCCTTCCTGCTCGGTCACTTTAAACGTTTCGTTTTCGTGCCAGTGTTGCTGGACGTGGGATTCTATCTCTTCCGGGCGGTATTGCTCTTGCATGGCAGCCTGTGGTCCTTTGTGAATAGCGCGAACTTAAAAGATCTCATTTTCGATCCGCATAGCATACCCATAAGGCCGCTTATCAACAACACTTCGCACCAGCGCAACCACGATTTATCCCGCCGCGCTCCTCTGGTGCTCAGCCTGCCGATTCAACCTTTTCTCAACGGGAGAAAGACGATAAGCGGTCTAAACTTAATTAACGCGGCGAGAACAGAAAGGAGAATAAAATGAACAAAGTGGCACAGGTCTATCGTGAAACGGTTGCCTCATTAAGCGAACGTATCAGTCGCGGTGACCGTAACCTCGATGCGCTGATGACGGAAACACGTCAGCGCTTACAGCAGCGCAACGATTTAACCCCCAGCCAGGTGGAAGAGATTTTACGGGCGGTACGGCGTGATATGGGGGAGTTTGCCCGCAGCTATGAAGAGGCTGAGCCTATCGGGGACTCGGTGTTTATGCGCGTGATCCGGGAAAGCCTGTGGAAAGAGCTGGCGGACATCACCGATAAAAGTCAGCTGGAGTGGCGGGAGGTGTTTCAGGATCTACATCATCACGGCGTCTATCACAGCGGGGAGGTGGTTGGTCTGGGCAACCTGGTGTGTGAGAAATGCCATTTCGAGCGGGCGATTTATACCCCGGAAACCCTTTCCCGTTGCCCGGAGTGTGGTCACGATCAGTTCCAGCGGCAGCCGTTTGAACCTTAAACGCGTATGAAAAAGCGGGCGCATCAGACGCCCGCTTGCCTGTTAGTGCAGAATTTTTGCGAGGAAATCTTTGGCGCGGTCAGATTGCGGGTTATCAAAGAAGTCATCCTTGCGTCTGTCTTCGATGATTTTACCTTCATCCATAAAGATTACGCGGTTGGCCACTTTGCGCGCAAAGCCCATTTCATGGGTCACCACCATCATGGTCATGCCTTCCTGCGCCAGCTCTACCATGACGTCCAGCACTTCGTTAATCATTTCCGGGTCGAGCGCAGAAGTTGGCTCATCAAATAGCATAGCAACCGGATCCATACAGAGGGCACGGGCGATAGCCACGCGCTGCTGTTGCCCCCCGGAAAGCTGACCGGGAAATTTCTGTGCATGGGCGGCAAGTCCTACGCGGCTCAACAATTTGAGACCTTTCTCGCGTGCGGCTTCTTTGTCGCGTTTCAGCACTTTAACCTGCGCCAGCGTCAGGTTGTCAACAATACTGAGATGGGGAAACAGTTCAAAATGCTGGAACACCATTCCCACTTTGCTGCGCAACTGCGCCAGATTGGTCTTTTTGTTGTTAACTTCGATCCCATTAACCACAATGCTGCCCTGCTGAATGGGCTCAAGTCCGTTAACAGTTTTGATAAGCGTGGACTTACCGGAGCCGGACGGACCGCATACCACAACCACCTCACCGGTTTTGACTTCGGTTGAGCAGTCGGTCAGCACCTGAAAGTGACCATACCACTTAGAAACGTTTTTCAGGTTAATCATTTATACCGTCCTTTTTCTTTTGAGATAGCTGACCAACAGCGAAGCGCTCAGGCTGATCACAAAGTAGACCAGACCTGCAAACAAAATCATTTCCACCTGGGTGCCGTCACGTTCACCGATCGATGATGCGGTGCGGAAGAAGTCAGCCAGGCTAAGTACATACACCAGCGAAGTATCCTGAAACAGGACAATACCCTGCGTCAGTAACAGCGGCACCATGGCACGGAACGCCTGTGGCAGAACGATCAGTTTCATTGCTTGCCAGTTGGTCATCCCCAGCGCCAGCGCGGCGTTGCCCTGACCGCGCGAGATACTCAGAATCCCGGCGCGGATAATTTCCGAGTAATAGGCCGCTTCAAATAGTGAGAACGCCACCATCGCGGAGATCAGGCGGATATCAGTTTTCGGCGATAGTCCCAGTACCTGTTGTAAAAAGCTGGGCACCACCAGATAGAACCACAGCAGCACCATCACCAGCGGTACCGAGCGGAACAGGTTAACGTACAGTTTGGCGAACCAGCTGATGGGCTTAAAGGTCGACAAACGCATCACCGCCAGCAGCGTGCCCCAGATAATACCGACGATAACCGCGGTCACGGTGATCTTCAGCGTCACCATCATTCCGTTCAGCAGGTAGGGCAGGCTGGGGCCAATCGAACTCCAGTCAAAATCGTACATTATTTATTTACCTCCCATCGAACCAGGCTGACGCACTTTGCGCTCAACCAGGCTCATGAGCAGCATGATCACCAGGTTGATGCCGATATAAGCCAGGGTAATGGCGGTAAAGGATTCGTAAGCATGAGCAGAGTAGTCAAGCAGTTTGCCCGCCTGCGCCGCCATATCGACCAGGCCGATAGTAGAAGCGATTGCGGAGTTTTTTACCAGGTTAAGCATCTCAGAGGTCATGGGCGGCACGATTATGCGATAGGCATTCGGCAGCAGCACATAGCGATAGGTTTGCGGTAGCGTCAGTCCCATGGCCAGACCGGCATTTTTCTGTCCGCGCGGCAGCGACTGGATGGCTGCACGCACCTGCTCACACACGCGAGCGGCGGTAAACAGACCCAGACAGATCATCGAGGAGAGGAAAAACTGAATGTTGGGATGCAGTTCAGCCTTATACCACATGCCAAGATCTTCCCCCACCAGTTCCGGGGCTACCAGATACCAGAAGAAGAATTGAACAATCAGTGGAATATTACGAAACAGTTCCACGTAACAGGTACCAATGCCTGACAGCAGGCGATTGGGCACAGTACGCAGAATGCCAAAAAAAGACCCGACAAAGAAGGCGATAATCCAGGCACAGCAGGAGACCGCAATAGTCACCTGAAAACCGGACCACAGCCAGCCGAGGTACGTGGTGTTGCCGAACGGGGCCTGTTCCAGAAAAATACCCCAGTTCCAATCTATACCCATAACAAGCTCCGGAAAAAAGGGTAGCTGAGCTACCCTGAAGATTGATGAGAGGCTTCTTGTTCCTGCTGAAGGGGAACGACCTGCAGCAGTCTGTCTGTCCGAGCCTCTGGTTCAACAATCGAGAGGGCAGCCAGGCTGCCCTTGTTGTCGTTTTTAGTTGAGTGCCTTGTCGTTTGGCGACTTAAACAGCGCCTGCATATCGTCAGAAAGCTCAAAGTTAAGGTTCAGGTTCTTCGGTGGAATCGGTTGTTTGAACCACTTCTCGAACCATTGCGTCGCGTCACCTGAGCTCTGGGCTTTTACAATCGTTTCATCCACCAGTTGTTTGAACTGAGGATCGTCTTTACGCAGCATACAGCCGTAGGCCTCTTTTGACTGCGGGGTGCCGACGATCTCCCAGTTATCCGGTTTTTTCGCTTTGGCACGTTCGCCTGCCAGCAAAGCATCATCCATCATAAAGGCAACGGCGCGACCGGTTTCCAGCGTGCGGAAAGAGTCACCGTGATCCTTGGCGCTGATAATGCGCATTTCCATTTTCTTCTCGTCGTTCAGCTTGTTCAGCAGGATCTCAGAGGTAGTACCGGAGGTGACAACCACCGTTTTGCCTTTCAGATCGTCGAAATCTTTAATCGGTCCGCCTTTTTTCACCAGCAGACGGGTACCAATCACGAAAATGGTATTGGAGAAAGCGGCCTGTTTCTGACGCTCAATGTTGTTGGTGGTCGATCCACACTCGTAATCGTAGGTGCCGTTCTGCAACAACGGGATACGGTTCTGAGAAGTGATCGGGATCATTTTGATCTGCAGGTTGGGCTTATTCAGCTTTGTTTTGATCGCTTCAGCAATGGCGTTGGAGTAAGCCTGGGAGTAACCGACCACTTTTTGCTGGTTGTCATAATAAGAAAAGGGAACTGATGACTCACGGTGCCCAATGACGATTACGCCATTATCATTAATCTTTTTCAGGGTGCCGCTGAGCTCTTCCGCCTGGGCCGCCCCTGCTGCTGCACTCAGCAGCAGAAGAGATAAAGCCACTTTGCGTATCTGCATGTTCCAACTCCTTCGTATCGATATGGCGCAGAACAAAAACTGTCCTGCTGATGATGTTGTGTGTATTTCCTGCTGCTTTTCTTTTTATCCCATAGCGCAACTGCGCTCAGAATATTCTCTAACATAGCGGATCGTTAACGTAATGAAACAAAAAAGTTTCTTTTTTGCGAAGTGAGCCGCACCAAAAAAAGGCAATTCCCTGCCGATGCACTATAAGTGAGCGCAGGTCCGTGCTTCTTTGGTGCAACGCACATCAGATTACGTAGCAATAGCGCGATGTCTGAAAAACACCAGAAAAGACTAGCAATCATCATGCCAGGAGCAGAATGGCGGGCCGGAGCGTGAAAAACGCGCACGACAAACGGGAGAGGAAATAAAAACGGCGAAGTAAAAACTTCGCCGTTCAGGAGCGTGCAGGGGCTATTGACGTCGTCTCAGCAGCGCGACAAGGCCCGCCAGCAGCGTCATTATCCATACCGGCCAGAGTCCGGCGCGCGCGTAAGGCGTTTCGCCTGCGGTGGGCGTCACCCTGGCGACCAGCACATCGCGGGTAAACTGCGGCAGGATGTGCTGAATCTCGCCGCTGGCATCCACCACAGCGGTAACGCCGTTATTGGTGCTACGCAACAGCGGACGTCCCAGTTCCAGCGCGCGCATGCGCGCCATCTGGAAATGCTGCCAGGGACCGATAGAGTGGCCAAACCAGGCATCATTAGAGACTGTCAGCAGGAAATCGGTATCCGGATTGAAGTTGGCTCGTACCTGCTCGCCCAGCACAATCTCATAACAGATCGCCGTGGTCAGATGATAGCCTGCGGCCTGCAGCGCAGGCTGCAGATAGTCGCCACGACTGAAAGAGGACATCGGCAGATCAAAAAAGGGCGCCAGCGGCCGCAACAGATTCTCCAGCGGAACGAATTCACCGAACGGCACCAGATGATTTTTCTGATAACGGTTCTGTGACTGATAGCTGTAGGGCTGCTCGCCGCCCAGCACAATTACCGTGTTGTAATCCTGGTAGCGATTCTGCGCCGGACGGGAATCGACAATACCGGTGATCAGGCTGCTGCCACGGGCGCGCAGCTCCGCATCCAGGGCATGTAAAAAGGGTTGCTGATTGCTTTCCAGGTCGGTAATGGCGGATTCCGGCCAGATAATAATCGGCGCTTTGCCCATCAGCGGCTGGCTGGCGCCACTGTAGGTACGCAGGGTGTTAAGTAACTCCTGCGGGTCCCACTTCATCGATTGCGGGATATCGCCCTGGACCATCGCTACTTCCACGCTGCGCTGTGGCAGCGGTTGATACCAGCTGACAGAGCGCAGCGGCCAGGGCAACAGCAACAGCAGCGCAGCGGCAACCAGCGCGACAAGATTGCGTTTCACCAGCGCATACACCAGCAGGCCAGCAATCATCATCAGCAGAAAGGTGACGGTTTCAACGCCAGCCAGCGGTGCTATGCCTTTTAACGGACCGTCGATCTGGCTGTAGCCAAACTGCAGCCAGGGAAAGCCGGTCAGGATCCAGCCGCGCAAAAACTCGCTGACCTGCCAGAGTGCCGGGGCCGCCAGGGCGAGACGCCAGATGCTGGTCCGCGGCCAGAGGCGGTGCAGCACAGCGGCAAACAGGGCCGGGTAGAGGGCAAGATAAGCGGCCAGCAGGATCACCAGGAAGACATTCACCGGGCCAGGCATGCCGCCAAAGGTGGCAATACTGACATAGACCCAGTTGACGCCGCTGCCAAACAGGCCGAAGCCCCAGGCAAAACCGATGGCGGCTGACTGCAGGGTACTGCGATTCAGCGTTAACAGTTGCAGGCCACCCAAGGCTACCAGTGCGGCGGGCCAGAAGTCATAAGGCGAGAATGCCAGGGTGCCAACGGCACCCGTTAATAACGCCAGCAGCAAGCGTACCCGCTGCCGCTGGTAGAGAGAGGCCAGTGCCATAAACTTATTCGTCTTCGAGTTGTGGGATTGGCGCGTCGTCCGGAATGGTGACATGAATCTGGATAATACGACGGCTGTCAGCCATGGCGATTTTGAAGTGATAGCCCTCGATTTCAATGCTTTCACCGCGCGCCGGGAGATGACCGAACCCCTGCATCACCAGACCGCCGAGGGTATCCACCTCTTCATCGCTGAAATGCGTGGCAAACACCTCGTTGAAATCTTCAATCGGCGTCAGGGCGCGCACCGTATAGGTGTGGCGGTTGAGCTGACGAATATCGCGATCTTCTTCTTCATCATATTCATCTTCGATTTCGCCGACGATCAGCTCAAGGATATCTTCAATGGTGACCAGGCCGGAGACGCCACCAAATTCATCGATGACGATAGCCATATGGTAGCGCTGAGAGCGGAACTCCTTGAGCATGCGATCGACGCGCTTGCTCTCGGGCACCACCACCGCAGGACGCAGCACTTTTTCGATGCTGAACGGCTCAGAGGTGCTGCTCATAAAAGGCAGCAGATCTTTCGCCATGAGAATACCTTCGACGTGATCCCGGTCTTCACTGATCACCGGAAAACGGGAGTGTGCCGACTCAATAATCACCGCCAGGCACTCTTCCAGGCTCTGATTGCGCTTCAGGGTAATCATTTGCGAGCGCGGGATCATGATGTCGCGCACGCGCTGCTCCGCAATATCCAGCACCCCCTCGAGCATGTCGCGGGTGTCCGGGTCGATAAGTTCTTTTTGTTCAGAGTCGCGGATCAGCTCCAGCAATTCATCACGATTTTGTGGCTCACCGTGAAAAAGTTGATTGAGCAGCAGGGAAAAGAATCCCTTTTTACTACTGGGTGCATCGCTGTTTTGAGAATGGTCGTCGCTCATGGCGTTATTTTACAGATCTCTCTGGTCGGAGGAACAAAACTGTCGGCGTCGATGCCGACAGCAGGATAACCTGAGGTCTGAACTCAGGCGTCTTCTTTCTCGGAAATGTACGGATCGGGATAGCCAAGAGCAAGCATTATCTCGGTCTCCAGCGCTTCCATCTCTTCGGCTTCATCATCATCAATATGGTCATAGCCGAGCAGATGCAACGTCCCGTGCACCACCATATGCGCCCAGTGCGCTTCCGGGCTTTTCCCTTGTTCGACAGCCTCTTGCTCTACGACCTGGCGACAAATGACCAGGTCGCCCAGCAGCGGCAGTTCCATGCCGGGCGGCGCCTCAAAGGGAAAAGAGAGTACATTGGTCGGCTTGTCTTTACCGCGATAAGTCAGATTAAGCTCATGGCTCTCCGTCTCATCCACCAGACGAATAGTGACTTCGCTCTCTGGCTGAAACGGGGTAACAGCGGCTTCCAGCCAGTGCTGAAACGCGGCTTCATCCGGCAGGCCTGTGTTGTCCGCACAGGCCAGCTGTAAATCAAGGATCACCGCACTCATGGATTCCCCTGTGTATCTGTACTGGCGGCGGACTGGGCTGCAATAGCTTCCCGTTTGCGCTCTTCGCGGCGTTTCTGATCTGAGGCTTCCCAGGCTTCATAGGCATTGACGATACGCGCAACCACCGGGTGACGCACCACATCTTCCGCGTGGAAGAAGTTGAAGCTCAGCTCTTCCACTTCGCCCAGCACTTCGATGGCATGGCGCAGCCCCGATTTGGTGTTACGCGGCAGGTCAATCTGTGTGACGTCACCGGTAATCACCGCTTTAGAGTTAAAGCCAATACGCGTCAGGAACATTTTCATCTGTTCGATGGTGGTGTTCTGGCTCTCATCAAGAATGATAAAGGCGTCGTTGAGGGTACGGCCACGCATATAGGCGAGCGGCGCCACCTCAATCACGTTACGCTCAATCAACTTCTCAACCCGTTCGAAGCCTAACATCTCGAACAACGCGTCATACAGCGGACGCAGATAGGGATCCACTTTCTGGCTCAGGTCGCCAGGCAGGAAGCCCAGCTTCTCACCCGCTTCTACCGCCGGACGTGTCAACAGGATACGTCGGATCTCCTGACGCTCCAGGGCATCAACAGCTGCCGCCACCGCCAGATAAGTTTTCCCGGTGCCGGCGGGGCCGATACCAAAGGTGATATCGTGATCGAGAATATTGGCGATGTACTGCGCCTGGTTCGGCGTACGCGGTTTAATCACGCCACGCTTGGTCTTGATATTGACCGCTTTGCCATATTCCGGCACGCTCTCGGCGGTTTGCTCCAGCACGCGGCTCTCTTTAATCGCCAGATGAATCTGGTCAGGCTCGATATCGGGAATAACGCCGCGTACCGGCGCGGTATCCACGTAAAGCGTGCGCAGAATGGTGGCGGCAGCCTCTACACACAGAGCGCGCCCTGAGAGTTTAAAGCTGTTGTTACGGCGATTAATCTCGATGCCCAGCCGCCGCTCGAGCTGTTTTATATTGTCATCGAACGGACCACACAGGCTCATCAGGCGATGGTTATCCGCCGGTTCAAGGGTGATTTCACGTGTTTCGATATTCAAACTAATCCTTTGGGTCACTCAGGGCCAGTTGGGTAAAATGTCTTACACACCGTTACGCTAAATGCGTGATGCCACAACAGAAGTATTTATGTCGGAATGGCCAGGCGCAAGCTTCGGAAATAATATTTGGGCGGCGCTGTCAGAAACCAAGTGCAACAGGATGAAAACAGCGGCGACACCGGAAGTGCCGCCGCAGAGGGAAGGGCGATCAGGGCTGGAAAAGACCGACGCCAATATCATTCTCTTTGCGCGTACGGGCGATTACGGCAGCCGGGCTTTGCGCGATGCGCAGGCCCATCTCTTCTTCGCGGCGTACCACTTTGCCGCGCAGAGAGTTGGCATAAACATCCACAATTTCCACATCGACAAATTTACCGATCATGTCCGGTGAACCCTCAAAGTTCACCACGCGGTTGTTTTCCGTACGGCCGGACAGCTCCATCACATTCTTGCGTGAGGTGCCTTCCACCAGGATGCGTTGTACGCTGCCCAGCATACGACGGCTCCAGGCCATCGCCTGCTGGTTGATGCGATCCTGCAGAATGTAGAGACGCTGTTTCTTCTCTTCTTCAGAGACATCATCCGGCAGATCGGCTGCAGGCGTACCCGGACGCGCCGAGTAGATAAAGCTGAAGCTCATATCGAAATTGACGTCGGCGATCAGCTTCATGGTCTGCTCGAAATCCTGCTGGGTTTCCCCCGGGAAGCCGATAATGAAGTCTGAGCTAATCTGAATGTCCGGACGCGCCGCGCGCAGCTTACGGATAATCGCTTTGTACTCCAGCGCGGTGTGGGCGCGCTTCATCAGCGTCAGAATACGGTCAGCGCCGCTCTGCACCGGCAGATGCAGGAAGCTCACCAGCTCCGGCGTATCGCGATAGACATCGATAATATCGTCGGTGAATTCGATCGGGTGGCTGGTGGTGAAACGAATACGGTCGATGCCATCGATCGCTGCCACCAGGCGCAACAGTTCGGCAAAGGTACAGATGCCGCCATCATAGGTTGCGCCACGATAGGCGTTGACGTTCTGACCCAGCAGGTTAACTTCACGCACGCCCTGAGCGGCCAGCTGGGCAATTTCCAGCAGGATATCATCGCTGGGACGGCTGACCTCTTCACCACGCGTATAAGGCACCACGCAGAACGTACAATATTTGTTGCAGCCTTCCATGATGGAAACAAAGGCGGTAGGGCCTTCCGCACGCGGCTCCGGCAGACGGTCAAATTTTTCGATCTCCGGGAAGCTGATATCCACCACCGGGCTTTTATTGCCGCGGACGCTGTTAATCATTTCCGGCAGGCGGTGCAGCGTTTGCGGTCCGAACACGATATCCACATAGCTGGCACGCTGACGAATGTGATCGCCTTCCTGCGAGGCCACACAGCCGCCGACGCCGATAATCAGATCAGGATTACGCTCTTTCAGCGTCTTCCAGCGACCCAGCTGGTGGAAGACCTTTTCCTGCGCCTTCTCACGAATAGAACAGGTGTTGAGCAGCAGAACGTCCGCCTCGTTGGCATCCTCTGTCAGGGTATAGCCGTGCGTGCTGTTCAGCAGGTCAGCCATCCTGGATGAGTCATACTCATTCATCTGACAGCCCCAGGTTTTGATATGCAGTTTTTTCGTCATCGAACTAGCCATTGATTCAGTGCAAGGAAGTGCAGGGCGCGTATTGTAATGCTTTGCTGCTGTTGTGACCAGTATAAGGGCTTTCCTGATTGTGCCGTAATTTTCCGGTACACTTTAGCGCATAAGGTACTTCCTGAGCAGGGGAAGGGGTAAGAGGGAGAAAAGATGCAGGATAACCAATTTGATGTCGTGGTCGTGGGCGGCGGCATGGTGGGAACGGCGCTGGCTTGCGGGCTGGCTGCGCACCAGTTTCGCGTTGCGCTGATTGAGCGGGCTGAGCCGGCGCCTTTTGTTGCGCAGAGCGAGCCGGATGTGCGTATTTCGGCCATTGGTGCCGCGTCGGTGGATCTGCTGAAACAACTGGAGGTGTGGCCTGCGGTGCAGGCGATGCGCTGTGCCCCTTACCGCAAGCTGGAAACCTGGGAGTGGCAGACGGCGCATGTCAGTTTTGACGCCGGGTCGCTGGGGCTGCCGGAACTGGGTTATATGGTTGAGAATGCGGTGCTGCAGCGGGCGCTGTGGGAAAGGATGCAGCAATACGACAACATCCGGTGCTTTTGTCCGGCGACGCTGAATGATCTGCAACAGTATAACGGCGGCTGGAAACTGCATCTCGCCAGCGGTGAGACGCTGGCGGCACGGCTGGTGGTGGGTGCCGACGGTGCTAATTCCCGGGTGCGTCAGCTGGCAGGCATCGGCGTTCACGGCTGGAACTATGCGCAATCCTGTCTGCTGATCAGCGTGGAGTGCGAGCACGACGCCGGAGACGCCACCTGGCAGCAGTTTACGCCGGACGGCCCGCGCGCCTTTCTTCCTCTGTATGATCGCCGCGCCTCGCTGGTCTGGTATGACAAACCGGCACGTATCCGTCAGCTCCAGTCGTTGCCGCTGCCGCAGCTGGAAAAAGAGGTGGCGACGCATTTCCCGGCACGGCTGGGCCGTTTTCATGCGAAGCGGGCGGCGGCCTTTCCTCTGGTACGCCGTCATGCCACGCGCTACGTTCTGCCGGGGCTGGCGCTGGTCGGGGATGCGGCGCATACCATTAATCCTCTGGCGGGACAGGGCGTGAACCTGGGTTACCGTGATGTGGATGCGCTGATCACCGTCTTGTGTGACGCCCGCGCCCGCGCCGAGCCCTGGTGTGAAGAGAGCGTGCTGCTACGTTACCAGCGGCAGCGGCAGCGCGATAATATGCTGATGCAAAGCGGGATGGATCTCTTTTACTTCGCCTTCAGTAACCGTCTGCCGCCGGTCAGGATCTTACGTAATCTGGGATTAATGGCGGCGGAGCGGGCAGGCATTCTCAAGCGTCAGGTATTGCGTTACGCCCTGGGATTGTAAAGGCTGGCGGCCAGCGGGCCGCTGCTTTATCGCTTTGATGACATGCAGAAACAACAAAGCCCGCAGAAGCGGGCTTTGTTGTGCAATTTGGCTGGGGTGCAGGGATTCGAACCCCGGAATGCCGGAATCAGAATCCGGTGCCTTACCGCTTGGCGACACCCCAATAGTGTCTTGATCAAATTGTCTTGAAAATGGCTGGGGTACGAGGATTCGAACCTCGGAATGCCGGAATCAGAATCCGGTGCCTTACCGCTTGGCGATACCCCAATAAAATGGTGGCTACGACGGGAATCGAACCTGTGACCCCAGCATTATGAGTGCTGTGCTCTAACCAGCTGAGCTACGTAGCCAGATTGTACTGCTATCCGATAATGGCTGGGATACCTGGATTCGAACCAGGGAATGCCGGTATCAAAAACCGGTGCCTTACCGCTTGGCGATATCCCAATATTCGACTTGTATCCACAAGCACTGAATCGGATTGGCTGGGGTACCTGGATTCGAACCAGGGAATGCCGGTATCAAAAACCGGTGCCTTACCGCTTGGCGATACCCCATCCGTTGCTGGCCGATGACTGAAGTGGTGCGGGAGGCGAGACTTGAACTCGCACACCTTGCGGCGCCAGAACCTAAATCTGGTGCGTCTACCAATTTCGCCACTCCCGCAAAAAAGATGGTGGCTACGACGGGAATCGAACCTGTGACCCCAGCATTATGAGTGCTGTGCTCTAACCAGCTGAGCTACGTAGCCATCTTTTTTCGCGTTACCTTCATCGGCGTTGCGGGGCGCATTATGCGGAGTTGACCTGGCAGCGTCAACAAATTTTTTGCCGAATTTCGCCTTAACCCGTGTGTTTGTCTGGCTTATGAGCAGGCTGATGATTTATTCGGCAATTTCTGATCGTAAGCGCAGCAATAGCAAATAAAAAAGGGCCCCGCAGAGCCCTTTGTCTTTTGATAGCAAAAGAGAATTATTTATACGCTGACTGATGCACGCCAACTGCACGACCAGAAGGATCGTCCATAGATTTGAACGCTTCATCCCACTCAATGGCTTTCGCAGAAGAGCAGGCGACGGACGGACCGCCCGGTACGCATTCTGCCGCGCTCGGCAGCGGGAAGAGCTCTTCAAAAATCTGGCGATAGAGGTAGCCTTCTTTTGATGTCGGCGTGTTGTACGGGAAGCGGAAATGCGCCGTTTCCAGTTGCTGATCGCTGACCTGCTGCGCTGCGACTTCTTTCAGCGTATCGATCCAGCTGTAGCCAACACCATCGGAGAACTGCTCTTTCTGACGCCACGCCACGCTTTCCGGCAGGTAAGAGGAGAAACATTCACGCAGAATGTGTTTTTCCATTTTGCCGTTGCTGCCGCACATTTTATCGGCAGGGTTGATGCTCATAGCGACATCAAGGAATTTTTTATCCAGGAAGGGGACGCGCGCTTCCACACCCCAGGCGGACATCGCTTTGTTAGCGCGGGCGCAGTCGTACATATGCAGCGCCAGCAGCTTACGCACGTTCTCTTCATGGAACTCTTTCGCGTTGGGGGCTTTATGAAAATAGAGATAGCCGCCAAACACTTCATCCGCACCTTCGCCAGAGAGCACCATTTTAATGCCCATCGCTTTGATTTTACGCGACATCAGGTACATCGGGGTGGAGGCGCGAATGGTGGTCACATCGTAAGTTTCGATGTGATAGATCACGTCGCGAATCGCATCCAGCCCTTCCTGCACAGTAAAGTGGATTTCGTGGTGCACGGTACCCAGATGATCGGCCACCGCTTTGGCGGCTTTCAGATCCGGCGAGCCTTCCAGACCCACAGCAAAGGAGTGCAACTGCGGCCACCAGGCTGCGCTTTTATCCTGATCTTCAATGCGTTTGGCAGCAAAGCGCTTGGTTACCGCAGAGATAATCGAGGAGTCGAGGCCACCAGAAAGCAGCACGCCGTAAGGCACATCGGACATCAGATGGCTTTTCACTGACTCTTCCAGCGCGTTTTTCAGGCCAGCAGCGTCCGTCACGTTATGCTCAACGTTTTTGTACTCCATCCAGTCACGCTGCCAGTAACGACGAATTTCGCCGTCGGTGCTGGAGAGGTAGCTTCCCGGTGGGAATTCTTTGATGGTGCGGCAAACCGGTACCAGCGCTTTCATTTCGGAGGCGACAAAGAAGTTACCGTGCTCATCGTTACCCATATAGAGCGGGATAATACCGATATGGTCGCGACCGATAAGATAAGTGTTTTTAACACGGTCATACAGGATAAAGGCGAACATACCCTGCAGGTCGTCGAGGAAATCGACGCCTTTTTCCTGATAGAGCGCCAGAATCACTTCACAGTCAGAACCGGTCTGGAACTGATAGCGATCGCTCAGCTCGGCACGCAGCGCCTGGTGGTTATAAATTTCACCGTTAACGGCCAGGACATGGGTATGGTCAGCGTTGTAAAGCGGCTGCGCGCCGTTGTTCACGTCGACAATAGACAGACGTTCATGGGCGAGAATCGCATGGTCGTCAGCATACACGCCTGACCAGTCCGGCCCGCGGTGACGCATCAGACGAGATGACTCCAGCGCTTTTTTGCGCAGTTCTGTCGGATCGCTTTTCAGATCCAGTACACCAAAAATTGAACACATAACCTACTCCCGGCACATCTTAGCGTGATGTATTTCTACGTTTGTCTTACAGCCTGTGGCTGCGTCATGGATAAGAAAATGCGCCATTTTGCCCCTGCTATGCAAGCGAATTCGTGTTTTTCTGAGAAAAAGATTGTTGCCCTCGGCTGAAAATTGAATATTCAACAATAAAAAGCTTGTTAAATTGATGCATCAACAATAACGCGATAATTATGGATAAATTTTAACCGGATGGCAGAGAGAGGGCTGGCGCGGCAGAAAGCCGTCAGCAGGCGCCGTGACAGAGCGGAACGCGGCAGCACTGACAGCGAAGAGGAAGGAGGAGAAGCGCAACAGAAGACGCCGCTGGCAGAACAGCGGCGTGGTGGTGAGTCTGTCGTTACTCTTCGAGCAGATGCTGCAGCAGGATGCCGTTCAACATCGCGCGTTTCGCCAGAGCAAAAGCGCCAATCGCGGAACGGTGATCCAGTTCGGAGCGTACTACCGGCAGGTTTTTACGAAATGCCGCCAGTACCTGCGTGTTAATGCAGCCTTCAATCGCTGGCAGTAACACTTTTTCCGCGTCAGTGATCTCACCGGCGATCACCACCTTTTGCGGATTGAACAGGTTAATGGCGATGGCGATGGCTTTACCCAGATAACGGCCGACATATTCAATGACCTCACAGGAGAGGACGTCGCCCTGATTGGCCGCTTTGCAGATTTGCGGCATCTGACAATCTTCCGGGGTTAAGCTGCTGGGATAGCCCTGCTGTAACAGATGACGCACGCGATTTTCGATAGCGCCGTTAGCGGCGATGGTTTCAAGACAGCCAAAGTTGCCGCAGTGGCAGCGTTCACCCAGAGGATCCACCTGAATATGGCCGATCTCGCCCACATTGCCGTTGCTGCCGAGAAAAATATGGCCATTGGTGATAATCCCCGCACCGGTACCGCGGTGCACGCGCACCACAATGGAATCGGCACAGTCGCGGCTTGCACCAAAATAATGCTCAGCCAGTGCCAGGCTGCGAATATCATGTCCGACAAAGCTGGTAACTTTGAAACGCTGTTGCAGTCTCTCCACCAGCGGCCACTGGCTGACGTTGATGTGCGGCATATAGCGAATAATGCCGTTAACCGGATCGACCAGGCCGGGCAGAATGACCGAGATCGCGATAAGCTCGCGTATCTTGCGCTGGTGATGCTCCATAAAGCTGGCGATGGCCTGAAACAGCGTATTTTCCAGCGTCTCCTGGGTGCGTTCCGGTAAGGGGTAATCTTCCTGCGCCAGCGATTTGCCGCTGAGGTCAAACAGGGTGAGCGTGGCATCATGGCGACCGAGGCGTACTCCGATAGTATGAAAGCCGCGGGTTTCAGTTACGATCGAGATGGCGCGGCGACCACCGGTTGAGGCCTGTTGATCGACCTCTTTGATCAGGCCGCGCTCAATTAGCTGACGGGTAATTTTGGTGACGCTGGCGGGCGCAAGCTGGCTCAATTCGGCAATCTGAATACGCGAAATGGGCCCCTGCTGATCAATCAGCCGGTAGACGGCTGCGCTGTTGAGTTGCTTGACAAGATCGACATTTCCTATTTGTGTCTGGCCGCCAGTGGTCATTCAGTAGTTACTCGCTGAGGACGTCGTCTCCATTGACTAACGTCTTGATAATCCGATAATCGCGGGTGAAAACAGTCAGGTTTGCCACTTTGCCTGCCGTGACGCTTCCCAGCTGCTTCTCCACGCCCATAGCGCGGGCCGGATAGAGCGTTGCCATACGCAGCGCTTCGTCCAGCGCAATACCGACATGCTCGACGCTGTTGCGCACCGCTTCGATCATGGTCAGTGCTGAACCGCTCAGCGTGCCGTTTTCATCAACGCACAGCCCGTTTCGATAGTATATTGTTTTGCCTGCAAAAATGAATTTATCAATGGAGGCACCTGCCGGCGCGGTGGCATCGGTCACTAATACCAGCTTGTCGCCTTTGATGCGTTTCGCATTGCGCACGTTAGCGTAATGGACATGCAAGCCATCTGCAATAATGCCGCAGTAAACCTCAGGCGCATCAAACAGCGCCCCAATCAGCCCCGGCTCACGACCGGCAAAGGTCGGCATGGCGTTATAAAGATGCGTGGCGAAACGGATACCGGCGCGAAAACCTGCTTTCGCCTCTTCATAAGTGGCGGCTGAATGTCCGGCGGAGACGATAATGCCCGCTTCCGTCAGCTGACGAATCACTGCGCTGCCTGCCATTTCTGGCGCCAGGGTGACTTTGCTGATCACATCCGCATTTGCGCACAGATAATCGACCAGCGCCGGATCGGGCAGACGGATCAGATCGGGATTATGCGTCCCTTTTTTCACTTTATTCAGCCACGGGCCCTCCAGATGAAGTCCCAGCGCCTGATGACGATGCTCAGCCAGCCAGGCGCGCATGGTTTCTACGGCCCGCTTCATCAATGCATCGCTGCTGGTGATCAGTGTCGGTAAAAAGCTGGTGCAGCCCGATTTTTCATTGGCGCGCTGCATTGTCGCTAAGGTTTCTACACTCAGGGCATCAATCTCATCATTGAACTGCACGCCGCCGCAACCGTTAAGCTGTAAATCGATAAAACCGGGGGCAATAATGGCGCCCCCCACATCCTGCACCGTGACGTCCGGTGCCAGCTCATTTTGCGGGCAAACGCGTTTAATCAGGCCATCGGCAATCACTACCGCATGATTGTCCAGAATCTCATGACCGGTATAAATACGGCCATTTACTAATGCATACATCGCTTTTCTCCCGGCTATGCCTGCGAAAAACGGTAAAGGGGGTATCCTTCTTTACAGCTCACAGGCGACCATCAACGTCTTAATTACACACCTTTCATATTTTCCGCTTCCATTTCGCGAAAATACTTCACGGTTTTGACCTTTAGTTCCATGGTGGCAGGTTCATCGCAGACCACCACCGCTTTGGGGTGCAGCTGCAGGCAGCTGATGGTCCACATATGATTCACATTGCCTTCAACCGCGGCCTGCAGCGCCTGCGCTTTAATGTGGCCGGTCACCAGGATCATCACTTCCTCTGCGTCCAGCAGCGTGCCCACGCCCACGGTGAGCGCATATTTAGGTACCTGATCAACATCACCGTCAAAGAAGCGTGAGTTCGCCAGACGGGTGTCATGGGTCAGGGTCTTGATACGGGTACGTGAAGAGAGAGAAGAGGCGGGTTCGTTAAAAGCGATATGACCATCGTTACCGACGCCGCCCATAAACAGATGAATTTTGCCGTACGCGCGAATTTTTTCTTCGTAACGGCGGCACTCTGCATCAATATCTTCCGCATTGCCGTTGAGCAAATTGATATTCTCTTCCTGAATATCGACATGCTCGAAAAAGTTACGATACATAAAGCTGTGGTAGCTCTCCGGATGCGATTTCGGTAAGCCCACATACTCGTCCATATTGAAGGTAACAACATTTTTAAAACTGACCTGGCCCGCTTTATGCATCTCAATCAGATGCTTGTAAGCTTCCAGCGGAGTACCGCCGGTGGGCAGGCCAAGGATAAACGGACGCTCGGCGGTGGGATTGAATGCGTTGATGCGATTCACAATGTGGCGTGCCGCCCATTTACCAACCTGGGTGGGTGTTGCCAGGGGGATCAATCTCATATTTCACCTCTTACAGACAAACTGGAAAGTGGCGCAGCATTTTTCGGTTCCTCATCAGAGAGCGTAATCGCTTTACAGCCGGGCTACCGGGAAAACTGCGTGTTGATATTTCGTATCATAAAATAAGTTTATGAAGATAGCCAGAGGGTGGAAACAGAGGTAATGCTTTAAGGTGATAAAAGTCACAATCAGGAAGGATTTAATTTGCGAAGCGAATTAATTTCTTTTTACACTGCCAGCCTTGATGTGTAGTGTCATCAATCACTCTGCTACCGGGCATAATAAGATGAAACGGTAACAGGGCAATAAGCCAGTTTTATAGGGGGAAGGGGAATATGCTGAGTTATTTACAAAAGGTGGGACGCGCGCTGATGGTGCCAGTGGCGACGCTGCCTGCCGCCGCCATCCTGATGGGGGTAGGTTACTGGCTTGATCCGGACAGCTGGGGTGCCGGTAATGCGCTGGCTGCGCTGTTGATCAAATCAGGCGCAGCCATTATTGATAACATGTCAGTGCTGTTTGCGGTGGGTGTCGCTTATGGCCTGTCAAAAGATAAAGACGGTGCTGCCGCGTTGTCCGGCTTTGTCGGCTTTCTGGTGGTTACCACGCTCTGTTCACCCGCAGCGGTGGCGATGATTCAGAAGATTCCGGCAGAGCAAGTGCCCGCCGCCTTTGGCAAAATCAATAACCAGTTTGTCGGCATTCTGGTCGGTATTCTCTCGGCTGAAGTCTATAACCGGTTCAGCCATGTCGAGCTGCCGAAAGCGCTCTCCTTCTTCAGCGGACGGCGTCTGGTTCCCATTCTCGTCTCTTTCCTGATGATTCTGGTCGCCTTTATTCTGATGTATATCTGGCCGGTGATTTATGGTGGCCTGGTCGGCTTTGGCGAGCACATTCAGAAATTAGGTTCGGTGGGTGCGGGTATTTATGCCTTCTTTAACCGTCTGCTGATCCCGGTGGGGCTGCACCATGCGCTGAACTCAGTGTTCTGGTTTGACGTGGCTGGCATTAACGATATTCCGAAATTCCTGGGCGGCGCACAGTCGATTGCCAATGGCACCGGCATTGTGGGTATCACCGGTCGTTATCAGGCGGGCTTTTTCCCGGTCATGATGTTTGGTCTGCCTGGCGCAGCGCTGGCAATCTACCACTGCTCACGTCCGGAAAACCGCGCGAAAGTGGCCGGTATCATGCTGGCGGCAGCCTTTGCCTCTTTCTTTACCGGCATCACGGAACCGCTGGAATTCTCGTTCATGTTTGTGGCGCCGGTGCTCTATGTGCTCCACGCTATCCTGACCGGTATTTCGGTGTTTATTGCGGCCAGCATGCACTGGATTGCAGGTTTTGGCTTCAGCGCCGGCCTGGTGGATATGGTATTGTCAACGCGTAATCCGCTGGCAACGCAATGGTACATGCTGATTCCGCAGGGCATCGTCTTCTTTGCCATTTACTATCTGGTGTTCCGTTTTACTATTCAAAAGTTCAATCTGTTGACGCCGGGCCGTGAGCTGGCGGTAGCGGGTGATGAAAGTGACGGCTATAACGCGAATGTCGATCACAGCGGCGGCAAGGAAGGGGAAACTGAATCTCTGGCGCGTCGTTATATCAGCGCCGTTGGCGGTTCAGACAACCTGACCCAGATCGATGCCTGTATTACCCGTCTGCGCCTGAACGTGAACGATTCTGCGCAGGTAAACGAAAGCCTGGCGAAACGCCTGGGCGCATCGGGCGTGATTCGTCTGAACAAGCAGAGCGTGCAGATTATTGTCGGCACCCGGGCAGAAAGCATCGCTTCCGCCATGAAAAGCGTGCTGAGTAAAGGCCCGGTGGCTGCCGCTGCCGCCAGCCCCACCGCCACGCCTGCCGTGACGAAAGCGCCAGTCAGTACGGTCAGCAATAAAAAAGTGATCGCGACCCTGCTGGCACCGGTCAGTGGTGAGGTAGTGGCACTGGAGAGCGTGCCGGATGAGGCGTTTGCCAGCAAAGCTGTCGGGGATGGCCTGGCGATCAAGCCCACAGGAAAACATGTGGTCGCGCCGATTGCCGGTACTCTGGTGAAAATCTTCGCCACCAACCATGCATTTTGCCTGGAAACGGAGAATGGCGTGGAGATTGTGGTGCATATGGGACTCGACACCGTGGCGCTGGAAGGCAAAGGCTTCACGCGACTGGTGGAAGAGGGTGCAACCGTGGCGGCCGGTCAGGCGGTACTGGAGATGGATCTTGATTACCTCAATGCCCATGCCCGCTCCATGATCAGTCCGGTGGTGGTCAGCAACAGCGATGACTTTGCCGGTCTGACGCTGCTGGCCAGCGGCAACGTTGTGGCGGGGGAAACGCGTCTCTTCGAGGTAAAAGGCTAAACCACAGAAAGTGATTTACCCGGGCAGGAAGCGATTCCTGCCTTTTTTCTTTCTGTTCCCCCAACAATAGGTTGTTTCCCTGCATCGCTTTGTGGATCATAATCGGTTACCTGATGCTACAAATCACCAGCTATTCGTATTGAGGACTTTGAGATGAGTGAGGCTGAAGCCCGCCCAACTAACTTTATTCGTCAGATCATCGACGAAGATTTGGCGAGCGGCAAGCACAACAGCGTGCATACCCGTTTCCCGCCAGAGCCCAATGGCTACCTGCACATTGGTCATGCTAAATCGATCTGCCTGAATTTTGGCATTGCGCAAGATTATCAGGGAGAGTGCAATCTGCGCTTTGACGATACCAATCCGGTAAAAGAGGATATGGAGTTCGTCGAGTCAATCAAACGTGACGTGCAATGGCTGGGCTTTGAGTGGAGTGGTGAGGTACGTTATTCCTCAAACTATTTCGACCAACTCTATCATTACGCGATTGAGCTGATTCAGAAAGGACTGGCCTACGTTGATGAGCTGACCCCGGAAGAGATCCGTGAATATCGCGGCACGCTGACTGCGCCCGGCAAAAACAGCCCCTTCCGCGATCGCAGCGTAGAAGAGAATCTGGCGCTGTTTGAAAAGATGCGTGACGGCGGTTTCGCCGAGGGCAAAGCCTGTTTACGCGCGAAAATCGACATGGCGTCCAGCTTTATCGTGATGCGCGATCCGGTGCTTTACCGCATTAAATTTGCCGAACATCACCAGACCGGGAACAAGTGGTGCATCTATCCGATGTATGACTTCACCCACTGCATTTCCGATGCGCTGGAAGGGATAACCCATTCGCTCTGTACGCTGGAGTTCCAGGATAACCGTCGTCTGTACGACTGGGTGCTGGATAATATCACTATTCCGGTACATCCGCGTCAGTATGAATTTTCGCGTCTGAATCTCGAATATGCCGTGATGTCAAAGCGCAAGCTGACACAGCTGGTGAACGAGAAGGTGGTGGAAGGCTGGGACGATCCGCGCATGCTGACCGTCTCCGGTTTACGTCGTCGCGGCTATACCGCTGCTTCCATTCGTGAGTTCTGTCGCCGCATTGGCGTGACCAAACAGGACAACATTGTCGAAATGGCCTCGCTGGAGTCGTGCATTCGTGACGACCTGAACGAAAACGCGCCGCGCGCCATGGCGGTGCTGGATCCGCTGAAAGTGGTGATTGAGAACCTGCCCGCCGGGCATAATGAGATCATCACCATGCCGAACCATCCCAACAAACCGGAGATGGGTACGCGCGAGGTGCCGTTCAGCCGTGAAGTCTGGATCGATCGTGCGGATTTTCGTGAAGAAGCCAACAAGCAGTACAAGCGTCTGGTGCTGGGTAAAGAGGTGCGGTTACGCAATGCCTATGTTATCCGCGCGGAGCGTGTGGCGAAAGATGAACAGGGCAATATCACCTGCATCTACTGTACCTGTGATGTGGATACCCTGAGCAAGGATCCAGCCGACGGTCGCAAGGTCAAAGGGGTTATCCATTGGGTATCGGCGATTCATGCGCAGCCAGCGGAATTCCGTCTTTACGATCGTCTGTTCAGCGTACCCAATCCGGGTGCCGCAGAAGATTTTCTGACCACCATTAACCCGCAATCGCTGGAAATCAAACAGGGCTTTGTCGAGCCGGGCCTGCGTAACGCTGACGCCAGCCAGCCCTATCAGTTTGAGCGTGAAGGCTATTTCTGCGCGGACAGCGTCTATTCCACGCCGTCCAGCCTGGTGTTTAACCGCACCGTAGGCCTGCGCGATACCTGGGCGAAAATCGGCGACTGACAGGCGGATGACCGTTTCACTTTAAGGGCGAGCTGTCGCCCTTTTTTATTGCCCGGCTGCAGGATATCTCTGATTTTTTGTCCACTGATGCCAGGGGTGAGATCCTGGTAACAAAGTGGTAAATCGTTTACAGTAGTTAATTAATTCAACAATATTAATCTGTTTTTTCAGGTAGGATATTCGTTCCCAAACCAAGCATAGCGGGTAGTAAGAGAAAGAAAATGATGAGCCTTGCCCAGGAAGCCAGAAACAGTGTGGTGGTATTACATCAGCTTATCGAAAGAATTTTCAATAGTGCTGATAACAGTGATGATAGTTTCGATCTGTTCCTTTCCTCTTTTCATCCTGACTTTAAAATGGTGACGCCGCATGGAAAGCAACTCAACCTGAACGAGACCGAAGCGCTGTTTCGTCAGCTGCATGGCCAGCGGGAAGGGGCACGTATCGCCACCAGTGAGCATGTTGTGATTTCTCAGCATGAGCAGGAGATAACGATTCAGTACCGCGAATTACTGATGATGAATGGGGTTAACAAGAGCTGTTTATCCCTCGCTATTCTGGATTGCACAACTGCGGTGCCGCGCTGGCGCTTCTTGCAGGAGACCCTGATCGCTGACGCGCAGGTATAAAAAAACCGGTGAGCGATCACCGGCTTATTTGTGATTACTGCATAGCACACTTATTTATCGTGGAGCGTCTCGTCTTCGCGGCAGTCTCCCAGCGCACAGTGCCCGTAGAGATAGAGGCTGTGGTTGGTGAGCTTGATACCGTGGCGCGTCGCAATTTCACGTTGGCGGGTTTCGATCGATTCGTCACTGAATTCGATGACCTTGCCGCAGTCGAGGCAGATCAGGTGATCATGATGTTGCTGCTGGGTCAGTTCGAATACGGACTTACCGCCTTCAAAGTTATGACGCGTGACAATTCCGGCATCATCAAACTGGTTCAGAACACGGTAAACCGTTGCCAGACCAATCTCTTCGCCCATATCAATCAGACGCTTATACAAATCTTCCGCACTGACATGATGGCCCTCGGGTTCCTGAAGCACTTCCAGAATTTTCAGTCTGGGCAGCGTGACTTTCAGGCCAGCCTTTTTTAATGCGGAGTTGTTGTCAGTCATGCAGATATTGTCCTGTTACTTTACTGGTCACTTTGCGGCGCAGAGCCCTGAATATCGGTCGACGCGAATCTTATTTGCGTCTCATTATAGAACTGAAGCATCGAAATGAAAACCGAGGGGGAAGCCTGTCACTCTCATGCTCAGCACGGGAAAAAACCGCTATGCTGGCGCGGGCTAAGCAGGTATCTGTTAACATTTCGTTCAACCTCATCTCTTCAATCAGAAGAATAAGTGGCTGACCGATGCGGGTATTCTACAGATTTGGCGGTAAAAGTTAAAAACTCGTCCCTATTATTTTTATAGAGAATTCCGTCGTCTCAATGTGAGGTGGGGCTCACATTGAGACAAGATGGATCAGGCTTCGAGAATTTCTTTCAACTGCAGCTCGTTGAAAATCTGGTTAACCCATTTTTCTACGCGCTCGTTGGTTAATTCAGGCTGGCGGTCTTCATCAATCGCCAGACCGAGGAAATGGTCATCATCCGCCAGGCCTTTTGAGGCTTCAAAATGATAACCGGCGGTAGGCCAGTGTCCGACGATCACCGCACCGTTCGGTTCGATAATGTCGCGAATCGTGCCCATCGCGTCACAGAAATATTCTGCATAATCTTCCTGATCGCCGCAGCCAAACAGGGCAACCAGTTTGCCATTAAAGTCGATCTCTTCCAGCGTAGGGAAAAAATCATCCCAGTCGCACTGGGCTTCGCCATAGTACCAGGTGGGGATACCCAGCAGCAGAATGTCGAACGCTTCAAGATCCTCTTTGGTGCTTTTGGCAATGTCATGCACTTCAGCAACATCTTTACCCAGTTGTTTCTGGATCATTTTTGCAATGTTTTCGGTGTTGCCGGTATCGCTGCCAAAGAAGATGCCTACGATTGCCATGGGTAAAATAACCTCTTGAATCCAAATAAACAGATGGGTGTTTAGTGTACACAGATACGCGAATGATAGCAGACGACGGTAAGGGGCGGAACTCGTAAAGCCGCTACTTTTGTCGCTGCGTGCGCTTTGGGCTGTTTCAGCCGAGATTAAGTTGCGCGAGGATCATTTGTTCGATCAATTCGCTGCGACTCATATTCCGTTGCTCAGCCAGCTGGTTAAGCGCCTCAACGGCCTCGCTGTTCATTTTAAGCTCGACACGGCGTAACCCGCGCACTTTGTCACGTTTCAGTTGATTGCGTTTATTGATACGCAGCTGTTCATCGCGCGAAAGCGGACTGGTTTTTGGGCGACCGGGACGACGTTCATCAGCAAAGAGATCGAGCGTCGTGCGGTCCGTGTGTTCTTTTGCCATGGCTTCGTGAAACTGAGTGGGCGCGAATGGCGAAAACGCACTGCGCGGCTTATGAATTATCGGCGTTTACCCTGTTTAAATCGACAGCGGTAAAATTTTAGCGCGCCATCATACTCCAGGGAAGCAGATGACGCCAATCCTAAACGCAGCCGGCAAGCTTTTGCTTTTAAAGCGCAAAAAATCGCCGCACCGCACGTAATACCGCGTCCGGTTTTTCAGCATGTACCCAGTGACCCGCGCCGCTAATCACATGCGCATGGGCCTGCGGAAACTGACGCAGCAGCGCATCACGGTACTGATTATCAAGGTAACCGGAATCGCCGCCGCGGATAAACAAGGCCGGGTGGGGCCAGGCGGGCACCGTTTCCCAGCCGGAGATGGTGCGATAATTCTCCCACAGCGCCGGCACATTAAAGCGCCAGGCTCCTTCGTGAAAGGATTTCAGGATAAACTGAATAACGCCCTCTTCCCGGATATAGTCGCGCATCACCTGCGCCGCCGCACTGCGCTGCTGCACGCCAGCCGCAGTGACCGCCCTGACCGCCGCAAAGATATCGTCATGGCGGCGCGTGTTGTAATCCACCGGCGCAATATCGATCATCACCAGCCGCTCAATACGCTCAGGTGCCAGCGCGCTCAGGGTCATGGCAATTTTTCCGCCCATGGAATGACCAATCACCGCCACTTTATCGATACTGTGCGCGTCCAGCGTCTCCAGCATATCCTGCGCCATAACAGGATAGTTCATCTCCTGCGCATGCGGCGATAAACCGTGATTGCGGACATCCACCTGAATCAGCGGACGATCGTTTTTCAACCCACGCGCCAGTACGCCCAGATTATCCAGGCTGCCAAACAGGCCGTGAATCAACAAAATAGGCAGAGAATCAGCAGCAGATTGCTCAGTTTGCAGACGGGCATTCAAAATCATGGCAAAGTTCTTACGGTTGTAACCTGAGCTTAGGTTATCATGAATTCACGTTTCCGGGGGATGTCGGCTGGCATTAGGACATATTCTGACTTTTGCCCTTAAATAGCCCTGGCGCTATCGGCCTCCCGGGATTTAACTTTATAATCCTTATGTTAGAACCCGCTCACACTTTCTCTGGCCCGGCTCTGCTAAGGCTTAATCAGAAAATGCGTGGTTCTGTCACCCGCGAGAACCGTACGGAAAAAAATGAAAACGATCGAAGTTGACGAAGAGCTTTACCGCTATATTGCCAGCCATACTCAGCACATTGGCGAAAGCGCATCTGATATCTTGCGGCGGATGTTGAAGTTTACCGCCGGTCAGAGCCCCACGAAAGCGGCAACTGCCGCGGCCGCGAGCGCTACGGTGAAAGAGGAACAGCCTGCTCCCGCTGAACCACGCCCACAGGATCGGGTACGGGCGGTGCGCGAACTGTTGCTCTCTGACGAGTATGCCGAGCAGAAAAAAGCGGTAAATCGCTTTATGCTGATTTTGTCAACTTTGTATCGTCTTGACCCGCAGGCGTTTGCTGACGCGACGGCAGCACTACAGGGCAGAACGCGCGTCTATTTTGCGGGCGATGAACATACGCTGTTGCAGCATGGCACCCATACCAAGCCGAAGCATGTCCCCGGCACACCGTACTGGGTGATCACTAACACCAATACCGGTCGCAAATGCAGCATGGTAGAGCACATTATGCTGTCTATGCAGTTCCCGCAGGAGCTGACGGATAAAGTTTGCGGCACCATTTAACTGAAGCGTCAGGGAGAAGCGCCAATGGCCAATCACCCCCGTGCCGGGCAACCCGCCCGGCAGAGCGATTTGATTAACGTTGCACAATTAACCTCACAATACTATGTCCTGAAGCCCGACGTGGCGAACCCGGAACATGCGGTGAAATTTGGCACTTCAGGCCATCGCGGTAGCGCAGGACGACAGAGCTTCAACGAAATGCATATTCTGGCCATCGCCCAGGCGATTGCGGAAGAGCGTCACAAGAATGGCATTACCGGTCCCTGCTACGTGGGTAAAGATACCCATGCGCTCTCGGAACCGGCGATCCTGTCGGTGCTGGAAGTGCTGGCCGCTAACGGTGTTGACGTTATCGTACAGCTGGATAATGGCTACACGCCAACCCCGGCCATATCCAACGCTATTCTGGAGCATAACAAACAGGGCGGTGCGCTGGCGGACGGTATTGTGATCACGCCGTCACACAACCCGCCGGAAGATGGCGGCATTAAATACAATCCTCCCAATGGCGGCCCGGCAGATACTAACGTCACGAAAGTGGTGGAAGATCGTGCTAACCAACTGATGAAAGACGGGCTGAAAGAGGTGAAACGTCTGCCGCTGGATCAGGCCTGGGCAAGCGGTCATATTCAGGAAAAAGATCTGATTCAACCCTATGTGGAAGGGCTGGCGCAGGTGATCGATTTCCCGGCCATCCAGAAAGCAGGCCTGAAAATTGGCGTCGATCCGCTCGGCGGCTCCGGCATGGCCTACTGGCAACGAATTGCTGAGCACTATCAGCTCGATATCACCATCGTCAACGACGCTATTGATCAAACCTTCCGCTTTATGCATCTGGATAAAGATGGCGTGGTGCGCATGGACTGCTCGTCTGAGTGCGCGATGGCAGGTCTGCTGGCGCTGCGTGATAAATTCGATCTGGCCTTCGGCAACGATCCCGACTATGACCGTCACGGTATCGTGACGCCCGCGGGACTGATGAACCCGAACCACTACCTGGCGGTGGCGATTAACTACCTGTTCCAGCATCGTCCGCAGTGGGGCAGTGAAGTGGCAGTGGGTAAAACCCTGGTTTCCAGCGCCATGATAGACCGTGTGGTGAAGGATATCGGCCGCAAGCTGGTTGAAGTGCCGGTGGGCTTTAAATGGTTTGTGGATGGCCTGTACGACGGCAGCTTTGGCTTTGGCGGCGAAGAGAGCGCTGGCGCCTCCTTCCTGCGCTTCGACGGCACCCCCTGGTCAACGGACAAAGATGGCATCATTCTCTGTCTGCTGGCGGCGGAGATCACCGCCGTAACCGGTAAAAACCCGCAACAGCACTATGATGAGCTGGCCGGGCGTTTTGGTGCGCCAAGCTACAACCGCTTGCAGGCTGCTGCCACTTCAGCGCAAAAAGCGGCGCTTTCTAAGCTGTCGCCGGAGATGGTCAGCGCGGACACCCTGGCGGGTGATCCTATTACGGCACGCCTGACGGCAGCGCCGGGCAATGGCGCTGCCATCGGTGGCCTGAAAGTGATGACGGAAAATGGCTGGTTTGCTGCCCGTCCGTCAGGCACGGAAGACGCCTACAAAATCTACTGTGAAAGCTTCCTGGGCGCCGAGCACCGCGCGCAGATTGAAAAAGAAGCGGTAGAGATCGTCAGTGAAGTGTTGAAAAACGCCTGATTCTGAATCTGCGATAAACAGGGCGCCTGCGGGCGCCCTTTTTTATTGCCAGCTTAAAACCCTGTCCTGCGGGCGTGGTCATCAATACGTTTTGGCTCTGCCTTATCGTCTCTGGATTTGAATCTTACGGAACAGGCAGAGACTTCTTTTTAAGGTTTTTGGTACCCCCCTATGGGATACAATCAAAGCCGCCTTCTATGAAGGCGGATTTTTACTGGCTGACCTTCCTGTTTGGTGAATATTTGCACAATATTGCGTTGCTGCGCTGTAATCGATCGGCTTTTCCGTTACACTTAAACTTCTACAAACTTTCAAAGGTTGTACAAGTATGAGCGAGAAAATTCCGGTAGGAATCAGTGCATGCCTGCTCGGGGATAACGTCAGGTTCGATGGTGGTCATAAGCGTTTCGCCTTCGCCACCGACGAGCTCGCCCCTTTTGTGCGCTATGAACCTGTTTGTCCTGAAATGGCGATTGGCTTGCCGACGCCGCGTCCGGCGCTGCGACTGGTGCAGGAGGCGGACCAGCAGGTCCAGCTCTGCTTCAGCAAAACGGGTGACGAAGCGGTCACCGATCAGATGCAGGCGTGGTCGGCATCACGGGTTAAATCGTTGCATCATCTTTGCGGCTATATTCTCTGCGCCAAATCCCCCAGCTGCGGCATGGAGCGGGTGCGTGTGTATGAGCCTGGCGGGAATAACAACCGTAAAGTGGGCATGGGCATTTTTACCCGGGCGCTGCGTGAGGAAATACCCTGGCTGCCGCTGGAAGAGAATGGCCGCTTACAGGATCCGTTGATTCGCGAAAATTTCATCATCCGTATCTGCGCCCTGCATGAGTTCAATCAGCTGTGGCGGCAGGGACTCACCCCCGGCGCGCTGCTGACCTTTCATACCCGCTATAAGCTGCTGCTGCTTTCCCACTCGCAGGAGGCATATCGCGAGCTGGGTCGCTTTGTGGCAGCGATGCAGCAGTGGGACTCGCTGGACGCCTGGGCATTTGAATACCGTCAGCGCCTGATGCAGCTGCTGGCCCACCAGGCCACGCGACGCAATCACACTAATGTGCTGATGCATGTGCAGGGCTATTTCCGTCATCAGTTGACCCGTGCGCAGCGTCAGGAGCTGACGCAGCTTATCGATCGTTATCGTCGGGGTCTGCAGCCGCTGCTGGTCCCGATCACCATGCTGAAACATTATATGGCGGCGTTTCCTGATCCCTGGCTGGCGCAACAGCGCTATTTCGACCCTTATCCGGAAGCGCTGCGTCTGCGCTATGGGCAGTAGGTGATAAGCGATTGATGAGCACGCATGTTGTCTGGCTACGTAACGATTTACGCATTAACGATAATCTGGCGCTGTACGCTGCCTGTCAGGACTCGGGAGCGCAGGTGCTGGCGCTCTATATCGCCACGCCGGGCCAGTGGCGGCAACACAATATGGCAGCGAAACAGGCGACGTTTATTTATTGCAGCCTGCAACAGCTGCAGGAGGCGCTGGCCAGCCGCGGTATTCCGCTGTACTGCCTGGCGTGCCATGATTTTCGCGCTGCCGTAGATGCACTCAGCGACTTTTGCCGGCAGCACCGTGTCGATGCGTTGTTTTATAACTATCAGTATGAAATCAACGAACGGGAACGGGATGCGCTGGCAGAGCGCATTCTGGATACGCAGGGGATAATTTGTCAGGGCTTCGATGACAGCCTGCTGTTGCCGCCCGGCAGCGTACGCACCGGCAATAACGCAATGTACAAAGTATTTACGCCGTTCAGTAAAGCCTTTATCCGCCGTCTGCAACAGGAGCTGCCAGCGTGCGTCCCCGCGCCGAAGCCGCGTCCGGGCGCGCCTTTACCGCTCTGGGAGAGCATTCCGGCGTTCGATTATCCGCAGGAAGCCTTTGATGAAGATCTGTTTCCTCCGGGGGAAACGGGAGCACTGCAACGCCTGCGTCACTTCAGTCAGCAGCCGGTAACCCGTTACGCCAGCGATCGCGATAACCCTGCCGTGGAGGGCACCAGTCGGTTGTCGGTCTATCTGGCAACAGGCGTACTCTCGCCGCGTCAGTGCCTGCACCGGCTCCTGAAAGAACACCCTGATGCGCTGGCGCAGGGCAGCGCTTTCAACTGGCTGTCAGAGCTGATCTGGCGCGAGTTTTACCGCCACCTGCTGGTCGCCTGGCCAGCGCTCTGCAGGCACCAGCCCTTTATCCCCTGGACACGACATATTGCCTGGCAGCAGAACGAAGCGCATCTGCAGGCGTGGAAAACGGGGCAAACCGGCTATCCGATAGTGGATGCGGCGATGCGCCAGCTGAACCAGACTGGCTGGATGCACAACCGGCTGCGTATGATCAGCGCCAGTTTTCTGGTGAAGGATCTGCTGATTGACTGGCACGAAGGCGAGCGCTACTTCATGCAGCGCCTGATCGACGGCGATTTTGCCGCCAACAACGGCGGCTGGCAGTGGGCGGCATCCACTGGCACCGATGCGGCACCCTATTTTCGCATCTTTAATCCCACTACCCAGGGTGAACGCTTCGACAGCGCAGGCGTCTTTATTCGACGCTGGCTACCGGAACTGCATGCGGTGCCGGATAGCGCCATCCATCAGCCGCAGCTCTGGGCAAAGAAAAATAACCAGAGGCTCGATTATCCTCAGCCAATTGTGGAACATAAGGCAGCCCGACAAAAAACGCTGGAAGCTTTCGAGCGAGCACGTAATATCGGCTGAGGCTTTCACGGAGGAGTTATGAATAATTTTGAGCTTGAACAGATTGTTAATCAGCAGCTGAACAGCGGCAGCTTTAGTGATTACGCCCCTAACGGCCTGCAGGTGGAGGGGCGTGAACAGGTCACCCACATTATCACCGGCGTCACCGCCAACCAGGCGCTGCTGGATGAGGCGGTAAAGCGTAACGCCGATGCGGTGATGGTGCATCACGGCTACTTCTGGAAAAACGAGGCGCCGGTGATTAAAGGGATGAAACGCAACCGGCTGCGCACTCTGCTGGCAAATGATATTAACCTCTACGGCTGGCACTTACCGCTCGATGCCCATCCGCAGCTCGGCAACAATGCTCAGTTGGCTAAGCTGCTGGACATTGAGGTGCGCGGCGAAGTGATGCCGCTGGTGCTCTGGGGCGAGCTGGCCGAGCCGGTCACTGGCGAAGCGTTTGCCCGGCGCATTGCGCAGCGGCTGGGGCGCGAGCCGCTGCACTGTGGTGATAACGCACCGGCGCAGATTCGGCGTCTTGCCTGGTGCAGCGGTGGCGGGCAGGGCTTTATTGATAATGCGGCCGCCTTTGGCGTTGATGCCTTTATCACCGGCGAAGTCTCGGAACAGACCATCCACAGCGCGCGTGAACAGGGAGTGCATTTCTTCGCCGCTGGACACCACGCCACGGAGCGTGGCGGTATCAAAGCGCTGGGTGACTGGCTGGCTGAACACTATGCCCTCGACGTCACCTTTATCGATATCCCCAATCCTGCCTGATTTTTCCGCAACCCCTTCCTCCGCAGCCTGTGGAGGAAGTAAATCTGTTGACACAACTCTGTCACTTTCGCATAACTAAATGCTTCATGAGTAATGCTTATGCATTCAGGCGAGAAGATGACCTTCGCCTTTCAGGTGTCAGTTGACGCATAACGGAGGTTGGTTTTGCAACGAGCACGTTGTTATCTGCTGGGTGAGCGGGCTGTGGTCCTGGAGCTGGAACCGCCCGTTTCTTTGATCAGTCAGCAGCGTATATGGGGGGTGTGCGAACGGCTGCAAACCAATCCAGAAGTCCTGGAAGCGATCCCGGGCATGAATAATCTGACGCTGTTGCTGCGCGATCCGCAGCACAAGGCGCTGGATGCAATTGAACGCCTGCAGCGCTGGTGGGAAGAGAGCGAGGCGCAACTGCCGGTGTCACGTCAGGTGACGATACCGGTGATTTATGGCGGCGACGCCGGGCCCGATCTCCTCTGGGTTGCGGAGCAGGCACAGATGACGCCGCAGCAGGTCGTGGAACTGCACAGCAGTAGCGAATATGACGTCTATTTTATCGGCTTCCAGCCCGGTTTTCCCTACCTGGGCGGCCTGGATGCGCGCCTTCATATGCCACGGCGAGCGGAACCGCGCCTCAGCGTGCCCGCGGGCTCGGTGGGCATTGGTGGCAGCCAGACCGGGGTCTATCCGCTGGCGACGCCCGGCGGCTGGCAACTGATCGGCCAGACGCCGCTTGCGCTGTTTGATCCGTATCAGGAACCGCCGACCGTGCTGCGTCCCGGCGATAAAGTGCGCTTTGTGCCGCAGAAGGAGGGCGTATGTTAACAGTTTTACGGGCGGGACTGGCCAGCAGCGTTCAGGACCTGGGGCGCAAAGGCTGGCGTCAGTATGGCATCGGCTTAAGCGGGGTGCTGGATGCCCCTTCCATGCAAACTGCCAACTTACTGGTGGGCAATGCGCCCGACAGCGCGGTGCTGGAGATCGTGCTCGGGCAGTTCAAAGTGCAGTTTGAACGTGACGGCTGGATCGCCCTGACCGGCGCGGGCTGCAACGCCGAGCTGGATGGCAAAGCGGTGTGGACCGGCTGGCGACTACCGGTCAGACGTGGGCAAACGCTTTCGCTTTCGATGCCGGTACGCGGCATGCGCAGTTATCTGGCGGTGGATGGCGGTTTTGACGTGCCTTTACTGCTGGGATCACGCAGTACCGATTTAAAAGCGGGTTTTGGCGGCTGGCAGGGACGTAAGCTGCAGGATGGCGATCGGTTGCCGCTCGGAGAGCCAGTGCGCGCCTTCACAAAGCCCGCAGGGGTGCGTCAGCTGCTTTGGGGCAACCGCATCCGTACCTTACCGGGGCCGGAGTACAGCGAGTTCAGCCGCGAAGCGCAGGAGGCGTTCTGGCGTACCAGCTGGACGCTGAGTCCCCAGAGCAATCGCATGGGCTATCGGTTGCAGGGACGTGAACTGAAGCGCACCCATAACCGGGAATTGCTGTCTCACGGCCTGGTACCTGGCGTCATCCAGGTGCCGCCTAACGGCCAGCCCATTGTGCTGATGTCCGATGCGCAGACCACCGGCGGTTATCCGCGTATTGCCTGCGTGATCGAAGCCGATCTCTACCATCTTGCTCAGATCCGTCTGGGCGATCCGATTCATTTTGTCCACTGTACGCTGGAAGAGGCGATGCAGGCGAAACTGTATCAACAGCGTGCACTGGATCATATGGCGTGGGGACTGAGTCATGAAGATTGATCTGAATGCCGATCTGGGCGAAGGCAGCGGCAGCGATCGCGCGCTGCTGCAGCTGGTCAGCTCGGCTAATATCGCCTGCGGTTTCCATGCTGGCGACGCGCAAACCATGCTGCAGTCGGTGCGCTGGGCAAAAGAGAACGGGGTGGCTATCGGCGCGCATCCCGGCTTTCCCGATCGGGAAAACTTTGGCCGCACCGCGATGCAGCTGCCGACCGAAACCCTGTATGCCCAGGTTATTTATCAGATCGGGGCGCTGAAAAGCCTGGCGGAGAGCGAAGGGGTTGTGCTGGTGCATGTAAAGCCGCACGGTATGCTCTATAACCAGGCGGCGGCCGATGCGCAGCTGGCCGATACTATTGCGCGTGCGGTCAGGGCGGTTGACCCGCAACTGATCCTGGTGGGTCTGGCGAACAGTGAATTGATCCGGGCCGGTGAGCATTACGGGCTGGCGACGCGTCAGGAAGTGTTTGCCGATCGCGGCTATCAGGCGAGTGGCGCGCTGGTGCCGCGCGGTCAGCCAGGGGCGCTGATCGACAACGAAGAACAGGCCATTGCGCAGACGCTGAGCATGGTAGAGCAGGGCCAGGTAGAGAGCGTGAGCGGGGAGTGGGTCAGGGTTAAGGCGCAAACCGTTTGTCTGCATGGCGACGGTGAACATGCGCTGCTGTTCGCCCGCCGTTTGCGTGAGGCGTTTACCACCCGTCAGATTACCGTAACCAGCGCGTAGTTTTGATGTTTACCCGGCCCGGTGCCGGGCTTTTTATTTCTGACGAGAGGAAAAGATGGATAACGTTGTAAATCTCTGGCCGCTGCTGGGCATTGTCGCCATTGTGGTCGGTTTCCTGTTACGTTTTAATCCGGTGCTGGTGGTGATCGCCGCCGGGTTTGTTACCGGTCTCGCCGCGCAAATGCCGCTGGGGGATATTCTGGAAAAGCTGGGGGCCGGCTTTCTCAATACCCGTAACCTGCCGTTGATCCTGTTGCTGCCGCTGGCGGTAATCGGTCTGCTGGAGCGTCACGGTCTGAAGGAGCGCGCACAGGCGTGGATTGCTCAGATTAAAACCGCCACCGCAGGACGACTGCTGATCGTTTATCTGTTTGTGCGTGAAATCACCGCCGCACTGGGGCTGACCAGCCTGGGCGGTCATCCGCAAATGGTGCGCCCGTTGCTGGCGCCAATGGCCGAAGGGGCGACAGAAAACCGTTACGGTGAGGTCACGCCAGAAGTGCGCCATCGCCTGCGTGCTATGTCCGCCGCCACTGATAACGTCGGGCTGTTTTTCGGCGAAGACATTTTCGTCGCCTTCGGGGCGATCATCTTTATGCATAACTTTATGCAGGAGTCGGCGGGGATTCAGACCGAGCCGCTGCATATCGCCGTCTGGGGCATCCCCACCGCACTGTGTGCCTTTGTGATTCATGCTGCGCGCCTGATGCGCCTTGACCGTAAGCTGGCGCGTGAGCTCAGCACATTGAATCATCAGGCACTGAAAGCGAAAGGGGAGCAATAATGTTTCAGCAACAATATCTGATGTGGCTGGCGGGCCTGATCCTGCTGGTGGTTGCCATCCTTTCCTGGCGTGACAGCGCTAACCCGCGTCGCTTCACCACCGGGCTGTTCTGGGCGCTGTATGGTCTGATTTTCTTTATTAGCGACGGGACGGCGCAATGGCTGAGCGGTTTCACCGCATCGCCTGAACAGGCGGTACGCACCCTGCATATTATCGTCGGCATTATGGTGGTGCTTATGGCGCTGATCGCCGGACTGGGCGGGGTTAAGCTCGGACGCTATCACCAGCGCAGCGAGAAGGAGCGTAAGGCGAGCGCCCAACGCTTGCACAATAAGCTGTTTCTGCCTGCGCTGACCATTCCTGTTGTCACGGTGATTGGCGTGCTGGCGTTTAACCATATTCCGGGCTTACAGACTGCCGTGTTTGGCGCGGGCAACCACTCGACACTGGTGACGCTCTTTTCCATGATGGTTGGCTGTCTGCTGGCCTGGCTGTTAACGCTGAAAATGACGCACGAGCATCCGATCCAGTCGATGCAGGAGACGCGCCGCCTGCTGGATTCTATCGGCTGGGCATTTATCCTGCCGCAGATCCTCGCCACGCTTGGCCTGCTGTTTACCAGCGCCGGCGTCGGCAGCGCCATCTCTTATCTGACGGAAACCTGGCTGGCGGTAGATAACCGCTTTGTTGCCGTGGCAGTGTATGCCGTTGGCATGGCACTGCTGACCATGGTGATGGGCAATGCCTTTGCCGCGTTCCCCATCGTGACGGCAGGGGTCGGCATCCCCATTCTGGTGATGCAGCATGACGGCAATCCGGCGGTTATGGCCGCGATCGGCATGTTCTCCGGCTACTGCGGTACGCTGATGACGCCGATGGCCGCCAACTTCAACATCGTGCCCGCCGCGCTGCTGGAGCTGCCGGATCGTAACGCGGTGATCAAAGCGCAGGTGCCGACCGGTGTGCTACTGTTAGTGGTCAATATCTTCCTGCTTTATTTCCTGATGTTCCTGTGAGGATACAATGAAAACTGTTCTGGTCACGGCCTTTGAGCCTTTTGGCGGCGAGGCGATTAACCCCTCCTGGGAAGCGGTCCGACAGCTGGAGGATAAAGTGATCGGTGGGGCGCGCGTTGTGGTGTGCCAGCTGCCGGTCGTGTTTGGTCATGCGCTGGAAGTGCTGTGGCAGGCGATGGATGAGTTACAACCGCAGCTGATTATCGCGGTGGGCCAGGCGGGAGGCCGTAGCGATATCACCGTTGAACGTGTGGCGATCAACGTGGATGATGCACGTATTCCTGATAATCAGGGTTATCAGCCCGTGGATGAGCGTATTGTTGCTGACGGCCCGGCTGCGTACTTTTCGACGCTGCCGATCAAAGCTATCGTGGCAGCGGTACGTGACGCGGGCATCCCCGCTTCCGTCTCGCAAACTGCCGGTACCTTTGCCTGCAACCATGTGATGTATGGCTTGCTGCATCGTCTGCACAACAGCCGCGCGCTGGCACGTGGCGGCTTTATTCATATCCCTTATCTGCCTGAACAGGCGGCACATCATCCGGGCGCGCCGAGCATGGCAGCGGAAAATGTGGTACAGGCACTGGCGATTGCGATACGCGTCGCGCTGGAGAGGGATCAGGATGTGCGCCTGCCCGGCGGGGCGACCCATTAAGCGGAGCCACTATGCCTGAGGGACCGGAGATCCGCCGTGCGGCGGATCAGCTGGAAAACGCGATTGTCGGCAAACCGCTCACGGAGGTCTGGTTTGCCTTTCCACAGTTGAAAAATTATGAAGCCGGGCTGGTGGGCGAGCAGGTGACAGCTATCGAAACCCGGGGCAAAGCGCTGCTGACCCATTTCTCTACCGGCCAGACGCTTTACAGCCACAATCAGCTGTATGGCGTCTGGCGCATTGTTCCCAGCGGCACCCTGCCGGAGACGCAGCGCGTATTGCGCGTCAGACTGGCGGCGGCAGATCAGACCATTTTGCTCTACAGCGCCTCGGATATCATGATGCTGAATGCGGAGACGCTGGCGGCTCACCCGTTCCTGCAGCGCGTCGGCCCCGACGTGCTCGACAACAGCCTGAGCGTGGAGGATGTACACGCGCGGCTGTTATCGCCAGTGTTTCGACGGCGTCAGCTGAGCGGTCTGCTGCTCGATCAGGCGTTTCTTGCCGGGCTGGGTAACTATCTGCGGGTAGAGATTCTCTGGCAGGCGCAGCTGTCGCCGCGCCATAAGCCACAGGCGCTGGATGAAGTACAACTGACGCGACTCAGTGATGCGTTGCTGGCGATACCACGCCGTTCTTATCAGTTGCGTGGCACCATGAAAGGCTATCATCACGCGGCCGCCTTTCGCTTTGAAGTATTTCATCGCCAGGGAAAAGCGTGTCGACGCTGCGGCAGTACCATTGAAAAAGGCACTTTGTCCTCACGGCCCTTTTACTGGTGTCCCGGCTGCCAGCACTGATCGACAGCCATAAAAAAAGGCGGGCAAGCCCGCCTTTTCATCACATTATCTGAAACTATTTTTTCAAATCGGAGGTGAATTCGCGCTCCGTGTAGCCGGTATACAGCTGACGCGGACGGGCGATCTTCATGCCTTCGTCGTGCATCTCTTTCCAGTGTGCAATCCAGCCCACGGTACGCGCCATGGCAAAAATCACGGTGAACATGGAGGAGGGGATACCCATCGCTTTCAGAATAATACCAGAGTAGAAATCGACGTTCGGGTAGAGTTTACGCTCGATAAAGTAGGGGTCGTTCAGCGCAATGTGTTCCAGCTCCATCGCCACTTCCAGCAGGTCATCCTTCATGCCCAGCTCGTTCAGCACTTCATGGCAGGTTTCACGCATCACGGTGGCGCGCGGATCGTAGTTTTTGTAGACGCGGTGACCAAAGCCCATCAGACGGAAAGAGTCATTTTTGTCTTTGGCGCGGCGTACAAATTCCGGAATATGCTCAACGGTGCTGATCTCTTCCAGCATACGCAGGGTCGCTTCGTTCGCGCCGCCATGCGCCGGTCCCCACAGGGAGGCGATGCCCGCAGCGATACAGGCGAAGGGGTTAGCGCCTGAAGAGCCCGCAGTACGTACGGTAGAGGTCGACGCGTTCTGCTCGTGATCCGCATGCAGAATCAGAATACGGTCCATGGCGCGTTCCAGGATCGGGTTAACTTTGTACTCTTCGCACGGGGTAGCGAACATCATATGCAGGAAGTTACCGGCATAAGAGAGGTCATTGCGCGGATAAACAAACGGCTGACCGATAGAGTACTTGTAACACATCGCGGCCATGGTCGGCATTTTGGAGAGCAGGCGGAAGGCGGCAATTTCACGGTGACGCTCAACATTCACGTCCAGCGAATCATGGTAGAACGCAGCCAGCGCGCCGGTCACGCCGCACATCACCGCCATCGGATGTGAGTCGCGACGGAAGCCATGGAACAGACGGGTAATCTGCTCATGAATCATGGTGTGGCGCGTTACCGTGGTACGAAACTCATCAAACTGCGCCTGGGTGGGTTTTTCGCCGTACAGCAGGATATAGCACACTTCCAGATAATTGGAGTGAGTCGCCAGCTGATCGATAGGGTAGCCACGGTGCAGCAGAATACCTTCCTCACCGTCAATAAAGGTGATTTTAGATTCACAGGAGGCCGTAGAGGTAAAACCAGGATCGAAGGTAAACAGGCCTTTTGAGCCAAGGGCGCGAACATCAACAACATCCTGGCCTAATGTGCCTTGCAGCACGTCCAGTTCAACAGGTGCTTCGCCTTGTAGGGTTAGCGTTACTTTTTTATCTGCCATTTTCGTCTCCTTAGCGCCTTCGTAGGTAAAGATCTTAGACACCTGAAAAGCGTTCATGTTGCGTATCGCCAAAACCTAACAGCTTCACTCTGCGGTAACTTTTTGCGTGCAGGATACAGAGTGGCAGGTGCGTCAAGGCAAGTAATCATCAAGGCATGACATGCTGCAAATCGCGGTTGTTAAAGATCTGGTCGAGTCATAACTTGTTGGTAACCAATAACCTGATGCTTTTGGTCGCTCACAAATGCAATGTTACATAACTTGAGCGTAGGGGAAAGTGTATCCCCATAACTTTTGTGCATCATAGGGGTTTAGTGCGTCTGTTTGTAACCGAATTGTTTAACTTTTGTCAAATCAGATAATTAAATTTGTAGAAAATGTGAAAAACGTGAGAGGGATCACTGATTCACTTAAATGTGCCCAAAGGGTTTGTAGGGGAATTGTAATAGGAATGTGATCCTCTTATACTGCCGCCAGGTCTCCGGAATTCCCTGACACCAGGAGCCACCCAGCGTTTCTTACCGCGTCAATTAACACTGGATGTTGCTGTTTTGGTGACGGTTACAGTTCGACCACAACCGTGTTCTTACTGCGCCCTCAGGACCGGAGGAAGCAAAATAAAGAAAAGAGCTGTGTGGGCAAAACCGTGAAAAAACAACGACCTGTCAACTTGGATCTCACGACGATCCGGTTTCCCGTTACTGCAATATCGTCCATTCTCCACCGTGTCACCGGCGTTATCACCCTCGTTGCTGTAGGCATTCTGCTCTGGTTGCTGGGCTTATCGCTCTCTTCTCCTGAAGGCTTTCTGCAGGCCGCTGCCATCATGGACAGCTTCTTCGTCAAATTTATCATGTGGGGCATTCTCACCGCGCTGGCGTTCCATACCGTGGGCGGCATTCGTCATATGATGATGGACTTCGGCTTTCTGGCGGAAACGATGGACGTGGGAAGACGTTCTGCATATCTATCTTTTGTTATTACTGTCGTGCTTTCAATTTTGGCTGGAGTCCTTGTATGGTAAGCAATAATGCTACTGCACTGGGACGCAATGGCATTCAGGACTGGCTGCTGCTGCGTGCTTCTGCAATTCTGATTACGCTTTATGCGCTCTACATTCTCGGCTTTGTCGTCATGACCGACACGCTGACCTATGAGATCTGGCGCGGTTTTTTCGCTTCTTCGTTCACCAAAGTGTTTACCCTGCTGACGCTGTTCTCCATTCTGATTCATGGCTGGATTGGGATGTGGCAAGTGCTGACAGACTACGTCAAACATCTTGCGGTGCGCCTGATCGTACAGCTGGTGATTGTGGTCGCGTTACTGGCCTTTGCTATTTATGGAACTGTTGTTGTGTGGGGTGTGTAAATGAATTTGCCAGTCAGAGAATTTGATGCGGTAGTGATCGGTGCTGGCGGCGCAGGTATGCGTGCCGCACTGCAAATCTCCCAGGCGGGCCAGAGCTGCGCCCTGCTATCAAAAGTGTTTCCTACCCGTTCCCATACCGTCTCTGCCCAGGGCGGTATTACCGTTGCGCTGGGTAATACCCATGAAGACAACTGGGAATGGCATATGTACGACACCGTCAAAGGTTCCGACTATATCGGTGACCAGGACGCGATCGAGTATATGTGTAAAACCGGCCCGGAAGCGATTCTGGAGCTGGAGCATATGGGTCTGCCTTTCTCCCGTCTTGAGGATGGTCGCGTTTATCAGCGTCCGTTCGGCGGTCAGTCGAAAAATTTTGGTGGCGAACAGGCGGCGCGTACTGCGGCGGCTGCGGACCGTACCGGTCACGCCCTGCTGCATACCCTGTATCAGCAGAACCTGAAAAACAAAACCACGATTTTCTCCGAATGGTACGCCCTTGACCTGGTGAAAAATCAGGATGGCGCCATTGTGGGCTGTACCGCAATCAGCATTGAAACCGGCGAAACCGTCTATTTCAAAGCCAAAGCGACCGTGCTGGCTACGGGCGGCGCTGGTCGTATCTACCAGTCCACCACGAATGCACACATCAATACCGGCGACGGTGTCGGCATGGCGCTGCGTGCCGGCGTGCCGGTACAGGATATGGAAATGTGGCAGTTCCACCCGACCGGGATTGCCGGGGCGGGCGTGCTGGTTACCGAAGGCTGCCGTGGTGAAGGCGGTTATCTGCTGAACAAGCACGGCGAGCGCTTTATGGAGCGTTACGCGCCGAACGCCAAAGATCTGGCGGGCCGCGATGTGGTTGCCCGTTCCATGATGATTGAAATCCGTGAAGGCCGCGGATGTGATGGCCCGTGGGGTCCGCACATCAAGCTGAAACTGGACCACCTGGGCAAAGAGGTGCTGGAGTCACGTCTGCCGGGTATTCTGGAACTGTCGCGCACTTTCGCGCACGCCGATCCGGTGAAAGAGCCGATTCCGGTTATCCCGACCTGTCACTATATGATGGGCGGTATTCCGACCAAAGTGACCGGTCAGGCGCTGCGCGTGAATGCGCAGGGTGAAGATGAAGTGATCCCGGGCCTGTTTGCTGTCGGTGAAATTGCCTGCGTATCGGTGCACGGCGCTAACCGTCTCGGCGGTAACTCCCTGCTTGACCTGGTGGTATTTGGTCGTGCGGCGGGTCTGCATCTGCAGGAATCTATTCAGGAGCAGGGCGCGCTGCGTGACGCCACGCCGGAAGAGATCGATGCGGCCATGGCGCGTTTCAACCGCTGGGAAAACAACACCACCGGCGAAGACCCGGTTGAAATTCGTAAGGCGCTGCAGCGCTGCATGCAGAACAACTTCTCGGTATTCCGTGAAGGCGACGCTATGGCACAGGGCCTGGAAGAACTGAAACAGATCCGCGAGCGTCTGAAATCTGCCCGTCTTGATGACCGTTCTCCGGACTTCAACACCCAGCGTATCGAATGTCTGGAGCTGGATAATCTTATGGAAACCGCTTATGCCACAGCGGTGGCGGCAAACTTCCGTACGGAAAGTCGCGGCGCGCACAGCCGCTTCGACTACCCGGAACGTGATGATGCAAACTGGCTGTGCCACAGTCTCTATCTGCCGCAAACGGAGAGCATGACACGCCGCGAGGTGAACATGCAGCCGAAATTGCGCGCGGCCTTCCCGCCGAAAGTGCGTACCTATTAATTAGCGGAGAGAGCGACCATGAGACTCGAATTTTCCATTTATCGTTATAACCCGGAAGTGGACGCCGCGCCGCGTATGCAGGACTACACCCTGGAAGCGGAAGACGGACGTGACATGATGCTGCTGGACGCGCTGATTCGCCTGAAAGAGAAAGATCCGACGCTGGCGTTTCGTCGCTCCTGCCGTGAGGGCGTCTGTGGTTCAGATGGCCTGAACATGAACGGGAAAAACGGCCTGGCCTGTATTACCCCGGTGTCAGCGCTGGGCAACGGCAAACAGAAAATTGTTATCCGCCCGCTGCCGGGTCTGCCGGTTATCCGCGACCTGGTGGTGGATATGGGACAATTTTATGCGCAGTATGAGAAGATCAAACCTTACCTGTTGAATAACGGGGAAAACCCACCGGCGCGTGAGCATCTGCAAACGCCGGCGCAGCGTGAGCATCTGGATGGCTTGTACGAGTGCATTCTCTGTGCCTGCTGTTCCACCTCATGCCCGTCGTTCTGGTGGAATCCGGACAAATTTATTGGTCCGGCCGGTTTGCTGGCTGCCTACCGTTTCCTGATCGACAGTCGTGATACAGAAACTGAAGCACGTCTCGATAATATGAGTGATGCTTTCAGTGTATTCCGCTGTCACAGCATTATGAACTGTGTGAGCGTATGTCCGAAAGGGCTGAACCCGACACGCGCCATTGGCCATATCAAGTCGATGTTGCTGCAGCGCGGGGCGTAACACGTTAACTGTCCGGGAACCGCCCTGGTTCCCGGATCTCGCTGGAAATCTCTGTAAGAATTGTCACTGTTCTCACAGGACAACTCTTACAAAGGTTCCCTTACGGGCCGGGCGTTGGTAGCGCACAGTGCTCGTATCGCTGAACTCACTACGGCAAGCCGTGAAAGCGGCAACAATGAAACCTCAAAAAAAGCACACTAATGCTTAAGGGATCACAATGCAGAACAGCGCGATGAAGCCCTGGCTGGACTCCTCCTGGCTGGCCGGCGCGAACCAGTCTTACATAGAACAACTCTATGAGGATTTCCTGACCGATCCTGACTCTGTTGATGCTGCGTGGCGTGAAATGTTCCAGCAACTGCCAGGCACTGGCGTGAAGCCCGAACAGTTTCACTCTACGACGCGCGAATATTTTCGCCGCCTTGCTAAAGACGCATCACGTTACACCGCCTCAGTTTCCGATCCAGCTATCAACTCCAAGCAGGTCAAAGTCCTGCAACTGATCAACGCGTTCCGTTTTCGCGGCCATCAGCACGCAAACCTTGATCCCCTTGGGCTCTGGAAGCAGGAACCGGTAGCCGATCTCGATCCGGCCTTTCATGACCTGACCGAGGCCGATTTTCAGGAAACCTTTAATGTCGGCTCTTTTGCTATCGGCAAAGAGACGATGAAACTGGGCGAACTCTATGAAGCGCTGAAACAGACCTATTGCGGATCTATCGGCGCCGAATATATGCATATCAACAACACCGAAGAGAAACGCTGGATTCAGCAGCGTCTTGAATCGGTGGTGGGCCATGCCTCGTTCAGCAACGATGAGAAAAAAAGTTTCCTGAAAGAGCTGACCGCAGCGGAAGGGCTGGAAAAATACCTCGGCGCTAAATTCCCGGGAGCGAAACGCTTCTCGCTGGAAGGCGGCGATGCGCTGGTGCCGATGCTGCGTGAAATGATTCGTCACGCTGGCAAAAATGGCACACGCGAAGTGGTACTGGGGATGGCACACCGTGGCCGCCTCAACGTTCTGATTAACGTTCTGGGTAAAAAACCGCAGGATCTGTTTGACGAATTCGCCGGTAAACACAAAGAACACCTCGGCACCGGGGACGTGAAGTACCATATGGGCTTCTCCTCTGATGTGGAAACCGAAGGCGGTCTGGTGCACCTGGCGCTGGCATTTAACCCTTCACACCTGGAGATCGTCAGTCCGGTGGTAATGGGGTCAGTGCGTGCACGTCTCGATCGCCTGGACGAACCGAGCAGCAATAAAGTGCTGCCGATTACCATCCACGGCGATGCCGCAGTCACCGGTCAGGGTGTGGTTCAGGAAACCCTGAACATGTCGCAGGCGCGCGGTTATCAGGTGGGCGGTACGGTACGTATCGTCATTAATAACCAGGTGGGCTTCACCACCTCGAATCCGAAAGATGCGCGTTCAACGCCGTACTGCACCGATATCGGCAAAATGGTGCTGGCGCCGATTTTCCACGTCAATGCGGACGATCCGGAAGCTGTCGCTTTTGTTACCCGTCTGGCGCTCGACTATCGCAACACCTTCAAACGCGACGTCTTTATCGACCTGGTCTGCTATCGCCGCCACGGTCATAACGAAGCGGATGAGCCAAGCGCAACCCAGCCGCTGATGTACCAGAAAATCAAAAAACATCCGACGCCGCGTAAAATTTATGCCGATCGTCTGGAAGCGGAGAAAGTGGTCGCGCTGGAAGATGCCACCGAAATGGTCAATCTCTACCGTGATGCGCTTGATGCCGGTGAATGCGTGGTGCCTGAGTGGCGTCCGATGAGCCTGCACTCCTTTACCTGGTCGCCGTATCTCAACCATGAGTGGGATGAGGGTTATCCGGAAAAAGTAGAGATGAAACGCCTGCAGGAACTGGCGCGTCGTATCAGCCAGGTGCCAACAGAGATCGAAGTGCAGTCGCGTGTCGCGAAAATTTATAACGATCGCCAGGAGATGGCCGAAGGTAACAAGCCCTTCGACTGGGGCGGTGCGGAAAACCTGGCTTACGCCACGCTGGTAGATGAGGGCATTCCGGTGCGTCTCTCCGGCGAAGATGCGGGCCGCGGTACCTTTTTCCATCGTCACGCGGTGGTCCATAACCAGGTGAATGGTTCAACCTATACGCCGCTGCAAAACATCCACAGCGGTCAGGGCCAGTTCAAAGTCTGGGACTCCGTACTGTCAGAAGAAGCGGTGCTAGCCTTTGAATATGGTTATGCCACGGCAGAACCGCGCACCCTGACCATCTGGGAAGCGCAGTTTGGTGATTTTGCCAACGGCGCGCAGGTGGTGATCGACCAGTTCATCAGCTCTGGCGAGCAGAAATGGGGCAGAATGTGTGGTCTGGTGATGCTGCTGCCGCACGGCTATGAAGGCCAGGGCCCGGAGCACTCCTCCGCCCGTCTGGAACGTTATCTGCAGCTTTGCGCTGAGCAGAATATGCAGGTATGCGTACCTTCTACCCCGGCTCAGGTGTATCACATGCTGCGTCGTCAGGCGCTGCGCGGTATGCGTCGTCCGCTGATCGTGATGTCGCCGAAATCGCTGCTGCGTCATCCGCTGGCGGTGTCATCGCTGGATGAGCTGGCAAACGGCAGCTTCCAGCCAGCGATTGGCGAAGTGGACAATCTTGATCCGCAGGGCATCAAACGCGTGGTGCTGTGCGCCGGTAAAGTCTATTACGACCTTCTGGAGCAGCGCCGTAAAAATGAACAAACTGATGTGGCAATTGTGCGTATTGAGCAGCTCTATCCCTTCCCGCATAAAGCGGTGCAGGAAGCGCTGAAAAATTACGCGCATGTCCAGGATTTCGTCTGGTGTCAGGAAGAGCCTCTGAACCAGGGCGCATGGTATTGCAGTCAGCATCACTTCCGCGAAGCGATTCCGGCAGGGGCTTCACTGCGTTATGCAGGCCGTCCTGCTTCCGCTTCACCGGCCGTTGGCTATATGTCCGTTCACCAAAAACAGCAGCAAGACCTGGTTAACGACGCGCTGAACGTTGATTAATTAAAAGGAAAGATTAATGAGTAGTGTAGAGATTCTCGTTCCCGACCTGCCTGAATCCGTTGCTGATGCCACGGTGGCAACCTGGCACAAAAAACCGGGTGATGCGGTAAGCCGTGATGAAGTACTGGTAGAAATTGAAACTGACAAAGTGGTACTGGAAGTGCCGGCTGCGGCTGATGGTATTCTGGATGCCGTGCTGGAAGACGAAGGCGCGACAGTCACCTCTCGTCAGATTCTGGGGCGCCTGAAAGAAGGCAACAGCGGCGGTAAAGAGAGCTCAGCTAAAGTTGAAGGCGCTGAGTCAACGCCAGCGCAGCGTCAGACCGCCTCGCTGGAAGCGGAAAGCAATGACGCGCTGAGCCCGGCGATTCGCCGCCTGATTGCAGAACACAATCTGGATGCTGCCCAGATCAAAGGCAGCGGCGTCGGCGGCCGTATTACGCGTGAAGATGTAGAAAAACATCTGGCGAAGAAAACTGAAACGCAGAAAGCGGCTCCGCAGCCAGAAGCGGCGGCAGCGCAGGCACCCGTTGCCAACCGCAGCGAGAAGCGTGTTCCAATGACGCGCCTGCGTAAACGCGTGGCTGAGCGTCTGCTGGAAGCAAAAAACAGCACCGCGATGCTGACCACCTTCAACGAAGTGAACATGAAGCCGATCATGGATCTGCGCAAGCAGTACGGCGAAGCCTTCGAGAAGCGTCACGGTGTGCGTCTGGGCTTTATGTCTTTTTACATCAAAGCGGTAGTGGAAGCGCTGAAGCGTTTCCCGGAAGTGAACGCCTCTATTGATGGCGAAGATGTGGTTTACCACAACTATTTCGATGTCAGCATCGCAGTATCCACGCCGCGCGGTCTGGTAACGCCGGTGCTGAAAGATGTTGATGCGCTCAGCATGGCTGACATCGAGAAGAAAATTAAGGAACTGGCGGTTAAAGGACGTGACGGAAAACTCACTGTCGACGAACTGACCGGTGGTAACTTTACCATCACCAACGGTGGTGTGTTCGGGTCGCTGATGTCGACGCCGATTATCAACCCGCCGCAGAGCGCTATCCTGGGTATGCACGCCATTAAAGATCGACCGATGGCAGTGAATGGTCAGGTCGTGATTCTGCCAATGATGTACCTGGCACTCTCTTATGATCACCGTCTGATCGATGGTCGTGAATCCGTCGGCTATCTGGTCGCGGTGAAAGAGATGCTGGAAGATCCGGCTCGTCTGCTGCTGGACGTTTGATTTATACCGGGATAACGGGCGCGTAACGTGCGCGCCCAACCCATTACTCTTTTCAGACCTGAATGGATAGAACATCATGAACTTACACGAATACCAGGCGAAACAGCTGTTTGCACGGTATGGTTTACCGGCACCAACCGGTTACGCCTGTACTACGCCACGTGAAGCGGAAGAAGCGGCCTCCAAAATTGGCGCAGGCCCGTGGGTAGTAAAATGTCAGGTTCATGCCGGTGGCCGTGGTAAAGCGGGCGGTGTGAAAGTGGTCAAGAGCAAAGAAGAGATTCGTGCTTTTGCGGAGAACTGGCTGGGTAAACGTCTGGTCACTTATCAAACCGATGCTAATGGTCAGCCGGTTAACGAAATTCTGGTTGAAGCGGCAACCGACATCGATCAGGAACTCTATCTGGGTGCGGTTGTTGACCGTGCCAGCCGTCGCGTGGTCTTTATGGCCTCTACCGAAGGCGGTGTTGAGATTGAGAAAGTAGCGGAAGAGACCCCGCACCTGATCCATAAAACGGCGCTGGATCCGCTGACAGGCCCGCAGCCTTATCAGGGCCGCGAGCTGGCATTCAAACTGGGTCTGACCGGCAAGCAGGTCAGCCAGTTCACCAAAATCTTTATGGGTCTGGCGACCATGTTCCTTGAGCGCGACCTGGCGCTGGTTGAGATCAACCCGCTGGTGATCACGAAGCAGGGCGATCTGGTGTGCCTCGACGGCAAACTGGGCGCGGATGGCAACGCCATGTTCCGTCAGCCGGAGCTGCGTGAAATGCGCGATCCGAGCCAGGAAGATCCGCGTGAAGCGCACGCAACACAGTGGGAACTGAACTACGTTGCGCTGGAAGGCAACATCGGTTGTATGGTGAACGGTGCCGGTCTGGCGATGGGCACCATGGACATCGTGAAACACCACGGTGGTCAGCCTGCTAACTTCCTCGACGTAGGCGGCGGCGCAACCAAAGAGCGCGTTACCGAAGCCTTTAAAATCATCCTGTCTGATGACGCGGTGAAAGCCGTATTCGTCAACATCTTCGGCGGCATCGTGCGCTGCGACCTGATTGCTGACGGTATCATCGGCGCGGTGGCTGAAGTTGGCGTGAACGTACCGGTCGTGGTACGTCTGGAAGGTAACAACGCTGAGCTGGGCGCCCAGAAACTGGCGGACAGCGGTCTGAACATCATTGCAGCAACCAGCCTGACAGACGCGGCACAGCGTGTTGTTGCTGCTGCGGAGGGTAAATAATGTCCATTTTGATCGATAAAAACACCAAAGTGATCTGCCAGGGTTTTACCGGTGGACAGGGTACGTTCCACTCTGAGCAGGCGCTGGCTTACGGCACTCAGCTGGTTGGCGGCGTCACGCCAGGCAAAGGCGGCACCACGCACCTGGGCCTGCCGGTGTTTAATACCGTACGCGAAGCAGTGGAAGCCACTGGCGCAACCGCAACGGTGATCTACGTTCCGGCACCGTTCTGCAAAGATGGTATTCTGGAAGCGATCGACGCGGGCATCAAACTGATCATTACCATCACTGAAGGTATCCCGACGCTGGATATGCTGACCGTGAAAATGAAGCTGGATGAAGCGGGTGTCCGTATGATCGGACCAAACTGTCCGGGCGTTATCACCCCGGGGGAATGTAAGATCGGTATCATGCCGGGTCATATTCACCTGCCTGGTCGTGTCGGCATCGTGTCCCGTTCAGGGACTCTGACCTATGAAGCGGTAAAACAGACCACTGATATCGGCTACGGCCAGTCCACCTGTGTGGGCATCGGTGGTGACCCGATCCCGGGTTCTAACTTCATCGATATCCTGAAAATGTTCCAGGACGATCCGCAGACCGAAGCGATCGTGATGATCGGCGAGATCGGTGGTAGTGCAGAAGAAGAAGCGGCTGCCTTTATCAAAGAGCATGTGACCAAACCGGTTGTCGGCTATATCGCTGGCGTGACCGCGCCGAAAGGCAAACGTATGGGTCACGCGGGCGCGATCATCGCAGGTGGTAAAGGTACGGCTGATGAGAAATTTGCCGCACTGGAAGCCGCTGGCGTGAAAACTGTACGCAGCCTGGCCGATATCGGCGACGCAGTAAAAGCGGTTCTTCCGCAGAAATAAGTTAACACTGGTGTGTTGCGATAAAGGTCACCTGCGGGTGGCCTTTTTTATTGCCAGTTTAAAACCACGTCCTGCGGGCGTGGTTATCGCCTCGGTTTTGGCTCTGCCTGTAAAAACCCGCCCATGTCAAACTTCTTATCCGTTGTCCCCACAACTGATAAGGAAATTCAACATGAGCAGGTTTCAAAAAGCTTCCCACGTGCTGTGGCATTGTCAATACCATATAGTCTGGACGCCAAAGTGTCGCTTCAGGATATTAAAAGGAAATGTTGGTAAAGAGGTTTGCCGGCAAATCTGGATTTTAAGCGAACAGCTTAAAATCCAGATAGTTGAGTTAAATGTGCAGCTGGATCATGTACATCTTTTGGTAAAGATTCCACCGAAGCTATCAGTATCGGAAGTAATGGGTCATTTGAAAGGCAGAACAGCAATAAGGTTGTTCAGTAAGTTCCCGTACCTGCGTAAGTACAAATTATGGGGCAATCACTTTTGGGCCAAAGGATACTGTGTGGACACAGTCGGAGTAAATGCTGAAATGATCCGTAAATATGTAAAATATCAAGAGAAGCATGAAGTTGAAGATAAACAACTATCGCTTCATGAGGTGTGAAGAGAGGGCTCTAAGAGTCCGAACTTAGTACGCCCCTATGGGGCGAAGAATAAAGCCGCCTTCTATGAAGGCGGATTTTTACTGGCCTTACAGGGGGGCTGCCCGCTTACCGCTGCTGCAGTTCGCGCAGGTAAGCGCAGAACATATCCGTCAGGGCATCCGCCCAGGCTGCAATTTCTGCTGGCGTGCGCGGCGTTTCTGAAAAGCGGCTTCCCACCGCGCTAAAGGTGGTGGTGATCAGCTCTGTAACCCGTTGCCGTGTCGCCGCAGGCGCCTCCGGCAGTAATTCCTGCATAAACAGCGCCATGGTGCGATCCGCCGCCATCCGTGCCTGCTGCGCTTCGGGCGCATCGCGATAGAGCGGCGCGGCGTCGTTCAGCGCTATCCGCACTGGTGCCTCCTCACACTCTGAACGGATAAAGGCGTGTACCAGCGTGCGCAGGCGCACCAGTGGCGGCTGGCTGACATCCTCAAGGATAGCGCGCAGCATATCTGTGGTTTCCTGCCACTCATCGATCTGCAGGCGAAAAAGAATCGCCGACTTATTCGGAAAGTATTGATAGAGCGATCCGACGCTGACGCCAGCTTTTTCCGCTACCCGGGCCGTGGTAAAACGCGTGACGCCTTCTTCGGCAAGGACCTGAACGGCCGCCTGCAAAATGGCGCTCACCAGGCTGGCTGAACGCGCCTGTTGCGGTTGTTTACGGGTAGCAATCTGTGGACGGCGTCGGCTGGTCATAATGGGCCCGGCAAAATCACGGCAAAAAAGAGAGCTTCTATCCTACCTTAAATACGACGAATTCGTCAGCTTTTTGCCGGGATTGCAGGGCGTTCTGCCGCATGGAAAAGGCGATTTTTCCTGAGGTAAAACCTGAGCTGGCGCTGACCAAAGAACAGGAAAAGCGCGCAACGGCGCGCTATAAGCGGGCTTGCGGGCCTCGGGCGTGGGACGAAAATGCGAACATGCATGCGAATAGTGAACGCGAATAAACAGTCGTATTATTGCTGAAAACGCGATGATTAATTCGCTTTTATAAGCAAGTCCTCTTCAGAGGGCACCTTTTCAGACTGGAGATCGCTATGACCACCTCATCAACGACAACTCTCACTGCTGCGCCGCTGGCACCTTTGCTGGAGCATCTGTTCACCCAGGCCGAGTCGGTCAACAGTACAGCCATCATCGACATCCCTCATACGGAGCGTCAGCGCCTGATGCACAGCAAAACGGAATATCTTGATTTATATACCCGTCTCAGAGAGCTCTGGCTTCCGGTAACGCGCGAAACGGGGAGGCTGCTTTACATGCTGGCACGCAGTATTCATGCATGTCATATCATCGAGTTTGGCACGTCGTTCGGTATTTCAACGCTGCATCTGGCTGCCGCGTTACGCGATAACGGCGGCGGTCGTCTGATCAGCTGCGAGTTTGAGCCTTCAAAGGTGGCACGCGCGCGGCAACATCTGGCTGCTGGCGGCCTGGACGATCTGGTGGAAATCCGCGTTGGCGATGCGCTAAACACGCTGGCGAGCGATTTACCTGACACCATCGATCTGCTGCTGCTTGATGGGGCGAAAGCGCTTTATAACGACATTCTGACGCTGGTGGAGCCACGCCTGCGCACGGGCGCACTGATTATTGCCGATAACGCTGAGTACAGCCCGGATTATCTGCAACGGGTGCGTGCGCCGGACAGTGGCTATATTTCCGTGCCGTTCGCGGAGGATGTCGAACTTTCACTGCGAGCAGGCTGACAGGAAAACCATCATGCAACTCACAGGCAACACCATGCTTATTACCGGCGGGAGCAGCGGCACAGGCCGCGCCCTTGCGGAAGCCTTTTATCATCGCGGCAACCGCGTCATTATTACCGCACGGCGTCAGGCGTTACTGGAAAGAGTAGTCGCCGAACGTCCGGGCATGCTCGGGCTAACGGCCGACCTCACCAATCCGGAAGAGGTGACCCGGTTAGCGACAGAGGTACGGGCCAGCTTTCCGCAGCTGAATGTGCTGATCGCCAATGCCGGTATTTCACGTGCGGAGGATGTGCGGGCGGATAGCTGGGATGGCAGCGATGCTGAGGCGATCACAGAAACTAATATTCTGGGAGTGGGCGCATCACGGCCGCGCTTTTACCGCTTCTCAGAAAATAGCCGAATGCCACCCTGATGGCCACCAGCTCGGCGCCGGCCTTTGTACCACGCGCGGATTTTCCTGCCTACTGCGCCAGTAAGGCGTTTTTGCATGCCTGGCTGACGTCACTACGTCATCAGTTGCGCAGCATCCCGGTAGAGGTGCTGGAGCTTTCTCCGCCTTATGTGCAGACCGGACTCACCGGCAGCCAGCAGATGCAGGATCCGCGCGCCATGCCGCTCGCGACCTGTCTTGCCGGGGTGATGCAGCGGCTGGAGCAGGGCGAGCATCCTGGCGGTGAAATCGTGCTGGAGCAGGATCTCCCGCGCCGCTGGGCGGAGCGCAACGGCACCTTCGAGGCGATCTTTTTTGCCATGAACGCGAACTGAAGACGCCGGTGTCGACTGATGGCTGTCATCCTGAAATACTGCCAGCAAACGCCACAAGGCTGTTCCTCACTGTCCGGTGGCGTTGCCTCCCGCTTTTTTCCGCAGGCCGACGTCGCCGTGTCGCGTTAATAAAAAAGAAAAAAGGTTATTAATTTCTGAATATATTTGCCGCAGCAAAACAATTAATTAACAAAAAAGCCCGCTGAACATATCTCATCATGCAATTCGTTAATTCAGATCAATAAATGGCAATTTAAAGAAAATTATAGCGCTGGAAAAGCGCAGCGCCGGGAGGTTTAATTGCGCTGCATCAATTCATTACCCGTTCGAATATTACCAAATATTATCGAAAAATGATGAAGCCGCACGCACCACATTCGCGTACACCGGCATAAAAGCGGGGTTGAACTGATGAAATCAGCAGCGTTACACAGGCTTTGCGCGTTGACGTCAGGCAGCCTTTACTGCTGCACGACAGGTAACAAAGCTGGAAATTAATCATCCCTCTTTTCTGAACGTTCTGTCCGCCACGCATTTAATCACGCTGAAATGTAGCGAATAAACGGGGCGTTTTAGCTGAGAACCAGGAGTCACTATGTTAGATATCGTCGAACTGTCACGTTTACAGTTTGCGCTGACAGCAATGTACCACTTCCTTTTTGTCCCGTTAACGCTGGGTATGGCATTTCTGCTGGCCATTATGGAAACCGTATATGTGCTGTCAGGCAAACAGATTTATAAGGACATGACAAAGTTCTGGGGCAAATTATTTGGTATTAACTTTGCCCTCGGCGTCGCGACCGGCCTGACGATGGAGTTTCAGTTCGGTACCAACTGGTCCTACTACTCGCACTATGTCGGCGATATTTTCGGTGCGCCGCTGGCAATTGAAGGACTGATGGCCTTTTTCCTCGAATCGACTTTTGTTGGCCTGTTTTTCTTTGGCTGGGATCGTCTGAGCAAAGGGCAGCATCTGGCGGTCACCTGGCTGGTGGCGCTGGGTTCCAACCTGTCCGCGTTGTGGATTCTGGTGGCGAACGGCTGGATGCAGAACCCGGTGGCCTCGCACTTTAATTTCGAAACCATGCGTATGGAGATGGTGAGCTTTGCCGGTCTGGTACTGAATCCGGTGGCGCAGGTGAAATTTGTCCATACCGTGGCGGCAGGCTACACCACCGGCGCGATGTTTATTATGGGTATCAGCGCCTGGTATCTGCTGAAAGGGCGCGACATCACTTTCGCCAAACGCTCTTTTGCCATTGCCGCCAGTTTTGGCCTGGCTGCCGTGCTCTCGGTAATCGTTCTGGGTGATGAATCGGGCTATGAAATGGGGGATGTGCAGAAAACCAAGCTGGCCGCGATTGAAGCCGAGTGGGAAACCCAGCCGGCGCCTGCACCTTTTACTCTGTTTGGTGTGCCTGATCAGGAAACCCAGGAAAACCGTTATGCCATTCAGATCCCCTATCTTCTGGGTCTGATCGCCACGCGCTCAGTAGATACCCCGGTGACCGGCCTGAAAGCGCTGCTGGCGCAGCATGAACTCCGTATCCGTAACGGTATGCAAGCCTATGCGCTGTTAAATGAACTGCGCGCAGGCAGCCAGGATCCGGCAGTGCGTGAGGCGTTTGAAGCGAGCAAACAGGACCTTGGTTACGGCCTGCTACTGAAACGCTATACCGACAAGGTCACGGACGCCAGCGAAGCGCAAATCCAGCAGGCGGCGCAGGATTCCATTCCGCGCGTGGCGCCGCTCTACTTTGCATTCCGCATTATGGTGCTGTGCGGCGTGCTGCTGCTGGGCATTATCACCCTGGCCTTCTGGAGCGTGATACGTAACCGCATCGGCAATAACCGCTGGCTGCTGAAAGCTGCGCTGTGGGGCATTCCGCTACCCTGGATCGCCGTGGAGGCGGGCTGGTTTGTGGCCGAGTATGGCCGTCAGCCGTGGGCTATCGGTGAAGTGTTGCCCACCGCGGTGGCTAATTCGTCGCTGACGGTCAGCGATCTTCTTTTCTCAATGACGCTGATTTGTGGTCTCTACACGCTGTTTCTGGTGGCGGAAATGTACCTGATGATCAAATTTGCCCGTCGCGGGCCGAGCAGCATGCACACCGGACGCTACCATCACGAAACTGCTGCTGTCACCACGCAGCCTGCGCGCTGATAAAGGAGAATATCCATGTTTGATTATGAAGTTTTGCGCTTTGTCTGGTGGTTGTTGATCGGCGTGCTGCTGATTGGCTTCGCAGTGACTGACGGCTTTGATATGGGCGTCGGCATGCTGACGCCTCTGCTGGGGCACAGCGATACGGAGCGACGCATTATGATTAACAGCATCGCCCCGCACTGGGATGGTAATCAGGTCTGGCTGATCACCGCCGGCGGCGCGCTGTTTGCGGCCTGGCCGATGGTGTATGCCGCTGCCTTTTCCGGCTTTTACATGGCGCTGATCCTGGTGCTCGCCTCGCTGTTTTTCCGTCCGGTGGGATTTGAATATCGCTCCAGGATTGAAGACAAGCGCTGGCGCGCCAGCTGGGACTGGGGCATTTTTCTCGGTAGTTTTGTGCCGCCGCTGGTGATCGGCGTGGCATTCGGCAACCTGCTGCAGGGTGTGCCCTTTCACACCGATGAATATATGCGTCTGTTCTACACCGGTAACTTCCTGCAGCTGCTGAATCCCTTTGGCCTGCTGGCGGGCATTATCAGCCTGACCATGATTATGGCTCAGGGGGCTACCTATCTGCAGATGCGCACCAGCGGCGAACTGCATCAGCGGGCACGTCTGGCGGCGCAAATCGCGGCGCTGGTGATGCTGGTCAGCTTTGTGCTGGCGGGGGGCTGGGTGATCTTCGGCATTGATGGCTATGTGGTAAAAAGCGTGATCGACCACCATGCCGCCTCTAACCCGCTGGGGAAAACGGTGGCGCGTGAGGCGGGTGCCTGGCTGGTGAATTTCCATAACACGCCGCTGCTCTGGCTCTTCCCGCTGTTCGGCTGTCTGCTGCCGCTGCTGACCATCTTCTGCTCGCGCAAAGAGCAGGGCGGCTGGGCGTTCATCTCCTCATCACTGACGCTGGCCTGCGTGATCATGACGGCGGGCATCGCGATGTTTCCATTTATCATGCCTTCCAGCACGGTGCCGGATGTCAGCCTGACCATGTGGGATGCGACTTCCAGCCTGTTAACGCTGAAGCTGATGACCTTTGCCGCCATCATTTTTGTGCCGATTATCCTCGCGTATACCGCCTGGTGTTATTACAAGATGTATGGCCGCATTACCCACCAACATATTGAGAGCAATACGCACTCCCTCTACTGATACAGGAGACAGACCATGTGGTATTTTGCCTGGATTCTCGGCACCCTGCTGGCCTGCGCTTTCGGCGTTATCACGGCGCTGGCGCTGGAGCATGTGGAAGAGAGCAATAACCATAAACAGGCGTAATAACCTGTCTATCAACAACCAGGGCCCGTTACGGGCCCTGGTTGTTTTCGGGTATCAGCGGCAAGGGCGTTGCGCTGATACCATCCCCCTGTTATCTGGCCGCGGCGCATTACCCCGTTATCCGGCGGGAAAAGCAGCGCTTTCTTGCACTTTTGTCATGCGATGGTCAAGAAATCAGCCGGAAAGGTTTCCGGTTGTGATTGTCTGATAATTATTTTCTCCTGACTCAGGCGAGCCATTCCAAACCCGAAATCTCTTGCGTATAGTAAGCAACGTTTAAAACGGGTCGGGATGTAAAGTGAGCACAACGTTGTTTCGCTGGCCGGTTCGGGTCTATTACGAAGACACCGATGCCGGGGGAGTGGTTTATCACGCCAGCTATATCGCTTTCTATGAACGAGCACGTACCGAAATGTTGCGTCAGCGCCATTTCCAGCAGCACCGTCTGCTGGAAGAGCAGGTCGCTTTTGTGGTACGGCGGATTACGGTAGATTATCTTGCGCCAGCGCGTCTTGATGAGCTTCTGGAAATTCAGAGCGAAGTCAGAAAGATAACGCGGGCAACCATGACGTTCGCCCAACGTATCGTGAATGCCGAAGGCGTAGTGCTCAACGAAGCAGAAGTCCTGATTGCCTGTATCAACCCACATCTTATGAAGCCGATAGCGCTTCCCAGGTCTATTGTCGCGGAGTTCAAGCAGTGACTGACATGAACGTTCTTGATTTGTTCCTGAAGGCGAGCCTTCTGGTCAAACTTATCATGTTGATTTTAATCGGCTTTTCAATTGCGTCCTGGGCTATCATCATCCAGCGTACGCGCATCCTCAATGCCGCCGGACGCGAGGCGGAAGCGTTTGAAGACAAATTCTGGTCAGGCATTGAGCTGTCGCGCCTCTACCAGGAGAGCCAGGCGCGTCGCGATGAGCTGGCGGGCTCGGAACAGATTTTCTATGCGGGCTTTAAAGAGTTTGCCCGTCTGCATCGCGCCAACAATCATGCACCTGAAGCGGTAGTGGAAGGGGCCAGCCGGGCGATGCGCATTTCAATGAATCGTGAGCTGGAAACGCTGGAAAATCATATTCCTTTCCTGGGTACAGTCGGCTCGATCAGCCCTTATATCGGTCTGTTTGGCACTGTCTGGGGGATTATGCACGCCTTTATCGCCCTGGGGGCGGTGAAACAGGCCACGCTGCAGATGGTCGCGCCCGGTATCGCTGAAGCCCTGATCGCCACTGCGATCGGCCTGTTTGCCGCGATTCCGGCGGTAATGGCCTACAACCGACTGAACCAGCGGGTGAACAAGCTGGAGCAGGGCTACGACAACTTTATGGAAGAGTTCACGGCTATCCTGCATCGTCAGGCATTCTCCAGCGACAGCAACAAGTAAGAGCGGAGGTTATTCATGGCCAGAACGCGCGGTCGCGGGCGTCGTGACCTGAAGTCGGAAATCAATATCGTTCCGCTGCTGGATGTGCTGTTGGTGCTACTGCTCATTTTTATGGCGACAGCGCCGATTATTACCCAGAGCGTCGAAGTCGATCTGCCTGACGCTACCGATTCGAAAACGGTTGGCAGCAATGACAATCCGCCGGTGATCGTCGAGGTCTCGGGGGTGGGTCAGTACAGTCTGGTTGTCGACCATGACCGTATGGAGCAGTTGCCGCCAGAGCAGGTGGTGAGCGAGGCACAGCAACGTCTTTCGTCGAATCCAAAAACTGTCTTTTTGATCGGCGGTGCCAAAGATGTGCCTTACGACGAAATCATCAAGGCGTTGAATCTGCTGCATCAGGCAGGTGTTAAATCCGTCGGTTTGATGACGCAGCCGATTTAAAGTCGAACCGTTTTTTGGGAACCGAGAGTGTCGAAGGCAACCGAGCAAAACGAGAAGTTAAAGCGCGCGATAATCATTTCGGTGATATTGCATATCGTCCTGATCGCCTTACTGATATGGAGCTCGTTTAGCGAAAATATCGAGGCCAGCGGAGGCGGTGGCGGCAGCGATATCGATGCGGTGATGGTCGATCCTGGCGCGGTAGTAGAACAGTATAATCGCCAGCAAAATCAGCAAAGTGACAGTCAGCGCGCCGAGCAGCAGCGTAAAAAGCAGGCTCAGCAGCAGGCGGAAGAGCTGCAGCAGAAACAGGCGGCGGAACAGCAGCGTCTGAAAGAGCTGGAAAGAGAGCGTTTGCAGGCGCAGGAAGAGGCCAAAGCGCAGGCGAAACAAGCGCAGGAACAGCAGCGTCAGGCGCAGGAAGCAGCAAAACAGGCGCAGGAGCAGCAAAAAGCGGCGGAAGCCGCAGCGGCCAAAGCGAAGGCGGAAGCGAAAGCGCAGGCTGAAGCGCAGGCGAAGGCGGCGGCTGAAGCGAAGCAGAAAGCGGAAGAGCAGGCGAAGCAGGCGGCGGCTGAAGCGAAGAAGAAAGCGGAAGAGCAGGCGAAGCAGGCGGCAGCTGAAGCGAAGAAGAAAGCGGAAGAGCAGGCCAGACAGGCTGCTGCCGAGGCGGCGAAGCAGAAAGCGGCGCAGGAAGCGAAAGCGGCAGCAGCTGAAGCGAAGGCGAAAGCGGCGGCCGAAGCCAAAGCCAAAGCGGCACAGGAAGCGAAAGAGAAAGCGGCTGCTGAGGCAAAAGAAAAGGCTGCGGCAGAAGCGAAAGCCGAGGCTAAAGCGAAAGCGGCAGCAGAGGCGAAAGCCAAAGCCGCGGCCGAAGCGAAGAAAAAAGCGGCGGCAGAAGCGGCGAAAAGCGATAGCGATGTAGACGATCTGCTGGGCGGACTGGCTTCTGGTAAGAATGCGCCGAAAAGCGGTGACGCCGGTAAGAGCGGCGGCGCGGCAGCGGCGGGGCAGGGCAACCAGAAGAAATCGGGCGCCTCGGGGGCGGATATCAGCAATTATGCGGGACAGATCCGCGCGGCGATCCAGAGTAAGTTTTACGATTGGGAAAGCTACAAAGGGCGTACCTGTAGCTTGCGCATTAAACTGGCGCCCGATGGCTTGCTGATTGACGCCAAAGCAGAAGGGGGCGATCCTGCGCTGTGTCAGGCAGCACTGGCGGCGGCACGTCAGGCGCGGTTCCCGAAACCACCGAGCCAGGATGTGTACCAGGTGTTTAAAAACGCACCGCTGGATTTCAAACCGCAATAATGCAGTAACGCACGGCGGGTTGAACTATGGTTAGCTTGCCGTACTCTATTAGGCTTTAACTCGTCGTTTTCAGGAACAGTGCGAATTATCGTGGACTGAGGTTCAGATAAGGGAGATAAAATGAAGCAGGCACTTCGTGTAACGTTAGGCTTTTTTATACTGCTGTGGGCAGCCATGCTGCATGCAGAAGTTCGCATCGAAATTACCCAGGGGGTAAACACCGCGCGTCCTATCGGTGTGGTGCCGTTTAAATGGGCAGGTCCTGGCGCTGCGCCGGAAGATATTGGCGGAATCGTGGCGGCCGACCTGCGCAACAGCGGTAAATTTAATCCGCTGGATCGCTCGCGACTGCCGCAGCAGCCTGCCAGCCCGCAGGAAGTGCAACCTGCCGCCTGGACCGCCCTCGGCATTGACGCCGTAGTGGTCGGTCAGGTGCAGCCGAATCCGGATGGCAGCTATCAGATCGCTTATCAGCTGGTAGACACCGCAGGCGCGCCGGGTACGGTGCTGGCGCAGAACCAGTTTAAAGTGACCAAACAGTGGCTGCGTTACGCGGCACATACCGCCAGCGATGAAGTATTTGAGAAACTCACCAACATCAAAGGGGCTTTCCGTACCCGTATCGCCTATGTAGTACAGACCAATGGCGGTCAGTTCCCGTATGAAGTTCGCGTGGCAGACTATGATGGCTACAACCAGTTTGTGGTACATCGTTCACCTCAGCCGCTGATGTCGCCGACCTGGTCGCCGGATGGCAGCAAACTCGCTTACGTGACCTTTGAAAGCGGTAAGTCAGCGCTGGTAGTACAGACGCTGGCTAACGGCGCTATCCGTCAGATCGCCTCTTACCCGCGCCATAACGGTGCGCCGGCCTTCTCGCCGGATGGCTCGAAACTGGCCTTTGCCCTGTCGAAAACCGGCAGTCTGAACCTCTATGTGATGGATCTGGCCTCAGGTCAGGTACGTCAGGTAACCAATGGCCGTTACAACAGCACTGAACCGACCTGGTTCCCGGACAGTCAGACTCTGGCGTTCACCTCGGATCAGGCGGGTGCGCCGCAAATTTATAAAGTCAGCGTCAACGGCGGTACGCCGCAGCGCATCACCTGGGAAGGTGGGCAGAATCAGGACGCTGATGTCGCTACGGATGGCAAATCAATGGTGATGATTAGCACCAGTGGTGGTGCTCAGCACGTCGCCAAACAGGATCTGGAAACGGGAGCCGTTCAGCAATTAACGGACACGTTCCTGGATGAGACGCCGAGTCTTGCACCTAACGGCACGATGGTGATCTATAGCTCTACTCAGGGGATGGGTTCCGTGTTGCAGTTGGTTTCAACTGACGGGCGTTTCAAAGCGCGTCTTCCGGCAACTGATGGACAGGTCAAATTCCCTGCCTGGTCGCCGTATCTGTGATGCATGTGTAAATATGTATGGCAAACAATAATAGGATTTAGAAATGCAACTGAACAAAGTGCTGAAGGGTTTAATGCTGGCTCTGCCGGTTATGGCTGTAGCGGCTTGTAGCTCCCACAAAAATAACAACAATGACCAGACCGGTATGGGTGCTGATGGCGCTTACGGTGCTGGTGCGGGCATGAACGGCAACATGTCTTCTGACGAGCAGGCGCGTCTGCAGATGCAGGAACTGCAGAGAAACAACATCGTTTACTTCGGCCTGGACAAATATGACATCCAGTCTGATTACGCGCAGATGCTGGACCAGCATGCTGCTTTCCTGCGTAGCAACCCGTCTTACAAAGTGACCATCGAAGGTCATGCGGATGAGCGCGGTACGCCGGAATATAACATTGCACTGGGCGAGCGTCGTGCCAGCGCAGTGAAAATGTACCTGCAGGGTAAAGGCGTTTCAGCTGACCAGATGTCCATCGTTTCTTATGGTAAAGAGAAACCGGCCGTTCTGGGTCATGACGAATCTGCTTACGCTAAAAACCGTCGTGCCGTTCTGGTTTACTAAGAGAATCGTATGATTAGTAACTTCAGGCTTCATATTGTGAGTCTGTCGTTACTGGTTGGCTTAGCGGCCCCCTGGGCCGCTAATGCCCAGGCATCAATCAGTAGCGTCGGCTCCGGCTCGATCGAAGATCGGGTTACCACCCTTGAACGTATCTCTAATGCCCAGGCGCAACTTTTGCAGCAGCTGCAAGAGCAGATTAATGCCAACCAGAGCGATATCGACTCGCTGCGCGGGCAGATTGAACAGAACAGTTACCAGCTGAGCCAGATTGTTGAGCGGCAAAAGCAGCTCTATCAGCAGATCGATGCGCTCAGCAGCGGCAGTAACGCCAGTCAGAGTGGGGCAGGCGGCGATGCGGCGGCTTCTGCAGGCGCGGCAGCTGGCACTGGCGCTGATGCGGGGGCAACGGCCTCCTCTGCAGCACCGGCACAGAGCGGTGACGCCAACAGTGACTATAACGCTGCGGTGGCGCTGATTCTGGAGAAAAAACAGTACGATCAGGCCATCACGGCTCTGCAGGCATGGGTGAAGCGCTATCCTGACTCCACCTATCAGCCGAATGCCAACTACTGGCTGGGTCAGCTGTTTTACAACAAAGGCAAAAAGGATGATGCCGCCTACTACTTTGCTACCGTAGTAAAAAACTATCCTAAGTCGCCAAAAAGTGCTGAAGCGCTGTTTAAGGTGGGCGTTATCATGCAGGATAAAAACGATACGGCAAAAGCCAAAGCGGTTTATCAGCAGGTAATCAAACAGTACCCCAATAGCGAGTCGGCGAAACAAGCGCAGAAACGTCTGACCAGTCTGTAATTTATGCCGGATGGACCGGATTTCGTTTGAATTCTGGTCTCACCGCATGAAAGGTAAGCAGTTGCACCCTGTGCCGGAAAATAAGGGTTGCGCTACCCCGCTAAATCAGTAATATATGCCGCCGTTGCCGGGACATATCTGAATACGTATCGGCAAGCCTGAAGATGGGTCGTTAGCTCAGTTGGTAGAGCAGTTGACTTTTAATCAATTGGTCGCAGGTTCGAATCCTGCACGACCCACCATCTCTCTGCACGCAGTGCACAGTGGCGCAGATACCTTCAGCATCGTTGTACAACCTAAGATGGGTCGTTAGCTCAGTTGGTAGAGCAGTTGACTTTTAATCAATTGGTCGCAGGTTCGAATCCTGCACGACCCACCATCTTAAGCTGCTGGCTGGCTTTTTAGCTTAGCACGTTGTCCAACCCCCAGCGGGTCGTTAGCTCAGTTGGTAGAGCAGTTGACTTTTAATCAATTGGTCGCAGGTTCGAATCCTGCACGACCCACCAATTCAGGAAAAAGCGCCTCAGGGCGCTTTTTTCGTTTGTAGCGCACAATGCCTGACGTGCGCCTTCAGCCGCAGGGATGGAGCAGCGCATATCTGTACGAGCCACCAGATCAGAAAAAAGCGCTTTCAGGACGCTTTTTTCGGTTTAACTGCGTTCAGGTTTTTCCAGATATGCATAACAGCATAGCTGCGCCAGGGCCGCCACGGCTGTGAACGCGCCTCCGCGCTGGCTGGCGTCACGCTGCCGAGATTATTACGAATAGCGATATCCTCTTTCGGAAAAGCATCGGGCCAGCGCAGTGCGCGCATAGCGATATAATTTGCCGTCCAGGGCCCTATTCCCGGCAGCGCCAGCAGCCGCTGGATAATAATCTCCGGGCTGATCGCGCCACTAAAGCGAATTTCACCTGTGTGACAGGCGGCGGCAAGTGCCAGAATCGCGCGGGCGCGAGTACTGACGATGCCGAGCTGCGCCACTTCATCCAGCGTCGCGTTCAACAGCGCTTCCGGAGGCGGAGAAAGACGGCTTAGCGCAGGGAAAGGGGTAAGAATCTCCTCGCCAAAGGCTCCGGCGAAACGGCTACTCAGGGTTGTTGCCGCCTTCACGGTGATTTGCTGCCCCAGAATGGCGCGTACCGCCAGTTCAAAGCCATCAAAGGCGCCGGGCACTCGTAGTCCCGGATTACGCTGCACGCTCTCCGCCAGTAGCGGATCCTGCTGCAAACGTCCGGCTATCAGCAGCGGCTGGGCGCTAAGATCAAACAGGTTGCGCAGCCGTTGTAGCAGGGCAGGCAGCACCGGAACCAGAGAATGGCTGAATTCCACCTGGAGCGCCGGTTTGTGCGGGTGCGCTGTTACGCGCAGCCAGCCGCGATAGTTGCCCAGCTTCACGGTGCGCATATAACTGTTGTCATCTACCGCCTCGACATCTTTCATCAGGCGCAGGCTAAGAAACTCCAGCATTGTGGGCCAGTCATAGGGCGGACGATAGCTCAGCAACAGTTGCGCGCCATCGCCGCTGGCAACCGGACATTCCTGCTGGTTAGCCTCTTTACGCAGGCAACCTGGCGTCATGCGATAGCGCGCCTGAAAAACATCATTAAAGCGACGCAGGCTGTTAAAACCGCTGGCATAGGCGATATCGGTAATCGGCAGGCGCGTTTCGGTTAACAGCTGTTTCGCCAGCAACATGCGTCGCGTCTGTCTGAGTTCAAGCGGCGATACGCCCAGTTCCTGGTGCACAATACGTCGCAGCTGACGCAGGCTCAGGCCAAACTCGGCGGCGATCGCTTCAAGTCGCGCATTTTCCTCCAGCAGACCTTCATTGATACGTTGAACCAGCAGGTCAGCAATACGGTGCCGGTTATCGACTGGCGCATTGCCCGGTGCCAGTTCCGGACGGCAGCGCAGACAGGGGCGAAAGTGGGCTTTTTCTGCCGCTTCAGCACTGTCGAAAAACAGACAGTTTTTCCGCTGCGGTGGCCTGACCGGACAGACGGGACGGCAATAGATACCGGTTGAGGTCACGCCGACAAAAAAGACGCCATCAAAGCGGGTATCGCGTGCGGTTAATGCCTGGTAAGCAATATCGGGATCGAGCATGGCAATTCTCCGGTAAATAATGCTTATCCTGCGGCAAAACAGGAAAAGAAACTCGCTGCTTTCGGACAGGCAAACAGTTTACTATGAGGACCGAAAACAGCCAGTCAGCGGGCAAAAAAGTGGGATAATAGCGACACTGTATGTGTATGAGCCGGAGGTCATCCTGTGTACCATTACAAAACCATCAACTCACCGGTAGGCGTACTGACGCTGGTTGCCAGCGCGGCGGGACTGGCAGCGATCCTGTGGGAAAATGAGGTGCCGAAGCATGTCAGGCTCCGTCCGCTCCAGCAAAACGACCAGCATCCGCTGCTGTGTGAAGCGGCCCGTCAGCTTGACGACTATTTTCATGGGCGACGGCAACAGTTCGATCTGCCGCTCGATTTTGCCGGTACGGCGTTCCAGAAAAAAGTGTGGCAGGCGCTGCTCAGCATTCCTTTCGGGGAAACGCGCAGCTACCGACAGATCGCCGAGCAGATTGGACATCCGGCCGCGGTGCGTGCCGTCGGAGCGGCCAACGGGCGCAATCCGCTCTCTATTGTCGCCCCCTGCCATCGGGTGATTGGCGCGAACGGAAAACTCACCGGTTTTGCCGGTGGGCTGGAGGTTAAAGCCTTCCTGCTGGCGCTGGAAACGCAGCGGGAAACTGTTTGCCTCACATCCTGAGCGCAGAACAGAAAAAAAGCACGACATCATCAGTAAACTCCGCTATCGTGTTTAGCATAAAAAACACGGTAGCGGCATATACGCCGCCTGATGGCTTAATCAAGCCATATTCGTTAAATACAAAAAACGAGAGACGCGTTATGAGCCTGATGTTTGATTCTGAAAGCGCCGTTTATCCTTTTCCAGCCAAACCCGCCCGCCTTAACGATGAAGAAAAACAGTTCTACCGGCAGAAAATCAAAACGCTGTTAAAGACGCGTAATGCGGTTATGGTTGCCCACTACTACACTGACCCCGAGATTCAGGCACTGGCGGAAGAGACGGGTGGCTGCGTGGCCGATTCGCTGGAAATGGCGCGCTTTGGCAGCCAGCACGCCGCCTCAACGTTACTGGTGGCTGGGGTGCGCTTTATGGGCGAGACGGCAAAAATTCTCAGCCCCGAAAAAACTGTGCTAATGCCGACGCTGGAAGCAGAATGTTCGCTCGATCTGGGCTGCCCCGCTGAGGCTTTCAACGCCTTTTGCGATGCGCATCCCGATCGCACCGTGGTGGTGTACGCCAATACCTCAGCGGCAGTGAAGGCGCGGGCGGACTGGGTGGTCACCTCCAGCATTGCGGTAGAACTGATTGCGCATCTTGACAGCCTGGGCGAAAAAATCATCTGGGCGCCGGACCGGCACCTGGGGCGTTATGTGGCGCAGCAGACGGGCGCGGATGTATTGTGCTGGCAGGGGGCGTGCATCGTGCACGACGAATTTAAAACCCAGGCGCTGCAACGGATGAAAGCGCTGTTTCCGCAAGCAGCCGTACTGGTGCATCCCGAATCGCCGCAGGCGATTGTCGCACTGGCCGATGCGGTGGGTTCTACCAGCCAGCTGATTCAGGCGGCCAGAACGCTGCCGCACCCGCAGCTGATTGTCGCCACCGATCGCGGCATCTTCTATAAAATGCAGCAGGCGGTGCCGGAAAAAGAGCTGCTCGCGGCTCCGACCGCCGGTGAAGGCGCTACCTGCCGCAGCTGCGCCCATTGCCCCTGGATGGCGATGAACGGGCTGAGGGCGATTGCCGACGGGCTGGAACAGGGCGGTAGCGCTCATGAGATCCAGGTTGACGCCGCGTTGCGCGAGGCGGCACTGCTGCCCCTGAACCGCATGCTATCCTTTGCTGCAACCCTTAAACTTAATGTGAAAGGCAACGCCTGAGGCGTGTCATTTCTGCAGGTGTGATATGAACTTTTTCAGCACGCAAAATATTCTGCTCCACATTCCGCTGGGCGTTGGCGGCTATGACCTCTCCTGGATTGAGGCGGTAGGGACGCTGGCGGGACTGCTCTGCATCTGGCTCGCCAGTCAGGAGAAAGTAATTAACTATCCCTTCGGGCTGGTGAACGTTACGCTCTTTGCAGTGATCTTCTTTCAGATTCAGCTCTATGCCAGCCTGCTGCTGCAGCTGTTCTTCTTTGCCGCCAATCTCTATGGCTGGTACGCCTGGAGCCGTCAGACCCCCGATAATCAGGCGCTGCTGAAAATTCGCTGGCTACCGCTGCCAAAAGCGCTGGGCTGGGCAGCGGCCTGCGTGATAGCTATTGCGCTGCTGACGCGCTATATCGATCCGGTGTTCGCTTTCCTGACGCGTATGGCGGTCTGGCTGATGAACGCGCTGGGCCTGCAGGTCGTTCTGCCCGAGCTGCAGCCCGATGCGTTTCCTTTCTGGGATGCCACCATGACGGTGCTTTCGGTAGTGGCAATGATTCTGATGACGCGCAAGTATGTGGAAAACTGGCTGCTGTGGGTAGTGATTGATGTGATCAGCGTAATGATTTTTGCCCGCCAGGGCGTGTATGCCATGACGCTGGAGTATGTAATCCTGACGCTGATTGCCCTTAATGGCTCACGCCTGTGGATAGTCAGCGCGCGCAAGCAGGGCTCGCACGCGCTCTCTTCTTAGTGGTGGTGCCCGTGATGATGAGCATCTTCCCCGCTGGCGGCGAAACAGAGCGCGCAGTCCGGGCCGGTGCAGGGCTGGTACTCCATCTGTACCGTGGCATGCTCAATCTGATAGTGCTGATGAAGATAGTGATGGATGCGCTGCAGCAGCGCATCATGATCGTAAGGCGGGATCACCTGCACATGCAGCGTCAGCACCGGTTTTTCGCCCACCTGCCAGAGATGCACATGGTGTACGTTACGCACTTCGGGAATGTTCAGGGTCAAATCGCGCTTCAGCTTCGTCACATTAACGGAAACGGGGGCCCCTTCCAGCAATTCGTGCAGACTTTCACGCAGCAACGACCAGCCGCTACGCAATACCAGCAGCGAGACCAGCAGCGATAAAATGGGGTCGATGGCTGTCCAGCCGGTCAGCATGATGATCACGGCGGCCGCGATCGCCCCCAGCGAACCGAGCAGATCGCCCAGCACATGCAAGGCGGCGGCACGGACATTGAGGTTCTTTTCAGCGCTGCCGCGGTGCAGCAGCCAGAACGCGAACAGATTCGCCAGCAGACCGGCAATCGCAATCCCCAGCATCAGACCACCCGCTACAGGTTGCGGCTGCCAGAAACGGCGCAGCGCTTCCCAGACAATCAGGACCGTAATTCCCAGCAGCGCGAGCGCATTAACAAAAGCGGCCAGCGTCGTCAGACGCAACAGGCCAAAGGTGTGACGCGCATTGGGTTTCCGTTGCGCGAACTGTACCGCCAGCAGCGCCATCAGCAGGGCGGCGGCATCGGTGAGCATATGTCCGGCATCCGCCAGTAACGCCAGCGAGCCGGAGAGCCAGCCGCCAATCACTTCTGCCAGCATAAACAGCGCCGTTACGCCAAAGGCAGCGGCCAGTCGGGTACGATTTCCATTATTTTCCGCGTGATGATGTGTATGGGCCATAAGTTTCCAGTTTTGCCAGCAACCTGTGGGTTAATGATATCAGCAATTCCCGCGCTTCAGGCGCGTCCTGATGCTGTTTCGCTTTATCGGCCAGCTGCTGGCTCAGAGCTGCGCCTTCGGCAATGCCCAGTAGCAGCCAGCTGCTTTTCATATGGTGGGCGGCGCGCGCCAGCGCTGGCCAGTTTTGGGTAGCATGCGCCTGGTCAATCGCCTGGCTGTCACTGCTCAGTGTTTCACGCAGGGTTGTGCGCAGCCGGGCAATATACTTCTCATTATGCTGCCCCAGAGCCGAGATATTCTCTGCTATTCCGGCCAGGGGATCGGGAAAATGCGCCGCCAGCACGCGGGCAATATCCTGCAGCGCCAGCGGCTTGGTCAGTATCACTTCATCCACCAGTAGCCTGTCAGCAAAACGCAACTGCGCATCCGCTGAGCAGAGCACGCGTAACGAGCGATGCCTGCGCTGACGGTGGCGACGGCGCAAAATCCGCAGCAGCAGCGGCCCGTCCGGACGCGGCATCATCTGGTCAATCACCAGCAGATCGTAAGGGCGGTCGGCATCGGCGCGCAGCAGCGCCTTACCGGCGGCAAAACAGTCGGCCTGAATAGCGAATTGCGCCAGCTGCTGCTGCATCACCAGCAGGTTTGCCGGATGATCGTCAACGATCGCCGCACGCAGCGCGGGATAGCGCGGCCATGTCGTCGCGGCTGCTTCTGACATCGCCTCGCTGTCGGCAAGCTGCAGGGGCAGCGTTACGGTCACACGTGTGCCGATCCCCGGCGTGGAGTGCAGCGTAATATCGCCCCCATGTGCTGCACAATCTCACGGCAGATAAACAGTCCCAGACCGCTCCCCTGCACCGAGAGCCGTTTGCCGGAGGGCGCCTGATACCACGGATCGAACAATTTCGGCTGCTCGTCCGCAGGAATACCGCTGCCGCTGTCACTGATTTCCAGTCTGATGTGCTGCGTCACCGCCAGCGTCAGGCGTATTTCGCCCGTCTGAGTAAATTTCAGGGCGTTGGTGATCAGGTTATTCGTGATCTGCTGCAGGCGATCGGCATCAATCAGGATCCTGTCCGGCAGCGGTGTCAGCGCCTCTACCCGCAGCTGCGGCCCCGCTTCACGCATCAGCGGATGATAAAAACGCTGCAGCTGTGCCAGCCACTGCGGAAGATCCAGTGGGCGGGGCGCCAGATTAAAGGTCTGGCTCTCGATGCGCGCATGATCCTGCAAATCGTTCAGCAAAGTGAGCAGTGAGCGGGCGCTGCTGTGCAGCAGGGCAAGATTAGCGCTGCTGTTTTGCTGTTTTTCCAGTTCCAGTAGCCCCAGGATCGCCTGCATCGGGGTGCGCAGTTCATGACTGACGGTAGCAAGAAACTGGCTTTTCATGCGATTGGCCTGCTCCGCCTGTTCCCGCTGCACCCGTTCACGCCGCTGCTGCAGATAGCGACGTACCAGCAGGATGAGTAAAACCAGGATCGCTATCCCCGCCAGTATCAGCACAATAGCGGGCAGGGAGCGCATCGCCATTTCGCTGCCCGGCTGCGGTGGCATCGCCCAGTTATCACGCATCTGGCGCTGCGTTTCCGGCGGGATTTGCTGCAGGCCTTTATTCACGATGTCACGCAGCAACGGCTGGGAGGGGGCCACCCCGATGGCGATCGGCCAGGCGATATCGCTGGCGACAAAAGCCAGATGGATACGATCCGGATAGCGGCCGGCGATGCGCCAGCGTGCCGAGAGCACATTATCGGACAGCGCATCGATCTGGCCGCTTATCAGCGCGTCGTACAGCGTGCGGCGATCGTTGAACAACTGCACGCGGGCGTCAGGCGGCAGCAGCTGTTGCGCCTGGTCTGCACGCAATATGCCGATACGCTTGTCCTGCAGATCGCGCCAGTGCAGCAGCGGGAGGCGGTCGGTGCTGTAAATGCCCCACAGGGCGCGCCAGACAGGTAGTGTGGCGCTTTGCATCCCTTCGCCGGTTAACGGCTGCACCAGTTGCAGCAGGACCTGTTGTTGCTCTAACAGCGCACTGGCCTGCTGCGGGTTATCTACCCAGCGCGGCGTGAAACGCAGACCGGTGCTCTGGCCAATGGCATTTAACAGATCGACGCCGTAACCGCGCGCCTGGCCGCTGGCGTCGCGGTAGCTCCAGGGATAGTTATCACTCTCTGCCGCGTAGAAGATCTGCGGATGGGCGCTCAGCCACTGGCGTTCCATGGCGGTAAGCGGCAACGTTTGGGTGTCCTGATAGCGGGGCAGCGGGGCGCTCCAGCGCCCCTGAATCGCGTTGACCAGCTCCAGCGGCAGCTGACGCAGGCTGCGGTTCAGCCAGTCAATCAGCGCCGGATTTTGCGCGGCGGCGTGCAGGCTCTGCGCGCCCAGGTCGGCAGCAGAGGCCAGCTGATAGATTTGTCCCTGCTGTAACTGACTGAGCAGAAAACTGGCGCTGGTTTCGTCTGCCACCACATAATCATTCTGCTGATTGAGTAGCGTATAGAGCGCCTGCAAATCGCTCTCATACTCGCGCCAGTGATGACCTGCGCGCCGCGTCGCGGGCAGCCGCTCCAGGGTTTCCCGACCGATTGCCAGCCGGGCGTCGCGGCTGTTAAACATCACGGCGCGCTGGTTTGCCCGGTTGCGGTAGATGCGTAGCGGACTGCTGTACCAGCTGTCACTCAGCAGGATACCGGAGGGTAGGTCCCCAGGCGTCAGGGTCAGGAGAAAATCGAGTTCACCCCGCTGTAGCGCGGCCAGCTGCTGCGCCTCATCGGGAAAAAGCCGGACGGAGAACTGAACGCCGGTGAGCTGACTCAGGGCCGCCAGATAGTCGGCGGTAATGCCGTAGAGGTCGCTACCCACGCGCATCGCCCAGGGGGCGTTACTGGCGGCCAGTACGCCAACTATGCGCTGTTGTCCATGGTGCTGATCCTGCAGCGGCATCATTACCGGCAGCGTAACGCTGCTGACCGGTCGGTAGTCAGCATACACGCTCAGGGTGCATAACAGGCAGAGCGCCCACAGCCAGCGTATCACTGTTGCGCTTTCCAGAGCGCGGCCAGCTCCACCACCGAGCGGGCACCCGTTTTTTCCAGAATATTCTTTTTGTGGGTACTGACGGTTTTATTGCTGATATGCAGCTGCCCGGCGATCTGCAGGTTAGAGAGCCCGCTGGCCAGCAGGGCCAGCACCTGACGCTCTTTGCCGGTTAAAGGCAGCGGCGACGCGGCCTCCACGCCGGGCGGGAACGCCGTCTGACCGCCCAGCACCGCCAGGATAGCGCTTAACAGCTGGTTCATACTCTGGCTTTTAATCACATACCCCGCCGCGCCCAGCGCCCGGGCAGTACCTATATAGTGCTGGGTCTGCTGAGCGGAATAGATCAGAACGGGGCAGGGCTCTTCGCGCGCCTTCAGACGTCGCAGCAGCTCCAGCCCGTCACTGTCGGGCAGACCGATATCCAGCACGATAAGATCGATGCGCTGTTGCAGCAGCAACTGGCGCGCGGCGGCTTCGCTGTTAGCGGAAAACAAACGCAGCGGAACCGGTGACTTGTCGAGGGCCGCTTCCAGCGCTACTTCTACCAGCGGATGATCATCGATGAGTAACAGTGAGGCCATGAAAAAATCTCTGAATATTTCATCGGCTCAGCATAACGGAAAAGCGGGCAGGGAAAAATAAAGGAGAGCTCAGGCTCTCCTTTATTTATACAGAAAGGGATAATTACTGCGTGGTACCGTCGGTCTGGGTATTCACGTCGCTGCCGGTGCCAGTCTGCACCTTACGGTTAATATCCGGGCATTTGCCATCTTTACACTGGCTGTTCTGATGCATGTCATCAGCCGACATATTATCCATGCTGCCTGAAGACGTAGCGCCGCTGTTAGTATTGGTACCGCTATTATTAATCTGGCTGTTATCCACATTATTCGGTGGCAGGTTCTGTTTTGCGCCACCCGCTGCGGCACCCGCATCGGCTGCCTGGTTGGCAGTACCGTTATTTGAGCTGGTAGCCATGGCCGCACCGCTGCCTAAAGTCATCGCTGCTGTCAGAAAAATCATTGCAAACTTATTCATCATTATGCTCCTGTTAATTAATGATAGTTGCCGTTTCAAAACCGGTGGGGCAGTTTTGACCAGACAGGAGGTGTGACGGAATAAAATCCCGCCAGGTTAGCGCTGTCTGAATAAAAATAAGGTAAGACACATTCTCCTCAGTGCTTACCGTTAAAAGTTTAGTGCAAAGGGCGATAAGTGCAAATTTTAAACATACCTTTACGCTGAAGAGCTAATTTACACCACCTCGCTGAAGGGCTACATTGTGCAGGATGTGCCTGAGCGCATCGGGCCAATAATGATATGGACAGAGTATGAATTACCAGAATGATGATTTACGCATCAGGGAGATCAAAGAGCTGCTCCCTCCTGTTGCCTTGTTAGAAAAATATCCCGCCAGCAGCAACGCGGCACAAACCGTTTTTCAGGCCCGCCAGGCTATTCACCAGATTCTGCACGGTGAAGATGACCGCTTACTGGTGGTGATCGGTCCCTGCTCGATTCACGACCCGGAAGCCGCCAAAGAGTACGCGACACGCCTGCTGGCGCTACGTAAGGAGCTGAAAGGCGAGCTGGAAGTGGTGATGCGCGTCTACTTTGAAAAGCCGCGTACCACTGTCGGCTGGAAAGGACTGATCAACGATCCCTGGATGGACGGCAGCTATCAAATCAACGAAGGTTTGCGTATTGCCCGTAAACTGCTGCTGGATATCAACGATACCGGCCTGCCGACCGCGGGCGAATTCCTCGATATGATCACGCCGCAATATGTCGCAGATTTGATGAGCTGGGGCGCAATTGGGGCTCGTACCACCGAATCGCAGGTGCATCGTGAACTCGCTTCCGGTCTTTCCTGCCCGGTAGGTTTCAAAAACGGCACCGATGGCACCATTAAAGTGGCGATTGATGCCATTAATGCCGCCAGTGCGCCGCACTGCTTCCTCTCCGTCACCAAATATGGTCATTCTGCCATTGTCGAAACCAGCGGCAATGAAGATTGCCATATCATCCTGCGTGGCGGCAAAGAGCCCAACTACAGCGCACACCACGTCAGCGCGGTGAAAACCGGTCTGGAGAAAGCGGGTCTGCGCCCGCAGGTGATGATCGACTTCAGCCACGCCAACAGCAGCAAGCAGTTCCAGAAGCAGCTGGTGGTGGCGGACGATGTGGCGCAGCAGATTGCTGGCGGCGAACATGGCATTACCGGTGTGATGCTGGAAAGCCATCTGGTGGAAGGCAACCAGAGCCTGGAGAGCGGCGAACCGCTGGTCTATGGTAAGAGCGTCACTGATGCCTGCATTGGCTGGGAGGATACCGTGAAGGTGTTGCGCCAGCTGGCTGATGCGGTAAAAGCGCGTCGCGGCTAAAAACGCAGCGCAGAAAAAAGGCCAGACAATGTCTGGCCTTTTTGCATTTCAGCGACGGCTTACTTTGCTTTACCCTGGTTAGCCACGGCTGCCGCTTTCGCTTCGATTTCAGCCTGGTCGCCCAGATAGTAACGTTTGACAGGCTTGAAGTTTTCATCGAACTCATACACCAGCGGTACGCCGGTCGGGATGTTCAGCTCGAGGATCTCTTCTTCGCTCATGTTATCCAGATATTTCACCAGCGCACGCAGGGAGTTACCGTGCGCGGCGACGATCACTTTCTCACCGCTCTTGATGCGCGGCAGGATAGATTCATTCCAGAAAGGGATCACGCGATCGATGGTCAGGGCCAGGCTCTCGGTGGTCGGCAACTGTTCGGCGCTCAGTTTCGCATAACGTGGGTCGTGGCCCGGGAAACGCTCATCGTTGCGATCCAGTTCTGGTGGGGTCACGGCAAAGCCACGACGCCACTGTTTTACCTGCTCGTCGCCATATTTTTCTGCGGTTTCCGCTTTGTTCAGGCCCTGAAGCGCACCGTAGTGACGCTCATTCAGGCGCCAGGTTTTTTCCACCGGCAGCCAGGCTTGATCCAGCTCGTCCAGCACACTCCACAGGGTGTGGATAGCGCGCTTCAGCACGGAGGTATAGGCGAAATCGAAAGTGAATCCCTCTTTCTTCAGCAGCTGACCTGCTGCTTTGGCTTCGCTGCGGCCTTTCTCAGAAAGATCCACATCGTACCATCCGGTAAAGCGGTTTTCGTTGTTCCACTGGCTTTCGCCGTGGCGCACCAGAACCAGCTTAGTTACAGCCATAGCTTAACTCCTTAATGCTCTAATGTTTCTATGATAATGGAAACCACGCGCTTGCCGACAAGGGACGGCAAATCGATAGTGCCTTACCATAGCGGAAAACCTGGCACCGCGTAAGCCTGTGTCGTACGCAGTGCGTGTTTTTCATCCCGTTTCTCAGCCCGCGGTGAAGCAATAACGTGTCACAGACTGATAGGTTTCACCTGGCTGCAGCCAGCAGTCCGGCTGCGGCCATTCAGGGTGATTCGGCGAATCCGGCAGAAATTCACTCTCCAGCGCAATGCCCTGAAAAGCAGTATAGCTCTCATGCTCGCGCGCACGGGTACCTGCCAGGTAATTCCCCGAATAGAACTGCAGCGCAGGCGCAGAGGTGAACACCGTCAGCTGCAGCTTGCCATCTGCTGACCACAGCTGCGCGGCTGGCTGGCTGGCATCCCCGGCGTTGTTGAGCAGAAAAGCGTGATCGTAACCCTGCACCGCTTGCTGATCCTCATCGCTAAGGAAATCCTGCGCCACCACTTTCGGCTGGCGGAAATCGAAGCTGGTGCCTGCTACCGCTTTCAACGGCGCATTGGGAATGCCTTCGCTGTCTACCGGCAGATAGTGATCGGCCTGCAGTTGTAAACGATGCTGGCGCGCATCGCCATGATTTGCGTCAAGGTTAAAATAGGCGTGATTGGTAAGGTTCACCGGACAGGCTTTATCGGTCTGCGCCGCAAAGCGAACAGACAACCCATTGTCATCATCCAGCTGATAATGCAGATCGACGATCAGCGTGCCCGGATATCCCTGATCGCCATCAGGCGAATCGAGGCGATAGTGCACGGCATTCTCGCTCTGGCTGACAATCTGCCAGCGACGCTTGTCGAACCCTTCCGGCCCGCCATGCAGCTGATGCGCGCCCTGATTGGCCGTCAGCTGAATATCGCCGCGCTGCAGCCGGGCGCCAGCGATGCGGTTGGCATAGCGACCTACCGTGGCTCCCAGATAGGCGGTCTGATGCAGATAATCGGAAGGCGTGGCGCAGCCCAGCAGCGTCTCACGCACCGTACCATCCTGCAGCGGCACGCGGGCGGAAAGCCAGGTGGCGCCCCAGTCCATAAAGGTTGCGACCATGCCGTTGCGGTTACGTAATACCGTGATGCGCCAGGGCTGACCGTCCGGCGCCAGCGATTGTGCGTCGTTTAACATTGTCCCGCTCCTTCTGATGCTTTACATACCCAGAAGCTCTCTTTCAGGCCGGTTTGCGCTTCATAACGTTCCGCTACCGCCGCTTTGACTTCATCCACCAGATCCAGCGGCATCAGCGCCACCACGCAGCCGCCAAAGCCGCCGCCGGTCATGCGCACGCCGCCACGATCGCCAATCACCGATTTGACGATCTCAACCAGGGTGTCGATGGGCGGCACGGTGATTTCAAAGTCATCACGCATTGAAGCGTGCGATTCGGCCATCAGTTCGCCCATGCGTTTCAGATCGCCCTTGCTTAAGGCGTCGGCCGCCTCCAGGGTACGGGCATTTTCCGTCAGCACATGGCGCACACGCTTCGCCACCTGCGGATCGAGTTCGTGCTCAACCGCCTGAAACTGTGCGATGTCCACATCGCGCAATGCTGGCTGGGCAAAAAAGCGCGCGCCGGTTTCACACTGCTCACGACGGGTATTGTATTCGCTGCCCACCAGGCTGCGGCGGAAGTTGGAGTTGATGATCACGACCGCGATATCAGACGGCATCGGCACCGGACGGGTGCTCAGCGAGCGGCAATCCAACAGCATGGCATGATCTTTTTTACCCAGCGCGGAGATCAGCTGATCCATAATGCCGCAGTTACAGCCAACGAACTGGTTTTCCGCTTCCTGACCATTCAGCGCGATCTCCGCGCCATCCAGCGGCAGATGGTAAAGCTGCTGGAACAGCGTGCCCACCGCCACTTCCAGCGAGGCGGAGGAGCTGAGGCCCGCGCCCTGTGGTACGTTGCCGCTGATCACCATATCCGCGCCGCCAAATGCCGGGTTGCGCTGCTGCAGATGTTTCACCACGCCGCGTACATAGTTTGCCCACATCGGCTTCCGCACGCTCATGATCGGCGCATCCAGCGAGAACTGATCTTCAGCATTGTCGTAATCGGCCGCGATCACCCGTACCTGACGATCATCGCGCTTCGCACAGCTGATTACGGTCTGGTAGTCGATGGCGCAGGGCAGCACAAAACCATCGTTGTAGTCGGTATGTTCGCCAATCAGGTTGACACGGCCCGGCGCCTGAATGGTATGGGTTGGCTGATAGCCAAACTTTTCGGTGAAAATCTGTTGAGTGGTGCTTTTCAGAGTCATGCTTTAGCCTCGCGGAAATGGACAGCGCTGACAGAACGCAGACGTTCTGCCGCCTGTTCCGCCGTTAAATCACGTTGGGTTTCAGCCAGCATCTCGTAGCCAACCATAAATTTGCGCACGGTTGCCGAACGCAGCAACGGCGGGTAGAAATGGGCATGCAGCTGCCAGTGATCGTTCGCTTCGCCGTTAAAAGGCGCGCCGTGCCAGCCCATAGAGTAGGGGAAGGCGCACTGGAACAGGTTATCGTAACGGCTGGTGAGCTGTTTCAACGCCAGCGCCAGATCCTGACGCTGCGCTTCATTGAGATCGGTTAAGCGTTTGATATGCGCTTTCGGCAGCAGCAGGGTTTCAAACGGCCAGGCAGCCCACCAGGGCACTACCGCCAGCCAGTGTTCAGTTTCAACCACGGTGCGGCTGCCGTCCTGCAGCTCACGCGCCACGTAATCCACCAGCATCGGCGAGCCTTTCTGTGCATAGTAGCTGCGCTGATGATCGTCTTCACGCTGCGCTTCATTGGGCAGAAAACTGTTCGCCCAGACCTGACCATGAGGATGGGGGTTGGAGCAGCCCATCGCCGCCCCCTTGTTTTCAAACACCTGCACCCAGGGATAGTGACGACCGAGATCGGCGGTCTGCTGCTGCCAGGTACGCACCACTTCTTCCAGTGCGCTCAGCGACATCTCCGGCAGGGTTTTGCTGTGATCCGGTGAAAAGCAGATCACCCGGCTGGTTCCGCGCGCGCTCTCGCAGCGCATCAGCAGGTCGTCGCTCTGTGGCGCGGCGGGCGTATCGGTCATCAGCGCAGCAAAATCGTTGGTGAACACATAAGTGCCGCTGTAATCAGGGTTTTTATCTCCGGTAATGCGCGTGTTACCCGCGCACAGAAAACAGTCAGGATCGTGTGCCGGTAGCTGTTCCAGCGCGGGTGTCTCCTGCGCGCCTTGCCACGGACGTTTGGCCCGGTGTGGCGAGACTAAAACCCACTGATCGGTGAGCGGATTGTAGCGGCGATGCGGATGATCAACCGGATTGAATTTTTCCATGTCAGGTCCTGGTAAAGTCAGAAAGCTCAAAACGCTTCGATAAAAAATAGCATACAGACTGGCAATAAAGCGTGATCCAGTCTGGATAAATGAAATCGTTTACACAAGCGTAATAATGGTATTGGTAAGGTTTTGCAACAGATTAAAGTATAGCAGCAGGGAAAAAATGGTAGCGCTTACATTTCGGGCTGCACAGAGGAGATGGGACGTTGCGTCAGGCGACGTCCCGGAAGGTTCAGCGTACAGTTTCCTGCTGATAAAGGTAGCGATCGCCGTCCGGTATAAAGCTCAGACGGTGGGTAATGCACTGTGGCGCATCTTCCGCGTGATGGGAGACAAACAGCAGCTGCGTGCGTCCTTCGCCGATCAACACATCGACAAAGCGGCGTACCAGCTGGCGGTTGATCGGATCGAGTCCCTGTAGCGGTTCATCCAGGATCAGCAGCGTTGGATGTTTCACCAGTGCGCGGGCAATCAACACCAGGCGCTGCTGTCCCCAGGAGAGGCTGTGGAAAGGCGCATCCGCCAGCGTATTATCCATGCCGAGCAGCGCCAGCCACTGGTTAGCCAGCGCGCTCTGTCGGTCAGAAACCGCCTGATAGAGACCAATGGAATCAAAAAAGCCGGAGAGCACCACGGTACGCACATTAACGCTTACACGATAATCAAGGTGCAGGCTGCTGCTGACGTAGCCGATATGCTGTTTAATATCCCAGATGGTTTCGCCACTGCCGCGCCGGATGCCGAACAGGGTCAAATCGTTGCTGTAACCCTGAGGGTGATCGCCGGTGACCAGACTGAGCAGGGTAGATTTTCCGGCACCGTTCGGCCCGACAATCTGCCAGTGTTCACCCGCTTTCACTTCCCAGTTCAGACCGTGAATGATGGGACGATCGTTCCAGGAGACCACACCCTTGCGCAGGGTGATGCGCGGCGCGTCATCCGCCAGCGCAGGTAGCTGGTCAGGTGCATCCGCTTCCGGCAGCGCCATGCCCTGCAAACGTTCGCTGTGCGCCAGCTGCGCCACCAGCGCTTCGCCGAGAATCGTCTCACGCGGCCCGACATGCGTCAGAGTGCACTCCGCCAGTACGCCCACCTGTTCAATAAACGCGGGGATATCATCGAAGCGGTTCAGCACCAGCACCAGCGTATGCCCGTGACGATGCAGCGTCTGCAGCGTCTCCGCCAGGCTGGCGCGCGAGCTGACGTCCAGACCATCAAAAGGCTCATCAAGGATCAGCAGGTCGGGCTCAGGCATCAGCGCCTGACAGAGCAACGTTTTACGCGTTTCGCCGGTGGAGAGATATTTAAAGCGACGATCCAGCAGATGGGCGATGCCAAACCGGGCGGCCAGTTGCTGACAGCGCTGCGCATCTTTCACCTCATCCTGAATGATCTCCGCTGCGGTGCGGCCGGTGTCATCTTCGCCCTCGCTGAGCATATCGGTATTGTTTCGCTCCCACTCCCGGGTGACCAGCTTTTGTAGCTGCTCCAGTGACAGGCGCGTGGGACGGGTAAAGTCCGAGGTCAGGCTGCCGCTGAGGGCGGGCAGTTCACCGGCAAGGGCGCGCGCCAGCGATGACTTACCGCTACCGTTCGCCCCGACAAAGGCCCAGCTCTCACCGCTGCGCAGCTTCAGGTCATGCAGATTCAGGGTGCGGGTATCACTAAGACGAAACGTGCCTTGCGAAATTTGCAATAAAGCCATCTTCTGTTCCATTTTATGCATCGTAATGGCTGTTTTAACCACAGAAGATAGCGATGTCAAATGGTGAAGAAGGTCAAAGCAGAGTTGCAATGATGGCATGTTCTGCATTGAAGCCAGCGGTGACACGCATAGCGCACTGTAACTGCTGCCGCTCAACTTCCGCATTGCTCAGGGTGGCGCAGAGCGTTTCGCCGCTCTCAAGCCGGATTAAGACCTCACTCTGCGTCTCGCCCGGTTCGATAGTGGTGATCTGCCCCGACAGCTGATTATCGTACTCGCCATCGGCGCTGGTAATGTGAATCCAGGGGGCTTTGATTAGCACCAGTACCTCTTTACCGCTGTCGAGCTGCAGACGCTCGGCGCTGTGGCGGGTGAGCGCCACCCGGATACGCGTCACGCCATCCGCCAGCAACACCGCCAGATGCTGCGTAACCGGCTGATTATCGCGAGCGATAACCGTGCCAAACAGCTGGTTGCGTGCGCTGGTCTGCAGCGAGAAGCGGGCAATGGCGGCCAGCAGGCTGTCGAGCGGCAGATTATCCTGTTGCAGCACATCAAAGGCTTTTTGCTGGATTTGTTCCATCAGATGAAAAAGCTGGATTAAACGCTCTGCATAGCGCGTCAGCCGGGCGCCGCCGCCGCCTTTACCGCCGGTAGCGCGTTCCACCAGCGTCTGCTCCGCCAGCTGGTTCATCTCATTAATGGCGTCCCAGGCGCTTTTGTAGCTGATGCCCGCCAGCTTTGCGCCCTGGCTGATCGAGCCGGTTTCCTGAATGCGTGCCAGCAAGGCGATGCGGCGCGGATCGGCAAACAGCTTCTGCTGCAATCGGATATTAAGGGAGATTTCGGCCTGCATATCAGCTCCGGAAAAAGGGTTTCGCAGAGTGTAAGTTCTGCCAGCCGCCACGTCACGCCGTCGGGCAGGAAATGTAAAAGCACAAAAAGGCGAGTGCACTTTTTTCCTCAGCCGTTACAATCACTTTTTTATCGAGAGTGAGGCTCCCATGCTGGAACTGCTTAAAAGCCTGGCCCTGGCGGTGATCATGGTGCCAGTAGTAATGGCGATTATGCTTGGACTTATCTACGGTCTGGGTGAAGTCTTTAACGTCATCTCCAAATTTGGTCGTCGTGACGATCGCCCCGCGAATTCATCGCGCTGATTTTATCTTCACCACGCCTGCCGTCTGGCGGGCGTGGTTCTCTCCTGAACAATCATCCGCTCTCCGGTGACAGTTCCTGCTGACCCGGCCCGCACTCTTTTCATGCATCGCTGATAGCGCAGGTCGCTGTAAAGATCCTCTCAACCTTGTCTGTTTCGCGCCGATAAAGGGCATGACAGTGTCAGAATTATCGTTGTATCATGAAGTATATAACGAAACCCGGAGAAGACGATGTCTGTTACTTTACGCGGCTGGCGCGTTGCTGCGCTGCTGACGCTCACTTTTGCTGGTCATGCCCTGGCGGCGGAGAAAATTACCGTTTTTGCCGCAGCGTCACTCACCAATGCACTGCAGGATATTGCCCGTGATTATCAGCAGGGCAAAGAGGTGGAGATCGTCACCTCTTTCGCCTCCTCCTCGGTGCTGGCACGTCAGATAGAGCAGGGCGCGCCTGCCGCGCTGTTTATCTCTGCCGATCAGCAGTGGATGGATTATGTGATAAAAGAACAGGCGGTGGAGGTGGGGAGTCGCGTCACCTTGCTGGGCAACGATCTGGTGCTGATCGCACCGCAGGCCGCGCAGCCGCAGCCGGTCGCGATTAACGCCAGCACGCCGTGGAAAACGCTGCTGCATGGCGAGCGGCTGGCGACAGGCGATCCGGATCATGTGCCCGCAGGTCTCTACGCAAAAGAGGCGTTACAAAAACTGGGTGCCTGGGAGAGCTTGTCACCGGCGCTGGCCCGTGCCAATAATGTGCGCGCCGCGCTGGCGCTGGTCGAACGCAATGAAACTCCGTACGGCATTGTGTATGGTTCAGATGCGGTTGCCAGTAACAAAGTGGCCGTGGTCGGCGTGTTTCCCGCATCCAGCCATAAGCCGGTAGAATACCCGATGGCGATCGTGAAAGATCACAATACCCCTGCCGTCTCGGCCTTTTATCACTATCTGCAAGGGCCGCAAGCGGCAGCCATTTTTAAACGTTACGGATTTACACCTCGAACATGATGCTCAGCGATCTCGAATGGCAGGCGGTGCTGCTTAGCCTGAAAATATCGGCTATCGCCGTACTCTTTAGTCTGCCACTCGGCATCCTGATGGCCTGGGTTCTGGTACGTTGTCGTTTTCCGGGCAAAGCCCTGCTCGACAGCCTGATCCACTTGCCGCTGGTGCTGCCGCCGGTGGTGGTGGGATATCTGCTGCTGATCGCGCTGGGACGGCGCGGCTTTATTGGTGAATGGCTGTATGATCTGTTTGGCATCAGCGTCGCCTTCAGCTGGCGCGGCGCGGCGATCGCCTCGGCGGTGGTGGCGTTTCCGTTGATGGTGCGGGCGATTCGTCTGGCGCTGGAGGCGGTAGATACCCGACTGGAGCAGGCGGCGCGCACGCTGGGCGCCGGTCGCTGGCGAGTGTTTTTCACCATCACGCTGCCCTTAACGCTGCCGGGCATTATTGTCGGTACGGTGCTGGCATTTGCCCGCTCGCTGGGCGAGTTTGGTGCCACCATCACTTTTGTCTCCAATATTCCGGGCGAAACGCGCACCATCCCGCTGGCGATGTACAGCTTAATTGAAACGCCGGGGGCGGAAGCTGCCGCCGCGCGCCTGTGCGTAGTGGCAATTGCGCTGGCGCTCTGCTCGTTGCTGATCTCGGAATGGCTGACGCGCTGGGGACGTAAGCGACTGGGGGCAGCATGCTGAAGCTCGCTTTCTCGCAGCGGCTGGGCGATCACCAGCTGGAGATTAACGCCACGCTGCCCGCCAAAGGCATTACTGCCATCTTCGGGCTTTCCGGAGCAGGCAAAACCTCGCTGATTAACGCCATTGGCGGCTTAACCCGTCCTCAGCGCGGACGTATTCAGCTTAACGATCGTCTGCTGAGCGATGCGGAAAGCGGTGTTTTTCTGCCGCCGGAAAAGCGGCGCGTGGGCTACGTCTTCCAGGATGCGCGCCTGTTTCCTCACTACCGGGTGCGCGGCAATCTGAAATATGGCATGGCCGCGGCTATGAAGCCGCAGTTTAACGCACTGGTGCAGCTGCTGGGCATTGCGCCGCTGCTGGATCGCTTTCCTGTTTCTCTCTCCGGCGGGGAAAAACAGCGCGTCGCTATTGGCCGCGCCCTGCTGAGCGCGCCGGATATTCTGCTGATGGATGAGCCGCTGGCGTCGCTGGATCTGCCGCGCAAGCGCGAGCTGATGCCCTATCTGCAAAAGCTGGCGCAGCAGGTGGATATTCCTGTGCTTTACGTTTCTCACAGTCTGGAGGAGATCCTGCAGCTGGCGGATAATGTGCTGGTGCTGGATAACGGCCAGGTGAAAGCGTGCGGGCCGCTGGAGCAAGTGTGGAGCAGCAGCGCGATGCGCCCCTGGCTGCCACGCAGCGAGTTGAGCAGCGTGCTGCGCGTGCAGGTGCTGGAGCATCATCCCGACTATCCGATGTCCGCGCTGTTGCTCGGCGACCAGCATATCTGGGTGAACCGGGTTAGCCAGCCGGTCAAAACGCCGCTGCGTATTCGTATCCAGTCCGCCGATGTGTCGCTGGCGCTGCAACAGCCGCAGAACAGTTCGATCCGCAACATCTTACCGGCGCAGGTGGTGGAGCTGATTGAGGTGAATGATCAGATTGAAGTGAAGCTGCGCATTGGCAACAGTGAACTGTGGGCGCGCATTTCGCCCTGGGCGCGGGATGAACTGGGCATTCGGCCTGGCCTATGGCTTTATGCCCAGATTAAAAGTGTCTCGGTGACGGCCTGATCAGAGCACTTCTTTATAGATGGTCTCGGCGATGCCTGGCTCCAGATTAGTGCCGATCACGCGTTTCGCACGCGCTTTGATGGCATCGTCGGCATTACCCATCGCCACGCCCAGCCCTACGCTCTCCAGCATGCTGAGATCGTTATAGTTATCACCAAACGCCAGCACGTTATCCATAGCGAGGCCCTGGCTGGCGACCCACTGCGCCAGGCGCCTGCCTTTGCTGTTGCCGCGCTGAGCAATATCCACCTGGTCATGCCATGACCACTCACAGGCCAGCCCCAGCTCCTGTTCTACGCTGCTGGCAAACTGCTGCAGCGCGCGCGTGTCGGGATGGGAGAGGGCGAATTTCCAGATCGCACCCGCATCCCGCGCCGCCTGCGCCAGATCCGGCACCTGAATAAAGGCGGGGCGCTGGTGCTCGGGTAAGGATTGAGCCCAGTTCAGCGTCCGCATCACATGACCGGTCGGCGTCTGATACAGCATGGCATCGTCCACATACAGCAGACCGTGAATCGCCTGCTCGTCCAGCATCTCAATCACGCGCAGCGCCTGATCTTGTCCCAGCGGATCGGCAGACAACACCTTTTTATTATGGTAATCATACAGATAGCTACCGTTGCAGCAGATAGCTGGCGTATCAAGCTGCAGCGCCTGATAAAAAGGGTGAATGGCGCAGTGATGACGACCTGTCACGATGATCACCTTAACGCCAGCCTGCTGCGCGCGTGCCAGTGCGGCGAGCGATTCGGGTAAAATGGTTTTACCGGGCGTCAGCAGTGTGCCGTCCAGGTCGAGGGCGATAACACGATAGCTCATTAATCATTCCAGTCGAAGAGGTTAACAAAACGCCAAGTCTACACCCAACCACGGCCCTGAGACAAAAAGCAGGACATAAATCAATCCAGCGCCGGACATTAAAACGCGCTAAAGTTGTGCCTCACACGATAGACAGGCAGCGAACAAGGAGAAGGTATGAAGCAAGTTGTCTACACCGCCAGTCCGGAAAGTCAGCAGATCCACGCCTGGCAGATGCATGAAGATGGCGCACTGACATTGTTGCAGGTAACCGATGTTGCCGGCCAGGTACAGCCGCTGGTGGTGAGTCCGGCGGGGGATTTTCTCTATGCCGGCGTGCGTCCGAACTTTCGCATTCTGGCGTTCCGCATCGGCAGCGACGGTACGCTGAGCGAAGCGGGAGAGGCGCCACTGCCGGGTAGTCCAACCCATATTTCTACCGATCGCCGCGGTCGTTATCTGTTCAGCGGCTCCTATAATGATGGCTGCGTCAGCATTAGTCCCATCGGCGAAGATGGTCTGCCACAGGCACCCACGCAGGTGCTCGGCGATATGGCGGGCTGCCATTCCGCCAATATTGACCGCGCCAGTCAGACGTTATTTGTACCGGCGCTGAAGCAGGATCGGATCTGCCTGTTCGAACTCACGGACGAAGGTACCCTGACGCCGCGTCAGCAGGCGCAGGTGACGACCGTGGAAGGGGCGGGCCCGCGTCATATGGATTTTCATCCCAACGGAGAATACGCCTATTGCGTCAACGAGCTGGACAGTACGGTCAACGTCTGGCAGCTGCGTAATGCGCAGGGCGAGGTGGCATGCGTGCAGAGCCTTGACATGATGCCGTCAGACTTTAACGGCACGCGCTGGGCGGCGGATATTCATCTGACGCCGGATGGCCGCCATCTTTACGCCTGCGATCGCACCAGCAGCACCATCACCATTTTCAGCGTCAGCGAAGATGGCGCACAGCTGACGATTGAAGGACATCAGCCGACCGAAACCCAGCCGCGCGGCTTCAATATCGATAACACCGGCCACTACCTGGTGGCGGCCGGCCAAAAATCGCATCATATTGAGGTGTATAAAATCGATCAGGCGCAGGGATTGCTGACGCCGCTGGCGCGCTATGCGGTAGGTCAGGGACCGATGTGGGTAGTGATCCACGCGCTGCAATAAGCGGGGAGGTTTTCCCCCTTCTCACTCAGTAAGGAAGGGGGAGACCGATACGCGAAGGAAGGGTCAGGCGTATTTCACCGTAATGGACGCGCTGGCCAGCGCATGGAAATGGACGTTAAAACCAACCATAGCGCCGCTGGCGTTCTCATCGACATCCAGCTTTTCCACATCCAGTGCGTGTACGGAAAAGATATAGCGGTGGCTCTCACCCTGCGGCGGCGCTGCGCCGCCGTAGCCATTCTGGCCGAAATCGGTCCGGGTCTGAATGGCGTCGGCGGGCAGCTCGGCAACGCCGGAACCGGCACCCTGCGGCAGTACCGTCACCTGCGCCGGAATATTAGCTACCACCCAGTGCCACCAGCCGGAGCCGGTAGGGGCATCGGGATCGTAGCAGGTGACCACAAAACTTTTCGTCCCTTCCGGCACCTCGTCCCAGGCAAGATGCGGGGACAGGTTATCGCCCTGGTAGCCCATGCCGTTAAAAACATGGCGCTCCGGCATCTTATCGCCGTCGTTGAAATCCTGGCTGTAAACTCTCATCAAACCTCCTGTCATTATTGGTGAAGCAGTTTCAACAGCTCCTGAGCGGTGACAGTTGAGGAGGCGGGGTTCTGTCCGGTGATCAGATGCCCATCGGTAACGGCGTAAGCTCCCCAGTCCCCGGTGCGCTCAAAGTTACCGCCCAGTCTGCGCAGCTCATCTTCAACCAAAAAAGGCACCACTTCCAGTAGCCCGACGGCTTTCTCTTCACTGTTGGTAAAGCCGGTGACCCGTTTCCCGGCCACCAGCGGGGTGCCGTCCGGTTTCTTCGCATGGCGCAGGACGCCCGGTGCGTGGCATACGGCAGCCACCGGTTTGCCGTTGGCGAACAGGTTTTCAATCAGTGCAATGCTGTGCTTATTTTCAGCCAGATCCCATAGCGGGCCATGACCGCCCGGATAAAACACGGCGTCAAACTGGCTGCTGTCGATGCTCTCCAGCCGCTGAGTATTGGCCAGCGCCTGTTGCGCGCAGGCATCCTGATGGAAACGTTCAGCATCATGGCTTTGCGCATCCGGTTCGTTGCTTTTCGGATCCAGCGGCGGTTTGCCGCCCGCCGGTGAGGCGAGCACCACGCTGATGCCTGCATCTTTAAACACATACCAGGGGGCGATGAACTCCTCCAGCCAGAAACCGGTTTTTTTGCCGGTGTCGCCCAGCGTATCGTGCGAGGTTAAAACCATTAGAATTTTCATCAGTTTGCCTCCGGTTCATCCTGTGCGACGCGGATAATCACCTTGCCGAAATTTTTACCTTCCAGCATACCGGTAAAAGTTTCCGGGGCGTTTTCCAGGCCGTCGACAATATGTTCACGGAATACAATGCGATCGTCGGCCACCCACTGGCTCATCTGGCTGAAAAACTCATCGAAGCGATCGCCGTAATCCTGATTGATAATGAAACCCTGCATGCGCAGGCGTTTACGTAAGACAGCGCTCTGTAACAGCGGTAAATGATCAACCCCTTCCGGTGGCCGCGTGCCGTTATAGTCCGCGATCAGACCGCAGACCGGGATGCGCCCTTTGGTGTTCATCAGCGGCAGCACGGCGTTAAACACCTTGCCGCCCACGTTTTCAAAATAGACATCAATGCCTTGCGGACACTGCTGTTTTAACTGTTCCGCCAGATCGTCCTGCCGGTGATCGACGCAATGATCGAAGCCCAGCGTTTCGCGGGCATAGCGACATTTCTCTGGTCCGCCGGCGATGCCCACCACGCGGCAGCCCTTCAGTCTGGCGATCTGGCCCACCACTGAGCCCACCGCACCGGTTGCTGCCGCTACCACCACGGTTTCCCCCGGCTGCGGGTTGCCAATATCCAGCAGCCCCATAAAAGCAGTAAAACCGGGCATGCCCAGCAGACCCAGCGCCCAGGAGGGGTGTTTCAGCACCGGGCCGCTCAGTTTAATCAGACCCTCGCCATTCGACAGAGCATAATCCTGCCAGCCGCTCTGGCTGACGACCCAGTCTCCTTCGGCATAATCGGGATGGCGTGACTGTTCCACCACGGCCACCGTACCGGCACCTAATACCTCATCGAGCTCGTAAGGCGGCACATAGGAAGGCGCATCGCTCATCCGGCCGCGCATATAGGGATCAAGGGAGAGCCAGACGGTACGCAGTAACACTTCCCCCTCGCCGGGAGAGGGAACCTCGCTCTGCTCCATGCGGAAATTAGCGTCTGTGGGCGCGCCAGTGGGGCGGGACGCCAGTACCAGTCGACGGTTCGTCTCTTTGTTTTGTGTCATTGTCGGCTCCTGTTGATGAGGTGTGATACAAGCGTAGTGCATCACACCGTGAGTTGCCGAAGAGGGAACACTAAGCGTTAAATAACGCCGGATTATCCAGCGCCCGGCCGATAGCTGTGGTCAGCTGCGCCAGTTCGTCAGCGGTGATGATATAGGGCGGCATCAGGTAGATCAGGCGGCCAAAGGGGCGGATCCAGACGCCCTGATCCACGAAGAAACGCTGGATGGCCGCCATATTGACTGGTGTCCGGCTTTCCACCACACCGATTGCGCCGAGCACGCGCACGTCCGCCACCTGCGGATGGCTACGCAGCGCCAGCAGCTGGTCTCGCAGTTGCTGTTCAATGCCTGCCACCTGGCGTTGCCAGGCGCCTTCCTGCACCAGCGCCAGGCTCGCGCTCGCCACCGCGCAGGCCAGCGGGTTGCCCATAAAGGTGGGGCCATGCATAAAGCAGCCCGCCTCGCTGCGGCCAATGGTGTCTGCAACCTCGCGCGTGGTCAGGGTGGCGGAGAGCGTCATGGTGCCGCCGGTCAGCGCTTTGCCGAGACAGAGAATATCGGGCACGATCTGCGCGTGCTCACAGGCGAACAGCTTGCCGCTGCGGCCAAAGCCGGTGGCGATCTCATCGGCGATCAGCAGCAGGCCATAGCGATCGCAATATTCGCGCACCCGCTGCAGGTAGCGCGGATGATAAAAGCGCATCCCCCCGGCACCCTGCACAATTGGCTCCAGAATCACCGCCGCGATCTGCGTATGATGTTGCGCGATCAGGCGGGCAAAATCGTCGATATCACGCTCATCCCAGGCATCGTCGAAAGCGCACTGCGGCGCAGCGGCAAAATGATGCGGCGGCAGGAAACCGCGCCACAAACTGTGCATTGAGTTATCGGGATCGCACACTGACATCGCGGCAAAGGTATCGCCGTGATAACCGCGCTGGAGTGTAAGAAACTGCTGGCGTCTTTCACCGCGTCCCAGCCAGTACTGCATCGCCATTTTCATCGACACTTCTACCGCTACCGATCCTGAATCGGCGAGGAAAACGCACTCCAGCGCCTCAGGCGTCATCGACACCAGCTGGCGACAGAGTTGCACGGCGGCAGGGTGGGTAATGCCGCCGAACATCACATGCGACATCTGCGCCATCTGCTGCTGCAGCGCCTGGTTCAGGCGCGGATGGTTATAGCCGTGGATAGCGGCCCACCAGGAGGACATGCCGTCCACCAGACGACGGCCATCGGCCAGTTCCAGCTGGCATTTTTCCGCCGCCACCACCGGATAGCAGGGCAGGGGCTCATGCAGCGAGGTGTAAGGGTGCCAGATATGCTGGCGGTCAAATGCGCGATCATCCTGAGTGAACATCAGTCTTGTAAACCGAAATTAAAAGATTTAGTTTACAAGTATAACCACGATAACCCCCGGGATGACACCCTTTTCTGGAGTAAGCAATGGCACAACGCTGGACAGTGGCGGCCGCGCAGGCGCTGTTTGATAAACCCTTTCTGGAACTGATGTTTGAGGCGCAGCAGGTGCACCGGCAACATTTTGATCCGCGTCAGGTGCAGGTCAGCACCCTGTTATCGATCAAAACGGGTGCCTGCCCGGAGGACTGCAAATATTGTCCGCAGAGCGCCCGCTATAAAACCGGGCTGGAGGCAGAGCGGCTGATGGAAGTGGATGCGGTGCTGGCATCGGCACGCAAGGCGAAAGCGGCTGGCTCCAGCCGTTTCTGTATGGGCGCCGCATGGAAAAACCCCAACGACCGCGATATGCCTTATCTTGAGCAGATGGTGCAGGGCGTGAAGGCGATGGGTATGGAAACCTGTATGACGCTCGGCACCCTGAGCGACACTCAGGCGCAGCGTCTGGCCGCCGCCGGGCTCGATTTCTATAACCATAACCTTGACACCTCGCCAGAATTTTACGGCAATATCATCACCACGCGCAGCTACCAGGAGCGGCTGGATACCCTGGAAAAAGTGCGTGATGTCGGCATCAAAGTCTGTTCCGGCGGTATTGTCGGGCTGGGAGAGACGGTCAACGATCGCGCCGGTCTGCTGGTGCAGCTGGCTAACCTGCCGACACCGCCGGAAAGCGTGCCGATCAATATGCTGGTGAAGGTCAAGGGCACGCCGCTGGCGGAGAATGAGGATGTAGATCCGTTCGACTTTATCCGCACCATCGCGGTGGCGCGCATCATGATGCCCACCTCCCACGTGCGCCTCTCCGCCGGACGCGAGCAGATGAGCGAGCAGACTCAGGCAATGTGTTTTATGGCGGGCGCGAACTCGATCTTCTACGGCTGCAAGCTGCTTACCACGCCGAACCCGGAAGAGGACAAGGATCTGCTGCTGTTCCGCAAGCTGGGGCTCAATCCACAACACAGCCATACCCACGCCGGGGATAACGAACAGCAGCAGCAACTCAGCGCGCAGCTACTGCAGGCGGACAACGAACATTTTTACAACGCGGCGCGCTGATGGGCTGGCAGCAACAGATCCAGGCGGCGTTACAGACGCGGCGCGCGGCGGATGCCTGGCGGCAGCGTCCGGTGATTGAACAGAATGATGGTCGCTGGCTGCAGGTGGCGGGAGAGCGTTATCTGCACTTTTCCGGCAACGACTATCTTGGCCTCAGTCAGCATCCGGCGCTGATCCGTGCCTGGCAGCAGGGGGCGGCGCAGAGCGGGGCCGGGGCGGGTGCCTCGGGACATGTCAGCGGTCACAGCCGTTATCATGCTGAGCTGGAGCAACAACTGGCTGACTGGCTCGGCTACTCGCGCGCGCTGCTGTTTATCTCCGGCTTTGCCGCCAATCAGGCGTTAATCCATCTGCTGGCCGGGAAAGGGGACCGCATTCTGGCGGATAAACTGTCACACGCCTCGCTGCTGGATGCGGCCAGCCATGTGCCCGCCACCCTGCGCCGTTTCACCCACAATCAGCCAGCGAGTCTGGCCGCGCGTCTCGCAACGCCCTGTGCAGGCAATACGCTGGTGGTTACCGAAGGTATTTTCAGCATGGATGGCGACAGCGCGCCGCTGGCCGCGCTGGCGCAGCAGACACGCGCGGCAGACGGCTGGCTGCTGGTGGATGATGCTCACGGTATCGGTGTGATCGGCGAACAGGGACGCGGCAGTTGCTGGCAACAACAGGTAAAACCGGAGCTGCTGGTGGTCACCTTTGGCAAGGCTTTTGGCGTCAGCGGGGCCGCCGTGCTGTGTGACGAGGAGACGGCTGATTATCTTGTTCAGTTCGCCCGTCACCTGATCTACAGCACCGCCATGCCGCCGGCGCAGGCCTGCGCTCTGCAGGCGGCGCTGCGTGAGATTCAGCAGGCGGATGCGCAGCGCCAAAAACTGCAGCAGCTGATTCAGCGTTTCCGCCAGGGGGCGGCAGCGCTGCCCTGGTCGCTGTTGCCCTCAGCCAGCGCCATTCAGCCGCTGCTGGTGGGCGATAACGGACGCGCGCTGGCGCTGGCGCAGCGCTTACGCACGGCGGGCTTCTGGCTGACGGCTATCCGTCCCCCCACCGTGCCCCCCGGCACGGCACGGCTGCGTATCACCCTGACCGCCCGTCACGAAGAGCAGGATATCGATCGTTTACTGGAGGCGCTCAGCGATGCCGCCAGTGAATAAACAGGCGGTGGCGCAGGCTTTTGGCCGCGCCGCCAGCCATTACAACCAGCATGCTGATCTGCAGCGGCACAGCGGGGCCGCCTTGCTGGCGCTGGCTCCGCCGCAGCCAGGCCCGCAACTGCTGGACGCAGGTTGCGGCACCGGCTGGTTCAGCCATCTCTGGCGGCAGCGCGGTCATCAGGTGACGGCGCTGGATCTCTCCGCTGCCATGCTGCAGCAGGCGCGCCAGCAGCAGAGCGCCGATCGCTATCTGCTGGGCGATATCGATGCGTTGCCCGTCGCCAGCGCCAGCATGGATCTGGTCTGGAGCAATCTGGCGGTGCAGTGGAGCAGCAATCTGCGCATTGCGCTGCAGCAGTTTGCGCGCGTAACCCGACCGGGCGGCACGGTACTCTTCTCGACGCTTACTGCCGGATCGCTGCAGGAGTTGCACGACGCCTGGCGCTATCTGGATGCGCATCCCCACGCTAACCGTTTTCTCAGCGCAGAGCAGATTCGCGCCGCCTGCGGCGATCTTGACGTCAGGCTGCAGCAGCAAACCGTCACGCTGCATTTTGCCGATGCGCTGAGCGCCATGCGCTCTCTGAAGGGAATTGGCGCCACCCATCTGCATCAGGGGCGCGACAACACCATTCTCACCCGCCAGCGCCTGGCGCAGCTGGAGCAGCACTGGGCGCGCGATGCACAGGGCTGTCGCTTAAGTTATCAACTGATGTATGGAGTGATTACTACATGAAACGCTGGTTTGTCACCGGAACGGACACTGAAGTAGGGAAAACGGTCGCCAGTGGCGCGCTGCTGCAGGCGGCAGGTGCGGCGGGTTATCGTACGGCAGGTTATAAGCCAGTGGCTTCCGGCTGCGAAGTCACCGCTGAGGGGCTGCGTAACAGCGATGCGCTGGCGCTGCAGCGTTACAGCAGCGTGACGCTGCCTTATGAACAGGTCAATCCCTTCGCTTTTCTGGAGCCGACATCGCCTCATATCGTCAGCGCCGAAGAAGGAAGGCCGGTCAGCGCAGCGGCGCTGTCACAGGGATTACGGCAGCTGGAGCGCCAGGCGGAGTGGATCCTGGTGGAGGGCGCTGGCGGCTGGTACACGCCGTTGTCAGAGAGTCTGACTTTTGCCGACTGGGTCAGAGCAGAGCAACTGCCGGTGATTCTGGTGGTTGGGGTAAAACTGGGCTGTATTAACCATGCGCTGCTCACCGCTGATGCGGTGCGCGCGGCGGGGCTGCCGCTGGTGGGCTGGATCGCCAATACGGTGCAGCCGCCCGGCAAACGCCAGTCAGAATATCTGGCGACGCTGAAGCAGCGTCTGGCGGCACCCTGTCTGGGGATTATTCCCTGGCTGACGGAGGAGGCTGAACAGGCCCGCTGCGGTCACTATCTCCGGCTACCGGAATAAGCTGCCGCTCAGGTCACCGTCAGCCATTTGTTGACGGTGACATCATCCAGCTGCGCCACTCTCCCCTGCGCCACGTTACGGCCACGGTGCAGCAGCAGGAAATAGTCGGCCACGCGGCGGATAAAGGAGACGCGCTGCTCCAGCAGCAGAATGGTCAGGCCGTAATCGCGGTTCAGACGACGCAACAAATTTCCCATCTCTTCTTCCAGCCAGGGGGACATACCCTCGGTGGGTTCATCCAGAATCAGCAGCTTCGGCTGTAACACCAGCGCGCGCGCCAGCGCCAGCTGCTGCTGTTGATCCAGCGGCAATTCGCCGCTGCGCTGATGGCGTAACGAATAGAGCGCGGGAAAGAGATCGAACACCATTTCAGGAATGGCACGGTGGCGATCTTCCTGACCCGCCAGCAAGGCGATCAGCAGATTATCTTCCACGCTCATATGGGAGAATGTCAGACGCCCCTGGGGAACATAGCCAATACCCATGCGGGCGCGCTGTTCAGGCGGGCGGATCAGCAGATCTTCCGGCGGCGATCCCTCAGCCTGCCAGGTCATGGATCCGCTGTTAACCGGCAGATGCCCCATAATGCAGTTTACCAGCGTGGTTTTCCCCATACCAGGGCGACCCAGCACGCCGGTACAGGTGCCAGGCGGCAGATCCAGATCCACATCCCAGAGAATATGATTGTGACCGTAAAACTGATTGACCGAACGTAAACTCAGCATCTGATACTCTCCTTTCAGATAATTAGCCTGAATGCTTCCGCTCTGCGTCGTCTGGCAAACAGTAAGCTCCGGGGCGATCGCCACTGCACCAGCCCGTTATTCTGCGGCCGGTTTCCCGGTCAGCAATAACCTTGCAATTCCCGGGCCAGATGCCGGTACCCAGGAAAAAGGTCAGCGCAGAGGGGCTAAAATCGCCGGAAAGTTGAATGATGCTTAACAATTACGGCAGGATATAAAAGGTCTGCACCTTAATAGTGCCGATCGCTTAACATATCTGGTGCAATCGATCCCCGGGCAGGGCGCAGCAGCGGGATCCTTCAGCGGACGCATGTTGATCAATGTGCCCATCGAGGCGCGGAAAAGGAAAAAGCAGAGTGAAATCGTTATGCTTTGCAGGAAAAACAGGCGCAAAAAAATTATTTTTCTGGGTCTGAATAATGCGCCTGAAAATTATACACAGCTGATGGCGGCGGGCCTCGCTTCAGTTATCCACTATTCCTGTGGATAACCTTGTGTATGAGACAATGAAAACGTGGCGCAAGCGAGGAAATACGCGGCCTGGATACATTATGCTGTTAAACTGGCCTTTTTACTCTTGACCTTTATTATCAACAGCTTAATGAAAATCAAGCCTGAGTCTTTTCCTGCTTTTCATCTACCTGTAATTTTGTGTCATTCTATTGACAAATGTTAGATCCGCGCTCCGGCTGGGGATAACCTTGCGCAACAAATATGGGCGTTTTGGTGCAGGCGAAATTATTAAGCCAGTCTGCCTGTCAATGAGGCATCATGACAAAAGGCTGTAAGGATATCCAGTATTTTTTGCTGGCAAAAATGGTGGAGCGGAGTAGAATTAGCAAGCCGCGCGGCGAATTCTTCAGCAGGAACCCCACTCATGAGCAAAGTTTTTAAACTCAATTCCGCTTTCCAGCCTTCTGGCGACCAGCCAGAGGCGATCCGTCGTCTGAAAGAGGGACTGGAAGATGGTCTGGCCCACCAGACGCTGTTAGGGGTAACGGGATCGGGTAAAACCTTTACCATTGCCAATGTCATTGCTGACCTTAACCGCCCTACCATGGTGCTGGCCCCGAACAAGACGCTGGCGGCGCAGCTTTACGGCGAGATGAAGGAGTTCTTTCCGGATAACGCCGTCGAATATTTTGTCTCCTACTACGACTACTATCAGCCGGAAGCTTATGTTCCCAGCTCCGATACCTTTATCGAAAAAGATGCCTCGGTGAATGAGCATATCGAGCAGATGCGTCTTTCGGCGACGAAAGCGCTGCTGGAGCGACGCGACGTGATTGTGGTGGCTTCCGTCTCGGCGATCTACGGTCTGGGCGATCCCGACCTCTACCTGAAAATGATGCTGCATCTGACGCGCGGCATGATTATCGATCAGCGCAGCATCTTACGCCGGCTGGCGGAGTTGCAGTACACCCGTAACGATCAGGCTTTCCAGCGCGGCACCTTCCGCGTACGTGGCGAAGTGATCGATATCTTCCCGGCGGAATCAGATGAAATTGCGCTGCGCGTTGAGCTGTTTGATGAAGAAGTGGAGCGCCTGTCGCTGTTTGATCCGCTCACCGGGCAGGTAACCCAGGTGGTGCCGCGCTACACCATCTATCCCAAAACCCACTACGTCACGCCGCGCGAACGTATTTTGCAGGCAATGGAAGAGATCAAGCTGGAGCTGGCGGATCGGCGTAAGGTGCTGCTGGAAAACAACAAGCTGCTGGAAGAGCAGCGCATCACGCAGCGTACCCAGTTCGATCTGGAGATGATGAACGAGCTGGGCTACTGCTCCGGTATCGAAAACTACTCCCGTTATCTCTCCGGGCGCGGACCGGGCGAAGCGCCACCGACTCTGTTTGACTACCTGCCCGCCGATGGCTTGCTGGTGGTGGATGAATCACACGTCACCATCCCGCAAATCGGCGGCATGTACAAAGGGGACCGGGCACGTAAAGAGACGCTGGTGGAATATGGTTTCCGCCTGCCATCGGCGCTGGATAACCGTCCGATGCGCTTTGAAGAGTTTGAAGCGCTGGCCCCGCAGACCATTTACGTCTCGGCGACGCCAGGCAAATATGAGCTGGAGAAATCGGGGGGGGATGTGATCGATCAGGTGGTGCGTCCTACCGGCCTGCTGGATCCGCTGCTGGAAGTACGTCCGGTCAGCACCCAGGTGGACGATCTGCTGTCAGAAATCCGCAAGCGCGTGGCGGTGAACGAACGCGTGCTGGTTACCACCCTGACGAAACGGATGGCGGAAGATCTTACCGAGTATCTGGAAGAGCATGGCGAACGCGTACGCTATCTGCACTCTGATATCGATACGGTTGAACGTATGGAGATTATTCGCGATCTCCGCCTTGGCGAGTTTGATGTGCTGGTAGGCATCAACCTGCTGCGTGAGGGGCTGGATATGCCGGAAGTGTCGCTGGTGGCGATTCTGGATGCCGATAAAGAAGGTTTCCTGCGTTCCGAACGCTCGCTGATCCAGACCATCGGGCGCGCGGCACGTAACGTCAACGGTAAAGCGATTCTCTATGGTGACAAAATTACGCCGTCAATGGCGCGCGCCATTGAGGAGACCGAGCGTCGCCGTGAGAAACAACAGCAGTACAATAAAGAGCATGGCATTGTGCCGCAGGGCCTGAATAAGAAAATCACCGATATTCTGGAACTGGGTCAGGGTCTCGCCAAAACCAAAGGTCGCGGCAAAACCACCACGCGCACCGCGGCCGAGGCGGAAGCGAGTTATCTGGCGCTTACGCCGCAGGCGCTGCAGAAGAAAATTCACGAGCTGGAGGGACAGATGCAGCAGCACGCCCAGAATCTGGAGTTCGAAGAGGCGGCGCGCGTGCGCGATCAGCTGCACGAGCTGCGCGAACTCTTTATTGCCACCTCCTGAGGCGCTATTTCATCGCCTGGATGGCGTGCTCCAGCGCCGCATGCAGCAGCTGGCGGTCGTGACGGTAACGGATATCGGCGGCTTCCAGCGGCTCGCGCACCAGCAGCCGATCTTCCACGCCGCTGATATCGGCGCAGGGGCTGACCACCACGGCGTCAATCACCCGCTTGCCAATCGCTTTTTCCATAATCGCCAGCTTGTCTGCCACTTTCAGGCTGGCGGCCGGGCTGAGTTCACGCCCGAGATTACCAATAAACACCATGGTGGCCGGGGTACGACGCAGCGCCTGCGCCATCTCATCCATCAGCAAAATCGGCATCAGGCTGGTATAAAAGCTGCCGGGGCCGATCAGGATTAAATCCGCGTCGGCCACCGCTTCCAGCGCTTCGCGCGTTGGCGTCACGTTGGGATGCAGCATTAACGCCTCGGGCGGCTGCGGCATCTCATCGATAGCGGTTTCGCCATACACCATGTTGCCCTCTGCATCCTGCGCCACCAGGTCCACCGGCTGTTCCGACATCGGGATCAAAAAAGCATCGACTTTCAGCAGATTACGGATCAGGTTGATCGCCTCCAGCGGACGGACGCTGAGATGATCCAGCGCTTTCAGCATCAGGTTGCCGAGATTATGGCCAGCCAGCTCGCCATTACCGGCGAAGCGATATTCGAACATTGCCGAGGCGACGCTGGGTTCGGTGATCAGCTGGTTCAGGCAGTTGCGCATATCGCCCCAGGCGATGCCGCCTTCCGAGCGGCGGATACGTCCGGTCGACCCACCGTTGTCGGTGGTGGTGACAATGCCGGTTAAACGCGAGCCGAGCGACGAGAGGGCAGAGAGTACGCGTCCTAATCCGTGGCCGCCGCCCAGCGCGACCACCCGATCAAGATCTGCCAGAGTACGATTCATAGGGCTCCTTATTATCCGTTTCGCCAGACAGTAGCAACTGAGGCCAAAATTTGCAGCGCATTTTAGCCTATTCTGTAGTGATGATGCGGCGATAATTCGTTATGTATCAATCTATACAGCGAAATCTGTGGTTGGCGCGCTAAGAAATTTCGCGCTACCATAATCGCTACCGCGTTGTTCCTGGAGAACAACTTACACTCAAGCCTGAATGCCTAAGTCAAACGATAGGGGGTTCAGGCCGTAGCCGTCGAGCTGCCAGGGTGCAGGAAGAAATGACTGCATCTCCCGAATCTGGAAAGGTGTTCTGGTGTCACAATTTACTGATGCTTTCTCGCGCCGGTTTTATTACCTGCGCCTGTCGGTCACGGATGTCTGTAATTTCCGCTGTACCTACTGTTTGCCTGATGGCTATAAACCCCAGGGCGTACGCAATAAAAGTTTCCTTTCGCTTGATGAAATCCGGCGCGTAACCCGTGCTTTTGCCGCTGCCGGTACGGAAAAAGTGCGTTTAACCGGCGGCGAGCCGTCGTTACGCCGCGATTTCACTGACATCATCGCTGCCGTGCGTGAAAACGCCAGCATCCGCCAGATCGCGGTCACCACCAATGGCTATCGCCTGGCGCGCGACATCAAAGCGTGGCGCGCTGCTGGTCTGACCTCGGTTAACGTCAGCGTCGACAGTCTCGATGCCCGCCAGTTTCACGCCATTACCGGACAGGATAAGTTCCATCAGGTGATGGCGGGCATCGACGCCGCATTTGACGCTGGCTTTGAAAAAGTCAAAGTCAACAGCGTGCTGATGCGCGACCTCAACAGCCACAGTCTCGCTACCTTTCTGGACTGGATCCGTCATCGTCCGATTCAGCTGCGTTTTATTGAGCTGATGGAAACCGGCGATGGCGGAGCGCTGTTCCGCCAGCAGCATATTTCCGGCGAAGTCATTCGCGATCAGCTGATTATGCAGGGCTGGCAGCGTCAGGTGCGCGGCCGCAGCGATGGCCCGGCGCAGGTGTTTCGCCATCCCGACTATCAGGGCGAGATCGGCCTGATTATGCCCTATGAAAAAGATTTCTGCGCCAGCTGTAACCGTCTGCGCGTCTCAGCCATCGGTAATCTGCATCTCTGCCTGTTTGGCGATGGCGGCGTTCCCCTGCGTGATCTGCTTGCCTCTGACGATCAGCAGGCGGAACTGCAGGCGCGCATTGCCCATAGCCTGGGACAGAAAAAGCAGACCCATTTTCTGCATCAGGGCAATACCGGCATTACGCAAAATCTTTCGTTTATCGGCGGATAATCACAGGAGCTAAGGCAATGAGTAAACCTTCTGGCGAACTTCTTCCCGTTCAGGTCGCCATCTTAACCGTCTCTGACAGCCGTGACGCGAGCAATGACACCTCCGGCGACTACCTGCGCGAGGCGGTGATCGCCGCCGGACACAGCGTGATTGACCACGCTATCGTGGCGGATAACCGCTACCGCATTCGCGCCACGGTCTCCAGCTGGATTGCCAGCAGAGATGTTCAGGTGGTGATTGTTAACGGCGGTACCGGTTTTCACAGCAAAAACAGCACCCCGGAAGCGCTGCTGCCGCTGTTCGACCGGGAAATTGAGGGCTTTGGCGAGCTGTTCCGTATGCTCTCGTATGAGGATATCGGCAGCGCCACCCTGCAATCCCGTGCCGTCGCTGGTCTGGCCAATGAAACACTGATTTTCGCAGTGCCCGGCTCGGGCAGCGCCTGTCGCTGCGCCTGGGAGCGCATCATCAGCGATCAGATCGACGCCCGTACGCGCCCCTGTAATTTTATTTCTCACCTGAAGAAAGTTTGAGTATGTCGCAACTAACCCATATTAACGCCGCCGGCGAAGCGCACATGGTGGATGTCTCCGCCAAGGCGGAAACGGTGCGCGAAGCGCGTGCCGGGGCTTTTGTCCTGATGAACGCCGAAACCCTGCAGATGATTATGCAGGGCAGCCATCACAAAGGGGATGTCTTTGCTACCGCGCGCATCGCCGGTATTCAGGCGGCCAAGCGCACCTGGGAACTGATCCCGCTCTGCCATCCGCTGATGCTGAGTAAGGTAGAAGTGAACCTGATGGCAGAGCCGGAACATAACCGGGTGCGTATCGATACGCTGTGCCGTCTGACCGGCAAAACCGGCGTGGAGATGGAGGCGTTGACCGCGGCTTCCGTGGCCGCGCTCACCATTTACGATATGTGCAAAGCGGTGCAGAAGGATATCGTGATTGATCAGCTGCGTCTGCTGAGCAAAAGCGGCGGTAAATCAGGCGATTTTCAGGTGGCAGACAATGATTAAAGTGCTTTTTTTCGCCCAGGTGCGTGAGTTGACCGGCACCGCCTCGCTGGAGGTGGAAGCCTCTTTTTCCGATGTGGCGGCACTGCGCGCCGCGCTGACGCAGCGTGGCGATCGCTGGGCGCTGGCGCTGGAGTCCGGCAAGCTGCTGGCGGCGGTTAATCAGACGCTGGTGCCGATGACGCATCCGTTGCAGGCGGGCGATGAAGTCGCCTTTTTCCCACCGGTGACCGGAGGCTGAGATGGATACCCGTATTCGTGTCGGCAGCGCCCCTTTCAGCATGGCGGAGGAGTATCAGTGGCTCGCCGCCTGTGATGACGATGGTGCCGTGGTCACCTTCACCGGTAAGGTGCGCAACCACAATCTGGGCGACAGCGTGGCCGCCCTGACACTGGAACACTATCCCGGCATGACCGAGAAGGCGTTACAGGAGATCGTGACACAGGCGCGGCAGCGCTGGCCGCTGCAGCGCGTCACGGTGATCCATCGTGTAGGCGAACTGTTTCCCGGCGATGAGATTGTGCTGGTCGGCGTCAGTGGCGCCCATCGCGGCGCTGCCTTTGCCGCTGCCGAATTTATGATGGATTACCTGAAAACGCGCGCGCCCTTCTGGAAGCGGGAAGCGACCGCCGGAGGCGATCGCTGGGTTGACGCGCGCGACAGCGACCATCAGGCGGCCAGCCGCTGGGATTAAGGCGTGGTGTGCTTCAGCTGCTCCGCCGGGGCGAAATGAGTTTCACCCTGGGCGTGTTCGCCGCTCCCTTTGACGCGCTGCAGCTGAATCACCTCACCCTGCTGCCAGGCGTTAGCGCCGGGCACCGTGGGCCGGGTAACAATATCGGCCCGCTGCTGCCGAATTGCTTTGCTGTCGACGTCGAAACGCTTGTCGCGATCGGCCAGCAGACGATTATCCAGCTGACCATCTGCGGTAAAGCCCATCATTAATGCCGGAATCCCTACCGGTAAGGTTTTATCGCGATCGGTATGCCAGGTGTGCCAGGTTTTGCCGTAAGTGTTAGCCACTTTGGTCATCAGCGCCTTCTCTGCGGTCTGGGGCAGGCCGGGGGCGATCAGGGAACCCGATTTCACTTCGTACTGGTGGCTGTGCCACAGCTTTTTCTCTTCCGGCGGCAGCGTTTTGAACAGGCGCTCGCTGATCATGTACTCCACACCCATCAGCCGGGCATCGCGCGTGTTGCCATCGTAGATCACCGCCTGCATCACATCCTCATTCAGTACGGTCACATAATGGTGCGCTTCCATTTGCCCGTTGCGATCGCCATTATAGAAATGGAAGCCATCCAGATAAGCATTGATCGCCTCAATGGGTGGGCGCGACTGCATCAGCGCTGCGCCCGCATCCAGCATCTCTAACTTGCCCGAGGCAGGCGCGCCCGGGGTATTGACCTGCGCCGGTGTATTATTGGCGCCGCAGCCGCTTACCAGCAGCGACAGCGCGAGGCCTGACCAGAACTTCACCATGCTTCTCTCCACCAGTAAAAATTTGAGTATAGTGGATGCCGCCAGAAGCTCCGGTTTTTCGCCCGCAAGGGAAGGGGGGCGCGGTTTAAAATATCACCGGCTGAACGCGCTTTTCCGCTTCACGCTCAACCAGTGCGGAAAAGAGCTTTATCAGCCCGCTAAGCATTTGCGCATTTGCGTGTTCGGGTGCTGCAGTGACGTCGGGACTGCGTTTGTTGATCCCACCGGGAACTATGCTCACCTCGCCCTGCGCTGAAACGGAAAAAGCCTTATCGATTTTCATCACGATATCCGCATGACAATCGGCATTATTCGCGACCAGTTTTGTCCGCCACCAGGGATCGTCCATGCTATTCAGGAATTGCTGTCTGAGACTGTCGGTGACCACCTCATCTTCAGAAAGTTTAAAAAAGGCTCTGACCGTGTCTTCAGGGTAAGAGATATTGTAATCGCGGTTTAATTGCAGGCCGGCCAGGGTATCCGGTATGCCATCGACGTTTTTCAGATAGATTAAATCCCGGGTCCAGGCAAAGTGCGAAAGTTCATGGATTAACGATCCCGATAAACCGTCAGAGGCGTAAGCCGCATTAGCCATATTAATAAAAATGGTCCTTTTGGCATCGCGCGGATGAATAAAGGCAACGGTTCTGGGCATACCCACTTCTTCCCGTTCCTGATAAAAAAACAGATTATCGCTGGTGATATTCAGGCGGTTAATGGCTTTATTGCGCGCATTGAGATTGTTCAGTACCGTTTCGATATAGTGCGGCAGTTCGCTGTTAATCAGCGGACTGATTAAACCGTAGAGGGCGCGCTTTATCGCCTCATCACCCGCTTTCGCCTTCTCGATAACTGTAATCGCTTTGATAATTTTGCTTTTCACCTGTGGCAGCAGGTTCATGGCCCGGACGGCATATTCTTTCATTTTTGCGGTCGGCAAGCGCTGCAGGCCGATATAACCCGGGCCGTAGACCGTCATGCCCTGTTCCTGCATATCCGCTACCAGCGTCGCCCTGTCACCCGGCGCGGGCTGCACCTCCACCGGCGCATCAAACAGATCTGAGGGATAAGATTCGAGACTCGGCAAAGAGTCTGAAGAGATGGGCGTCTCCACCGGGGAGGTGGACGGGCTATGCGACGCGCCTGTATCCGACAAATGCTCCGCCGCATCCTCCTCACCGGCGGGTCTGCGCCAGCACAGCAGATGCTCCAGGCAGCGATAACGCTCGCCGTGCAGCAGCCGCGGCTGGCTGATATCACCGGGTGAAGCGGCCTGTCCATGGAAGATACTGTCAAACAGATGTTCTTTATGTCCGGACAGCGCCAGACTCAACAGCTCCCCGGTGCGCTTTGCCCGGTTTTTAAATAAAAAACGGGTAAATTTTTCGCTGGCGTAACGGGCTGCCAGTTCCGTAAAGGGCAGCGGATTAAAGGCGCGCAGCGCTAAAAGCGCCGTCTTTTTCGCGAGCGTCGGGGCATTTTTACCCAGTTCGCTTAACAAACGGGTAGTGGCGCGGCGAATGCCGGTGCGCGAGGCCTGGTGAATAAACGCGTCGGTGGCTCTGTAACTTCCCTGCACCAGTTCATTAAGCGTATCGGTCAGGTTTAATAACAGGAACAGGCTTTCAACCGCATAGCTATTGGCGCTGACAGGGTAGTTTCCGTCATGGATTTTCTCATTAATAATGGTGCCGAAAGGGATAAAGCTCAGGATCTTTTCCCCGGTGCTTTCAATATCGTTGTAAATCACCTCCATTTTTTCTGCGACTTCCGTTAACGCCTGCTGGTACTGCGTATTGATGGTTGCCACGATAGCCAGCTGACCCGGCTGTTCCTGAAAACGATAGACGGCGATTTTCTCCTGTCCGCTGATTTCCAGCGTGCTGTGTCTGATCCAGCGGGCGGGTGCGCTGCCCAGGCTGTTAAGGGCAATAATACATTCCTGGCTGTGCGGCGCTGTCGGGAAATACTCCAGGCTGCGTTCATCTTCCTTAAAATGAAAAGGGATCAGGTTATCTTGCAGCTGCCGGGCTGAATATTGTCTGAGACACGGCAAATCCTGCAAACCGACGACAGGCTGTGTCATCCTGAAATAACGCATGGCGAAAACGCCCTCGGTAGTACAGGAAACGATAAAATTATTTCCGGCGGTGAGAATAATGCAGAGATCGTTTTCCCGCCCGTCCAGCGGTGGAAAAGGGGCAACCGCCGCTTTGCGAATGGCCCGCTCATTAACATGGCGGGCATACCAGATTTTCTTTGCCGGTTGCGTCAGCTCTTTTTCATCGATGCCGCACAGCAGTAACTGCAGCCAGGCGGTTTTTTGCGCCTCATTCCGCAGATCATTTTTGCGGTAGTTAACAAACTGCGCCGTATAGCTGGCCAGGCTCTGGTCCGCTAATTCAGAGCGTTTTTTCAGCGAAAAGACCGAACGGTAAGTGGCGCAATATTGATCAAGCAGTTGCTTGTTGCCGATCTCACGCTCGTTTTTTAAAAATATGGCGATGAGCTTTGCGGGTGACAGGAAATGCCATATCAGCGCGCTTTTCAAGCTCTCCTGACGGGTGGGATGGTGAAGTGTATCTGTCGCAAACATGCTCAGCAGCGCCGGGCGCAAAGGCGTAAACCTTTCGTCGTAATAAAGCAGCCAGTAAAGGCTGGCAAACAGCAGCAGCGCTTCCGCCGCAATATGTTCACTGCGCGTTACCTGATGATAAATATTCAGCGCCTGGATGCTGTTCAGGCCATCCGCCTGAATAAAAAACTCCACGGCCGCGATTTTCGTATCATTTATTTTCTCTTCAGCGCTGTTGGCCGGGGAGCGGGCGATGATGCCTGGCAGGGGATTTAACCGGGCGCTATTTTTCATGCCCGCTTTATCAATAATCAATGCGAGCAACGCCGCGATCTTTTTACGTCCGTCAAAGGCATCATGCAAAAAAGCGATTTCCGTTGCCGCCTTTTCCAGCGGTTCGCGGGATGTGGTGCGGGCGGACGCAGTGCTGAACCTGACAGCCTGGGTGCAGGTGCGGGTGAGGGCGTCGCTGGCGTGACGGATCAAAGTATTAAACAGGTCGGTTAACCATGCCTGTAGTGAAAGGTCGCCGGGCATGTCATAAGCGAGCATCTGCAGCAGCAGAGACTCATTCAGATCAAGAAAGGTTTTAAGCGTCTGTTTCCCGGCGGCGTCAGCCTCTGCCTTGCGCATAATGCTGTAGCGATGATCTTTAAATAAAGCGAGCGCCGCCGGTGAGTTACCTGACGACTTTTCCAGTTGCTGGCTGACGGTGGTGTTAATCCGCTGATTAGTGAGCAGCAGCTTATAGAAAAGATATTGCTCTTCGAGATTGGCATTGACGCTGATTTGTTGTCCGACGCTCAGCATGTTGCCGACAGGCAGGGCGGACGGGGCGCTCAGCAACGGGTAATTCAGCGCGAACAGCTGATGAAAACGCGCCTGGGTCAGAAATGCCGGCGGATCCTGTTCCTGTTGCAGCGCAGTAATAATGCGCATCAACGTCGGCTGCAGGTGGGTTTGTATCACCAGGCGGGCAAAATGCGCGGCGTGATGCTCTCCTTCCTGTGGCGTCAGTTCACCGGAAAGAAATTTCCCTGTTGCGCTCTCCGCGGGGCTGGCCTGAGGCAGCATAGCGACAAAATAGTCCCGCAGCTGGCTGGCTTCACTGAAAGGCGCGAGAGCATGCAGATTCTTTACGTCCCGTTGAGCAAAAATCCTGTTCAGGCGCTGGAGGGTAAAATGAAAAAACTTTTCTGCCAGCGCCTGATAATCATTTTCCGCCCGCCCGGCAACGACGGGCGCGGCAAATGCGAATGCAACCGCTGCGCTGTCCATCTGCCGGAACAGCTGGCAGATATAAAACCCGTCATAAAAGGCCGTGATTTTTTTCAGGGTGGTGTTCAGGCGGGTTATTCTGGCGGTGAGATGGGGACGATGTACCGCAATATAATGGCGGGTATAAGGCCCGATTTTATGCAGCAGCAAGCAGATATGCTGCAGATAACTGAGATCGCTGTGGCTGATAAACAGGTGGTGCTTACAGATTGTTTTTCCTTCACTCACCAGCTGGGCGGCTAAATGGGTTAACAGCGCCTCACCGGCGAACAGAGGGGGCTGGTCTGGCGGTTGTTTCTGATACAGAAAGGCTACATAGCTTTTAATCCGCTGTTGCAGTGGCTCGTCAGGCAGCCCGGCAATCAGACACGGGTAGCCGGTAGCGAGAAAATCCTGCTGACAAATGGCGGACGCATAAAAAAAGAACCTCTGCTTATGGTCGGCGCAATATTTCTTTAAAGCGGTATATTTCTGCGCGCTCAGCATCGCAAACAGCGTGCTCAGGGCATCTTTTAACTCGCTGGCTACCGCCTGCGTGCGGGTGAAAAAATAGTCGTTTTCCTGCAGGGCGATCAGTTTGCTCAGGGTCTCGATAACTTCAATCGCCAGTAGAGGAAATTTGACCTGCCCCTGGTAGGGCATGCGTTTTTCATCTGGCGCCCCTTTACGTATGCCGTGCTCAATAACATGGTGATGTTTCAGCGCACCCTGAATAATCAGCGCCAGAATCAGAGACGCGTCACTTTTTTCATCCGTGAAGGCAGGAAAGAGGGTGCGTAAGAGTTCTGCCGGATCGTTGTGCAGGTAAAAAGGGAGTGGCGTACCCTCCGGTTTTTCACTCTTCTCCGCCAGGCCGCTTGCGGAGTGACGTTTCGCCCGTACTGCGGAAACCGCAGGCGGGATGGTGACAGCCTCGATATAGCTGTCAGCATCCCGTTCTGTTAACGCGATCAGTGCACTGAAGCCAGGCAGGCTGGTGATATCGGCGACCAGGCCAGCGGGCAGCGCCTCTTCTGCCCGCCGGGGCGCCGCCGTCGGACGTGTTATACCGCGATAAATAAGCCAGCTGCCGATGCTGAGAGCCATCATGCCGGACAGAAGAGGAAGCGGGGCGAGAGCACGCCTTTGCCTGTCAGCCGGTGAGCGCATCCCGTCAGCTGACTGATGGCGCTGGCAGAGGGCATACACAAGGGCGCCCGCACCAACAATTTCCAGCGAAACGCCGGTAGTCAGGCTAAGCCCGGCGGACCAGGCGGATGCATGGGCGGGTGACACGACTGGCGCGCCACTGGCGCTGGCGGCGGCAGCGCCCGGCAACAGAGAGGGAAAATGCATCTGCTCTATGCCCTGCATCAGCGCGTCAGAAAGCCACTCCTCCACTTTGTGCGTCAGCCACTGCCCCAGGGTCTGAAACTCCGGATGCGGGCTGTTGATTAACGCATTGATCCCGTTGAGGCTCCATTCCCACCAGCTTGCGCCTGACGGTAACCCGGGCATCCGCTGCCAGGCCTGACGGAACAGGGGGATAAACGGCAGCAAATCAATGATTCTGCTTAACTGGGGATAACGTTCGACCACCGGGTGATCCTTCAGTTGTGCCGCCAGACGTGTCAACGCCTCTTTGCTGCGCTGGTGGTCTTTCGCCCGCAGCGCCTGATAAACCTGTAATAGCAGCATGGCATACAGATAGTGCTGATAAAAAAAGCGTATCTGGTGATCGCTGCTCCGGTCGTGAAGGGCAAACCAGCGTAAAGCACTCTCCCAGCTGTTAAGGGCAGAGATCTCCCGGGCACAGTTCAGGGTGGCGGCTGCGAGTGGGTTAGCGGTCAACCAGTCAATCAGACAACTGTGCGCATAATGTTTCAGCGTACCCTGCAGCGTCTCAGCCAGGCGGATAAACATCTCGCTCCAGCTCTCCGTCGTGCTGGCGCGCTGGTAGCAGTGCCATAAATTGCGAAGCAGTTCGGCCGGAAGAGATGCGCCCGCGAAATGATTCATGAGCAGCGGTGCCAGCGCATAAACGCCCTGCCGCAGCACCGCTTCTACATTGCGCTGTGTCGGGCAAATCATCGCTTCCAGTAGCTTCAGGCTGTTCTGCTCCTCTCCGCTGCCGGTCAGCCAGGCCAGCGGCGGCAGCGCAGTAATGTCGTTCTGCCTGAGCTGGGCGCAGAGCCAGCTGAGCTGAGTGCTCAACGCCGCGTCCGCCGGGTAGCTGTGCAGCGCTCCGGCCAGGGAAAAGAGCGCAAAAAGCGAGTCGATCTGCGCCTCATCTGCACAGAGGCGGGCCATCAGCGGACGTAACGCCGGACGTAACTGAGGATCGGCTAACCGGGCGGTGAGCCATCTCAGCTGGTCGCTGATTCCTGCCCTGAGCGGCCAGGCGGCGAAAGCGGGCTGTTGCGCCAGCGTCAGTGCCAGATCCCGTACTGACGCATGCAGCAGTGTTGTCATCTCCGGGATGCCGGTTAACAACCTCAGCCAGTCAGACCAGACAATCTCCCCGCTGGATTGCAGAAACTGCAGCTGGCACAGCAGCGTTTTACAGCGCCGGAGCTGATGGCGAAAAGGTGAGATATCTTCCGGGTTACACAACAGTTGCAGGGCCCGCTCAGAAAAAATCGCCTCGCCCAGCGAGAGGATAGCGATAAGTTTATCGACCAGCGTTTGACTGCGCTGGAAGTTTTCGGCTTCTGCGACAAGCGTTTCCCACTGGCCGCTTATTTCAGTCAGCAGGGAAGCGATATACCCTAAGCAGCGGCGCATCGTGGACAAGCGGGGGTGTGTGGTGATCAGACTGGCACGCGCTAACAGGTCGGCCATCTCTTGTATTTTTTTACCGGGTGACATACTGGCGGAATAAAGAACTCTCAGCTCGTCACTGAGCGCTTTCAGCTTTTGCGTCGAGGTCAGGGCAAAAAGTAATTTTCCGATCAGCTTTTGCAGACTATTCCAGATAATATTGCGGAGTAATTTGTCTGCATCTATTTTCACGCTGTTATGCTGAGTAATTACATGTTCATATAAGTGGGGCTGGCGTTTAATGTCGGCGGCAATAATGCTTGTTATGGCACGTAATTCAGCGGGCAGCGGGGCGTGGTGTTGATGCTGATATTGGCTTAATAAGTCAATAATTTTCTCATTACTGATATGCTGGCTTAATGGCTGATTGCGACTGGCCCACTGGGCAGTGACGATTTTTATTAAAGCCCAGGTTTCCCGGTTTCCCGTTTCAGGATTAATTATTCTGGTAATTTGTTCGCTTAAGGTCGGCGTCAGGCTGACAGACGGACGGGAAGGGCGGTCTTGCACCCTGGCGAGCGGTGCGGGAAAACTGGCGGCGTTATTACAGGCACAGAGCGGTATATTCTGATGGTTTGATTGGCATGGGCGCTGTGAGCTGGCACAAAGGGGAAAAGCTGACGCATTATTGATGGTTAAATCAGGCATGTCGTTAACCCGGGGAGGAAAATGACGGTTATAGCGTTTTTGCCCGGGGATAAATATCAGTTTTCGCCCTTCTGAATATTCTGAGTGGCGGTTTGTCGCAGGCGGGTTTTTATATCGGTGGCGGGTTAATTCTGGTAAAAAAATAAAAACTTATGTTATTGTCTGGGTAATTCAGTTTCTGTGGATCGGAAGGCATCTGTCAAAGCAACGGCAAGGAAACTTATGTTTAATACAAAGCCTGTCAGACACCGTTTTATCTTCATTGCCGGACTGCTGCTGGCGGGCTGTAGCACGAAAAAGGCGCCGGAAGTCCCTGAGCGCCAGCCTGCTGAGGTTAAAACGCAGCTCCGTCAGCTGTTACCCGCCAAAGTCAGCCAGCGAAGCGCCTGGACCAACGATATCTATACCGCCTTTCAGACGCAAAACCTGGATGCCAGCGTCAGTAATCTCTGTGCGGTGATTGCCGTAACCGATCAGGAATCGAACTTCAGCGCTGAGGCCAGCGTGGCAGGCCTGCCTGATATCGCCTGGAAGGAGATCAATCGCCGCGCAGCCAGACTGCATATCCCCGCCTTTCTGGTACGCACCGCCCTGATGATCCCTTCATCCACGGGTGAAAGCTACGCCGCCCGACTGGATAAGGTGCGCAGCGAAAAAGCGTTGAGCGATATCTTTGACGATCTGATCGACAGGGTGCCGATGGGGCAGAAACTGTTCGGCAGCCTGAACCCGGTGCGTACCGGAGGGCCGATGCAGGTCAGCATCGCTTTTGCTGAAGCGCACGCCGACGGCTATCCCTGGCCGGTGGAACAGAGCATCCGCAAGGAGGTGTTTACCCGGCGCGGCGGCATCTGGTTCGGCGTCAAACATCTGCTCGGCTACCCGGCGAACTACTCGCGTCCCCTCTACCGTTTTGCTGATTTTAATGCGGGCTGGTATGCCAGTCGTAACGCGGCGTTCCAGGCGGCGGTGGCGCGCGCCAGCGGCATCGATCTGGCGCTGGATGGCGATCTGATTATTTACGGCTCCGATAAGCCGGGGACGACCGAACTGGCAGTACGCAGCCTGGCGCAGCGGATTGATATGCGCCCGCGCGAAATCCGGCGCGATCTGGAGAAGGGTGACAGCGCCAGCTTCAGTGATACGGATTTATGGCAGCAGGTCTTTACGCTGGCCGATAAGATGGCCGGGCGTCAGTTGCCACGAGAAATGCTGCCGGGCATTAAGCTTGAAAGCCCAAAAATCACCCGTAATCTGACCACCGCCTGGTTTGCTCAGCGGGTAGAGAGCCGTTATCAGCAGTGTCTGAAGCGGCAATAAGACCGGTGAGGGTGCAGACAGCAGATGCTGTGCCACACTTAACACTGATTTCTTTAATCAATGAGAGGTGCATCATGGAGCGATATCCACGTTCAAACGGTTCCGTCGTGCAGCAGGCATCTGCCGGGCTGCAAACCTATATGTCTCAGGTGTATGGCTGGATGACCTGTGGTTTGCTGTTGACCGCTTTTGTCTCCTGGTTTGCAGCCCGTACGCCAGCCGTTATGGAGATGGTGTTTGCTAACCGCATCACTTTCTTTGGTCTGATCATTGCGCAGCTGGTGGTGGTGTTTGTGTTGTCGGGCCTGGTACATAAGCTGAGTGGGGGGGTCGCTACCGCGCTGTTTATGCTCTATTCGGCGCTGACCGGCCTGACGCTGGCGAGTATCTTTCTGGTTTATACCTATTCGTCGATTGCCAGCACCTTTTTTGTCACTGCCGGGATGTTCGGGGCGATGAGTTTTTATGGCTACACCACCAAACGCGATCTCAGTCGCTTCGGCAGCCTGCTGTTTATGGCGCTGATCGGCATCCTGTTGGCATCGCTGGTGAACTTCTGGCTGAAAAGCCCAACGCTGATGTGGGTGATCACTTATATTGGCGTGTTGGTGTTTGTCGGCCTGACCGCCTATGACACGCAGCGTCTGAAAAATATCGGTGAAGGGATAAACGTTGAGGATAAGGAGAATCTGCGTCGGGCTTCGATTATGGGCGCGCTGACCCTCTATCTGGACTTTATTAACCTGTTCCTGATGTTGTTGCGTATTATGGGCAACCGCCGCTAAGTCTCATCTCCTGCCTTATTCGCTGAGAAGGCAGGAGATCATTTCCGCATTATGCCCCTTCGTGATTCTGCAGCTTCTGCTCATTTTTCTTGCGCAGATGTTTCGCCCGGCTCTCCAGCCACAGGTAGAGCACCAGCGCCAGCAGCAAGGGCAGAATAAAGTAGAGCACGCGATAGGCGAGCAGGGCGGCGATAATGGCGCCATGAGTGGTGTGTTCGCCGCTCAGCAGCGCCAGAAACACCGCTTCCAGCACGCCGATGCCAGCAGGGATATGAATGATCACCCCCGCGATACTGCTGATCAGCAGTACGCCCAGCACCACCGGATAGTGCACATCACGTCCCAGCAGCAGCCAGATAATGGTGCCCATCACCATCCAGTTGGCGCAGGAGACGGCGAACTGAAACAGCGCCATACGCAGCGAGGGCAGCGCCAGCTTCTGGCCGCGGATTTTCCAGCGTCGCTGTTTTGAGAAGGCGCAGGCCCAGAGATAAGCCGCAACCGCAATCAGCAGCAGCACGCCAATAATGCGCAGCGTGGTGCCGCCGATAAACCAGCCCGCCGGGATCGGCACCATTCCGGCACTGAACACCACCCCTGCCAGCAGGATATAGCCGAGCCAGTTAGTAGCGATACTCAGGGAGAAAATGCGGGTAATGGTGCCGCTGTTAAGGCCAAGACGTGAATAGAGTCGGTAGCGCATCGCCACGCCGCCAACCCAGGTGCTGAGCGTCAGGTTAAAGGCGTAACAGATAAAGGAGACCAGCATCACCTGGCGTTTAGCCAGCTTATGTCCACAGTAGGCACGACCGATTAAATCGTAAAAGCCGTAGGTGATATAGCTGAGGATCACCAGCGCGACCGCACTCAGAATGGCAAAACGGTTATAGTTAACAATGACTTTATAGACATCTTCCCAGTTGACCTTACGGGCGTAGATTACCAGCAGCACAATCACGGCGATGAAGAACAGCCAGGTAAGGATTTTCTTTACCAGCTTCCAGCGAGGATGTTTTTTTGCCATCAGGATTTCGCTCCTTCATTGTCCGCTTCGATTCTGTCCTGAGTTTCCATTTCCGGCTGTACCGGCGGCTTCATCAGCGATAACCGCGGCGTATGGGCGGGCAGCCAGCCCGCGATGGCAGGGAAGTGACGCAGAAAGTGGAAGACGATAACGCTTTTGGTGAGATGCCACCAGGTACGCGGCGGCAGGCGGTCATCCTGCACGCGGACGCAATCTTTACTCAGCAGCTGTTCCAGGTTGTCACGCAGCGTCTGGTTAAACTGACGATCATGGATAATCAGATTCGCCTCAAGATTCAGCGACAGACTGAGCGGATCGAGATTGCTGGAGCCTACCGTGGACCACTGCTGATCCATCACTGCGATCTTGCCATGCAGCGGACGGCGACAATATTCATAGACCTCTACGCCAGCATCCACCAGGTAGTTATAAAGCAACTCAGCACCTACCTTGACGATCGGCATATCGGGCTCGCCCTGCACAATCAGCCGCACGCGCACGCCACGCTGGGCGCTGTTGCGCATTTCACGCAGCAGGCGATAGCCCGGAAAGAAGTAGGCGTTGGCGATAATGACGTCCTGTTTGGCCTTCTGCAGCATTTCCAGGTAGTGCTTCTCAATATCGTCGCGATGCTCATCGTTATCGCGATGGACAAACAGCGCCTGTGCATCGCCGGGCGTACTGTTTCGCGCCGGTTGATGGGAACGATGGCCCCACCAGCGCCGCGTCACCTGCTCGCTGCCGATCGCCTGCTGCACAAAGCGTGTAATATCCTCAACGATCGGACCTTTGACCTCAACGGCATAATCCTGTTTCGCTTCCGGGCCATAGCTGGTGTTGTGCTCAGCAGAGAAGTTAATGCCGCCGACAAAGGCGACCGCTTCATCGACTACCACAATCTTGCGATGCAGGCGACGGAACACGTTGGTACGCATCCCCATCACCAGCGGGCGCGGATCGTAATAGATAAAGCGTACGCCCAGCGTCGTGAGCGAGGTGACAAACTCGTCGGAAAGATTGGGTGAGCCATAACCGTCCACCATCATCTCTATTTTCACGCCGCGCTGCGCCGCGTCGATTAACACCTCATGCAGCGCCTTGCCTACCTCATCCTCAAACAAAATAAAAGTTTCCAGCAGTACAGAACGCTGGGCACGTTGAATCGCGCCGAATACGCGCGGGAAGAATTGTTCGCCATTTTCCAGCAGGCGAATCTGATTGCCTTCACGCCACCCGAAATTCATAAATGGATCTCCACGGCTAACGGTGCGTGGTCGCTGAGATGGGACCAGGGCCGCATCGGCAGCGCCCAGGGACGGCTGACCGAGGCGTTACGCACATAAATACGATCGAGGCGCAGCAGCGGAAAACGAGCCGGGAATGTCCGTGCCGGTCGTCCATGTTTTATGCTGAAAACTTCATCCAGCCCTGCACAGTGTTTAAGAACGTGATTAGCACGCAGTTGCCAGTCGTTAAAATCACCGGCCACCACCAGCGGTGCATCGGGCGGCAACGAGGCGATCATCCTGCACATCATCTTCATCTGGGCGCGACGATGCATATCGCGCAGCCCGAGATGTACACAGATCACATGCAGCTCTTTATGCGGTTGCGGCAGGGTGATACGGCAGTGTAACATGCCGCGCTTTTCACTTCCGGCAACAGAAATGTCGCGATTTTCATACTCAACAATGGGAAAACGTGACAATATCGCGTTGCCGTGATGCCCTTCAGGGTAGACAGCGTTACGCCCGTAGGCATAATCGTTCCACATTGTGTCAGCGAGAAATTCGTAATGCGGCGTATCTGGCCAGTTTTCCACCTGCAGCGGATGCACGGCATGGGTGCCCATCACTTCCTGCAGGAAAACAATGTCTGCGGAGGTGGCGCGTACCGCGTCGCGCAATTCCGGTAGGATAAAGCGTCGGTTGAAAGTGGTAAAACCCTTATGGGTATTGATCGTCAGGACCTTAAATGAAAATCCTTGCGTAATCTGTGGCATACTCTCGACGCACTCCTTTTCATCATTAACAGGTTAGAGTGTAGTCCCTGTCACAAATTGATGCTGATGCCGGGGAAAATTTAAGGTGTTGTCCGAGAAGTGCGTTAGATTGAGAAAACCCGTTACCTGTTTCGGTCGGGTGCACTTGAGCGACCTGTCAGGTCAGCCAGGAGAGAAGAATGAAATGGGCTAATCGAATTCAGATTGTTACCGGTCAAACCTGTGTGCATATTGCTATGCATCTGCTGTTGATCTCACTGCTGGTCTGGGGCTGGAAAAACCAGGCACTGCCAGAAGTGTGCGGCACTCTGGTTGGCGCTTATGCGTTGGTGTTCGTCGCCATGATCGTTACCCAACGTATGCCCCGTTTCCGGATGCTGGGCGATTATCTGGAAGAAGCGACCACCACCTACTACTTTGGCGCGGCGATGCTGTCGCTGTACCTGGTGTCCCGCTTCATCCATAACAACCTGCTGCTGGGATGCCTGGGGCTGGTGATGCTGGTCGGTCCGGCGGTGGTTTCCCTGCTGGCAAAAGAGCCGGCCCGGCGCGTGCAGAAGAAACGCAGCTAAACGCACAGTTGATAACGATAAAGGCCACCGCTGGTGGCCTTTTTCTTTACTGGCCGCAGTATGGCGCGCTGACAAACTGACAATAAGAAAAATGGGCTTTCCCGGCCAGTCAGCACAGTCCTCCTGACATATCTGCTGCAGCATTGCAGTGTCCGACGCTTTCGAGCATACTCATGACACGTGTATTTTACCCGTGTCATTGTGAGGGCATTATGCCAGGTGCAACTATCCGTCATAAAAAAACAGTGAGCGTCACGCTGGAACCCGTTTTACTCCAGCAAGCACGCGATGCCGGTCTCAACTTATCCGCAGTGCTGACTGAAGCGTTGAAGCGGGAAATTAACGCGACGGGAGCAGAACGCTGGAAAAGAGAGAACCGCTCTGGGCTGCAGGAGCTTAACCGAATCACTGAGGAGCATGGTCTGTTGTCAGATGAGTACAGGACATTTTAAACATGCAATATGTTGTTTATCGCAACAGGGGTAACAGCAAGGCGTATCCTTATTTACTGGATATTCAAAGCGATATTATTGATGAACTGCATACCCGCCTGGTTATCCCTCTTTACCCGGTCAGCAATATCATCGCTCCCCCGGTTAAGCGGCTGACGCCCCTGTTATCAGTAGAAGGCAGTGATTATCTGCTGATGACGCATGAAATGGCCAGTGTCAGGCTGTCCCAGTTAGGTACAGAAGTCATGGATGCCCGGCCATTTCGTCAGGTGATCAAAAATGCCCTCGACTTCATTTTTGACGGCTTCTGATATTGCCGGTCCCGAAAAGGCGCAGGCGGAATACCTGACGGCGCGATCTCGCGCTGGCAACGGAAAGCTGCTACACTGCTGCCCTTACGCATCGTAGTTTGTGCCCTTTTCATACGTCAGCGCAGGCTGGCGTCACTATCCCCCTGAAAACTACACCGTGCTTCACGGCCAGGGCGGACCGGAGTAAAACATTTACATGTCTTTTGACTCTCTCGGCCTGAGTGCCGATATTTTGCGCGCGGTCGCCGAACAGGGCTACCGTGAACCTACACCTGTGCAGCGCCAGGCGATCCCCGTGGTGCTGGCCGGACGCGATCTGCTGGCGAGCGCCCAGACCGGTACCGGCAAAACGGCAGGTTTTACCCTGCCACTGTTACAGCGCCTTTCCACCAGCCCGGTTGCGGCGAAAGGGCGTCGCCCGGTACGTGCGCTGATCCTGACCCCGACGCGCGAGCTGGCGGCCCAGGTGGGCGAAAACGTACGTGACTACAGCAAATACCTGAACCTGCGTTCGCTGGTGGTATTTGGCGGCGTCAGCATTAACCCGCAGATGATGAAACTGCGCGGGGGCGTCGATATTCTGGTGGCGACCCCGGGCCGTCTGCTGGACCTGGTGCATCAGAACGCCGTTGACCTGTCGCAGGTTGAGATTCTGGTACTCGACGAAGCGGATCGTATGCTCGATATGGGCTTTATCCACGATATCCGTCGCGTGCTGGCGAAGCTGCCGCCGAAGCGTCAGAACCTGCTGTTCTCCGCCACCTTCTCTGATGAGATCAAAACCCTGGCGGAAAAACTGCTGCATAACCCGGAAAGCGTTGAAGTGGCGCGCCGTAACACCGCCTCTGAACAGGTGAGTCAGCATGTGCATCTGGTCGATAAGAAGCGCAAGCGCGAGCTGCTTTCTTATCTGATTGGGCGCGATAACTGGCAGCAGGTGCTGGTATTTACCCGTACCAAGCACGGTGCGAACCATCTGGCGGAACAGCTGGGCAAAGATGGCATCACCGCCGCGGCGATCCACGGCAATAAAAGTCAGGGGGCGCGTACCCGTGCGCTGGCAGACTTTAAATCCGGCGGCATTCGCGTGCTGGTAGCGACCGATATCGCGGCGCGCGGCCTCGATATTGAAGAGCTACCGCACGTGGTTAACTATGAGTTGCCGAACGTGCCGGAAGATTACGTACACCGTATCGGTCGTACCGGACGCGCGGCCGCCACCGGTGCGGCGCTCTCGCTGGTTTGCGTCGATGAACACAAGCTGCTGCGTGATATTGAACGTCTGCTGAAGCGGGAAATTCCGCGTATGGCGATTGCCGGTTATGAACCGGACCCCAGCATCAGGGCTGAGCCGATTCAGAATGGTCGTCAGCAGCCGTCACGCGGTCGCGGAGCAGGCAACGGCCAGGGTCGTCCGCAGGGCGATCGTCGTGCGGCGCCACGTCAGCATAGCGGCTATGCGGGCGATAACGCCCGTTCGCGTCGCCCGGCAGCGAAAAAGCAGGGAATCGCATAATATCATGCGGGTACTGCTCGCCCCCATGGAAGGGGTACTGGATTCGCTGCTGCGGGAGCTGCTTACCGAAGTTAATGATTACGATCTCTGTATTACCGAATTCCTGCGTGTCGTTGATCAGTTACTGCCAGTGAAGTCGTTTTACCGTCTTTGTCCGGAACTGCATCACGCCAGTTATACCCCCTCGGGTACCCGGGTGCGCGTCCAGCTGCTGGGGCAGTATCCGCAGTGGCTGGCCGAGAACGCGGCGCGAGCCGTTGAGCTCGGCTCCTGGGGCGTGGATCTGAACTGTGGCTGCCCGTCAAAGGTGGTTAACGGCAGCGGCGGCGGTGCCACGCTGCTGAAAGATCCTGAACTGATCTATCGCGGGGCAAAGGCGATGCGCGAGGCGGTGCCTGCCCATTTGCCGGTCACGGTGAAAATTCGCCTGGGCTGGGACTCGGGCGCACAGCGCTTTGAGATCGCCGATGCGGTACAGCAGGCCGGGGCCAGCGAGCTGGTGGTGCATGGGCGAACCAAAGAAGAGGGCTACCGCGCCGAATGTATTAACTGGCAGGCGATTGGTGAAATCCGCCAGCGGCTGTCGATCCCGGTAATCGCCAATGGTGAAATCTGGGACTGGCAGAGTGCGCAGGATTGTTTGCGCATTACCGGCTGCGAGGCGGTGATGATTGGTCGTGGCGCGTTAAACGTGCCCAACCTCAGCCGGGTGGTGAAATACAACGAGTCTGCAATGGCCTGGCCACAGGTGCTGCAGCTGCTGCAAAAATATACCCGCCTGGAAAAGCAGGGCGATACCGGCCTCTATCATGTGGCGCGCATTAAGCAGTGGCTTGGCTATCTGCGTAAAGCTTACGTCGAGGCGGATCCGCTGTTCAGCGTCATCCGCACGCTGAAAGTCTCTGCAGAGATTGCGGAGGTTATCGACAGTCATGCCAGGCGTCAGCAACCTGCATAAAAAAAGCCAGCGGCATGCCGCTGGCTTTTTTTTTATATCGTCTGCAACTGTCAGGATTGCGGATTTTCTGCCGCAACCGCAGGCTGCGGTTCACCGGCTGAAGTGACATCCTGCGGCACAACCGGCACGACATCACCTTCGGTAGCGGGCTGCGCTTCTGTCACGCTGGCGCCCTGAGGCGTAACCGGCGTCATCGGAGCTTCTTGCGGCTGCGCCGCTGGCGTCTCCGGTACCGGCTGCTCATTATCCGCCATGCCGTTCACCTTCACCGGCATACCGTTACGCGCCTGCAGCGCCTGGTTGAAGCGGTTCTGGTCAACGCTGACATCGGCCACGACCTTGCTGACAGCAGAGGTCAGCGTAATCGGCACCGGCTCACGAGAAGTAAACTGCTCTTCGGTGGTAGAGAGCGGGTTATGCACTTCTACATAGCGCGAACCGTCCGGCTCTACCGTCGCCTTCACCGGTTGATCGATAAACTGGACGCGGGTACCGACCGGCACATTCTCATACAGCCACTTAATGTCATCGGCACGCAGACGCACACAGCCGTGGCTGACGCGCAGGCCGATACCAAAATTAGCGTTCGTACCATGAATAGCGTACAGACGGCCAATATAGAGCGCATACAGACCCATCGGGTTATCCGGGCCAGCCGGGAATACTGCAGGCAGGCTCTCACCGCGTGCGGCATATTCCGCGTGCATCGCTTTGGTCGGGGTCCAGGTCGGGCCCGCTTTTTTGCGCTGGACGCTGGTAGTCCAGTTCACCGGGGTATCTTTACCCAGTTCACCGATACCAATGGGCAGTACAACAACCGTTTTGGTGCCTTTCGGGTAGTAGTAGAGGCGCATTTCTGCGCTGTTGATAACAATGCCTTCACGCGGGGCATCGGGCAGAATCAGCTGATGCGGCACAATCATTTTGCTGCCAGGCTGCGGCAGATAAACGTCAATGCCCGGATTGGCTTCCAGCATGTTGCTGAGCCCCATCTGATACTGCGCGGCAAAGGCTTCCAGCGGGAGTTTGCTCTCCTGAGGTATAGTAATTTCAATATTTTCGCCTACCAGACGGCTGTTAGCCGGCGGCAGGGGGTAGACCACAGCAAAGGCTGAATGGCTGAAAGCCGCCAGTGCCAGGGCCAGTGAAGCGAACGCGCGAATGCTTTTTTTCATGTTTTTACAGGTAGTTAATGCCTTTAATCAGGCTTGTTAGATTATCGAACCCATGCTGGTCAGCGTGACCTGCTGCACATTATATGTGCATTGAACTGTTGATGGGAATCAAGATTTTAGCGCCAGCTCAATCATTGAGCGAATCTCCGTGGTTAACCAGACCATTCTCTTTGCAATTTCAGGCAAATTGATCAGGGTTGCCATAAGGTTACCTCACCGCTCAGCTTACGATTGAGAAAAAATGCGGCACTGATCAGGGCGAGATGGGAGAGCGCCTGCGGCGTGTTACCCAGCGCGCAGCCGCGCTGATCGAACTCTTCCGCATACAGGCCGAGCGGATTGGCATAGCTCAGCAGCTTTTCAAATTCGAAGTGCGCCTCATGGATGCGCCCGGCGCGCGCCAGACACTCCACGTACCAGAACGAGCAGGCGACAAAAGCCCCCTCCGAGCCCTGCAGGCCGTCAGCGGGCGTCTCGTGGATATTATAGCGTCGTACCAGGCCATCGCTGACCAAATGGGTTTTGATGGCATCCAGCGTGGCGAGCCAGTCGGGATCGGTCGCGCTGACAAAACGCACCAGCGGCATCAGCAGCATTGAGGCATCCAGATACTCGCCATGACGTGTAGCGGTAAAATGGCCGCGCTCCGCGTTCCAGAAATTATTCCAGATATCTTCCCGGATCTCGCTGCGTGCCTGATCCCAGCGGGCATAGGGCATCGGCAGGGAGCGCTTCAGCGCGAGGCGCAGCGCCCGGTCAATCGCGACCCAGCACATCAGGCGTGAATGCAGAAAATGCTGAGGCTCGCCGCGCATCTCCCAGATACCGGCGTCCGGCTGATTCCAGTTATCGCAGACGTAATCCACCATATTCACCACGTAGCGCCAGCCGCGCTGGGAAATCGCTTCGCCATATTTGTTGGCAAGGTAGATGGCATCCATCAGTTCGCCATAAATATCCAGCTGGTTCTGCTGCCAGGCGTCGTTACCAATGCGTACCGGGGTGGAATCGGCATAGCCGGAGAGATGCAGCAGCTCGCTCTCATGCATTTCCGTGCTGCTGTCGAGTCGGTACATCACCTGCAGGCGCGCCTCCTGATGATGGCTGTTCTCCACGCAGCGGCTGACCCACTGGGTAAAATTTTTTGCCTCAGCGGTGTAACCCAGGCGCATCAGCGCATACATGCTGAACGAGGCATCGCGGATCCAGGAGGCGCGATAGTCCCAGTTGCGCACGCCGCCCGGCTCTTCCGGCAGACCAAAAGTGGCGGCGGCGGCAATGGATCCATGTTGCCATGAGGTGAGAAGCTTTAACGTCAGGGCGGAACGGCTCACCATCTCCTGCCAGCGGCCACGATAGTTACTTTTGCTGGTCCAGCTGCGCCAGTAGCTCAGGGTATGCTCAAAGCAGCGCCCGGTGGAAATATGATCGAGATGGCCATCATCCACGCTGCCGAAAATAAATTCCGCATGTTCACCCGTCTGCAGCATAAAGCTGGCAGTGGCGGCATTCTCCTCCAGCGTCATTACCACGGTGGACGCCAGGCGCAGCGATGGCTGGCCTTCGGCGTGAAACTCGATACAGCCATGGTTGGCCACGGCGTGGGTTGGCGCGCGGCCATAGTCGTGGCGCGGCGCACAACGCAGATCAAAACAGGCGCTGCCGCGCACCATTTTTACCCGACGGATAATGCGTGGCTGTTTATCGGCGGCATCGCACAACGGCATATAGTCGGTGATTTCCGCGACGCCCTCTGCGCCCAGCCAGCGGGTTTGCAGGATATTAGTGTCCGGAAGATAGAGTTGCTGATGACGCACATCTTTCCATTGCGGCGCCAGTGAAAACAGGCCCGCCTCATCGCTGTCCAGCAGGGCGGAAAATACCGAGGGACTGTCGAGGTTGGGCCAGCAAAAATAGTCGATAGTGCCGTCACTGGCGACCAGCGCGCAGGTGCGCAGATCACCGATAACGCCGTGATCTTCAATTCTGCGTTTCACCTGGCTCATAGGTTTCCCCCGGCAAGAATGTCTCTTAACTATAGACAAAGCGGCTGGCGAGCGCGCAGCTGAGCACGAACGGATAACAACTATACTCTTCTGACACTCATCACAGGAGGTAGCTATGACCGGGCAACAGCAGAAAGTAGCAGTGATCACGGCGTCTGATTCAGGCATTGGTAAAACCTGTGCGCTGATGCTGGCGGAGCAGGGATTCGATATCGGCGTTACCTGGCGTTCCGATTCAGAAGGTGCAGAATCCACGGCCGAAGAGGTACGTCGTCTGGGGCGTCGCGCCGAAACTATCCAGCTGGATCTCTCCGACCCGCAGGAAGGAGGAAAAGCGCTGCAAAGCTTAATCGAACGGCTGGGGCGTATTGACGTGCTGGTCAATAACGCAGGCACCAACGCCGAAGCCGAATTTCTCGACGTGACCTTTGATGACTGGCGTAAGGTCTTCAGTGTGGATGTGGATGGTGCGTTTATCTGCGGTCAGATCGCGGCGCGTAAGATGGTCGAACAGGGCAGCGGCGGACGCATTATTAATATCACCTCAGTGCATGAACATACGCCGTTGCCCGGTTCGGTGGCCTATACCGCCGCCAAACATGCGCTGGGCGGCCTCACCAAGTCGATGGCGCTCAGCCTGCTGCCACATAACATTCTGGTGAATGCGGTAGCGCCGGGGGCCATCGCCACGCCGATGAATAATATGAGCAATGAGGATGCGCATAAAATTAAAATTCCGGAGATTCCGGCTGGCCGACCGGGGGATACCCGGGAGATCGCCAGTATGGTGGCCTGGCTCTGTTCCGAATGGGCAACCTATACCACCGGACAGTCGTTTATTATTGACGGCGGTTTTATGCTGGCAAACCCGCAGTTCAAGGGGTATGACCAGCCGTAGCTGAGCAAAAAAGGGCGTCCTGGCACGCTTTTCAGCCCGCCCGTTTGTTATTCCAGCGCTGGATAACGAAGCGCAGCAGAAAGGCGAACAGCACCGCCGCGGCCAGCCAGAGCAGATGCTTGATGTGCTGGTCGATTTTGTGCAGCAGCGGGGCAATCATTTCACCGGCAAAATAGCCCAGGGTAACAAACAGCAGCGCCCAGATGGCGGCCCCGATCAGATTCAGCAGGAAAAACTTCAGCGGTTTCAGATGACTGGCGCCGATAATAATCGGGCCGATCAGGCGAAAGCCATACATAAAGCGCACCCCGATCACAAACAGACTGGGATGGCGCTGAATCAGGTGGTTGGCTTTGACCAGATGATCCTGCTGCTTTTTAAAGCGGCGCAGAATGCGCGTGCCGTAGCGTCGTCCCAGCCAGTACAGCAGCTGATCGCCGAGCGCGCCGCCTGCCATGGCGGCGATGACCACCCCGCCCCAGGGAAGCAGCCCCTCATGCGCTGCAATGCCTCCCAGCAGCGTAAAGGTTTCGCCCTCCAGAATGCAGCCAAACAGCAGCGCCAGATAGCCATATTGCGCGATTAATGCATTGATATCGATATGCAAAAGCGTTCTTCCTGTGACAGCCAGCCTCTACACAAGTCTATACCGCATCGGCAGAAGCGCGCGCGGCGCGTTTTTTTGCTGATTATTTGCTCACGTACTGACCAGCGCCGCTTATACTTGAAGTGACGTTGCCTGACGCCTGAGTCGGGCAGCCAGTGGTATCAGAGGAGTGATTTTATGAATCATGTCTGGGGACTTCTGGCGCATCCGAATCATGAAATGCGTCATATCAAGCAGGAAAACGAGAGCGTTTCCCACCATTACACGCATCATGTGTTATTGATGGCAGCGATTCCGGTCATCTGCGCTTTTATTGGCACCACGCAGCTGGGCTGGAACCTGGGCGCAGGACGCCTGATTCAGCTTAGTCTGAGTACCGGCGTTATTCTGGGCATTGTGTTTTATTTGCTGATGTTGGGTGGCGTTGCCGTGATGGGACGCGTTATCCACTGGATGGCGCGCGATTATCCGCAACGCCCTTCGGTTCAGCGCTGTACCGTGTTTGCGGGTTATGTGGCGACGCCCCTGTTCCTGAGCGGCCTGGTGGCGCTCTATCCGCTGGTCTGGCTCTGTGTGCTGGTTGGCGCCCTGGCGCTGATCTACACCGGCTACCTGCTCTACATCGGTATTCCGGTGTTCCTCAATATCGAACAGGATGAGAGTCTGCGTATTTCCGGTTCAACCCTGGCGATTGGGGTACTGGTACTGGAAGTGCTGCTGGCGCTGACGGTAGTGATCTGGGGCTACGGGCCACGGCTGTTTTAATCCGCTGAAGGCTGTGTTCTGGCAGAGGATACAGCCTTTTAACGTACCGCAACACTCTCCCTCAGGACATATTTTCGTGAACCGCGTATGATGCTGCGGCCAGCCCGCGCATCGTCTGAATGCGGGCAGCCTGTGTCTGACACAGCGCCAAATTTTAACCGGTACACGTTTCCGATGCCTGTAAACATTCGCTATTCCCTGCTTTCGCTGGCGCTCCTCTTTAACGGCGCGGCGCTCTCTACACCGGCACTGGCCGCGCCTGCGCTCTCTGCCATGGTGCCGCTTGCGCAGCCGCAGATCGCCTCCGGCAGTGCGATGATTGTCGATCTCACGACGAATAAAGTGCTCTTTTCCAGCCATCCCAATCGCGTGCGCCCCATCGCTTCGATCACCAAGCTGATGACGGCCATGGTGGTGCTGGATGCGAAGTTGCCGCTGGACGAACAGCTCGCTGTAGATATCAGCCAGACGGCGGAAATGCGCGGCGTCTATTCCCGCGTCAGGCTGAACAGCACCATCAGCCGACGCAATATGCTGCTGCTGGCGCTGATGTCATCGGAAAACCGTGCGGCGGCAAGCCTGGCGCACCACTATCCCGGCGGCTATAACGCGTTTATTCATGCCATGAATGCGAAAGCACGCGCGCTCGGCATGACCCATACGCGTTATGTCGAGCCCACCGGCTTATCGACGCGTAATGTCTCCACGGCAGAGGATCTGATCAAACTGTTAAAAGCGACGCGCCAGTATCCACTGCTGGGTGAGCTCAGTACGCAAAAAGAGCAGACGGCGCAGTTCAGTCATCCCGCTTACGCGCTGCCATTCCGCAACACCAACCATCTGGTGTATAACGCTGGCTGGCGCATTCAGCTGACCAAAACCGGTTATACCGATGAAGCGGGGCACTGTCTGGTGATGCGTACCCTGATGAATAACCGCCCGGTGGCGCTGGTGGTGCTGGATGCCTTCGGCAAATATACCCACTTTGCCGATGCGAAACGGCTGCGCGACTGGCTGGAAACCGGTAAAGCCGCCCCCGTCCCGCCAGCCGCGCTGGCCTATAAAAAACAGAAGGCGGGGCAAACTGCCAGTAACGGATCCGGTCAGGCACAGGTCGAGTAATTACCGGCGGCTGCCTGGCGTTACGGGCAGCCGTTATCGTCAACCGATCGGCTAAGAATCTCTTGCCACAGGGCGCTTTCCGGCTGATGTTCATCACGCTGACCATAAATTTGCAAAATCAGGCTGCCATCAGCAGCATAGGCTTCGACAGAATGGACATAACCCGCGTCGCAGGGCTTTTTAACCCGCCAGCATGAATGAATGCTGTTCTGCACCACATGCAGCCTGAAGCGCGCATTAAGAATGTTTAACCAGTTGTTTTTCGCCACGATCTTATCTGGCACGCCGGTAAATATCTGTATGCACCCCTGGTTGGCGATAAATATCACGATCTCGCTTTTCAGGGTCTGACTGTTTTCAAAGATGCGCTGCACGGTGTCGGTGGCGACCTGATGGGCTAGATCACTCTTCACGCTTTTTAACAGGGCCAGACGATCCAGTTGGTATTGATGCATTAACAGATAAAAGTCATGCACATCCTGCATATTCCGCCACGCCTGATCAATCGCCGCATTATACTGACTGGTCTTCGGCGGACATAAGGACGGGGGAGTGGAGAATTCAATATCATTATCATGTGAACGATATTTTTCGGCGATGGATCTTAGTTGATCAAGGTGAGTAGCTGGCGTGGTGTATATTTTATGTAACGCATTTCCCTCCCTGTTGAAAATCTGGAAAGCGTCACCGCGATCTTTATCCTGAATATAAAAAACATGGGCCCAGTGACGAAAAAATATTCTTAAATCCAGCGCGCCGGGATTTAAAATTAAACCAGCCTGGGCGCTGATATCCATGCGCTTATAGCCGTTAAGATACTGATTGTTGTACGCGCCGGTCAGCACGCTGATGGCATAAGGATTGCGGGTGACGGCAGTGACTTCCCCCAGCGTTTCCAGTTCACCAATAAAAGTTTTAATATCTTTAATGCGCAGCAGAAAGGCATCATGCGTCAGGCGGGATTTCACTAATTCGCCTTCAGAGACGCCCAGTTCACAGGCGATATCATAACTGTAGACGCCAGCGCTGCGACGTTGTAAATAAGAATATAAATCGGCATGCATAATTTCACCTTAAAATTAGAGAGTAATACGGAATGGCAAAGGATAATTATCATTGATCAGGGGGGCGGCGCTTTTTTTGATGGAAATCAAATTTGCGGGGAATTAATTTTTATTCAGCGCTTTGTTTAGTAAATGGATAATTTGCCGCTTTTATTGGGTGGAGGCGTCATTGTGCCAGGTGATAATTAAATAGATGTAATATTTATATTCATTCATATTGTAATATTAAAAATAATAAGGTTATTAATCGTTAAACTTTCATGGTAAATTAGCCGCGAGTCTGTTAAGGACGGGGTTTACGTGACCTGTTGCACTGGAAATATTCATGAATGAATAAGATTAAAACTTTTTTCACGCTTTTTATGCTGCTGATCGTACTGTTACCCGCGCTGAGCCGGGCTGCCGATGAGCCGGCGCCCGCGACAGCGGATGAAGCCAGCGTTCCGCAGGTAAATGCTTCGGCAGAACTGCCAAAAATGCAGAAAATCCTCGATAAAATCAAAGGTCAGGTATCGGGGGAAAACAATGAAAACCAGCTGAACCAGCTGAACAACCTGGCGCAGGAACTCTCTGCCAGTGCCGACACCCTCGGGCAGGCGCTGATTCCGCAGCGTCAGCAGCTCGATGCGCAGCTGGCGGTGCTGGGCCCGGCACCGACGGCGGAAAGCGGGGTCAAAGAGACGCCGGAGGTGACGCGCAAACGTCATACGCTGGAAAGCCAGAAAAATAAGCTGGACGACCAAATCACGCAGGCGGATGCCATCAAAAATAATGCGCTGGTGCTCTCTTCGCAGATCGTTAACCTGCGGCGCGATCAGCTGAAAAACCAACTGGCGCTGAATACCGGCACCATTTTTGGCCCACGCTTCTGGGCGCCGCTCTACAGCGTGCAGGATAATGACCGGGAAAAAATCGGCAGTTTCCGCGATGAGCTGCTGGCGACCGCGCAACTCGCCTGGGAGGCGGGCTGGCGTATCGGTACGGTAGGCTGGATGGTCGCCGCGCTGTTGGTGATGACGCTGGGACGCTACTACAGCGAAGAGTTTCTTGCCTGGGTCAGCATTCGCAAACTACCGGAAGGGCGCTTGCGTCGCAGCTTTCTGGCAGCGGCCATCGCACTTACCACCCTGGCGGCAGTGGTGCTGGCGTTTAACTTCGTGGCGCTCGCCTTGACCCGCCGCGAGGCCGTCTCCGGCGATGTGCAGGATTTTGTCGACCGTCTGGTGGATCTCAGCGTATTTTGCGGGCTGATTGCCGGACTGGGACGCGCGTTTCTTTCCACGCAGCGCCCCAGCTGGCGTCTGCCGGTGATCGCTGATCCAGTGGCGCAGGCGTTAAAACCCTTCCCGCCAATTACCGCCGCGCTGGTATTTATTTTCCAGACGCTGGAAGCCTTTAACACCACCGTGGGCACCAGCCTGAATACCACGATTTTTGCTAACGGCCTGACGGCGCTGCTGATTGGCAGCACCGCGCTGGCCATCAGTATGCGCACCAACCGCGTACGGCGACGCATGACGCAGCAGGGTAACCCGCCTGAGGCACGCTCGACGCTGGTAGGGCTGATTCAGATGGCGCTGACGCTGACCGCCATCGCTATTCTGATTTCTCTTATGATTGGTTATGTGGCACTGGCCCGCTTCCTCAGTTATGAAGTGATCTGGTGCGGCATTCTGTTTGGCTCATACTATTTCCTCAGCCATCTGGTGGCTGACCTGTGCGAAAGCTTCTTTTCCACCAGTAACAGCACCGGCAAGCGCATCCAGAGTTCGCTGAATATTGATGCGCGTCATCTGCAGCAGGCCGCCACGCTGCTGACGGCCATCGGCAAAACGCTGCTGATCCTGTTTTTGTCCATTGCGCTGTTGAACGGCACTTTCGCGTCGGCATCGCCCATTGAACTGGTGCAAAAGGCGATTGAGTTCTGGGGAGGCAAAGGTCTCGAAACCCTGAATATCGTGCCGGCACATCTGGTCAGCGCGCTGGTGACGCTGATTGCCGGTATCTACGTGCTGCGCTCGGTGCGTCGCTGGCTGGACAAGGAGTTTCTGCCGAAAACCACTATGGATGTCGGCATGCGCGTGTCGCTGGTGACGCTGTTCAGTAACATCGGTTACGTGCTGATTATCCTGCTGACGCTGTCAATTATCGGCCTGCAGTGGAATAAGCTGGCCTGGATTGTCAGCGCCCTGTCGGTGGGCATCGGTTTCGGCCTGCAGGAGATTGTGAAGAACTTTATCTCCGGTCTGATTCTGCTGACCGAACGTCCGGTGAAAGTGGGCGACCTGGTGAGCATCAGCGGCATAGAAGGGGATATTCGCCGCATTAACGTGCGCGCCACGGAAATCCAGCTGGGCGACAAATCCACGGTCATCGTGCCCAACTCGCAGCTGATTTCTCAGAACGTACGTAACGCGACCATGGGTAACGCGCAGGGGGTGGCTACCATTCTGCTGACCTTCCCGCTGAATATCGATCCGGAACGGGTACGTGATATTTTGCTGCAGGTCTACAACGAAAATGAGCGCATTCTGGAGCAGCCTGCGCCCTCGGTGACCTTTAAAGATCTTACGCCGCAGGGCATTGTACTGAGCGTGACCGGCAACGTGCCCAGCCAGCGTCTGGTGGGCAGCGTGAAAAGCGATCTGCTGTTCAATATCCTGACGCGTCTGCGTCAGGAGGGCATTGTGCTCTCCACGCCGCAGACGATGATTATTGAACGACGCCAGCAGGACGCCAGTCGCAGCAGCGAACCGCAAGCATAACGTATTAAAGGCCGACAATATTCGGCCTTTTTTTCGTCCGGGGTTAGCCCGCTTTTACGCCCCAGCCTTTCTGTTTGCTGGTTTTCCCGATGCCCGGGTTAAAGCTGTTGGTGGGATCGAGCTGATGGTAAAACGCCTGCAGCTGTGGTTTGGCCGGGTAGAGATGCCCCACATTATGCTCAGCCGGATATTCGGCGCCGCGAGTATTGAGGATCGCCAGCATCTTCTCCTTCAGCGCATGAACATCCACTCCTTTCTTCACGATGTAATCCTGGTGGAAAACGTGACAGAAGAAGTGACCATAATAGAGGCGATGGATCAGGTCGTTATCGAATTCCGACGGCAGAGTTTCAAACCAGTCGCGATCGTTGCGCCGTAAAGCGATATCCAGCGCCAGAATATCCTCCACCTCATCAGCGTGTACTGCATGATAACGTACCGCTGCGCCTGCTGCGGCAAAGCGATGCAGGAAGGCGTGCGCCCCTTCTTTCGCCGTACACTCAAAAAAGTCGCCGCCGCCTTCGCGGAAATACTCTTTCAGGTAGTGACGCGCTTCACCGACCCCGTCACCTGACATTTTTAACAGCAGATGGTGTTCATATTTATCCCGATACTGCTTCATGCGTTTCGGCAGGTGAGCCGGGAAAAACTGGCTCAGACGCTGCAGCATGCGATCGCTGAAGTGCGGTTTGATAAAGGGCACTTTTTCCAGCCAGGCATCGGCGCGGCCTTTCAGGGTGAAAAAGCGCGGCATTTTATCGGTGCCCAGCTTGTCGATCATCAGAAAGGTATCTTTGCCATACACTTCCGCCACGTCGAAGATATCGCGATGCATATACTCGCCTGCCACCGGCAAGCTGGCGAAGTGGGCGAGAATATGGCGACGAATATCGCTCAGGACGTTGGGATCGTTGGTGCCGATATAGAACACCTGTTGCTGCGGCTCGGCCGGAAAGGTATCGAGACGCACGGCAAACACCGCCAGCTTGCCGGCACAGCCGGACGCTTCAAACAGACGACGCGCATCGGCATTGAAGCGCGCCGGGGTATCCGCCTCGATATCGCGCACCCGGGTGGCGTAATCGTGGTCGGAGGCGTGGCGCTGGTCATACTGCACATCGCTCTGTTGCCAGCGGTCGTCATCAAGACGCCCGAGGATCTCTTCCGGCGTACTGCCAAGCTGGATGCCGAGATGGTTCACCAGCTTCAGTTTGCCCTGTTCATCAATCTGAGCAAACAGCGCCATTTCACTGTAGGCAGGGCCGCGTTTGATCAGCGAACCGCCGGAGTTATTACAGATGCCGCCCAGCACGGATGCGCCAATACAGGAGGAACCGATCACCGAATGCGGCTCACGGCCCAGCGGCTTAAGTTCGCGCTCCAGCTGATAGAGGGTACTGCCAGGAAACGCCAGCACCTGTTTGCCATCATCAATCAGCTGCAGTTTATCGAGGCGCAGCGTACTGATAATCACTATATCGCGATCATAGTCATTACCGTGCGGGGTAGAGCCTTCCGTCAGACCGGTATTGGCGGCCTGCATCAGGATAATGGTATCGGCGGAGACCAGCGCCTGTAGCACACGCCACAGTTCCAGCAGCGAGCCGGGAAACACCACGGCCAGCGCATCGCCTTCGCCAGAGCGAAAGCCTTTACGGTAGCGCGCGGTTTGCGCGGGTTCCGTCAGCAAATGAGAGGAGCCAACGAGGCGGCGTAGTTCCGCCAGCAGGTCAGCGCGAGAGGACGAATCGGTCATATGCCTTTCCCTTGTCTTTTGGTTGCCTCCCTACTGTATCACGAGACAGGAAAATGGCGGTGGCGCAAAACTACCTGCTATTCTCATCTTGTGGCACACTGACGCCTGTCCTGCTACAACCATAATCTGTTACAGCGCAGTCACTTAAGAGAACCCAAACTGATGAAATGGATTTACTCTGTTAGCCTGGCCGCTTCCCTGGTCATTCAGCCCGCCCTCGCCGACGATCTTTTTGGCCCTCATCCGATAAATGAACAGGCGCGCGACGCCTTTGTCAGCGATTTGCTGACCAAAATGACGCTGGATGAAAAAATAGGTCAGCTGCGCCTGATCAGCGTCGGGCCGGACAACCCGAAATCAGCGATTCGCGACATGATTCAGAAAGGGCAGGTCGGAGCGATTTTTAATACCGTCACGCGTTCCGATATTCGTGCCATGCAGGATCAGGTGATGCAGCTCAGCCGCCTGAAAATTCCGCTCTTTTTCGCCTATGACGTGGTGCATGGTCAGCGGACTATTTTCCCCATTCCGCTGGGGCTCGCCGCCAGCTGGGATCTTGATGCCGTCAGCACCGTCGGGCGCATTTCCGCCTGTGAAGCGGCGGATGATGGCCTGAATATGACCTGGGCGCCGATGGTGGACGTCAGCCGTGAACCGCGCTGGGGCCGTGGCTCTGAAGGTTTCGGCGAGGATACCTTCCTCACCGGGCAGATGGGCAGCGCGATGGTAAAAGCGATGCAGGGCAACAGTCCCGCCGATCGTTACTCCCTGATGACCAGCGTGAAGCATTTCGCGCTGTACGGCGCGGTTGAAGGCGGACGCGATTACAACACGGCGGACATGAGCCCGCAGCGTATGTTTCAGGACTATCTGCCGCCCTATAAAGCCTCGCTTGATGCAGGCAGCGGCGGGGTGATGGTAGCGCTCAACGCTATCAACGGCGTACCGGCGACCGCAGACAGCTGGCTGCTGAAAGATCTGCTGCGCGACGAGTGGAAATTCAAAGGCATCACCATCAGCGATCACGGTGCTATAAAAGAGCTGCTGAAGCATGGCGTGGCGAGCGATCCGCAAGATGCCGTGCGTATTGCGCTGAAGTCGGGCGTCGATATGAGCATGAGCGACGAATATTACAGCCAGTACCTGCCTGGGCTGGTGAAAAGCGGCGCGGTGAGCATGGCGGAGATTGACGATGCCGCCCGTCACGTGCTGAACGTAAAATATGATATGGGACTGTTTAACGATCCCTACAGCCATCTGGGACCGAAAGAGAGCGATCCGCAGGATAATAACGCGGAAAGTCGTCTGCATCGTGCCGAAGCGCGCGACGTGGCGCGTAAAAGCATCGTACTGCTGAAAAACCGGCTGGAAACGCTGCCGCTGCAGAAAAGCGGCACCATCGCGCTGGTGGGGCCACTGGCAGACAGCCAGCGTGACATCATGGGCAGCTGGTCGGCGGCAGGGGTAGCGAAGCAATCCGTCACGCTGTTGCAGGGGATGCGCAACGCCACTGCGGGCAAAGCCACGCTGCTGTATGCCAAAGGGGCGAACATCTCTGATCATCCCGGTATTCAGAACTTTCTGAATCTGTATGAGAAAGCGGTCAGCGTCGATACGCGTACGCCGCAACAGCTGATTGATGAAGCGGTAGAGAAAGCGCGCCAGGCGGATGTTGTGGTGGCTGCAGTAGGCGAGGCGCAGGGCATGGCGCATGAGGCATCCAGCCGCAGCGAGCTGAACATTCCGGCCAGCCAGAAAAAACTGCTGCAGGCGCTGAAAGCCACCGGCAAACCGCTGGTGATCGTTCTGATGAATGGCCGTCCGCTGACGCTGGTACAGGAAGATCAGATGGCTGATGCGCTGCTGGAAACCTGGTTCAGCGGCACCGAAGGCGGCAATGCGATTGCCGATGTGCTGTTTGGCGACTATAACCCGTCCGGCAAGCTGCCGGTGACCTTCCCGCGTAACGTGGGACAGATCCCGCTCTACTACAACCATCTGCCTACCGGACGGCCTTATAACCCGACGAAGCCGAACAAATATACCTCGCACTACTATGATACCGCCAACGGCCCGCTCTATCCCTTTGGTTACGGTCTGAGCTACACCACCTTTAAGGTGTCGCCGGTCAAGCTGTCAGCCAGAACCATGGCGCGTCACGGCACTCTGGAGGCGAGCGTTACGGTGACCAACAATGGCGCGCGTGACGGGGCAACGGTGGTGCAGATGTACCTGAACGATCCGGTTGCCAGCATCAGCCGCCCGGTGCGTGAGCTGCGTGGCTTCAAGCGTATTATGCTGAAAGCGGGAGAGTCACAGACCGTTACCTTTAAGATCGATGAGGACGCGCTGAAATTCTGGAATCAGAAGATGCAGCACGTGGCGGAGCCCGGGAAATTTAATATCATGATCGGGCTGGATTCAGTACGCACGCAGGATGCACAATTCGATTATCTTTGAGTGGATAACGGGCCGCGTCAGCGGCCCTCTATTATGAATATTCTTCGTCAACGCATTGAGCAGCAGGTCTTTCGTCTGAATGGCCTGTCGCTGAACGAATTTGATATCTCCCAACCCGTGGGCGATCCGGGGCTGTTTGGCCCGGACAGCGTGATCTGGCGTGTACACGGCGACTTTACCTCGATGATGTGCGGCGGCATCAGTGCGCTGTTATTGCAGATGCTGCATCCCTCGGCTCTGGCGGGGGTCTGGGATCACTCTAACTTTCGCCAGGATATGCTGGGACGTTTGCGGCGCACCAGCCAGTTTATTGCCGTCACCACTTTTGGTAACCGTGCCGATGCGCAGACATTGATTGAGCGTGTCAAACGCATCCATTTGCAGGTTACCGGTGTGGACGCTTATGGTCAGCCCTACGCCGCCAGCGATCCGCACCTGCTGACCTGGGTGCATGTGGCCGAGACCAGCCGCTTTCTCGCCGCGCATCTGCGCTATAAAAATCCCCGGCTCAGCGTCGCCGAACAGGATCGTTACTACACGGAAGCGGCGCTGATTGCCGAAGCGCTGGGCGCGCAAAACGTGCCGAAAAGCGGTGCGGCAGTGGCGGACTATTTTCGTCAGATACGTGGCGAGCTGAAAGTCGACAATCGCACGCGCGAGGTAACGCGTCTGTTGATGCATGCCCCGGCACCCAGCTGGCAGGCGAAACCGGTAATGAAAGTGATGCTGAAAGCGGGCATGATGCTGCTGCCGGACTGGGCGCAACAGCAGAGCGGCTACCGCTTCAGCGCCCTGGAACGGATGGCGGTGGATCGGCAAATTCAGCTGATTGCCGCCGCCCTGCGCTGGTCCATTCAGCGCGGCGCTTATCATCGGGCGATGAAACGGGTAGGACGCCTGCACTAACTCCCTTTTCATGAAACCCGGCGCGGCCTTGCTCAGCGCTTTCCGCCGCGCCTGATCTGCCTGATCCCTACCCGACGGTTCCCCGCCCACACTTTGGGAATTTTACCCTTGCTTCACATGGCACGAGTGCCGATTCTGCTCTATTCTCGGGGAAAAAGGATTCCTCTACGCGTTTGTCGAGGTACTATGTCACATCAACATCTGATCGCCGAAGCCACCAATCAGCAACGTACCCTCACGGCCATCGTCGAGCAGGATGAACGTACCGCCTATTTTTATATCTGGCCGAACGATCTGTTTCGCAGCCGGTATGCGGTGCGCGGTTGTTGGTTACGCAATTTACTGCCTGCCCCAGCGCAGGAAGATCGCGCCGCAATGGAGCAGGGCATTGCGCCGCTGCTGAGCGCGGAATATTGCCGCACCCTGGAAGCGGAACCCCCGCTCGATCCCGCTGGTTTACAGGTTATCTGGGAACCTGGCGATGAGGGCGCCGCTCTCTGGTATAACGGCCAGCTGCTGGCAGTGATTCCGGGCTGGAGTCTTTATCAGGATAAACAGGTTAGCTTCTCCGCGGGCTGTATCCGCAAAAACCGCCTGACCGCGCCGCTGGGCTCCGCGTCGACCAATCTCTATTACGCCCTGGCCGAACAGCATCGTCATTTCTGGCGTGACTGGCACGACGGTCATCTGTGGGAACTGGTCCAGCATGAACTGCTGCAGACCTATCAGACGCAGTTTGGCGAGTCGATAAAATATTACGCCATCGACCAGGGCAACTGGCCGCCGATGGCGATCTCGCAGCACTGGTATCACGGCGTCTGGTATTTTCTGACGCTGGGCATGAGTATTCGTCCGATGCCGCAGGTGGATTTTCTCTATCAGGAGCTGGCACCACAATATCGCCGCGTCGAACTGGCGCTGGCGGTGGATGGCAATGTGATGACCGAAGCCAATGCGGTTCAGATGGCCAGCGCGTTGGCGGAGTTCGCCCATATTCCCTGGTCCCGTCTGACCTGGGTAGGCGAAGGTCATATCCTTGCTTCAGAAGTGGCGCCGGTCGGGTTTGAAGGTTTTCTGCTGGCCAACGGGCTGGCCGCGGAGAGCGCTCGCTTCAGGCTGCCGAAACGTGACGGCGATCGTGTCACTCTGCTCTGGGCCACACCGGTCACTGAAGCGGAACGTCAGTTCGCACAGCGCAGCGACAACGGTGGTCAGCAGCTGCTCAGCCTGCTGCTGGCGGACGGTAATAATCATATCTTTCGTCCGCGTCAGCAGGTGGTTGACGCGGAAGCCTGACAGCTGTTTTTGCCGCCGGTGGCACAGGGCGTGCACGCCGGCGGTCAGAAAACTTTACAGTTGCGAAACGTAATTATTTTGTTTTTACCCTGCCGCTGATATCAAGTTCCTCCTCTGCAACGCCGTTAACCGAAGTGAGGCAATCGCGCACGCCAGGTTAAGGGCTCATCTATGTTAAAAACTACCCAGTCACGCTTTACCGCAACGTTAGTTGCATTTTTTCTTCTGCTGATGCTCGTCACCGTGGTGATGATTAATCAGCTCGTCGCTCCGCAGTTGAGCCATAACGAGAGCCGTCTGGTACGTTACGAAGTAGACAGCCTGGCGATGCGGATCATTGAACAGATGAACCGCGTCCAGGCGCAACAGCGCGCGATTACCGAAGCAGCGGCGGTGATGGAGAGTGCGACTATCGATCAGCTGCTGCCCGCGCTGGTCAATCAGTATCAGGATGTCAACGTGTTTGGCGGCGGGATCTGGCCGTTGCCCCATCGTCGTGACGCGCAAAAAGAGAAGGACAGCAGCTTTTTCGCCCGTGACAGCAGCAACCAGCTGCAGGCGAACAGCTACTGGAATTCAGCCGCTGCGGATAACTACTGGCAGCAGCCCTGGTACAAAGAGGGCCTTGCCGCGCCGAAAGGCGAGTGCGCCTGGGCAAAAGCGTATCAGGATGCGGCCAGCCCGCAGCCACGCACCAACTGCGCGATGGCCATTTACCGTAACGGGAACGCCTGGGGTGTGGCGACCATCGATGTGACCCTGGGCTTCTTTAACCAGCTGGCAAAGCAGATGGGCGACGCGATTCAGGGACGTGTGCTGATTGTGGAAGCGGATGGCAAAGTTGTCGGCAATGGCGCGCTGTCAGAGGGGACGCCGAAGCTGGAGAATCTCAGCGAGCTGAGCCTGGCGATGGCGGCACCGCTGAAAGCGCTGCTGGCTGAGGCGGGTACGGAACCGAAGCAGAGCCACTACAGCGGTACAGAGGGGGATCATACCCTGTTCCTGCAGCCCATTCCCGGCAGCCCCTGGTATCTGGCCAGCGATGTGCCCACCAGCCTGCTGGAGCAGCAGACCAACAGCATGTTAACCCGCCTTGGGTTGGTGCAGGTGCCACTGGCGCTGCTGCTGTTGCTGGTACTGCTGGGCTTTGTGCGTACCATGATGAAACGTCTCGACCATCTCAACAGCAACATCCAGGCGCTGTCGAAGGGTGGCGCCGATCTGACGCAGCGTTTACCCGCCAGTAACAGTCCGGAATTCAATGCGGTGGCGCAGAGCTTTAACCAGTTTATTGGCTACCTGCAAGGCTTAATGCGACAGGTAGGCGACAGCGCGCTGGCGATTACCGTCGCGTCGCGCGAAATCGCCAGAGGCAACGCCAATCTCTCTGCGCGCACCGAAGAGCAGGCCAGCTCGATTGTGGAAACCGCCGCCTCTATGGAGCAACTGACCGGTACGGTACGCCAGAATGCCGACAACGCCACTGACGCCAATCAGCTGGCGGGCGGCGCATCGCAGGTGGCGGCGCGCGGTTCGGAAGTGGTGCGTCAGGTGGTGAGTACCATGGGGGAGATCCATCAGTCGTCGCGCAAGGTGGTGGATATTATCAGCGTGATCGACAGTATCGCCTTCCAGACCAATATCCTTGCCCTGAACGCGGCGGTAGAAGCGGCGCGTGCTGGCGAGCAGGGACGCGGTTTTGCCGTGGTGGCTTCAGAGGTGCGCAACCTGGCGCAGCGTTCCGCCAATTCCGCGCGCGAAATCAAGACGCTGATTGAGACCTCGGTCGCAAATATCGATGCCGGCAGCCAGCTGGTTGAGCAGGCGGGTCAGACCATGGATGAACTGATGCAGGGCGTCAACAGCGTGACCACGCTGATGGGCGAAATCATGTCAGCCAGCCGCGAGCAGAGTATGGGGATCGAACAGGTTAACGTAGCGATCAATCAGCTCGATGGCACCACGCAACAGAATGCGGCGCTGGTAGAGCAGGTTTCTGGTGCCGCCCGGGCGATGGAGGAGCAGAGCATCCAGCTGGAACAGGTGGTGCAGCGCTTTAAACTCTGAGGATCCGGGATAACCGCAGCGCGACCTTCGGGTCGCGCTGTGCTTTTTTTTCCGCGCTTTACCCACTTTCCCTGTTCACTGCTACGCTTACCAGAGATTCTGCTACAGAAACTGCAATTTTCAGCCATTTACTGTCTGTCGTGCCGGGGCGACTCAACCGCACGGAATGCCATCTTTCTGCTCGCCTTTTTGCCGCCCGAAAAGAAGTGATGGTGTAAAATGGTTAGGATTTTTCTGAAGGAGTTGTCATGCCCGCAATTGAAGTTATCCTCGTCGACCATCTTGATCGTCCCACCGGTAAAATGGAAAAGCTGGAAGTGCATGAAAAAGGATTACTGCATCGCGCCGTGACGGTTTATGTGTTTAATTCGCGCCATGAGTTGTTGCTGCAGCGCCGTGCCAGCGATAAATACCACTGCGGCGGCTTGTGGAGCAATACCTGCTGCGGTCATCCCTATCCCCATGAGACGACGCAGGCGGCCGCGGAGCGACGTCTGTCGGAAGAGATGGGGATGGATCTGCGCCTGACGCCGGTATTTAGTCTGAGCTACAACCTGCCGCTCAGTAACGGGCTGACCGAGCATGAATTTGGTCATGTCTTTTTTGCTGTCAGCGATGCGCACCCGGTGCTGAATCCGGAAGAAGCGGATGCCTGGTGTTATCGTCCGGTCAGTGCGCTGCGTGATGAAATAGCGCGCGATCCCGGGCGTTTTACCCCCTGGTTTCTGCACACCTTTCCGCGTATTCCTGATTATCTTGAGGCATTTAGCCTGCCCGCCTGAGGCCGGTGTCGCGTCGTCCCTGACGCGGCTTCGCCATCAGCGGGAAAAATCCTCGGCATCCACATCGTAACCTGACGGCTCCCAGCGAATCGCCAGCAGCGCCAGCAGCCCCGCCAGCGGCGCAAGGAAGATTACCCAAAAGACCTGTGTATCGAGCGTGGCGGCCAGCACCGGAAACGCGAACAGCGAGACGGTGGAGCTGCCACGCATCAGTGTCTGGTTAAAGCCCACGCCCACGCCGCGCAGCGAGGTAGGGTAGCTGAGCGACGCGAAGGTCATGGTGTGCGAACCGGGGCCAAAGCCCTGGCCAAACAGGAACAGCGCCAGCATCGCAATCGCCAGCGCCGCTTCCTGCCCGCCGTCGGGACGACCAATCAGCGCCAGACCGAGCAGGGCGATGCACTGACAGGCGTAGCCCGCCACCGACATCTTCCAGGCTCCCAGCGCAGGCACCAGACGCACCGCCAGCAGGCCGCCGACAAAGGCGAACAGCAGGTTGAGCGCCAGCGACACCAGGATAGTGGTCAACATCGACTGAGCCAGAAAGCTGGAGATAATCACCGGCAGGCCAAAGGCCACGGCGTTATAGGCAAAGGAGGAGGCGACAGAGGTAATGGTCGCCAGCAGCGTACGCCGCAGATAGATGCCCTGCAGCAGCGCGCCGTAGTTACGCCAGCTGGCGCGTCGCGCGGGTTTTAACTTGCTGAGGTCCGCATCCGGTGCCACTTCGGCATTGATGTTATAGGAGCTGCGCAGGATCGCTGCGGCCCCTTTCAGATTGCCCTGATTTGCGGCCCAGATCGGTGATTCGCTCATATAGCGGCTGCGGATGGCAATAATCGCTATCGCTGGCACGGCACCAAAACCAAGGATCACGCGCCACAGCCAGTCAGTGTGGCTCTCCGGCAGCACCGCATAGAGCAGCAGCACCAGCAGATAGGAGACGCTGATGGCGGCATACCAGGTGGGACACCACATCGCCACGCTGGCCGCCTTGTTGCCTTTGCCGCGCAGCTTTGAAAACTCAGCCAGAAACGCCATGGCTACCGGCAAGTCGATACCTACCCCCAGTCCCATCACAAAACGGGCGCCCGCCAGCACATATTCATTCGGCGCGAAGGCGCAGGCGAGGGCCGCGAAAACAAAGAAAAACATATCCGCCATAAAAACGCGGTAGCGGCCAATTTTGTCGGTAAGGTAGCCGCCGATCAGGGCGCCGACAATGGCGCCGAAGGTAATGGCGGAAGCCACCATACCTGTGCCGGCAGGCGTCAGGTTGAATTCCCGCGCCACATCTTTAATGCCGAACGCCAGAGCGCCCAGGTCATAGGCGTCAAGAAAAACACCGCCCAGCGCAATCGCCACGACGATACGCGCGTTGCTGCGCGACTGAGTGCTGTCATTAACCAGCGCAGAGACATCGGCAGCGCTACGGATCCACTGCGTTTTCCCGGTGGGTAGGTTTCCTGTTTGCGCGACATGCGCGGAGGAAGTTAAGTCGGACATGATGTTGTCTTTATTGTAGGATTATCTGTGCAAATGAGAATAATCCGCTGCGTCATTCTCATAAATTCCATTTTGTTATAACTCAGAACCACAGGCTCTGAGCGCGTGACGCGGTGTTGCTCACGAAATGTACGATCGTTGCCGCAAGCGGAGCGCATTGAGCTACGCTTTTAAACAGATAAAAGTTGAACAGCAAACAAGGACTTAATTATGGCTGGGTTTTACTGGCGTTATGGTTTACTGGGGATGGCGTTGCTGGTGCTTGCTGGCGGGGCCCAGGCGGCCGATCCGGTGCGGGTAGGATCGAAAATTGATACCGAAGGCTCTCTGCTGGGCAATCTTATTCTGCAGGTGCTGGAAAAGCACGGCGTGAAAACCGTGAATAAAATTCAGCTCGGTAATACGCAGGTGGTGCGCGGCGCTATTCTGGCAGGCGAGCTGGATATCTATCCGGAATATACCGGTAACGGTGCGTTTTTCTTTAATGATGAGCAAGATAGCGCATGGAAAAATGCCGAGGCGGGTTACCAGAAGGTGAAGACGCTGGATGCGGAAAAAAATCAGCTGGTATGGCTGACCCCCGCGCCAGCCAACAACACCTGGACCATTGCGGTGCGCAGCGACGTAGCGCAAAAAAATAACCTCAACTCGCTTGCCGATCTCGGCGCATATCTGCGCAACGGTGGCAGCTTTAAGCTGGCGGCCTCGGCGGAATTTATTGAACGCAGTGATGCGCTGCCCGCGTTTGAAAAAGCCTATAACTTCAAACTCAACCAGGATCAGCTGCTGTCGCTGGCGGGCGGGGATACTGCCGTCACCCTGAAAGCGGCGGCGCAGCAAACCTCCGGCGTGAATGCCGCCATGGCCTATGGCACCGACGGTCCGGTGGCGGCGTTGGGATTGCAAACGCTCAGCGATCCGGCAGGCGTGCAGCCGATCTACGCTCCCACACCGGTGGTGCGCGCCGCAGTGCTGAAACAGTATCCCGATCTTGAAAAATGGCTACAGCCGGTGTTCGCGTCGCTTGATGCCAGAACGCTGCAACAGCTGAATGCGCAAATTGCGGTAGAAGGGCAGGATGCCAGCAGTGTCGCGGCGCACTATCTGCAGCAGAAGAAATTGCTGTAGCGGAAACTGCCCAGGGAAAGATGAAGCACATACGTTTTTACCATCCGGTTCCGCTGCTGCTGCTGGCGCTGTTGAGCCTGACGCTGGGCGGTCTGCCGTTTCTCACTTACGCGGCTAACCGCCTGGTGGCGGGCGAGCCGATCATGCTGTGGCAACTGACGCACGGCCCCGGACTGCTGCTGCCGCTGGCGCTGCTCTGGTTGCTGGTATGGCGTCCGCCACGACCTGCGACCTTTCTGCTGTTGTTGCTGCTGGCCGAACTGCTGCTGGCGGGCATGGTTTTCCTCAGCGGTCACCATGCCGCCGCGCTGGCGGCAGAGGGCAGCCGTCTGGCCCGTACCGCTTTTGGCAGCGGCCTGTGGCTCTCCGCCGCGCTATGTCTGCTGCTGGCGGCTGAGGCGATTCGTCATCTCACCCCTCATCCACTCTGGCGACTGCTGCTTAACGCTCAGGTCTGGCTGCTGCCGCTGCTGATGCTGCTCAGCGGGCAACTGGATCAGCTGTCATTACTGAAAGAGTATGCCAGTCGCCAGCAGGTTTTTGACCAGGCGTTTGCCCGCCATCTGGCTTTGCTGGTAGGCACGCTGCTGACCGCGCTGCTTATCGGCATGCCGCTGGGTATCTGGCTCTGCCGGCGGCCCGGCTGGCAGTCAGCAACCTTTGGCGTGCTGAATGTGATTCAGACGGTGCCCTCGGTAGCGCTGTTTGGTTTGCTGATTGCGCCGCTGGCCGGACTGGTGCAGCGCTTTCCCGCGCTGGGCGACTGGGGCATCGGCGGCATTGGCGCGGCGCCGGCGCTGATTGCGCTGGTACTTTATGCACTGTTGCCACTGGTGCGCAGTGTCGTGGCGGGTCTGCAGCAGGTGCCCGCCGGGGGGAGGGAAACGGCGCGCGGGATGGGGATGGGGCCGCTGCAGCAGTTCTGGCATGCTGAAGGGCCGCTGGCGCTCCCGGGCTGGCTGGCCGGTTTACGCGTGGTGGTGGTGCAAACCCTGGGCATGACGGTGATCGCCGCCCTGATTGGTGCCGGGGGTTTTGGGGCGATTATTTTTCAGGGCCTGCTGAGCAGCGCGCTCGATCTGGTACTGCTCGGCGTGATTCCGGTGATTGCGCTGGCCGTTGTTCTGGATGCGCTGTTCCGGCTGGTGATTTCCCTGCTGGAGGTAACAAACCGATGATTCAGTTTGAACGGGTAAGTAAGTCGTTTGCCGGTATGCCTGCGGTCAGCGATTTGACGCTGGACATTGCGGCGGGCGAATTTGCTGTGCTGATTGGCACCTCCGGATCGGGTAAATCGACCACGCTGAAAATGATTAACCGTCTGGTTGAACATGATACCGGACAGATTCGCTTTGCCGGTGAGGAGATCCGCCAGCTGGACGCACGCAGTTTGCGCCGCCGTATGGGGTACGCCATTCAGTCCATTGGCCTGTTCCCGCACTGGACGGTGGCCAGAAATATCGCCACGGTTCCGCAGCTGCTGAAATGGCCGCGGGCACGTATCGCGGCACGGATCGACGAGCTGCTGGGGCTGCTGAATCTCGATCCTGCGCTGGCCACACGTTATCCGTATCAGCTGTCAGGCGGCCAGCAGCAACGTGTCGGCGTCGCGCGAGCGCTGGCCGCCGATCCTGAGGTGCTGCTGATGGATGAACCTTTTGGCGCTCTGGACCCGGTTACGCGCGGCGTATTGCAGCAGGAGATGTTGCGTATACATCGCCTCTCCGGTCGCACCATCGTGCTGGTGACCCACGATATTGACGAGGCGCTGACGCTGGCGGATCGGCTGGTGCTGATGGATGAGGGGAAAATTGTGCAGCAAGGCAGGCCGGTGGAGCTGCTCACTCAGCCGAAAACCCCGTTTGTGCGTGACTTCTTTGGCCGCAGCGAGTTTGGGGTGCGCCTGCTCTCGTTAGGTCTGGCAGGCACCAGCGCGCGACGCGGCGAGTGGCTGGAGGGCGAGGCGATTGCCGCCAGCCTGACGCTGCGCGAGGCGCTGTCGCAGTTTATCGCCCGCCAGACCGATAAGCTGCCGGTGGTGGATGAGCGCCAGCAGCCGATCGGCGTGCTGCATTTTAACGATCTGCTGCGTCAGCGTGAGGTGAGCGGATGCGCGGGTTAAAAGATCCTCTGCTTTGGCTGCTGCTGTTATTTGTCGCTCTGCTCTGGGCGATGCCCTATAGCGGTCCGCTGTTTGCCGCCTGGTTCCCCGAGCTGGAGCGGCCTCTTTATCAGCAGGAAAGTTTCTTTCAGCTGGCGCTGGCGCACATTACGCTGGTGCTGACAGCCAGTGCGCTGGCGCTGGTGACTGGCGTCGGCAGCGGCGTGCTGGTCACGCGCCGCCAGGGGCGTGCCTTTCGGCCGCTGGTCGAGACGATCGTCGCTGCCGGCCAGACATTTCCGCCGGTTGCGGTGCTGGCGATAGCCGTGCCGGTGATGGGATTTGGCGCCTGGCCAGCGGTGATAGCGCTGCTGCTTTACGGCCTGTTGCCGATTCTGCAGGGGACCCTGGCGGGACTGGATAGCGTCCCCGCCAGCAGCCGCGAAATTGCACAAGGGGTAGGCATGAGCCCCTGGCAGCGCTTATGGCAGGTGGAACTGGCGCTGGCGGCACCGGTCATTCTCGCCGGGGTGCGCACCTCGGTGATAATCAATATTGGCACGGCGGCGATTGCCTCAACGGTGGGCGCAAAAAGCCTCGGCTCACCTGTGATTATTGGCCTGAGCGGTTTTAATACGGCTTATGTGATTCAGGGGGCGTTACTGGTGGCGCTGCTGGCGGTCGTCAGCGATCGCCTGTTTGAACGCCTGCAGCGTCGGCTCAGCGTGCATGCAGCACAACCGTGTAACCCACCAGCATCAGGCCACCCACGCCGCCGACAGTCATAGTGAGAAAAAGAAGGGTAACTGCGATTTTTTGCCAGTTCATAAGAAACCTGATGCGTGTCAAAGAAGGGCAATAATAACGTGGACGACGCGCCGCACCAAGGGCCATGCGTGCCTTTTCTCTGCGTTGCAGAGGGTGCCCGCAGAAAAGTTACGGGCTGCCGTGTATCTGGACCGAAAATCCCTGTTCCTGCCAGTGACTTAACTGCTCCTGCTGGCGGCGCGTGAGTTTTTTGCCGGTCCAGAGAAAAATCATCTGCCCGGGAAACAGTTCAGGGCGCGGCAGTTCCAGCGGCTCCGCCAGCACGTCCATACGCCAGCCCTGCTGCGAAAGACGCCAGGCTTCCAGCCAGAGACGGGTGCGATCCTCGCCGCCCCAGCCAATAATCAACGCATCCTTGCCCGGCTTTTTACGCACGCCGGTCAGGCAGAAGGCAACATAGTCAATCAGCGCGCCATCCAGCAGGCTGCACATAGCACGCGCAGTGTTTTGATCCAGACCGAGCCGCTGACGTACTGGCACAAAGATATGGTCGATCGCCACATCCGCAGAATTTTCCCGCCCGATTGCCGCTATCTTTGCCCGCAGTTTGGCCGGACGCACATGGCGCAGCACGCTCATCAGCTCTTCCTGCAGAGCGAACCAGCCATCGTGGGCATTAACTTCTTCACCGGTGAGCAGGGCTTTCACTTTGCCGACAGGCACGCCGCTCTCTATCCAGCGCTTGATCTCCTCAATGCGCTGAACGTCTTCATCATCAAACTGTCGATGTCCGCCTTCGGTTCGCTGTGGCTTTAACAGACCGTAACGTCTCTGCCACGCGCGCAGTGTTACCGGGTTGATTCCACAGCGTTCGGCAACCTCACCGATACTGTATAAGACCATGCATTCCTCAAATCACTGCCTGTAGGCCAGTTAACTCTAGCGAAGCCTACTAAGTTGTACAATTTATTTTTTGCTGTACAGCTTGATATGGTGTTGTTTTTAGCGTTATATCTCACATATGAGAAATTTATCCCTAAAGTGAGAAAAACCTAATGCAGCAACCTGATACTGAACAGCGTCTGGCCGCACGGCTGGCAGAACTGCGTCTTATACGCGGCTGGTCGCTGGATGAACTTGCCATGGCTACCGGCATCAGTCGCGCCTCATTGTCGCGAATTGAGCGCGGGGAGACCAGTCCAACTGCCGCATTACTTAACCGGCTGTGCGTGGCTTACGGATTAACTATGTCACGCTTGCTCAGTGAGGTCGAGTCAGGCAATGCGTTATTGCTCACCTCTGACCAGCAACCGGTATGGCGTGATGAAGAGAGCGGCTTTTATCGTCGTAATCTGTCACCCCCGGCCAACGGTTTTAAAACTGAGATGATTGAGGCGCGGCTGCGCCCCGGTGCCCGCATTGAGTATGAAGCTCCGCCGGTGACGGGCATGGAGCAGCATATCTGGCTGCTGAGCGGCGCGCTGGATATTGTACTGGAAGATCAACGCTGGTCGCTCAGGGCAGGCGATTGTCTGCGCTTTCATTTAACCGGGAAATCGGCCTTTTACGCCGGCGTTAACGCAGAGGCGCACTATCTGCTGGTGGTATGTCGGCCATGATTGAGGAAATGAATGCATCGCAAGCCCGGCAGGCACTACCGGAATTGTGTGAAGTGCTGCGCGCCTGCGTCGCAGAGGGGGCCAGCGTCGGGTTCGTTGATGCGGACGACAGTGAGACGCTAAACGCTTTCTGGCAGAGCCGGATCGCCAGTATTGCCCGTAAGGAAACGCAGTTACTGGTCGCCCGGGAAGCCGGAGTAGTGGTCGCCACGGTCATGACAGGCTACAGCGGCATGCCAAATGGCCGCCATCGGGCAGAAATCAGCAAGCTGCTGGTACACCCGCAGGCGCGACGCCAGGGCATTGCGCGTCGCCTGATGCAGCAGGCGGAAGCGCTGGCGCTGGCGAGAGGATGTCTGCTGCTGGTGCTTGATACCCGCAGCGGCGATGTTGCCAGTCAGCTTTACCTGTCGTTGGGTTGGCAAGTGGCCGGCACTATTCCTTTTTACGCTGCCTCCGGTTCAGGCCAGCTGGAAGCCACCACCCTGATGTACAAAAAGGTAGGCTGGCTGGCGGACAGGGAGTAAGGCACCGGTCAGTTCCCTCTCCCTCCGGGAGAGGGTTAGGGTGAGGGGAGCAGACAGACAGGCTGTGCAACGTTCACCCTCACCCCGGCCCTCTCCCGCAGGCGGGAGAGGGGGAGGTGCAGGTTTGTGAGATGGGTGCGGGATTCAGACATACCTGATTGTGCAGCCAGGACCCGTTCCGTCAGACCGCACCGTGCAGTCCCCTCTCCCTCCGGGAGAGGGTTAGGGTGAGGGGAGCAGACAGACAGGATGTGCGACGTTCATCCTCACCCCGGCCCTCTCCCGCAGGCGGGAGAGGGGGAGGTGCAGGTTTGTGAGATGGGTGCGGGATTCAGACATACCTGATTGTGCAGACAGGACCCGTTCCGTCAGACCGCACCGTGCGGTCCCCTCTCCCTCCGGGAGAGGGTTAGGGTGAGGGGAGCAGACAGACAGGATGTGCGACGTTCATCCTCACCCCGGCCCTCTCCCGCAGGCGGGAGAGGGGGAGGTGCAGGTTTGTGAGATGAGTGCGGGGTTCAGACATACCTGATTGTGCAGACAGGACCCGTTCCGTCAGACCGCACCGTGCTGTCCCCTCTCCCTCCGGGAGAGGGTTAGGGTGAGGGGAGCAGACAGACAGGATGTGCGACGTTCACCCTCACCCCGGCCCTCTCCCGCAGGCGGGAGAGGGGGAGGTGCAGGTTTGTGAGAGAAGTGCGGGATTCAGACATACCTGATTGTGCAGACAGGACCCGTTCCGTCAGACCGCACCGTGCTGTCCCCTCTCCCTCCGGGAGAGGGTTAGGGTGAGGGGAGCAGACAGACAGGATGTGCAACGTTCACCCTCACCCCGGCCCTCTCCCGCAGGCGGGAGAGGGGGAGGTGCAGGTTTGTGAGATGAGTGCGGGGTTCAGACATACCTGATTGTGCAGCAGGACCCGTTCCGTCAGACCGCACCGCGCTGTCCCCTCTCCCTCCGGGAGAGGGTTAGGGTGAGGGAAAAGGCCGGTTGCCGATCACAACACTCTGAGCGCCGGAAAGTAAGGCGCTCAGAGACGGGCGGCCAGTGCGGTAACGCGGGCGATGGCCGCCTGGAGTTGCGCTTCGCTGACCGGCTCCATCATATTCGCCATATCAGGCGCATGTACCGATTCCCGGACAATCAGCACCAGCTCATCGGGCTCAAGCGGGGCGATTTCCGCCAGCGTCAGCGGTACGCCGCAGGCGCGCGCCAGCCGCATCTCCTGCAACAACTCCTCATCCGCGCGATTTTCCAGCGCCAGCAAGCAAAGGTTGCCAAAGCCCACCAGCAGACCATGACCAAACTCGCGCGTTTTATCGCAGAAGGTGAAGCCTTCATAAATGGCGTGAGCCGCGGCAGCATGGGCACCGTTGCTCATCAGCGAAGTCAGACCCGCCCAGGTGAAAATCGCGTCCAGCACCTGATCGAGTGCCGGGCTGCTGCGTCCCTCCTGCACATCGGCCCAGGCGGCGGGTCCGTGCGCCACAATCATGTCGTAGCAGATTTTGCTGTGCGCCAGCGAAGAGAGGGCATTGCCGCTGCGTGCCGGATGACGCTGGCTCACCGCACGGAATTCATACCATTTCGCCAGGGTATCGCCCAGGCCGGCAGCCAGCCAGCGCGGCGGCGCTTTTGCCAGCAGCGCGCTGTCGATAACCACTGCCGCTGGTGCCTGAGGCAATGGAAAAATATCAACAAAGTTGCCCTGATCATCGTAGCGAATCGACAACGGCGTTACGGCGGCGCAGGTCGCCGCGATGGTCGGCAGAGTGATCACCGGCAGGCCAAGCTGTGCGGCTACCGCTTTACAGGTATCGAGCGATTTGCCACCGCCCGCGCCGATAATTACGTCCGCCTGCAGCTCCTGAGCCAGCTGTGCCAGGCGGGTAATCTGGGGCAGCGATGTTTCTCCGCCATACCACTCTGATGCCAGCAGCGTGACGCCTGCCGCCTGCAGTTGGGTACCTACCGGAGTTTCTACGATCTGCAGGGCGGTTTTACCGCCAATCAACAGAGCACGCTGTCCCAGACCGGCACATATCTCACCCAGTTGGTTGAGCACGCCAGCGCCACGCACCACGCGTGCCGGAAAAATCAGGTTAAGTTGAGTCATCTCTTTGTCTCTGCAAAAGTTAGCGCATCAGGGCAATCAGGTAACTTTCTCATCATGGCTTGCCGCTGCGTCGGGAAAAATCCTTGACAACAAATAATCACTTCAGCGATTACTTAACTAAAGATGGCGATCCCTGAAGGAAACCGTTCTTGCATAACTTACCCAACCTGAAGCTGTTGCAGGTATTTACCAGCGTGGTGCGCTGTCAGGGTTACTCGCGGGCGCAGCAGGCGCTGAACATGACCACCCCCGCCATCAGCGGCTATATGAGCGAACTGGAAGCGCAGCTGGGGTTTGTGCTCTGTCAGCGCGGTCGCGGCGGCTTTTCCCTGACGCCAAAGGGCGAGCAGTTTTACGCCTATAGTCTGCAGCTGCTGGAACAGCTGGGCAGCTGGCAACAGCAGGTGGCGGCGTTAAAAAACGAGCAGGGCGGCACCTTTTCTCTGGGCGTGGTGGATGCCACGGTCACGGACAGCGCGCTGGATCTGCCCGCCGCCATCGTCCGGTTTAATCAGCGTTTTCCGGCGGTGTTTCTCAGCCTGAGCGTGCGCGATCCCAGCGAACTACAGCAGCATCTGCTGGAGGATCGGCTGGATTTGGCGATCGGTCATTTTCCGCTGCGCCTCAACAATCTGGTCACTGTCCCGCTGTATGAGGAGCAGCACTGGCTCTATTGTCATCCCGACCATCCGCTGGCCCACGGCACCGCCAGCGTGGCGCAGATACAGCGCAGCGGTATCGTCACGCGGCGCTACTGGAATCAATCCGAGCTGAGCAAACGTGGTTTCCGCCAGAGCACCGCCTCGGTTGAAAGCATCGAAGCGCAGCTGACGCTGATCCTTTCCGGGCGTTACATTGGCTATCTGCCCGCGCACTATGCCCAACGCTGGGAAGAGGAAGGTGTGCTCCGGCGCCTGCTGCCGGAACATTTCCATTTTCGTGCTGCCTTCTCCTTTGCTTTTCGCCGTGGACGCAGCCGGGAAACGCTGATCCGCGCCATGCGTGAAATCCTGAATGCGCCTCGAAAAAGGAGAACGGAAAGCTGACGTTGTGCGCATACTGTGTAAAAATACAGGCCAGTTTCTTCAGGCAGCGACGGTTATGGCCTTAACAGCAGCGATTAAAAGCCAGATTGCGCAGTGGTATAAAGCGCTGCAGCAACAGGTACCTGACTTTATCCCCCGCGCGCCACAGCGGCAGATGATTGCCGAAGTGGCAAAAATTTTTACGGGCGAAGAGGGACGTCATCTTGCCATCGAAGCGCCAACCGGCGTTGGTAAAACCCTCTCTTATCTGATCCCCGGCATTGCCGCCAGCCGGGCGGAGGAGAAGCGCCTGGTGATCAGCACCGCCAACGTGGCGCTGCAGGATCAGATTTTCAGCAAGGATCTGCCGTTGCTGAAAAAGATCATTCCCGATCTGACCTTTACCGCGGCGTTTGGCCGCGGTCGTTATGTCTGCCCCCGCAATCTCGCCGCGCTGGCTGCTGATGACGATCAGCAGGGCGATCTGCTGCTCTGGCTGGATGACAGCATCAGCAGTTCGAAAGAGGAGCAAACCCTCTGCAGCCGCCTGGAAAAAAAACTCAATCGTCACCAGTGGGATGGCCTGCGCGACCACACCGATGAAGCGATCGGCGACAGCCTGTGGCAACGGCTTTCTACTGACAAAGCGAACTGCCTGGGCCATCACTGCCGCTGGTATCGCGAATGTCCGTTTTTTATCGCCCGCCGGGAAATCGAGCAGGTGGATGTGATCGTGGCGAACCATGCGCTGGTGATGGCGGCGATGGAGAACGAATCCGTGCTGCCGCCAGCAAAAAATCTGATGCTGGTGCTGGATGAAGGGCACCACCTGCCGGAAGTGGCGCGCGATGCGCTGGAAATCAGCGCGGAGATTACCCCGGGCTGGACCAGCCTGCAGCTCGATCTGTTTATTCGCCTGGTGGAAACCATTATGGCGCAGTTCCGGCCCAAATCGCCGCCGCCGCTGAGTAATGCGGAGCGCCTGAAAGGACACTGCGAGGAGATGCGCGAGCTGCTGACCACGCTGTGCACTACACTCAATTCCCTGCTGCCCTCCGATAATCAGCCAGGTGAATATCGTTTTGTGCTGGGCGAACTGCCGGAAGCGCTGCTGAGCCACTGTGCCCGTCTGTTTAAGCTGAGCGATGCGCTGCGCGGGCTGGCGGAAGGCTTGCTGAACGAGTTAAGCGACCAGACCGGTAAAGTTGACCTGGTACGTCTGCATCGTACGCTGCTGCAGCTCAATCGCCACTTCGGCTGGTTTGAATCGATCAGCAAGCTGTGGCGGCTGGCGGCACTGGAAAAAGCCTCCGGCGCGCCGGTCTCCAAATGGATCACGCGCGAACTGCGCGAGGGCCAGGCGCATCTGCTGTTTCACTGTGCCGGTATCCGCGTCAGCGATCAGCTGGAAAAGCTGCTGTGGCGTAAGGTGCCCCATGTGGTATTAACTTCGGCCACGCTGCGCTCGTTGAACAGCTTCAGCCGGCTGCAGGAGATGTCCGGGCTGAATGAAAAAGCGGGCGATCGTTTTATTGCCCTCGACTCGCCTTTCAATCATGTCGATCAGGGCAAACTGGTGATCCCGCAGATGCGCTATGAGCCGCTGATGGCCAACGAAGCGGAGCATATTGCGGAAATGGCGCACTTTTTCCGCCAGCAGATGGCGGAGAAAAAGCACAAGGGGGTGCTGGTGCTGTTTGCCAGCGGCCGTGCCATGCAGCTGTTCCTCTCCCACGTCACTGATTTACGGCTCGCCATGCTGGTGCAGGGCGATCAGCCGCGCTACCGGCTGGTGGAGTTGCACCGTAAACGTGTGCAGCAGGGCGAGACCAGCATCCTGGTGGGGCTGCAATCTTTTGCCGAAGGGCTGGATCTGAAAGGCGATCTGCTGTCCCAGGTGCATATCCATAAAATTGCTTTTCCACCGGTAGACAGTCCGGTAATTTTGACGGAAGGGGAGTGGCTGAAAAGCCTGAAGCGCTATCCGTTTGAGGTGCAGAGCTTGCCCAGCGCCTCCTTTACGCTGATTCAGCAGGTCGGGCGTTTGATTCGCAGCCATCAATGCTATGGCGAAATTGTGATTTACGATCGTCGGCTGCTGACGAAAAGTTATGGCACCCGGCTGCTGGCTGCCCTGCCGGTGTTTCCTATTGAGCAACCGGCCCTGCCGGAAGGGAAAGTGGTGAAAGTTGTGCCAGACAGCAGCAAACGGCCACGACGTGCTGCCAGTAGGAAAAAAGCGTGACTGTGGCGTATCTGGTAACCTGTGACTCTATTCTGTGGCTGCGCAGCAGCGGCCCTTCCGAGCGGGAAACGACTGATGGAACTGAATAAAATTATTAAAGAAGTGGGGCGCGGAAAAAATCACGCCCGGGATATCGATTTCGCCACAGCGCAGGCTCTTTATCGCGCCATGCTGGCCGGGGAAGTGCCGGATCTGGAACTGGGCGGCCTGCTGATTGCGTTACGGATTAAAGGTGAAGGGGAAGAGGAGCTGCATGGCTTCTACCGGGCGATGCAGGAGCAGATGATGCACCTGCAGCCGCCCGCCGGACGTCCAATGCCGGTGGTAATCCCCAGCTACAATGGCGCACGCCGTCAGGGTAATCTGACGCCGCTGCTGGCGCTGCTGCTGGAAAAACTCGGTATTCCGGTGCTGGTGCATGGGGTCAGTGACGATCCCACGCGTGTCACCAGTGAGGCGGTGTTTGCTGAGCTGGGCATCCAGCCGGTGCAGAATGCGGCGGCGGCGCAGGCCTCGCTGGAGGCGGGTAAGCTGACCTTTCTCACCATTGAGATGCTGTGCGCGCCGATGGCGAAACAGCTCTCGCTGCGCTGGCGTATGGGTGTGCGTAACAGCGCGCATACGCTGGCGAAACTGGCGACGCCTTTTGCTGAAACCGCCGCGTTACGTCTGGCCAGCGTGTCACATCCGGAATATGTGCCGCGCGTAGGGAAATTTTTCAGCGTGATTGGCGCGCCCGCCCTGTTGCTGAACGGCACCGAAGGGGAAGTGTATGCGAATCCGCAACGCTGTCCGGCCATCAGCTTTATCGCCGGGGCTGACGCACAAGCGGAGGTGTGGGTTGAACGGCAGCCGGAAGTGAGTGTCGCACTCGCCGCCTCGAAAGAGGCCGCAATTACCGCACGCTGGATTGAGCAGGTACTGGATCAGCAGATAGCGGTGCCGCAGGCTCTGCGTCTGCAGATAGCCTGCTGCTTGCGCGCGACGGGACACGTCGCCACGCTGGAAGAAGGTCTCGCCTCTCTGAATGCGGCCGGTTACTGATCGGGCGGCTGACGGCCGCACTCAGCGTTTCAGGCAGTGTTCCACCAGCGCCTGCCAGAAGCGGATACCGTGCGGAATCAGCGCATCATTGAAGTCGTAACAGGCGTTGTGCAGGGGAGCGGAGGGCGTTTCGCCATCGGCGCCGAGCCAGAAGTAGGCACCGGGGCAAGCTTCCAGCATACAGGCGAAATCTTCCGAGGCCATGGAAGGATTAATCTGCCAGCGTACGTTATCGCTGCCCAGCAGCGCCTGCGCCACCTCACGCACCTGTCCGGCGGGTTGCAGGTGGTTCGCCGTCACCGGATAGCCGGGCAACCAGTCAATCTGTCCCTCTACCGCGAAGGGCTGGGGCAGGGTGGTAACGAACTCCTCGATCAGGCTGCGTACTTTGTTACGCACATCATCCTGCAGGCAGCGCACTGTGCCGCGCAGAGTAATCTGTTCCGGAATAACGTTAATCGCTTCACCGCCCTGAATTTGCGTGATGCTCACCACCGCCGAAGCGAGAGGCGACAGGCGACGGGAGGGAATGGTCTGCAGCGCCAGAATCAATTCGGCGGCCACGACCATCGGGTCGGCACCGTTTTCCGGCATCGCGGCATGGCAGCTTTTGCCGCTCAGGGTAATCTCAAATGCGTCCAGCGAAGCCATCATGGCATCAGGATTAACCGCCAGGGCGCCTGCTGGTAATCCTGGCCAGTTATGCAACGCATAGATGGCATCCATCGGGAAGCGTCGGAACAAGCCTTCTTCCACCATCTTGCGCGCGCCGCCGAGGTTCTCTTCCGCAGGCTGAAAAATAAAGTGGACCGTGCCGCTGAACTGGCGCGTCTGCGCCAGCTGTTTCGCCGCGGCGAGCAGAATAGCCGTGTGACCATCGTGGCCGCAGGCGTGCATCACGCCCGGACGCTGTGAACGCCAGGGACGATCGCCTTTTTCCGTAATGGGCAGCGCATCCATATCAGCCCGCAGGCCAATGGTCGGGCCGGGGCCATTTTCCAGCGTACCAATAACGCCGGTAACTGCCAGGCCACGGTATACCTGCAGGCCAAAGGCGGCCAGCTGTTCAGCGACAAATGCGCTGGTCTGCTGCTCCTGATAGCCGAGTTCCGGCTGACGGTGAAACTGTTGACGCCACTGGATGGCCTCCACGATCAGGGTGGTCGGCAGGGTCATAACGGCTGGGGTCTCCTTGCGGGGGCAATACACCGGGGTTGGCGTAGCGCATAAATCTGAATCTTCACTGTAGAGGTAAGCGCAGGGTAACGTCTATCTCAGCAAAGGAGAAAATTCGCTATAGCCTAAAACAAATTGGAATAAGTCAGAACCAAAGTGCGGGGCGCTCTTGCCCTCACCCTAACCCTCTCCCGGAGGGAGAGGGGACTGAATGGCGCACATTGCTGCAATCCTGCTGCGGACCGCTCCCACTCCCGTTTACGGGAGAGGGCCGGGGTGAGGGGGACGGGTGCACATTACTGCAATCCTGCTGCGGACCGTTCCCTCTCCCGCTTACGGGAGAGGGCCGGGGTGAGGGGGACGGGCGCAATTGCTGCAACCCTGCTGCGGACCGCTCCCTCTCCCGTTTACGGGAGAGGGCCGGGTGAGGGAGACAGGCGCACATTGCTGCAACCCTGCTGCGGACTGCTCCCTCTCCCGTTTACGGGAGAGGGCTGGGGTGAGGGAAAGCGGGCTTCTCAGCCTGCAGCATCGGCAAATTCAGGTCGTGCCGTTCTGCACAGGCTTGCGCCTGCTCGTAGCCTGCGTCAGCATGACGCATCACGCCGGTAGCGGGATCGTTCCACAACACCCGCTCAAGGCGCGCACCGGCGGCTTCGCTGCCGTCACACACGATCACCATACCCGCATGTTGTGAAAAGCCCATGCCGACCCCTCCGCCATGATGCAGACTGACCCAGGTGGCGCCGCCTGCCGTATTCAGCAAGGCGTTCAGCAGCGGCCAGTCGGACACAGCATCTGAGCCATCCTTCATCGCTTCCGTTTCCCGGTTTGGCGAGGCAACGGAGCCGCAGTCAAGATGGTCACGCCCAATCACTACCGGCGCTTTCAGTTCACCATTGCGCACCATCTCATTAAAGGCGAGACCGGCGCGATGGCGTTCACCCAGGCCGAGCCAGCAGATGCGTGCCGGTAAGCCCTGAAAAGCGATACGCTCCTGCGCCATATCCAGCCAGCGATGCAGATTTTTATCTTCAGGAAACAGTTCTTTGAGTTTCGCATCGGTCCTGTAGATATCTTCCGCATCGCCGGAAAGCGCTACCCAGCGGAACGGCCCCTTTCCTTCGCAGAACAGGGGCCGGATATAGGCCGGTACAAAACCGGGGAAATCAAAAGCGTTGTCGACGCCTTCCTCCAGCGCCACCTGGCGGATATTGTTGCCGTAATCCACGGTGGGGACGCCCATATGATAAAAATCGAGCATCGCCTGCACATGCTGCGCCATAGAAGCGCGCGCCGCTTTTATCACTTCCCGGGGTTGGCTTAACCGCGCCTGCTGCCAGCGTTCTACCTCCCAGCCAAGGGGCAGATAACCATTCAGCGGATCGTGTGCAGAGGTCTGATCCGTCACAATATCGGGCTTCATGCCGCCCGCTCTGGCACGTCGCACCAGTTCAGGTAGTACCTCGGCGGCATTGCCCAACAGGCCGACGGAAATCGCTTCTTTCTCGCGCGTGGCCCGGGCAATCATCTCCAGCGCCTCATCCAGCGTCCGGGCTTTGTAATCCAGATAGCGCGTGCGCAAGCGGAAGTCGATGCGCGACTCCTGACACTCCACCGCCAGTACGCAAGCACCGGCCAGCACGCCCGCCAGCGGCTGTGCACCCCCCATGCCGCCCAGTCCTGCGGTCAGGATCCAGCGACCACGCAGATCGTTGTGATAGTGCTGACGCCCCGCCTCGACAAACGTCTCGTATGTGCCCTGTACAATGCCTTGCGCGCCAATATAGATCCAGGAACCGGCGGTCATCTGGCCATACATCATCAGACCCGCTTTATCCAGCTCGTGGAAATGATCCCAGGTCGCCCAGTGCGGTACCAGATTCGAGTTGGCCAGCAGCACGCGCGGGGCATCGGCATGGGTGCGGAAGACGCCCACCGGCTTGCCCGACTGGATCAGCAGGGTCTCATCCGGCTGCAGCGCGCGCAGTGAACGTAAGATCCGGGCAAAACATTCGTGATTACGCGCAGCCTTACCGATGCCGCCATACACCACCAAATCTTCCGGCCGTTCGGCAACGTCAGGGTCGAGGTTGTTCTGGATCATGCGCCAGGCGGCTTCAATCAGCCAGTTAGCGCAATGTAATTCGCTGCCGCGCGGTGCGCGTACTTCACGTGCTATCGCCTGAGTCAGGGTTTCCATGATTTTTTCCTTGGTTCAGTCATCACATCAGTGCGCGGCCAGGCAGCAGCGCAGCGAGCGCTGCTGGCCAGTCGTGGCGGCTGGCCCACTGGCGCATCTTTTCAATATCCGGTGCCAGCAAGCGATCCTGGTCGAGAAAGGCCACCTGCTGGCGAATGGTGGCGATCTCCTGCTCCAGCAGGGCAGAGCTTTGTAACGGGCGGTGAAAATCGATCCCCTGGACCGCCGCCATCGCCTCAATACCTACCACCGCGGCCGTGTTGAAACACATGCTGCCGAGGCGGCGCGCGGCATAAGTCGCCATGGAGACATGATCTTCCTGGTTAGCCGAAGTGGGCAGGCTGTCGACGCTACCCGGATGCGCCAGAGATTTGTTTTCTGAGGCCAGCGCGGCGGCAGTTACCTGAGCGATCATAAAGCCAGAGTTCACGCCGCCATCCCGTACCAGGAAGGGGGGCAGGCCGGAAAGGCCGGTATCCAGCAGCAGCGCCAGACGCCGCTCCGAAATGGCGCCGATTTCCGCCACTGCCAGTGCAATGATGTCGGCGGCGAATGCCACCGGCTCGGCATGAAAATTGCCGCCGGAAATCACGTCGCCGCTGTCGCTGAACACCAGGGGATTATCGGAGGCGGCATTGGCCTCAATCTGCAGCACGCGTGCGGCATGGTTGAGATTATCAAGACAGGCGCCCATCACCTGCGGGACACAACGAATCGAGTAGGGATCCTGAACGCGGCCGCAGTTGACGTGCGATCCCAGAATTTCACTGCCCTTAATCAGCGCGCTGACCGCCGCGGCCACCGCTATCTGCCCCGGCTGTCCGCGTGCCTGGTGGATGCGCGCGTCGAAAGGTTTCAGCGAACCTTTAATCGCCTCCAGCGACAGGGCGCCCGCCAGCAGCCCGGCGGCAAACACGTTTTCCGCTTCGAACAGGCCGCGCAGCGCCAGCGCCGTTGAGACCTGAGTACCGTTCAGCAGCGCCAGACCCTCTTTCGGACCGAGCACAAACGGCTGCAGTCCGGCAAGCGCCAGACCTTCTGCGGCAGGCATAAACTGACCGGCAACCTGCACATCGCCTTCCCCCAGCAGCATCAGCGAGAGATGCGCCAGCGGTGCCAGATCACCGGATGCGCCTACTGATCCTTTTTCCGGGATACAGGGCATCACACCCGCATTAAACAGCGCCACCAGCCCATCAATCAACTCGATACGAATGCCGGAGTGACCGCGCGCCAGGCTGATAATTTTGGTCGCCATAATCAGGCGGGTGACATTATCGGGCAGCAGATCGCCCAGTCCGACGCTGTGGGAAAGCACCAGATTGCGCTGCAGATCCGCCAGACGCGCGGGCGGGATCTCGGTTTGCGCCAGCTTGCCGAAGCCGGTGTTAATGCCGTAAACCACTTTACCAGAAGCGACAATCGCCTCCACCGTTTCCCGTGCCTGCAGAATGGCGCTGCGCGCGCTCTCATCAAGCGCGAGGGTGACTCCGCCCTGATATATCATGCGTAACGTTGCGAGATCTACGTGACCGGGAACCAGGCAACATACCTGCGCTGAACCTGACATACTCTGCTCCTGTCTGGATAAGTGTGCGACGAACGGTCTCTGCTGTTTAAGGCATGGTCAATGCCCATCGCGCGAATAAAGCGAGTGAAACATATGTGTCTATTCTTGTCTATACAACTAGCAAGCGCTATGCCAGATTGATCACAAATTGATGTGCCGGGTAAAACGCCGCTGCGCAGCGCCAGGCCGCGCAGCGCTTGCACCAGCAGCGCGCAGACTATGCACCCTGAGCAGGCGGCTACGCTACGCGCATGTATATACATCTACAGGCCGGGACAGTAAACTCAGCACTGTTTCAGGAGAAGAAGAGGAAAAGGATATGGTCGAGCAGACGGCAGTGGCACAACTGGCGGCAGCCATGAGCAATGAGCCTGCGCCCATCTATCAGCGTGTTAAACAGGCCATCATCAGCCAGATTCGTGACGGCCACTGGAAAGCGAATCAGCGTGTTCCCTCCGAGAGCGAACTGGTAAACGAACTGGGTGTCAGTCGGATGACAATCAATCGCGCCTTGCGCGAACTCACCAGCGAAGGCTTTCTGGTACGCATGCAGGGGGTGGGGACCTTTGTGGCAGAGATGAAAGGCTACACGGCGATGCTGGAAGTGCACAATATTGCCGATGAAATTGCCCAGCGAGGCCATCGTCACAGCAGTCAGATTCTGTCGCTGGGACAGATCAAAGCCGATCCGGAGCAGGCGGCGGTGCTGGGATTAGCCACCGGGCAGACCATTTTCCATTCGCTGATTGTGCATTATGAAAATGAGCTGCCGGTGCAGCTGGAGGATCGTCTGGTTAATCCGCTGGTAGCTCCTGATTACCTGAGCCAGGATTATCACAGCCAGACGCCTTACACCTATCTGATGCGCGTTGCGCCGCTTACCGCCGGAGAGCATATTGTCGAAGCGGTGCTACCGGATGCCCGCCAGCGTAAGCATCTGGCGCTGGATGAACATGAGCCCTGTTTGCTGATCCGCCGTCAGACCTGGAGCGATAATAAAATCGTGACCTATGCGCGGCTACTCTATCCCGGCTCGCGCTATAAGCTGCTGGGGCGTTTTAAGGGACACGGTTGAGTTCCACAAACAGCATGCGGGCATCGTGACTCGCCGGGTTCAGACGCGTTGTTTCATCGCACCACCAGGCCCCCTGATGCTGCCCGAGCGGCTGCGCATCATCCAGCAGCCAGCGTCCCGCGACTATCCAGCAGACCCCGTGCACGCTCTGCTGCGCTTCATCAGTGATGCTGACGCTACTGCGCCAGCTGTCGCGTCGCGTCATGATGTTAAAATCTTCGCTGGGGCCGCCGCTAAGCTGTGCCGCAAGCGCCAGCTCACCGGCAAACGCCCAGGGCTGGAGTGGCAGCAGACGATGTTCTGTACCCTCACCGGTTAAGGTGACAGGGTCACCATTGAGCAGCGTAATTACCCGATCGATCGCCGGGAAGCGTGAGAAGGGTCCATCTGCGGCCAGGGTGGCGATACTGGCGCGCCAGGCAAATTCCGCGGCACCCGGCGGAAAGCTGATAATCTCGCGTGTCTCGCCACCGCCATTGCGCCAGCGACTGACCGGTAGATCCTGATAACGGTAAACTTCTCTCATCGTAACGACTCCACTGCCTCTGTACCGCGAGCGGTACGCCGCCCGCTCTCTCTTCAGCTTACCGGGCGTTGCTGGCTGTCGGCAAGCGAATCATGGCGCATTTTTTACTGCCGGATCAATTAAATAGAAGGCGTCTCCGTGGCGCACTGAGGCAGCGCAAACGGCATCAGCAGGATCAGTCCCTCGCGGCGTTTCCGACCCGATAAAAAGCGGCCACGGTTGATCCGGTAACGGCATGGTTGTATATACATATACAGACTTTAGCGCGCTGCCGCCGACGGGGCGCAACCAGGAGGCGTAATGAGCGAGGAATACGGCGTCGACACACTCTGGCTGGGGGCCGATCTGGTCACCATGCGGGAGGGGAAATACCAGCTGATTAACGATGGTGTGATTGCGGTGCGTGGAGAGCAGATCGTCTGGGTCGGTCCGCGCGCGGCGATGCCCGCTTTTAATGCGGCGCGCCGCATCATGTTTCGTGGCGGTATTATCACACCCGGGCTGGTGGATTGTCATACCCATCTGGTGTTTGGCGGCGATCGCAGCCAGGAGTTTGAGCAGCGACTGAACGGCGTCAGCTATGCTGAGATCGCCGCGCAGGGCGGCGGCATCCTCTCCACCGTACGCGCCACGCGCGCCGCCTCAGAGGAGGCGCTGGTGGCGTCCGCCAGCAGGCGTCTGACGCGCCTGCTGGCGGAAGGAGTGACTACGGTTGAGATCAAATCGGGTTACGGGCTGGATGAGGAGAGCGAACTGCGCATGCTGCGCGCTATTCGCCAGCTGGCCGCCACGGTGCCGGCGGATGTGCGCGCAACCTGTCTTGCCGCACACGGCTTCCCGCCCGAGTTTAAACAGGATCCGCAGGGCTGGGTCAGGCTGATCTGCGAACACTTGTTACCCCGCGTGCAGCAGGAGGGACTGGCGGATGCGGTTGACGCCTTCTGTGAACATCTGGCCTTTTCGCCCCGGCAGGTTGAAGAGGTATTTAAAGCGGCGCAGGCGCTCGGGCTGCCGCTGAAACTGCATGCGGAACAGCTCTCCGCACAGGGCGGCGCGGCGCTGGCGGCGCGTTATGGCGCGCTTTCCGCCGATCATCTGGAATATGCGCAGGAGAGCGATGTGCAGGCGATGGCGGCCGGGGGCACAGTCGCGGTGCTGCTGCCGGGGGCTTTCTACCTGTTACGGGAAACGCAGCGGCCACCGGTGACGCTGTTCCGTCGTTACGGCGTTCCGATGGCGCTGGCGAGTGACGCCAATCCCGGCACTTCGCCTGCGCTCTCGCTGCGTCTGATGCTGAATATGGGCTGCACCCTGTTTGGTCTGACGCCGGAGGAGGCGCTGGCGGGCGTCACTTTATGGGGGGCAAAGGCGCTGGGGCTGGAAAAAACCCACGGTTCGCTGGAAGCGGGAAAAGTGGCGAATTTTGTACACTGGTCGCTGGCGCGCCCGGCCGAACTGGCTTACTGGCTGGGCGGTGAGCTGCCCTGTAAGGTGGTCTACCGGGGGCGTGCGCAATGGCCGCTGTCGGCGATGGCGGATTAACGCCCCGCAAAAGCAGGGCGTGAAGCGCTATCAGGATTTACGGGCGTCCGGGCGTACCAGATCGAAGCGCTGCTCCTCACTGATGCCATAGTAGGCGGAGGGGCCGCCCGCGCGCAGGATAGGCTGCGCCCGGGCGGTCTGATAGATACCCGCTTCCAGCAGCGCTTCGTCGATATGAATCGCTACCGCTTCGCCCAGCACCAGCCAGCTGTCGATCTTCCCGCCCTGCGCATCCTGCAGCTGGATACATTGCGTCAGCCGACACTCGAAATTCACCGGACTTTCAGCCACCAGGCTCGCCGCCACCTGTGTGGCAGGCAGAGGCGTCAGACCAGCCAGGACAAACTCATCCTGATCGGCGGGCACTGAGGCGGAGCTTTCGTTCATCGCTTCCGCCAGCGGTCGTGTCGCCAGATTCCAGACAAAAACGCCGGTCTCCTGAATATTCCGTACGCTATCTTTCCAGCCGGTGCTGGAAAAGCCAATGATCGGCGGATGGTAGTTGAAACAGTTAAAAAAGCTGTAAGGCGCCAGGTTGCGTACGCCGCTGGCGCTGACTGAGCTAATCCAGCCAATAGGACGTGGGCCGATAATGGCATTGAGCGGATCGTGCGGCAAACCGTGACCTGCGCGAGGCTGATAAGAGTAGCGTTGACGCGTCATGACGTCTCCTGAGTAGAGAAACAGGCAGTTATAATAGCTGCTCAGCATCCGGTGAGAAGCGTTGCAGCAGGTAAGCGCTTTGTGCGGGTTTATTTCCCGACGCGGAATCGGTATCTTACGCGCGCCGCGTTAATCTGAGAGAAGCCATGAACAAGCCCACCGCCAGACCCCTTTTTCATCCGCGAAATCGTCATCAGGGCGAATACGATTTTGCCGCCCTGACCGCCGCCCATCCGCCGCTGGCCGCGAAGGTCCGGCCCAACGGCTGGGGCGCGCTGTCGATCGATTTTGCCGATCCTGACGCGGTACTGCTACTGAATCAGGCGCTGTTAAAACATTTCTATCAGCTGGAGTGGCAGCTGGCACCGGGCTTTCTCTGCCCGCCGGTGCCGGGACGGGCGGATTATATTCACCATCTGGCAGATCTGCTGGCAAGCGATGGCAAGGGCGCGATCCCGCGTCAGGCGGACCTGCTCGATATTGGCTGTGGCGCCAACTGCATCTATCCGCTGATTGGCCAGGCGGAATATGGCTGGCGCTTTACCGGAACCGATATTTCTGACGAGGCGCTGAAGGCCGCAAACGCCATTGTTCACGCCAATCCGGGTCTGCAGCGCAATATCCGTCTGCGGCGGCAGAAGCAGGCGGGTGCCATTTTTCATGGCATTATCCACAAGAACGAGTTTTATCACGCTACCCTGTGTAATCCGCCGTTTCACGCCTCCGCTGCTGAAGCGCAGGAGGTTACCCGGCGCAAAACGCGCAATCTCGGTCTGAAAACCACCACGCCGCTTAACTTTGGCGGTCAGCACAATGAGCTGTGGTGCGAGGGCGGCGAAACGGCATTTATCGGGCAGATGATCCGCGAAAGCGCAGATTTCGCCCGCCAGTGTGTCTGGTTTACTTCGCTGGTATCGCGTAAAGAGAATCTGCCCGCCCTGCGTGACGCACTGAAGGCGCTGCCGGTCAGCGACGTACGCATCATCGACATGGCGCAGGGGCAAAAGCAGAGCCGTTTCCTTGCCTGGAGCTTTATGCCGCAGGCCACCCGCGCCCGTTATCTGACGCCTTAGTTAGCGCGCCGCTTATTCCGGCGGCGGCAGGGCAATCACGCCGTCGCTGCCAGGCGCTGGCGCGTTACCGCCAGGGGAAACCACTTCCACCCGCTGGCGGGGCGTTTTAATTCCGGCCGCGTCGAAATGTTTTTTCACCTTATCATCCAGCGCAAAACGCACCGTCCACTGCTTCAGCGGCTGGGTGGTAAAGGTAACACGCACGGTAAAAGCCTGATTGTTTAACCCGACCAGGCCGGCAAAACCGGGTTCGCCAATCACCATGGCACGGATCTCCTCATTCTCCAGCAGCTCTTTCACCGCCGCGCGTAGCGCATTATTGGCGCGTTCGGCATCTTCATCGCGATCCACATCATAATTCGCCACAAAAGAGCCGATCCCGCGCACAAAGTTGGCGAACGTGGTAATCGAGGACCAGGGAATGATGTGATACGCCCCGGTATCCTGGCGTACGCCCACGGAACGAATCGACATGCGCTCGACGGTGCCGGTAATAGCGCCAATGGTCACCAGATCGCCGGTGTTCATACCATTTTCAAACTGGATAAAAATGCCGGTAATAATATCTTTCACCAGCGTCTGGGAGCCGAACGATACGGCCAGTCCCAGCGCTCCGGCACCTGCCAGCAACGGGGCAATATTCACGCCAATCTCAGAGAGCAGAATCATAATGGTGATGGTGCTGATCACCACCGCCAGCGCGTTACGGAACAGAGTCAGCAGCGTACGCGTACGGGCGCTGGGCATCGGACGGCCATGAGCATCTGAGGCGAGACGGCTCTCAATCAGGCTGGCAAGCAGTGTCCAGCCCACCGCAGAGAGCAGCAAGATCATGATGATCCTGATCAGGATATCCACCAGCCGTTCCCCGGCTCCGGCGGTCAGCCAGTGCCAGAGATCGAACAGGTTCCAGGCATTAAGCAACAGCAGCAGTGCGGCAAATACCGTCAGAATACGTGCCAGCTTCAGCAGCATCGCTACCCAGCCATTCACGCGCTTCTGCAGCTCCGGATAGTTACGCCTCAGTTCCGGCGACAGAATAATGGTCCTGGCAATCCAGCGCGACAGCACACCCGAGATCATCGCCGCGATACCGATGATCGCCAGGCTACGCACCGTGGCGGACATCATAAATTTCAGGCTGTCCCCCGGGTTAAAAATCGAGAAGAGGAAGAGGGCGATAAAATAGGCGCTCGCCAGCCAGTGCCAGACGGTGGCAAAGGCGCGAATAAACAGGGCGAAAAAGGCCAGCGAGCGGTCAGCCAGCGCGAGCAGTGCCTGGCGGATAGCGCGCTTGTTATGGAAGATCAGCCACAGCGCCCAGCTGGTCATCAGACCCATAATCACCATGTTAACCAGGGACGAGACCTGAACATTCACCTGACTGGAGACAATGGGGACGATCACCAGCAGGCCATAACCAATAATCCCACTCAGCCAGCTGAGACGGGTGTTCCAGTAGCGGGCGCGCTGGTCGCTGAGACGAAAAAAACGCAGCGCGGGAAAGCGCGGGCAAAAAATCAGACGCAGCACCGCTTTAAAAAACTCAATCAGGGCAAAGGCGTTCAGAAACAGGCCCTGCTGCCTGGCGATGGTGCGGTTGCCGCCGTGCGTATTATCGCTGACGAGCTGACCAACAAACAGCGCCAGGGCCAGCAGCAGCAGATCAATAATAAACGCGGTAGCGATGGCGACGGGCAGGGGAAACCAGCTGGGGCGCTCGCAGCTGTACTGCCGTCCCCAGCGACCAAGCTGGCGATAGATCGGATACATCAGGCCGCGTATCAGCCAGTAAAAAGCAAACAGCGCCAGCGCCAGTACCAGAAAGTGGTTCAGGGCGTTAACAAAGGTCTTTTCGTTAAAGGCCTTATGCGGCGCATAGACAATATTGTGGTGCAGGCGCATAAATTGTTGCGCCACTTTGCCGCCATACTGGCGCGTCACCTCGGTGACGCCCTGCAGCACGGTTTTCTCTTCGGGCTCCGCCTCGGGCGGGGATAACACCGGTTCCGTACTGGCTGAGGGGCTGGCGGCCGCGCTGCGTAGCTGCTCAATCAGTTCCTGACGTGACTGATCGTTTTCCAGAATGTTCGCCAGCGCCGCATAAGCCGCTTTTTTCTCCTCCAGGCCCGGCGCTTTAGTGGCTTTTGTGCCGTCTGGCGCGGCTGGCTGACTGGCAGCCACTGCTGCCTGCGGCAGCGTCACGGCATGTGCCGCAGGCAGCATACTCGCGATAACCGCGATGCAGAGCACTATCCCCCGTAATAAAGCGTACGGGCGTAAACCGGCTGAAGACATAGCATACCCCATGGCAACGCGCAAACAGCGCAAGAGGGAAAGTATAGTCGTGGATTGACTGCGAAAGGGGATAAGCGCAGGGGGAGGCGCAGGCCTGTGAGAGAGAAACGCGCCGGGCCGACAGTCGCGGCCCGGCGGAGTATCAGGAAACGTGCTGCAGGAACTCGCGCAGACGATCACTGGGCGGATTAGAGATTAACGTATGGGGATCGCCATCTTCCGCAATGGTGCCTTTATCGATGAAAATCAGTCGTGAAGCCACCTCGCGGGCAAAGCCCACCTCATGGGTAACAATCACCATAGTCATACCTTCTTCCGCCAGGTTCTGCATGACCTTCAGGACTTCATGACGCAGTTCCGGATCGAGCGCCGAGGTGGGCTCATCAAACAGCATCATTTTGGGCTTCACCGCCAGCGCACGGGCGATGGCGACACGCTGCTGCTGCCCGCCGGAGAGTTCAGACGGGAAGTGATGGGCACGCTCCGCCAGTCCCACTTTTGCCAGCAGCTCACGCGCCTGCTTGTGCGCCTCCTCTTTTTTAGCCCCGCGTACGCGAATCGGGCCGAAAGCCACGTTATCCAGCGCGCTCATTTGCGGGAAAAGATGGAATTGCTGAAACACCATGCCCGCTTCCTGGCGGATCAGGCGCTCATCAACGTTGGGGTCGTTCACTTTCAGACCGTCAACAATCAGTTCACCTGCGGTAATCTCTTCCAGCTTGTTGATGCAGCGCAGCAGGGTAGACTTGCCGGAACCGGATGGCCCGATAATCACCACGACTTCGCCCTGATTAATCTTCAGATTAATGTTGTGCAGCACCTGAGTTTTGCCGAAGTGCTTGGAGACATTTTTAAATTCAATCACAGGATTTTCGCCCTTTTCTCAATACGGCGCAGCACGTAGCTCAACACCAGCGTAATCACCAGGTAGATCACCGCAACGGCACTCCAGATTTCCAGCGCCCGGAAGTTACCGGCAATGATCTCCTGGCCCTGGCGGGTCAGTTCGGCAACGCCAATAACGATAAACAGCGAAGTATCCTTGATGCTGACGATCCACTGGTTGCCCAGCGGGGGTAACATACGGCGCAGCGCCAGCGGCATAATTACATAGCGCAGAGTTTCACGCCGGGAGAGGCCGAGCGCCAGACCCGCTTCGCGAAAACCTTTATGGATGGAGAGCACCGCGCCGCGCGTAATTTCCGCAATATAGGCGCCGGAGTTGATCATGATAGTGACCACGGCCGCGGTAAAAGGGTCGATACGCAGATCGGGAATGGCCATCGGCAAGGCGAAATAGATAAACATTACCTGCACCACAATCGGGGTGCCGCGGATCAGCTCAATGAAAACCAGCGCAATGTTATTGGTGATCCAGCCGCCGTAGGCGCGGGCAAAACCTGCAACCACGCCGATAATCAGGCCACCAATCAGACCGAGCACAGAAATCAGCAGGGTCATCTTCGCGCCTTCCAGCAGCAGGGGCAGTGCTGGCCAGATTACGCTCCAGTCGAACTCCATGGTGTTACTCCAGAATACTTATGTTGCAATGGAAAAGGCAGGGACATGGCTGTCCCTGCGCAAAAGGCCAGTGGCCAGAATATTATTTGGGTTCGCTGCCGAACCATTTTTTATAGAGGGTGTTATAGGTGCCGTTCTCACGCAGGGTTTTCAACGCGCCGTTCACCTTATCACGCAGATCGTCGCTGCCTTTCGGGAAAGCGACGCCATACTGCTGCGCTTCAATCGCATCGCCAACCGCTTTAAAGCGTCCTTTACCTGCGGTATGGATAAAATAGAGAATATTGGGCGTATCGTGCAGCACCGCATCAGCACGGTTGGTGCCCAGTTCCATATAGGCGTTATCGATATTCGGAAACTGACGCAGATCTTTGGTTTTGATGTGCTCCTTCGCGTAGTCCACCGAGCCGGTGCCGCTCTTTACCGCCAGCACTTTGCCGTTCAGATCATCAACGCTTTTGATGTTTTCTTCATTGGCGCGCACCATCACCTGCAGACCGCTTTTGTAGTAGCCATCAGAGAAATCGATCGCTTTTTTACGTTCTTCAGTGATGGTGATACCCGCCAGCGCCAGGTCAACGTTACGCGTCTGCAGCGCCGGGATAATTCCGCTGAAATCCATCGGCTTCAGGCTGTATTCGAGCTTGAGTTCTTTCGCAATGGCGTCCCACAGATCGATATCAAAACCGACATATTTATCGCCCTGCTTAAATTCGAAAGGGACAAAAGCGGTGTCGGTAGCTACGATCAGCTTTTTCTCTGCTGCAGTGGAGGAGAGCGAACAGGCCAGCGCCAGCGCGGCCAGGGAAACTTTTAACAGTGACTTCATCATTATTCCTTATTACCTTGCAGGCTGATTTACCTGAAGTGACTTTCATCCTGTGAAAATCTGATGCCAGATTTTCATTTTCAGAAAATTCACCAGGTTAAGAATATAAATACCACAGCGAGGAAAAAAAGATAATGGCTTGCCCTCTTTTGGCGGGCGGAAATGAGGCGTCGCGCCAGGAAAGCACGCCTGTATGACGCACTAAGTGCAGGAACCCTGGGGCAAAAGCAGAAGACTGGTGGTGCGGCGGGCATAAAAAAGGCGGGGTTGCCCCGCCAGTTTTTTGCCGTCACTAACGACTGTTACTCGATGTTTGCTTCGATAAACCACAGGAATTTATCCAGGTCGCGGGAAGCTGCGGTAAAGATATCAGCGGTATCTTCATCTTTCACTTCCGAAATCGCTTTACGCACATCGTTAGCCACCAGACCGTAACGATCAGCCAGCGCTTTCAGATGATCCTGGACGCTGTGGATGTTCAGCGGATAACTCTGTAGCGGGGTACGATCGTTAACCACCTGGGTAGTACCCAGCGCTACGCCGCCCAGCTGTACAACACGCTCTGCCATGGTGTCCTGGTGATCAGTGATGGCGGTACGGAAACCGTCCAGCATTTCATGTACACCGATAAAGTTGCCACCACGCATGTTCCAGTGCGCCTGCTTAGTAATCAATGACAGGTCGATAAATTCCACAACCAGACGGTTGAGCACCTCGATTGTGGCTTTTTTATCGTTCTCTGCCACGTCATTACGGGTGTAAATCAGATCGGTAGAATTAGTTTTAACCAGTTTTGCGGTACTCATCGTTTCAGTCCTCTGTTGATGGGTTTCCTAATCAAGCACGGAAATAAGTATAGCAGCATTGTCTGAGCAGGAGTAAAGGAATGGGCAATAACAGAAATAGGAGATCTGTCAGCGCCTGTTTGACTGAAAAATATAGCGCTAATCCGTAATGTCAGTAAAAAAATTATTGGTAACCCAATGAAAATAAAGTTTTATTTTTAAATTGCCACGGGCGTTATCTGTTTGTTTCAAAATAATAACGTGTACGCTAAATTCAGTAGAGAAATAAGTAAAATGATTAAAGGATCGCTATTCAGCCTGAAGTACCGTCAGGCTGAAGCCTCTTATTTTTGCTGCGAAGCGCTAATTTCTACCGCTTCCAGTACCGCCTTTTTGGGTTTCATGGTCAGCGTGGCACCGGCGGAAGCGATGATAATTGCCAGCAGCGCCAGCCACTGAATCGCGTGCAGCGTTTCGCCGAGAAACAGCATCCCTGACAGCGCAGCCATGGCCGGTTCCAGACTCATCAGAGTGCCAAAAATACGTGCAGGAAGACGCGTCAGCGCCACCATTTCCAGTGAGTAGGGCAGGGCGCTGGAGAGCAGCGCCACCAGCAACGCCACAGGCAGCACGCTCCACTGCCAGATACCGGGCTCGGCAAAGGTTAAGCCCAGCGGAACAAAAATTATGGACGCAATCAGCGAGCCTAACGCTACCGTTGCCGGTCCGTGGCTGGCCCCGGCGCGCTGGCCGGCAACAATATAACAGGCCCAGCACAGGCCAGCGCCCACCGCCAGCGCCGCCCCCAGGGGATCAATATGCGATACTTCCTGACCAAAGGGCAAAAGAAACCACAGGCCAGTCACAGCCAGTACGATCCAGATAAAATCCAGCGCACGGCGCGAACCCAGCAGCGCCAGCGCCAGCGGCCCGATAAACTCCAGCCCAACCGCGACTCCCAGCGGCACGGTGCGGATCGACAAATAGAACAGATAGTTCATACAGCCCAGCGCCAGTCCGTACATCAGTAAAGGAACGCGTTGCGCCCGGGTAAAGCGTAGTCGCCAGGGTTTAAAAATCAGGCAGAGAATCAGGGTGCCAAGGCCAAGACGCAGGGCGGTAATGCCGGGCGCGCCAACCTGGGAAAAAAGCGATTTTGCCAGCGATGCGCCGCCCTGCAGTGACAGCATCGCGATCAGCAGAATAATCACCGGGATCAGCGCCGATGAAGTAGCTTTTACGGGGGAAGACATCCTGTAATCATTCCTGTCAGGGTGAAGGTAGGCAGTAAGCTGCCAGTGTAATAGATTCAACGCGAAAAGAAGAGGCGTACCAGGACCCTTTTCAGGCAAGCTGCTGCATTTTTGGCCGCTTTTAGCGCCAGCTTAGTAAAGAAATGTCAGGTTACTTTAGGAATATACTCAAAAGGCAGGATGGCGGGAAGAAAATATTTTGTGAAACAGCGCTGATTTTATAAGAAAAAAGAATGACATACGAAGTTTCATTAACTTTCTGTTACACCAAACAATTCGTTAGACAACAAAAATCGGGCAGAGTTTCTGGCTAACTTTTGTTATATTTTCAGTGTTGTCAGGAGAGAAGTACTATCACATTTGAGGTGGTTATGAAAAAAATTGCATGTCTTTCAGCACTGGCTTGTGTTCTGGCTGTTTCTGCAGGTTCCGCAATGGCGCAGAGCACCGTATCAGGTGGTTATGCTCAAAGCGATATGCAGGGCGTCGCGAATAAAGCTAACGGCTTCAACCTGAAATACCGTTATGAAGACGGATCTAACCCGCTGGGCTGGATCGGTTCTTTCACCTATACCGAGAAAGATCGCGCAGAATCTGGCGTTTATAACAAAGGCCAGTACTACGGCATCACCGGTGGTCCGGTTTACCGTCTGACCGACTGGGCAAGCATCTACGGCGTAGTAGGTATTGGCTACGGCAAATTCCAGCAGAACGCCCAGCAGTCACGTGATAAATCTGACACCAGCGATGTAGGTTTCTCCTACGGTGCTGGTCTGCAGTTTAACAGCCTGGGTATCGAAAACGTTGCGCTGGACGTAGGTTACGAGCAGAGCCGTATCCGTAACGTCGATGTAGGTACCTGGATCGCGGGCGTAGGCTACAGCTTCTAATCTGAGCGCCGACATACCCGTTTTATTAACGGCCCCTTCTGGGGCCGTTTCTGTTTCCGGCATACGGAACATGCGGCTTTTCCCGTCTGGCTCTCTGACAGCAGCAAAACGCATACGCAGCAGCCAGTCAGGGGTGTCGCTTAAAGATCGGGAAAAAGAAGCACAGAAGAGTTTGCCTTCTGTCGCCTGACAGAAGGACGCTGAAGCCGCAGCCGGGGAAAACTCAGCCGCGCCAGATCAGATTCGGGCAGGAGCGCTCAGCGATTTTTTTGCCGGCCAGCTTTTCAATCAACATCAGACGCAGGGCAAAAGGGGAACGGGAAAAGAGGCACAGCAGCGATTTCACATCTATTGCTGGCGCTGTCTTCTCAGCCTGAAAGCACTTGCCACAGTCAAGGCAACATTTCATTGTGCTCATCGGAACCTCCCGGTCAGTAACGAGGTAATAACAGTCAAAGCCTTGCAACAAAACAGAAAACAGGAGCAACGATCTTCAGCGATCCTGCAGCGCGGCATTCCGCTGAGTGCCTGTTTGCTGATATTATCAACAAATATAGCACTGGCTATACCCTTTAGCGACTGCTATTTACGAAAAATTTGAGCTTCTTCCTGCCTGGTTTACAATGTGCTCGAGCAAATCCGCATCGCAGGTACAGTGCGGCGTATTATAAAGAGGAAGTTGAATGAGTCGTCGTGCGAAAAGCGCTGTAGCCAGCCCGCAGGGGCCGCTTAAAGAAATAGAAGAGCATGTCGAAGGTTTTCGACAAGTGCGTGAGGCGCATCGTCGGGAGTTAATTGACGACTATGTTGAACTGATTTCTGATTTGATCCGGGAATTTGGTGAGGCACGCCAGGTTGATATGGCGGCCCGTTTAGGGGTATCTCAGCCCACAGTAGCGAAAATGCTAAAACGTCTCAGCAGCGCAGGGCTGGTTGAGCAGGTGCCCTATCGCGGCGTGTTCCTGACGCGGGAAGGAGAAAAGCTGGCGGAGGAGAGCCGGGCGCGTCACCATATTGTCGAAACGTTTCTTCTGGCGCTGGGGATCAGCCCCGAGACGGCACGTCGCGATTCAGAAGGGATTGAACATCATGTCAGCGATGAAACGCTGGCCGTCTTTCAGAAATTTTATGAAAGCCGCTAACCGTTAAGGCTTCCGGCGCTATGTCATTTCTGTTGCGCGCATTTTTGCAGGATCGTCTTTTACATCTGCTGGCAGCTTGCGGCGTGGTTTTGCTGCTGCTGGCCGACTTCCGCTGGCAGCAACTGCCTGCCGCTGTCGACTGGCATACCATTGTGACGCTGGCAGGTCTGCTGATGCTCACCAAAGGTCTGGAGAAAAGCGGCTATTTTGACGTTGCTGGCGGGCGGCTGATGCAGCGCTTCCGGCGTGAACGTGCGCTGGCGCTGTTTATGGTGGCGACCGCGGCACTGCTCTCCACCTTTTTAACCAATGACGTGGCGCTGTTCATTCTGGTGCCGCTCACACTGACGCTGCGTAAATTCTCGCGATTGCCGATTTCACGTTTGATTATCTTCGAAGCGCTGGCGGTGAATGCCGGTTCCCTGCTGACGCCGGTGGGGAATCCACAAAATATTTTGATCTGGTCGCAGGGCTCGCTGAGCGTGGCGGGCTTTATCTGGCAGATGCTGCCGCTGGCAACGCTGCTGCTGGTTTCATTGCTGCTGCTGACCTGGTTCTCTTTTTCTCCCCGGCAGATTGAACGTCACCCGCAGCCGCCGCTGCAGCGCTGGGAAAAGCCGCTGTTCGCGGTCAGCGTCCTGCTCTATCTCGTCTTTGTCGCTGCCCTGGAGATGAAACTGACCCTCTGGGCGCTGCTGCTGATCGCGGTCTGCTATCTGCTGATGGCGCGTCGGGTACTGCTGAGTATCGACTGGAGCCTGCTGGCGGTATTCATTATGATGTTTATTGATGTCTTTCTGCTGACGCGCTTGCCAGTATTGCAGCACGGCATTGCTGCACTGCCACAACTGAGTGAAGGGCAGTTTTATCTGCTGGCGGTGGGGCTGTCGCAGCTGATCAGCAATGTGCCCGCCACTATTCTGCTGTTGCAAAAGGTTCCTCCCGGCGAGGTCATGGCCTGGGCCGTGAATATTGGCGGCTTCGGCCTGCTGCCTGGCTCCCTGGCGAATCTGATTGCCCTGCGTATGGCGAAAGATCGCCAGGTCTGGTGGCGCTTTCATCTTTTCTCCGTGCCGATGCTGTTATGGGCGATGGCTGGCGGCTGGCTGCTGTTACAACTACGCTGACTCCTGGCGGCAGGGCGTAATGACGTTCTGTTGCCTGCCATTTTTTCCCTTCTTTTCTCCCGCCTGCCGCCTTAAGTGGCCGGAAATGCGCCTTTCTTAATCTTATGTAAAGAAACAGTGGAATTTGTCAGTTTGCCATCTATGGTTAATTTGACCGTTTTACGCCCGGGAACAGGGCCACAGACAGCGAAGAGATCATGAGCGACACTGAAAATAAATCGTCAAAAAACAGCGACAGCCGCCAGGAAGATCATAAAAACGACGCCAGTGACAATCAGGAGCAAAAGGATCAAAACAGCCAGGAGCCTGAGCGTAAGCGGCCAGGCAAAAAGCCGCTTGTTATCCTTGCTATTGTGGTCGTGGTAATGCTGCTGGTGGGCTTCTGGTTCTGGTTCAGCACCCGTAACGAAGAGACCACCGATGACGCCTTTACCGAAGGCGAGGCGGTCACCATCGCGCCCAAAGTATCAGGCTATGTGGTGAAGCTGCTGGTTAATGATAACCAGCGGGTAAAAAAGGGCGATCTGCTGGTGGAGATTGATCCACGCGATGCGCTGGCTCAGCGCGATCAGGCCCGGGCGCAGCTCGGGCTGGCACAGGCGCAACTGCATCAGGCCGAGGCGCAGCTGGCGCTCTCCCGCGTGCAGTATCCGGCACAGCGTGACCAGGCGCGGGCTGAGCAGGCACGCGCGCAGGCGGCCCTGCTGAATGCGCAGGCGGATTATCGCCGTCAGCGCGGCGTCGATCCGCGCGCCACCTCACAGCGCAATATCGACAGCGCGGCGGCGCAGTTACGTTCCGCAGAAGCGCAGTTGCAAAGCGCCAAAGCGCAGGTTGCGGTGGCCTCTGAGGTTGCGCTGCAAATCCGTCTGCAGCAGACGAATGTTGAAGCGCGCCAGCAACAGGTGGCGCAGGCACAGGCGCAGCTCAATAATGCTGAACTGAATCTCTCTTATACCCGGGTACGTGCGCCTTACGATGGCTTTGTCACTAAGCGCAACGTGCAGCTGGGCACGCTGGTGCAGGCGGGATCGTCACTCTTTTCTCTCGTGTCGCCAGATATCTGGATTACGGCGAATTTTAAAGAATCGCAGCTGGCACGCATGAATCCGGGCGACAGGGTGGCGATCAGTGTGGATGCCTGGCCCGATATGGAACTGGAAGGCCATGTCGACAGTATTCAGATGGGCTCAGGTTCGCGCTTCTCTACCTTCCCGGCGGAAAACGCCACCGGCAACTTCGTCAAAATCGTGCAGCGCGTCCCGGTGAAGATTGTGATCGATAAAGGGCTGGATCCGAATCGTCCGCTGCCGCTGGGACTCTCCGTTGAGCCGAAGGTCACGGTGAAATGAGCCAGAACCAGAGCTGGCAGCCCGCCAGCAATCCGTGGCTGGTGGCGATAACTGTCACCCTGGCGGTGTTTATGGAAATCCTCGACACCACCATTGTAAACGTGGCGCTGCCGCATATTGCCGGCACGCTCTCCTCCAGCTACGACGAATCCACCTGGGTATTGACCTCCTATCTGGTGGCAAACGGCATTGTGCTGCCCATTTCCGCCTTTTTCTCGCGCCTGTTCGGACGTAAACAGTTTTTCCTTATCTGCATCGTGATGTTTACCCTCTGCTCGTTTCTCTGTGGCATCGCCACTGAGCTCTGGCAGATTATCCTGTTTCGTATTCTGCAGGGCTTTTTTGGCGGTGGCTTGCAACCGGTACAGCAGTCGGTGTTGCTTGATTACTTTAAGCCAGAAGATCGCGGCAAAGCCTTTGGTCTCTCCTCTATCGCCATTATCGTCGCGCCGGTGATCGGCCCGACGCTGGGAGGCTGGATAACCGATAACTACAGCTGGCGCTGGGTCTTCTTTATCAATGTGCCGGTGGGCATTCTTACCGTGCTGGCGATCTATCAGTTGCTGGAAGATCCGCCGTGGGAGCGCAAATGGGCGCGCGGAAAGCTGACGATCGATTACATCGGGATCGGTCTGATTACCCTTGGGCTCGGCTGTTTGCAGGTGATGCTGGATCGCGGGGAAGATGAGGACTGGTTCGCTTCGCACTTTATTCGCCTGTTCGCTATGTTGACGGCGATTGGCATCGTGGGCGCCATTTACTGGCTGATCTATGCGCGCAAGCCGGTGGTCGACATTACGGTCCTGAAGGACCGTAACTTCTGGGTCGCCGGGTTACTGATGGCGGGCATGGCAATGATCCTTTACGGCAGCTCGGTGGTATTACCGCAGCTGGCGCAGCAGGATCTGGGCTATACCGCCACCTGGTCGGGAATGGTGTTATCCCCTGGCGCCGTGCTTATCGTGCTGACCATCCCGCTGGTGCTGAAACTGATGCCGATAGTGCAGACGCGTTATATCATCGCTTTCGGTTTCTTTTGTCTGGCGCTGGCTTTCCTCTATTCCACCAGCCTGACGCCTGATGTCGATTTTAAAACGCTGGTCTTTATGCGCAGCGCGCAGTCAATTGGGCTCGGCTTCCTGTTCGTGCCGTTAACCACCATTGCCTTTATCACCATCCCGCAACGGTTGAATGCGGATGCCTCCGCGCTCTTCACTATGTTCCGTAACGTGGCGGGATCGATTGGCATTTCGCTGGCTACTGCGGGGATCACCGAACGTGAACAGGTACGCTCGGCACATATGGTGCATAACATGTCACCGCTGAACGAACAGTTTAACGTCACGCTGCAGCAGTGGGCGCAGGCGATACGCGACTTCACTTCGGCCGTAGGCGATCCGCTGACGCTGGCCAGCGGTCAGCTCTATCAGGAGATGATTGTGCAGTCGCGCATTCTGGCTTACATCGATGTTTTTATGGGCCTGAGTATTGTAGCCGTGATTTTGATTCCATTTTGTTGGCTGCTGTCGCCGATTAAGAGCGAAGGCAGTGCAGGAGCACACTGACATGAAGGTTATGTATCACTCGTTGCGCGCGCGACCACTCAGCCTGCTTACCCTGGCGCTCTGTCTGTCTGGCTGTGCCGTTGGACCCGATTATCAGCCGCCGGAAGCGCAGACGCCCGCCCGCTATCGCGATTTGCCCTCACAGGCCGCGTCCCGCCCGCTGGCGGCCGCGACCAGCCCGCTCTGGTGGCAGAGTTTTAATGATGCGCAGCTCAACAGTCTGATCGAGCGCGCCATTGCCGGTAATCTCTCCCTGCAACAGGCGGTATTGCGGATTGCCGGCGCGCGCGAGCAGCTTTCCCAGGCGCGCGGTGCCTTTTTCCCGTCCATTAACGGCACGGCGCAGGTAACGCGTCAGCAGCTCGGCCTGAAAGGGGTGCTGGCATCCAGCGGTGCCAGCAATCAGCTGGACGGCGATATCGCCGACCAGCTCGGCAGCCTGACGCAGCCGGTGAATCTGTATCAGGGCAGTTTTGATGCCAGCTGGGAGCTGGATCTCTGGGGCAAAGTGCGGCGTCAGGTTGAGGTAACACAGGCGCAGCAGCAGGCAGCAATTGAGCAACGTAACGATGCGCTGGTGTCGCTGGAGGCGGAAGTCGCCCGCGCCTATTTGCAACTGCGCGGTGCCCAGGCGACGATTCAGGCCCTGCAGCAGCAAATTGAGGTGGCGCAACAGACGCAGGAGCTGACCCGCAGTCAGCAGCGCAACGGTCTGGCACCCCTGACCGATGTGGAGAATGCCCGCGCGCAGCTCGCTTCGCTGCGCGCTCAGCTGCCGCAATATCAATCTCAGGCGCGTCAGGCAATGAACGGCCTCGCCGTTCTGCTGGGGCAAATGCCGGGCACCCTGAATAATGAGTTGAGCGCTACCAGACCCTTGCCTGCGTTGCCGCCGCAGGTGCCGGTGGGGATTCCCTCTACTCTGGCGCGCCGTCGTCCCGATATCCGCCAGGCGGAGGCGACGCTGCATGCGCAAACCGCCAGTATCGGCGTCTCGGTGGCGCAGCTGTTTCCCAGTCTGTCGCTGACCGGCCAGTTTGGAGTACGTAACACGGACATCAGCTATCTCGACGAGTGGAGCAGCCATTTCTACAGTTACGGTCCCTCGTTGTCGATTCCCATCTTCCAGGGAGGACGGCTGGTCTCCAGCGTCAGGCTGGCGCGCGCGCAGCAAGCCAGCGCGGCGCTGGACTATCGGCAGACGGTGTTAACCGCATTGCAGGATGTGGAAAATGCGCTGGTCAGCTACCGTGCCGATCAGCAACGCGTCACCCAGCTGGATGAAACCACCGGAGCGCTGCAGCGTGCGTTTGATCTTGCCAGTGACAGTTACCGCCAGGGATTATCAACCTTTATTGAAGTTCTGGACGCACAACGTCAGCTGGCGCAGGCGCAGCAGCAGTCCACGCAGGCACGTATGCAAAGCACACTCGATCTGGTTGCGCTGTATAAAGCGCTGGGGGGTGGCTGGGAGATGTATCAGCAGGTGGATCTCCCGCAGTTCCGGGTATTTGGTCCGGCGACGGAGGTGCGATAAACACGGCCGTCAATGGCGATGGCAGGCGGGCACTCAGGTTCGCCTGCCAGAAATTACCTGCTCCGCGTCAGCGCAGGGCTTGCTGGCCGCTTCTCTTTATTTCCGCACGCGCTTCAGTTCGATCCTTTCCGCATGACGTAACAGCACCGGCTTAAAGAAATTAAAAGTCGCCGTTAAATGAAATTTTTAACTGAACGGCTACCATTATTTTTTCTGAACGATTTAATAACCCGCTTAATTGCGCCTGCTTTTAGCACATAATGTGATGGCTGTAGCAATGTTGTTACAGGTCATCATTCTGATATAGATAACAATCAGAGAATCTTCACAAAAATGGCGCTGCTGAATAGTTGCCTCTTGCAGAGAGACTAATAGCTGGAACAATAATCGGTATAAAGCTTTGCGATATGCACGCAGCGATTCCAGCAGCCCTGGCATCAGCCTTTCCCGTTGTGTTAATTGCGCGTTAATAAAGGAGCCTGACGCCAGAACATCCTCACGGGTTACAGAAAATGGACAATGAAGAAATAACTTTTGTGCAAAATTAATTTATTTTTTTATTTGAATTAGGTAGTCTTGGCGCTACAGTTAAATTAACCCTCTTAAGCAAGGACATTGTGATGAGTGATGCATTTAAAGTTCTAAACAACATTCGTACATTACGTGCGCAGGCGCGTGAGCTGCCACTGAGCGATCTGGAAGAGATTCTGGAAAAATTAACCGTTGTGGTGACTGAGCGTCGCGAAGAAGTGGAAGCTGAAGAAGCGCAAAATCGCGAAAAAGAAGAGAAGCTGGCTAAATACCGTGAAATGCTGCTGGCTGACGGTATCGACCCTAATGAATTACTGGGTGCGCAGGAGCAGGGTAAAAAACGTACCAAGCGTGCGCCGCGTCCGGCCAAATATTCTTACACCGACGAAAACGGTGAAGAAAAATCCTGGACTGGCCAGGGTCGTACACCTGCCGCAATTAAAAAAGCGCTGGATGCAGGTAAAAGCCTGGACGACTTCCTCATTAAATAAGCTTCACAATCCTTGTTGATGGGAGCCGGGGGCCTGTAAAAGGTTACCGGCTTTTTTATGCGTTGCGCAGCCCGCAATAAACCTGGCGGTAAAAAAGGGATTGCCAGACAAGCCGCTTTACTCACAGCGAATCACCGACGATGCGCGCCCGGTATCATCATCATAATTACGCAACAGACTAACTTTATCTGGTGTGACTTCAATACCTTTACATTGCTGGCCGGCTCAACGGTAGCATGGCAGCGGCCCCTTCTGGCATAATAGCCACCATTCCCCTATCTACAGCGCAATTTAAGGTCAACTCTGTGTTAGTTACCAGCAATATCACCATGCAGTTCGGCAGCAAGCCTCTGTTCGAAAATATCTCCGTTAAATTTGGCGGCGGCAATCGTTACGGTTTAATCGGTGCTAACGGCAGCGGTAAATCGACCTTTATGAAAATATTGGGCGGCGATCTGACGCCGACAGGCGGAAACGTCTCTTATGATCCCAATGAACGCATCGGTAAGTTACGCCAGGACCAGTTTGCTTTTGAGCAATTCAGCGTGCTCGATACCGTGATTATGGGTCACCAGGAATTATGGGAAGTAAAGCAGGAACGCGATCGCATATATGCGCTGCCCGAAATGAGCGAAGAGGAAGGCTATAAAGTTGCTGACCTGGAAGTGCAGTACGGTGAAATGGATGGATATAGTGCAGAATCGCGTGCGGGCGAGTTATTACTGGGCGTCGGTATCCCGGTAGAGCAACATTATGGTCCCATGAGCGAAATTGCGCCCGGCTGGAAGTTGCGCGTGCTACTGGCGCAGGCGTTATTTGCCAATCCCGATATTTTGTTGCTGGACGAACCAACCAACAACCTGGATATTGATACTATTCGCTGGCTGGAACAGGTGCTGAATGAACGTGACAGCACCATGATTATCATTTCACACGATCGCCATTTTCTGAATATGGTCTGTACCCATATGGCCGATCTGGATTATGGTGAATTACGTCTTTATCCGGGTAACTATGACGAATATATGACGGCGGCGACGCAGGCGCGCGAACGTTTATTGGCCGATAATGCCAGGAAAAAAGCGCAAATCGCTGAGCTGCAATCTTTCGTCAGTCGTTTCAGTGCTAACGCCTCGAAATCACGCCAGGCAACTTCCCGTGCAAAACAGATTGATAAAATTAAGCTGGATGAAGTAAAAGCCTCCAGCCGTCAGAATCCTTTTATTCGTTTCGAACAGGATAAAAAACTGTTCCGTAACGCGCTGGAGGTGGAGACCCTGACCAAAGGTTTTGATAACGGCCCGTTATTTAAAAATCTGAACCTGCTGGTTGAGGTCGGCGAAAAAGTGGCGATCCTCGGGGCAAACGGGATTGGTAAAACCACGCTGCTGAAAACCCTGGTGGGCGAATTAACGCCGGAAAGCGGTACGGTGAAATGGTCAGAGAATGCGCGCATCGGTTATTATGCTCAGGATCACGCGCACGATTTTACCGGGGACCTTAGCGTATTTGACTGGATGAGTCAGTGGAAGCAGCAGGGCGATGATGAACAGGCCGTGCGCAGTATTCTTGGACGCCTGCTCTTTTCCCAGGATGATATTAAAAAGCCGGCCAAAGTGCTGTCCGGGGGTGAAAAAGGGCGCATGCTGTTTGGCAAGCTGATGATGCAGAAGCCCAATATCCTGATTATGGATGAACCCACCAACCACCTGGACATGGAATCGATTGAATCGCTGAATATGGCGCTGGAGATGTATGAAGGCACGCTGATTTTTGTCTCCCATGACCGTGAGTTTGTCAGCTCGCTGGCGACACGTATTCTGGAAATCAAAGCGGATCGCGTGATCGACTTCACCGGTAATTATGAAGATTACCTGCGTAGTCAGGGCATCGTGTAATACAGACTGAGTAAGATGGAAAAAAGCGCCTTCGCAGGCGCTTTTTTTATGGATGAGAAGAAGCGGCATCATCCCGGCAATGACATACCTCGCAGGCGGGATCTTTCGTGACCTTCAGCGCCTGAAATTGCAGTGTCATGGCATCGTACATCAACAGCTTACCCGGGATCGGTGCGCCAAAGTGCGTCAGCAAACGAATCGTCTCCATCGCCTGCAGGGTACCAATGATCCCCGGCAGTGGCGACATAACGCCCGCTTCGACACAGCTCAGCGTCTGGGCACCGAACAGTCGACTGATGCAGCGATAGCAGGGTTCATTCTCCTGCCAGGTAAAAACGCTGAGCTGGCCCTCCATACGAATCGCGGCGCCGGAAACCAGCGGCACGCGCGCGGCAAAACAGAGGCGATTGAGCTGTTCGCGCGTCTCCACATTGTCGGTGCAGTCGAGCACCGCATCATGGCCAGCAATCAGCGTTGCCAGCGCCTCATCTTCCAGGCGTTCGCTGACGGTAGCGATCTGGCAGTGCGGATTACGCGCCTGCAGTTCGCGTCGCGCCGATTCCACCTTCAGCATTCCGAGAGCGTCGTCACGATGCAGGATTTGCCGCTGCAGGTTAGAGAGCGAGACGGTGTCGAAATCGAGCAACGTCAGCTGACCGACCCCGGCAGTGGCAAGATAAGGCGCAGCCGCGCAGCCTAAGCCGCCCAGGCCGACAATCAATACCCGCGACGCTTTCAGTTGCTCCTGGCGGTCAAAATCGAAGCCGCGCAGCACAATCTGACGATTATAACGTAGCGACTCTTCGTCGCTCAGTTCTGGCAGGTGCATTTATCCCTCCAGTAACGCATTGAAAGGCTCAATCTCGACCCATTCGCCCGCTTCCACGGTGCCGCGCTCGCGTTCCAGCACAATAAAACAGTTGGCGCGCGCAAAAGAGCTGAAGACGTGGGAGCCTTGGTGGCCGGCGCTGTACACTTCCAGTGTGCCATCAGCGGCCTGACGAAAGATGCCGCGCTGGAAATCGAGGCGGCCGGGCGATTTTTTCAGACGCTCCGCCGCCCGTACGCGCTGACGCGGCGGCAGGGCCGGGCCGCGCTGGCCGGTCAGTCTCGCCAGCAGCGGCTGAACCAGCTGATAGAAGGTGACCGCCGCCGAGACCGGATTGCCCGGCAAACCGCAGAACCAGCTGTTGGCAAGGCGGCCAAAGGCGAAGGGTTTACCGGGTTTGATCGCCAGCTTCCAGAAGGTGATCGCCCCCAGCTCCTCCAGCATGGCTCGGGTATAGTCCGCTTCGCCCACTGAGACGCCGCCAGTGGAAATCACCACATCCGCCTGGCGGTCGGCCTCTGCAAAGGCGCTGCGCAGCACTGCGGGGTCGTCGCGTATGATGCCAAGATCGATTACTTCGCAGCCCAGCTTGTTCAGCATCAGGGAAACGGTAAAACGGTTGGTATCGTAAATCTGACCGGCGGCCAGCGACTGTCCCACTGGCTGCAGTTCATCACCGGTAGTAAAAATGGCGACGCGCAGTTTGCGTAACACCATTACCCGGGCGATGCCCAGCGAAGCGAGCAGCGGCAGCTCAGCGGCACCGAGTCGTACGCCTGCATCCAGGATTTGCGCGCCGGCTTGAATATCTTCACCGACCCGTCGAATATTTTGTCCCGCTTTGACCGGCGCCATCACCCTGATGGCCTCACCATGGCGCTCGGTCTCTTCCTGCATCACCACCGCTTCGCAGCCTGCCGGCACCGGAGCGCCGGTCATAATACGGATCACGCTGCCAGGCGGCCAGTCGCCAGCAAAAGGCACGCCCGCAAAAGCTTTACCGGCAACCGGCAGCGGCTGAGCTGACTGCAGATCCGCCAGACGTACGGCATAGCCATCCATCGCGGAGTTATCAAATGACGGTACAGCGGCGGGAGAAAGAATCGCCTCGGCGGTGATACGGCCTGGCGCGTCCTGCAGGGAAACAGAAATTTTATCGGTGATCGGTTCGAGTTGCGCCAGCATTTTGCTCTGCGCCTCCTCCAGGGAGATTAATCCTGCAGTAAAGCTTTCCATATCGGTTTGCACCTGGGTTATGACGGTTGCTGCCTATTATGGTGGCAATTACCTGTGGAGTCACATGCCGGAAGTGCGGAGACGCTGGCTCGCGTAAGGATATAACGAAAAGTAATGGTTGTATGGTGCGTTTTCTCTTTACATCTCTTAACAGGCTTTTTATATTCAAAAATTGATAAAAAAAAGTTAATTATATTTAAAATCAGTATATTCCCCCGGTTCCCAGAGGATAAAGCATGATGGTCAAAGCAGTGATCGCCATTCACGGCGGGGCAGGCGCGATTACGCGTTCAGCAATGAGCACGGAGAAAGAGCAGGAGTATCGCCTTGCACTCAAAGAAATCGTTACCCGTGGTCAGGAGATCCTCGCAGCGGGCGGCAGTGCGCTGGACGCCGTCACCGAAGCAGTACGCCTGCTGGAAGAGTGTCCGCTGTTTAATGCTGGCAAAGGGGCCGTCTTCACCCATCAGGGGACCCATGAGCTGGATGCCAGCATTATGGACGGGCGCACACAGGATGCCGGGGCGGTGGCGGGCGTAAGCCGCATCCGTAACCCGATACTGGCGGCGCGCGCGGTGCTGGAACAGAGCCCACATCTGCTGCTGACAGGCGAGGGTGCCGAAGCGTTTGCGACAGAGCAGGGACTGGAGCGGGTTGAGCCCGACTTCTTCTCCACGCCGGAACGTTGGGAGCAGCTACTACGTGCGCGTGAGAGCCAGCAGACGTTGCTGGATCACGATGGTGCCGCGCAGAGCCACAGTAACGACCCTCTCGATCCCGATCGCAAGTTTGGCACCGTCGGTGCGGTCGCGCTGGATCTCAACGGCAATCTGGCTGCTGCGACTTCCACGGGCGGCATGACCAACAAGCAGTACGGGCGCGTGGGCGATACGCCGCTGCCCGGCGCAGGCTGCTACGCCAGCAATAAGAACGTGGCAGTCTCCTGCACCGGTACAGGCGAAGTCTTTATACGCACGCTGGCGGCGTACGATGTGGCGGCACTGATGAGCTATTGCGGTCTGTCGCTGGCGGAAGCGAGTCACCAGGTCGTGCAGGAAAAAGTGCTGGCGCTGGGTGGCAGCGGCGGGCTGGTGGCAGTAGATAAAGACGGCAATGTCGCTTTGCCCTTTAACAGTGAAGGGATGTATCGCGGCTATGCCCGGGTGGGCGGCGAGGTCGATGTCGCCATCTATCGTGAAAGTTAAGGAGCAAGCATGAAAGCGACGCAGCGAACCGCCGAATTAACCGGGGATCAAGTGCTGGCAGTGCGGTCACTCAGCGTTAACTTTCAGCAGGAGGGACGCGTCACTACCGCGGTACGCCAGCTGTCTCTGGAGGTGAAACGTGGCGAAACCCTGGCGCTGGTGGGGGAGTCGGGATCGGGAAAATCGGTTACCTCGCTGGCGCTGATGCGTCTGATTGAACAGGCGGGCGGCCAGACGAGCGGGGAGATCCTGCTGCGTCGGCGTAACGGCTCGGTGCTGGACGTGATGCGCGCTTCCTCCTCCGAGATGCGCAAAGTGCGCGGCGCGGACATGGCAATGATTTTCCAGGAGCCGATGACCTCGCTGAACCCGGTCTTTACGGTTGGCGATCAGCTGGCAGAATCTATCCGCCTGCATCAGGGCAAAAGTCAGCAGCAGGCGCTGGTGGAAGCGCGCCGGATGCTCGATCTGGTGCGTATTCCGGAAGCGCATAACGTACTGGGACGCTTTCCGCACCAACTCTCCGGCGGGATGCGCCAGCGCGTGATGATCGCCATGGCGCTCTGCTGTAAACCGGCGCTGCTGATCGCCGATGAGCCCACCACCGCCCTGGATGTCACTATTCAGGCGCAGATTCTGCAGCTGATTCGTGAACTGCAGCAAGAGATGGAGATGGGGGTGATTTTTATCACCCACGATATGGGCGTGGTGGCGGAGATGGCCGATCGCGTGCAGGTGATGTACCGCGGCGATGTGATAGAAACCGCGCCGGTACAGCAGCTGTTTGACCAGCCGCAGCAGCCCTATACCCGTGCGCTGCTGGCGGCGGTGCCAAAGCTGGGCTCGATGCGTAACCAGCCGCTGCCAGCGAAGTTCCCGCTGTTACAGCAGGAGGGGGCGCAAGAGTCGCAGGAGATCCCCCAGGATACGGTGCGCTACGACGCCGAGCCCGTTCTGCAGGTACGCGATCTGGTGACGCGCTTTGATATTCGCGCCGGGCTGTTTAACCGTGTAAAGCGCCGCGTGCATGCGGTAGAGAAAGTCAGTTTTGATCTGCGCGCCGGAGAAACGCTGGCGCTGGTGGGCGAATCCGGCTGCGGAAAATCGACCACCGGACGTTCCCTGCTGCAGCTGGTCAACAGCCAGGGCGGGAGCATCACCTTTAACGGTCAGCGGATCGATACGCTACGGGGTTCCGCGCTGGCTAACCTGCGTCGCGATATTCAGTTTATCTTCCAGGATCCCTACGCGTCGCTCGATCCGCGTCTTACCGTTGGCTTCTCGATTATGGAGCCGCTGCTGGTGCACCGGGTTATGCCGCGGCGGGAGGCGGAACAGCGCGTCGCCTGGCTGCTGGAGAAAGTGGGGCTGCTGTCGGAACATGCGCAGCGTTATCCGCACGAATTTTCCGGCGGGCAGCGCCAGCGTATCTGTATTGCCCGCGCACTGGCGCTCAATCCCAAAGTGGTGATCGCCGACGAATCGGTATCTGCACTGGATGTCTCTATTCAGGCGCAAATCATTAACCTGATGCTCGATCTGCAGCGCGAGTTCGGTATCGCCTTTCTGTTTATTTCTCACGACATGGCGGTGGTGGAGCGCATCAGCCATCGCGTGGCGGTGATGTATCTGGGACAGATCGTTGAGATGGGGCCGCGACAGGCGGTGTTTGAGCAACCTCAGCATCCTTACACGAAAAAACTGATGGCCGCCGTGCCGGTGGCCGATCCCGCCCGGCGTCATCGCGAGCGCACGCTGCTGGTGGATGAGATCCCCAGCCCGGTTCGTGCGCTGGGTGATGAGCCGGAAGTCGTACCTTTACTGGAAGTCGCGCCGGGCCATTTTGTTGCCCGTCACACGCTTTCCGCCCATTAAAAAAACACAACATCACCCTGTCGCCATAGGCGACGAGAAAAAAACAGGGACAACAGGAGAATCAGTATCATGATCACCATGACACGTAACAGATTGCTGGCCGCCGGACTGCTGAGCAGCGTGATCACGCTACCCGCCTGGGCGGCAAAAGATGTGGTTGTTGCGGTGGCGTCGAACTTTACCACTCTCGATCCTTACGATGCCAATGACACCCTCTCGCAGGCAATGGCGAAATCTTTTTATCAGGGTCTGTTCGGCTTTGATAAAGATATGAAACTGAATAACGTGCTGGCCGAGAGTTATCAGGTCAGCGAGGATGGCCTGACTTACACCATTAAGTTGCGCAGCGGAATTAAATTTCACGACGGCAGCGACTTCGACGCCAGCGCGGTAAAAGCTAACCTGGATCGGGCCAGCAATCCTGACAATCACCTCAAACGCTATAACCTGTTTAAACATATTGGCAGCACGGAGGTGGTAGATCCTGCAACGGTAAAAGTCACTCTGAAACAGCCGTTCTCCGCCTTTATCAACAATCTGGCTCACCCGGCGGCGGTGATGATCTCGCCTGCAGCGCTGAAAAAATATGGCAAGGAGATCGGTTTCCATCCGGTAGGCACCGGACCGTACAAATTCGTGACCTGGAATCAGACCGATTTCGTCAAGGTAGAAAAATGGGACGGTTACTGGAAGCCGGGCTATCCAAAGCTGGACAGTATTACCTGGCGTCCCGTGGTGGATAACAACAGCCGTGCGGCGATGCTGCAAACCGGCGAAGCCAGTTTCGCCTTCCCGGTCCCCCTCGAGCAGGTCAAACGCCTGGAGCAGAACAGCAAGCTGGATGTGGTGACAACACCTTCCATTATGCAACGTTACATCAGCATGAATGTGACGCAAAAGCCGTTTGATAACCCGAAAGTCCGCGAAGCGCTGGAATACGCGATCAACCGTCAGGCGCTGGTCAAAGTCGCCTTCGCCGGTTACGCCACACCCGCTACCGGTATTGTGCCGCCAGCGATCGAGTTCGCCCGCAGCTATGAGCCGCTGCCTTATAATCCGGCCAAAGCGCGCGAGCTGTTAAAAGAGGCGGGCTATCCCAACGGCTTTGAAACCACGCTCTGGGCATCCCATAACCACAGCACCGCGCAGAAAGTGTTGCAGTTTACCCAGCAGCAGCTGGCGCAGGTTGGCGTGAAGGTAAAAGTGACGGCGATGGATGCCGGTCAGCGCACGGCGGAAGTGGAGAGTAAGGGACCGAAAGAGAATAAGGTGCGCATGTTCTACACGGGCTGGTCTGCCTCCACCGGCGAAGCGGACTGGGCACTGACGCCGCTGTTCGCCACCAGCTCCTGGCTTCCCGCGCTCTTTAATACCGGCTTTTACAGCAATCCGCAGGTAGATAACGACCTGGCCGAGGCGCTCAAAACCACCGATCGCGAACAGAAAGCGAAGCTTTATCAGGATGCTCAGGACCGCATCTGGAAAGATCGTCCCTGGATCCCGCTGGTGGTAGAGCAACTTCTCTCCGCGAAAACCAAAGCGCTGAACGGTTTTTACGTCATGCCTGATACCTCATTTAATTTCGATGAGGCTGAACTGAAGTAAGTGTTGACGCCAGCCCGCGCTGCGGGCTGGCTGTCTACCGTGCAGGAAATCGCATGCTAAATTATTTTCTTAAACGCCTGTTAGGGTTGATACCGACGCTGCTGATTGTGGCGGTGCTGGTATTTCTGTTTGTTCATCTTTTGCCCGGCGATCCGGCACGCCTTATCGCCGGTCCGGAAGCGGATGCCTCCGTTATCGCGCTGGTGCGTCAGGATCTGGGGTTGGATCAGCCGCTGCCGCAGCAGTTCTGGCATTTTATCACCAACGCGTTGCAGGGCGATTTTGGTCACTCGATGGTGTCGAAACGTCCGGTGTCGGAAGAGATCGCCACGCGCTTCTTGCCTACGCTGTGGCTGACGCTGACCAGCATGGTCTGGGCGGTGCTGCTGGGAATGACTATCGGTATTCTCTCCGCCGTCTGGCGTAACCGCTGGCCGGATCGTCTCGGCATGACGCTGGCTGTCTCAGGGATCTCGTTTCCCGCTTTTGCGCTCGGTATGCTGCTGATGCAGGTATTCTCCGTGGAGCTGGGCTGGCTGCCGACCGTGGGCGCCGACAGCTGGCAGCACTATATTCTGCCGTCAATTACGCTGGGCGCAGCGGTAGCCTCGGTAATGGCGCGCTTTACCCGGGCCTCCTTCGTGGAGGTGATGCAGGAAGATTATATGCGTACTGCCCGCGCCAAAGGGGTACGCGAATCGCAGGTGGTGGTGAAGCACGGCTTGCGCAATGCCATGATCCCGGTGATTACCATGATGGGCCTGCAGTTTGGCTTTCTGCTCGGCGGCTCGATCGTGGTGGAAGTGGTGTTTAACTGGCCCGGACTGGGGCGTTTGCTGGTGGATTCGGTAGAAATGCGTGACTATCCGGTGATTCAGGCGGAGGTGCTGCTCTTTTCACTGGAGTTCATCCTTATCAATCTGGTTGTTGATATGCTTTATGCCACGATCAACCCGGCTATTCGCTATAAATAAGGAGTCGCAATGAGAAACTGGCGACGCGATGCGGCATTGAAAACCATGCCGGTCATCACGGAAAACCGGGTTCGTACCCCCTGGCGCGAATTCTGGCGGCGCTTCCGCCGACAGCATGTAGCGATCGTGGCCGGACTGTTTGTGCTGCTACTGGTGCTGATAGCCTTTATCGCTCCCTGGATCGCCCCTTTCGATGCTGAGAATTACTTTGATTATGATCGCCTGAACGAGGGACCATCCGCGCTGCACTGGCTGGGCGTTGATTCTCTTGGCCGGGATATTTTCAGCCGCATCCTGGTGGGCACGCGCATTTCCCTGATTGCTGGCTTCTTTTCGGTGGCGATCGGCATGGCGATCGGCACGCTGCTGGGACTGCTGGCGGGCTATTATGAGGGCTGGTGGGATCGCATCACCATGCGCGTCTGCGATGTGCTGTTTGCCTTTCCTGGTATTTTGCTGGCGATCGCCGTGGTGGCGATTATGGGCAGCGGCATGAGCAACGTGATTGTGGCGGTGGCCATTTTCAGTATTCCCGCCTTTGCCCGCCTGGTGCGCGGCAATACGCTGGTGCTGAAGCAGCAGACCTTTATCGAGTCGGCTCGCAGTATCGGGGCGTCTGACTGGACGATCCTGATGCGCCATATTTTGCCCGGCACGGTGTCGTCGATTGTGGTCTATTTTACCATGCGCATCGGGACCTCAATCATCACTGCCGCCAGCCTGTCGTTTCTCGGCCTGGGCGCGCAGCCACCAACGCCGGAGTGGGGCGCGATGCTGAATGAGGCGCGCGCCGATATGGTGATAGCGCCACACGTGGCGTTTTTCCCCAGCCTTGCCATCTTCCTGACGGTCCTGGCGTTTAATCTGCTGGGTGACGGCCTGCGCGATGCGCTCGATCCCAAACTGAAAACCTGAACCACGGGCTGCACTGCGGCCCGATCCTCCATCTGCTACTGCGCAGGCGAAGCAACTGAAAAATCTGCGCTACTATTGTCATCAGAACAGGTGATGCAGGAGGCAGCGCAGATGATCAAACCGTTTAACTACCAGCAGGATTTTGCACAAATCGACTTTCGCCAGCATCCGGAGCTATATCAGGTGGGACGTGGTGAACAGGGCGTGCTGCTGGTCGAACCCTACAAGAGTGAGATTCTGCCTTACTGGCGTTTTCGCACGGTGGCGATCGCTGAGAAATCCGCAGAAAAAATCATGACGCTGTTTGAAGCTTACCGGGCACAGGATGATTTTGTCGGCATGGACATGGCGCGCAAATTTATCCAGATGGGGTATACGCGCGCGCGTCGCTACAGCAATCACAAAGGGGGGCGCAAGTATGATGCCGAAGGCAAGGAGCTGCCCCGTGGTCGTGACGAAGAAAAGGCCGCTGCAGCGGCCATTTTCAAAGCGTACTGGGATCGGCTGCGTGCCGATGAGGATTATCTGGCGCGCAAAAAAGCGCACCAGCAGCAGTATGGTTAAATCCTGCTGCCCCAGAGGTCATATTCGTCGGCGTTTTCCACTTTAACGCGCACCACATCCCCCGGCTTCAGCTGGGTTTCGCCGTTCAGGTAGACCGCGCCGTCGATTTCCGGGGCATCCGCCATGCTGCGGCCGATAGCGCCTTCTTCATCCACTTCATCGATCATCACCAGAATTTCACGGCCCACTTTTTCCTGCAGACGTTCGGCAGAGATCTGCTGTTGCAGCTGCATAAAGCGATCGTAACGCTCCTCTTTCACCGCTTCCGGCACCTGATCCGGCAGCTGGTTGGCGGTCGCCCCTTCAACCGGGCTGTATTTGAAGCAGCCAACACGATCCAGACGCGCTTCTTTCAGAAAGTCCAGCAGCATCTGAAAATCCTCTTCGGTTTCGCCCGGGAAGCCGACAATAAAGGTGGAACGCAGCGTCAGTTCCGGACAGATTTCGCGCCAGCGCTTGATGCGCTCCAGAGTACGCTCAACCGCGCCCGGACGCTTCATCAGCTTCAGAATACGCGGGCTGGCATGCTGCAACGGAATGTCGAGATAGGGCAAAATTTTGCCTTCCGCCATCAGCGGAATGACATCATCCACATGCGGGTAGGGATAGACATAGTGCAGACGCACCCAGACGCCGAGCTTCGCCAGCTGCTCGCACAGGCTGACCATGCTGGTTTTCACCGGCGAACCGTTCCAGAAGCCGGTACGGTGTTTGACATCAACGCCGTACGCGGAGGTGTCCTGGGAGATCACCAGCAGTTCTTTGACGCCCGCTTCGACCAGACGTTTCGCTTCATCCAGCACGTCACCGATGGGGCGGCTGTCGAGATCGCCTCGCATTGACGGGATGATGCAGAAGGTGCAGCGATGGTTGCAGCCTTCGGAAATTTTCAGGTAAGCATAGTGACGCGGCGTCAGCTTTACTCCCTGTTCCGGTACCAGGCTCAGGAAAGGATTGTGCTGTGGTTTCGGCACATAGTGATGGACGTGCGACAGCACCTGCTCATAGCTGTGCGGTCCGGTGATCTCCAGCACTTTAGGATGTACTTCGCGAATCTGATTCTCTTTCGCGCCCAGGCAGCCGGTAACAATCACTTTGCCGTTTTCGTTCAGCGCTTCGCCAATGGCTTCCAGTGACTCCTGCACGGCGCTGTCAATAAAGCCACAGGTATTCACGATCACCAGCTCGGCATCGTCATAACGTGGCACGACTTCATAGCCCTCAGTCCGCAGTTCGGTGAGGATACGCTCGGAGTCGACAAGATTTTTTGGGCACCCGAGTGAGACGAATCCCACGCGCGGCGCCAGCGTTGTATTGGTATTAGACATGGCTCAATTTCCGGTTCTGCACAGCACTGGCGCGCGATTTTACATGCGTTAAGGTGAAATTTATACCGTTATATCCAGAGATAAATACAGAAAACCTTATCCGCAGATGGGCCTGAAAGCGGCTAAAGATGCCGCGGCTGGCGGATGCAATCTGGCGGGCTGACAGCATAATACGCAGCAGCGCTTGTACGGACTTACCCGAGCACTGTGCAGGCATTCCCGGGACGCCATTCAGAAGAGGTAAAAGAGCAGCAAAGCGGAGGAAGATCAATGTCAAAAGCCTGCAATGAGGCCTGTATCAGAACACTGCTTTCCGCGCTGGTGCATTACTGAAGTAAAAGAAAAGGCCGCGTCAGATAGCGGCCTTTTCTTTTTAGAGGACTAACTGTTCCGGACGGCAACCATAGAGCTTTGCCAGCCGCTCACGCGTTTTTTTCTGCGGTTTGCTGTCAACCCGCTCTAATTGAGAGATAGCGCTTTGAGTCATGCCAAGCCGCTCGGCGACAGCATATTGGCTTAGTCCGCGATGTATACGCCACGCAGCCTGCAGACTGACATCTTGTTCAACCATAATGTCCACGACTTCATGCGGTACGGTTTCGTCATCGTCCTCATCAGCCTCAACGGGGATGCTCTTCCATTCGCATTTAGCCTCTGAGAGCAGTTTTTCGTACTCAGCTACAGGCAGCACCACATACTGCGGTTTGCCTGCTTCATCATAAATATACTGTTTTGACATAATTTATCCGGGTGGCTAAGAGTCGCGGTAATGTCATGGTGCATAAGGGCGAATTGCCCCGCCTGGTATCAGTAAGTTCTGGATGTTCTGCGTGCAACTTCTTCGATCCTGAGTATGACCGGCTCACTGACCATCAGCGCAAAGATTATCTTGTAATCACCCACGCGTAACCGGTACTGGTTATCGCTGTCCTGTAATTTTTTAATGTCTAACGCTACAAGAGGAAAGCTGATTAACTGTTTAGTCTTCTCGTTAATGGTTTTTCGGTAGCGGCTGTCAATCTTCGTCAGTTGTTTCAACGCACGTTTAGACCAAACCAACTCGACCATTATGCCCCCACGCTATCAAGAACATATCCCGTCCTGGAAGAGAAGATTATTGATCAAAAAACTAATCATCTCAACGCCATTTATCTTATTGTCTAATATTGACTCTGACTATGCAGCTATCGCACGCCATAACGCGCAGCAGCGTTTACACTGAAATCTTACGCCCTGGAATGGAGACAACTATGCAGCCATTAAGATGGGCCCTGGTGGGGCCAGGAGCGATTGCACATCAGTTTGCGCAGGCGATGGCGGAGATGGGACGCCAGATCGTGGCAGTAGGGGCACGTAACCGCCAGAAGGGGGAGGTGTTCGCGCAGCGTTACGGCATTCCGCAAGTTTATGATGACTTCTCGCAGCTGTTTGCCGACCCGGCCATTGATGCGGTCTATATTGCCACCTCCCATGACAGCCATTACGACCTGATGAAGCAGGCGCTGGCGCAGGGCAAGCATCTGCTGGTGGAAAAGGCGATAACGGTCAGCCTCGCGCAACTGGAAGAGGTCAATCGTCTGGCAGAGGAAAAGCAGCTGATTGTGGCGGAGGCGATGACGCTGTTTCATATGCCGCTCTATCAGCAGCTCAAAGCGCGGGCGGAGAGCGGTCAGCTGGGGCGGCTGAAGATGATTCAGGTCTCCTTCGGCGCGATGATGGAGGAGGACCCCAGCAACCGCTTCTTTAATCCGGCACTGGCGGGCGGGGCGCTGCTGGATATCGGCACCTACGCACTCTCGTTCGCCCGGTTCTTTATGAGCGAGCAGCCCGATAACATACTGACCACGGTAAATAAATATCATACCGGCGTGGATGAGCAATCCGTGATTGTCCTGCATAACGCGCAGGGGGAAATGGCCACCCTGGCACTGGCATTTCGTGCCCGGATGCCGAAACGCGGCCTTGTCGCCTGGGAAAATGGCTTCCTCACTGTGGAAGATTTCCCCCGTGCGCAGCAGGCGGCCCTGGTCTGGGGGAACGGTGAAACCGAGGTGATTGCTGCAGGGGAAACCGCCCGGGCATTACATTATGAAATCGCCGCGCTGGAGAACTGGGTGGCGCGTGGCGAGAATCCGCTGCACACTCTGACCAGTGACGTGGTGGCCATGATGAGCGAAATCCGCCAGCACTGGGGGATCCGCTTCCCGTTTGAGGCGGGATAAGCGCCTACGCTGACAGGTAAAGTACGGTAAAACGCGGCAGGGGCGCGTGCGAAACACTACCCTTACTGGCAACACGCCAATAAAGGAGAGGATTATGTTGCGATTTCCCGCTGCGCTGCTGCTGGGTGGCGCGCTACACTGCACTTTCCCTGTTTGTGCAGAACAGGCCAGCGTGCAGGTGTTACAGGATAAGCTTGATCACCCCTGGTCACTGACTTTCCTGCCCGATAACCAGACGTTGCTGGTGACCGAGCGTTCAGGCCAGCTGCGCAGCTGGCATCCGCAGCGTGGTCTCTCCGCGCCCATCGACGGCGTGCCTGAGGTGTGGGCGCAACGCCAGGGGGGCTTGCTGGATGTGGTGCTGGCCCCCGATTTTAGCCGCAGTCGGCGCGTCTGGCTCAGCTATAGCGAAGCGGATGCCAGCGGCAAAGTGGGGGCAGTAGTGGGCTATGGTCAGCTGAGCACTGATAATCGCCAGCTGAACGATTTTAAAGTGGTGATTCGTCAGACGCCAAAGCTCTCCAGTGGCGCGAATATTGGTACGCGTCTCGCCTTTGATCGCGACGGTTTTCTGTGGATTGCCCTGGGCGACAGCTTTCGCAGCAGTACCGCCCAGGATCTCGGCCAGCTGCAGGGCAAGCTGCTGCGTCTGAAAGCGGATGGCTCAGTACCGCCGGATAATCCTTTTGTTGGCCATCAGGATGCGCGCCCAGAAATCTGGGCGTTTGGCTTACGTAACCCGCAGGGACTGGCGTTAAATCCCTGGACGCAGCAGATGTGGGAAAATGAGCATGGCCCACGCGGCGGTGATGAGGTCAACATTCCGCAAAAAGGCAAAAATTATGGCTGGCCGCTGGCAACCTGGGGCATCGACTATAGCGGCGACAAAGTGCCGGAGTCGAAAGGGGGCGAAGTGGCTGGCACCGAACAGCCGGTGTTCTGGTGGAAAGACTCGCCCGCCCTCAGCGGTATGGCGTTTTACAACAGTGCGCGCTTTCCGCAATGGAAAAACTCGCTGTTTATTGGCGCACTGAAGGAAAAGAATCTGATTCGCCTCAGCATTAACGGGGAGAAAGTAATTGAGGAGCAACGGCTGCTGAGCGATCGCGGCGAACGCATTCGCGACGTCCGCCAGGGGCCGGATGGCTATCTGTATGTGCTGACCGACGAAGCAAACGGCAAGTTGCTGAAAGTAGGACTGGATACGGGCGCCGAAGCGCCCAGAGGTTAATCAGCGTACCCAGCGGCACACTTCCCAGCCGCGCTGTGTCGCCTCCTGCTGCAGTAACGCATCCGGATTAATGACATGGGCGTAATCGGCCTGCGCCAGTAACGGCAGGTCGTTCATGGAATCGCTGTAGGCCCAGGTATGCTGATAACTTTTACCCGCCTGCAGCACCCTCCAGTCCGCCAGGCGTGACACCTTGCCTTCTTTATAAGTCATGGCACCATATGTACGACCGCTGTAGCGGTCATCCACGATCTCAACGCCAATCGCCAGCGCGCCATCTACGCCGAGGCGCTCAGCAATCGGCACCACCAGATGTTCGCCGCTGGCAGAAATAATCATCACTGTATCGCCACGCTGCTGATGCCAGGCGATACGTTCCCGTGCGGCGGGAAATACGCGCGGCATAATATCGCGATGAATAAAGCGACGTACCCAGCCGCTGACCGTCAGGGTGCCTTTGCCCACCAGCGGGGCCAGGGTTTTCTGCATGTACTCTTCAATGGAGAGGGTGCCGGCGTGGTATTGCGCCATCAGGGCCTGTTCTTCCGCGATTAATTCCGCAGGCGCAAAGCCCTGAGAAACCAGCCAGCGCAGCCACAAACTGGTGCTGTCATCACAAATCAGCGTTTCATCCAGATCGAAAAGGGCTAAATCCATTATCATTCTCCTCAAATGACCGAATTCAGATTAGCGGAGTTTTGTGACTGACTTAACTGTTTTGCGAAAATTCGTAATTTCACACACGTTTTTGCCTTGCGCGCCGCAGTTAGCTGGCCTCCCCGACAGAAAAATGCCAGGGTTACTCTAACAAACTCTATAAAACTTTACGGTCGGGCGGTTTTTTTCAGCGGTTTTAACAGTTAGCGTCTTAGCTTGCCTGATTTTGAATGTAAAGAATCCGCGTTTAACAAGGACAAAGTGGTCGCCTCCATGACAAACACATCCCTTTCTTTCGGCCTGCGGCGTGTCGTCGCCTGCAGCGCTCTGCTTTTTCTCGTCCCTGCGACGACGCTTGCCGTAGAGGCGCCCGCTGCGCCGCAAATCGAGGCAAAAGCCTGGATCCTGATGGATTACGCCAGCGGTAAAGTGCTGACGGAGTCCAGTGCCGATCAGCGCCTGGATCCGGCCAGTCTGACCAAGATGATGACGAGCTATGTGGTCGGTCAGGCGCTGAAAGCAGGCAAAATCTCGCGTGATGATATGGTTACGGTGGGGCAGGATGCCTGGGCCACAGGCAATCCCAAACTGAAAGGTTCATCACTGATGTTCCTGAAGCCCGGCGATCGTATTCCGGTTTCCGAACTGAATAAAGGAATTGTGATTCAGTCCGGTAACGATGCCTGTATCGCGTTGGCCGATTATGTGGCGGGCAGTCAGGATGCTTTTATTGGTCTGATGAACAATTACGCCCAGGCCCTGGGATTAAAAAACACCCATTTTATGACTGTGCACGGCCTGGATGCGGAAGGCCAGTACAGTACGGCGCGTGATATGGCGCTGATCGCCCAGGCGCTGATCCGCGATGTGCCGGAAGAGTACGCCTTAAACAAGGAAAAAGAGTTTACCTTCAACAATATTCGCCAGCGCAACCGCAACCGTCTGTTGTGGAGCACCAATCTGAATGTGGATGGTGTCAAAACCGGTCACACCTCGGGGGCAGGCAATAATCTGGTCGCCTCCGCCACTCAGGATGGTATGCGTTTGATTTCGGTGGTGCTGGGCGCCGCCACTGACGCGGTACGCTTCCGTGAAAGCGAAAAGCTGCTGACCTGGGGATTCCGCTTCTATGAAACCGTAACGCCGATTAAAGCGAACGCGCCCTTTACCCGGCAGCGCGTCTGGTTTGGCGACAAGAGCGAAGTCAACCTGGGTGTCGGTGATGATGCGGCCATTACCATCCCCAAAGGGCAGATGAAGAATCTGAAGGCGAGCTTTACCCTTACTTCCCCGCAACTGGAAGCGCCGCTGAAGAAAAATCAGGTGGTCGGCACCATTAATTTTCAGCTGGATGGCAAGACCATCGAACAGCGTCCGCTGGTGGTGCTGGAGGAGGTAAAAGAGGGCGGTTTTATCGGCCGTATCTGGGATTTCATTATGATGAAACTCAACGGCTGGTTCGGAAAATGGTTTTAAGCGCTCGCTCCGGGCAGACAGCTCTGCCCGGAAATGTCGTTGTGCCCGGCTGCAGCCGGGCCACGTCAGGTTAGCCCTGAATCCACCCGCGCCGGATGGGAATCGCTAACAGCGCCCGATACAGCGTCTGCGTCAGCGCCAGCAAGCGTTGCCCGTAAAGCGGCCAGGCGAGTTGAGACAGCAGACAGCCTGACATCCCCACCAGAAATCCTCCCAGCATATCCAGCGGCCAGTGCACGCCAAGGTAAACCCGTGACCAGGCGATAGCGCTGCCCAGCACCAGCATCAGTATTCCAGACCACAGGCGATGCCAGAAAATAAACGCCAGCGCAAAGGTATAAATCGCCGTACCGTGATCGCTGGGATAAGAGTCATCCGCGGCATGGTAGAGAAAATGATGGCCGAGACCGACAGCAAAAGGACGATCATGGGGAAACAGCTGCCCTACGCTCCAGGAGAGGGCGAGGGCGTAAAGCAGCGCCAGGCCGCTTTTCAACACCAGTGTGCGCTGCGTATGGAGCCGATCGCGTGGTCCCCAGAGCCACAGGGTGGCGATTAACAGCGGCACAATGATAATCAGATCTCTGGCGATAAAGGTGGCCAGATCGATCAGCCAGGCGGGGGAAGCCGGGGTGGCATTCAGCCACAAAAATAAGGTGCGGTTTAATGCGTCCATCACAACGTCTGTTCCTCTGGTGGTTGCAGCAAGCGGTCAGGCAGGAAGTCCCCACGGAGACTAAGGGGGGACAAATCCGACGCAGTAGCGTAGAGGCGGAGTTATTGCAGGTAAAGGGCAGTGCTCTGAATCCGGGGCGGGGTTAGCGATTGGTTTAACTTTGTTGTGCCCCCCGGCGGGCCAGGCGAAGGCGCGTATGGCTCTCATCCTCACCAGGGTTGAGCAACGCCGCGGCGAAAAAGCCATAAAAAAACCCGTCAGTCATTGCCTGGCGGGCTCCACAATTTGGGGATTTCAAAGAAAAGCAGTGGCACTTACTGAGACTTACGGGTTAAAAAAAAGTTCTGTACTCTGTTAAAAATATTTTATAGGGGCAAAACCGGCCAGATAATCACAATCAGGGTCCCGGCCAGCGTCAGTAAAACGTTGGCAATGGCATAGGTTCCGGCATAGCCCAGCGCCGGAATATTGCTGCGCGCGGTATCGCTGATAATTTCCATTGCCGGTGCGCAGGTACGCGCGCCCATAATGGCGCCAAACAGCAGTGCGCGGTTCATGCGCAATACATAAGCGCCAAACAGATAACAGATGACAACCGGCAACAGACTCACCAGCAACCCGCACAGCAGCATCAATGCGCCATCGCTGCCCAGGCCATGGGTAATGCCGCTGCCTGCGCTTAATCCCACGCCCGCCATAAATACCATCAGGCCAAATTCTTTAACCATTGTCAGCGCCCCCTGCGGAATATAACCGAAGGTGGGGTGGTTGGCGCGCAGGAAACCGAGCATGATACCGGCAAACAGCAGGCCTGCCGCGTTGCCAATACCAAAGCTGAAATTGCTGAACTGGAAAGTGACCATTCCGATCATCAGGCCGACAATAAAAAAGGCGCAGAAGGCGAGCAGATCGGTCATCTGACTGTGGATCGCGATAAAGCCGATGCGATCCGCCACGCTCTTTACGCGGCGTGCTTCACCGCTCAGCTGCAGGATGTCACCTTTGTTGAGCATAATGCTGTCATCGATCGGCATCTCAATCTGGCTGCGGATCACGCGGTTGAGAAAGCAGCCGTGGTCGGTAAGATTGAGCTGGCTGAGACGTTTGTTCACCGCGTTATGGTTTTTCACCACAATCTCTTCGGTGACAATGCGCATATCCAGAAGATCGCGGTCAAACACTTCTTTACCGTTACGGAAGCTGGGGTCGAGACGGGCGTGCGCATCGGGATAGCCCACCAGCGAGATATCATCTCCCTGCTGCAGCACCGCATCGCCATCGGGACTCGCCAGAATGCCGTTGCGGCGAATACGTTCGATATAGCAGCCGGTCTGGCGATAAATCCCCAGCTCGCGCAAATTCTTGCCGCCGCTCCACGCCACCAGCTCCGGGCCGACCCGATAGGCGCGGATCACCGGGAGAAACACTTTACGCTGACTGTCGGCATCAAGACCACGTTCACGGGCAATCTGCTGGGCGCAGGTAGGGAGATCCTGATGCTGCAGACGGGGCAGGTAGCGCGCGCCAAAAATCAGACTCACCAGGCCGATCAGATAGGTCAGCGCGTAGCCGAGGCTGAGATGATCCTGCATCAGGCTGAGCTGCTGATTGTCGCCAATACCCTGGCGCAGCGTATCGCCAGCGCCTACCAGCACCGGCGTCGAGGTCATCGATCCCGCCAGCATGCCCGCTGTCAGGCCGATATCCCAGCCAAAGAGTTTACCCAGCCCAAGCGCCAGTAGCAGGGCGCTGAATACCATCACTGTGGCCAGAATTAAATAATTTTTGCCATCGCGAAAGAAAATAGAGAAAAAGTTAGGGCCCGCTTCTACGCCAACGCAAAAAATAAACAGCATAAAGCCAAGACTTAATGCATCGGTATTAATCGCGAAATGTTGCTGCCCCAGTAATAAAGAAACCACCAGCACACCAATGGAATTTCCTAACTGCACAGAACCCAGGCGAAGTTTACCCAGGCAGAGACCCAGCGCCAGCACAACAAATAATAACAGGACGTCATTACTGCTTAACAAATCTGCGACGTTAATATTCACTTTTTAACTTCTTTTTAACGAGTAACTGATTGATAGAAAGCTATTTTTTCGTTATCTTCTTCAGGCCTTCTGTATATCGGATGCGAGATGCATTAACGCCCGGAATGATAACGGCAGGGTATTCTAATCATAAATTTCAGTTCCAGCTATCCGCACTTTCTGAGTTATCAGGGCGATAGCTGTTGTTTTTTATTTCCACTTAAACGCACCAGACAAACAGCTGAGTTTTAACCATGTTATTTTCTGATTAGAGGTTTGTTATGTCGCAGCGCGCAAAACGTTGGTCAGCGTTCATCGTGGGGATTACGCTCTACAGCGTGGTGTTTATTTTTGCCAGCCAGGCCGCCAGTAATAAGAGCATTCAGGGAGAGCCGGAATTATTACTGTTTTTGCTGCCGGGCATGCTGATGGCGCTGCTGCAGCCCGCCAGCCCTTTAAAAAGCACGCTGCTGATGGCGCTGATCGTGACACTGCCAGGCGTGCTGTTGTTCAGCGATACGCTGTTGCGTCACAATCTGCTGCGACTCTCCGCCTGGAGTATCAGCGCGCTGTTCTGGGCGGGCTGCGGCGCGTTGCTGGTCAGACTGGCGCATGCGCTGTTCAGCGCCTGGCTGCAGCAATCACGACCGTAAAAAAAACGGGCCAGCAGCCCGTCAGAAGCAGGACTTGTCAGGCGTCAACGCCCAGGTGGGTTTTGGTCCAGGCGGCAAAGTCGGTATAACCACCAATATGCTGCTCATCAAGGAAAATTTGTGGCACGGTGTTAACCGGTTTGCCCGCTTTTTCCTCCAGATCCGCTTTGGTAATGCCTTCAGCCTGAATATCGACGTAACGATAGTGAAAATCGTCACGCTCAGCAGTCAGTTTATCCGCCAGCGCTTTAGCTCGGACACAATAAGGGCAACCGGAACGTCCAAAAATTACGGCTAACATAGTTCTCTCCTTGCCAGTTTGTTATGTGAGATATGTCACAAACCATTTTTCATATTGCGCAACATCATGCCCGCTCAGAGTGCTTAAAGGAAGCAGGAAATGCCTGTTACTCTGATGTGCGCCGTCTATGCTTAACCTGCCCCCGGGCCGTTGCTGACGGTTTTTCAACTGCGTTACGCTGGAGAATGCTGCGATGCGAACTCTTGCCACTTTGCCGAAGCCGGTACTGATACTGGAAGCCGCTGGCGGCATTATGCTGCTGCTGGCGCTACTGGTCCTGAATGGCTGGATCCCCGTGCCGGTCGCCGTCAGCCACAAATCGCTGGCGACGCTACTGTTGCTGATCGGCGTGTTGCTGATGCTGCCAGCCGCCTGGCTGATGATGTGGCGCACCGCAAAAGCGATGGCACCGCAGCTGTTCGGTAACGCTAACAAAAAAGATAACTGATTCCTCGCCGGAGATTGTCATGACGCCGACTATAGATTTATTGCGCAGCCACCGTTCCATTCGTTCCTTTACCGATCAACCCATCGATGAAGCGCAACGCGATGCCATTATTGCCGCCGCACAATCGGCTTCCACCTCCAGCTTCCTGCAGTGCTCCTCTATCATCCGCATTACCGATAAGGCGAAGCGCGACAAACTGGTCAGCCTGACCGGCGGTCAGCCCTGGGTGGCGCAGGCCGCCGAATTCTGGGTGTTCTGCGCTGACTTCAATCGCCATCTGCAAATCTGTCCGGAGGCGCAGTTAGGGCGTGCCGAGCAGCTGCTGTTGGGCTGCGTGGATACTGCATTGATGGCGCAGAACGCGATGGTCGCTGCGGAATCCCTCGGCCTGGGCGGCGTATTTATCGGCGGTATCCGCAACAACATTGCTGACGTCACTGAACTGCTGGCACTGCCGAAATTTGTCCTGCCGCTGTTTGGTTTTTGCATCGGCCATGCCGCTGCCGTGCCGGATATCAAGCCGCGTATTCCCCAGGCGATGCTGGTGCATGAAAATCAGTATCAGCCGCTGGATCCGGCCGTGCTGGCCGATTACGATAATCGCACCAGCATCTATTATCAGCAGCGCGACAGCAACCAGCGCGCCGAAACCTGGAGTGAGCTGATTCAGCGCCTGATTATTAAGGAAACGCGTCCCTTTATGCTCGATTATCTGCACCAGCAGGGATGGGTGACGCGATAACCGTTGAGCCAGGGGAGGTCAGGTGAAAATTGCGCTTTTATCACGTGATGGCGAACTCTATTCCTGCAAACGCCTGCGTGAGGCCGCGCAACAGCGCGGCCATGAGATCCAGATTATTGACCCGCTCTCCTGTTATATGAATATCAATCCCGCATCGCCGGTAGTGCATTATGGCGGAGAGCCGCTGGGCTACTTCGATGCGGTGATCCCGCGCATCGGCCCCGCGACCACCTTTTACGGCACGGCGGTGCTGCGTCAGTTTGAAATGTGCGGCAGTTATCCTCTTAACGAGTCTGTGGCGATCACCCGGGCGCGCGATAAGCTGCGTTCGTTGCAGCTGCTGGCGCGCGAAGGTATCGATATGCCGGTCACCGGTTTTGCCTCGTCGCCGGACGATACGCGCGATCTGATCGAGATGGTGGGCGGTGCTCCGCTGGTGGTCAAGCTGGTGGAGGGGACACAGGGGATCGGCGTGGTGCTGGCGGAAACCCGACAGGCAGCAGAGAGCGTTATCGACGCGTTTCGCGGCCTGAACGCTCATATTCTGGTGCAGGAGTTTATTAAAGAAGCCCGCGGGCGCGATATTCGCTGTCTGGTGATCGGAGACCAGGTGGTGGCGGCGATAGAGCGGGAGGCGAAAGAGGGAGATTTTCGCTCGAACCTGCACTGTGGCGGTCAGGCACACCGGGTGGAGATTACCCCCCAGGAGCGGGCGATAGCGGTGAAGGCCGCGGCGACCCTGGGACTGGAAGTCGCGGGCGTGGATATTCTGCGCGCCCATCGCGGTCCGCTGGTAATGGAGGTGAACGCGTCGCCAGGCCTGGAAGGCATTGAAACCACAACAGGACTCAATATTGCCGCGCTGATGATCGAATGGATTGAGCGGCATGCGCAGCCAGGCTTTCGTCTTAAAACCGGGGGCTGAGCGCGCTTTCCGGGCGGTTTTCGTGGCATTGACGGCTTTTTTTCCGTAAGCTAAGACGCTTATTTCTTACCCCACGAGACATCACAATGGATTCTCTTGTCGTTCCGGATATCGACGTATTACGCCGTTGGCTGGATCAACAAAATATCACCTGGTTTGAGTGTGACGCTTGCCAGGCTCTGCATCTGCCGCACATGCAGAACTTTGAAGGCGTGTTCGATGCCAAAATCGATCTGGTCGATAATGTCATTCTGTTTTCTGGTCTGGCTGAGGTTAAACCCACCGCGCTTATCGCTCTGGCAGGCGACCTCTCGCAGATTAACGCCAGTTCCCTGACGGTGAAAGCCTTTCTTGATATTCAGGACGACAATCTGCCGAAGCTGATTGTCTGCCAGTCTGTCAGTACCAGCGCAGGATTGACGTTTGGCCAGTTTTCCAGCTTTATCCGGCAAAGTGAAGAGCAAATCTCCATGGTGATCATGGAAGCTTTCGCCAACAATTTGCTGATGATGGGCGAAGAGGAGGAGCGGCAGCCGCTGCTACTCAGTCATCCATTGCTTCATTAATTTTCTGCTGTTTTAACTGCTGCTTTTTGCGGCAGTTTTCATTTTCTTCCCACCATTTTTTATTCTGCATTTTACCCTTTATTGCCAGATATTAGTCGTGCTTTATGCCAGGTAAGCCACACCCCATAGCAGAAACATGCATAAGCTGTCGCAAAAAGGCGTTTTTTAACCTGAGGTATGGTACAGAAGAATCAGGGGGGCTATTCTTGCGGGGCTGCATAAGACGTGCAACGCCAGCGCAGGCATAGGTTTTTTCTATTAACTGAACGCTGAATATTGATTCATTGTGTGTGCCTGTAAATTACAGAAGAGCGCATTAGCTGGATCGCTTATTCTGCCGAGTTGTAATGACCCCGCTCAGGAGGAAAAAAGATGTTCAACCAACGTAAAAAATGGTTGTCAGGTGTGGTAGCTGGCGTACTGGTAGCGGTTTCCGCTGGCGCCATGGCAGAAGAAAAGACGCTGCACGTTTATAACTGGTCCGATTATATTGCGCCAGACACCGTGCCGAACTTTGAAAAACAGACGGGGACGAAAGTCGTCTACGACGTGTTTGACTCCAACGAAGTGCTGGAAGGCAAACTGATGGCAGGCAGCACCGGCTATGACGTGGTGGTGCCATCCTCCAGCTTCCTGGCGCGTCAGCTGCAGTCTGGCGTCTTCCAGCCGCTGGATAAGAGCAAGCTGCCCAACTATAAAAATCTCGATCCGGCCCTGCTGGAAAAAGTGGCGCAGCACGATCCGGACAATAAATATGCGATTCCTTACCTGTGGGCCACCACCGGTATCGGCTATAACATCGATAAAGTAAAAGCCGTGCTGGGTGAAGATGCGCCGGTTGACAGCTGGGATCTGATATTTAAGCCGGAAAATCTGGAAAAACTGAAAAGCTGCGGCGTCTCTTTCCTTGATGCCCCGGAAGAAGTGTTTGCCACCGTGCTTAACTATCTGGGCAAAGATCCCAACAGCAGCGATGCCAAAGATTACTCGGTTGCTGCGACCGATCTGCTGCTGAAGCTGCGTCCGAATATCCGCTACTTCCACTCGTCTCAGTACATCAACGATCTGGCGAACGGGAACACCTGTGTGGCGATCGGCTGGGCAGGAGATGTGCTGCAGGCGAAAGATCGTGCTGACGCAGCGAATAATGGCGTGCATCTGGCCTACAGCATTCCCAAAGAGGGCGCGCTGGCATTCTTTGACATGATGGCGATTCCAAAAGATGCGAAAAACGTGGATGCCGCCTACCAGTGGTTAAACTACATCATGGATCCCAGGGTAATCGCCAACGTTTCTAATAAAATCTACTATGCCAGCGGCAATAAAGCGTCGCTGCCGCTGGTGAATGCGGATGTGCGTAACAACCCGGGTATCTTCCCGACAGAGGAAACCATGTCCAAACTCTTTGTTCTGAAAGTCCAGGATCCGAAACTGGATCGTGTGCGTACCCGTGCATGGACTAAAGTAAAAAGTGGTAAGTGATTCGTCCTGAACGTATTTACTTGCAATAAAACGGCAACAGAGGCGCGGTGATGGCCTCTGTTGTGCCTTTTTTAGCGGCTGGCTTTGCCGTGCTGTTCCGCTCAGTGCCGGAGAGACAAGTTAGTGAACGACGCGATTCCCCGTCCCCAAAATAAAACCGCAAAAGCGTTAACGCCGTTGCTGGAAATCCGCAACCTGACGAAATCCTTTGACGGTCAGCATGCCGTGGATGATGTCAGCCTGACCATCTACAAAGGGGAAATTTTTGCCCTGCTGGGGGCGTCCGGCTGCGGAAAATCGACCCTGTTACGTATGCTGGCGGGCTTTGAAACGCCGACCAGTGGCCAGATTGTGCTGGATGGTCAGGATCTCTCCCATGTGCCGCCTTATCAGCGCCCCATCAATATGATGTTCCAGAGCTACGCGCTGTTTCCTCATATGACGGTAGAGCAGAATATCGCGTTTGGCCTGAAGCAGGATAAGTTGCCGTCAGCGGAAATTAACAGCCGGGTCGAGGAGATGCTGGCGCTGGTGCATATGCAGGAGTACGCAAAGCGCAAGCCGCATCAGCTTTCCGGTGGCCAGCGCCAGCGCGTGGCGCTGGCGCGCAGTCTGGCGAAACGTCCCAAGCTGCTGCTGCTGGATGAGCCGATGGGCGCGCTGGATAAAAAGCTGCGCGATCGCATGCAACTGGAAGTGGTGGACATTCTGGAGCGCGTCGGCGCCACCTGTGTGATGGTCACCCACGATCAGGAGGAGGCGATGACCATGGCTGGGCGTATCGCTATTATGAATCGCGGGAAATTTATCCAGATTGGCGAGCCGGAAGAGATCTATGAGCATCCGGGCAGCCGTTACAGCGCCGAATTTATTGGTTCGGTCAACATGTTTGAAGGCCTGCTGCGTGAACGTCAGGAGGAGGGTCTGGTGATCGACAGTCCCGGACTGATCCATCCGCTGAAGGTGCAGTCCGATGCCATGATTACTGAAAACGTGCCGGTCTACGTGGCTCTGCGTCCGGAAAAAGTGATGCTGTGTGATGAGGTGCCAGCCGATGGCTGTAACTTTGCCCTGGGGGAGGTGGTACATATCGCTTACCTCGGCGATCTTTCTATCTATCATGTCCGCCTGCACAGCGGGCAAATGATCAGCGCGCAGTTGCAGAATAGCTGGCGTTATCGCAAAGGGGCGCCCACCTGGGGAGATGAAGTCCGCCTCTGCTGGGATATCGACAGCTGTGTGGTCCTGACGGTTTAAGGAGGCGTAATGAGCCAGATATCTGAACGCAGCAGCAAACCCCCGGCGATACAGCTGGGGACGCCGCTGCAGCGCTGGGCAACGCGCATCAAAATGCAGCATGGCCGCAAACTGGTGATTGCCTTGCCCTATGTGTGGCTGGTGCTGTTTTTCCTGCTGCCGTTTCTGATCGTGCTGAAGATTAGCTTTGCGGATATTGCGCGCGCGATCCCACCTTACACCGAGCTCGTCAGCTGGGCGGACGATCAGCTGAGCGTGGTGGTGAATTTTGCCAACTATCTGCAGCTGACGGACGATCCGCTCTATATTGAGGCCTATCTGCAGTCGCTGAAAGTGGCAGCCATCTCTACCCTGATTTGTCTGCTGATTGGCTATCCGCTCGCCTGGGCGGTGGCGCACAGTTCGCCCTCGATGCGTAATATTCTGCTGTTGCTGGTGCTGCTGCCCTCCTGGACCTCATTCCTGGTGCGCGTCTACGCCTGGATGGGCTTGCTGAACAATAACGGTATTCTGAACCGCTTTTTGCTGTGGCTTGGGGTGATCGACCATCCACTGGTGATCCTTTACACCAACACGGCGGTCTATATCGGTATCGTTTACTGCTATCTGCCGTTTATGGTACTGCCTATCTACACGGCGCTGACGCGTATCGATTATTCGCTGGTGGAAGCCTCGCTGGACCTGGGCGCGCGTCCGCTGAAAACCTTTTTCAGCGTGATTGTGCCTTTGACGCGCGGCGGCATTATTGCGGGCTCGATGCTGGTATTTATCCCGGCGGTGGGCGAGTACGTGATCCCCGAGCTGCTCGGCGGGCCGGACAGCATTATGATTGGCCGCATCCTGTGGCAGGAGTTCTTTAATAACCGTGACTGGCCGGTGGCCTCAGCGCTGGCGGTGATTATTCTGCTGATTCTGATCCTGCCTATCATCTGGTTTCATAAGCATCAGAATAAACAGCTGGGAGAGAAAGGATGAACAACCTGCCGACAATCCGCTCGCCCTGGCGCACCCTTATTCTGGTGCTCTGTTTCCTGTTTCTCTATGCGCCGATGTTGTTGCTGGTGGTTTACTCCTTTAACAGCTCGCAGCTGGTGACGGTCTGGGAGCACTTCTCCTTCCGCTGGTATCTGGTGCTGTTTCAGGATGATGCCATGATCGATGCAGTGCTGCTCAGTCTGTCCATTGCGGCGCTCTCTGCCAGTATGGCGGTGGTGCTGGGCACCATTGCTGCGGTGATTATCGTGCGCTTTGGCAGTTTCCGCGGGCATAACGGCTTTGCGTTTATGCTGACGGCACCGCTGGTGATGCCGGATGTGATTACCGGCCTGTCGCTGCTGCTGCTGTTTGTGGCGATGGCCCATGCCCTCGGCTGGCCTGCCGATCGCGGAATGCTGACCATCTGGCTGGCGCATGTCACCTTCTGTACCGCTTATGTGGCGGTGGTGGTGAACTCGCGTCTGCGCGAACTTGATCGCTCAGTAGAAGAAGCCGCCATGGATCTAGGCGCTACGCCGCTGAAAGTGTTCTTCGTGATCACCGTGCCGATGATCGCACCGGCGCTGGTGACCGGCTGGCTGCTGGCCTTTACCCTGTCGCTGGATGACCTGGTGATTTCCAGCTTTGTCACCGGTCCCGGTGCGACCACGTTGCCGATGGCGATCTTCGCTACTGTACGCCGTGGCGTTAATCCGGAGATCAATGCGCTGGCCTCGCTGATTCTGTTTGTCGTGGGTCTGGTGGGCTTTATCGCCTGGCGCTTTATGGCCCACGAGGAAAAGCAGCGTTTGCGTGATATTCAGAAAGCAAAACGTGGCTGAATTCCGTAACATTTGCTACTCCATAAAGGGCGGGCTCAGTTCGCCCGCTTTACGGAGCTGACCAATGTCGGAAACCTTTAAACACGCCTTAACACAACCTGTTGCGCCCGTGCCGGTGACCATTGCTGGCGTGGCGATTATTGCGACGCGCTGCCTTAGTGTGCTGATGTTGTTCAATGAGCTGGGCTATAACGAGCTGGTGAATTTTGTGCACCGCAGCGCGCAATCCTGGGATTCGACACTGATTTTTATCGCCAGCCAGCTCATCTTCATTATTGAGCTGCGCTGCGCCATTATTCTGATGCGCGGCGCCAACCGGGGGCGCTGGGGCTACGTCATCAGTCAGGTGGCGGTGCTGAGTTATATGCTGATGGCTTCGCTGGGCTGGATCTACCCCGAAATTTTCAGCATCAGTGGAGAAAATAACGTCCAGGTGCTGCATCGCACCCTGATGCAAAAACTGCCCGATCTCCTGATATTACTGCTGCTGTTTATGCCTGACAGCAGTCGCGCATTTTTCCGGGGACGATGATACAATCGCCCTCCGCTTTTGCCCTCCATCGTGAATACAGGCTTTACCATGCACTGCGCGCTCTATGACGCTAACCGTTGCCGCTCCTGTCAGTGGCTGGAAAAACCCTACGCCCATCAGCTCAGCGAGAAACAGTCTCAGCTGGAGCAACTGCTGGCCGCCAGTGCAGTAGAAACATGGCTGCCGCCGGTGGCTTCGGCACAGCAGGGCTTTCGCAATAAAGCCAAGATGGTGGTCAGCGGCAGCGTAGAGCGTCCGCTGTTCGGCATGGTGCAACGTGATGGCAGCGCGGTGGACCTCTCTGACTGCCCGCTCTATCCTGACACCTTTGCCCCGGTGTTCGCGCAGCTGAAGCCGTTTATCGCCCGCGCGGGCTTAACCCCTTACAATGTGGCGCGCAAGCGTGGCGAGCTGAAATTTCTACTGCTGACCGAAAGCACGCAGGGCGGCATGATGCTGCGTTTCGTGTTGCGCTCAACGCAGAAGCTGGCGCAGCTGCGTGCCGCGCTGCCCTGGCTGCAACAGCAGCTGCCGCAGCTGAAAGTGATTTCGGCCAATATTCAGCCGGTGCATATGGCGATCCTGGAAGGCGATGAAGAGATCTTTCTGACGCCGGAGCAGGCGCTGGCGGAGCAGCTGAATAACGTACCGCTCTGGATCCGGCCGCAAAGCTTCTTTCAGACCAACCCGCAGGTGGCAGCGGCGCTCTACGCCACGGCGCGTGACTGGGTGCGCGCGCTGGCGGTGACCAGCATGTGGGATCTGTTTTGCGGCGTGGGTGGCTTTGGGCTGCATTGCGCGACCCCGGAGATGGCGCTCACTGGTATTGAAATCAGCGCAGAGGCGATCGCCTGCGCCAGCCGATCTGCGGAGATGCTGGGCTTATCCCATGTGCGCTTTGCCGCGCTGGATTCAACGCAGTTCGCGACCTCACGCAGCGATATTCCACAACTGGTACTGGTTAATCCGCCGCGCCGCGGCATCGGCGAGGCGCTGTGTGCGTATCTCAGCCGGATGGCACCCGACTATATCCTTTACTCCAGCTGTAATGCGCAAAGCCTGGCGCAGGATATTGTCCGGTTAACTGAATACCGCGTCACGCGTGTGCAGTTGTTCGATATGTTTCCCCATACCGCCCATTCTGAAGTACTGACGCTGCTGACGCGGCGTTAATGGCGGCAGAAGGCCGCTGGTTGTGCTGGCGGGAAGCTTATTCCGGGAACCATTTCTGGTTAAGCTGTTGCCAGGTTCCGTTAGCCTTGAGCTCTGTCAGTGCCGCGTTCAGTTCGTTACGTAATGCGTCATTGCCTTTACGTACTGCAATGCCGAGGCCGGTGCCAAAATATTGCGCGTCGGTAATGCGCTCACCCACGGTAGCCAGATTCTGATCTTTCTTCAGCCACTGCGCCACTACCGCGCTGTCGCCAAATACCCCATCCAGACGGCCATTTTGCAGATCGAGCAGCGCATTCTGGTAGCTGTCATAAGCCACGGCCACCACTTCCGGATGTTTTTCCAGCAGGTATTTCTGATGGGTAGTGCCATTTTCCATACCGATGCGTTTGCCTTTCAGCTGGGACCAGTCGCTGAATTTTCCTTTAGCGGCAATCACCGTCGCCGAGTTGGCGTAATAGGGCTGGGTAAAATCGACCTGCTTGCTGCGCTCGGCGGTAATATCCATGCCGGAGATAATCGCGTCGTAGCGGCGAAACTTCAGTGACGGGATCAGGCTGTCAAACGCGTTATTGGTAAAGGTGCATTCAGCTTTCATCTGCTGGCACAGCGCTTTTGCCAGATCGATATCGAAGCCAGCAATCTCATTGTTGCTGTCGAGAAATTCAAACGGCGGATAGGTAGCGGAAGCGGCGAAACGGATTTTTTCTGCGGCCTGGGCACTCATTGCCAGGGTTGCCACCAGGGTAGCAACAATCCATTTTTTCATGGGTAAAGCTCCTGTAATACGACATAAAGAGTTCTGTTCAACAGAATACAGGATGCCACTAATTGCATTTTTATGCAATAAAAATGGATAAATAGTAAAAAAGCCGCTTTCATAGAAGGCGGCTTTGATTGCACCCCATAGGGGGGTACCAAAAACCTTAAAAAGCAGTCTCTGCCTGTTCCGTAAGATTCAAATCCAGAGACGATAAGGCAGAGCCAAAACGTATTGATGACCACGCCCGCAGGACGTGGTTTTAAGCTGGCAATAAAAAAGGCGGGATTTACCCGCCTGGATATTAACTTCTGCGCTCAAATGCCAGCGCACGCCTCTCAACCAGTCGCATCAGCAGCGTGAGCAGGCCATTGACGCACAGATAGATCAGCCCGGCGGCGGCAAACACCGTGACATCGTAGCTGCGTCCATAGAGCAACTGCCCGTGCCCCATGACTTCCATCAGGGTAATGGTGTAGGCCAGCGAGGTGCTTTTGAACACCAGCACCACTTCGTTGGAGTAAGAGGAGAGAGCGCGTTTAAAAGCGTAAGGCAACAAAATACGCAGGCTCTCTTTACGCCCCATGCCCAGCGCAGCACAGGCCTGCCATTGTCCTTCCGGAATCGCCCGCACCGCGCCATAAAACAGCTGAGTGGTATAGGCTGCGCTGTTCAGCGATAGCGCCAGCAGGGCGCAGAGCCAGGGCTGCGACAGCAGATGCCACAGCCAGGGGAGCTGCTGAATCGAGGGAAACTGCCCCGGCCCGTAATAGATCAGGAAGATCTGGACCAGCAACGGGGTGCCGGTAAACAGCGTAATATAGCCTTTTACCACCTGGCTGATGACCGGCAGCTTCAGCGCCAGGATCACAGTAAACAGCAGGGAGAGCACCAGCGCGGCGATCAGCGAGGCGACCGTCAGCGTCAGGCTGGTATGCAGGCCTTTCAGCAGTTCGGGTAAATATTCAAGCATCAGCGTTGCCCCCGTTCGAAGCGCGTGGTACGCAGCTCAATGCGTTTCAATATCGCCTGGCTAATCAGGGTAATCACCAGATAAATCGCTGCAGCTACCAGATACCAGGTAAAGGGCTCCTGGGTACGGGTTGCGATGCCTTTGGTTTGCAACATGAGATCGTTCACGCTAATCAGCGACACCAGCGCGGTATCCTTCAGCAGTACCAGCCACTGATTGCCCAGGCCCGGCAGTGCATGGCGCCACATCTGCGGCATCACCAGGCGGAAAAAAATCACAGATTTTTTCATGCCCAGCGCCTGACCCGACTCCCACTGTCCCACCGGCACCGCCTGCAATGCGCCGCGCAGCGTTTGCGAGGCATAAGCGGAATAGAGCAGGGCCAGCGCAATCACGCCACAGAGAAACGGACTAACGTCAAAGTTTTCAATTTCTACCTGCACCGGCAGGCTGAACAGCCCCAGATTGAGGCTGAAACCATCTGACAGCGTTAACAGTAGTTGGGACGCGCCGAAGTAGATAAACAGCACCACCAGAATTTCCGGCAGGCCACGGATCAGGGTCACCAGTCCGGTGCCAATCCACGCCAGCGGCTTCCAGCGCAGCGATTCCCAGCCAGCAAAAATCATCGCCAGCACAAGGCCGGCGATCAGTGCACAAACGGCAAGGCCGACGGTCATCCCGGCGGCGCTTGCGAGCGGTATCATTTCATTCATCAGAAATTATTGCTGAAACCATTTGCTGTAGATCGTTTGATAAGTGCCGTCCGCCTTCACTTTCTCCAGCGCAGCGTTAAACTGACTCTGCAGCTCGGTGTTACCCATACGTACAGCGATGCCCAGACCGGTGCCAAAATAGCCTTTATCGGTAACTTTTTCACCCACCGGCGCAAGATTCGGATTCTGTTTCAGCCACTCATTGACCACCGCAGTATCGCCGAATACCGCATCAATGCGGCCATTTTTCAGGTCAAGGATGGCGTTCTGGTAGCTGTCATAAGGCACGGTGGTGATGTCGCTGTGCTGATCGGTCAGGTATTTCTGATGTGTGGTGCCGTTCTGTACGCCTACGCGTTTGCCTTTCAGCGCATCAGCACTGGCCACTTTGTCTTTTTGCGCGATAAACAGCGCTGAATTGTCATAGTAAGGCTGGCTGAACAGTACCTGTTTTTCACGCTCCGGCGTGATATCCATACCCGCCATCACGGCATCAAAGCGACGGAACTTCAGGCTGGGAATCAGACTGTCAAACGCCTGGTTAGTGAAAGTGCAGGTTGCCGCCATCTCTTTACACAGCGCGTTGGCCAGATCGACATCAAAACCCTGGATTTTATTACCCGCATCGACAAACTCAAACGGCGGGTAAGAAGCCTCGGTAGCAAAGCGGATAGTTTGTGCGGCAGAGGCGCTCAGGCTCAGGCCAGCAAGCAGTGCAGCAAGTACGACTTTTTTCATTAGAAACATCCTGACTTAGTGCGAAAGATAATGTGCAAACGCCTCGGTTTGCGGCTGTGTAAAGCGACTGGCGTCACCCTGTTCGACGATATGGCCATTTTCCATATAAACCACGCGGCTGGCGGTTTTACGCGCTACTTCCACTTCGTGCGTGACGATGACCTGCGTAATTTGCGTCTGAGCCAGTTCGCGAATAATGCTGACAATCTGCGCGGTGATTTCCGGATCGAGCGCGGCGGTCGGCTCATCAAACAGCAGCACCTGCGGCTCCATCATCAGCGCGCGCGCAATGGCTACGCGCTGCTGTTGTCCGCCAGACAGATGCAACGGGAAACGATCAGCAAAGGATGTCAGACGCAGGCGCTCCAGCAGTTTATCGGCGCGTGCGCGCGCTTCCGCTTTGCTCAGACCCAGCACCCGGCAGGGGGCTTCCATCAGGTTCTGCAGCACCGTCAGATGCGGCCAGAGGTTATATTGTTGAAACACCATACCGACATTCTGCCGCAGCTCGCGGATCGCACTGTCAGAAGGCGTTTTGCTGAAGTCGAAATGATTACCGGCGATCTGCAAAGTCCCGGAACGTGGCTTCTCAAGCAGGTTCAGCACGCGCAGGAGTGAGCTTTTTCCGGCTCCACTGGGCCCGAGAAGCACCAGCGTTTCCCCTTGCGGGCATGCCAGATTGATGTTGAACAGCGCCTGGTGTGCGCCGTAATAGCAGTTAATCCCGTTTAGTTGAATACTCATGCGCAAATAACGAATAGCAATTAGTGCCGCGAATGGTAACGCGACCAGCATAGTTATGCAATTGAGGTGCGTTAAAATTTATGAACGTGAGGATAATTATGGAAAGCGTAGCACATTATCATGCTGCTATACCGTGATCGCGCGTAGCAAGAACGGCAAGCGCGCCTGCAGTACGGGCGCGCGCCGTCGGGCAAAGCGGTACAGGATCGCTTATTGTTCCAGCATCTGACTCAGGCTGCCGCCGCCCGGGTGTGGCCCCGGAGCCACATAACGTATATCGTCCACTACCCAGCAGCTTCCCTCACGGATCATCAGCACTTCATCCTGCCACTGTTTGTTGTCGCGACTCAGATCAACGCGCAGCGGAATATTGCGCGCATCGCTATCTGGAATCGTTGAGGCATCATAGACACTGGCCTGAGTTGGCCCCTGAGCCTGGCTGGAGAAGAGATCGCCGCTGCGCCATTCCGCCGGTTTCTCGCTGCGCGCATTCGCTTTCATCAGATTGCGATAAAGCGTATTGCTTAAATAAGGACGATACTGAGCCAGTAGCTGGCTATCCGGCAGTCCCTGAGTCGGACGGGCCACGCGCAGATCGTAGAACTGCTGGGCTACGCGATCCGGCCCGCCTTCAATGCAGGGTGTGGTACGCGAACCGTTATCGGTGATCACCGGTTCAACGGTGGTACAGGCCGTAAGCAACAGTGCGGCAGGAGCCAGCAGCATAAAGGCTTTGTTATACATCACGATTTCCTTATTGTTCACTGGCAAAGCGCCATTTTTAGCATAGAGTATAGCCCCGGATTTGAGCCCCACGCGCGAAACCCGCTTTGAGAAAAGGAGAGCAGCATGAAATTTTCCACGACCCCTACACTGGAAGGCCATACCATCACTGATTATTGTGGCGTGGTGACCGGCGAGGCCATTCTGGGTGCCAACATCTTCCGTGACTTTTTTGCCGGCATTCGTGACATTGTGGGAGGCCGCTCCGGCGCCTATGAAAAAGAGTTACGCAAAGCGCGGCAGCTCGCTTTTGAGGAGCTGGAAGCGCAGGCGAAAGCACTGGGCGCTAACGCCGTGGTGGGCATTGACATCGATTACGAAACCGTCGGCAAAGATGCCAGTATGTTAATGGTCAGCGTGAGCGGAACGGCGGTTATCGTTCACTGATGCGCCGCTGGATGTTGCTGGCGGCGCTGCTGCTGGCGGGCTGTCAGAGCGCTGATCTGACGCAGCGCACCGGTTACTGGGTCGATGAGCGCCATCCTGCCCGTGGTGCCCAGCCGCGCGTGAAGGTGGTGGTGATTCACTATACCGCGGAAGCGTTCTCCTCCTCGCTGGCGACCCTTACCGATCGCGAGGTCAGCGCCCACTATCTGATCCCGGCGCAGCCGCCGCAACGCGCAGGTAAAGGGATAATCTGGCAACTGGTGCCGGAGGCGGCGCTGGCCTGGCACGCCGGACCCAGCTTCTGGCGCGGCGCCACGCGTCTGAATGACACCTCGATCGGCATTGAGCTGGTGAACCGTGGCTATCAGCGTACGCTCACCGGTTTGCGCTGGGCGCCTTTTCCACCTGAACAACTGCGCGTACTGACAGCGTTATTACAGGATGTGGTGCAACGCTACGACATCGCTCCGGAAAATATTGTGGGTCACAGTGATATCGCGCCGCAGCGCAAGCAGGATCCTGGTCCGCTGTTCCCCTGGCAGACACTGGCACAGGCGGGATTCGGCGCATGGCCTGATGCGCAACGGGTCAGGCAGCGCCTGGCGGGACGACGGGCCGATCAGCCGGTGGACAGCGCAAAGCTGTTAACCCTGCTGGCGCGCTATGGTTATGCTGTAACGCCGGAGATGACGCCGCGCGAGCAGCAAAAAGTGATTGCGGCGTTTCAGATGCATTTTCGGCCAGCGGATTATCGCGGACTGGCCGATGCGGAAACAGAAGCGATTGCGTATGCGCTGCTGGATAAATATGGTGCGGCGTTTTAACGCCACACGGGGTTACTGATTGAGAAACGCCCGCCAGTGAGCAACCAGCTGCTCCAGCGCCGCGCGGTCGACATCCAGATGCGTCACCAGACGCGTTACCGGTCCGGCGCTGATCAGCACCTCCCGTTCCCGCATCCAGCCCTGTAGCGCGTCGACCTGTTCCGCCGGCACTTTCACGAACAGCATATTGGTTTGCCGATCTACCACTTCCAGGCCGATTGCCGCCAGCTGATCTGCCAGCCAGGCGGCATTATCATGATCTTCCTGCAGACGTGCCACGTTGTACTGCAGCGCATAGAGACCGGCTGCGGCCAGAATACCCGCCTGACGCATGCCGCCACCGGCCATTTTGCGCCAGCGCCGGGCGCGCTCAATAAAAGCGGTATCGCCACACAGCAGAGAGCCAACTGGCGTACCCAGCCCTTTCGATAAACAGATGGTCAGGGTGTCGCAATAACGGGCAATCTCTTCCAGAGTAACGCCAAGCGCAACCACGGCGTTAAAGATGCGGGCGCCGTCGATATGCAGCGCCAGCTTACGTTCACGGGTAAATTGCCAGGCGGCAGCCAGATAAGCCTGCGGCAGCACTTTACCGTGATGGGTATTTTCCAGGCTCAGCAAACGCGTGCGCGCAAAATGAATATCGTCCGGTTTGATCGCCGCAGCCACCAGGTCGAGCGGCAGCGTGCCGTCAGCGGCCGCCTGAATCGGCTGGGGCTGAATGCTACCCAGAACCGCTGCGCCGCCCGCTTCATATTTATAGTTATGCGCCTGCTGACCAACAATATATTCATCACCGCGTTCGCAGTGGCTCAGCAGCGCGACCAGATTGGCCTGCGTACCGGTAGGAAAGAAGAGGGCGGCTTGCTTGCCGCTCAGACGCGCGGCTTCGGCTTCCAGCGCATTCACTGTCGGGTCGTCACGATAGACATCATCGCCGGTTGCGGCGTTCATCATCGCTTCGAGCATGGCGGCACCAGGCCGGGTTACGGTATCACTGCGTAAATCGATCACATCGCTCTCCTGAAACGGGGACGGGGACAGCGCGACAGCGCCAGTGCTGTCGTCGTTGTTGTTTGCTTTGCATCTTTTACCGCAGCCGGTGATTTTTCGCCAGCGCGATCCCCCGGATGATCGCGCTGGCTCCGCAGACAGGCAGCGTCAGGCAGAAAAGAAGGCGATAAGAATCGGGGCCAGCAGGCTCATAATAAAACCATGCACAATGGCCGCGGGCACGATCTCTGCACCACCGGCGCGCTGCAATACCGGCAGCGTAAAGTCCATCGAGGTGGCACCGCACAGTCCCAGCGCGCTGGAGCGATGGCGGGCGATTAGCACCGGCACCAGCATAATGGCGATCAGTTCACGCAGCAGGTCGTTAAAAAACGCTGCGCTGCCGATCACCGGCCCCCAGGCCTCGGTCATCAGGATGCCGGAAAGGGAATACCAGCCGAAACCGCTGGCCAGCGCCAGCCCGTTTTTCAGCGGCAGTCCGAGGATCAGTGCAGCAATCAGGCCGCCAGCCAGCGCGCTGATCAGCACCACGCCCGCCACCAGCAAGCCACGGCGATTAAGCAGGATCTGGCGCAGCGTCATGCCGCTGCCGCGCAGCTGGACGCCAACCAGGAACAGCAGAAAATAAAGCGCATATTCGCTGGCTTCGGATGCGTGCTGTAACAATGGCCATTGCAACAGTCCCAGCAGAAAGCCCACCACCACCACCGCGCATAGCTGTAGCGACTCCAGCGCCATCTGCAGTCGCGAGGGCAGTTTGCCCTGCTTATGCACATGTTGCCACGGCAGACGTTTTTCCAGCAGACGCAGTGCCAGCAGGTTACAGCCCAGAATGCAAAAGACGCTGACGGCAGTGGTGTAAAATATCGTCAACAGGTTGCTGCTCAGATTATCGAGAAAGGCCAGACTGATCCCCATAAAGAACAGGATCACGTAGACCATCCAGCTCAGCAGCTTATTTACGAGACGCAGCAGGGTGAGTTGGCGCAGCGGCAGCAGCCAGCCGATAATCAGTGGCAGCAGAATAACAATTAGTCCGGAATACATGCGCAGTAATGCCATCCATGAAACAGAGAGCGTCACGCTAGCGAAAAAATGTCAGCCTGTAAACCCTGTGCTGCGGGGGCTGGCGGCAGGAAAATCGCCTTGCACGCTTGAAAAAGGGACGGGCATCCCCATCTGAGTAGTAAGAGAAAAAATGCCACCCTCGCTGGCTGGCATTTTTTTACGGGGTTGTTCAGAATGAAGGATAGCTCAGGCGCGTGCCGTTGACTCCAGCGGGACGATGAGGCTGGCATGATTGCCCTTCGGCCCCTGATGAACATCAAACTGAACTTGTTGGCCGGCTTTTAGCGTTCTGTAACCCTCCATCTGAATCGTGGAGTAGTGCGCGAAGATGTCATCGCCGCCGCCGACTGGACAGATAAAGCCGAAGCCCTTGGCGTTGTTGAACCATTTAACAGTACCCGTCTCCATGCTTTTACTTCCCTCGCAAGACATTTTGATAAGTAGGTGAGGTCATTTAAGCTGTGGGTCGAGTTTGTTTAAAACTCAATCAGCTTGTGTCTGTAGAATGTAGAGAAACGGACCGCATCGTCAAGCAAAGCTCCGGCGCCCCAGGGGAGAAATTCATCAAAATTTGAAGCAGTTAACGCTATTGCTAATTTTGTGATACAGGTCGCCATGAGGAATCACGGATCATTTTTCATCCGACAGAGGCGGCTTGACAAGCGTGTTAAACTTTAAGTGAAGGCTTAAAAACGTCTTTGTGGGTAAGGCAGAATTTCAACGGATCATTATGGCAAATACTAACGACTGGCTTAACTTTGAACATCTTGCCGAAGAGAAAGTACGTGAGGGCTTGCAACCCCCCTCAATGTACAAAGTCATACTGAATAATGATGACTATACGCCTATGGAATTTGTTATTGACGTTCTGCAAAAGTTCTTTTCTTATGATATCGAACGTGCAACGCAACTGATGCTTAAAGTTCACTATCAGGGCAAGGCGATCTGCGGCGTATTTACCGCTGAAGTCGCTGAAACCAAAGTTGTTATGGTGAACAAGTACGCGAAGGAAAACGAGCATCCGTTGCTGTGTACGCTGGAAAAAGCCTGAACGCGTCTCCATTCAGGAGGCGAGTTGTCAGAGCGATAATTGGGGGAGGTGCCTAATGCTCAATCAAGAACTGGAACTCAGTTTAAATATGGCTTTCGCCAGAGCGCGTGAGCACCGTCATGAATTTATGACCGTCGAGCATTTGTTACTGGCGCTGCTCAGTAACCCGTCGGCCAGAGAGGCACTGGAAGCCTGTACGGTAGATATAGTGGCTCTGCGACAGGAACTCGAAGCCTTCATCGAACAAACCACACCGGTATTGCCTGCCAGTGAAGAGGAGCGCGATACCCAACCTACGCTCAGCTTCCAGCGCGTTTTACAGCGTGCGGTCTTTCATGTTCAGTCATCCGGCCGCAGCGAAGTGTCAGGTGCCAATGTGCTGGTCGCTATCTTCAGCGAGCAGGAGTCGCAGGCCGCTTACCTGTTGCGCAAACATGAAGTCAGCCGTCTTGATGTGGTGAACTTTATCTCGCACGGCACGCGCAAAGATGAGTCAGGCCCGGCGCAGAATCCGGAACATCCGGTTAATGAAGAGCAAGCAGGCGGGGAGGATCGTATGGAAAACTTCACCACCAATCTCAACCAGCTTGCTCGCGTAGGCGGTATCGATCCGCTGATCGGCCGCGATAAAGAGCTGGAACGTGCTATTCAGGTGCTGTGCCGTCGCCGTAAAAACAACCCGCTGCTGGTGGGTGAGTCAGGCGTCGGTAAAACCGCTATTGCGGAAGGGCTTGCCTGGCGTATTGTGCAGGGCGATGTGCCGGAAGTGATGAAAGAGTGCACCATCTACTCGCTGGATATCGGTTCGTTGCTGGCGGGCACCAAATACCGTGGTGACTTTGAGAAACGCTTTAAGGCATTGCTGAAGCAACTGGAGCAGGATAACAGCAGCATTCTGTTTATTGATGAGATCCATACCATTATTGGCGCCGGTGCTGCTTCGGGCGGCCAGGTCGATGCGGCTAACCTGATTAAACCGCTGCTGTCGAGCGGTAAGATCCGGGTGATGGGTTCCACCACCTATCAGGAGTTCAGCAACATCTTTGAGAAAGATCGTGCGCTGGCGCGTCGTTTCCAGAAGATCGATATTACCGAACCTTCTGTCGATGAAACGGTGCAGATCCTGAATGGTCTGAAGCCAAAATATGAGTCTCACCACGATGTCCGTTATACCGCAAAAGCGGTACGGGCGGCCGTGGAGCTGGCGGTGAAATACATCAACGATCGTCATCTGCCGGATAAAGCGATTGATGTGATCGATGAAGCGGGTGCGCGTGCGCGTCTGCAGCCAGCCAGCAAGCGCAAGAAAACGGTAAATGTCGCCGATATCGAAACGGTGGTGGCGCGTATTGCGCGTATTCCCGAGAAAAGCGTTTCGGCCACCGATCGCGATACGCTGCGCAACCTGGGCGATCGCCTGAAAATGCTGGTGTTTGGTCAGGACAACGCGATTGAAGCGCTGACGGAAGCGATCAAAATGAGCCGTGCTGGTCTGGGCCAGGATCGTAAGCCGGTAGGCTCCTTCCTGTTTGCCGGCCCAACCGGTGTCGGTAAAACGGAAGTCACTGTGCAGCTGGCGAAAGCGCTGGGAATTGAACTGCTGCGGTTCGATATGTCGGAGTATATGGAGCGTCACACCGTCAGCCGTTTGATCGGTGCGCCTCCGGGCTATGTCGGCTTTGATCAGGGCGGTTTGCTGACGGATGCGGTGATTAAACATCCGCATGCAGTGGTGCTGCTTGATGAGATTGAAAAAGCGCATCCTGACGTCTTTAACCTGCTGCTGCAGGTGATGGATAACGGTATGCTGACCGACAATAACGGACGCAAAGCGGATTTCCGCAATGTGGTGCTGGTGATGACCACCAACGCGGGCGTACGTGAAACCGAACGTAAGTCGATCGGCCTGATCCATCAGGACAACAGCACCGATGCGATGGAAGAGATCAAGAAGATCTTTACGCCGGAGTTCCGTAACCGTCTCGACAACATTATCTGGTTCAAACATCTCTCTACTGAAGTGATTCATCAGGTAGTGGATAAATTTATTGTCGAGTTGCAGGCGCAGCTGGATGCCAAAGGCGTGTCGCTTGAAGTGAGTGATGAAGCGCGCGACTGGCTGGCACAGAAAGGCTACGACAAAGCGATGGGCGCGCGTCCGATGGCGCGTACGGTACAGGAAAATCTGAAGAAACCGCTGGCAAACGAACTGCTGTTTGGTTCGCTGGTCGATGGGGGTTCAGTGACTGTCGGGCTGGACAAGGAGAAAAACCAGCTTACCTATCACTTCCTGAGCGCGGAAAAACGCAAAACGGAAGGCACGGTGCACTAAGCCGCTACAGAAATAAAAAAGGCCGGATTGTTATCCGGCCTTTTTTTCGTGTCGCTTCAGTTAACGACAGAGTCGGGGCGCAACTTAGCGACTACGGAAGACAATGCGGCCTTTGCTCAGGTCATACGGGGTTAACTCGACAGTGACTTTGTCGCCCGTCAGGATGCGGATATAATTTTTACGCATTTTACCGGAGATATGAGCGGTAACCACGTGTCCGTTCTCAAGTTCTACGCGGAACATGGTGTTAGGTAGCGTATCCAGTACGGTACCTTGCATTTCAATATTGTCTTCTTTGGCCATCGAATCCTCTGGGTGGACTACCTAACAAGTGAACCGGCACGATAATGCCGAATTCCATGATTTATGTAAAGAAATGTTGGCAGCTGCGCCAACACTTCGCCGTGCGTCGCGCATTTACGCGAGCATCTCGGTTAAATTCGGGTGTTTTTTGACGTCTGCGGGGCATTAGCGGGCTAAGAATCTGAATCAACCGGTGACACGCGCACGATTGAAACAGCTTCGGAAGTGCGTTGAGATTCCCAGCCTGGCAATTCCGGTTCACCGGAGGCGAAGCGCGAACGACATACCAAACAGGTTTATTATATCACTTTTGCCGCCGGGTGTGTGCAAAACATCCTCGCTGGCGTTAAAAAAGGGTCTGAGGTCGCCAGCAGTCCGCTGACATGTCCAGCCAGGCAAGAGACTGAACATATTGCAAATAATCGATGCGCGGGATCTCCATGGCGCCCAGCGAGGCGGTATGCGGATTTAATATCTGGCAATCGATCAGCCTGCCCCGGTGCGCAAGGAAGTGCTGACAGAATACCCAGAGCGCCGTTTTCGAGGCGTTTTCCATGCGGCTGAACATCGACTCACCACAAAAAATCCTGCCCAGCGCCAGGCCATACATACCACCAACCAGCTTCTTACCATGCCAGACCTCAACGGAATGCGCATGACCCAGCTCAAATAAGCGCAGCCAGGCGCGCTTCACTTCAAAGGTGATCCAGGTGCCTTCCTGACGCCCGCTGGCACAGCCCTCCAGCACCTCGGCGAAGGCGTGGTTCATGGTGACACGATAAGGGGACTGGCGGTGAAAACGCTTCATACTGCGGCTGAGGTGAAACGACTCCGGCAACAGCACGGCGCGCGGATCGGGCGACCACCAGAGAATGGGATCGCCCGGGGAAAACCAGGGGAAAATACCGCGCTGATAGGCGTTCAACAAGCGGGCAGGGGAGAGATCGCCGCCCATGGCCAGCAAACCATTGGGCTCGCGCAGCGCCATTTCAGGGGGCGGAAAATGCAGGGACTCCCGTGACAGCTGTACCAGTCTCATTACCTTCCTCTACCTCGCGTGAGTAGTTATGACTATAGCGTAAGGCGTTGACAGAAACGCCAGTAGCGTCCGCGTTTTGAGATTAATTCCTGATGGCTGCCCTGTTCAATCAGCGTCCCGGTATCCATCACGCAAATCCGTGACATTCTTTCCAGGCCGGTCAGTCGGTGCGTCACGGTGATAACCGTTTTGTTCCGGGTAATCTGCTGCAGCAGTGTCAAAATTTGCTGTTCCGTGGCCGCATCCAGCCCTTCGGTAGGCTCATCCAGCAGCCAGAGATCGCCATTATGCAGCAGGGCGCGCGCGATGGCGAGACGGCGTAATTCTCCGCCGGAAAGCGGCCTGCCGCCTTCTCCCAGCCAGGCGTTGAGTCCTTCATCGTCCAGCAGATGAGACAGTCCGACCTGCTGCAGCGCTGCAGCCAGTTGCGGGTCGCTGGCTTCAGGGGCGGCAAGCAGCAGATTATCCCGCAGCGTCTGGCTGAACAGATGCACGCGCTGTGTCACCACGCTGATGCGTCGGCGCAGACTCGCTTCGTCCCACTGCGCCAGCGGCACGCCGTTCAGTACGATCTCGCCCTTGTCCGCTTCACGGGCGCGCGTCAGCAGTGCCAGCAGAGTCGATTTACCACAGCCGGTCGGGCCGAGCAGGGCGATATGCTCACCAGCCGCCACCGATAAACGAAAGCCATCCAGCACCGGTTCCGGACGGGAGGGATAGGAAAAATGCAGCGCGTTCAGTTCAATGCGCATGCCCGCCACCGCCTGCAGTGGCGGGCCGGGGAAGCAGATATCGGGCTGCTGCGCAATGATCTCCTGCACGCGCTGCGCCGAGGCGCTCACCTGAGAAAGGTGCAAGAATGCCGTGGCTACCGGTGCCAGCGCTTCAAAGGCCGCCAGTGCGCAAAAGACAAACAGGGCGATAAGCGGCCCCGCATCGCTGAGCTGCGCTGTGCCCGCAGCGCTCAGCCACAGCATGGCGCAAACGGCAACGCCGCTGATCATGATCACCAGGCTTTGCGCCAGCGCAACCAGCCGCTGCTGCTGCTGCTGCGCCTGTAGCCAGTGGATTTCCCCCTGATCCAGTTGCTGACGCCAGCGGGATTCTGCGCCAAAGATCTTCAGCTCTGCCTGACCCGCCAGCCAGCGGGTCAGCTGCAGCCGCCACAGCGCGCGGCGCTGCGTGATAGCCAGACCGGCAGGCTGGCCCAGGCGGTAGAAAAGCGGTGGTATAATTATCAGCGTGGCCAGCATCAGGCCGCCCAGCGTGAACGCAAGGGTGAGATCATAAAAGCTCAGACCCAGCGTCACGACGCTAATTACCACAAAGGCGCCCAGCAGTGGTGATAATACGCGCAGGTAGAGATGATCCAGGGTTTCAACATCAGCCACAAAGCGGTTGAGTAACTCCGCCTGGCGAAAGCGGGTCAACTGGCCCGGTGTCAGCGCCATCAGACGGGAAAAGGTAAACACACGCAGATGTTGTAGCACGCGGAAGGTAGCATCGTGGCTGACCAGCCGTTCGAAATAGCGCGCCGCAGTACGGATGATGGCTGCGCCGCGTACGCCTGCGGCAGGCAGCATATAGTTAAAGCTGTAAAGCCCGGCCACGCCTGCCAGTGAGGCGGCAGCCAGAAACCAGCCCGACAATGCGAGCAAACCGATACTGGCCAGCAGGGTCAGAACCGCCAGCATCAGACTGAGAGCCAGCCGCCAGGGATGACGACGCCAGAAGCGTAAAAAGGGCCATAAAGCTTGCATCAGAGAATCTCCCTCTGGCGATGTTGCAGCAACTGACGAAACGCTCCATCCTGCTGCGTTAAATTGCTCCAGCTGCCGCGCTGCACGATTTGTCCAGCCTGCATGACCCAGATTTCATCCCATTCCGCTAAGCCATCCAGCTGATGGGTAACCATCAGTGTCGACTGGCGGCGCGATGCCTGCTCCAGCGCCTGCATCACCTGCTGCTCGCTACGGGCGTCCAGGCTGGCCGCCGGCTCATCCAGCAGCAGCAGGCTGGCCGGTTTGTACAGAGCCCGCGCTACCGCAATCCGCTGTGCCTGCCCGACAGAAAGTCCCAGCGCCTGATCGCCGATTTCACTCTCCAGACCTTGCGGCAGTCGGGACAAAAATTCAGTAACGCCCGCCGCCTGTAGTACCGCTTCCAGCCGTGAGCGATCTTCTTCCGCATCCAGCAAAATATTTTCTCGCAGGGTCGCCGCTGGCAGATGGGGATTCTGCCCGACCCAGGCGAGATGCTGCTGCCAGTGGCGCATATCAAGCTCACGCAACTCAATATCATTTACCTTAATCGAGCCGGTATAGGGCAAAAAACCCGCCAGCAGATTTAACAGCGAGCTTTTCCCGGCACCGCTCGGGCCCACAATGGCGACCCGCATCCCGGGATCGAGGATAAAGCTGAGGGGCGCACTCAGGGCCTTGCCCGTGGGCGTACAGATCACCAGCTCTGATGCTTCGATAGTTAAAGATTGACTCTGTTGCAGGCGGCGGGAGCCGTTGCCAACAGAGGTTTCAGCGCTGATGGTCATAAAGCGTTCCAGCGCCTCAGCACCCCCGACGGCCTGCGCTTTGGCATGATAGAACGTACCGAGATCGCGCAGCGGCTGAAAAAATTCCGGAGCCAGAATCAGGGCAAGGAAACCGGCAAACAGCGTGACCTGGCGATCGTAATGGCCGAAATCAAGCTCACCGAGGTAGGAAAAGCCAAAGTAAACCGCTACCACCGCAATGGCGAGCGAAGCAAAAAATTCCAGCACGGCCGAAGAGAGAAAGGCGAGACGCAACACTTCCATGGTGCGCAGCCGGAAATTTTCGCTGTTAGTGGCGATGGTTTGCTGCTCAGCCCGGGCGCGATGAAACAGGCGTAATGTTTCCCGGCCGCGCAGCCGATCAAGGAAGTCGCCGCTGAGGCGCGCCAGCGCAAGAAAATTGCGGCGATTCGCGTCGGCGGCCCCCATGCCAACCAGCGCCATAAACAGAGGAATCAGTGGGGCTGTCGCCAGCAGGATCAGACCCGCTGTCCAGTTAACCGGAAACAGGGTCAGCAGGATGCAGCAGGGGATCAGCAGGGCGAGCGTCATCTGCGGCAGGTAACGTGCGTAATACTCCTGCATCTCTTCAATCTGCTCCAGCAGCAGGGTGGCCCAGCTGCCTGCCGGTTTTCCCTGAATCCAGGCCGGACCGAGAGCATGCAGGCGATCCAGAACCTGTTTGCGTAGCGCCTGCCTGATTGCCTGACCGGCGCAGAACCCCGCCTGTTCGCGTGCGTAATTCAGCAGGGCACGCAGGCAAAAACAGGCAAACAGTAGCAAAAAGGGCGTAACCAGACGGCCAGGGGGAACATTATCCACAATCAACGCCTGCAGCAGGGTCGCAAGCAGCCACGCCTGCGCGATTACCACCAGTGCGCTGCCTAATCCCAGCAGGGAAGCGAGACGTAACCAGCGGCTGCCGGAACGACGCTGTGCGCGCAGCCAGCGAGTAAGGTGTTGTTGCCGGTTTTTATTCATGCGATGCCGATCGGTTTCTGAAAAGAGGGGGTAAAAGGGCGCAAATAACCGCCTGTTAACAGCGCATGAACTGTAGCATGAGGCCAATAAAAAAGGCGACAGTAAAACCGTCGCCTCGGGTAAATAAGATCAGAAGATTAACAACTTACTTATCGTTTTTAACCAGTCCGTCCAGATAACGTTCTGCATCCAGCGCCGCCATACAGCCGGTGCCTGCAGAGGTAATCGCCTGGCGATAAATATGGTCCATTACGTCCCCTGCCGCGAATACGCCGGGGATGCTGGTTTGCGTGGCGTTACCATGAATACCGGACTGAACCTTGATATAGCCGTTTTCCAGCTCCAGCTGACCGTTAAAGATGGCGGTATTCGGGCTGTGACCGATGGCGATAAACAGACCGGCCACTTCCAGCTCTTCCTGCTGCGAGGCATGTTCGGTAGAGCGCAGACGTACACCGGTCACGCCCATCTGATCGCCCAGCACTTCATCCAGTTCACGATGCGTATGCAGCACGATATTGCCGTTATGCACTTTATCCATCAGGCGGTTGATAAGGATTTTTTCAGCGCGGAAGCTGTCACGACGGTGAATCAGATGCACCTCAGAGGCGATATTCGCCAGATAGAGGGCTTCTTCCACGGCGGTGTTTCCGCCGCCTACCACCGCAACTTTCTGGTTGCGATAGAAAAAGCCGTCACAGGTGGCGCAGGCGGAGACGCCTTTGCCCTTGAAAGCTTCTTCAGAGGGCAGGCCAAGGTAGCGAGCCGAAGCACCGGTGGCGATAATCAGCGCATCACAGGTGTATTCACCGCTGTCGCCGATCAGACGGAACGGACGCGTCTGCAGTTCCACGGTGTGGATATGATCGAAAATGATCTCGGTATTAAATTTCTCCGCATGCTCATGCATACGTTCCATCAGCAGCGGACCGGTCAGGTCATGGGGATCGCCCGGCCAGTTTTCCACTTCAGTGGTGGTGGTGAGCTGACCACCTTTTTCCAGTCCGGTAATCAGTACCGGATTCAGATTGGCGCGAGCGGCATAGACCGCAGCGGTATAACCGGCTGGACCCGAGCCCAGGATGAGTAGCTTACTGTGTTTGGCCGTACTCATGCGTTCCTCAATTTTTCGACGGATGTTTTAGCTAGCGATTGTAGGGAAATTACTGACGCAAAAAAAGGTTTGTGCGATTTTGTTAACGATTGCTGCAAGCGGCGTAGACGATGAAACGCGATTTTGCACGCGGTTTGCGCCATAAAGGGGCATTAATCCGTTTTTTATGGTGCAGCTGTATAAAAATACTCATTTAAAAACAGTAACCCAGCGGTCTGTCTGGCATCTTGTACTGAATTTGGATGTTTTACTTTGACAATCGCCTGCGCTTTTGCGAAAACAGTGTAGGAAGCAGAGAATATTTAGCCGCACAAAACAGGTTTTCATGCAGTTCTGCGCCGTTCGGCAAATAGACTCAGCCTGACATTGGTCATGACGCATGGTGTGGACAGACAGCATGCGTCATACGGATGGGCGCGTTAATGCACAGGCTCTAAGTCTTCGCTTCAGTAAGGTCCTGAACAATGAATGTTTTCAGGTCGTGGCACGTTAAGGGAAGGATTTAAGAGAGACAATAATAATGGTAGACAATAAGAAACGCCCTGGAAAAGATCTTGATCGCATCGACAGAAATATTCTGAATGAACTGCAGAAAGATGGTCGTATTTCCAACGTAGAACTTTCCAAGCGTGTAGGGCTATCGCCCACACCCTGTCTTGAGCGTGTGCGTCGCCTGGAGCGTCAGGGCTTTATCCTGGGCTATACGGCGCAGCTGAATCCACACTATCTCGATGCTTCACTGCTGGTTTTTGTTGAGATTACTCTGAATCGTGGCGCACCGGATGTGTTTGAGCAATTTAACGCCGCCGTGCAAAAACTTGAGGAAACTCAAGAGTGTCACCTGGTGTCGGGTGATTTTGACTACCTGCTGAAAACCCGTGTACCGGATATGTCCGCCTACCGCAAGCTGCTGGGGGAAACCCTGTTGCGTCTGCCAGGGGTGAACGATACCCGTACCTACGTGGTGATGGAAGAGGTCAAACAGAGTAACCGTCTGGTGATCAAAACCCGGTAATGCAGGGCAGGTGCAAAACCTGCAGGATTTCGGTACACTCCTGTGAATTCATACAGGACCAGCGTCGGGCTTGCTCCGGCGCTGTTGCCTTCATAATTTACAGGCACCTGGAGAGTTCTCTTGAGCCAGGAATACACAGAAGACAAAGACGTTTCGTTACAGCCGCTCAGCAGTGGACGTCGCCTGCTGGAAGCGTTGCTTATTCTCGTTGCCCTTTTTGCCATCTACCTGATGGTTTCCCTGGTCAGCTTCAATCCTTCTGACCCAAGCTGGTCGCAGACCGCCTGGCACGAACCTATCCATAATATGGGGGGGAGCGTTGGCGCCTGGCTGGCGGATACGCTGCTCTTTATTTTTGGTGTGATGGCCTATGCGATCCCGCCGGTGATTCTCGGTCTGTGCTGGATTACCTTCCGCCAGCGCGACAGTCAGGATTACATCGATTACTTTGCCGTGGGCTTACGCCTGATTGGCGTGCTGGCGCTGGTGGTCACTACCTGCGGTCTGGCCGCGCTTAATGCGGATGATATCTGGTATTTCGCCTCGGGCGGGGTCATCGGCAGTCTGGTGAGCAATGCGATGGCACCCTGGTTCAGCGCTGCCGGCGGCACGCTGACGCTGCTTTGCGTCTGGGCGGCGGGCATTACGCTTTATACCGGCTGGTCGTGGCTGACCATTGCGGAAAAAATTGGCGCTGCGGTAATGGGCGTGCTCACCTTTGCCAGCAACCGCTCCCGTCGCGATGAGCCCTGGGACGATGAGGATGATGATCTCATCGACACCTCGTCTGTCACCAAAGGGGCCGCAAAGGCTCAGGATGTAGAAGATGATATATTGCTGGCCGCGCCGCGCCGGGTTCATGAAGATGAACCTGAACCGCTTGCAGAACATGATCCGCTGCTGGCACCGGCTGCTGCGCCCGCCGCTGCGGCATCAGAGACTCATGCCGCGCCCGCTCCAACCCTCAATGCCGCCTCTGCCGCGCCAGTGCAGCAGGTTGTGACTGTCGCCGCCGCGCCTGATGCTGCCGTAGCTCCGGTGAGTCCGGCTGCTTTTACAGATGCAGAAGAATCCCCAGAACCTCCGCGCTACCGCTTCGAACTGCCTGAGGCAGCACCTGCCGCCGCAATGCAGCAATCATCGGCTGAAGAAGATGATGGCCCGCGCATGGGGAACTGGCAGGAGGCTACGCGCGCCGCAGAACTGCCTGCAGGCGTTACCGCTGCTGCGGCAGCAGCGGCCGCAACGCAGCCCGCTGCTGGTGCAGTGCCCTTTATGCCTGCCTTTAGTGCGGCTCCGGAAGGGGATTACAATCCACAGGTGAAGCAGGGCATAGGCCCGGAACTGCCACGGCCCAACCCGGTAAAAATTCCAACGCGCCGCGAGCTTGCCTCCTTTGGCATCAAACTGCCTTCACAACGCATGGCGGAAGAGAAAGCGAAAGAGGCGGAACAGAGCGTACCTGCGGCAGCGGCAATGTCGCCACAGTTTGCTGAACCTCAGAGCGTCGAAGAAGAGGCGGATTTACAGGAAGCCCAGCTGCGCGATGCCTTCCAGGCACAGCAGCAGCAACGCTATGGCGAAAGCTGGCAGCAGGAGGATGACGAAGAGGCGCAGCATCAGGCGGCGCTGGCGCGTCAGTTTGCTGAGCAGCAACAGCAACGCTATGCACAACCTGACAAGCCGCAGGATGATGAGGGACCAACCTTCAGTCTGGATCCGGCAGCGGCGTTCGATTTCTCTCCGCTGAAAGATCTGGTGGATGAGGGTCCAGTTGAACCTTTGTTTACCATTGCCGCCACGCCGCCGGCTGAAGCGGAGCAGACGCTGGAGAGCGACTGGCAGCAGCCGGTCGAACCGCAACCGACCACGCAGATGCCGTTTAGTGCGCCCGAAACTGTTAATTACCGGGAGCCCGACGCGCTGTTACAGCCTGCGTCACAGCAGCCACAGCCACAGTCACAGTTACAGACGCCAGACCCTGCCGCTCTGCAGGAGAGCCTGATTCACCCCTTCCTGATGCGTCATGAGCAGCCGCTGCAAAAGCCCACCACGCCGCTGCCTACGCTCGACCTGCTGACGCCGCCGCCCGCGGAAGCGGAACCGGTAGATATGTTTGCCCTGGAGCAAACGGCGCGTCTGGTAGAAGCGCGTCTGGCCGATTATCGCGTGAAGGCCGAGGTGGTGGGGATTTCGCCCGGGCCGGTGATCACCCGTTTTGAGCTCGACCTGGCACCCGGGGTGAAAGCATCACGTATTTCTAACCTCTCACGCGATCTGGCGCGTTCACTCTCTGCCGTCGCGGTGCGCGTGGTAGAAGTGATACCGGGTAAACCTTATGTTGGTCTGGAGTTGCCCAATAAGCATCGTCAGACCGTCTATCTGCGCGAAGTGCTCGACTGCCCCAGCTTCCGGGATAACACATCGCCGCTCGCGGTGGTGCTGGGCAAAGATATAGCCGGACAGCCGGTAGTCGCCGATCTGGCGAAGATGCCACACCTGCTGGTTGCGGGGACGACCGGCTCCGGTAAGTCGGTGGGCGTCAACACCATGATCATCAGCATGCTGTATAAAGCGACGCCGGAAGAGGTGCGCTTTATTATGATTGACCCGAAAATGCTTGAACTGTCGGTCTATGAAGGCATTCCGCACCTGCTGACTGAAGTGGTTACCGACATGAAAGACGCCGCTAATGCGCTGCGCTGGAGCGTCGGTGAGATGGAGCGTCGCTACAAACTGATGTCAGCCCTGGGCGTGCGTAACCTGGCAGGCTACAACGAAAAAGTGGAGCAGGCGGAAGCGATGGGACGTCCTATCCCTGATCCGTTCTGGAAACCGGGCGACAGCATGGATATGACGCCGCCGGTGCTGGAAAAACTGCCTTATATCGTGGTACTGGTAGATGAGTTTGCTGACCTGATGATGGCGGTGGGGAAAAAAGTGGAAGAGCTGATCGCTCGCCTGGCGCAGAAAGCGCGTGCGGCGGGTATTCACCTTGTACTGGCCACACAGCGTCCGTCGGTGGATGTCATCACCGGTCTGATTAAAGCCAACATCCCGACGCGTATCGCCTTTACGGTCTCCAGTAAAATCGATTCGCGTACCATTCTTGATCAGGGCGGTGCAGAATCGCTGCTGGGAATGGGTGATATGCTCTATATGCCGCCGAACTCCTCCATGCCGGTGCGTGTCCATGGCGCCTTTGTGCGCGATCAGGAAGTGCATGCGGTGGTGGCGGACTGGAAAGCTCGCGGTCGTCCACAATACATCGACAGCATTACCGCTGGCGAAGAGAGCGAGGGCGGCAGCCTGGGGCTGGAAGGCGGTGAAGAACTGGATCCGCTGTTCGATCAGGCGGTGGCTTTTGTGGTGGAAAAACGGCGTGCATCGATTTCCGGCGTACAACGTCAGTTCCGTATTGGTTATAACCGTGCTGCGCGCATCATTGAGCAGATGGAAGCTCAGGGCATTGTTTCGGAGCCGGGACACAACGGTAACCGCGAAGTGCTCTCTCCGCCGCCTCATGAAATGTGATAATACGGTAAAGCTGTTGTCAAAGTGACGTATGGGCCAGTGTAAGCTGGCCCATTGTGTATGCGGCGAACGTCCCCATATCTGTGAAGGCTTTCGGTTTTTTCTGCTGTCTGAACAGGAATCTGGCAGCCAGGTTTAAAGCTGTCACGATGGGGAAATGAATAACTAAGGATGCAAAACAGATGAAAAAACAGATTATTGCCTGCGGCCTGTTCAGTGCTTTACTTTCCGCTAACGTCATGGCGGATGCCACCAGCGATTTGCAGCTGCGACTGAACAAGGTTAACAGCTTCCATGCCAGCTTTACGCAGAAAGTCACCGACAGTAGCGGTGCCAGCGTGCAGGAGGGTGAAGGCGAACTGTGGGTGAAGCGTCCGAGCCTGTTTAACTGGCATATGACCGCGCCCGATGAGAGCGTGATTATTTCCGACGGCAAAACGCTGTGGTTCTATAACCCCTTTGTGGAGCAGGCCAGCGCGACCTGGCTGAAAGATGCCACCAGCAATACGCCGTTTATGCTGATTGCCCGCAACCAGCCGGGCGACTGGCAGCAATATAATATCCGGCAACAGGGGGATACCTTTGAGCTGACGCCGAAGAAGAGTGACGGCAACCTGAAGCAGTTTACGATCAACGTTTCTCCGCAGGGGACGATTAACCAGTTCAGCACCATGGAACAGGATGGTCAGCGCAGCAGCTATCAGCTGAAAAGCCAGCAGAACGGCACCATCAGTCCGGACAAATTCACGTTCACACCGCCAGAAGGCGTAACGGTGGACGACCAGCGTCAGTGAGGTCGCAGTGAGTAATTTCTCTCTCGATTTTTCCTCCAGTGATTTTCAACCTCTGGCCGCCCGTATGCGGCCAGTTACGCTGAAGCAATATATCGGGCAGCAACATCTTCTGGCGCCGGGAAAACCGCTGCCGCGCGCCATTGAAGCGGGCCATTTGCACTCCATGATTCTGTGGGGGCCGCCAGGCACCGGTAAAACCACGCTGGCCGAAATTATTGGTCATTACGGCAAAGCGGATGTTGAACGTATTTCGGCGGTAACCTCCGGCGTGAAAGAGATCCGTGAGGCGATAGAGCGCGCACGGCAAAATCGTCAGGCGGGGCGGCGTACCATTCTGTTTGTCGATGAGGTGCATCGTTTTAATAAAAGCCAGCAGGATGCCTTTTTACCCCATATTGAAGATGGCACCATCACCTTTATTGGCGCCACCACCGAAAATCCCTCCTTTGAGCTTAATTCCGCACTGCTGTCGCGGGCACGTGTCTATCTGCTGAAATCGCTTACCACAGAGGATATTGAGCAGGTGCTCAATCAGGCGATGCAGGATAAAGAGCGTGGCTACGGCAACAGCGACATTGTGCTGCCTGACAATACCCGGCGCATGATCGCGGAACTGGTGAATGGCGATGCCCGTCGCGCGCTCAATACGCTGGAAATGATGGCCGATATGGCGGAAACCAACGTGCAGGGTAAACGGGAGCTTTCTCCTCAGTTGCTGAATGAAGTTTCCGGCGAGCGTGCGGCGCGCTTCGACAATAAAGGCGATCGCTATTACGACCTGATCTCGGCACTGCATAAATCTGTGCGCGGCTCTGCACCCGATGCCGCGCTCTACTGGTATGCGCGTATCATCACCGCCGGGGGAGATCCCCTCTACGTTGCGCGCCGCCTGCTGGCGATCGCTTCAGAAGATGTCGGCAATGCGGATCCGCGCGCTATGCAGGTGGCGCTGGCGGCCTGGGACTGCTTTACCCGTGTCGGCCCGGCGGAAGGCGAACGGGCTATCGCACAGGCCATCGTTTATCTTGCCTGCGCACCGAAAAGTAATGCGGTCTATACCGCCTTTAAAGCGGCAATGCGCGATGCGCGTGATTATCCGGATTATGAGGTGCCAGAGCATTTGCGCAATGCGCCGACCCGTCTGATGAAGGAGATGGGGCTCGGAAAAGAGTACCGCTATGCACATGATGAGACAAATGCCTATGCGGCCGGAGAAGTCTACTTTCCGCCGGAAATGGCACAAACGCATTATTACCTCCCGACCAATCGTGGTCTCGAAGCAAAAATTGGTGAAAAGCTAGCCTGGCTGGCTGAACAGGATCAAAATAGCCCGATAAAACGCTACCGCTGAATTTAGCGTTGCGGTAAGGTGAGCAGGAAATTCAACGCATTCCGCGCAGGAATGCGTCTCCCCGTTAATTATTTAACCTTTAAAACACAGGATAAGCATGCTCGATCCCAATCTGCTGCGTAACGAGCCAGACGCAGTCGCAGAAAAACTGGCACGCCGAGGATTTAAGCTGGATGTGGAAACGCTGCGCTCCCTGGAAGAGCGCCGTAAAGTACTGCAGGTCGAAACGGAAAACTTGCAGGCGGAGCGTAATTCCCGATCCAAATCCATCGGTCAGGCCAAAGCACGTGGGGAAGATATCGAGCCGCTGCGTCAGGAAGTAAATGCGCTGGGTGAGCGGCTGGAAGCGGCCAAACTGGAACTGGATGCGTTGCAAAATGATATCCGCGATTTTTCCCTGTCGCTGCCCAACCTGCCTGCTGATGAAGTACCGCTGGGTAAAGATGACAGCGAAAACCTGGAAGTTACACGCTGGGGCACGCCGCGCCAGTTCGATTTCCCGGTTAAAGATCACGTTGAACTGGGTGAAATGGCCAAAGGGCTGGATTTTGCCTCAGCGGTAAAACTGACCGGTTCGCGCTTTGTGGTGATGCAGGGCCAGATTGCCCGTCTGCATCGCGCCTTGAGCCAGTTTATGATCGATCTGCATACTGAGCAGCATGGTTATCTGGAAACCTATGTTCCTTACCTGGTGAACCACGCGACCCTGTACGGTACAGGCCAGCTGCCCAAGTTTGGCGAAGATCTGTTCCACACCCGTCCGCTGACGGAAGAGTCAGACAGCAGCAACTATGCGCTAATCCCGACGGCTGAAGTCCCGCTGACCAACCTGGTGCGTGATGAAATTGTTGAGGAAGAGAGCCTGCCCATTAAACTGACGGCCCATACCCCTTGTTTCCGTTCAGAAGCGGGTTCTTATGGTCGTGACACGCGTGGACTGATTCGCATGCATCAGTTCGATAAAGTGGAAATGGTGCAGATTGTTCGTCCGGAAGATTCCATGCAGGCGCTGGAAGAACTGACAGGACACGCTGAAAAAGTGCTGCAGCTGCTGAACCTGCCTTATCGTAAGGTATTGCTCTGCACCGGTGATATGGGCTTTGGTGCCACCAAAACCTATGACCTCGAGGTATGGCTGCCCGCGCAGAACACCTATCGTGAAATCTCCTCCTGTTCTAACATGTGGGATTTCCAGGCGCGCCGTATGCAGGCACGCTGCCGCAGCAAAAACGAGAAAAAACCGCGTCTGGTACACACCCTGAACGGTTCAGGTCTGGCAGTAGGCCGTACCCTGGTTGCCGTGCTGGAAAACTATCAGCAGGCCGATGGCCGGATCGCGGTGCCTGAAGTGCTGCGTCCTTACATGAATGGTCTGGAATTTATCGGCTGATTCGCCTCTGTACAGCAGTAATAAAAAGCCCGGCTTTGCCGGGTTTTTTTGTATGACATATGCTCCGGTCTATTAATCCTTAGCAGGAATTATGCAGAAATAATTGTTATCGTCACGCAGACAGGGTCGGTGCTCAAAAGTGACAGTTTTCATAAAGATAGGATCTGCTTAGCGTCGCGCTTAGTGTACTGTAACCTTATGAAGATAAAAATATTAAATGGGTAAGCAGCAAAATGTGCGGCGTACAATTTTTGTGCGTTGACTTTAAAATATTCAGTGGCAAACTGCGCGCAAATTCTTTCTCTTCCTTTGGTTTTACTCACTATGTCCACCTGGTCTCGTCCCGTATTGCTACTGCTTTGCGGGCTGCTTTTGTTGACGGTATCTATTGCTGTTTTGAATACGTTGATCCCGCTCTGGCTGACGCATGACCAGTTACCCACATGGCAGGTGGGTATGGTGAGCTCTTCCTACTATGCCGGTAACCTGGCTGGTACGCTGGTGGCAGGGGCCCTGATCAAACGCTACGGTTTTAATCGCAGCTATTATCTGGCAACGCTGCTGTTTGCGCTCGCTACGCTGGGGATGCTGCTGGCGGTCAACGCCTGGTCGTGGACCGCATGGCGCTTTATCGCCGGCATTGGCTGTGCGTTAATCTGGGTGGTGGTTGAGAGTGCGCTGCTGTGCAGCGGCACGGTACGCAATCGCGGCCAGCTGCTGGCGGCCTATATGATTATCTACTATCTGGGCACCGTGGTCGGGCAGTTACTGGTAAGCCGGGTTTCTACGGAACTGCTGCACGTTATCCCCTGGGTGACGGCGCTGATCGTGGCGGCCATCTTGCCGCTGATTTTTACGCGCGTGACGGCGACGGAAGCGGCGGCAGATACCCCACCTGCCGCTATCTGGCCTATGCTGCGTCGTCGTAGCTCGCGCCTTGGCGTCAATGGCTGCATTATTTCCGGCATTCTGCTCGGCTCGCTGTACGGCCTGATGCCGCTTTATCTCTCTCACCAGGGTATGAGCAATGCGACAGTGGGCTACTGGATGGCGTTACTGGTAAGCGCCGGGATTGTAGGTCAGTGGCCGGTGGGCCGTCTGGCGGATCGCTTTGGCCGTCTGCTGGTGCTACGTGTTCAGGTGTTTATGGTGATCCTGGGCGCGATCGCAATGTTAAGCAATGCCGCTATGGCTCCCGCTCTGTTTGTGCTGGGCCTGGCTGGTTTTACGCTCTATCCGGTTGCGATGTCCTGGGCTTGCGAAACCGTGCCGCAGCATCAGCTGGTGGCGATGAACCAGGCGTTGCTGCTCAGCTATACCATTGGCAGCCTGGCCGGACCGGTGATGACGGCGATGCTGATGCAGAATTATTCCGATCACCTGTTATTTGTCATGATTGCCACGGTGGCGCTGGTTTATCTGGTGATGCTGCTGCGCAAAGCCGATCATCATGCCACACCCGTTGCGCACGCCTGATCCGCTGTCTGCAATAAAAAAGGGAGCTCCGGGCTCCCTTTAAACTGTCCGGCCGATTAATAGCTGACGTTATGTCCGTAACCAGCAAGGATCGTTTTTATCCGCTCCATGGTTGCTTTACCCGGCGGTTTTACCCCCTCCAGTGCGTAGGTTTCTCCCATGGCGATCCATTTATGTTTCCCCAGTTCGTGATAGGGCAGCAGCTCAATTTTTTCAATATTTGCCATATCACGGGTAAATTCTCCCAGACGATGGGCGGAGTCATCATCATCGGTGTAACCTGGCACGATCACATAGCGAATCCAGGTGCGTTTCCCTTTTTTCTGTAAATAGCGCGCAAAATCAAGCGTGCGCTGATTCGACACGCCAGCCAGGATCTGATGAACCTCATCATTAAGCTGTTTCAGATCGAGCATCACCAGATCGGTCACTTCCAGCAATTCATCAATCACCGGATCATAGCGGCGGACGAAACCATTGGTATCGAGACAGGTATGGATCCCTTCGGCTTTGCAGGCACGAAACCAGTCGCGAACAAACTCCGCCTGAAGAATGGCTTCGCCGCCGGAAGCCGTAACACCGCCGCCTGACGCTTCCATATAGTGACGGCAGGCGAGCACGTCCTGCATCAGTTCTGCCACGCTGACGCGCATTCCGCCGTGGGTATCCCAGGTGTCGCGATTATGGCAGTACAGGCAACGCATCAGGCAGCCCTGAAAAAAAGTGATAAAGCGAATGCCCGGGCCATCGACGGTGCCGCAGGATTCAAAGGAATGGATACGTCCGCTAACTGACATGGCGCTATGTCCTCCCGGGTTAGCCTGGCGGTCAGAATCTGTGTTCTGAGCGTAGCCAGGATGGGTAAGTCGGCTCAGGCGGTTAGCGTGCCCGGCTAACCGCCTGAGCGGGCTTGCAGGGAAAGGCTCCGGGCGGGAGCCTTTCAGGTTAACCCGCGTACAACAGGGAATTACAACGACCGGGTAAAGGTGCGGGTAATCACATCCTGCTGCTGCTCTTTTGTTAATGAATTGAAGCGTACGGCGTAACCAGAAACGCGAATGGTTAACTGCGGATATTTTTCCGGATGCTCCATCGCTTCCATCAACATCTCGCGGTTCATGACATTCACGTTAAGGTGCTGGCCCCCCTCAATATGGGCTTCATGGTGGAAATAACCATCCATTAATCCGGCGAGGTTAGCTTTTCTTACTTCATCCTCTTTACCCAGCGCATCAGGGACAATCGAGAAGGTGTAAGAGATGCCATCTTTCGCGTAAGCAAACGGCAGTTTCGCTACTGAGGTTAATGAAGCCACTGCGCCTTTCTGATCGCGGCCATGCATCGGGTTGGCGCCCGGACCAAAAGGCGCGCCGGCACGTCGGCCATCAGGGGTGTTACCGGTTTTTTTGCCGTACACCACATTGGAGGTGATGGTCAGCACCGATTGTGTCGGCACAGCATGACGATAGGTGGCCAGCTGCTGGATTTTCTTCATGAAACGTTCCACCAGGTCGCAGGCCAGATCGTCCACGCGCGCATCGTTATTACCGAACTGCGGATATTCCCCTTCGATATCAAAGTCGATGGCGAGGCCATCTTCATCACGAATCGGTTTCACTCTGGCATATTTAATGGCAGAGAGGGAGTCGGCAGCCACTGACAGGCCAGCGATGCCGCACGCCATGGTACGATAGACATCGCGGTCATGGAGTGCCATCAGCGCTGCTTCGTAGCTGTATTTATCGTGCATGTAGTGAATGATATTCAGCGCGGTGACGTACTGTTTTGCCAGCCAGTCCATGAAGCGATCCATCCGCGCCATCACGCTGTCAAAATCGAGGATCTCATCCTTGATCGGTTCCTCTTTCGGGCCCACCTGCATTTTCATTTTTTCATCCATGCCGCCATTTATCGCATAGAGCAGGGTTTTTGCCAGGTTAGCGCGCGCACCGAAAAACTGCATCTGCTTACCGACAATCATCGGGCTGACGCAGCAGGCAATGGCGTAATCGTCATTGTCGAAATCGGGTCGCATCAGGTCATCGTTTTCATACTGCAGGGAGGAAGTATCGATAGAGACTTTGGCCGCGTATTTTTTGAAATTAACCGGCAGATTTTCCGACCACAAAATAGTCATGTTGGGCTCAGGAGACGGGCCCATGGTGTAAAGGGTGTTCAGGAAGCGGAAGGTGGTTTTAGTCACCAGCGTACGGCCATCCAGCCCCATACCTGCCAGAGATTCCGTTGCCCAGATAGGGTCGCCGGAAAAGAGTTCATCATATTCCGGCGTGCGCAAAAAACGCACCATACGCAGCTTCATTACCAAATGGTCAATCAACTCCTGCGCCTCTTCTTCGCTGATCCTGCCTGCTTTTAAATCACGTTCAAGGTAAATATCCAGGAAGGTTGAGACGCGACCAAAGGACATCGCTGCGCCATTCTGCGATTTCACGGCTGCCAGATAGCCAAAATAGGTCCACTGCACGGCTTCCTGTGCAGTGATGGCCGGGCCTGATATATCGCAGCCATATTTCGCCGCCATCTCTTTGATTTGCCCCAGGGCGCGATGCTGTTCAGCAATCTCTTCACGCAGGCGAATGGTCGCTTCCAGATTGACGCCGTTTTCCAGGTCAGCCTGCAGAGAGGCAAACTGGGCGAACTTATCTTGCATCAGAAAGTCGATGCCATAGAGCGCGACGCGGCGATAATCGCCAATAATGCGACCCCGTCCGTAAGCATCAGGCAGGCCGGTCAGTACGCCCGATTTACGGCAGCGTAAAATATCGGGCGTATAAACATCGAAAACGCCCTGATTATGGGTTTTACGATACTCAGTGAAGACCTTTTTCAGGGCAGGGTCGAGTTCCCGGCCATACACTTTGCAGGAACCTTCCACCATTTTAATGCCGCCGAACGGAATAATAGCGCGCTTCAGGGGCGCTTCCGTTTGCAGGCCAACGATTTTTTCCAGCGATTTATTAATATAGCCCGCGTCATGCGCGGTAATAGTTGAAACAAGATCGGTATCAAAGTCGACCGGCGCATGGGTACGGTTCTCTGTTTTGATCCCTTCCAGAACGCGCGCCCAGAGCGCGCTTGTGGCGGGCGTCGCGCCAGCCAGAAATGACTCGTCGCCTTCATAGGGCGTATAGTTTTTTTGAATAAAATCGCGGACGTTAACGCGCGCTTGCCATTCGCCAGCAACAAAATCCTTCCAGGCAGCGGCTGTTTTTTCATTAAGTTCGGTCATGATATACCTACCTTTATAGATGGAGTCTTTCTTGATACCGGCAGATCTGAGCAGATCTGCCGGTACAGATGCTGTTCAGTGTGCCTGCAAGTTGCCACGTAAATAGATCACCCAGTAAGTCAGGCCCACCAGTAAGCCGCCGCCGATAATATTGCCCAGAGTGACCGGTAGCAGGTTGTTGACGATAAAGTTGCCGGGCGTCAGCGCGGAAAAATGAACGGCGCTGGTGCCGGTAGCCTGCCAGAAGTCGGGAGTAGCAAACTGGCGGATGACCATCGCCATCGGAATTAAAAACATATTTGCGATGCTGTGTTCGAAACCACTGGCGACAAACATGGCGACCGGCAGGCACATGGCCATTATTTTGTCGAGCAGACTGCGGCCGGAGTAACTCATCCACACCGCCAGGCAGACCATTAAATTCGCCAGGATGCCCAGGCATACCGCTTCCGTAAAGGTGTGGTGCATTTTATGATCGGCCGTCTGTAGCAGGTTTAATCCCCACGCACCGTTCGCCACGTTGTGTTCACCGGCCAGCCAGAGCAGTAAGACAAAGAGCAGTGCGCCGATCAGGTTACCGAAATAAACGTTGAGCCAGTGACAGGCCAGCTGACGCCAGCTAATACGCCTGCTGGCTTTAGCCACCACAATCAGCACCGTCGAGGTAAAGAGGTCGGCACCGCATACCACCACCAGCATCAGGCCGAGCGAAAAGCAGAGACCACCGGTCAGTCTGGCAATGCCATAGGGAAGCGCTTCTGCGCCGGTTGTTGCCGTGATATAGAAAACAAAGGCGATGGAGATAAATACGCCCGCAGTAATGGCAAGAAAGAAAGTGGTGAGAGGATGTTTAGTCGCTTTGTAGACGCCTGCGTCTTCAGCCACTTTCGCCATGGCAGCCGGTAGCAATAGATTGAAAGGATTATCAGCTTTCACACCAGCATTCTCCGGAAGAGGTCTGAAAAAATACTACCAAAGGGGTAGCTAGCCAGTATTGATATGGATCATTTTTGATAGCTGTTAAGCAGGAGAAATCAGTCGGGAAATAAGAAAATAAGGTATAAATTTTTGATTATTTTAATAAAAATTTTTTTATAAAATCTGTTATTTTTTTAAGGTGGCGCAGAAGGGTCTGTGATCAGGTGTAAGAAAAATAAGCGTTGCGGCTGACAGAGTGCAGTTAACGTGTTTGCCATGCCGGGCATAACGCTGGCATCTGGCGTGTCGCTTAAGGCATAAAAAAGGCACGAAAATCAGTCCGTGCCCGGATCCCGTTACTGATGGATCGATCACTGGCGTGACCGATCGCGAGCAGTATTACTTCCAGTAGCGACGTTTCGCGGCCTGGAGTTTTTCGTAAGCCTGGAGCAGCGACTGGTGCGCCGGGAAGGCTTGCAAATCGCCATCCACAGCCTGCAATCCGTAGAACGGCGCTTCACCGCTCAGCGCGGCGGAAGCGGCTTCAACAGCAGCACTGCCATACATACGCACAAAGGCATGATGATATTGTAGCGGGTCGCGGTCCTCTTCCATCGCCAGTAACAGCAAGGTTTGCAGGCAGCGGTAGTAGTTAGCGCGTTCCGGTGTAAAAATGGAGCCGTTAAATTCCATAGTCCATTCGGTCCAGATCAGGGCTTGCTCAAGGTCACCCCCGGCCAGCGCCAGCATCGCTTTCAGTTCGCCGATGCGCAGCGTGTACCAGCCATTGTCTTTACCGGTCGCCAGGCCCAGCAGTTCGCGCACGCGGGTAAAGTCATCGTAGCCTTCTTCATCCAGCTGCGAAATCAGTTCAAGGTAGGCTTCCGGCTCCCACTCACTGTCAGGCAACGCGAGCAGGGTTTCACGCAGGCCAGCGCCCATATTGTTGTTCGCCAGCAGCAGGTCTTCTACCGGGTAGATGTCAGACATGCCTGGGACCAGAATACGGCAGGCGTAAACCCCAAGATGTTCGTAATCGGCGATATAGACTTCCTTGCTCTCGGCCCGGAAGATAGCCATCAGCGTGTCAAATTCCTGCTGGGTGGTACCATCAAATTTCCAGTCTACAAAAGGATAATCTGCCGTCTCTTTAAACAGGTCCCAGGAGATCAGGCCGCTGGAATCGATAAAGTGGGTTTCCAGATTAGCATGTTCGGCCACCTCTTCATCATCAAAGGTAGGCGGCGTAAAGACATCCAGATCTTTCAGGCTACGGCCCTGCAGTAATTCGGTAACGGTACGCTCCAGCGCCACACCAAAATCGGGATGCGCGCCAAAAGAGGCGAAACAGGTACCGTTAGCCGGGTTAAACAGCACGACGCAAATGACCGGATATTTTCCGCCCAGGGAGGCGTCGTAGGCAAAAATCGGGAAGCCTTCTGCTTCCAGACGCGCGATCGCTTCCACCACACCCGGATAGCGCTGCATAACCTCGTCCGGGATGGCGGGCAGGCTGATTGACTCAGCGATAATACGGTTTTTGATATAACGCTCGAAAACTTCAGACAGCCCCTGAACCCGCGCTTCGTTCGCCGTATTCCCGGCTGACATGCCGTTGGAGACATACAGGTTGCCGATGATGTTCATCGGAATATAAACCGTCTGCTGATCGGACTGGCGGGTAAAGGGAAGCGCACAGATTCCGCGCGCGCTGTTACCCGATTGCAGATCGATCAGATCGCTGGCCGATAATTCATTTTCCGGATCGTAAAAGGCGCGTAAACCGGCATCAAGAATACCTTCCGGCAAGTGCTCATCAGCAGGCACAGGGAACCACTTCTCATCAGGATAATGAACAAAATCGCCGTTAGCGACAGAGTGGCCCAGCCAGAAGTCCGCAAAAAAGTAGTTGGTGGAGAGACGCTCGAAGTATTCACCTAATGCAGAAGCCAGCGCCGCTTTTTTACTGGCACCTTTACCATTGGTAAAGCAGAGAGGGCAGTCACGATCGCGGATATGCACCGACCAGACATGAGGCACAGGGTTAAGCCAGGAAGCTTCTTCGATATGAAAGCCGAGATCCTGCAGTTTCTGCTGGAAGCGGGCGATAGAATCTTCCAGTGCGGCGTCTTTGCCGGGAATAAAGGTTTGCGTCATTGTGCCGCTCTCTCTGTAAAAAAGGGGTGTACATAAAGCGCGCCATAATACGTTTTTTGTTGCGCTGACGCTATCAAGGCCGCGTAAATTTCTGGCGACCAGTGTGTCCTGAGTTAACCGGTTGCGCCTCCCTTTTTCTTGCAGTCATGAAGCCGCCTCACAAAATACCGTTTCGCTTTGCATTTATGACATAAGCTGCGGAGCGGCAAATTCCAAAAATGTGATCGACCCCTGATTAAAGATTGCAGCCGCCAGGGCGCGGTGATAAAACCGATAGGGTATTCATAACCGTTCGATATGACAGTGGTGAGGGGAAATGACACAGGTTTATAATTTTAGCTCCGGACCAGCTATGCTGCCGGTTGAAGTGCTCCGCCGTGCAGAACAAGAACTGACAAACTGGCACGGGCTGGGAACTTCGGTGATGGAGATCAGCCACCGCAGCAAAGAGTTTATTCAGGTCGCTCAGGAAGCAGAACAAGATTTTCGTGATCTGCTGAAAATACCCGCTAATTACAAAGTTTTATTCTGTCATGGCGGCGCGCGCGCGCAGTTTGCCGCTGTGCCGGGTAACCTGTTAGGCGAAGCCACAACCGCTGACTATATTGATGGTGGTTACTGGGCGCACAGCGCAATTAAAGAAGCGGAAAAATATTGCCGTCCTAACGCGATCGACGTCAAAACAACCGTGGACGGCAAGCGCGCCATTCTGCCGATGCGTGAGTGGCAACTGAGTGATGACGCCGCCTATGTGCATTTCTGTCCGAATGAAACCATTGATGGTATTGCCATTGATGAACAGCCCGATTTCGGCGACAAGATCGTTGTGGCCGACTACTCCTCGACTATCCTGTCGCGTCCGGTTGATGTCAGCCGTTACGGTGTTATCTATGCCGGTGCGCAAAAAAATATTGGTCCGGCAGGTCTGACGCTGGTGATTGTGCGTGAAGATCTGCTTGGCAAGGCGCAGCAGCATGTGCCCTCCATCCTTGACTATAAAGTGCTGGCGGAAAATGACTCCATGTTTAACACCCCGCCGACTTTTGCCTGGTATCTGTCTGGCCTGGTCTTTAAATGGCTGAAAGAGCAGGGCGGCATCAGCGAAATCGATAAAATCAACCAGGCAAAAGCGGACCTGCTGTATGGCGTGATTGATAACAGTGATTTCTATCGTAACGACGTGGCTGCTGCGAACCGTTCACGTATGAACGTTCCTTTCCAGCTGGCTGACGCTGCGCTGGATAAACACTTCCTGGAAGAATCTTTCGCGGCGGGACTGCATGCGCTGAAAGGCCATCGTGTCGTCGGAGGCATGCGTGCTTCTGTTTATAATGCAATGCCGCTGGAAGGGGTAAAAGCGCTCACTGATTTTATGATTGATTTTGAGCGTCGTCACGGCTGATAAAGCAATTCGCCAGGGCGCTGCGCTGGCATCAGACCCCTGTCCTGCGACGGGGGGCGTATTTTCTGGAGATTTGGTTTCGCATGCAGGATTCTTTAACATTACAACCCATTGCGCGCGTCGATGGCACCGTCAATTTGCCCGGTTCCAAGAGCGTTTCTAACCGTGCACTGCTGCTGGCTGCGCTGGCGAGCGGGACAACCCGGTTGACGAACCTGCTTGATAGTGATGACGTCAGGCATATGCTTAATGCGCTGAAAACGCTGGGCGTCTCATATACGCTTTCTGCCGACCGTACCATATGTGAAGTTACCGGCAACGCGGGACCACTGCGCAGTGAGCAGGCGGTAGAACTTTTCCTGGGCAATGCCGGGACCGCGATGCGCCCGCTGGCGGCAGCACTCTGTCTGGGCGATCACGAAATCGTCCTGACGGGCGAGCCACGTATGAAAGAGCGTCCGATCGGCCATCTGGTTGATGCGCTGCGTCAGGGAGGCGCGCAGGTGGATTATCTCGAGCAGACAGATTATCCACCCTTGCGCCTGCACGGCGGTTTCCGGGGCGGCGAGATCAGCGTCGATGGCAGTGTCTCAAGCCAGTTTCTTACCGCTTTGTTAATGACGGCGCCGCTGGCCGCGCAGGACACGGTCATCACCATTAAAGGTGAGCTGGTTTCTAAACCCTATATTGATATCACGCTGCATCTGATGCAGTGCTTTGGAGTGCAGGTAGAGAATCAGGATTACCAGCGCTTTGTGATCAAAGGAGAGCAGACCTATCGTTCTCCCGGTGAGTATCTGGTTGAAGGCGATGCCTCTTCGGCATCCTACTTTTTAGCCGCAGCGGCGATTAAAGGCGGTACCATCCGCGTTACCGGCATTGGCCGTAACAGTGTGCAGGGAGATATCCATTTCGCGGACGTGCTGGAGAAAATGGGAGCGGTGATTGAATGGGGTGATGACTATATCGCCTGCACCCGCGGTACGCTAAAAGCGATTGATATGGATATGAACCATATTCCGGATGCGGCTATGACCATTGCCACCGCCGCCCTGTTTGCCGAAGGCACTACTATCATGCGCAATATTTATAACTGGCGCGTAAAAGAGACCGATCGGCTGGCAGCCATGGCAACCGAGTTGCGTAAAGTGGGCGCAGAGGTAGAAGAAGGCCATGACTATATTTGCGTCACGCCACCAGCGCAGCTGGCGCATGCCGATATCGCCACCTATAACGATCATCGCATGGCAATGTGTTTTTCTCTGGTGGCGCTCTCTGATACGCCGGTTACCATTCTCGATCCCGGTTGTACCGCCAAAACCTTCCCCGACTATTTTCAGCGGCTGGCGTCAGTCAGTCATCCTGCGTAATCTGCCCGACCCGGTGAGAATTCACCGGGTTATCAGAAACTCACTGGTCCTGAGGCAGAAGAAATCCTCTGAATCTCCTTAATTTTTTACCTCTGTCTATGCTTAAAGATAACAGACCGTTCCTGAGCAGCGTATAATGCCCTCCGTCCCCAACAGGCCCAGACAAGCTAAAAAACGTTATTGCAGCAAAAGGAGAGAATGATGACGGCAATCGCCCCGGTAATAACTATTGATGGCCCAAGCGGTGCAGGGAAAGGCACCCTTTGTAAAGCCATGGCCGAGGCCCTGCAATGGCATCTGCTCGATTCAGGGGCTATTTATCGCGTACTGGCGCTGGCTGCGTTGCATCATCAGGTCGATATTGAATCGGAAGAGTCTCTGGTGCCGCTGGCTGCTCATCTGGATGTGCGCTTTGTGTCGCAACAGGGTGAGTTGCAGGTGGTGCTTGAGGGCGAGGATGTCACTGGTGAAATCCGTACTCAGGAAGTCAGCAATACCGCGTCACGCGTGGCGGCATTTCCCCGGGTACGTGAAGCGTTATTGCGTCGTCAGCGCGCCTTTCGCGAAGAGCCAGGCCTGATCGCCGATGGCCGTGATATGGGCACGGTGGTTTTCCCGGATGCGCCGGTAAAAATATTCCTTGATGCCAGCCCGGAAGAGCGTGCGCAGCGCCGCATGCTACAGTTGCAGGAAAAGGGCTTTAGTGTTAACTTTGATCGCCTTTTAGCCGAGATAAAAGAACGTGATGATCGCGACCGCAATCGCGCAATCGCGCCTTTAGTGCCTGCAAAAGATGCTCTGGTGCTGGATTCAACCAGTATGTCCATTGAGCAAGTGATTGATGTAGCACTGAAATATGCCCGCGAGAAGCTGGGCATGTAATGTCGCGCTGAAGTAGAAACAGATTGCAGTACCCCTGTGCCAGGGAAAGGGGGCAGGGTATGTTAAACAACCCCATCCGACATGAAGTCAGATGGACGTTAAATTAAAGAATCCTGAAGATTACAATATGACTGAATCTTTTGCTCAACTCTTCGAAGAGTCCCTGAAAGAAATCGAAACCCGTCCGGGTTCCATCGTCCGTGGTGTTGTTGTTGCTATCGATAAAGATGTCGTGCTGGTTGACGCTGGCCTGAAATCTGAATCTGCCATTCCGGCTGAGCAGTTCAAAAACGCCCAGGGCGAAATTGAAATCCAGGTGGGTGACGAAGTTGACGTTGCTCTGGACGCAGTAGAAGACGGTTTCGGTGAAACCCTGCTGTCTCGTGAGAAAGCGAAACGTCACGAAGCGTGGCTGATGCTGGAAAAAGCTTACGAAGAAGCAGCGACTGTTACTGGCGTAATCAACGGCAAAGTCAAGGGCGGCTTCACTGTTGAGCTGAACGGCATTCGTGCGTTCCTGCCGGGTTCACTGGTTGACGTACGTCCGGTACGCGACACACTGCACCTGGAAGGCAAAGAGCTTGAATTTAAAGTGATCAAGCTGGATCAGAAACGTAACAACGTGGTGGTTTCTCGCCGCGCAGTTATCGAATCTGAAAACAGCGCTGAGCGCGATCAGCTGCTGGAAAACCTGCAGGAAGGCATGGAAGTCAAAGGTATCGTTAAGAACCTCACTGACTACGGTGCATTCGTTGATCTGGGCGGCGTTGACGGCCTGCTGCACATCACTGACATGGCGTGGAAACGCGTTAAGCATCCGAGCGAAATTGTCAACGTGGGCGACGAAATCACTGTTAAAGTGCTGAAGTTCGACCGCGAGCGTACCCGTGTATCTCTGGGCCTGAAACAGCTGGGCGAAGATCCGTGGGTAGCTATCGCTAAGCGCTATCCGGAAGGGACTAAACTGACCGGTCGTGTGACCAACCTGACTGATTACGGCTGCTTCGTAGAAATCGAAGAAGGCGTTGAAGGTCTGGTACACGTTTCTGAAATGGACTGGACCAACAAAAACATCCATCCGTCTAAAGTTGTTAACGTAGGCGACGTGGTTGAAGTTATGGTTCTGGACATCGATGAAGAGCGTCGTCGTATCTCCCTGGGCCTGAAACAGTGCAAAGCTAACCCGTGGCAGCAGTTCGCTGAGACTCACAACAAAGGCGATCGCGTTGAAGGTAAAATCAAGTCAATCACTGACTTCGGTATCTTCATCGGCCTGGACGGCGGCATCGACGGTCTGGTTCACCTGTCTGACATCTCCTGGAACGCGACTGGCGAAGAAGCCGTTCGTGAGTACAAAAAAGGTGACGAAATCGCTGCCGTTGTACTGCAGGTCGATGCAGAGCGTGAGCGTATCTCTCTGGGTGTAAAACAGCTGGCTGAAGATCCGTTCAACAACTACATCACTTTGAACAAGAAAGGTGCCATCGTCACCGGTAAAGTGACCGCAGTTGACGCGAAAGGTGCTACAGTTGAATTAGCTGACGGCGTGGAAGGTTACCTGCGCGCTTCTGAAGCTTCACGTGACCGTGTTGAAGATGCAACTCTGGTGCTGAATGTTGGTGACGACGTTGAAGCCAAATTTACTGGTGTTGATCGTAAAAACCGTGTTGTAAGCCTGTCTGTTCGTGCGAAAGACGAAGCTGACGAGAAAGATGCTATCGCGACTGTTAACAAACAGGAAGAAAGCAACTTCTCTAACGCGATGGCTGAAGCGTTCAAAGCGGCTAAAGGCGAGTAATTTTCCTGGCCTACCGGATGGCTTTATGCCGTCCGGTTTCGGTAAAAAGCTGTCAAATCTTATGAACAGGGATTAACCGGAGGATTAATGACCAAGTCAGAACTGATTGAAAGACTTGCAGGCCAGCAGACTCATATTCCGGCGAAAGTCGTTGAGGATGCGGTTAAAGAGATGCTGGAGCACATGGCCACAACACTGGCTCAGGGTGAACGCATCGAAATCCGGGGATTCGGCAGTTTTTCTTTGCACTATCGCGCTCCGCGTACTGGTCGTAACCCGAAAACGGGTGACAAAGTGGAACTGGAAGGTAAATACGTTCCCCACTTTAAACCGGGCAAAGAACTGCGTGACCGTGCAAATATTTACGGCTGAGCAGTTACCGACGCGCAGAAACGACACCTCAGGGTGTCGTTTTTTTTGTCCGCTTTTCGGCTCTGCGTGCTGCTTTCCTGTTTTCTGAACGGAAACGCAAAACAAAGATAATTTTTGCGACCCGCCTTCCGCTCCCCTGTTATTACTGCTGAACTGCCTCTGCCTGCCTGTCACACTATCCGCTACGCAAGGATGGATACTATGACACTGACATGGACAGGGCTCGCCAGACTGACGCTGGTCGCCACTTTACCGCTACTTTTTTTGCCTGCTTTACCAGGGCGCACGTTGCTGATCGTGATGGCGGCGGTGGGCTTGCTACTGATTCATCGTGATACTGTTTATTTACGCCTGTGTGGCTACGGGCTGTTGCTACTGGTCTGGGCCTTGATCGAGGCGCGGCAAGTGACGGGGCATATCAACTGGCTGGTGGCGCAGTCACACGACGCTCTGGTACGCGTTGAGGAAGTCCAGCGTGAGCGGCAGCGGATAAAAGTGAAATTGCTCAGGATAGATGGACACTATCAATACCCGCCGCTTTATGCCTGGCTGGCGCTGCCCGCCGAGACTGAACATTACTGTCCCGGCCAGCGCTGGCAGATGCAACTGCGTTTACGTGCTGTTCATGCGCGCCTGAATGAGGGTGGATTTGATGCCCAGCGATTCGCACTGGCTAACCATACGCCGTTTCAGGGACGTATCCTCTCTCGTCAGGCGCTGGACCGGCGCTGCAGCTGGCGGGATCGCATCATTCAACACCATCAGAATGCATTACAGCGATTGCCGATGCAGGGAATTCTGAGAGCGCTGGCGTTTGGTCACCGCGACGCTCTCTCCGATGAGGTGCGCCAGTTGCTGCGGGAAACGGGAACGGCGCATCTGATGGCCATCTCCGGGATGCATATTGCTCTGGCGGCCAGTGTTGGCTGGCTGCTGCTGCGCGGGCTACAGCGAGGCTTGCCGGAGCGCGCCATCGACTACAGAGCGCCGTTACTCAGCAGTCTGATGACCGCAGCGCTTTATACCTGGCTTTCCGGCGCTCAGGCTCCGGCTCAGCGTGCTATGCTGGCGCTGACGCTCTGGTCAGGCTTACGCCTTGCCGGACTGCATCTTACTGGCTGGCACGTCTGGACATTGTGCATCGGCCTGATGCTGTTTCTCGATCCGCTGACCGTGCTGTCTGAGAGTTTCTGGCTTTCGGTTCTGGCTGTAGGAATGTTGCTGCTCTGGTATCACTGGTTCCCCTTACCGGCAAAATTTGCGCGGCGACGCTGGCTACCTTTACAGCTTATGCATCTGCAGTTGGGCATTCTGCTGTTAATGACCCCACTGCAGGCGGCGCTGTTTAACGGCATTAGCCTGACGGCGCTGGTTGCCAACCTGCTGGCGATTCCGGTGATCTCCTGTGTCACGGTGCCGCTACTGCTGCTTGCTATGCTGCTTCCCGTTGCCCCTCTGCATACGCTGCTGTGGTGGCTGGCCGATCGATCCCTTGCACTGGTGATCTACGGCCTGACAGCGCTACCGCCGGGCTGGTGGCCGGTCAGGGAGGCGGGGCTGTATGGCGCAGTGATCTGGGGCGGCATGATTATCTGGCGTTTCGGCTGGTGGCAAAGCGCTCCTGTCAGCTGCTGCAGCCTGATGCTCTCCCTTTTACTCTGGCGTTATAGCGCGGAAAAGGTGGAGTGGCGTATTGATATGCTGGATGTCGGGCACGGTCTGGCTGTGATCATCTCTCAGGAGGATGAAGCGGTGATTTACGATACCGGCAACCGCTGGGCACACGGCAATGCCGGCGAGCATATTATTGTGCCCTGGCTTCAGCATAAAGGAATAAATGTCAGTCAGGTCATCCTCAGCCATAAGCACCTGGATCATACCGGCGGCCTGACAGGGATAAAACAGGCCTGGCCAGCGTTAACGGTGCGCAGCGCGCTGGCACAACCCGGCCATCTGCCTTGTTATCGCGGTACCCGCTGGCAATGGGGGCGATTAACCTTTCAGGTTCTCTGGCCAGAGGCGAACGTAACAGCCGGCAATAATAACGACTCCTGCGTAGTAAAGGTCAGCGATGGCCGGGTAACGATGCTACTGACAGGCGATCTTGAACAGGATGCAGAACATAAACTGGTGATGCTGGAAAAAGCGGGAGTGCAGGCTGACATTTTACAGGTTCCCCATCATGGCAGTCGGACATCGTCGACACCCTTGCTGCTGCGTCAGGTGGCAGGACGTGCTGCGCTGGCCTCTGTAGCACGCTATAACGCATGGCGCATGCCGGCGCGCCAGGTAGTAAGAAATTATGCGAAAAATGGCTATATCTGGTTCGATACTGCACAATCTGGTCAGCTCAGTATTAAGATTTATCAGGGAAAATGGCAGGTTGCAGGATTCAGAGAACAAATAATGCCCCGTTGGTACCATCAGTGGTTTGGCGTCAAACGTGATTCCAGATAGAATAAATGGCTATTTTAAACATCGTTGAAAAAATAATGCATCAAGATAAAGATCTCTCGACATGGCAGACATTTCGCCGACTCTGGCCGATGATCGCGCCCCATAAAGCTGGATTGCTGGTGGCAGCCGTCGCTCTTGTGCTGAATGCAGCAGGCGATACCTTAATGCTCTCTTTGTTGAAGCCTTTACTGGATGAAGGGTTTGGTAAGGCAGATAAATCCGTTCTGATATGGATGCCCTTAGCAGTGATTGGCCTGATGCTGATCCGAGGCGTCACCAGCTATATCTCCAGTTACTGTATCTCCTGGGTGTCTGGCAACGTGGTGATGAATATGCGTCGCCGCCTGTTTGGCCATATGATGGGGATGCCCGTCTCTTTCTTCGATCAGCAATCCACCGGGACGTTGCTGTCACGCATTACCTATGACTCCGAGCAGGTCGCTTCTTCTTCTTCCGGCGCACTGGTTACCGTAGTGCGCGAAGGGGCTTCTATTATCGGCCTGTTTATTATGATGTTCTATTACAGCTGGCAGCTGTCGCTGATTTTAATCGTGCTGGCGCCTGTGGTGTCGATGGCGATTCGGACCGTATCGAAGCGTTTTCGCAGCATCAGCAAAAATATGCAGAACACCATGGGGCAGGTGACGACAAGCGCTGAACAAATGCTGAAAGGGCACAAAGAAGTTCTGATCTTTGGCGGCCAGGACGTAGAGAGCAAGCGTTTCGCCCAGGTCAGTAATCGTATGCGCCAGCAGGGGATGAAAATGGTTTCAGCCTCCTCTATCTCGGATCCGATTATTCAGCTGATCGCCTCCCTGGCGCTTGCTTTTGTCCTCTATGCGGCCAGTTTCCCCAGCGTTATGGATACCCTGACTGCGGGCACTATTACCGTGGTCTTTTCCGCAATGATCGCCCTGATGCGTCCGTTGAAATCCCTGACTAACGTGAATGCACAGTTCCAGCGCGGTATGGCAGCCTGCCAGACGCTGTTTACTATTCTGGATTCTGAGCAGGAAAATGATTCGGGAACCCGTGTGATTGAACGGGCAAAAGGCGATGTTGAGTTCCGTGACGTGACCTTTACTTATCCGGGTCGTGAAATCCCGGCGTTAAGAAACATCAACCTGGCGCTGCCTGCCGGGAAGACCGTTGCCTTAGTGGGGCGTTCGGGCTCTGGCAAATCGACACTGGCGAGTTTGCTGACGCGTTTCTATGACATTCAGCAGGGCGAAATCCTGCTTGATGGCCATGACCTGCGGGAATATACGCTGCAGTCGCTGCGTAATCAGGTGGCACTGGTCTCACAGAATGTTCACCTGTTTAACGACACCATTGCCAATAATATTGCCTATGCCCGCAGCGACATTTACAGCCGTGAGCAGATTGAAAAGGCGGCTACCATGGCCCATGCAATGGATTTCATCAACAAGATGGAAAACGGTCTGGATACTATGATCGGTGAAAACGGCGTGCTGCTTTCTGGCGGACAGCGCCAGCGTATTGCGATTGCCCGTGCTCTGTTGCGTGATTGTCCAATTCTGATCCTTGATGAGGCGACCTCAGCACTCGATACCGAATCAGAGCGCGCTATCCAGGCGGCACTGGATGAATTACAGAAAAACCGTACCTCGCTGGTTATCGCCCATCGCCTCTCGACCATTGAGAAAGCGGATGAAATTGTGGTGGTAGAAGATGGCCGTATCGTGGAACGCGGTACGCATGAAGCCTTGCTGGCTGAGCGCGGCGCCTATGCTCAGCTGCATAAAATGCAGTTTGGCCAATGATTGAGCGCATCTGGAGTGGCCGTTCGCCCCTCTGGCTTCTGCTGTGGCCTTTCAGCCTGCTTTATGGGCTGGTAAGCGGGCTGATCCGCCTGAGTTACCGGCGCGGCTGGCGCCGCAGCTGGCGCGCGCCCTTGCCGGTGGTTGTGGTGGGGAATCTCACTGCAGGCGGCAATGGTAAAACGCCGGTGGTCATTTGGCTGGTGCAGGCCTTGCAGCAACGTGGTTTGCGCCCGGGCGTCGTCTCGCGTGGCTACGGTGGCAAAGCCGAACACTATCCGTTGCTGGTTGATCACACCACCACCGCGCTGCAGGCGGGTGACGAGCCGGTGTTGATTGCACAACGTACCGGTGTACCGGTTGCTGTCGCGCCAAAGCGTCGTGAAGCGGTGGAAGCGCTGATCGCCCATCATCCTGTGGATCTGATCATCACCGATGATGGTTTACAACATTACGCACTACAACGTGACATCGAAATTGTGGTGATTGACGGTGTCCGGCGCTTTGGCAACGGCTGGTGGTTACCTGCGGGGCCGATGCGCGAGCGTGCTGACCGACTGGCCAGTGTTGATGGCATTATTGTCAACGGTGGCATCGCAAATGCGGGCGAAATCGCCATGTCGCTGCAGCCTGCGCAAGCGATGAATATGCAGAGCGGAGCGCGTTGCGCGCTGGCTGAATTAACGCATGTTGTCGCGGTCGCAGGTATCGGACATCCGCCACGCTTTTTCGCTACCTTAAAACAGCAGGGCCTGACGCCCGAAGCAGAAATCGCCTTCGCCGATCATCATGCATACAGCGAAGCTGAGCTACAGGCCTTAACCACAGCCAGGCAGACACTACTGATGACGGAGAAAGATGCCGTTAAGTGTCGAGCTTTTGCCCGGGACAACTGGTGGTATCTGCCGGTTGATGCTGAACTCCAGGGCGCGGCGCTGGAGCCTTTACTGATGCAGATCGTACAGCGTTGCGCAGAGCAATCTGGTGCTGGAAACAAGCGTACACAGTAACGGCATCGGCTTCAGGAGAACAGAGGGTGGAACAGAAGCGTTTTATTTCACTGCAAACCGCACGACATCTCCATCTCGCCGCTCAGGGGCTGTTGCATGCGCCTGCACATCCGGCGCATTACGAGGATATGCTGCAGGCTATCCGTCGGATGGCGCTGCTGCAAATTGATACGATTCATGTCGTGGCGCGCAGCCCTTACCTGGTCCTGTTCAGTCGCATAGGGGATTATCCGCTGGTCTGGCTGGAGCAGGCTCTTGCGCGCGGTGATCTGTTCGAATACTGGGCACACGAAGCCTGCTTTGTACCGCATGAAGACTACCCCTTGCTGCGTCACCGTATGCTGGATCCCACACGCCTGGGCTGGAAATATAATGCGCAATGGGTGGCGCAGCATCAGATGGAGATCGCTGAGCTGCTGGCGCATATTGCGCAAAACGGCCCGGTGCGCGCCGCTGATTTTAGCAGTGACAAAAAAACGCCCTCCGGCTGGTGGGCATGGAAACCGCATAAGCGCCATCTGGAAAACCTGTTCACCGCAGGCGAACTGATGGTGGTGGCGCGCCGCAATTTTCAGCGCGTCTACGATTTGCGTACGCGTGTCCTGCCTGAATGGCGTGATGAACTGCATGCACTGAGCGAAACGGACGCCGTGGCGCAGATGTTGCTGAACAGCGCCCGTAGCCTGGGTATTTTTCGTGAGAGCTGGCTGCCTGATTACTACCGGTTAAAACGGGTTGCGCTGAAACCCTTTATCGCCAGCGCGCAGGAGAGCGGCACCATTGTTCCGGTTGAGGTAGAAGGCCTGGGAGCGCTCTGGTTGCATACTGACCTGGTTACTCTGCTGGAGCAGCCGCTGGTTGCCAGCCATAGTGCCCTGTTGTCGCCTTTCGACCCGGTGGTATGGGATCGTAAGCGGGCGCTGGCGCTGTTCAATTTTGATTATCGTCTGGAGTGTTATACCCCCGAGGCGAAAAGAAAGTATGGCTATTTTGTGTTGCCGATCCTGCATTGCGGCGAGCTGAAAGGACGGCTGGATGCAAAGATGGAACGCAAAAGCGGCCAGCTGATAATAAAGTCCCTGTGTCTGGAAGAGACGACGCAGGCAACGCCCGCGTTTTTACAGGATATCCGCCAGGTCATTAACGCCTTTGCCCACTGGCACGGCGCAAACAACGTTGTCATTCAGCAGGCACCAGAGGTGTTGCTGGCTAACTGGCCGCGCCAGTGGCGGCCAGAAGAGTAAAATAATTGCGGATACCCCCGCAAATCGCGCCCTGATCCTGGGCTATGTTATGCTTCAGGGCACTGACGAATCGGTCCTTGTTGGAGGAAATATGGATCACCGTTTACTTGAGATCGTGGCTTGTCCGGTATGCAACGGCAAACTCTATTACAACAAAGAGCAGCAGGAGCTGATCTGTAAGCCAGATGGACTCGCTTTCCCGGTACGTGACGGAATTCCGGTGCTGCTGGAAAATGAAGCGCGTACGCTCTCCGTTGAAGAGATCCACCCATGAGTTTTGTCGCCATTATTCCGGCCCGTTATGCTTCAACGCGCTTGCCTGGCAAGCCGCTGGTAGACATTAACGGGAAGCCCATGGTGGTTCACGTGATGGAGCGTGCGCTGGAGTCGGGTGCAGAGCGGGTTATCATCGCTACTGATCACCCTGATGTTGCCGCCGCGGTAAAAGCGGCAGGCGGTGAAGTCTGTATGACGCGCGCCGATCATCACTCCGGCACAGAACGCCTGGCAGAAGTGATTGAAAAATACCAGTTTGCTGACGATACCATTATCGTGAATGTGCAGGGCGATGAACCGCTTATTCCCCCGGTGATTGTGCGTCAGGTGGCCGGTAATCTGGCGGCATCCCGGGCCGGGATGGCGACGCTGGCGGTGCCGATTACGGAGGCGGAGGAAGCGTTTAACCCCAACGCGGTCAAAGTGGTCACCGATCAGCAGGGCTATGCGCTCTATTTTTCCCGCGCCACTATTCCCTGGGATCGGGAGCGTTATGGCCGGTCGCGAGAGGTGGTGGGGGGTACGCTGCTGCGCCACATCGGCATTTATGCCTATCGGGCAGGTTTTATTCGCCGTTATGTCAGCTGGGAAGCCTGTCCGCTGGAGCAGATTGAACTGCTGGAGCAGCTGCGGGTGCTCTGGTATGGCGAAAAAATCCATGTGGCGGTCGCGCAGGCGATCCCCAGCGTCGGGGTTGATACCCCGGAAGATTTGGCACGCGTGCGTGCCGCGATGTCAGCCTGATAAAGCGCCGGGGTTCCTCCCGGCCTTTTCCTGTTTCTGTTACCGGGCAGCTGTACCTCCTGCCGAGCCTGAGGGGGAATGCATGGAACAGCTTAGAACTGAACTGACGCTGGTGCTGGGCGAAACCGTGAGTCGCCTGGAAATACTCAGCGAGCAGCCGCTTGCGCGTCTTTATGCCCTCTACGATCGTCATAATCAGAGCATGCCGCTGGTGGCGAAATATTTTCGTCACAAAGGGCATGCCGCGCTGGAAGCCAGAAAGCTGGCGATGCTGGGGCATGCAGGCGTGATTACTGTCCCCGCCGTTTACGGTCTGGTGCTTAGCCAGCAAAAACCACCCCATGAAGTGCTGCTCATGCAGCGGATCGCTGGTGTCCCCGCGCAGCTTCCAGCGGGCAGCGTCAGCCACTGGCAACAGCTGTGCACCGCAATCGTGGAGGGGCTGCTGGCCTGGCACTGTATCGACAGTCAGGGACTCGCAGGCAGCGTTGACAGCGTGCAGGAGAACAGCTGGCCCGCCTGGTATCAGCAGCGTGTTGAGGTGCTCTGGGCAACGCTGAGCTATCTGCGTCCCGCCATCCTCACCCTTGAGGACCGACAAATCCTGTTTCGCGCGCGTCAGCAGCTGCCGCGTCTGTTCCGGGGTTTCAACGATCCTGCGGTCTTGATCCACGGTAACCTGCGGCTGCACAGCATTCTGAAGGATGTCACCAGTGACCGGCTACTGGCAATGACGCAGCCGGGCTATATACTCTGGGCGCCGCGTGAGTATGAGTTGTGTCGGCTCGGCAATAGCACGGCCGAAACCAATCTCCTGCAACACTACCTGCAGCGGGCGCCGGTAGATGACGGTTTTCTCTGGCGCCGCTGGCTTTATCAACTCTGGGATTGCACAGAGAACCTGATTCAGGGCGGCAAATTTGAGCGCGCACGCTTCAACTTTGCGCGCCAACAGCTACTGCCCTGGCTCGGTTGAGGGCACCTCTTTTGCCGTAAGCCATTGCCAGAGGCTGCCAAGGGATTCATACCAGGCGCGTTCGCTGTGGCTCAGCCAGAGCGGCGAAGGGATCACTTTTTCCCACCAGTTCAGCGGGGAGGTGATCGCCAGCTGATTGGCGGGGGCGGGAAGGGGATTGAGCCTCTGCGCCTGGAAAAAGCGCATCGCTCGCGGCAGATGATTAGCGGAGGTCACCAGCAAAAAAGCGTGCTGCGCGATAACGGCTTTCACCGCCTGCGCCTCTTGCTGCGTATCGCGCGGCTGATCAAGCACAAGGATATGGTCAGCGGGAACGCCAAGGCTTTGGGCGACCAGGGCGGCCACGCGTGCATTGCTCACCGGGTTCTGTCCGGCCGCAGCGCCGGTAAAAATCAGCGTGGCCGTCGGGTGACGACGCCACTGGCGCACGCCTTCAGCAACGCGCGGCAAACTGTTACCCACCAGGTTAGAACTCGGTGCCCATTCCGGATTAAAGGTATAACCACCGCCCAGCACCACGATATAATCCACCGGCGCGTCACTGTTCCAGGTAGGATAATGCTTTTCCAGCGGTAACAGCAGGCGATCCGCCACCGGCTGCAGGCTCAGCAATAACAACAGTAGCCAACTCAGAGAGAGCAAAATTTTGCCCGTTTTTTGCCAGCGGCTGCACCAGAGCAGTAAAATCGCAATTGCCATGAGCAGAAGCAGAAATGGCAAGGGAAGTAAAAAGCCGCCTGTCAGCTTTTTCAGGGTAAAAAACATTGCAAAACTCTCCTTTTGTCTGAAAAAACAGCAGCCGGTAAGGAAGAAGGGGATGAAAGGTTCATTCTTCGTTTGCCTGTGACAAAATAGCACATCTCTTACGGCGGCATAGCGGGGCCATTGTCATGCAGGATCGTAATTTTGACGATCTGGCGGAGAAATTTTCGCAAAACATTTACGGCACGACAAAAGGGCTGGTGCGCCAGACGATCCTGTGGGATGAGCTGGACGCGCTGTTGCCTACGCTGCCCGCACGCCCACTGGCAATACTGGACGCTGGCGGTGGCCTGGGGCAAATCTCTTCCGGACTGGCTGCGCGCGGCCATCAGGTGCTGTTGTGCGATGTGTCGGCGGAAATGCTGCGCCGGGCAGAAGAGAATGCACGCGAAAAAGGTGTGAGCGGCCACATGCAATTTAAACAAATTAGCGCGCAGCAGGTGGGTGAACATTTAGATAAGCCGGTGGATCTGATATTGTTTCACGCTGTGCTTGAATGGGTCGCGGAGCCTGAAAAGGTCCTCACTGCGCTTTATCAGGTTCTGCAGCCAGGCGGTGTATTATCGTTGATGTTTTACAACCTGCATGGTCTGACGCTACGCAATCTGACGCTGGCTAACTTCGGTTACCTGCGCGCCAATATGTCTAAACGCAAAAAGCGTACCCTGTCGCCTGATTACCCGCGCGATCCTGCGCAGGTTTATGGCTGGTTGGAAAACTGCGGTTTTGAAATTGAACGGCGTGCCGGTATTCGCGTATTTAGTGATTATATGAAAGAGCCGCCGCGCGAGGAAAATGGCGTGGCAGCCATTATTGAAATGGAACGGCGTTACAGCCGTCAGGAACCCTTTTTGAGCTTAGGGCGCTACATCCACGTGACCGCGCGTAAACCCTGGCAGAAGGACGAACTATGAGTGAATTTTCCCAGACGGTACCAGAACTGGTGGCCTGGGCGCGCAAAAATGATTTCTCGCTTGCGCTGCCCGTGGAGCGTCTGGCGTTTTTGCTGGCTATCGCCACCCTGAACGGTGAGCGCATGGACGGCGAGATGAGTGAAGGTGAGCTGATCGATGCTTTTCGTCACGTCAGCAAGGCGTTCGAACAAACCCATGAAACCGTGCTGGTGCGCGCCAATAACGCCATTAACGACATGGTGCGGCAGCGCCTGCTTAACCGTTTTACCAGCGAGCTGAGCGAAGGTCAGGCGATCTACCGTTTAACGCCGCTGGCGATTGGCATCACCGACTATTACATCCGTCAGCGCGAGTTTTCTACGTTACGTCTGTCGATGCAGCTGTCGATTGTGGCGCAGGAGTTAAAGCGCGCGGCCGATGCAGCGGAAGAAGATGGCGATGAATTTCACTGGCACCGCAACGTGTTCGCCCCGTTAAAATATTCGGTGGCGGAAATCTTTGACAGCATCGATATGACCCAGCGGCTGATGGATGAACAGCAGCAGACGGTAAAAAATGATATCGCTGACCTGCTGAACAAAGACTGGCGCGCCGCCATCTCCAGCTGTGAGCTGCTGCTCTCCGAAACCTCCGGTACCTTGCGCGAACTGCAGGATACGCTGGAGGCTGCCGGGGATAAGCTGCAGGCAAACCTGTTGCGCATTCAGGATGCGACGCTCAGCAGCCCCGATTTGGGCTTTGTTGACAAGCTGGTGTTCGATTTACAGAACAAGCTGGATCGTATTACCAGCTGGGGTCAGCAGGCCATCGACCTCTGGATCGGTTATGACCGCCACGTCCATAAATTTATCCGTACCGCCATCGATATGGATAAAAACCGCGTTTTTGCCCAGCGCCTGCGCCAGTCGGTACAGACCTATTTCGATCAGCCCTGGGCCTTAACCCACGCCAATGCCGACCGTCTGTTTGATCTGCGCGACGATGAAATGACGTTGCGCAATGATGAGGTAATGGGAGAGCTGCCCGCCGAGCTGGAATATGAAGAGATCAATGAGATCCGTGAGCAGCTGGCGGCGATGATCGAAGAGGCGCTGCAGATTTACAAAGCCCGGCAACAACCCCTGAATCTGGCCAGCGTGATGCGCGACTATCTGGCGCAATATCCGCGTGCCCGTCACTTTGACCTGGCGCGTATTGTGGTGGATCAGGCGGTGCGCTTAGGCGTTGCTGAGGCCGATTTAGCCGGCTTGCCCGCAGAGTGGCAGGCTATTAACGAGTATGGAGCCAAGGTGCAGGCACATGTCATCGACAAATATTGAACAAGTGATACCGGTTAAACTGGCACAGGCACTGGCGAACCCGATTTTTCCTGCGCTGGACAGTCAGCTGCGTGCGGGACGTCATATTGGTCTCGAAGAGCTGGACCAGCACGCTTTCCTGATGGATTATCAGGACTATCTCGAAGAGTTTTACGCCCGCTACAACGTAGAACTGATCCGGGCACCAGAAGGTTTCTTCTATCTGCGCCCGCGCTCCACGACCCTGATCCCGCGTTCGGTGCTCTCTGAGCTGGATATGATGGTGGGCAAAATCCTCTGTTACCTCTATCTCAGCCCGGAACGTCTGGCGAATGAAGGCATTTTTACCCAGCAGGAGCTTTATGACGAGCTGCTGACGCTGGCGGATGAGAACCGCCTGCTGAAACTGGTGAACCAGCGCTCCACCGGCTCCGACCTGGACCGCACCCGCTTGCAGGAGAAGGTGCGCGCGTCGCTGAACCGACTGCGCCGTCTCGGTATGGTGTGGTTTATGGGCCACGACAGCAGTAAGTTTCGTATTACCGAATCGGTGTTTCGCTTTGGCGCCGACGTGCGCAGCGGTGATGACCCGCGCGAAGCGCAGCTGCGCCTGATTCGTGACGGGGAAGCGGTGAGTCTGGAGAGCGTAAACAGTGCTTCTGAGACAGATGAGCCAGATAATGATAATGAGATGGAAAGCGATGCGGTCGATAACGCGGAGGAAGAGCAGGCATGATTGAACGCGGTAAATTTCGTTCGCTGACCCTGATTAACTGGAACGGTTTTTTTGCCCGAACCTTTGACCTGGACGAGCTGGTAACCACGCTGTCCGGCGGCAACGGGGCGGGGAAATCCACCACCATGGCGGCTTTCGTTACGGCGCTGATTCCGGACTTAACGCTGCTGCATTTTCGTAACACCACCGAGGCGGGCGCCACCTCGGGATCGCGTGACAAAGGCCTGCACGGTAAGTTGCGTGCGGGCGTCTGCTACTCGGTACTGGATGTCATCAATTCACGCCATCAGCGCGTGGTGGTCGGGGTTCGGCTACAGCAGGTAGCCGGCCGCGACAAAAAAGTTGACATCAAACCCTTCAGCATTCATGGCTTACCGGCTGATATGCAGCCCACCGAAATCCTCACGGAGATCCTCAATACCCGCCAGGCGCGGGTGCTGCCGCTCAATGAAGTGAAAGAGCGCGCCGAAGCGCTGGAAGGGGTGCAGTTCCGCGCGTTTAACTCCGTGACCGATTATCACGCCATGATGTTTGATCTCGGCGTGGTGCCGCGTCGCTTGCGCTCCGCCAGCGACCGCAGCAAGTTTTATCGCCTGATTGAAGCCTCGCTCTATGGGGGTATCTCCAGCGCGATTACCCGTTCGCTGCGCGATTATTTGCTGCCGGAAAACAGCGGCGTGCGCAAGGCGTTCCAGGATATGGAAGCGGCGTTGCGCGAAAACCGCATGACGCTGGAGGCGATTCGCGTCACCCAGTCAGATCGCGATCTGTTTAAACACCTGATTTCAGAAGCCACCAGTTATGTCTCGGCAGATTACATGCGCCACGCCAACGAGCGCCGCATTCATCTTGACGGCGCGCTACAGCTGCGTAATGAGCTTTTCACCAGCCGCAACCAGTTGGTCTCCGAACAGTATCGCCATGTGGAAATGGCGCGCGAACTGGCGGAGCACAGCGCGGCAGAGAATGACCTGGAAAGCGATTATCAGGCCGCCAGCGATCATCTCAACCTGGTGCAGACCGCGATGCGTCAGCAGGAGAAGATCGAACGCTACGAAGCTGATCTGGAAGAGCTGAGCTACCGGCTGGAAGAGCAGAATGAAGTGGTAGCGGAAGCGCGCGAGGTGCAGGAAGAGAACGAAGCGCGGGCAGAAGCGGCTGAGCTGGAAGTGGATGAGCTGAAAAGCCAGCTGGCTGATTTCCAGCAGGCGCTTGATGTACAACAGACACGCGCTATTCAGTACCAGCAGGCGTTACAGGCGCTTGAACGCGCACGTACGCTTTGTCAGCTGCCGGATCTGAGCATCGATAATGCCGACAGCTGGCTGGAAACTTTCCAGGCGCGTGAGCAGGAAGCCACTGAGCGGCTGCTGCAGCTGGAGCAGAAACTGAGCGTGGCTGAAGCGGCGCACAGTCAGTTTGAACAGGCGCTGCAGCTGGTGACCAGCATTGCCGGTACGGTAAGCCGCCATGACGCCTGGCAAACCGGGCGTGAGTTGCTGCGCGATGCAGCCAATCAGCGTCATTATGCCGATCAGCTCGCCTCGTTGCGTTTGCGTCTCGGCGAGCTGGAGCAGCGTCTGCGTGAGCAGCATGATGCGGAACGGTTGCTGGCTGAGTTCTGCAAGCGTCAGGGCCAGCAATATGAGCCGGACATGCTGGAGGCGCTGCAGCGCGAACTGGAAGCGCAAATTGAGCAGCTGAGCAGCAGCGTTGACGAGGCGGGCGAGCGGCGCATGGTAATGCGTCAGGAGCTGGAACAGCTGCGTGAGCGTATTGCCACCCTGACAGCACGTGCGCCGCACTGGCTGGCCGCTCAGGAGATCCTGACCCAGCTGAGCGAGCAGACCGGCCAGGCGCTGACCAGCAGCCAGCAGGTCACCGAATATATGCAGCAGTTGCTGGAGCGCGAGCGTGAAACCACTGTCGAACGCGATGAAGTGGCTGCCCGTAAGCGCGACGTGGAGCAGCAGATCGAACGCCTCAGCCAGCCAGGCGGCGCAGAAGATGCCCGTCTGACCCAGCTGGCGGAACGTTTTGGCGGCGTGTTGCTGTCAGAAATTTATGATGACGTTACCCTCGACGATGCGCCTTACTTTTCGGCGCTGTACGGACCGTCGCGCCATGCGATTGTGGTGCCTGATCTGTCGCTGGTGCGTGAACAGCTGGACGGCCTGGAAGATTGCCCGGAAGATCTCTATCTGATCGAAGGGGATCCCCAGTCGTTTGACGACAGCGTATTTAATGTCGATGAGCTGGAAAATGCGGTTGTGGTGAAGGTGGCGGATCGTCAGTGGCGTTACTCGCGCTTTCCAAAAGTGCCGCTGTTTGGCCGTGCCGCCCGGGAAAATCAGCTGGAGCTGCTGAATAACGAACGCGATCGCCTGGCGGAAACCTACGCCACCCTCTCGTTCGACGTGCAAAAAACGCAGCGTCTGCATCAATCCTTTAGCCGTTTTATCGGCAGTCATCTGGCTGTTGCCTTTGACGAGGATCCGGAAGCGCAGATACGTCAGCTCAACGCGCGCCGCAGCGATATCGAGCGCGCCCTGAGCCAGCACGAACATGAGAATCAGCAGCAGCGCCAGCAGTATGAACAGGCGAAAGAGGGCGTTGCCCAGCTGAACCGTCTGCTGCCGCGCGTTAATTTGCTGCTGGACGATACCCTGGCGGATCGCTGCGAAGAGTTGCGTGAACAGGTGGAAGAGGCGCAGGAGGCCGCGCGCTTCCTGCATCAGCACGGCAGCAAGCTGACGAAGCTGGAGAGCCTGGTATCTGTCCTGCAGAGCGATCCGGAGCAGCATGAACAGCTGCAGGCGGATTATCAGCAGGCGCAGCAGCAGCAGCGCAGCGCGCGTCAGCAGGCCTTTGCCCTGACGGAAGTGGTACAGCGTCGCGCCCACTTTAGCTATGGCGACTCTGCGGGCATGTTAACCGGCAACAGCGATCTGAATGAGAAACTACGCCAGCGACTGGAACAGGCGGAAACGGAGCGTACCCGCGCACGTGAGCGTCTGCGCGAACATCAGGCCCAGCTGACGCAGTATGCGCAGGTGCTCGCCTCGCTGAAAAGCGCCAGTGATGCCAAACGCGACATGCTGAAAGAGCTGCATCAGGAGATGCAGGATATCGGCGTACAGGCCGATGCCGGAGCGGAAGCCCGCGCCCGTACGCGACGTGATGAGCTGCACAGCGCGCTCAGCCATAACCGTGCGCGCCGCAATCAGCTGGAAAAACAGATCACCTTCTGCGAAGCGGAAATGGATGGCCTGCAGAAAAAACTGCGTCGTCTCGAGCGCGATTATCATCAGCTGCGTGAGCAGGTGGTGGCAGCCAAAGCGGGCTGGTGCGCGGTAATGCGTCTGGTAAAGGAAAACGGCGTCGAACGTCGGCTTCATCGTCGCGAATTTGCCTATCTCAGCGGCGATGAGCTGCGCTCAATGTCGGATAAGGCGCTGGGCGCGCTACGTCTGGCAGTGGCGGATAATGAGCATTTGCGCGATGTGCTGCGCTTGTCTGAAGATCCCAAACGACCGGAGCGCAAAATTCAGTTCTTTATCGCGGTCTATCAACATCTGCGCGAACGTATCCGCCAGGACATCATCCGTACCGATGATCCGGTAGAAGCGATTGAACAGATGGAGATTGAACTGAATCGCCTGACTGAAGAACTGACGGCGCGTGAGCAGACGCTGGCTATCAGTTCACGCAGCGTGGCGAATATTATTCGCAAGACGATTCAGCGCGAGCAGAACCGTATCCGTCAGCTGAACCAGGGGCTGCAGACTGTCAGCTTTGGTCAGGTGCGTAGCGTACGTCTGAACGTTAACGTCCGTGAAACCCATGCCATGTTGCTGGATACGCTGTCAGAAGAGCATGAGCAGCACCAGGATCTGTTCAACAGTCAGCGTTTCACCTTCTCCGAAGCGCTGGCGAAGCTTTACCAGCGTCTGAACCCGCAAATCGATTTAGGCCAGCGTACGCCGCAGACCATCGGCGAAGAGCTGCTTGACTACCGCAACTATCTGGAGATGGAAGTGGAAGTTAACCGTGGATCGGACGGCTGGCTGCGTGCCGAGAGTGGGGCGCTCTCCACTGGTGAAGCGATCGGTACCGGGATGTCGATTCTGGTGATGGTGGTGCAGAGTTGGGAAGAAGAGTCGCGTCGTCTGCGTGGCAAGGATATTTCCCCCTGTCGTCTGTTGTTCCTGGACGAGGCGGCCCGTCTGGATGCCCGCTCTATCGCCACGCTGTTTGAGCTGTGTGAACGTCTTGAAATGCAGCTGGTGATCGCAGCCCCGGAAAATATCAGCCCGGAAAAAGGCACCACTTATAAACTGGTGCGCAAAGTGTTTAACAACACTGAACATGTGCACGTGGTTGGCCTGCGCGGCTTTGCGGCGGATCCGGCCCCGGTACGCCGTCCTCAGGAAGAGGATGATGAACTGGCGCTGGAGACAGAAAAAACGCAGGCGGAAATGTAGTCAAAAACCGTTCCACGGTTTAATCTGGTGACGGCATTTGCAGCGTGAGGCAAATGCCGTTTTTTATTTGTATACTCAGGATGATGAGCCACGGCTCAAATGTGGCGGGCCCATGATGTCGCTGAGCAGTATGAGAGATGAGGGCAGGGATGATGCTGACCAGAAAAACCGTTTTAAACCGTATTGCGGCTGCGTTGGGTCTGGTGCTGATACTGGCACCGGTCACCAGCTCAACGGCAGCCATTATTGCCGCTATGCCGGATACCACGCACAGCAACACCTCCTTACAGGAGAGTCAGCAGCAGATCCTGCGGGCTTTTCCCGACGGCGCGCAGCCGTTTTACCTGGCGGCGCTGGCGAATCTCTATGCCGCGCGCAATATGCAGCCACTGTGGCAGGATCGTGAAGCCATTCAACTCTTTCAGCAGCAGCTGGCGGAAGTAGCACTCTCCGGCGTACAGCCACAGTTTACCCGCTGGGTTGACCGTCTGACTGACCCGGATATCAAAGGCTTTGCCCGCGATGTGGTGCTTTCTGACGCGATGCTGGGCTATCTGCAGTTTGTTTCCAGCGTGCCCGCTCAGGGAGAAACCTGGCTCTACAGCAACGTGCCTTACAAGCTGGCGATGCCCACCCTGTCAGTGGTTAATCTGTGGCAGAATGCGGTGGCACAGGATGGCGCTCGCGCCTTTATCGCCTCGCTGGTGCCGCAGCATCCCCAGTATGCGCCTATGCATGACGCCCTGCGCACTTTGTTAAGCGACAACCGTCCCTGGCCACAGTTAAAAAATCGTGAAACATTACGACCGGGACAGATGAGTGATGATGTACCGGCACTGCGCGAAATCCTGCAGCGCACCGGTATGCTGGACGCGCAGGTAGTCACGCCTGCGCCGACCGACGATGCCGTTGCCACAGCACCCGTGCCGGTTACGCAGCAGGATCAGCCTGTGACCGTGAGCCCTTCCGCCACCAGCATCAGCGATCTGCCTGCTCAGGTGCCTGAATCCCCCGGCAACGTCCAGAGTGGCGCTATTCCCCCGGCCCGCGTTGATACGCGTTATGACGAGACGCTGGTAGCGGCAGTGAAGCGTTTTCAGCAATGGCAGGGCCTTGCCGATGATGGCGCTATCGGTCCGCGCACACGGGAATGGCTGAACGTGTCGCCGCAGATGCGTGCCGCACTGCTGGCATTAAATATCCAGCGTTTACGCCTGTTACCGGATGATATGCGTAACGGCATTATGGTTAATATTCCCAACTATTCGCTGACCTACTATAACAACGGCAGCAAAATACTCTCTTCGCGCGTGATCGTTGGCCGCCCGGATCGCAAAACGCCATTAATGCGCAGCGCACTGAATAATGTGGTGCTGAATCCGCCGTGGAACGTGCCGACCTCGCTGGTACGTCAGGATATTATTCCCAAAGTGAAGCGCGATCCCGCCTATCTCTATAAACATGGCTATACGCTGCTCTCCGGCTGGCATGCCGATGCGGAAGTGATCGACCCCACCATGATTGACTGGAGTATGGTTTCGGCCGCATCTTTCCCGTATCGCCTGCAACAGGCACCTGGCGCGGGGAACTCCCTTGGGCGTTACAAATTTAATATGCCCAGCTCTGACGCCATCTATTTGCACGATACGCCGAACCATAATCTCTTCCAGCGTGATATCAGAGCGCTGAGTTCCGGCTGCGTACGGGTGAATAAAGCCTCGGAACTGGCAGGTTTGCTGTTGCAGGACGCAGGCTGGAACGACAGCCGTATTTCCAGCACCCTGAAAGAGGGGAATACACGCTATGTGCCGATACGCCAGCGTATTCCGGTAAACCTCTACTATCTGACTGCCTGGGTGGCGGAGGATGGTAAACCGCAGTTCCGTACAGATATTTACAATTATGATAATCCTGCGCGATCCGGCAGTCAGGTGCTGGCGCGAGCAGGTCAACTTCTCTCTACTCATTGATTCTCAACTACCTCGCCAGCCGTTAGCCGCGGCCGTGCCATACCTGAGCTGGCGATCCCTTTGGGGATCGCCGCACAAAGCGGGACTTTACGGGTTGACGTAACAAACCCGCGCGGTTAAGGTTCCGCCTTGTGTGCTTTTCACACACTTTTTTGGCTTTTTTCTCAGGTAATCGCGTTTCATGGCTAATTTTGATTCTCAACGTCGCAAACTACTGCTTTGTGGTGGTGCCGCAGCGGGTCTGGCATTACTTCCCGGCTCAGCGCTGGCTTCACTTTCCACTGCCCGTCCGCGTGTATTAACACTTAATAATCTGCATACCGGTGAAACCCTTAAAACGGAATTTTTTAACGGTAAAAGTTATGATGAGGATGAGTTAGCCCGTTTGAATCACTTTTTCCGCGACTATCGTGCGAATAAAGTGAAGCCCATCGATCCTCATCTGTTCGATCAGCTTTATCGCCTGCAGGCGCTGCTGGAGACGCGGAAACCCGTGCAGCTGATCTCCGGCTACCGTTCTCTGGCCACCAATAATATGTTGCGTGAGCGCAGCTCCGGTGTGGCAAAACACAGCTACCATACGCTGGGACAGGCGATGGACTTTCATATTGAAGGGCTTGCACTGAGCAACGTCCGTAAAGCGGCATTAAAAATGCGTGCGGGTGGTGTAGGATATTATCCTCGCAGTAACTTCGTACATATCGACACCGGTCCGGTCAGGCACTGGTAATAACGCCGGCAACGCTGCGTGAGCCGGTCATGGAGCGTTATGAACTATCACATTATTCCGGTTACGGCCTTTGCCCAGAACTGTTCGGTTATCTGGTGCGAACAGAGCCGTGAAGCTGCATTAGTCGATCCTGGCGGTGATGCAGCCAAAATCAAACAGGAACTGACTCAGCTTGGCCTGGTCCCCGCGCAAATTTTATTGACTCATGGTCATCTGGATCATGTGGGTGCCGCCGCTGAGCTGGCCGCCCATTATCAGGTTCCGCTGGTCGGCCCTCATAAGCTGGACGCGTTCTGGCTCGAGGGGTTGCCAACACAAAGTCGTATGTTTGGACTGGAAGAGTGTGCGGCGCTGACACCCGATCGCTGGCTGGAAGAGGGGGAGAGTGTGCAGGTGGGTAACGTCACGCTTGACGTTCTGCACTGTCCGGGCCATACCCCCGGCCATATCGTTTTCTTTGATCGTGCCGGACGTCTGTTAATCTCAGGGGATGTGATTTTTAACGGTGGTGTTGGCCGGACGGACTTTCCGCAGGGCAACCATCAGCATCTGATCGCGGCCATCAAAGAGAAGCTGTTGCCGCTGGGCGACGACGTGACTTTTCTGCCAGGACACGGCCCCCTCTCAACTCTGGGACGTGAGCGCGTCAGTAATCCTTTCCTGCAATAAAAAATGGACCAGCTGGCCCATTTTTTTATGCATTGTCAGCTTAAAGCACGGCGACAATGGCTTCACACAACGCTGACATATTATCTGGCGTCATGCCCGCCACGTTTACGCGGCCTGAGTTAACCGCATAGACACCAAACTCTTCACGCAGGCGAATCACCTGTTCTTTCGTCAGACCGCTGAATGAAAACATACCGTTCTGGCGGATGATAAAGCTGAAGTCGCGATTAGCGCCTTTCTCCGCCAGCGTATTGACGAACAGCTGACGCATACGCTGAATGCGCTCGCGCATTGCAGTGAGTTCCTGCTCCCACAGGGTACGCAACGCATCGTCGCTGAGAATAGTCGCCACCACGGCCGCACCGTGTGCCGGCGGGTTGGAGTAGTTGGAACGAATGGTATATTTCACCTGGCTGAAGGCCTTGTTGGCGGCATCGGCATCCGCAGCGACCAGGGTAATCGCGCCTACACGTTCGTTATACAGACCAAAGTTTTTCGAGTAGGAGCTGGCAACGATCAGTTCCTGATGGGAGGCGGCGAAAATACGCAAGCCTTCGGCGTCTTCATCCAGGCCGCGAGCAAAGCCCTGATAGGCGAAGTCAAACAATGGCAGCCAGCCGCTGGCTTGCGACAGTTCTGCCAGCTGTTTCCATTGCCCGGGCGTTGGATCGATACCGGTCGGGTTATGGCAGCAGCCGTGGAACAGCACCACGTCGCCTGCTTTCGCTTCACGCAGCGAGGCCAGCATTCCGTCAAAGTCGAGCGTATGCTGTTGCGCATCGTAGTAAGCGTAATCACACACTTCCAGACCCGCGGCGTTAAAAACATTTTTATGGTTTGGCCAGCTCGGGCTGCTGACCCAGACGCGTTTTACGCTGGTCTGGGTGGCGAGGAAGTCCGCTGCAACGCGCAGTGCGCCGGTGCCGCCTGGCGTTTGCGCCGTGCGGGCGCGGCCAGATGCGATCAGGCTGCTCTCTTTGCCAAACAGCAGGCCCTGGGTGCAACGGGCAAAATCGGCCAGACCATCAATGCTGAGATAATTTTTTGTGGTTTCGTTTTCCAGCAAATACTGTTCGGCTTTTTTAACGCTGGTCAGAACCGGCGTTTTTCCGGTTTCATCCTTATAAACACCAATTCCAAGGTTAATTTTTTCAGGGCGATCATCGGCGCGAAACAGATCGGCCAGTCCCAGAATAGGATCGGCAGGGGCAGCAGAAATTGATTCAAACATGGGTAAGGTCCAGTTAGCGTGAACTTTAGCAAAATGAGCTATCAGGTTAGCGCCAGGCCAGGCAAAAGCCAACCATTTGCAAAGAAAATAAGCGGTTTCGCGAAGTGGCGCGAGTCTGGAGAGAAATTAGCCAGCGGCGGATAAGGGGGTGGTACGAAAGCGGGACGATAAACAGGCAATAAAAAACGGGGCCAGAGCCCCGTTCTGCTTAAACTGTGCGTCGTAAGACTTAGAACTGGTAAACCAGACCTACAGCCACGGTGTCGCCAGAACCGATGCCCAGCTCGTTGTCGTCATCAATCTGGTTGATGATGTAGTCAACGTAGGTAGACATGTTTTTGTTGAAGTAGTAAGTAGCGCCAACTTCAAAGTATTTTACTAAATCAACATCGCCGATACCTTCGATGTCCTTGCCTTTAGACTGGACATAAGCGATGGACGGACGCAGACCGAAGTCGAACTGGTACTGTGCAACCACTTCGAAGTTCTGTGCTTTGTTAGCAAAGCCGGTACGACCTGCAGTGTCTTCGATATAAGCAGAGTTACGGGTTTCACCGTACATAGCGGCCAGGTAGATGTTGTTAGCATCATACTTGATCGCCGTTCCCCACTGTTCCGCTTTATCACCGCCGCCGAGGGCAGCAGCCTGCTGAGCATTGGTACGATCGCTGCTGGAATAAGCACCTACGATGGCCAGGCCGATCGGTGAGGTATAAGAGGTTGAGAAACCATAACCATCGCCATTGGAGCGATCGATGTCATCACGCTCGTTTTTGCCCTGATACTGAACGGCGAAGTCCCAGCCATCCACCAGGCCAAAGAAGTTGGTGTTGCGATAGGTCGCCAGACCGCCAGAACGGCCAATCATAAAGTTATCAGAGCCAGCTGAATCGCCACCGAACTCTGGCAGCATATCGGTCCAGCCGTATGCATCATAAACCACACCGTAGTTACGGCCGTAGTCGAAAGAGCCCGCATCGCCGAATTTCAGACCGGCAAAGCCCAGACGGGTTTTGTTACCGTCTTGCGCGTCCGAACCACCTTCAGAGTGGTTAGTCTGAATGTTGTATTCCCACTGGCCGAAACCGGTCAGTTGGTCAGTAATCTGAGTTTCACCCTTAAAGCCGAAGCGAACATAAGACTGATCGCCATCGCCAGCATAGCCATCTTCATCAGCGAAGTAATGCAGACCAACCGCTTTGCCGTACAGATCCAGCTTGTTACCATCTTTGTTATAGATTTCTGCTGCGTTTGCTGCGCCTGCGGCTAACAGAGCAGGGATAACTACAGCAAGAATGTTGCGCTTCATCATTATTTATTACCCTCATTGGAGTTATTTGGACACCTGCCACTGCCGTCAAGAAACTTTTACAGGAACCTTGAAAGAAGTTTGGTGTCTTCGTGTGTCTGCAGGCATCTTTCCATTACCGCAACGGTAATTCTACCCTGAAAATGCTACAAATATCGTAATCGTGTTTCATAAAGAAATAATGTGTTTCTAAATGTAAATAAAAGGGAGCTTTGTGAACTATCTCTAAATTTACAAAAATAAAAAAAGGCCGACAGAGCCGACCTTTTTATATATATGAATTTCTTATGTTTATTTTCAGCAGTTAGAAATTTGCGTTGCGTGGGGTACGCGGGAAGGGGATCACGTCTCTGATGTTTTGTACGCCGGTAACATAGGCGATTAAACGTTCAAAGCCTAAACCAAAGCCAGCGTGCGGTACGGTGCCATAACGACGCAGATCGCGATACCACCAGTAGTCCTCTTTGCTCAGGCCCATCTCTTCAAGCCGTTGATCCAGCACGTCAAGACGCTCTTCACGCTGTGAACCGCCAATGATTTCACCAATGCCCGGCGCCAGTACATCCATCGCTGCCACGGTTTTGCCATCTTCGTTCAGGCGCATATAGAACGCCTTGATATCTTTCGGATAGTTTTTCACCACCACCGGCGCTTTGAAATGTTTCTCCGCCAGATAACGTTCATGCTCGGAAGAGAGATCCACGCCCCAGGAGACCGGGTTCTCGAAGCTCTGGCCGCTTTTCAGCAAAATGTCAACGGCGTCGGTATAGTCTACCTGGGCGAAATCTGCGGTAATAAACTGTTCAAGGCGTGAAACAGCGTCTTTATCGACACGCTCGGCAAAGAACGCCATATCGTCGGCGCGCTCTTCCAGTACGGCTTTAAACACATACTTCAGCATCGCTTCGGCCAGTGCCGCCACATCATTCAGGTTGGCAAATGCCACTTCCGGCTCCAGCATCCAGAATTCCGCCAGATGACGGCTGGTATTGGAGTTCTCAGCGCGGAAAGTCGGGCCGAAGGTATAGACTTTGGACAGCGCACAGGCGTAGGTTTCCGCGTTCAGCTGGCCAGAGACGGTGAGGAACGCTTCTTTACCGAAGAAGTCCTCATCGAAATCAACTTTGCCTTCCGGAGTACGCGGCAGGTTTTGCAGATCCAGCGTAGAGACGCGGAACATTTCACCGGCACCTTCGGTATCGGAGGCGGTGATCAGTGGTGTGGATACCCAGAAGTAGCCGTTTTCATGGAAGAAGCGGTGCAGTGCCTGCGCCAGCGTGTGACGTACACGCGTTACCGCGCCGATCAGGTTGGTGCGCGGACGCAGATGCGCCACTTCACGCAGATATTCAATGCTGTGTCGTTTGGCCGCCATCGGATAGGTATCAGGATCGTCAACCCAGCCCGTCACCTCAACCCGGGTCGCCTGGATCTCATACGCCTGGCCCTGGCCGGGAGATTCCACGACGTTACCTGTAATCACCACGGAACAGCCAGTGGTAAGACGCAGCACGTCATGCTCGTAATTATTCAGAGAATTATTGACCACAGCCTGAACGGGATTAAAGCAGGAACCGTCATAAACGGCGATAAAGGAGATACCGGCTTTTGAATCTCTTCGGGTACGCACCCAGCCACGTACGGTGACTTCGCTGTCAACCGCAACCTGGCCATGCAGTACGTCCGCTACAGGCACTACGCTCATAACTGTCTCTCTATATAGATGAAGTGAATTTACAGATAACTCCCCGCACTCGGGGTAGTGCTATGTTACTTGCGGGCAACCAGGAAACAAGCAAAATTCCTGTCGCTGTCAGAGATATATTGCAGAGCGGGGCGCAGCAACGCCCCGGGGGAAGTGTTTAGCTCGCTTTTTTTACCAGCGGCAGATCAAAGGCTTTACGCAGCGCCCGTACAAAGGCTTTATCCTGGCAGATGGTTTTCCCCGGACTGTCCGAGAGTTTCGCGACCGGCTTGCCGTTACACTGCACCAGCTTGATAACGATATTCAGCGGCGTGACGCCAGGAATGTCGCAGGTCAGACGTGTCCCGATGCCAAATACCACGTTGGCCCGATGGCCAAAATGGCGATAGAGCGCCAGCGCTTTATCCAGATTCAGATTATCGGAGAACACCAGCGTCTTGCTCTGCGGATCGATCCCCAGCTGCTTATAGTGGGCGATCGCTTTTTCCCCCCACTGCACCGGATCGCCGGAGTCGTGGCGCAACCCCTGGTAGCGGCTGGCGAAGTTAATGCCAAAATCGCGCAGGAAGGCATCCATGGTGATGCAATCCGTCAGGGCAATACCGAGCTGATCGTCATACTCCTCGAGCCATGCCTGTAGCGCAGCTCGCTGACTGTTTGCCAGCACCGGGCTGATTTGCTGGTGCGCCTGAAACCACTCATGCGCCTGGGTGCCGACCGGTCTGATATCAATGCGGCGGGCCAGATCGTAATTACTGCTGCCCATCAGCCAGGGAAAATCTTCTTTCAGGGTACGTACAATCGCTTCCTGCACGCTCTGCGAGAAACGACGGCGCGTGCCGAAATCCATCAGCCGGAAGCGCGACATATCGAGCCCGCCAATCTGCTGACGGAACGCGGCCACTTTCTGCTGTAAATGCGCTACGGCCTGTTCCACGCCGGCATCCGGCGAGCGGTGACGATGGACCACTTCACTGATCAGCGCCAGCAGCGGCACTTCCCACATGATCACTTCGCGCCACGGGCCCTGAATGCGAATATCCAGATTGCCGTTGTGATTACGCACTTCAACATGGTCGGGGTTATAGCGAAAATCACGCAGCCAGTTAAGGTAGTCCTGCTGAAAGAACGGCAGTGCAGCGAGGTAGCGGTACTCCTCATCGTTCAGGGCCAGTGACTGCATGGCCGCAATTTCGGCGCGGATCTCATCCGCATAGAAGCCGAGCAAGTCGTCGCCGCGGCAGCGAAATTCCGCCGTGACCGTCACATCGTAATAACGATGAAAAACGGCTTGCTGCATGTGGAGTTTATACGCATCGGTATCCAGCAGCGTGGTCAGTATCGGGGAAGTTTTTCCTGTCATGGTGCGTTTCAGCATCCTCTTCCGCGGAGCAGAGCCCGGTGTTTAATAACGTCATAAAGACGCAGGAGTATAACCTGAATTATAGGTAATTGAAGTTGATCACAGCATAATGCTCCTCACTGGTCGAGGTTAATCTGTGCCATTAATAATGTTATGACGCAATTTGACCTCGCGCACGCATTGCGCATGGCAAGCTTCTGCTAAGAAGCTTAGACTTTGCCGGTAAACTTTTAACGATGCGAGAAGGATTTATGACGCAACAGCCGCAAATTAAATATCGCCACGATTATCGTGCGCCAGATTACACCATTACCGATATTGATCTGACTTTTGATCTGAATGCGGCTACGACGCGCGTTACCGCGATTAGCACCGTCAAACGCGTAGGTGACAGCCAGGCGGAACTGCATCTGGACGGTGAGGAGCTGACACTGGTGTCGCTGGAGGTGGACGGCACCCCCTGGCACGCTTACCGGCAGGAGCAGGGCGCGCTGGTGTTAAGTGATCTGCCCGATACTTTTACGCTGAAGATCGTCAACGATATCCATCCGGAGAAAAACAGCGCGCTGGAAGGCCTCTATCAGTCAGGCGAAGCGCTCTGCACCCAGTGTGAAGCGGAAGGCTTTCGCCATATTACCTGGTATCTGGACCGCCCGGATGTACTGGCGCGCTTCACCACCACCATTATTGCGGATGCACAGCGTTATCCCTTTTTGCTCTCAAACGGCAATCGTCTCGACAGCGGTAAATATGAAGATGGCCGTCACTGGGTAAAATGGCAGGATCCTTTCCCGAAGCCTTGCTATCTGTTTGCCCTGGTTGCCGGGGATTTTGATGTATTGCGTGACAGCTTCACTACGCGTTCCGGTCGAGATGTGGCGCTGGAAATTTTTGTCGATCGCGGCAACCTCGACCGTGCCGACTGGGCGATGACCTCGTTGAAAAACAGCATGCGCTGGGATGAGCAGCGCTTTGGCCTCGAGTATGACCTTGATATCTTTATGATTGTTGCGGTCGACTTCTTTAATATGGGCGCGATGGAGAATAAAGGGCTTAATATCTTTAACTCCAAATATGTACTGGCGAAGGCGGAAACCGCCACCGATAAAGATTATCTCGGCATTGAGGCGGTGATCGGCCACGAATATTTCCATAACTGGACCGGCAACCGTGTGACCTGCCGCGACTGGTTCCAGCTGAGCCTGAAAGAAGGCCTGACCGTGTTCCGCGATCAGGAGTTCAGTTCCGATCTCGGTTCCCGCGCGGTGAACCGCATCGATAACGTGCGTATTATGCGCGGCGCGCAGTTTGCCGAAGATGCCAGCCCGATGGCGCATCCGATCCGTCCGGATCAGGTGATCGAGATGAATAACTTCTACACCCTGACGGTATATGAAAAAGGGTCGGAAGTGATCCGCATGATGCATACGCTGCTGGGTGAAGAGAACTTCCAGAAAGGGATGCAGCTCTATTTTGAACGTCACGATGGCAGCGCCGCCACCTGTGACGATTTTGTGCAGGCGATGGAAGATGCCTCGAATATCGATCTCTCCCAGTTCCGCCGCTGGTACAGCCAGTCCGGTACGCCGGTGCTCTCGATACGTGATGACTACAGTCCGGAGATGGAGCAATACACCCTGCATGTTACCCAGCACACGCCGCCCACGGCCGATCAAAAAGAGAAGCTGCCGTTGCATATCCCGCTGGATATCGAACTTTATGATGGCGAAGGCAAGGTGATCCCACTCCAGCACAACGGCCATCCGGTGCATCATGTGCTGAACGTCACCGAAGAGTTCCAGAGCTTCGTGTTTGATAACGTACCGTTCCAGCCGGTGCCTTCGCTGCTGCGCGAATTCTCCGCGCCGGTGAAGCTGGATTACAACTGGAGCGATGCGCAACTCACCTTCCTGATGCGCCATGCGCGCAACGATTTCTCCCGCTGGGACGCGGCGCAAAGCCTGATGGCGACCTATATCCGGCTGAATGTTGCCCGTCAGCAGCAGGGACAGCCGCTGTCACTGCCGCTGCATGTGGCGGATGCCTTCCGGGCGGTGCTGCTGGATGAAAACAGCGATCCGGCGCTGATGGCGCAAATCCTGACGCTACCCACCGAGAATGAGATCGCCGAGCTGTTTGAGGTAATCGATCCGCAGGCGATCCGTGCGGTGCGTGATGCACTGCTGCGTACCCTTGCCAGAGAGCTGGCGGATGAGTGCCTGGCGGTTTACCGCGCGCATCAGAGCAGTGAATATCGCATTACCCACGCCGACATCGGCAAGCGGGCGCTGAAAAATATCTGCCTCAACTACCTGGCGTTTGGTGACGTTGAGCAGGCGGATAAACTGGTGCAGGCCCAATATCAGCAGGCCAACAATATGACCGATGCGCTGGCAGCGCTGTCGGCGGCGATGATGGCGCAACTGCCGTGTCGTGATGCGCTGATGGCCGCTTACGATGAGCGCTGGCATCAGGATGGGCTGGTGATGGATAAATGGTTTACTCTGCAGGCCACCAGCCCGGCGGAAGATGTGTTGAGCCAGGTGCGTGCGCTTCTGAACCACCGCTCCTTCAGCATGAGTAACCCGAACCGTATCCGTGCGCTGATTGGAGCCTTTGCTTCCGGCAATCTGGCGGCATTCCATGCCAAAGATGGCAGCGGCTATCAGTTCCTGGTAGAGATGTTAATCGATCTCAATACCCGCAACCCACAAGTGGCTGCGCGCATGATTGAGCCGCTGATCCGCCTGAAACGCTATGATGCCGAACGTCAGGCGCTGATGCGTCAGGCGCTGGAGACGCTGAAAGGGCTGGAAAATCTTTCCGGCGATCTCTACGAGAAAATTACCCGGGCGCTTAACGCCTGATAAACGCCAACGGCGGGATCGCTCCCGCCGTTCTGTTGCCTGCAGCCGAAATCACCGCAGGCGGGGTTCAACGCAGCGCGTAACGTTTTTGCTGTTCGTTCTCGCTGCGTTTCATCACCCGATCCAGCACCTCAGCTTCCAGTTCCGCCAGATGCGCCGAACCACGTCGCCGCGGACGCGGCAGATCCACCTGCAGATCCAGGCCAATCTGACCCTCTTCGATCAGCAACACCCGATCGGCCATCATCACCGCTTCACTGACGTCGTGGGTTACCAGCAGCACGGTAAAGTGATGCTGCTGCCAGAGCGACTCAATCAGCGTCTGCATTTCAATGCGTGTCAGGGCATCCAGCGCGCCGAGCGGTTCATCCAGCAGCAGCAAGCCGGGACGATGGATCAACGCGCGGGCCAGCGCCACGCGCTGCTTCTGTCCGCCGGAAAGGGCGGCCGGCCAGTCATTCGCGCGTTCCGCCAGACCTACGGCTTCCAGCGCGTCCAGCGCCGCGCTGCGCCAGTTGCGGCCTTTCAGCCCGAGGCCCACGTTGTTAATCACGCTTTTCCACGGCAGCAGACGGGCATCCTGAAACATCAGGCGCGTCTCTTCCCGCGCGGAGTGCAGCGGGGTGTTGCCTGCCAGCAGCTGGCCCTCACTGACCTGCTCAAGACCGGCCAGCAGGCGCAGCAGGGTGCTTTTGCCGCAACCGCTACGGCCTGCCACGGCCACAAACTGGCCGGACGGGATATGCAGGTCGATATGCTGCAGAATAGTTTTACTGCCGTACTGTTTGGAGACGCCGTTGATCACCACCGGTGTACCGGTATTCAGACGTGCCGGCGTCGCGTGCAGGTTACTCATGCGTTTTCCTCCTTCACTTGATAAGCGGGGTGCCAGCGCAGCCAGAGGCGCTCCAGCAGCTGTGCGGTGACGTCAGCCAGCTTACCGAGCAGGGCATAGAGAATAATGGCCACCACTACCACATCGGTTTGTAAGAATTCGCGCGCGTTCATCGCCAGGTAGCCGATACCGGAGTTGGCTGAAATGGTTTCCGCCACAATCAGGGTGAGCCACATCAGCCCCAGCGCAAAACGCACGCCGACCATAATGGAGGGCAGGGCGCCGGGCAGGATCACCTGAATGAACAGACTCCAGCCGGAAAGACCGTAGCTGCGCGCCATTTCCAGCAATCCGCGATCGATATTGCGGATGCCGTGCCAGGTATTCAGATACACCGGGAACAGGGTGCCCAGTGCCACCAGGAAAATTTTTGCGGCTTCATCAATGCCGAACCACAGGATCACCAGCGGGATCAGCGCCAGATGCGGGACGTTACGCAGCATCTGTATCGAGGTATCCAGCAGCCGTTCGCCGGGGCGTGACAGCCCGGTAATCAGGCCGAGGATCAGGCCAATCGAACCGCCAATACTGAAGCCAGTCAGCGCGCGCCAGCCGCTGATGGTCAGATGCTGCCACAGCTCACCGCTGAATGAGAGCTGCCAGAAGGTGATCAGGATATTTTCCGGCGCGGGCAGAATGCGTGTTGAGAGCAGACCGTTTTGGGAAGCGATCTGCCAGATAACAATCAATAAGACTGGCAATAGCCAGGGGGTAAGCTGCCTGGTCAGCCGTTTTTGGACTTTTACCATGATCTGCTCCTTAACGCTGTGCCACTTTTTGCGGGCGGAAATCGTTTGCTACCGCTTCGCCATGAGCCTGCAGGTCGCGGGGTTGCAGCTGTTCCACGGGCGCCAGATCGAGATGCGGGAACAGCAGTTCGCCGACGCGATAGGCCTCTTCCAGGTGGGGATAACCAGAAAGAATAAAGGTTTCGATCCCCAGGTCAGCGTACTCCTGCATCCGCGCCGCCACCGTCGGGCCATCGCCCACCAGCGCAGTGCCTGCGCCGCCGCGTACCAGGCCGACGCCCGCCCATAAATTCGGGCTGATCTCCAGCTGATCGCGTCGTCCATTATGAAGCGCCGCCATGCGCCGTTGCCCCACCGAATCGGCGCGGGCAAAAGCCGACTGCGCTTTGGCGATGGTTTCATCGTCCAGATGGGAGATCAGACGCTCTGCCGCTTGCCAGGCTTCGGCGTTGGTTTCGCGCACGATGACATGCAAGCGGATACCAAAGCGCACCTTGCGTCCCTGTGCCGCCGCTTTTGCCCGTACCTGATCAATTTTCTCTTTCACCAGCGCCGGCGGTTCGCCCCAGGTGAGATAGACATCTACCTGCTCGGCAGCCAGATCCTGGGCGGCGTCAGACGAGCCGCCAAACCACAGCGGCGGACGCGGCTGCTGCACCGGTTTAAACAGCAGACGTGCGCCGCGGACGTTGATGTGTTTACCTTCATAATCCACCGTTTCCCCTTCCAGCACACGCCGCCAGACGCGGGTGAACTCAGCCGACTGCACATAGCGCTCACGGTGATCAAGGAAGACGCCATCGCCCGCCAGCTCTTCCGGATCGCCGCCGGTGACCAGGTTAAACAGCGCCCGGCCACCGGAGAGACGATCCAGGGTGGCCGCCTGCCGTGCCGCCTGGGTGGGAGTCACCACGCCCGGACGCAGCGCGACCAGAAAACGCAGCCGCTGCGTAACCGGAATCAACGAGGCGGCCACCAGCCAGGCATCTTCACAGGAGCGTCCGGTGGGGATCAGGACGCCGCCAAGCCCCAGTCGCTCAGCCGCCTGGGCAATCTGTTGCAGATAGGCATGATCAACCGGACGGGCGCCTTCGCCAGTACCAAGATAGTGACCATCACCGTGGGTAGGCAAAAACCAGAAAACGGATACGCTCATTTTGTTACTCCTTATTCAGTGGCCATATTGGGATGCCAGATGCGATCCTGGATCACGACTTTTACCGGCATCAGATGGTTGGCATAAAACAGATCGGCGGTTTGCTGTTGGGCCTGTGCGACCCGGGCGCTGACCGGCGTAATGGTGGTCGGGGGACGATGATCGAGATAGCTGGCGATCACCGGTTTCGGCAGTCCCATCGCCTGGGCTAACAGATCGATACTCTGGTTGCGCTGACTGAGCGTCAGGGCATCCGCAGCGCTGAAGGTGTTGAGCACCTGTTCAACAAAGGCGCCATTGGCCTGCGCAAAACTGCGCGTCGCCAGATAAAATGACCCGGTCTGATTCAGATCAGTGCCATCGGCCAGTACCCGCACGTTGCCCTGCAGTAAAGCCGCAGAGTAGTAGGGATCCCAGATGGCCCAGGCATCCACCATGCCCTGTTGAAATGCCGCGCGCGCATCCGCTGGCGTCAGGAAGGTGGGCTGAATATCGTTAAACGTCAGGCCAGCTTTAGCCAGCGCACGCAGCAGCAGGTTGTGTGAACTGGAACCTTTCTGAAAGGCGACTTTTTTCCCTTTCAGATCGGCCACGCTGCGCAGCGGACTGTTTGCCGGTACCAGGATCACTTCCGCTTTTGGCTTCGGCGGCTCAACGCCCACATAAAGCAGATCCGCTCCCGCCGCCTGGGCAAAAATCGGCGGAATGTCGCCGGTGCTGCCCAGATCGATACTGCCTACGTTCAGTGCTTCCAGCATTTGCGGCCCGGCAGGAAACTCAATCCAGCTGATTTGCGTAGCGGGAAAGCGCTGCTCCAGCATCTGGTGGCTTTTTGCCAGTACCATACTTACCGAGCCTTTCTGATAGCCGATACGGAATGTCTTTGGGCCCGTTTCGGCAGCCTGCACGGGCAGGGTCAGACTAAGCACGGCCGTGAGCATCAGGCCGGCGAAGGCGGCAATCTGGCGCTTCATGATGCTTCCCTATGCAACATAACAGGTGCAACCGGATGATGATGGCGGGTCAGCGCCATCCAGAAGGTGTCCAGCGCCTGGTCGATACGCGCCGCCAGGGTTGGATGCAGTTCCGGATGACGGTCGTAGTGGGTAATCTGGCTGTCATCGGCAAACACGCCATGCAGGATCTCCTGCGCTTTTAACGCGTTCAGCACCGGTTTCAGGGCGTAATCCACGGCCAGCATATGTGCTACGCTGCCACCACTGGCGAGCGGAAGCACCACTTTATGTTCCAGGGCGCGTTCCGGCAGCAGATCGATCAACGTTTTCAGTGCGCCAGAAAAAGAAGCCTTATAAATTGGCGTAGCGACAATCACGCCATCGGCGGCAGCTAAATCTTCGCGTAATGCCAGCAGAGCAGGCGAATCGAAGCGCGCATACAGCAGATCCTCCGGTGGAAAATTATGAATATTCCAGGGACTCACTTCTGCGCCGCGCGCTTCCAGCGCCTGCTGACACAGCCTCAGCAGCGCCGTTGAACGTGAAGGAAACCGGGGGCTGCCTGCCAGTGTAATAACCCGCATCGCGACTCCTTATAACTGAAAGTTATTAATTGTCTGAGATTGAGAACCGATGACTCAATCCTGACAGAGCCGCGTCCGGCATTTAAATGATTTATCCGGTAATCCATAACCAAAAAGTGCAAATAGCTGCTTATCAGGGCGTTTGTGGCGGTGCCCTGCGGTAACCGGATTTACGACAAATCTGAAAACAGGCGCGGGCAGGTAAGAGAAAGTTGCAGGATCCTGAAGTAAAGAAACGTCAATATATTACCGCAGCGGATAAAGCCAGCGCGCACCGGTTTTTTAACTTTTACCGGCACGCCTTTCAGGCATTAAACGTGTTGCGATGGCGTAGCGTTAAACGCCCTGCGTGATAAATTGCTTTGAAAACAGCAGACAAATGCTGGCACCTTTTAGCGGACATCAGAATAAAGGCTTTATTCGGAGCACGGAGTGAACCGGTGAATCATTTAATTTTTTCGCCGGATAAGGGAAAAAAACCTGAGGGAAAGCGCGACAGCGTTATTTAAATAGAGGCGTTTCAGGAATAGTTCATTCCGGCAGGAGAGTTTTCGCGTTAATCCATCAGTAGTGGTAACGATAATCTTTTACCGGTTGTCGGAGAAAGAAAAACAGGCGTGGAAATCACGGGACAGGTACCGCTAAGATATTCGCAAACTGTGCCAGCGCTGATTATTACCTGGGTGTCCCCGCTCAGCGGGTCTGAAACGCCTGTCGTTTTTCAGTACGCGGAGCCATATGCGATGACAGCACCATACAATGAGAATGACTTATGCCTGAAAAACTTTTGTCCGTTATCATCCCGACGTATAATGTCGAAAACTATATTGTTGAGTGTGTAGATTCCTTACTGAAACAGATTCCTTCCCCCAGCGAGATCATTATTGTTAATGACGGCTCAACAGACGGAACGTTACAACTTGCCGAACAACATTATGGTCATTTATCGCAGGTCAAAATTATTACTATCCCGAACGGGGGGCTGGGTAATGCGCGTGATACCGGCATTGCCCTGGCAGAGGGGGAGTATCTGTTCTTTTGCGACCCTGATGACATTGTGGTTGAGGGCTTGTTTGACGAACTGCAATCGGTAGTAAAAAACTATCCGCAGGTGGATCTCTTCTGTTTTAACTCCTGTACCTTTCTGGATGGCGACAGCCAGCGCACCCATCCTAAAGTGCAGCATACCCGCTTTGGGTTACAGATCCCGCAGCAGGTTTTTTTATCTCTGCTACACAATGGCCGATATACCTCGGCCGTGTGGAACTATGTTTTAAAAAAAAGCGTTATCGAGCAGCATCAGCTGCGCTTTGTGAAGCGTCTGCATGAGGACCACCATTTTTCTCTTGCCGCTTTTGTTAAATGTCATCAGGCGTGGGTAAGTAAACAGGTTTATTACAAGCAGCGTATTCGTCATGGCTCGCTGACCAACAGCCAGAAAGGCGACGATTTCTTTTATCAGCGTTATGACGCTTTTATGCATGCCTATCATGTATTACTGACATCTGTGGAAAAAGGGCCATGGCGCAGAGAGTTACAGAAATATTATTTGCTGCACTCTTTTCGCTTAATGATTTATCTGTCGCTGTATAACCGGACGCCAGTGCCAGAGTATGTGCTGAACGCGATTCGCGTACTGGGACGCGATGTAAAAACGCGTAATTATAAAGAGTGGTTGTTATTACATATGCCGGAGCTTTTTATTCGCCTGCAGAACGTGAAGGCATTAAAAGAGATGAATAAAGCCGTATGATTCTTAAAATGCGCCGGGAGATTTGCCTGTACCAGGTGAACATGCGAGAGTCATTTTCTGGAATGAGCATTAAGGTTGCTGCGTCATGGCAAAAGTAGTTGATAAACGGCTGGCGGTAAATATTCTGTCGTTACTGGCCTATCGTGGAACCTCCTTTCTGTTCCCGTTAGTTACCTTGCCTTATCTGGCGCGCATTCTGGGAGTCGAACAGATGGGGGTGCTGGCGCTGGCGATTGCCTGCGTGCTGTACTGCAGTACCATTTCAGACTGGGGCTTTAATGTCTATACCACCAAAGATATTGCTCACCACCGGGACGATCACGCCCGGGTGAGTCAGATCTTCTGGTCCACCTTTAATGCCAAACTGATGCTGATCCTGCTCACCAGCGGCTGTCTGCTGCTGGTGACCTGGCTTAACGTGCGCTGGCACTATCTCTTTTGGGTGATACTGGCGCACTGCACCACGCTGGTGGGATCGCTTTTTTCGTTTGGCTGGCTGATGCAGGGCTTTGAAAGGCTCGGCAGAACCGCACTGATCTCTACCTTCGGTAACTTTTGTGCTATCCCGCTCACTTTTTTACTGGTGAAAAGCCCGGCCGATACCTGGCTGGCGGCGATGATCCCCGGGCTTGTTTCTGTTATCAGCGCTAGCCTGACCCTGAAGTATGTGCTGGAGATGAAGGTGATTGGCCGTTACCGCTTTGAGCCAAAAGAGATTTGGCGACGTCTCGCCGACAGCGTGCATGTTTTTATTGCGATTGCGGGTGCTAACCTGTTTAACAGCGTCAACGTACTCATTCTGGCGACCTTTACCTCGCACGCTATGATCGGCATCTATAACGGTGCTGATCGGCTTCGTAAAGCGGCCAACTCGGTGCCTGAACAGATTGGCAACGCCTTTTTTCCCCGCGTCAGCTATCTGTTTGCGCGTGACAAGGCGGCAGCCATCGCCGCGACGCGTAAAAGCCTGACCTTCTCCTTTTTGATCAGTCTGTTTATTGTCATCTTCACCTTCTTCTTTGCCGACGAAGTGGTGGCACTGTTGCTGGGCAAAGACTTTATCGCTTCAGCCGATGTTCTGCGTGTCTTTGTGCTCTGTTTTCTGTTTGGCAATGTCTCCTACCCGGCGGGATTACAGATCCTGATTCCTCATGGGCTGGCGCGTCAACGTATGCAGGTAATGGTGGGCGCCGGCCTGCTCAACGTGCCGATTTGCTGTCTGCTGGTCTGGCAGTATGGTGCGCTGGGTGCCGCCTGTGCGATGGTTTTCGCCGAGTTTATGGTCTGCATAGGGATTTTCTGGGTCATGGTACGTCATGGCATTTTGCGTGACTACCTGCATGCGCCGCGTCCTTCCTCCTCCGCGGTAAAAGAGAACGCAAATCTCTGAAGGCGGGCGCGCCTGCGCCTGCCTCTTTCCCTGCTAATTTACTTTTGCGTCAAAGCTCTTTACCATTCTGACGCACAATTCACGTGCACCTGACCATACGAACGCTTCCGCCATTCAGGAGAGTGCATGTTTTATCCTATTGCCCGTCCGGCGCTGTTTAAGCTCGATCCCGAGCGCGCCCATGAACTGACCCTTCAGCAGCTGCGTCTGATCTGCGGTACCCCGTTAGAAGCGCTGATCCGTCAGCATTTACCCGCCCGCCCGGTCACCTGTATGGGGCTAACCTTTAAAAATGCGCTGGGACTGGCGGCTGGGCTGGATAAAAATGCCGAATGTATCGATGCGTTTGCTGCCATGGGGTTTGGCTTTGTGGAAGTGGGCACGGTTACGCCACGTCCCCAGGCGGGTAATGATAAGCCGCGCCTGTTTCGCCTGGTGGAAGGGGAAGGGATTATCAACCGCATGGGCTTTAATAATCATGGCGTCGATCAGCTGGTCGAGAATGTAAAAAAAGCGCGTTTCACCGGCATTCTGGGGATTAATATCGGCAAAAATAAAGATACGCCGGTTGAGCAGGGCAAAGAGGATTATTTGACCTGCATGGAAAAAGTGTATGCCCATGCCAGTTATATTACGGTAAATATCTCCTCACCCAACACGCCAGGATTACGCACGCTGCAATATGGCGAAGCGCTGGACGATCTTTTAGCCGCGATTAAACAGAAACAAAAAGCGCTGGAACAGCACCATCTGAAATATGTGCCGGTCGCGGTGAAAATTGCGCCAGATCTTTCAGAAGAGGAGTTGATCCAGATTGCTGACAGCCTGGTCAGACATCATATCGATGGCGTGATTGCCACCAATACTACGCTGGATCGTTCTCTGGTGAATGGATTAAGGTTCAGCGAGGAAAGCGGTGGACTGAGCGGTCGCCCGTTACAAACACGAAGTACGGAAGTGATTCGTCGCCTGGCGCAGGAGTTACAGGGACGTCTGCCGATTATTGGCGTCGGCGGCATTGATTCGCTGGTGGCGGCGCGGGAAAAAATCACCGCGGGTGCCTCGCTGGTGCAAATTTACTCAGGCTTTATTTATAAAGGTCCATCACTGATTAAAGATATCGTGACTTATCTCTAAATTCACGCCTGAATTACGCTGACAATATTTCGCCAGGGGGTTTATTTATCCCTCTGGCTCGTTTATATTTTGAGCTGAAAACACAAAATCAGCTTTTTCCCTGCTTTTTTACGGCCACATTTTGTGTATTCACGCGACATGTTTGACTCATGTTTGACTATTTCAACCGGGCGGTATTCAACAGGGCAGATTATGAAATTCAAACCTGACGATAATTGGCGTTGGTTTTACGACGCACAGCATGACCGGATGATGCTCGATCTGGCCGATGGTATGCTGTTCCGCTCGCGCTTCCCGGGCAAAATGCTCACGCCGGACGCCTTTGAGGCTCCCCGCTTTTGCGTTGACGATGCGGCGCTGTTTTATCAGTTCGATGAAAAATGTCGCCAGAGCGAACTCAGTCGCGATCAGCGTGCCGAACTGGTACTGAATGCGCTGGTTGCCAGCCGTTTTCTCAAGCCGCTGATGCCGAAGAGCTGGCATTTTACCCCGCATTATCATCCCTGGCAGCCGGAAGCGGGTACGCTGGTCAGCGTTACCCTGGACGAAAACGGCGAGCAGGGCTGCCTGCTGGTGGTGGAAAGCAGCGAAAGCGCCTCCCTCTGCTTACTGGCGCAGCCCGCCCTGATGCTGGCTGGCAAGCACATGGTGCTGGGAGATGCGATCAAGATCATGAACGACCGGCTGCAGCTGCACTATCAGGCACAGCTGCATTACGCCCGCGCGGTCTGAAGCCGGGATCAGGCCAGGGTGATATCGCTGGCAGGTATGCAGCTACAGCTCAGAATGGTCCTGTCCTCACGGATGGCGCTCTGTTTCAGCGCTTTCACCTCGCCAGAGAGCAGCGTCATTTTACAGCTGCCACACAGTCCGGCACGGCAGGAGTAGGGCACCCGCATTCCGGCCATTTCCAGCTGCTCCAGTAACACATCCTGATTATTCCCGCGAAAGGTTTTCCCCTGCCAGCTAATGGAGAGCGGTTGCACTGCGCTTTTTGCCGGTGAGAGGCTCGCCACCACTTCGCCCGCGCCATAGGGACGGGGCGTCTGACGTCGCACGACCTCCATCTCATCGCCGACGCGCAGAATACCGCTGCCGCGGGCAACCAGGTTAAGGCCGAAATCGATATCGCCACTGCCGTCAAGGGCCGAACGGAATTGCTGCAGCGTTGCCAGCGGTTCGCCTGCCGGGTGTTTATTGCCCTGTTCCGGGCTCACGGTGGTAAAGACGCAGCGGCTGCAGGGTTTCGCAACTTCAAAGGTCAGTTCGCCGAATCGCACTTCCGCCCAGCTGTCTTCATCCCAGGCGGGAGCGCCGCTCACCACCAGGTTGGGGCGAAACTGTGTCAGGCGGACGCTGGCCGGACAGCGGCGCTGTAAATCGGTGAGGGAGGCCGCGTTAACCAGCAGAAACGGATAACCGTCCGCGAAGCCGAGCGGCACCTGCGGATACGAGGTTACGCGGCGCGTTGGCTCATTACCGATCCAGCGCAACTGCACCCCGCGCGGGAAAAAGCCGCTCAGCCAGCGGTTGATTGCTGGCGGCGCGATGCGCGCACTGAAGCGATTTCCCCACACCTCAGTCGACTCAGCCTCCGGCGCGAAATCGCTAAAGCGGATCAGCGCTTTACTGCCATCCGGCGCGACCAGAAACAGTCCCTCCGGCAGCATGGCGGGCGTAAAACGCACCATCTCCGGGAACTGACGAGCAGTAATAAAGGTGCCGTCTGTTTCTGTGACCATAAAGATGCGATCGAAGGCGAGACCGCTCTCCTGCACCTGGGCATGGGAGAGCTGTAAAGCGCGCATCGATTTCACAGGATGAATAAACAGACGTGACAGCGTAATCATCGGGTTCTCCTTGAAACCGGTCGCTCAGGACAAAAAGAAGCTAACTTTATGACATAGGACGCTGATTCGCTATAATGCGCAACAATTTTCTCAAGAGTAGAAGTGACGATATGAATTCTCTGTTTGCCAGTACGGGGCGTGGGCTCGAAGAGCTGTTAAAAAGTGAGCTGGACGCGCTGGGCGCGCAGGATCTGCAGGTGGCACAGGGCGGCGTCCACTATCGTGGTGATGACCGTCTGATGTACCGCAGCCTGATGTGGAGTCGCCTGGCGTCGCGCATATTGCTGCCGCTGGGAGAATTCGGCGTCTGGAGCGATCTTGATCTCTACGTGGGTGCACAAAGCATCGACTGGAGCGCGCTGTTTGACAGCAATAAAACCTTTGCGGTGCACTTCAGCGGCACCAACGACGTGATTCGTAACAGCCAGTTTGGCGCGCTGCGGGTAAAAGACGCCATCGTGGACAGCTTTACCCGCCAGGGTAAAACGCGTCCCGATGTGGATCGTGAGCAGCCCGATATCCGGATTAACGTCTGGCTGAGCCGGGATCGCGCCAGTATCGCGCTGGATCTCAGCGGCGATGCGCTGCATCAGCGCGGCTACCGCCAGCAAACCGGTCAGGCGCCGTTAAAAGAGAACCTGGCGGCGGCCATTGTGTTGCGCTCCGGCTGGCAGCCGCACACCCCGCTGCTGGATCCCATGTGCGGTTCCGGTACCTTGCTGATTGAGGCGGCCCTGGTGGCCTGCGATCGCGCGCCGGGACTGTTGCGCAGCCGCTGGGGCTTCAGCAGCTGGAAAAAGCACAACGAGGCGCTATGGCGCGAGATTAAAGAAGAGGCGCAGCAGCGTGCCCGCGCCGGCACCGCTGCGGCGACGGCGCGCTTTTACGGTTATGACAATAATGGACGGGTGCTGGAGCACGCAGTCGCCAACGCGCGCCGTGCCGGGGTGGCGGATCTGATTACGCTGCAGCGGCAGGATCTGCTGCAGCTGAAAAACCCGCTGCCTGCAGAAAGCGTCGGCACGGTATTAAGTAACCCGCCCTATGGCGAGCGTCTGGAAAGTGAACCGGCCCTGATCGCGCTGCACAGCCAGCTTGGTCGCATCATGAAACGCGAGTTTGCCGGCTGGAATCTGTCGCTGTTCAGCGCCTCGCCGGAACTGCTGAGCTGCCTGCAGCTGCGTGCCGATCGTCAGTTCAAAGCGAAAAACGGCCCGCTGGATTGCGTGCAGAAAAACTATCAGCTGGCGGCCAGTGCAACGGAAAGCGGCGGACAGATCGCGGAAGATTATGCTAACCGTCTGCGTAAAAACCTGAAGAAGCTGGATAAATGGGCTCGTCAGGAAGGCATTGAATGTTACCGTATTTATGATGCCGATCTGCCGGACTATAACGTCGCGGTGGACCGTTACGCTGACTGGGTAGTGATTCAGGAATATGCGCCGCCCAAAACCATCGATGCCAACAAAGCGCGTCAGCGCCTGTTTGATGTGATCAGCGCCACCCTGAGCGTGCTGGAGCTGCCGGCGAACCGCCTGGTGCTGAAAACCCGCGAGCGCCAGAAAGGCAAAAGCCAGTATCAGAAGCTGAGCGAGAAGGGCGAATTTTTTGAAGTACAGGAATATAACGCGCGCTTCTGGGTCAACCTGACCGATTATCTCGATACCGGTCTTTTCCTCGATCACCGTCTTGCGCGTCAGATGCTGGGCAAAATGAGCAAAGGGAAAGATTTCCTTAACCTGTTTGCCTATACCGGCAGCGCCAGCGTCCACGCCGGGCTGGGCGGTGCGCGCACCACCACCACGGTAGATATGTCGCGCACTTATCTGGAATGGGCAGAACGCAACCTGCGCCTGAATGGCCTGACCGGCCGTCAGCACCGTCTGCTGCAGGCGGACTGCCTGAGCTGGCTGCGTGAAAGCAACGAGCAGTTCGATTTGATTTTTATCGATCCGCCGACTTTCTCTAACTCCAAACGCATGGAAGAGAGCTTTGACGTGCAGCGCGATCATCCTGAGCTGATGAAACAGCTGAAGCGGCTGTTGCGCGCGGGCGGCACCATTATGTTCTCGAATAACAAACGCGGTTTCAAAATGGATCATGAGGGGCTGCAGGCGCTGGGCCTGCAGGCGCAGGAGATCACTGCAAAAACGCAGTCGCAGGATTTTGCCCGTAATCGTCACATTCATAACTGCTGGCTGGTTACCCACGCCAGTAAGGAATAAGTTTTATGTCATTGATCAGTATTCATGGGGCGTACCTCTCTTTCAGCGATGCGCCGCTGCTGGATAACAGCGAACTGCATATCGAAGAAAATGAGCGCGTCTGTCTGGTTGGCCGTAACGGCGCAGGCAAATCGACGCTGATGAAAATCATCAACCGTGAGCAGCCGCTGGATGATGGCCGCATCATCTATGAACAGGATCTGGTTGTGGCGCGCCTGCAGCAGGATCCGCCGCGCAACATCAAAGGTTCGGTGTATGATTTTGTGGCTGAGGGTGTGGAAGAGCAGGCGGAGTATCTGAAAGCGTATCACGCCATTTCGCACACGGTGATGCAGGATCCGAGCGAAAAAAACCTGAACGAGATGGCGCGTCTGCAGGGGCTGCTGGACCATCACAATCTCTGGCAGCTGGAGAGCCGTATTAACGATGTGCTGCAGCAAATCGGCTTGCAGCCCGATACGGAACTTTCGTCGTTGTCAGGCGGCTGGTTGCGTAAGGCTGCCCTTGGTCGCGCGCTGGTGAGTAACCCGCGTGTGCTGCTGCTTGATGAGCCGACTAACCACCTTGATATCGAAACCATTGACTGGCTGGAAACCTTTCTTAAAAGCTTTTCCGGCAGCATTATCTTTATCTCCCACGACCGTTCTTTTATCCGCAATATGGCGACGCGTATCGTCGATCTTGATCGCGGTAAGCTGGTCTCCTGGCCGGGCAACTACGATACCTATCTGGCTGGCAAAGAAGAAGCGCTGCGTGTGGAAGAGCTGCAGAATGCCGAATTTGACCGCAAGCTGGCGCAGGAAGAGGTGTGGATCCGCCAGGGCATCAAGGCACGCCGTACCCGTAATGAAGGGCGTGTGCGTGCGCTGAAAGCGCTACGCCGTGAACGTTCTGAACGACGCGAAGTGATGGGCAAAGCCAACATGCAGGTGGAAGAGGCATCGCGCTCCGGCAAAATTGTCTTCGAAATGGAGCATGTTAATTACGCGGTAGCGGGCAAAACGCTGGTAAAAGACTTCTCGGCGCAGGTTCAGCGCGGCGATAAAATTGCCCTGATCGGGCCGAACGGCTGCGGGAAAACCACGCTGTTGCGTCTGATGCTGGGTCAGCTGAAAGCGGACAGCGGCCGCATTCACAGCGGCACCAAACTGGAAGTCGCCTATTTCGACCAGCATCGTGCCGAACTTGATCCCGATCGTACGGTGATGGATAACCTCGCCGAAGGCAAACAGGAAGTGATGGTAAACGGCAAACCGCGCCATGTGCTCGGTTATCTGCAGGACTTCCTTTTTCATCCCAAACGGGCGATGACCCCGGTGCGCGCGCTTTCTGGCGGTGAACGCAATCGCCTGCTGCTGGCGCGTCTGTTTCTGCGCCCCAGCAACCTGCTGATTCTTGATGAACCTACCAACGACCTCGACGTTGAGACGCTGGAGCTGCTGGAAGAGCTGATTGATGGCTATCAGGGCACCGTCCTGCTGGTCAGCCACGATCGTCAGTTTGTGGACAACACCGTCACCGAATGCTGGATTTTTGAAGGCAACGGCGAGATTGGCGCGTTTGTCGGCGGCTATCACGATGCGCAACAGCAGCGGGCGGCTTACCGGCAGTCCCGCGCCAGTGCCCAGCCGAAATCCGCTGCTGGCACCGAAAAACCGGCCAGCGAGAAAAATGAATCCGCCAAACGTAGCGCAGGCAAACTAAGCTATAACCTGGCACGGGAGCTGGAGCAGCTGCCGGAAAAAATGGAAACCCTGGAAGGGCGTATCGGTGAGCTGCAGGCGCAGATGAGTCATCCTGACTTTTTCAGCCAGCCGCACGAGAAAACGCAGCCGGTACTGGATGAGCTGGCACGGGTCGAGCAAGAACTGGAAAGCGCCTTTGAACGATGGGAATATCTCGAATCACTGAAATCGGGTGCGTGAGCCGTCACCACCATCAGGAGGATTCTGCGGCAGAAGCAGCAGGATGGATGCTCTGCCCGCAGTGCGATCTGATGACCCGTCTGCCTGCGGTTCCCGCAGGCAGTAAAGCAAGCTGCCCGCGTTGCCACACCACCTTGCTGACGCACTGGCCTGAACCGCGCAGACGCCCGACGGGCTATGCGCTGGCCGCGCTGTTTATGCTGCTGCTGGCAAACCTGTTTCCCTTTATCGATATGCATGTTGCCGGCATCAGCAGCCAGACCTCGCTGATGCAAATCCCGCGCGTGATGGTGTCTGAAGATTATCGTAGCCTCGCCACGCTCTTTTTGCTGTTTGTGCAGGCGATCCCCGCCTTCTGTATGGTGAGCATTCTGCTGCTGGTTAATCCTGTTCCGCTACCGCACGGCGTGCGTCTGGGGCTGGCGCGCGTTCTGTTCCGGCTGCGCAACTGGGGCATGGCAGAGATCTTTATGGCCGGGGTGCTGGTCAGCATGGTGAAGCTCATCGCCTATGGCGATATCGGCCTGAAAACCAGCTTCTGGCCCTGGTGCCTGTTCTGCCTGCTGCAGCTACGCGCTTTTCAGTGCGTCGATCGCCGCTGGGTCTGGCAACGTATCGCGCCAGTGCCCGCGCTGACGCAGCGCGCGCAACCGGGCCTCAGCGGGCTGCAACAGGGGCTGCGCGCCTGTCCCTGCTGTACCGCGATTCTGCCGGCAGAACAGCGCCGCTGTCCGCGCTGTGGGGTGGTGGCCGCCGCGCGCCGTAAGCACAGCCTGCAATGGACGCTGGCGCTGCTGCTCACTTCGCTGATGCTCTATATTCCGGCCAACATCCTGCCCATCATGGTGACCGAGACGCTGGGTACGCAATACCCGTCGACAATCATGGCAGGCGTTATTCTGCTCTGGAGCGATGGCTCTTATCCGGTGGCGCTGGTGATTTTTATCGCCAGCATTATGGTGCCGTCACTCAAAATGCTGGCGATTGGCTGGCTGTGCTGGGATGCCAGCGGACGCGGTCGTGCTGACAGTGAAAAGATGCACCGCATTTATGAGGTGGTGGAGTTTGTCGGCCGCTGGTCCATGATCGATGTGTTTGTCATTGCCGTTTTGTCTGCGCTGGTACGTATGGGACATTTAATGAGTATTTATCCCGAACTGGGGGCGCTGCTGTTTGCGCTGGTGGTGATCCTGACCATGTTCGCCGCCATTACCTTTGATCCGCGCCTGACCTGGGATCGGATTCGAACCACTAGCCTTAAGGAGTCGCGCGTTGACGGAGAATAATCACGGCACCGCTAAAGTCGATCAGATAAAACGCTGGTCGCCGGTATGGATCGTACCTGTTGTCACTCTGCTGATTGGCGCATGGATTCTGTTTTACCATTACACCCATCAGGGACCGCAGGTTACTCTGATTACAGAGAACGCCGAGGGCATTGAGGCGGGTAAAACCACCATCAAAAGTCGCAGCGTTGATGTGGGGGTAATTGAGAGTGCGGTACTGACCGACGATCTGCACCACGTGGAGATCAAAGCGCGCCTGCATGAGGGAATGGAGAAACTGCTGCATGGTGATAGCGTCTTCTGGGTAGTGAAACCGCAAATCGGGCGCGAAGGGGTCACGGGGCTCGGCACCCTGCTGTCAGGCGCCTATATTGAGTTGCAGCCCGGCAGCAAAGGCGAACAGCCGGAAACGTATCCGCTGCTGGATGCGCCGCCGCTCGCGCCGCCCAATGCGAAAGGCATCCGTATTACCCTCGACAGTAAAAAAGCGGGGCAACTGAATCCGGGCGATCCGGTGTTGTTTCGCGGTTATCGTGTCGGCACGGTGGAAACCAGCGTTTTTGATACCGAGAAACGCATGATGACCTATCAGCTGTTTATTGCCGCGCCTTACGATCGGCTGGTGACCACCAATGTGCGTTTCTGGAAGGACAGCGGCATCGCCGTGGATATGTCTGCTTCCGGCATGCGGGTGGAGATGGGCTCGTTGACCACACTCTTCAGCGGCGGGGTCAGCTTTGACATCCCGGATGGCTGGGAGCGCGGCGAGGCGGCCATGAACAAAGCGGAATATCACTTATACGACGATCAGCGCAGCATTCAGGATTCGCTTTACACCCGCCATATTGATTTCCTGATGTTCTTTACCGATTCCATCCGCGGTCTGCAGCCCGGTGCGCCAGTAGAGTTTCGCGGCATTCGTCTCGGGACTGTCGCCGAGGCGCCTTTCCTGTTGCCGGAAACCAGCCAGGCGCTGAATCCCGACTACCGCGTGCCAGTGTTGATACGGATTGAGCCGGATCGTTTTGTCAGCCGTATCGGCGGCGATTTTGACCTTGAGCGGCATCTGCAGGAAGGTAAACAGCGTGGACTGCGCGCCACTCTGAAAACCGGCAACCTGCTTTCTGGTTCGCTCTATATTGATCTGGATTTCTATGAACATGAGCCGCCCTATAAGGGACTCGATAAGATCGCTGGTTATGAGATTATCCCGACCATCAGCGGAGGCCTGAGCCAGATTCAGCAGAAACTGATGACCGCGCTGGATAAAATCAACAACCTGCCGCTTAACCCGATGCTGAATGAAGCGACCGGTACCCTGAAAGAGAGCCAGCGTACGCTGCGTCAGCTGCAGAAAACCCTGGATAACCTGAACCAGATTACTGCCAGCCCGGCGATGAGAACTCTGCCGGAAGATATGCAGCAAACCCTGCGTGAGCTGAACCGCAGTATGAAAGGTTTGCAGCCAGGTTCGCCCGCTTATAACAAGCTGGTAGGAGATATGCAGCGTCTGGATCAGGTGTTACGTGAGTTGCAGCCGGTGCTGAAAACGCTCAACAACAAGAGCAACGCGCTGATATTTGAAGCTAAGCCGGGTCAGGATCCGCAGCCAAAGAGGGCTAAACCATGAAAAAATGGATAATTGCGCTGACAACGCTCGCGGTCAGTGCCTGTAGCAATACGGTTGAAACAACTACCTATCAGTTGCCGGCAGGCAGCGGCGCGCTGAGCATCAGTCACTCGCAGGGTGCCGGGCAACCGATGCTCTGGGTGCAGCAGGTAACGGTGCCGGACTATCTGGCGGGCAGCGGGGTGGTTTATCAGACCAGCGATGTGAAATATGTGATCGCAAGCCAGAATGTCTGGGCAAGCCCGCTGGATCAACAATTGCAGCAAACGCTGGTGACTAATCTGAGTCGGGCGCTGCCCGATCGCCTGGTTTCTGCGTCGCCACTGAACGAGCAGCATGACATTCTGACGGTCAACGTGACCGCTTTTCACGGCCGCTATGATGGTAAGGCGGTGATCAGCGGTGAGTGGGTATTGCAACATCAAGGAAAGCTAATCAAACAACCTTTTGATCTGGCGTTACCGCAGCAGGAAGATGGCTATGATGCGCTGGTCAGAACCCTGGCTGCAGGCTGGCAACAGCAGGCGCAGCAAATTGCGCAAATCCTCGCCAGACCAGATTAGGAATAGTTTGATTTTCCCGTTAAGCCCCTGATTTTTTGCAGCGGTACGGCAAACGAATCAGGGATTTTTTTATTGACGAATCAGCCAGATGCCGGCTTTTACACGCTTTTTTCTCTGCCCATGCCGCTCCTGGCGCGTTTACTTTTATTGCAATTGTATGAATTTTGCACATTGCTTTTTCCTTTCAAAGGCGGTAGAACATTAGTGTGGTTGAATATTATTTCGCCGCTCTTTTCTTTCCACCAGATTCCACCAGACCTGAAATGAGGGAAACGAGGTATGAAGAGACAAAAACGAGACCGCCTGGAACGAGCACATTCACGAGGCTACCAGGCCGGTATTTCGGGACGCTCTAAAGAGATGTGTCCGTATCAGTTAACCGACGCAAAATCTCACTGGTTGGGAGGCTGGCGACAAGCCATGGAGGACAGGTCGGTTATTGCTTAACCGAATGTCAGGAAAAGGATGAAAACCTCCGCTGTGTGCGGAGGTTTTCATATCAGGCGGCCATTTCCCGACACGCTTGCGCGCATTGCAGACAGGCACTGGAACAAGCCTGACAATGATCGTGCTCATGCTTACCACATTCTTCACCACATTTCTGACACACTTCCGCACATAACTGGCAGAGCGCTCTGGCGTTTTCGCTGTTCTGCGCCATGAACTGCGCCGCAAGACGGCAAATATTGGCACATTGTATATCCAGACGAATGCATTCACGCATCATGTCGATATTCTCTTCCTGCAGACAGGAAGCCGCACAATAGTCACAGGCGGCGGCACAACGATAACAGGCTTCAATACAGTTGCGGTATTGCTCAGTCATAGTCCCTCCAGGGGTTGTTAAGTGGCCCTTTAAGGCTAGAAGAGATCCCCCACGATGCAATCGGGAAAGCGATAAACCGGTGAAATCTCAGGGGAAGGGAAATGGCGATCACCTGCAGCTGCGGGTCAACGTCGTGGTGCATACAAAAAGGCGCCGGGAGTAACTCCTCAGCGCCTTTTTGCCTTCTTGCGTGCTGTAGAAAAAAAATCAGAACGCTGTGGTGTCCTTGAACAGACCCACTTTTAAATCGCTGGCGTTATAGATCAGGTTACCGTCGACAAAGACTTCACCATCTGCCACGCCCATGACCAGTTTACGGTTAATCACGCGTTTGAAATGAATGCGGTAGGTGACTTTTTTCGCGTCCGGCAGGACCTGACCGGTGAATTTCACTTCGCCCACGCCCAGCGCACGGCCCTTGCCTTCAGCGCCCAGCCAGCCCAGGTAAAAACCGACCAGCTGCCACATGGCATCCAGGCCCAGACAGCCCGGCATTACCGGATCGCCAATAAAATGGCAGCCGAAAAACCAAAGGTCGGGATGAATATCCAGCTCTGCTTCCACAAAGCCTTTATCATACTTTCCGCCGTCTTCGGTCATTTTGACCACGCGGTCCATCATCAACATATTGCCTGACGGGAGCGGTGGACCATTTTCACCAAACAGTTCGCCGCGACCTGAGGCAATCAGGTCTTCTTTGCTATAGGATTCGCGTTTATCTACCATGTTTTCAGTAAGCCTTATTTTAGTGAATCAATAATCTTAGCTAACAGTTGTAAGCTGAACAAATCCGATCAGCTGTGGTTAAACCAGTTTAGCCAACGGAGTGGCCAGGGCAACTGACGGGCCTCTTGCTCATTGAGCTGTGTGATACGTTCCTGAATAGTCCGTAACAGGCAGGGTCCCTCATCAGTTCGCCACGCAACGCCGGTCAGCAGCGGCAGCGCTTCATCAGCCCGTTCAATGGCCCAGATATGGAACTTGCCCTGCTTAACAGCCTCGGTGACTGCAGTATTCAGACTGAGATGACGTACATTGCAGGCCGGGATAATCACCCCTTGCTCGCCCGTCAGGCTACGCTCATCACAGATTTGGAAAAAGCCTTCGATTTTTTCATTCAGGCCGCCCACGGGCTGAACATTGCCGAACTGATCGACCGAGCCGGTAACCGCAATTTGCTGGTTAACGGGCTGGTTAGCGAGGGCGCTGATTAACACACACAGCTCGGCCAGCGAGGCGCTGTCGCCATCCACTTCGGAATAGGACTGCTCGAATACCACCGAGGCGGAGAAGGGGAGTTGTTGCTCCAGTTCCAGTTCCGCGATCAGGTAAGCCTGCATAATCATCATGCCTTTGGCATGGATGTTGCCGCCCAGCTCTGCTTTACGCTCTACATCGGTAAACTCACCGTCACCGGGATGCACAACACAGGTAATGCGTGAGGGCTCGCCCCACGGACGCGGATGGCCAGGAAATTCCACCACCGACAGGCCATTAATCTGGCCTACCACTTCCCCTTCGGTTTCGATCAGGGTTTGTTTGAGCAGAATTTCATCCAGCATCCGCTCGGCCAGATAATTTTCCCGCCAGCCGCGCGCCGCTAAAGCGTTGGTTAAGGCCTCTGCGTTGAGATGCTCGCCGTGCAATGAGGTTTCCTGAAGCTGACGCAGCAGCCAGCGCGGGCAGAGCGGCAGGGTCTCCTGATCGCCGCTATAGCGTACACCTTCGTGGATCAGCGCCGGCCAGAAGTCAGGATGTGGCGTCGCGAGGCCCGCGTCATGGGCAATCGCGGTGGTCCAGCGACACCAGTTAGCCATATCCTCTTCATCAAGCACCTGAATATTCTCTTCAAATTCAGTGTAGATGGCCATTTCGTGGATCTCGGGATCCAGCTCCTGGAATTCAGCCAGTGCATCGCGCTCGCCACAGAGCACCAGGCGTAACTGAAGCGGCAGGGAGGGGACAGAGATCGGCAACGGACGCGTTTCATCAGGAGAGAGCCAGTCAAAACGCCGGTTGATCAGGCACTGCTTCAGACGCATCCACATCACTGGCTGCATCAGTAAGGTGCGCAGGGAGAGAACCAGCGTGCCGCCATTGGCCTTATGCAGCAGTCCGGGCTCCAGCTGAATACGATTCTTATGCAGACGCACACAGCCAAACAGTTGCTCGAATTCAATCCATTCAGCGTAATGCACCGCGCCACTGCCGGTAAAAGGTCGGTTTTTATCGGCGGGTGGCAGCAGCGTGACGTTATCTGCCATAACATGGTATTCACCGCCATAAAGGGCGGTTGACGGGCCGGCAACGTGCTGCGCCGCCTGCGCGATACGCGCCAGGTAATCACTGTTTTCCTGACTGCGAACCAGCAGAAGGGGAAAGCCGAGCGTTTGATGATGCAAATGAGCCAGCGCATTCAGCAATCGGGGTTGAACCGACGCCAGGCTATCGTTATCGTCTTCAGACAGTTGAGAGAAAACGGACTGGTAACGCGTTATATCAGGCTGCAGGGCTTGCCACGTAAGTTGAGAGCTGGTCAATGTTATCGCATTTATCTGATTATGAGAAAAGCGAGATTATACAGTAATCAGCCTCGTTAAGCACTGTAGAGATCTCAACGATACTGTAACGCAGGCAAGATGTTTTTCCTTACTGCACCAGAGAAAAAAGCTGTTATTCTTAGCTTGTTACGTGATCACGATGAGATTCCGATGAAATACCAGCAACTCGAAAATCTTGAAAGCGGATGGAAATGGAAATACCTGGTGAAAAAACATCGGGAAGGTGAGTTGATCACGCGACATATTGAGCGCAGCGCTGCGCAGGAAGCGGTGAACGCGCTGCTGGCGATGGAGAATCATCCCGCCGACGTCAGCGAGTGGATAGCGCAACATATTAATCCCGATCTCTCCAACCGGCTGAAACAGACGATCCGCGCCCGGCGGAAACGCCATTTTAATGCTGAACACCAGCACACGCGTAAAAAGTCGATCGATCTGGAGTATCTGGTCTGGCAGCGGCTGGCCGGGCTGGCGCAGCGACGTAACAGTACGCTGTCAGAAACCATCGTGCAGTTAATTGAAGATGCGGAACGCAAAGAAAAATATGCCAGCCAGATGTCGACATTGAAACAGGACTTGCAAGCCATCCTGGGTAATGCGGATGGCGATAAGAAATAAACGCTGTGCAGCCTGTTGTTTCTCTGTATCACAGCCATAAAAAAACCCCGCCGCAGCGGGGTTTTTTATCCGTCATAACTTAAGCCTGAGGCTGAGTTACCACGTCTTTGATACCTTTCACGTCGATTTCAACACGACGATCCGGTGCCAGGCAGTCGATCAGGGCGTTACGGCCTTTCACGCTGTCACAGGTGTTGCCAGTAACCGGGTTGGATTCACCCATGCCACGTGCAGAAATTTTGTTAGCCGGGATACCTTTAGAAACGAGGTAGTCAACAACAGACTGTGCACGTTTCTCAGACAGGCCCTGGTTGTACTGGTCAGAACCGATACGGTCGGTGAAGCCCAGAACAACAACAGAACCATCTTTCGGATCCATAGAGCTCAGCTGGCTGTACAGCTGATCCAGCGCCTGCTGACCTTCCGGTTTCAGGGTCGATTTGTTGAAGTTGAACAGTACGTCAGACTTCAGAGTGAAACGCTTGGTTTCAACAACCGGAGCCGGAGCCGGCGCCGGTGCCGGAGCAGGCGCAGCTTCATCCTGGCCGAAGCGGTAAGACACACCCAGGCTCAGCATGGTGTTATCAGGACGGGTACCTACGGTGCCAGCGTCGCCGATGTTGTTCACCCACTGGTAGTCCAGACGGGCAGCCCAGTCACGGGTCAGCGCATATTCAACACCTACAGCAGCCAGCGGAGAAACGCCGGTGTCGTGGTCGCTGATGCGGGTACCGTTGTTGTTCTGCGTGGAGTCAGCACGCCATACCATGCCACCCAGACGGGTATACACGTCCAGGTCATCATAAATCGGGTAGCTCAGTTTCGCTGCCAGCTGAACGCCTTGTGCTTTCAGCGCACCGTTGACGTTGTTGCCTTTATAAGCCATACGGCCCAGCCAGTCATAACCCAGTTCGAAACCCAGGTAAGGATTAGCCTGATAGCCTACGAACGCACCAGCACCCAGCTGTTCGTCACGCGTCGGGCCATCGTTGCCAACGTAACCATTACCGTAGTAACCAGTATCGTGATACTGAGACCAGCCCAGTTTTGCACCGGTGTACCAGGTGTCATCTTTAGGAGCGGCCTGCGCTACGGTAGCGAAGCCAGCCAGTGCCACTGCAATTGCGATAGCTGTCTTTTTCATTTTGCGCCTCGTTATCATCCAAATAGGCAATGAGCAAAAACGTTGCTCTTGGTTGTAATCCTTCGCCGGGTCCAAACGCTCGCTTATGACTCTACCGAAAAAACGGAGGTTATTGAGCACCCTGGCGAGGTAAAGTCTACAACGAGATTGGAAACTTACAAGTATGATGTGATGTAGCGCAGCAAAAAAACAGCCGTTTATATGCACTTTTAAGCAAAGCGGCAGGGGAAAAATTAAAGATTAAAGCGCTGGATTTCCGCTAACCCCTTGTCAAAGCTGGAGGGAAAAGAATCAGTGGGTTAGCGGCAACGCAGGAAAAAAACGACCTGAGATAAATCTCAATTTTACTCAATGAAACAAAGTCGAGTGAATTTTCAGCTGATTTGCTGGTCGTGTGGTCAGATTAACGGAATCGGTCGCGCGCATAATCAACCCCAGCGCCTGACCTTCCGCCGCCGCCTTCTCCAGCTGACGACGTTCATCATCGTTCAGTTCATAGTGAATCCATGCCAGCACTACGCTGTAGTTACCGGTTCGTAATGCTTTGCTCATTGCATCCACCGTACTGTGACGATCAGAATGAGCGATATGCATACTTTTTTCCAGCGGCAGGCCTGATTGCACCAGCCACTGGCGATTTAACTTATGGGCCGGTGTCAGCCAGAGCTGCCAGCGTGATTGCAAACCCAGCTGCTGCAGCAGCGGCAAAAGCAGCATTTGCATCATACCCGGTTGTTGATCGCTATAGCTCAGTTCAGTGATCCATCCAGCGGATAAACGCGGGCTGGAAGGCGATGCATAATGGGCATGGGGGCCAGCTTTTTTCATAAGTTCAGTACGCATAGGGTTATCACTCAATGATGAACTGTATGAATATACAGTACTGACTTAATATCCAAAGATCAACCTCAATTTCTGAAAACGTCTCGCAATTTCTGCAGTAAAACCATGAGAATCGTATTTATTCATTGAACCTCTAACGTGTTTTTTCTATCTTTTAACCGGCTGATTTTTCAGAGTTTTGGTTAATTTTTATGACAGGGAGGTGATGGCATGAAAAAGGCGCATCAGGTCATTGAACAGTCCAGGCAGCAGTTATCTGCGCTGGGCAAGATAGAGTCACGTACGCAATTTGGCGGCTATGCGCTTTCAGTAGAGAAGGTGGTGTTTGCACTGGTCAATGAAGGCGAGCTCTATCTGCGTGCCAGTGAGGCGTTGCGCAGCTACGGGGCTAATCGCAGGCTGGTACCGCTGGTATCACGCAAGCGCGGCATGCCGGTGATGCTGGATTATTACAAAGTGGATGAAAGTCTGTGGCAAAACCCGGACCGTTTACTGGCATTGTCCCGGGCGTCGTTGCAGGAGGCACGCGCCAGTCGCGAGGCGAAAACGCGTTCTCTGCGGCTCAAAGATCTCCCCAATCTGAGTTTGCGTATGGAGATGATGTTACGACAGGTAGGGATCTGTACCGTTAAGCACCTGCACGAAGTCGGGGCCCGGCAGAGCTGGCTGAAGCTGAAAGCGCTGAATAAACATCTGGGGCTAAAAACGCTGTTTGCGCTGCAGGGTGCCATATCAGGCCAGCATCAGGCCGCCTTGCCGCAAGCGATCAAGGCGGAACTGAGTGAATGGTATCAGCAGACCATCGGGCAACAGACACCCCAGGAGCCGCTACAGCGCTAGGCGTCGGACAAGGTTTTCTGCAGGCGGGCAATCTCCGGTAGCAGACCAATCAGCAGCCCTGTCTGCTGCAGCACTAACGGAGCCCGGGTTTCAGGATCAACGTCAGTCTGACTGATGCGGCTGGCCAGCGCTTGCCGCATCGTTTCGGCCTGTTCCTCATCAATGTGCGCCTGCAACACATCTTCAGCATAACGAATCACATCAATCAGCAACGCCAGCAGATCCTGCTGAGTTAATCGCTCGCGATGCGCGCCCAACGCAGAGATATAGCTGAGGAAGGAGTGATTCAGGCAAAGTAAACGGAAGGCCGCCTCGCGCAACCCCTGCCGGGTATGGGGTTCACTGCTCATGTTGGACACCACCGTCGCCAGCTCCGAATCGGCATTATGCGCGTCACGTCGGGCAATACGGTAGGCCAGGCGGTTATCTTTGCCCTGATGATATTGTTCCAGCACGGCATCCAGATAGCGGCAGTTCGCCTTCAGCGCCCGATCGGCAACCACCGACAAACGACGAAAACGCCAGTCAGGCCAGATAAAGGCCACGGCCAGCCAGGCCAGAGCGCAGCCGATCAACGTATCCACAATACGCGGCAAGGCTACCTCAAAACCTTCACCAAGAAGGTTAAAACAGAGCAGGACCAGCAGGGTAATAAACAGCGTAGCCTGAGCATACTGTATCTGGCGAAACGCAAAGAACAGCACGCCAGTCAGGACGATCAGTATCAGCTGGCCTTCATAGGAGGGCACCAGCCAGAGTACCGGCAGCCCGATGGCGACACCGGCCAGGGTGCCGATGATACGCAACGCCAGCCGTCGGCGCGTGGCGTTATAGTTTGGCTGACACACAAACAGACAGGTCAGCAGGATCCAGTAACCGCGTTCCAGGCCAGCCAGCTGAATTAAGGCATAGCCGATACAAAGTACGATAGTCATTCGCGCCGCATGGCGGAACAGCGACGACGAGGGCGAAAGATGACGGCTTAACCGCAGTCGGACATCGCTCCAGCCTGTCAGTCCTTCCCGGGAAAGCAGGGTATCGCTTTGTGGCGAGGTGACGCTCAGGGCCTGTTCTGATTCAATCGAGGCGAGTTGCCCATCTATGGCGCGTAAATTACGCAGCAGCCAGAAGAGGGCGCGTATATTGGCTTCTTCTGGAGCGGCCTGCTGCAAACGTTCCAGCGCGGTCTGCAGATGGGTGAACGCGCGCTCGAAACGGGCATCGTGATGCCAGGGTTCTCCCAGCAGAATCGATTGGGCCAGCTCACGACAGGCGCTGGCCTGCATATTTAACAGCCGCTCAAAGCGAAACAGCACTTCGTTATAGCGCCAGTCATCACGCAATAGCTGATACTGCAGATGCGAGGAGCTGGCACGTTCATGGATATCCTGCGCGACAAAATAGTAGTGCAGGCTGCGGCGCGTGCTGCGTGAGCCCCGATCGCCACGCAACCGGCTCTGGATGGTGGTTTTCGTCAGGTTCAGCTGCGCCACTAACAGGCCGTTAGCCATTGCCGTTTCAATCAGCGCGGCATCGTCCTGCTTCCCGGCATCGGGATCAAACAGATTCGCTTTGGCATCCAGATAACGGGCAAGCTGAGAGAAACTGCCTGCCAGCTGCTCCTGTACCGGACGCACCGGAAATATAAAGTGGCCGATCAGGGTCAACAGGTTATACCAGAGCGCGCCGATCAACAGCAGTATGGGTTGCAGATACCACTGGCTGAACAGGGTGACTCCCAGCATGGTGTAGACGGCGATCAACAGGGCGCCAAAAGCGATAGTGGCGTAGCGCTGTCCCAGCGCGCCCAGCAGGATAAAGCCCCAGGTGGAGAGAGCCAGTCCCAGCATAAACCACACGGGATAGGGGAACAGCAGTTCCACCGAGACCGATGCAATGCAGAAGCAGAACAGGGTAATCAGCAAATTGCGTAACCGTCCTGTCCAGCGGTCATCAAGATCGGCCAGCGCGGCGGCAACGACCCCGAGGGTTAACGGAATAGTCCAGGTGATCTGACCTAAAAACCAGGGCACAGCAGTACAGCCGGTTAGTGCAAAGAAAATACGCAGTAAATAGCGCCATGCACTGTTAAACAGGTAACGGCGCCAACCCGGTAAGGCATTACTCATCATGGCGTGGCCTCAATAATGGCGACGGACGTTAGCTTCACGCGCGGCACGCGCCTCTTCAACTGACACCACTCGACGTCCTACTGGCCAGAGGGCAATGGCCGCGATTTTAAAGTTAGCAATGCCCACCGGAATGCCGATCAGCGATAAACACTGCACAATCCCGGCAGAAATATGCGCCAGGCAGAGCCACCAGCCAAAAAAGATAAGCCAGAACAGGTTCAGCAGCGTACCACCGGCGTTCATTACCGCATTTTTTCCTTCGGGGCGCAGTAGATCGACATGCACGGCTTCATTGCCAAATGGCAGCAGCGAAAGTTTAGTGATCTCCCAGCAGGAGCGGGTCAGCGGCAGCGTAAAAATCAGCACGATGCTCATCAGCGTGGCAAACAGCCAGCTCAGCGTCGTAAAAAAGCCACCGAGGACAAAGTTAAGAATGTTTAAGACCGTGCGCATAAAGATCTTTTCCTTTTGCATTCCGCAAGATGTGTCGCCTAGTGTAGCTTGTTTTAAGGCTGGAGTGCCAAAGGTCTGACGGGTAAACTGACCTTAATTCTACTTCCCTGGTGATGGCTCGCGTTCATGGAACTCAAAGCAACCTCAATGGGCAAACGTCTTGCTCAACATCCTTATCATCGTGTGCGTCTGCTGGCTGCTGGCGTTGAGGTCAGCGGGGATAAACATGAATATCTCATCCCTTTTAACCAACTGCTGGATATCGCCTGTAAGCGCGGCGTGGTCTGGGGGGAACTGGAGTTCACCCTGCCGGCGGAAAAAGTGGTGCGCCTGCACGGCACGGAATGGCAGGAAACCCAGCGTTTTTATCATTATCTGCAGCAGGCCTGGCAACAGTGGAGTCAGGAGATGAGCGAGGTCTGCAGCGAGGTATTAACCAGCGTGGTGACGCGCATTCAGGCCTTCGAACAGCAGGATCGCTGGTTAAGACGCAGCGAACTGCGGGCGATCACTGAGATGATCCATCAACAGTTTGACGCCTTACCGCTGCCGCTTGCGAGGATAGCCTCTTTTGAGAACTGCCGTGCCAGCTGGCAGACCTGCCAGTACTGGCTGGAGCAGGGCGAAGCCGCGCTGCGTGAGCGCAATCGTCGCTGGACGGATAATATGCTGACACAATATCACGACTTTTTTGCCCGCGTTGAGTCAACGCCACTGAACCGGGCGCAAAGCGAAGCGGTGGTTAACGGCGAAGAGTCGCTGCTGTTGTTGGCCGGTGCCGGCAGTGGCAAAACCTCCGTACTGGTGGCCCGGGCGGGCTGGCTGATGACACGTAAGCTGGCGGCGCCGGAACAGATACTGCTGCTGGCGTTTGGTCGCCAGGCGGCGGAAGAGATGAACGATCGCATCCGGACGCGGCTGGGCGACTGCGCGATTCAGGCGAGAACCTTTCACGCGCTGGCGCTGCATATCATTCGTGAAGGCAGCAGCAAGCAGCCAGCGATCAGCAAGCTGGAGAGCGATGCGGAGGCGCGGCGCACGCTGCTGATCGACACCTGGCGGCAGCAGTGCAGCGAGAAAAAAGCGCAGGCGAACGGCTGGCGGCAGTGGCTGCGTGATGAACTGCAGTGGACGGTGCCGGAAGGCGCTTTCTGGCAGGATCAGGCGCTGGCGCAACGTCTGGCGAGCCGTCTTGAACGCTGGCTGGGCCTGATGCGCATGCATGGCGGCGCCCAGGCCGCAATGATTGCCGACGTGCCGGATGAGGTGCGTGATCTCTTCAGTAAACGTATCAGGTTGATGGCACCGCTGCTGAAAGCCTGGAAAAACGCATTAAAAGAGGAGGGGGCGGTCGATTTTTCCGGCCTGATCCATCAGGCGATTAACATTCTGGAAAAAGGGCGTTTTATCAGTCCCTGGAAACAGATTCTGGTGGATGAGTTCCAGGACATTTCCCCGCAGCGGGCTGCGTTGCTGCAGGCACTGCGTCAGCAAAACAAGCAGACGGCGCTTTTTGCGGTGGGCGATGACTGGCAGGCGATCTATCGCTTCAGCGGTGCCGAGATGACGCTCACCACCGCCTTTCATCACTACTTTGGTGAAGGCGACCGCTGCGTGCTGGATACCACCTACCGGTTTAACGATCGTATTGGGGAGATAGCTAACCGCTTTATTCAGCAGAATCCCCATCAGCTACGTAAGCCGCTGAACAGCGTGACGAAAGGAACAAAAAAAGCGATTGCGCTGCTGCCGCAGGAGCAGCTTGAACCTTTGTTAAATAAGCTCAGCGGCTACGCCAGACCGGATGAGCGCGTGTTACTGTTGGCCCGCTATCACTATTTGCGGCCGGCGATCATGGAGAAAGCCCGGACCAAATGGCCGAAGCTCCAGCTGGACTTTATGACCATTCATGCCAGCAAAGGACAACAGGCTGATTTCGTGATTTTGCTGGGCTTACAGCAGGGGGATGAGGGCTTTCCGGCGGCGACGCGCGAATCCATTATCGAACAGGGATTGTTGCCGCAACCGGAAGATTTTCCGCACGCTGAGGAGCGGCGACTGGCTTATGTGGCGCTGACGCGGGCGCGTCAGCAGGTCTGGCTGCTTTACGACCGTGAACAGCCCTCTGATTTTGTCGATGATTTCCGCGACCTGGGCGTTCCGCTGCTGCGTAAAGCCTGAGGTCAGACTATTTCAGACGTTCCGCCAGGTAGCGCTGATAATCGGGGATGCTGATATCCAGCGCCCGGGAAAACATCGGTGACTGGATGATAAAATCGGCGGTAGCACGATTGGTGGCCACCGGAATGTTCCAGACGGTGGCCAGGCGCAACAGGGCTTTCACATCGGGATCGTGCGGAACGGCATTGAGGGGATCCCAGAAGAAGATCAGGACGTCGATTTTACCTTCCGAAATCATGGCGCCGACCTGCTGATCTCCGCCCATCGGACCGCTCAGCATCGCTTTGACTTCCAGACCGGTGCTGCGATTAATCAGATTGCCGGTGGTGCCTGTGGCATACAGTACATGCTGAATGAGCGCTGGCTGATTAAGGCTGACCCACTCCAGCAATGCCGCTTTACAGTGATCGTGGGCGACAAGTGCGATATGTTTTTGTTCGCCAAGGGTGCGGAGGGTTTGATCCATAACGTCGTCCTGAATAAAAAATGAAAGTTATCTGGATAGAGTTGTAGCGGACGAGTTTACCCCTGTCGTTTACTTTTCATCAACTTGTGCGTAACGTTTTTACCCAGGCGAGAAAACGCTGGCGGGTCGCTTCATCCAGACGATGGAACCACATCTGCAGCGAAGCCAGCTCGCTGCTCTGTGCCCAGTCCAGATCGGCAGCTAAGCGGGTATCAGGGGCGGCAGTAATGTTTTTTGCAAAACGCGGCACGGAAGCGATTTTCCCGGTGCGGTTGTAGCGTTCCATTGCCCGTTCATAATCCCCCTGCAGGTCGTTATAGAGTCGATCGCGTTTACTGCGGATCTCTTTCCCGTCGCCATCGACCACCTGAAACGCGAATTCACGATCGAAATGCAGGCGCTCACGGCGGTTTTCCAGCGCCGGAAGGCGAATACGGATCGATTTTGCTTCGGCAGTAAAGGTGACGATCAACGGCACGGAACGGTAATCTGGTGTCGGGCGCTGCTGATTTTCGCGTACCTTTTCCACCCGGAACAGAAACTGATGCTCTCCGCGCTCGAGTTCAAGGCTGTCTGCGCCTTTCAGTAGCGAGCCGGAAATTTTACGCCCATCCAGCACCAGCAGCTCGATCTCGGGATCAAGCTTTAACGTAATGGCGTGACAGGGTGCTGTTACGAGTAAAGTGAATAAACACGTAGCAGCCAGTGACAGCTTCATTTCATCTCCCGGGAAGAGGGCGTCAGAGAACAGGTGAATGTATCAAATTCTTACATTATGGCAGCGCATTTACATTTTAACATATCTGTTCGTGCATTAGCGCAAAGTTTTCTGCACAGGTAGTTTCATACCTGTGCGCCTGATCATCTACACTGAGGCGAATGTAAGAAGGAGCCAATAATGAACGATCAACTGATTCGTGATGTGCTGACCTCCACCAAACGCATCGCGCTGGTAGGTGCCAGCGATCGACCCGAACGTCCCAGCTATGGGGTGATGAAATATCTGCTCGGTCAGGGGTATGAAGTGATCCCGGTCAGTCCGAAACTGGCGGGGAAAAGCTTGCTGGGGCAGACCGCGTACGCCAGCCTGGCGGATATTCCGGGCCAGGTCGATATGGTGGACGTTTTCCGTCATTCCGAAGCTGCGTGGGGGGTAGCGCAAGAGGCGATTGCCATCGGGGCAAAAACGCTCTGGCTGCAATCGGGCGTGGTAAATGAACAGGCCGCGGTACTGGCCCGGGATGCGGGCATGACGGTCATTATGGATCGCTGCCCAAAAATGGAGATACCGCGACTGGGATTAACAAAGCCGCAGGCGTAACGCGCGCGGACACTTCTGCTACTGGTGGTTAGTGGCGCAGACGGGGCGCCTGAAGCTGTTGACGGATTGAAGCAGCGAGCTCATCCATCGAGGGTTGCTCGGGGTGCTCCCTGTTGATTTCTCCCGCCAGTTGCACTTCCGCCACATAGGTGTGAACAGGCTCACCGGTTTCATCTTCCATCACGACATGGTACCAGGGCGTGGTACGTAACGCTTCGGTACCACCAACCTCTTCCAGTTTCGGCGTATCGAGTGAATACTCGGGATCGACGTCAATTATCACACCCAACACGCCAGAAAGTTTATGCCTTACCTGCTGACCAATTCCAAATTTACTGGCAATCATAGTGACCTCCGAAAAGAACTGCCCTGTCTCCTGTATGGGGGCAAGGCAAGTATTTTCAAGTCACAGTACGCGACAAGCGAAGCCCTTCAGATACAAGCCTTCCGGATAGCTGGCAATGACCGGATGGTCGGCGGCCTGACGGAACTGTTCTATAAATTGTACATCACGTCCGGCATCCACAGCGGCATCCGCGACAATTTTTTGAAAAAGCTCGGTCGCCATTAAACCGGAACAGGAGAAGGTCAGCAGAATACCGCCCGGATTGAGCAGTTGCATGGCCAGCATATTGATGTCTTTATAACCGCGACAGGCGCCCGCCAGCTGATTCTTGTTTTCGACAAATTTTGGCGGATCCATGATGATCAGATCGAATTTTTCACCGCTGTCACGATAGTTGCGCAGCAGCTTAAATACATCATCACGCACAAACTGCGCACGCGCTACATCCATACCATTTAACGCCACGTTCTGCCGCGCCACATCAAGCGCATCCTGTGAGGTATCGACGCTGATTACTTCACGGCAGCCGCCCATCAGCGCGGAAACCGCAAATCCCCCGGTATAAGAGAAGCAGTTCAGCACGCGGGCATTCTGGGCATAACGGCGCGTGGCCAGGCGGCTGTCACGCTGATCGAGGTAATAACCGGTTTTATGGCCGCTCTGAATGTTGACCAGCAGCTTCATGCCATGCTCGGTGATGGGCAACAGTGGCGGCGGCAGTTCGCCGCTGACCGGGCCATGGGTCAGTTCCAGCCCCTCTTTTTTGCGCACGGCGACGTCAGAGCGGTCATAGATAGCGCAGTCAGGAAAGCAGTGTTGCAAGGCAGTGAGAATCGCCGGACGCTGATACTCCGCGCCTGCGGACAGCAGCTGTAAGACCAGAAAGTGACCAAAGCGATCGATAGTGACGCCGGGCAGTCCATCTGATTCGCCTGCAATCAGGCGATAGCTGTCGAGACCATCCTGCTGCGCCAGCCAGCTGCGCCACTGCTGTGCCTGCCCGAAGCGCCGAATGAAAAACGCAATGTCGATCGATTCTTCTGCCTGCCAGCTCCAGACACGCGCCCGGATTTGCGACTGAGGTGAATAAGCGGCACGCGCCAGCCATTTTCCGTTGCTGTCACAAATGTCTACGGTTTCGCCGGACTGGGCTTTACCTTCAAGACGCGCAACGGCACCTGAAAAGACCCAGGGATGGCGGCGGAGAAGGGATTTTTCACGTCCCCTGGCGAGAATCAATCGAGCGGTCATATTTTGCTATGCTTACCTGAAAAAAAGAGGCGCCATTGTCCGGCGGATACCTGAAAAAAGCAACGAGCAAGCTAAAGGAGAACAGGATGGCACAAACCTGTATTAAAGCCTGGGTGCACGGCATAGTCCAGGGCGTGGGTTTTCGCTACAGCACCCAGTCGCAGGCCAGGCAGCTTGGTTTGCAGGGATACGCGCGTAATTTACATGATGGCAGCGTCGAAGTGATGGCCTGTGGCGAACAGGAGCAGGTGGATGCGCTCCTGGCATGGCTGAGGGCCGGTGGGCCGGGCAGCGCACGCGTTGACAAGGTGCTGGTGGAACCGCATCAGCCTGACGAAGCGCCGCGCGGCTTCAGCACGCACTGAGTTAAAGGCATTTTGCCGGTTTAGGCAGACCGGCAATTTTCGTCGCCTGTTTGGCGGGCCCTTCCGGAAACAGGCGGAACAGATAGCGACTGTTGCCTTTCTCCGCGCCATATTTTTGCGCCATCGCTTTCACCAGCATACGAATCGCTGGTGAGGTATTAAACTCGAGGTAGAAGTCACGAACGAAACGAACCACTTCCCAGTGCGCTTCGCTCATCTCGATACCTTCCTGGGCCGCAAGATAAACGGCCAGCGCTTCGCTCCACTCTTCCCGATGTTTTAAATAACCTTCTGCGTCAACCGCAATCTCTTTACCCGCAAAATTCACGTTAGTACCTCACTCAATTACCGGGGTCTATAGTAACAAAATGGCGGGGCAGAAAAAGCAAAACCCCGCCGAAGCGGGGCCGGGAAAAGCATTTTAGCGGTGACTGACGCTATCAGTCATTGCGGGAAAAGCCCAGCAGGCTTAGCAGGCTGACAAAGATATTGTACAACGAGACGTAAAGGCTGACGGTCGCGCGAATATAGTTGGTTTCACCACCGTGGATAATGTTGCTGGTTTCCCAGAGAATGGCACCGGCGGAAAACAGGATAAACAGTGCGCTGATCGCCAGATGCAGAGCAGGCAATTGCAGGAACAGGTTCGCAATCACCGCAACTAACAGCACCACAAAGCCCGCCATCATCATACCGCCGAGGAAAGACATATCGCGACGGGTGGTGAGGACATAAGCGGAACAGCAGAAGAACACCAGCGCGGTTCCCCCTAATGCCAGGGCAATGACATCACCCATACCCGCCGTCAGGTAGGCGCTGAGAATGGGGCCGAGGCAGTAGCCGAGAAAACCGGTAAAGGCGAAGGCCGCCAGAATACCTGCCGGGCTGTTAGCCAGACGATAGGTCAGGAACATCAGACCATAAAAGCCAACCAGCATTAAGATTAAACCCGGCGCGGGCAGGGCAAGCAGGGTGCTGGCGGTGGCGGTGGCGGCGGAAAAGGCCAGCGTCAGGCCCAGTAAAAAATAGGTGTTACGCAGCACTTTATGGGTGCTGAGTAGCGAATCTTGACGTGAAGAAGTAATTATTCTGTCCATAAGGCGCTCCTGTGCTCAGAACACAATTTTATGCATTGAGCATACGAAGCGGCCGGGTAAGGGGAAAGCCGTTTTACCCTTCTTTACGCGCTGATCTGCTGTCAGGTTAATCAGAATGGTGAATTTGACGGCGAAAGGTGACTTTTTGGCTGTTTTTCAGGCAAATGAAGCGCGGCAGGCTTTACATCTTCCGGGGGGATGTTTATAGTGCGCGTCATTGCGGAGGGGTGGCCGAGCGGCTTAAGGCAGCGGTCTTGAAAACCGCCGATGGGAAACCATCCGAGAGTTCGAATCTCTCCTCCTCCGCCACTTCTTATCGCAGTGTGGATAATGAAGCCGCAAATGAGATGCATTTGCGCGCTCACGGGTATTGCCCGTGCAGCAACAACTGGCATTGCCAGCATACGGAGGGGTGGCCGAGTGGCTTAAGGCAGCGGTCTTGAAAACCGCCGATGGGAAACCATCCGAGAGTTCGAATCTCTCCTCCTCCGCCATCATATTCAGGGCCAGCACAGCGTGCTGGCCTTTTTGTTTTCTGTATTGCCCGCTGCGGTAGAAATTCCGAAAAACATCCTGTCACTTTTCCGACTGCTGCCGTGTCTCAACGGCTGGCTGGCATCTTTGCTATAGTCCTGTCACTGTTTTTGCAAACATCTGGCGATTTTCCGAGGCGAGCTGAGTTACACTGTGGCATAACCTGCTCTGTGGCGAGCTAATCGGTTGAAAGCCAGAATGTTTCTCTAATGAATTAATGGAATAGGCACAATGATCAAGAAACTGAGTCTTTGCGCATTATCGGTGATAGCGGCGTTAACGCCTGGCGTCTCCGCACAGGCGGCTGAAGGGGATATGCAATTGCAGCAGGTTCTGCTGCTCAGCCGACACAATTTACGCGCACCGCTCGCTGATAATGGCAGCGTGCTGGAGCAGTCAACGAAGAAAAACTGGCCACAGTGGGACGTTCCGGGCGGTCAGCTCACTACCAAAGGCGGCGTGCTGGAAGTGTATATGGGTAATTATACGCGCCAGTGGCTGGCCCGACAGGGACTGGTACAGAACGGCAGCTGTCCCGATCCCCGTAACGTTTTCGTGTATGCCAATAGCCTGCAACGCACGGTGGCGACGGCTCAGTTCTTTATCAATGGCGCTTTTCCGGGATGCGATATCCCGGTGACTCATCAGGATGCCATGGGCACCATGGATCCGGTATTTAATCCGGTGATCACCAACGACAGTGAAGCGTTCAATAAAAAAGCGCTGGCGGCAATGACCGCTGCTAATGAGAAGCTGGCGTTAAAACCCGCTTTTCAGCAGCTGGAGAAGATGGTTGATTATAAATCTGCGCCAGCCTGCAATAACAAAAAGCAGTGTGACCTGAGCAGCGGTAAGAACATCTTTACGGCAGATAACGGCAAAGAGCCGAACGTCAGCGGGCCGCTGAAAACCGGTAACTCTTTAATGGATGCCTTTACGCTGCAATATTACGAGGGCTTTCCGCTGGAGCAGGTCGCCTGGGGCCAGATTAAAACCCCGGAGCAGTGGAAAACGTTATCAGCCATCAAAAACAGCTATCAGGACGTGCTCTTTACCACGCCTGAGGTAGCACGTGAAGTTGCGGCGCCGCTGGTGGATTATATCCGTAGCCTGCTGGTGGATCAGGATAAAGACAGTGCGCCGAAAGTCACCCTGATGGTCGGACACGATTCCAACATTGCCTCACTGATGACGGCGCTACAGGCGAAACCCTGGGAGCTGCCGGGGCAGTATGAAAATACGCCTGTTGGTGGTCAGGTGGTTTTCGAACGCTGGCATGATGGCAAAACGGATAAAGACCTGCTGAAAATCGAGTATGTCTACCAGACTGCAGAACAGCTACGTAACGCTGAGGTGCTGAGCCTGAAGAATCCGCCGAAACGCGTCACGCTGCAGCTGGAAGGCTGCCCGACCGATGCCAACGGCTATTGCAGCTGGGATCAGTTTGTGCAGGTGCTCAACGGAGCGCTGCAGGGCACGCCGCTGCAGTCCGTTACTGCTGAGGTAACGCCACAGCCTGCTGCCGCGCCTGGCGATGAAAAAGCACAGCAACAGGACAAGGCCGCTGACAAACCGGCGGAAGAAAAGCCTGCTGCAGCGGGCAAAGAAGCCGCGACGCCCGCTAAAAAGGAAGAAGCGCAGGGCGCAGATAAGGCGAAAGCCGTGGAACCAAAGGCTGAAGCGCAGCCAAAAGCCGAAGTACAACCAAAAGCCGAAGTACAACCAAAAGCTGAAGCGCAGCCAAAAGCAGAAGAGAAGAGCGGGCAACAAGCGCAGTCTGCTGAAGCATCAGCAAGTTAAGCGCGCAGGGAATAAAGCCCCGCTATGGCGGGGCTTTTCCATTTATTGTCTGGCAATCACCACCAGCTTATGATTCGCAAACTCCTTAATGCCTGAATCAGAGAGCTCACGGCCATAACCTGAGCGTTTGATACCGCCAAAGGGTAACTCAGCGGCGGTATCGCTCTGGGAATTGATAAACACCATTCCGGTTTCAATCTGCGAGGCGATTTTCTTGCCACGGGCAATATCGCGTGTCCAGACGGAGCCGCCAAGACCGTAACGGGAGTCATTCGCGAGCGCCACAGCCTCAGCATCACTGTCAACCACGTAGACCTGGGCGACCGGCCCGAAAAACTCCTGGTAAAACGCCGGATTATCCCGGGTGATATGAGTAAGGATGGTCGGTTGAAAATAGCAGCCTGCTCCCTCAATAGCCTTACCGCCGCACACCACTTCTGCGCCATGTTGAATCGCGTCTTCCACCTGTTTCACCAGCCGATCGCGCGCTTCCTGCGAGGAGAGGGGGCCCAGCGTCGTTTTTTCATCCAGCGGATCGCCAGGCACGGCCGACTGCAGGGCCGCGGTGAATTGCGCCATAAAAGGCTCTGCAATGTTTTTATGCAGGATAAAACGCTTGGCGGCGGTGCAGACCTGACCACAGTTGCTGAGCCGCGCCTGCGCCCCCTGGCGCACCGCTTCGGCAAGATCGGCATCATCCAGCACCATAAAAACATCGTTACCGCCCAGCTCCAGTGTCGACTTTTTCAGATGCTTGCCCGCCTGCTCAGCAACAGCGCTGCCGGCGCGCTCCGATCCGGTGAGCGCCACACCCTGTACCCGATCGTCGGCAATCAGTTCAGCGATCTGCTCGTTCGAAACAAACAGATTGGTCCAGGCACCTTCGGGCGCGCCCGCTTCTCTGACAAGTTTTTCAAACATGTCAGCGCAATGCGGCACATTGTTGGCATGCTTCGCCAGAACCGGATTACCCAGCGCCAGGTTAGGCGCTAACACCCGCATCAGCTGATAGTAAGGGAAGTTCCAGGGCTCGACTGCAACCAGTGTCCCCACCGGATGGTATTCCACCCAGGCTTCGCCCAGCTCGCTGGGATAACGCTGCGGCTGCAAAAACGTGGCGCTGTGTTCAGCATAGTAACGGGCGATCTGCGCACAGATTTTAACTTCTCCCCGGCTCTGTCCAATCAGCTTGCCCATTTCCCGGCTGGCAATAGTGGCCAGTTCTTCTACCCGGCTCTCTAACAGCTCAGCCAGTTTGTGCAGTACCTGCAGGCGCGGCTGGATATCCCCTTTGCTCCAGGAGGAGTGAAAGAGACGGTCGGCGCGATCCAGCGCCTGACTCACCCAGGCGGCATCGTGGGAAGGCCAGCTTTTCAACAGCTGATTAGTGGCGGGATTGATACTCTGATACGTTGACATACAGCACTCCCTGGTCAGCGAATAAAAGGGCTGAGGCGGGAAAATCCCGCCTCAGACTTAAACATTTTTCCGTTCTACCTGTTTACCATCCCAGATCAGCACGTCTTCATCCGTTTTATCAAAGGCGCGGAACAGAACCTCATCGTTCCCTTGTTGTTCCCAGATGCCTTCGGCAAGCTGTTCATCGTAATTCGCCACCTCAAAAATGGCTTCTGCAATTTCCGGGGATGTCTGGCGTAAAGTCGCCCATTCGCCAATTTTATGCGCTTTCGATGGATCTGTAGCCATAAAGATCTCCTGTTGTGGGATTATCCTTTCAGTTTTACCGCCAGTCCGGCGACGTATTCACCCTGATAGCGGGCAATATTTAATTCTGCTTCCGTAGGCTGACGCGAGCCGTCTCCGCCTGCCAGCGTTGTCGCGCCATAGGGCGTACCGCCACGTACCTGTGCAATGTCAAAAAGTTCCGGAGTGCCATAACCGATAGGAACGATCACCATGCCGTGATGGGCCAGCGTGGTCCAGACAGAGGTGATGGTCTGTTCCTGACCGCCGCCCGTGCCGGTAGAGGTAAATACGCTGGAGAGTTTGCCATACAGGGCGCCAGCGGCCCATAAACCCCCGGTGCGATCGAAGAAGGTGCGCATTTGCCCGGACATATTGCCGAAGCGGGTAGGGGTGCCTACCAGAATGGCGTCGTAATTCGGCAAATCTTCTGGTTTGGCTTCAGGCGCGGCCTGGTGGGTTTTACCGCCCACCTGAGCGAAACGTTCTGCATCCATGGTTTCCGGCACACGCATTACGGTGACTTCGGCACCCTCCACTTTACGGGCGCCCTCCGCCACTGCCTGTGCCATGGTTTCAATATGTCCATACATTGAATAGTAGAGCACCAGAATTTTGGCCATAGTTCTTTTCCTGACAGAGTGAAAAACGTAACAGAAGTATAGAAGAGCTTTGCCGGTGTGGCTGAACGCCTGTGCCATCAGAAATATAAGATGCCCGGCGGCGTAGCAGCGACAGGGTGACTCGCCGAAATAAAATATGGAGTTGATATGATTTTATAGTGCATTGCTTGCGTTTTAAGCGCGCTGACTGCCGGGATGGAGAGATATTGGCTACCCTGAAAGTATGACTGAAGCTGCTCTCATGCCTGCTTCAGCCATCGCTTTTTACTGAACGGCCAGATAAAAAGCGCCTGCGCATGAGGTTCATACTCTACGGGAGGAAAAGATGGCACAACATCGTGGAGGATCAGGTAATTTCGCAGAAAATCGGGAAAGAGCAGCCGAGGCTGGCCGTAAAGGCGGCCAGAAAAGCGGTGGTAATTTTAAAAATAATCCACAGCGCGCGTCAGTAGCGGGTGCCAAAGGAGGAAAAAGCAGCGGTAAATCTTAATGCTGTCTGAGGGGAATCCACCCCTGACGCTCTTCAGCCGCCGGGTTTTCCCGGCGGTAACGTTTCTCTTGCCATTTTCCAGCCGTGAATAATGACACTGCCTGCTGAGTTATCCCTGCGCATTAGCCTGATTTTTTGTCTATTTTCCGCCGCCAGCAGGGCCATCTGAGTGTCAGCACCCTGCTGTGCCGCGCATAGCGATTGAATGCCATGCGTAACGCGAATAAATTACGATTATCAACCGATAACGCATCTTCACAGCAAGGGAAACAGGGCGGAAACATGGACTCAGTCTCGCAGTTGGTACTTGGCGCATCGGTCAGCATGGCCGCGATGGGACGGCGCGTCCCGCTATGGCAGTCGGCGTTAGTGGGCGCGGCCTGTGGCACTTTGCCCGATCTTGATGTGTTTCTGGATCATGGCGATGCCATCCGGAACATGACGCTGCACCGTACGGAAAGCCATGCGCTGCTCTGGCTGACGCTGGTATCACCGTTGCTGGCCTGGCTTATTGCTGGCGTGTTCCGTCAGCAATCGGGCTGGCAGGCGTGGTGGCTGGCTGTCTGGCTGGCGCTGATTACGCACCCCTTGCTGGACCTGATGACTGTTTATGGCACTCAGCTCGGCCTGCCCGTGACGGATTACCCTTACGCCATCGGCAGTATTTACATCATCGATCCGCTCTACACGTTGCCGCTGTTGATTTGTCTCGTTGTCGCGCTGTGGCGCAGAGGTGCTGCCGGTCTGCGCTGGAACCGTATCGGCCTGACGCTGAGCACGCTTTATCTGGTCTGGAGCGTGCTGGTCCAGGGGGTCGCCACCTGGCAGGTCAGGAATGAACTGGTACGTCAGGGGATCCCTGCCGACAAAGTGCTGGTCACGCCCACGGCATTTAACACTCTGGTATGGCGTATTGTGGTGATGGTGCCCGGGCGCTATGGTGAAGGCTACTGGTCGTTGCTGTCGCCGCACCGTGCGCTGGAGGTGAGCTGGCAGGCGCGGGGAGAAAGTTTATTTCGTGAAGTGAAAGGGGACTGGTATGCAGAGCGCGTCGCCTGGTTCAGCCACGGATTTTACGCGTTACGTGAACGGGACGGGCGTCTGCTGATTGCCGATTTGCGTATGGGAGAAGAGCCTGCTTATACCTTTACTTTCGATCTGGGATCGCCGGAGCAGCCTGCTGTCCATCCTGAACGCATTCCTTCACCGCGTCCCGATTTCAGCAATGCCTTTAACAAACTCCGCTCCCGACTGTAGTAAAAATCCGCCTTCATAGAAGGCGGCTTTGATTGCACCCCATAGGGGTGTACCAAAAACCTTAAAAAGCAGTCTCTGCCTGTTCCGTAAGATTCAAATCCAGAGACGATAAGGCAGAGCCAAAACGTATTGATGACCACGCCCGCAGGACGTGGTTTTAAGCTGGCAATAAAAAGCCCGGCCTGACAGCCGGGCTTAGCCTGTTAACCCTGATGACGTCGGCGCAAGAGCCAACCCATAGTCAGCAATGCAAACCAGAGCGGCGTCACCATCAGCGCCTGGCGGGTATCTTCTTCCAGCGTCAGCAGTACCAGCACGAAAACGAAAAAGGCCATGCAGACCCAGCACATCACTTTACCCAGCGGCATTTTGAATTGTGAGTTGGCATGACGCTGCGGATGTTTTTTGCGATAGGCCAGATAGCTGCAGAGAATAATGGTCCAGACAAACATAAACAGTATCGCGGACACCGTGGTCACCAGGGTGAAAACGGTCATCACATCGGGGATCAGGTAAATCAGAGCGACACCGCCTAACAGGCAGAGACAGGAGAAAAACAGGCCAGTGGTCGGTACCGCGCGGGCAGAAAGACGACCAAAGCGGCGATGAGCAACCCCCTGTTGCGCCAGACCGTACAGCATGCGGCTGGTAGAAAAAATGCCACTGTTGGCTGAGGAGGCGGCCGAAGTCAGGACCACAAAGTTAACGATACTGGCGGCGGCAGGCAGACCAATCAGGACGAACATCTCAACAAAGGGACTGCGATCGGCTTTTACTTCCGTCCACGGCGTCACAGCCATAATCACCAGCAGCGCCAGCACATAGAACATAATCACGCGCAATGGGATAGCGTTAATCGCGCGGGGCAGGACTTTATGAGGATTATGTGTCTCAGCGGCGGCGGTACCCACCAGTTCAATACCCACAAAAGCAAACACCGCGATCTGGAAGCCAGCAAAAAAGCCGCTCATGCCTTTCGGAAAGAGCCCGCCCTGATCCCAGATATTACTTAATGCCGCGCCGCCGCCGCCCGGAGAAGGGTAATGCAGCGTGACCAGTACAACACCTGTCACGATGAGCGCCACAATCGCCACGATCTTAATAATGGCGAACCAGAACTCCATTTCACCAAACAGCTTTACGGTGACGATATTTAATGTCAGGAAGACCGCCACGCAGAGCAGCGCGCTCATGACAATGGAGAAAGAAGGAAACCATAGCTGGAAGTAGGCGCTGATGGCGACCACATCGGCAATACCGGTCACCACCCAACAAAACCAGTAGGTCCAGCCGGTGAAGTAACCCGCCCAGGGACCTAACAGGTCGGCGGCAAAATCACTGAAGGATTTATACTCCAGATTAGAAAGCAGGAGCTCGCCCATGGCGCGCATCACAAAAAACAGCATAAAGCCGATAATCATATAAACAAAAATGATCGACGGACCGGCAAGAGTGATGGTTTTACCCGATCCCATAAACAGTCCGGTTCCGATAGCCCCGCCGATGGCAATAAGCTGGATATGACGGTTATGCAGATTACGCTGGAGCTTCGCGGGGCTCTCCTGCGTCAGAAGTGCCTCTTTCGATTGATCAACCATAAAAATGTCTTTCCTGTTGTGATGTGGTGTCAGCTCTGCTGGCTGTTCATTGACGTCTGCGGGTGCGGCCCAAAGGGCATAAGATAGTGGAAGTAGGCTTTTGTCCGGTAACTTTTTTTAAACGATGTCCGCCTTTAGCCTGCGCTGCGCTGGCAGAAAAAATTTACATCTGCCGCCAGCTGGCGCGCGGTGCGGTATTTACCAAATACGCGTCATGATAAAGCAACGCGCGAAACTGGCAACCGCTCTACACTTTCAGTTCAGGAAAAGGAACAGATAAAAGGCGTAAGTGATGCGATCCCTTGTTTTACTACTGGTTTTAGCCGTTGCCGGCTGGTGGAGCCTGCCCTGGCTTAAGCAGCATCTTCCCGCCGCCTACAATCCTTTTACTCCGCTTTCTGTTACCGATCCGCCGGGCTGGATGACGCGTTTTAAGCTGGAGCGGCTGGAGAAAGATCCGGCGGCCTGTCTTGCTGTTATGCAACAGGCGCAGCAAACAGGATGGGTCACCTGGCGCGAAGTCCCCCCGCTGAGCGGAGGCTGCCCGCTGGAAAAACCACTGCGGATTCAACGCTTCGGCAGCGTCACTCTCAGCAGCAGTTTTCTGGCCAGTTGCCCGCTGGCGGTAGCCAGTACGATGTATGTCCTGCGCAGTAGCGCGCTGACCCAACAAAGTGAATTTAACAGTCCTCTTGCCCGTATAGCTCATGTCGGCAGCTATGCCTGCCGGAATATCTATCATCGTCAGAAAGGACGGTTAAGCGAACACGCTACCGCCGATGCCTGGGACGTCACTGCGTTTCAGCTGCGTAACGGCCAGTGGCTTGAGGTGAAAAAACACTGGCGGCAACCCGATCCTGCATCGCGGTTGCTGCATGATCTGTGGCGTAACGGATGTCAAAGTTTTGGCAATACTCTTGGTCCTGATTATAACGCGGCGCATGCGACGCATTTTCATTTAGGCATGCGCGGAGCGGGTTATTGTCGCTAGATTCAGACAGCAGGATTAAGTCCGCGCTTAATTAGAAAATGGTTGGCGGGCCAGGAGAATAAAAAGCCAGCCATCATCGCCAGCTGCAACATAAACCAGAAGGTGATCAGGAGTGGATTAATTTGCTGGTTCAAAACAAATTTTAATGCCTGTGCCATAAAGATAAAAATGCCTGTCTGATAAACCAGCAACGGAAACATTCCCGTTTTTATCGCCAGCAAAAACGATCGTCCCGATGAAATATTTTCACGTTGTCGAATGATAAGAAACTGGAAAAAAAGGCCGATAAACAAAGACAGTAACAAAGCAAAAATAGCTTCTGACCAGAGCGGAACAAAAAAGAGGTAATGATCAAACAGCGCTGTGAGGAAAAGAGTGATGACATTGCCAGCAATGCAGGCCGCAGCGGTAAGAGAAGTAGAAATAAAAATGGTTTGCCAACTGGCGTAGCGAGGTAATTTTGGCGACATAATAAGGAAAAGTTTTAACTGATAACCGGGTTTGCGTCCCAGATACCACCACGCGAGCCATCCCAGAAAAGGCATATACAAACCGGTAAGTGGCCAGACGATATTCATCACTGCCACAGGGTGAGGGTGGCGAACAACATCTTTTATTATCATCAGGGCGGTGCAGCCCCCTAAAACCAGCAAAGGTAGAGCCCATGAGTTCAACATGATTCATCCTGCTTTGGTCAAAAATGGCGTTCGTAACAAGGCTTGCCAGTCAAGACAGCGGCGCTGTGGACCTCAATTTTTGCCGTTGTTGCTGTAGCATGGCTTACGTTAAGAGTAGCGTGAAAGTGCGATAGCGGAAAACTTATCCACCACGGAACATAAAAAAACGGAATAGTTTCCTTCAAATATCCCCTTTTCCCACCAGGTGCGAAAGCATTTATTCATTTAACCTACTGTTTACAAAGAGATATTTTCAGGTTTGCATTTTTGCTTAATAACGCAGCTTAACTGTGAATGCTTAGTTGAGCATTTCCAATGAATATGACGATTGAATCTCCATGGGAAAAATCCTATTCTAAACTTAAGCGCAGCAAGACTCTGTAAAGAGCTTAACATGGTAGAGAAGCGCAGGCGCTTCTCCGATTTGGAAAAGTACTAACAGCGAAAGCATTTGTTTTCCCACTGTGGCCGGCTTTTTCTTCAATCAATATTTTTGCTCTAATTGATTTATTTTTATGATATCTGGAACGAATAGCACGGCGTAAGGGCGTGGGATAACGCTGAGGTAATAATGACGACCGATAATTATTTCGTCTGGCGTGGCGAAACAGAAAAACAATTTCAGTCCTTAACAGAGATTTTTCATTTAAAAACACTTCTGCAGTTGCACACTGAAGCGTTGGGTTTTGATCATTACTCTTTTTTGATTCAGCATCCGGTTCCTTTTACCCGGCCGCGAATTTTTCTTTACAGCTCTTATCCGGAAGCCTGGATTAAACGCTATGAAGCGCAGAACTATTTTGCGATTGATCCGGTACTGGCGTACTGTCAACAACCGGGACGGGGCATTGAGTGGACGCGCGAACTGTTTGTCGGGGCCGATGAGCTTTGGGCGGATGCAGCGCAGCATGGATTAAAGAGCGGTTTTTCCTGCTCAGCGATGGCATCGAATCGTGCTATTGGCATATTATCCCTGTCAGCCAGACAACCCTATCCGGCTCAACAGCGACGTGTTGAGCTGGAAGTAAAACTACACTTACTGGCGGAACTAAGTCTCTACACCCTGGAACGCTTTGCTGATGACTCAATGATCATTCTGGCGAACGAGTTCAGTCAGCGTGAACTGGAAATCCTTAAATGGACCGCAGAGGGGAAAACCTCCGCCGAGATTTCGCTTATTTTATCCATCTCTGAACATACGGTGAATTTTCATCAAAAAAACATGCAAAAGCGTTTTAACGTTTCTAATAAGACGCAAATTGCCTGCTATGCAGCAGCGATAGGAATTTTATAAAAAGCAACTACTAATATTAGTAGTTTCATCGCAGAAGTCAGTTGTCTACCCTGCGCCGGGGCTTTGCCAGGCTGGCGCAAAGAGATCATTGCAAACATGGGGAAGTCAGGGGCGCGTGATGAAAATAATTCAGACCCAGTTAAAGGATATGCCATCCTCCCTGCTGGCGGAGTTGGGAAGCTACCGTTACAGTGTATTTGCGCGCGGCGAAGGCTGGTCTTTACCGCCACGACTCAGTACTCCGGGACAGGAATATGATCGCTATGATAGATCTGACGTCACCTGGTTAATAGCCTGGAGCGCCCGATATGGCATCAGCGGTTGTGCCAGACTGATGCCCTGGCAAGAGCCTGAGAACAGCGAGAATATCGTGTTGCCGTTCAGCCATGAAAAAGTATGGGAAATGTCACGTTTCTCAGCGCGACTGAAGGTAGACCGTGAGTTACCGCTGACGATTCTCTGGCACGCCGTGCAGTTAGCGGAGTTGCATGGCATGGAGTACATTCTCAGCTCGGCCACTCCAATGCTGGAAAAGATGTTTGAAGAGCATCAGGTAGTGTATGAACCGCTGACGCCAGGATTAATCCAGTCCGAAGATAATCTGTTCGCTATCCGCATTCCGGTTATTCAGCCCGCCCTGGCCGAAAAATATCGCGGCGCGCGTCGTTTCAGTCCGGAAGAGGTTCTTCCTTCTCTGGGTGTTTCCATTAACTGGCAAACCCATGGCTAATGGGGAAGCGTGAATACGCCCCGTTGGCCAGCACGGCATACAGGGGCGTGGCGCTTACTGCTGATAGGCCTTTTTGATTTGTTTGATGGTGTTACTAAACACCTCGGCCTTCGGATTCTCGCCTAACGTCTTAACATAACGCTCCATATTGATAATCACTTTTCCGGCATCCGCTTGCCCCATGCCTTTCAGAATCAGGGTCACCATCATCTTCAGACAAGCGACTTCATCCGCCAGCGCCTGCGTTTCCGGTGAGGTAAAAAAATCTTCGTCGCTCATTTTCTCTCCTTGGTAATAGTGCAATAAAAACAGGGACATTTACCCTGACTCATACTCAATAAGTATATCACAGCGCGTTAAAAATTTTTTTGTCTCAAACTTTTCCTCGGAAATTTCTTGTTATGGTGTAAAGGGATTTTTATTAATTCATTGCGGTTCTTATTTAGAATGTGAAAATTCATTTCATGCTTAGCAAATAAATGCTAAAAAATTGAAATTTTATTAACTTATTGAATTTTAATATCTTATATATTTTTCTGGCGTTTTATTTGCAAAAATCCGTTAAAAGTATGTGTTAACAGCGGGGGGGATAAAAACATCAAAAATAGCCAAACCTGATGCTTGTTGATGTTCTTTTTAGTTAAAAACAGGTATGCTATGTATTCTGAAATAAGCTTTCCCTTCACTTTTAGCATTCGGAGTACTCCTCGTTGATCAGTGTGCTTCTTGTTGATGACCATGAACTGGTACGTGCCGGTATTCGCCGCATACTGGAGGACATGAAAGGTATTTTGGTCGCCGGAGAGGCCAGCTGCGGAGAGGATGCGGTTAAATGGTGTCGTAGCCAGCCGGTTGATGTAATTTTAATGGATATGAACATGCCGGGCATTGGCGGGCTGGAAGCCACGCGCAAAATTGTGCGTTTTAATCCGGACATTAAGATCATTATGTTAACCATCCATACGGAAAATCCCTTGCCGGCGAAGGTCATGCAGGCAGGCGCGGCGGGCTATTTAAGCAAAGGCGCCGCGCCGCAGGAGGTGGTTAACGCGATCCGCTCTGTGCATGCGGGTCAGCGCTATATCGCGTCGGATATCGCGCAACAGATGGCGCTGAGTCAGATTGAGCCGCAAAAAGCGGAATCTCCTTTCAGCTGTTTGTCGGAAAGGGAATTGCAGATTATGCTGATGATCACCAAAGGCCAAAAGGTGACAGAGATTTCTGAGCAGCTTAATCTCAGTCCTAAAACCGTTAACAGCTATCGTTACCGTATGTTCAGTAAATTGCATATCAGTGGCGACGTAGAGTTAACGCATCTTGCCATTCGCCATGGCTTGTTCAATGCGGAGCCGTTAATCAGTAGTGAGTGAAGTTTTCAATCCCAAAGCATTTCTCAGCACCGTGACCAGCCAGCCTGGCGTCTACCGCATGTATGACGCCTCGGGCACCGTTATCTATGTCGGTAAAGCCAAAGATCTCAAAAAACGCCTCAGCAGCTATTTCCGCGCGCAACCAGGCAGCCGCAAAACGGAAGCGCTGGTCGCGAATATTCACCAGATTGATGTCACCGTAACGCACACCGAAACGGAAGCGCTTCTGCTTGAGCATAATTATATTAAGCTCTATCAGCCGCGCTATAACGTACTGTTACGGGACGATAAATCTTATCCCTATATTTTCCTGAGCAGCGATCCCCATCCGCGTCTGGCAATGCATCGTGGCGCAAAACATGCCAAAGGCGAATATTTCGGGCCCTTTCCTAACGGTTACGCCGTGCGTGAAACGCTGGCGCTGCTGCAAAAAGTCTTTCCCATTCGCCAGTGCGAGAATAGCGTGTACCGCAATCGCTCGCGTCCCTGCCTGCAATATCAGATTGGACGCTGTCTCGGCCCTTGCGTGGCCGGTCTGGTGAGCGAAGAGGAGTATGTGCAACAGACTGAGTATGTGCGGCTCTTTCTCGCCGGTAAAGACGATCAGGTGTTGAATATGCTGGTGAAGCGTATGGAGGAGGCGAGCCAGGGATTGCGCTTCGAAGAGGCGGCACGACTGCGGGATCAGATTCAGGCGGTACGACGTATCACAGAGAAACAGTTTGTCTCTAATCAGGGGGATGACCTGGATGTGATGAGCGTGGCCTATGAAGCGGGCATGGCCTGCCTGCATGTGCTTTTTATTCGTCAGGGTAAGGTACTGGGCAGCCGCAGCTATTTCCCTAAAGTCCCGGCAGATACCGAGCTGGCAGAAGTGGTGCAAACCTTTGTAGGGCAATTTTACCTGCAGGGCAGTGAAGCACGCACCTTACCGGGGGAAATACTGTTAGATTTTGACCTGCCTGAGCGCGAATTGCTGGCGGAATCGCTCAGCGAGCTGGCGGGGCGACGCGTCAATATTCAGAGCAAACCGCGCGGAGATCGGGCTCGCTATCTTAAACTCGCGCGTACTAATGCCGGAACGGCACTGGTTACCCGTCTATCTCAGCAGTCCACTATCCAGCAGCGTCTGGCGGCGTTAGCCGAGTTCCTGCATCTGGATCAGATTAACCGCATGGAGTGTTTCGATATCAGCCATACCATGGGCGAGCAAACCATCGCCTCCTGTGTGGTTTTTGACCATAACGGACCGCTGCGTGCAGATTACCGTCGCTACAATATCGTTGGCATCACGCCGGGCGATGACTATGCAGCGATGAATCAGGTCCTGCGTCGACGTTATGACAAAGCACTGGAAGAAAATAAAGTGCCTGATGTCATTCTGATCGACGGTGGCAAAGGGCAACTGGCGCAGGCGAAAAATGTTTTCGCCGAACTGAATGTGCCCTGGGATAAAGATCGGCCCATTTTGTTGGGCGTGGCGAAGGGAAGCGATCGCAAAGCGGGACTGGAAACGCTCTTTTTTGAGCCGGAAGGGGAGGGCTTTTCGCTGCCGTCCGACTCGCCAGCGCTGCATGTGATCCAGCATATTCGTGATGATGCTCACAATCATGCAATTTCGGGTCACCGTAAAAAACGGGCAAAAGTGAAAAACACCAGCGCGCTGGAAAGTATCGAAGGAATTGGACCGAAACGGCGTCAGCAACTGCTTAAATACATGGGTGGCCTGCAACCCTTACTGAACGCCAGCGTGGAAGAGATTGCCAAAGTTCCGGGTATCTCATTCGCTCTGGCTGAAAAAATCTACTACTCCCTGAAAAACTAACGTTGAAACAGGGGGGGCAATGTAGGAACATACATTAAATTATACCCATTCCAGACAGTTACCGGCATATGCAATTTAACATTCCGACGTGTCTTACCCTGTTTCGTGTCGTTCTGATTCCGTTTTTTGTCCTGGCGTTCTACTTACCCTTTCACTGGGCGCCCTTTGTTACCGCCCTGATCTTCGTGGTCGCGGCGGTGACTGACTGGTTTGATGGGTTTCTGGCGCGCCGCTGGAAACAGACAACCCGTTTCGGAGCCTTTCTCGATCCTGTTGCTGACAAAGTGATGGTGGCAATCGCATTAGTGCTGGTGGCAGAACATTTCCATTCCTGGTGGATTACGCTGCCCGCAGCGACCATGATTGCCCGCGAAATTATTATCTCTGCGCTGCGTGAGTGGATGGCTGAGATCGGCAAGCGCAGCAGCGTCGCCGTCTCCTGGATAGGCAAAGTGAAAACCACGGCACAAATGCTGTCGCTGGTCGCGCTGCTCTGGCGACCTGACAGCACGGTAACAGGTGTCGGAGTGCTGGCGCTCTATATCGCTGCGGTGCTTACCTTCTGGTCAATGTTCCAGTATCTCAACGCCGCACGTGGCGATCTGTTCGAACGGTGATCGATGCGATTTAAAAAGCAGCAAACGCACGCGACGTGCGGATAATTTTATTGACTCATTGCGTCAGGTCAGTAGAATGCATCGCATCAAACGGCGGCGAGTCTGCCAGAAGATAAAGTAAATCAGCAGGTTCGACAGCATCGCTGTTATAAAGCGGGAATAGCTCAGTTGGTAGAGCACGACCTTGCCAAGGTCGGGGTCGCGAGTTCGAGTCTCGTTTCCCGCTCCAGATTTATGTTTCAGGCCATAGCCTGAAGTACTGCAGAATTAAGGCGCGTTGGCAGAGTGGCCATGCAGCGGATTGCAAATCCGTCCACCTCGGTTCGACTCCGGGACGCGCCTCCACTTTACACCCTGCCCGGGTGGTGAAATCGGTAGACACAAGGGATTTAAAATCCCTCGGCTGTATGGCTGTGCGGGTTCAAGTCCCGCCCCGGGCACCATCGCGTTACCGATTAAAAATCCCAAATGAAACAAAGCAATAAAGCAGTGATGTCGTGACCGCCGAGATGAAGTGAATCCCATTTGTTGGACACTTTATTATATGGCGGTTTTTTTGTGTCTGCGGCCGGTTTCCTGATATCCATTGTCTGTTTTTTGCCTGTCACCACCGCCACCCCGGTAATTTTACCTCTGGCGCGAGGCGGATGGCTTTGTGCAGATTCAGTAACCGGGAAGCGGCGACTGCCGGGTGCAGGAGCCTAAAGATAATTGGTTCAAGTTACAGAAGCGCTTAGTTTTCAAGTGCAGCAAGGATTACGGCTTCCATTTTCTCCGGGGTGGTGATCGGTGCAAAACGCTTGACTGGTTTACCGTCGCGTCCGATCAGAAACTTCGTAAAGTTCCATTTGATCCGCCCGCCCAGCATGCCGGGCAATTCGTCTTTCAGGTAACGAAACACCGGATGCGTTAAGGCACCATTGACCTCCACTTTCTCGAACATCGGGAAGCTCACACCATAGTTGATGTGGCAGGTCTGCGCGATTTCGTCAGCATCACCGGGTTCCTGCTTACCGAACTGGTTGCAGGGAAAACCAAGCACCACCAGACCCCGGGCGGCGTACTTCCTGTAGAGCGATTCAAGGCCTGCATATTGTGGCGTAAATCCACAATGGCTGGCGGTATTAACCACGAGAACCAGCTTGCCAGCGTAGTCGGCCATAGGAATAAGCTGGCCGCTCAGACTGGTGGCAGTAAATTGATGAAAAGTGGTCATGTCGAAATCCTCAGCATTACTCACTTCGCAGATGCGTTATGTAAGACAGGATAATGGCCTGTCGATCAGAATTACACATTTTCCATGTCCGCATGAACAGCACTGACGAATTCCGGGTAGATGCTGAAGCAGGGCACAGGATCCAGCTTACGAAACGCATTGATTACAGCACTTCAACCCAATGATCTTCATGAACCTGTCTTTCCAGAGCACGGAAATAAAGTTAGCGCCAAACCTTTTCCCTGAGAAAGAGGGTTATTACCAGGCATGCTCTGCGTAACCTCAGCCGAATGATGCAGCCAGAGAATTATGTAAACCATTGTAATAAAACGGACAGGGTGACAGAAATAAGAAGCGTGCCGGATAATCAAGCGCGGTTAAGCAGCACGGCACGGGCAGACGGCGTCATCGGGACACCTGCTTAAAGTCTGAGCACTCCCCGGAAAATAAACATTGTATATATATAAGCGATCGCTTACTTTTATATTAACACGAAGCAAACGAGCAGCCTTTAGCTTCGGCGTCAACCGATCAGACCAGGGATTACCCGCTCCGTGTCTGCATCGATCAATCCGCGGGATACTCTGAAAGGAAATATTATGGAACGCTCGAATTTGACTGAAGCTGCAAAGAACTGGATCAACGGTAGCTGGAACAACGGAGGCACGATCAGGCAGGCGGTCAGCCCTTCGACCGGCCAGCCGCTGGGAAGTTACCTCGACATCGGCGCAGATGAAGCGCGCCAGGCGATTGAGGCTGCCCGCACTGCTTTCGACACAACAAGCTGGTCCAAAGAACGCTCCCTGCGCTCGCGTGCCCTGTCCGAGCTGGCTGATGAAGTCGCCAAACGGATGGACGAGATGGCAATCCAGCTCGCACGTGAAGGGGGCAAGCTGCTGGCGCAGACCCGGTGGGAACTGGCATTAACGGTAGAGTGGCTGCGTTATGGTGCCGCCACCGCACTCTTGCAGACCGGTGGACGCGCCCTTGAGGCCGCGCCGGGAATGCACTTTCATTCCGATCCCGAACCTCTTGGCGTTGTGGGGGTGATCTCGCCCTGGAACTCACCCATCATCCTGTCAGTACGCGCTGTTGCTCCCGCCCTGGCTGCCGGATGCACGGTGGTACTGAAACTGCCGCATCAAACCGCGCTTACCAATGCACTGTTTTCCCGGGCAATTGCCGCAGTCAAATCGCTGCCGCCGGGTGTACTGAATGTGATCACCGAAACCGGGAGTATTGGCGCCTCCATGCTGGTCGATTCCCCTCTGGTGAATATGATCAGCTATACCGGCAGCACGAAGGTGGGCCGTCTCATTGCCGCCAACGGTGCCAAAACGCTCAAGCGTCTGAACCTGGAACTGGGTGGCAAGGCGCCGCTGGTCGTATTCGATGATGCCAATCCTGATGTGGTGGTACCTCAGATCGTCATGGCTTTGGTCGCGATGAACGGCCAGTTCTGCTGCACCGGTTCGCGTGTACTGGTCCAGCGTGGCATTGCCGACCGATTGCGCGCCGCGCTGATCGAGGCTTATCAGAACGTGCGGCTCGGCGAAAGCGAGGATCCGCAGGCGCAGCTTGGTCCACTGATCGACAAGGCCAGTGTTCAACGCGTTGATGCCGTGGTTGCTGAAGCCGGATCCTATGCAAACATTCTGGTGCGCGGCGGCCCGGTCGATGAAGGCCCTCTGGCTGCAGGCGCGTTCTACCGTCCCGCCTTGATCGAATTACAGGACCTGGACACCAGAGTCATCCAGTCCGAGGTCTTCGGGCCAGTTCAGACTTTCGAGATTTTTGAAGACGAAGCCGACGCAATCATGCGCGCAAATGCTACCGAATTTGGTCTCGCCGCTTCGGTGTTCTCGGACGATGCGGCGCGCTGCCGGCGAGTTGGCAAGGCTATTCAAGCCGGTCATATCTGGCTAAACTGCTGGGGCGTCATGTCCGAGCACTTCGAACAGAGCGGCTTCAAGCAAAGTGGTATCGGCGTCCTTTGTGGGCCGCGTGCGATTGAGCAGTTTCAGGAAATCAAGGTCTATGTGAGCGTTGAGGCAACACCGATGCCACTCTGACGTCTATCGCTTCGCAGTCAGTCTTACCTGCAAACTGAGGACGCACCAGCCCGGTGTCGTCCTTGTGTTACCTGAATGGAATACAGTGTGAAAATGAAAACTGATGCAGTCAAACCCCTGCGCGGGCGTCCCGTGAATGCGCATGCGCGTGAAGAACGCATGACTCAGATCCTTAACGGGGCCCGAAACTGCTTTATACAACGCGGGTTTCACGCCTCATCCATTTCCGAGATCAGCGCGGCGGCAGGGGTCAGCGTTGCGAACATCTACCAGTACTTCCCGAGCAAGGAAGCCCTCATCACTGCGCTTATCGAACTCGACCTGCAGCGGCATCACAATCTGATAAGCCGTTTCTGGAGTACTGATTTCAGTCGCAAAGCGATTGAAGAGCTGCTGGCAGAGATCTTCCTCACCCCCGAGGGACACGCGGTGGCGGTTTTACGTGCCGAGATCGCCAGCGAAGGTGCGCGTAATACACATGTCGCCAAACTCCTGCGCGATTCGGAGTCTGGCCTGATCAGCAGTGTTCACAGCAAGATATGCGCGGCCCAGAACAGCGGTCAGATATCTGCTGATCTCAATCCAGACGCTGTTACAGAGCGACTTTCCCTCGTTTTTGAGGGACTGATGCGCTTGTACCTGTTCTCTCCGGACAATGGACAGAAACTGATCGAGCAATATTACCTCCAGTTCGCCGATACGCTGCAACTCAGGTCCTGAGAGCCTGTCCCTGGCAGAGATGAAACGTTGATCGCGATGCATGGCAAGCGCGGACAAGACACGCGCAGGCCATATGGGGAACCATTCAATGACGAATTAGCATGCAGTGATGTTTGCTATGTCCGCTTCTGGCACAAGGCAGGTAGCGTGAGCGGGATGTCTCCAATACTTCCTTTGCCTTGAATGCCGCGCTATGCAATTCCTACATCTTTGCTTTCGTTATTCCTGCCGTGCTCCGTTAAGGGTCAGAACCTAAACTCCCGTCTCAAAAGCGTTCATCCACTATACTGACCATTGCAGTAGTAATTTACCTACGAGGCTGCGCACGATTAATTACCTGACATCAGCTGTACCCATGACCCGCAGGAGAACAAAATGCAAAAGAGTAAAACCTTGAAAGGGCTGTTAGCCGTATCAGCAGTAGTAACTATGTTCAGTGCTGTTGGCGTGCAAGCCCAGACACCGACGAGCGCTGCGCAAAATGGCGCTGCAGGCCAGACCGGATCAAACGCCCGGCTCAGCACCGGTGACGAAAAAGCGTTGAAGGACATGGCGCAGGCCAATATCAATGAAATCGCTGCCGCTAAGATCGCGCTGAGCAAGGCGCAAAGCAGCGAAGTCAAAGCATTCGCTCAGCAGATGGTCAACGACCACGGAGATGCCTTGTCCAAAGTACAGACGGTCGCCCGGCAAAAAGGCGTGGCATTGCCGACTGAGCCGGACGCCATGCATAAGGCGACTGCCGCCAGTCTGGAAAAACAGAGCGGCGACGCATTTGACAAGATGTATATGGAAAACGCCGGCACCAAAGACCATCAGATGGTGCTGTCAACGTTGCAGAGTGACGCTAAAAAGATTACGGATCCAGATGTGAAGATGCTGGCCGACGCGCATACGCCAGTTGTTGAGCAGCACCTGAAATCCGCCCAGCAGATGTCAATGCCAGCAGGTCAGTAAACAGTTTTTTCGGTGGGCACGCAATCCTGCGACCTCGACTATTTTTGTTCGAAGTGTTGCAGAAAGTCGCGGCAAAAGCGTCATTGTTAACATTGCTGAAGCACGGGGAACGAGCTTTACCGTAAGTGTGCCCATATATGCCCGTCTGTAGACAGTCGCGAGCTGATACATTCTCTACGCGTGACGACAGAATGGATCCGAAGCAGTCGCTCGCCAGGCTGCAGGGCGCAGACCTTGCGAAGGAACGCTTCTGGCCCAAAGCGGACTGTAAAATTACAACAGCAAAGCCTGATGCAAACTGATGAGTTCCGTCAGGCCGTGCTCAGCGCCGGAAAAATACCGCCTGATGCAGCCAGGGGAGAAAATACGGAGAAGCCCACAATGACCAGACTGAAAAATTCTCCGGCCTGGCAAGACTTTTACCGCATGCTTTCAGTACAGGAAAAGCAGAATATGGCGCGGCCTGGAATCATGGGCTGGCCGACAAGCCGTCGGTGCAGGCATTGCTCAGGCCTCAACGTGACTTCCGCATTAATTTTCACCTGCATGAGCACGATCGTACTCAAGCTGGGCTGATTCAATGGCCGGACCAAATTCCAGTGCCCAATTCGCCAGAGCAACGACAGGTTGCTGCAATGATTTCGCCAGCGGCGTAATCGTGTATTCCACACTCACAGGATAAGTAGACAGAACGTGGCGATTGACTAAACCGTTTCGCTCCAGCCGTTTCAGCGCGTCTGCCAGAGCCTTATGGGTAATCCCATCCAGGCGTCTGCGAAGTTCATTGAACCGGTAAGGTTTAGTACACAGCACCGTAAGAATTAATATCGACCATTTATTGGTGATATATTCTAACACCGGCTGAATTTTTCCCACGTCTATCAGTGCGTTGCCGTTATTTTCTTGCATAGCGATATAGTCAGTTATATTTGGTAGGCAGTGGCGCGGTATTCTGGCTCCGGTCATTGAGCTGATTTGCCACAAACATGTGAGCCTGAATATTAAGGCCGCGAACTACAGTATTGTCGGTGACAATGTACTCCATTCCATTAGCAAAGTGCTTTCCGTCCCGATGAATAACTCACTCATCGGTGCCTATTTGTCGCGTACCAGCATCTGGACAACATATTTATCGGATCCGAGAAAAGGCTTTATGATGAGCGCCGTACCACACCCGGCCGCTGGCTGAGCTGACGCGCTTTTAACGTCAGCAAAAAAATAAAAGAAAGCGAGGAGTTCACGTCTTTTTATCTGACGGTCGAAGACGGACAGGCCCTGCCTGATTACCGATCGGGACAGTACGTGGCGCTCCGTGTCTTTGTCCCTGAACTGGGCTATAGCTTATCCGGCATGCCCCGGGCCGGTTACCTGTATATTTCCGTGAAACGCGAAGATACGTATGCGGAAGGACAGGATCCTAGTTATGTCTCATCAACCCTCCATAATGTCGTCAGTGAAGGCGACACGGTAGACCTGAGCGCGCCGGCGGGTCACTTCTTTTTATACAACCCCAAATAGTGAAAAAAAACAGATACGTAAGTGCGAGCATTACTATAAATGGATGATACTGACATCAGACCATTTTCCTGCCAGATATTCTGCAACAAGTCTTCTGTGGCAGTGATGAGGCTTATGTTCACTGCATAGTAAACATGCATCAGAAAATTGCTTTTTGATGAGATGTTCAATCTGTCTTTGTGTTATCAAATTGATAAAATCAGCCGCATAGGTGTCCCAGCATCCATTGTTTAACTTATACTGCTCAAACATTTCCCGTGTCGGGGCAAGATCAGGCCAGTGTTCATAATCCATTCCACACAATGTACGGGCGAAGTATTTCAGATCGTCCCGTTTTGCGAAACCAGCCAGCTGAGAACGATTATTGAAGCGAACATCCATAATACGTTTCGCTCCTGAGTTTTTTAGTCGGGTAAAAAAGTGTTCCGCAGAAGATTGTGTGAAGCCAATGGTGAATATTCTCATCAGATTATCTTTTACCTGTTCACAACAGTGTTAATAAGCGCCGTATGAAAATCATGATCCCGGCACGCTATTTTGTTATCCATTACTGACAAATTTCTCGTTAGTCCAAGTATCACAATAAATATAATATACCTGCGGGAGATTACTGATACAGAACACGCCGGGAATGTGCCGCCATTGACGCAATGACGACACAGCCCTTTTTAACCGTTCCGTGAGAGTTCCCTGGCAATATACTGTGCGGTACGGCTTTCTTTGACCTGCGATACCTGTTCGGGAGTTCCTGCGGCAACCAGGCGTCCTCCCTCATGTCCCGCTCCAGGACCGATGTCGATAACCTGGTCTGCCTGAGTAACCGCCCGCATATCGTGTTCAATCATTATCACCGTATTTTCTGCATCAACAAGCCGCTGCAGCTGCACAAGGAGGCGGTCGGCGTCTGAAGCATGCAGGCCGGTTGTCGGTTCATCTAGGATATACAACGTTTGGCCACGTTGGCTACGTTGTAGTTCGGTTGCCAGCTTGATCCTTTGCGCCTCCCCTCCGGATAACTCGGTTGCTGGTTGTCCCAGACGCAGGTAGCCCAGACCAATTTCACTCAGCAGACGGAGGGGACGAGCCACTGGTTCTTCAGTCGCAAAGAACTGACTGGCTTCATCCACCGTCATATGCAGGACCTCCGCGATATTTTTGCCCTGCCAGCAGATCCTGAGAGTATCCCGGTTATACCGCGCGCCATGGCAGGTCGGGCACGGTGCATACACGCTCGGCATAAACAACAGCTCCACGCTGACGAATCCTTCACCTTCACAGGTTGCACAGCGGCCTTTTGCCACATTGAAAGAGAATTGACCCGCATCGTAATGATGGAGTTTGGCGTCAGTCGTTCCGGCAAAGAGCTTACGAACAGGATCAAACAACCCGGTATATGTCGCCAGGTTTGAACGGGGGGTCCTGCCTATCGGTTTCTGGTCAACCTGAACCAGACGCTTTACCAGTCCGGTATCACCGGTCAGGGTACCGTACGTTTTCTCCGTTACGGATGGCCCCTCAGCGTCGCTGGCTTCGGAAAGCACGTCTTCTGGCTCACCGCCAAGTGAAGAAAGCACCAGTTCCGGTAAGGCCTGGGCAATCAGACTGGATTTACCGGAGCCAGAGACTCCCGTCACGGCTGTCAGCACACCCAGAGGAATATCAACATCGATCCACTTAAGATTGTGGCGATGGATCCCCTGCAGTTTCAGCCACCCGGATGGGATACGGGCAAAAGATTGTGGTGGCCGGACTTCATCAAATAAATAACGCGCGGTACGAGATTGGGTGACGGCTTTCAGATCTTCAGGAATTCCACTGTAGAGAACATGTCCTCCCTGTTCACCAGCCGACGGTCCCACATCAACAAGCCATTGCGCCCGTCGCATCAGGTTAAGATCATGTTCAACGACAAACACCGAGTTTCCGGCATCACGAAGGTTCTCAAGCGCATCGTAAAGCGCTTTACTGTCTGAGGGGTGCAGACCCGCAGACGGTTCATCAAGAACATAGACCACACCAAACAGCATCGAACTTAGTTGCGTGGCAAGACGCAGTCGCTGAAGCTCTCCGGCAGATAGAGTTGGGGTTGCTCTGTCCAGCGTAAGATAACCCAGCCCCAGCTTCTGCAACTGATACAACCGGGCCATGACACCACCGGTCAGCCGTTGTGCCGCCAGTCGTTTCTCTTCCGATAACGCCGATGTCCGGCGGACATCGGGTGTCACGGAATGGACCGCTTTTCCGGATGCAGCACGCTCTGTCCGATCCCGACGGGTGATATCCCTGTCGGCATCTGCGCCGGCGTGGTGAGCACTGAAATCCCCCCGGGAGATTGGAAGGAGCAATTCCGCCAGCTGGTCTAAGGGCATCTGCATAAATTCACCAATGTCCACACCGGCAAAGGTGACGGACAATGATTCTGACTTCAGTCTTTTCCCGTGACAGACCGGACAGAGCTTGCCTTCCATAAAACGGGAGACTCGTTTTCTCATCAACGCGCTTTGCGTGCTGGCGAAGGTATGTAGCACATAACGACGTGCCCCGGTGAAGGTCCCCATATAACCCGGGGTCATTTTTTTCCTGACGGCTTCGCGCGTATCTTCCGGACTCAGTCCCGGGAAAACCGGTACCGTGGGGGTGTCTTCGGTAAAAAGGATCCACTGACGGTCTTCCGCTGGCAGATTTTTCCAGGGAGTGTCGATGTCATACCCCAGCGTCACCAGAATATCCCGCAGATTCTGTCCGTGCCAGGCCGGGGGCCAGGAAGCAATAGCCCTTTCACGGATACTAAGTGAGGGATCGGGCACCATCAGTGTTTCAGTTACCTCATAGATATGGCCCAGACCATGGCAAGAAGGGCATGCCCCCTGCGGCGTGTTGGGAGAAAAATCCTCGGCATACAGCATCGGTTGTCCGGCAGGATAAGCGCCCGCCCGTGAGTACATCATTCGCACCAGACTGGATAAGGTGGTCACGCTGCCGACAGAGGATCGCGCGTTACTGGCACCGCGTTGTTGCTGAAGCGCAACGGCTGGCGGCAGTCCGTCAATGGCATCCACATCCGGAACCCCGACCTGATCAATGAGGCGACGAGCGTAAGGGGCAACCGATTCAAAGTAGCGCCGTTGCGCCTCAGCATAAATGGTGCCAAAGGCCAGTGAAGACTTACCTGAGCCTGACACACCCGAAAAAACAACCAATGCGTTGCGCGGAATGGAAACATCCACCTCTTTAAGGTTGTTCTCGCGAGCACCGCGAATCACAACTGAATTGCTGTCGTCAGTCAGGATGGGATGATAACCGAAAAGTTTCTTTGCCATAGAATTTCCTGTGTTAGGTGTGTCCGCTCTTAATAAGGCCACCTCTTGTGACGGTATCTGGTGTGCCGGACCGCTCGATCAGAAAGCCCGTCGAAAAAAGCGTTTGTGTGACCGGAAACAGATTGCTGAAGCTGGGCCCGGTGGTACCCTGCGGATCCGCCTTCTGTATGAGAACTGGCTGGCGGCGTACCCGGGACCGGAGATTTGGCTCCCGTGATAATGCGGGCTCCCCGGTACGCGACGCTGTGGTTCCAGACCCAGCTGATGGCGACACTCAGGCGGTTTCGGGTACCAATTAAAAAATACAGATGAATAATGCACGTGATTTCATATGTCATTTCCTTTCATTACAGTTTTAGACCCCATCAAACATCTGCCTGGCAGAGTTAACGGAGATAGGAGCGGACTATCGAAATGGTGTCGTCGATTGACCTCTTCTGCGACTCATTTCGTTTGCCCGTATCGGGGAATTCCTCCCGAAGATAGCTTTCCAGAACAACCGCCATCAGGTCGTTAACGGCTCCCTGGACTGACCCCGCCCCGGTAGACGATCCTGCCCTATAGTTTGAGTATAGGAGGAGCGTATGGGCACACTACGATTTACACCTGAATTTAAGGAAGAAGCCGTCCGTCAGATAACGGAACGCGGTTATTCCGTCGCCGAAGTATCTGAGCGTCTGGGCGTCTCTGCACACAGCCTCTACAAGTGGCTACGGGCTATCAAACCTGATAACAGCGAGCAGAATGCCCGGGATTTACTGGAAGCTAAAAGCGAGATCCTGAAACTCCGGGCGCAGCTAAAACGCACCGAAGAAGAACGGGATATCCTGAAAAAGGCCGCGCGGTACTTTGCAAAGGAGCCCGACTGAAGTACCGCTTTATCAATGAGCACCGAACTGTATGGGGTGTGATGACGATGTGTCGGGTACTGAATGTCGCCCGGGCCGGGTTCTATGCGTGGCTGCATAACCCTGTCTCGGCGCGTGATAAAGATAACCAGCGCCTGCTGATGCTTATCCGCGACTCATATTCCCTGAGCGGAGGCGTATACGGTTACCGGCGGGTTCATGGCGATCTGAACGAAATCGGGGAAACCTGTGGTAGAAACCGGGTGGGTCGGATCATGCAACTGAACCGGATTAAAGCTGTGCGCGGCTATAAAGCGCCACGTCGTATCGCTGGCAGGCCTTCAGTCGTTGCTCCTAATCGCGTGCAGCGGCAGTTCACCGTTGTCCGGGCCAACCAGGTCTGGGTCACCGATATTACTTATATCCGCACCTGGCAGGGCTGGCTGTATCTGGCGGTGGTTATCGATCTCTTCGCCCGTAATGTGGTCGGCTGGTCGATGAAACCCACTCCCTCACGCGAACTGGCGCTCGACGCGCTGATGATGGCGGTCTGGCGCCGAAAACCAGACAGCGAGGTTATCGTACATAGCGATCAGGGCAGCCAGTACGGCAGTGACGACTGGCAGCGCTTCTACCGGGCCAATAACCTGGCGCCGAGCATGAGCCGGCGTGGCAACTGCTGGGATAATGCGGTGGCCGAATCGTTCTTCAGTTCGCTGAAAAAAGAACGGATCAGAAAACGCATATATAAAACCAGGGATCTGGCCCGGGCGGATATCTTCGATTACATTGAAGTCTTCTATAACCGGTCCCGGCGCCACAGCCACCTCGGCGGCGTCAGTCCGGAGGCCTTCGAACAGGCCTCGTCGTGAGGACAGGATTTGTCTACAGGCGTGGGGTCAGTCCAAACTATAGGGCAGGATCGTCTACCGGGGCGGGGTCAGTCCATCAACGGCTCGGAAGTGTCTAGATTATCCGTGGCGATTCAGGGGTGACTTTTGGGTATACCCGGTCAGATTTGGCTGCTTAGGGTTACCACTCTAGAATTTTCATCAAAAATGTCCGCGAAAAGCGGACATGTAAAATTTACAGCCTTCTATGTGCGCTATGAGATGTGAGCTGAACTCATAACGTACCGAATTAAATACCTTTTGCCGCAATCAAAACCGCAGGATGAATGTGTGGCTCTTCTGCCAGCAGAGCGGGTACGGTAGCGAATATTTGTTTAGCTGCTTCACCGGACATATGGAGTTCCCTTGAGTCTGTACTACTGAACAGATCTACAAGGAAAACCGTTTCAGGACTCGTTTCTGAGCGGATCACCAGCCAGTGAGTGGTGCCCTCTTCTGCATTAACATGAGGCAAAGCAGCGGCTATGCGCTCTGCTACTTCAGCGCCTTTTCCTTCTCTCGCTTTAAATGAAATCAGTCCTGCTGTTGTACTCATTGTTTCTTTCTCCTGTTGTAATAATCATGGCTTTCTTATGAGAATTATTGTATCAGGGTTAGGCAACATGGCACTGTGGCGAATCTGCCATTAAACCGGCATTTTCGGCCAATTACAGGACTGAGATGAAAAAGATAGTCATTATTGCTTCCCCGGGATGCCTTGCTTCAGGCTATACCGGGCTGGCTGATATGTTCTCTCTTGCCGGAAGAGCCATATCAGCTGCTCGCAAGGAGCCGTCACCCTTTAATATCATGACAGCAAGTTCGGACGGGCGGCCTGTGACCGACGGAAGCGGGCGGTTACTGACCGCCGATGCGGCACTGGCAGATATCAAATCATGCGATGCGGTTCTGATCCCCGGGTTTGTACCCGATGCATCAAACACACCGCCACAGCTCGGTAAGCTGGGCAGCATAGCGTCATGGATACGGCAACAGTACGTGCATGGCGCGCTGGCTTGTGGCTCGTGCAGCGGAGTGTTTATGCTGGGCGAGGCGGGGCTGCTCAACGGCAGAAAATGTACGACAACCTGGTGGCTGTACGATGAGCTCAAGCGCCGTTATCCCCGGGCAAACGCCATCTGGGGCAATGCTCTGACTGAGGATAACCGTATAGTTACGGCTGGCGGGCCGCTTTCATGGATTGATGTGGCCTTACACGTTGTGCGTCAGCTTGAGGGGACGGAGGCTGCGCGCATTGCAGCAGAATTTGCTGTAGTGGATACAACGCCTCCCGCAAGGGCTGTTTATATGCCCACCGCGCACCTCAGCCGGCCGGACAGTATTCTGCCCGGTGCAGAATTTTTTATAAGGCAGGAAGCATCAACGCTGCTTACCACAAGAGAGCTGTGCCGGCGCCTTGCCATTTCGGAGCGAACCTTTCACAGGCGTATAAAGGCGGAAACAGGCGAGTCACCGAAACAGTTTATCGACAGGATCAGGTGTGAAATGGCAAGGCTGGCACTTGAAACATCCGCTAAAACCATAAAGCAGATCGCAGCTGATGCAGGTTACGCGGATGAGGGCAGTTTCAGGAGGGTCTTCAGCCGGATGACCGGTATGAATCCGGCATTATACCGCCGTTGGGTGAAAGACCGTACCCGGGAATAATGCACAGTAGGACCGGGAGGTATCCGCGCGGAATTGTGGGACGCCCTGACAGCACAGTGCTGCCAGGGCTGTGCTGTGTTAACTACTGAGGTCTTTTCCGTTCGTGGCGATGACTTTTTTATACCAGTGGAAGCTTTTCTTACGGGAGCGTTTTAGTGTTCCGTTCCCCATATTATCCTGGTCAACATGTATAAATCCGTACCGTTTGGACATCTGAGACGTGCTTGCGCTGATCATGTCTATAGGTGTAGCGACCTGCATTTGAAATAGGTACGACCTGCATTTACCGCTGATTATCAGCTCACATTAGCTGCAACCAGCGCAGCTCTCAAACCCACAATACCTGCAAATGAGCCTGCATTTATCCCTGTCGACCTGCATTCCATTTTCACAAACCCACATTAACTGAAAACACGTCAGGCATCCCAACGATATATCTGATTGGTGTTAATTTTGGAATTATATAATCCACACTATGCCATTAAATGGATGACTGGTTCCTGTTATCTTCTGTCCGTCCCCAATTACATAACAGGAGCCGGGCGGCGGTGACCACGTCCGCGCACACCAGCCGGATTTGATCCGCCACGTGACAGAGCAGCGCGTCGCCGGCGGCGTGCCCGAGAGTGTCATTGACCTCCTTGAAGCCGTTCAGGTCGGTCATCAGCAGGGTATACGGCACGCCGGTTTCGGTTAGCTGACTGAGCTGCTGCATAAACGCACCGCGGCTCGCCAGGCGGGTCAGCATGTCCCGCGAGGCTAGCTCGCAGAGGCGGGCCTCGCTCTCATGCCGGGCGGTGTCGTCACGCACGATCATCCCACCAGGCGTTCGCCGCCCTCCCGCCAGCCCGAGAATGGCACCTCGGCCGGAAACTCCTGGCCGTCGCGCCTGAGCCCCCATATCTGCAGCGTGCGCGGTAGTGAAATCGCCGCCTCGTCGGCCGTCAGGCGATCCAGCTCGTTGCGGTAGCGGGATGCAAAAAACTGCCGCTGGTCATCAATCAGCGAAACGAAGGCGGTGGGTACGCGAAAAAGGCGCGCGGCGAGCGTAGTGAGTCTGTCGAGCGCGCTTTCCGGCAGCGCATCCGCCTGCTGATAGGGTGCCAGAGCCGCAAGGCGGGCGGGCTCGTGGTCTGATGTCGGGCGTTTCAGGGTCGGTCCCCCAGGTGGAATAAGCTGTGGCCGGCATGACACAGCAAAAAGGGGATACGTTCAATCAGGCGAGGCCGTAGAAGTACCTGACGCCCCGCTGCGGGCGGGGTCAGGGACAACAGTGACGCCCTGCTACCGGGACATCACGAAAACGTTATTTCAGGACCATTCCTGGCCACGGTCAGCGCTGCAGGGAGGCGAACCGCAGGCAGATGACGCAGTCAGGGTGCCGCAGGCGGGCGGACTGAAGCGCATGCCTGAGCGAGTAAAACGTGCCTAGAAAACGGCCTCCGCCAGCTCGCTACAGCCCGCGCAGGGCACCTCTTCGATGGCGGGGTGTCCGCGCCGCGCTGCGGGAAGACCGTGGGCTGTGGCTCGCCTATCAGCCTAAAATCTGCCTGTATATTGGCCTGCCGGTGGGGCTGGAGGCGCTGGTCCGCTGGTGCCATCCGGTACGGGGCGAAGTCTCGCCCGCGCTGTTTTTACCCCTGGCAGAGCAGACCGAGCTGCTCTGCGCGCTGACGGTATGGGTTACGGACCGCACCATCGGCCGCCTTGCCCGCCTGCGCAACAGCTGCATCCAGCTCCCGGTGACCATAAACGCCAGCAGCCGGGGCTTTGCCCGCGAGGGCTGGAGATGCTGAAGCTGCGGGGGTTCGGGGTTTCGCTGGACGACTTCGGCACCGGCTACAGCAACATCAGCTACCTGCGGTGCATGCCGCTGGACGTTATCAAGCTCGACCGCACGCTCATCAGCGAAATCTTGTCAGACACCGCTTCACGCATCATCGCCATGCTGAAGGATCTGGACTACACGGTGCTGGCCGAAGGCGTTGAGGATGCCGATACGGTTACCGAGCTCACGGAGTACGGCTGCGACCAGGCGCAGGGATTCTTCTATTTCCGGCCGCTGCCGGAGGCGGAGCTTGACGAGTGGCTTTCGTGGAGCTGCGCGGCCAGTGCTGACCCGCTGCCACAGTTGCCAGGGACGCCACGCCGGCCGACACCGTCATGGCACCGACGAACGGGAACATCGTGGTGCTCACCACCTCGCGGATGCGCTCCGCCGTCCGGGCCGCATCCTCCAGCGCCGTCTGCAGCAGCAGGAGAATAAACTCCTCGCCGCCGAAGCGGCTGACCACGTCTCCCGTGCGGCAGGCCTGCCGTAGCAGGCTGACCAGCACCGCATCACCCGCATCGTGCCCGTACCAGTCGTTAATTTTTTTAAAGTGGTCGATATCAAGTGCAATCACGCACTGCGAGGCATCTTCGCGGCTCCTGTCCGCCAGCAGAGTAAAGCCACGCCGGTTGCAGAGCCCGGTCAGCGGGTCGGTCATGGCCTCGTCGCTGAGCGCGGCCATACGGCCTGCCATGGCGTGGCGGTACTCCTCCACGGCCTGCTTCAGACGGTCGGCCTCAAAGTACCAGACCTTCACCGATGCCAGCGACGCGTCATTCCCCTCATCCCGCACCATGCCCGCCAGCGTCTCCAGGGGAGAGGCAATGCGCCCGGCCAGCAGGGTCACCACGGCGACCGTCAGGATAACGATGCTCAGCAGGAACCACAGGGCATTTACTGCCGTGCGCACCAGAATATGCCGGACCGTCTCAGAGGTCCCGGCGATAAAAATGTTCCAGTCCGTTTTGTGCAGGCTGGCGTAGCCCGTCAGGAACTGCTGCCCGTCCGCCTCCGAGCTGAACCGCCCGCTGTCTGTGGTGGCCAGGCGCTTGCGCAGCGCGGAGTTCAGCGCCATTTTTGTTCCCACGCGTGACGGATCGTGGTTGAAGATGATGAGGCCGTCATTGCTGACGATGGAGCCGCGAGCATAGAAATGCTGGCTCAGGATGTCGCTCAGCATGCTCTGCTTTTTGAGGTAGATGGTGCCGCCAATGTAGCCCAGGTAACTGCCGTGCGGCGTGAAGAGCGGCTGCGACAGAAACCACGTAGTTGCCCGTCGCCGAGGTAAAGGGCGCCGAAATAAACGGCTTCTGCGTGGCGATAGCCTGCCGAAATCGGTGGAGCTGCATGACAAAATCATCGGGCATTATCTGAACATAAAACACTATCAGTAAGTTGGAACCATTACCAGTTTCGTCGGATGAGGCCAGCTAAAGTAAGAAGGCCAAAAAATGACCTTAACGTACAATAATTTTCGATATCCAAACTGACCCCTAACAGATATAGTGATCCGACACTCAGCGTCGGGGCAGGCCGCGCCACTCGGTAAAACTCCAGCATGGGCGCGCTTGGCAACTGAATATATGAAGAATAATTACCTGACAGGGTACTTTTTTGCACCCTGTCAAAAGGGATGCGTTTTCCCGATTTTTGCTTTCGCTTACCGGTCAACGTTATTTAAGGCTTAAGGATAACCTTTGTCCATCCCTCATCTCGATCATCGAAGTGTTTATATCCCACTGGAGCCTCTTCAAGCGAAAGACGGTGTGAAATTATTTGACCCGGGGTGGCTTTCCCGTGATGGATGAGGCGGGAAAGCTGACGGTTATAGGCCTTGACATTAGCCTGTCCGGTACGGATTGCCTGTCCTTTAAACCAGAAGCTGCCAAAATCAAATGGCACCCTACCCTCTTTTGCAAGGTCAGATTCAGCGCCCGGATCCTGAGGAATAAAAACGCCAACCACACCAATTCCCCCTGTTGCTTTCGTTGATGCAACAAGACTGTTCATGGTGACCGAATTGTCTTCATGACCATGCTTGTTACAGCACTGATAGCCAACACATTCGCAGCCACAATCAGTACCGCGTCCATCCGTCAGGTCGAGAATTTTTTGGACTGCTTCATCACCAATAGCATTAATGCCTATAGCCCCCATTTTTTCTGCCAGAGCCAACCGGTCCTTATGCGTATCCACTACAAACACCTGTGAAGCGCCTTTAATGATCGCTGAATGAGCGGCCATCAAACCAACTGGGCCTGCGCCATAGATGGCCACGCTTTCGCCAGGCTTTAATCCGGCAAGTTCTGTTGCATGCCATCCGGTAGGAAAAATATCAGAGAGCATAACATAATCATCTTCTTTTTCTGCCGCGTCGGAGGGAAGAACAAGGCAGTTAAAGTCGGCAAATGGTACCCGAAGCAGTTCCGCCTGACCGCCTTCCCAAGACCCCATTTCAGCAAATCCATAGGCTGCTCCAGTCGCCCCCGGATTGGTGGTAAGACAAAAGCCAGTCAGACCTTTTTCACAGTTTTCGCAAAAACCACATCCTACGTTAAACGGCAGGCAAACATAGTCACCCACCTTAATACGTTCAACGCCCGAGCCAATTTCTACCACTTCACCCAGGTTTTCGTGGCCCAGAATACGTCCCTGTTCAAAGCTAGTCCGGCCCTCATACATATGCAGGTCCGATCCACAAATATTGGTGGTGGTAATGCGAACAAGGACATCCGTAGGACGAACAATTTTTGCATCAGGTACGTCTTTAATCCTGACATCGTAAGGACCATTATAAATTACTGCTTTCATGTTTTTCTCCTTCTTACATCCGGAATCCGGAAGCGAACTGCTGCCCGGCGGGTTGGGGTATCAATCAAGCTTAGCTGCTATGACAGATAGTGCGAACGGTGGAGGGACGATCTGGATGTTCCTTACCAGAGTACCAAGGCGTTTGTAAGCCAAGCACTTACTGATGAAGGCTGCCTTAAAAACGTTTAAAAAATCATGGGTACATGCGTTTTCTAAGCAGACAGGCAAACACTACACAGACGTTAGCCTTTCCCTCAGTAAGTTTTGTAGCAGTAGCGGATGTTGCTGAAGTTAATGGAAAAATAAGCGGTGTCTTCGCCTGCTGATTTTTACATCCAGTGTAGTGTTTCACTGAATTTGGCCACCTGAATAGAGGTGATATGCTTACTTCAGAACAACATAGGTGCTCCAATGAAAAAATTTCAGTGCAGAGTTCAAACGCGAATCTGCTCAACTGGTTGTTGACCAGAACTACACGGTGGCAGATGCCGCCAAAGCTACGAATGTCGGCCTTTCCACAATGACAAGAGGGGTCAAACAACTGCGTAATGAGCGTCAGGGCAAAATACCAAAAGCCTCTCCGATGACACCAAAAAAATCGAAATACGTGAGCTCGGGAAGAAGGTGCAACGTATTAAAATTGATAAAGAAATATTAAAAAAGGCTACCGCGCTCTTGATGTCAGACTCCCTGAACAGTTCTCAATAACCGGGGGAGCTCAGAGCGCATTATCCGATGGTCACACTTTGCCATGTGTTCGGGATTAATCGCAGCAGCTACAGATACTGGAAAAACCGTCCTTAAAAGCCAGACGGCAGATGGGATGTATTACGCAGGTACTTGAGCTGCATGGCATCTGCCATGGTTAGGCTGGGGCAAGAAGCATCGCCACAATGGCAACCCGGAGAGGCTACAAGATGGGGTGCTGGCTTGCTGGCAGGCTTATGAAAGAGCTGGGACTGATTAGTGGCCAGCAGCCGACTCACCGGTATAAACATGGCGGTCATGAGCACGTCGCTATCTCGAATAATCTTGAGCGACAGTTCGCCGTAACGGAGCCCAACCATGCGTGGTGATGTGACCTATATCTGGACGGGTAAGCGCTGAGCGTACCTCACCGTTGTTCTCGATCTGTTCGCAAGAAAACCAGTGGGCTGGGCCATGTCGTTCTCGCCGGACAGGAAGCTCACCATGAAAGCGCTGGAAATGACATGGGAAACTCGCGGTAAGCCCGTCGGAGTAATGTTCCATAGCGATCAAGGCAGTCATTTTACGAGCAGGCAGTTCCGGCAGTTACTGTGGCGTTGCCAAATCAGGCAGAGTATGAGCCGACGTGGAAACTGTTGGGACAACAGCCCGATGGAACGCTTCTTCCGGAGTCTGAAAAACGAGTGGGTGCCAGTGACAGGTTATATAAACTTTAGCGAAGCTGCTCATGCGATCACGGACTATATCGTCGGGTATTACAGCTCGCTAAGGCCGCATGGCTATAACGGTGGGTTACCCCCAAACGAATCGGAAAACCGATACTGGAAAAACTCTAACTCGGTGGCCAGTTTTTGTTGACCACTTCAGTATAGTCAAAGTGCGTAATTGATATTAAGTATAGATTTTATACCATCTGTTTTCTAACTAAATGGGAGAAATCAGATGGGCAAAATTGAGAAAAAAGTAGCTGTGGTTCTTGGCGGTGCTAAAGGGATTGGGCTGGCTATCAGCCAGCGTTTAGCAACCGAGGGGGCAGTCACCTGGTTTACTTCGCGACGAGAAGAAGATCTTGAGACAGCCAGAAGCAAAATAGCGGGGACCGCTATGCCACTACGGGCAGATGTCAGTCAGAAGAACGAACTGAACCGTATAATGCAGATAATTGCAGAAAAATCAGGTCAGATAGATGTATTGGTAATCAATGCCGGAATGTCGGAATACGCCACGCTTGAAGAAATAAATGAGCTGCATTTTGACCAGACTTTTGGCCTGAATGTTCGCGCCCCCGTCTTTGCTCTGCAGGCAGCATTGCCTCTGATGAAACCCGGCAGCAGTGTGGTTCTGATCGGTTCAATTGCTGATGTTATCGGCATTAAAGGATATGGCGTCTATGCGGCCAGTAAGGCTGCGCTGCGCTCTTTTGCCCGCACCTGGACACGTGAGCTCGCCGCGCGCGGTATCCGTGTTAACGTTGTCGCGCCCGGTCCTGTCGAAACCGAAATGATGGCCGCAACCTCTGATGAAGTGCGTAACGGGTTAATTAGCACAATACCCCTGGGCAGAATGGGCCAGCCTGAAGAGGTTGCAAACGCGGCATTTTTCCTTGCAAGTGACGAGAGCCGCTATATTGCAGGTGCAGAGATTTGTGTTGATGGCGGAATGACGCAGGTTTAAGCGTTCACACGACGGCGAACCCGGGATGGTTGATCAGAAAAATTATATTACATGAAATGAATGCTGAAGCGTTTATAGATTACACCCGCGAAGCCGCCAGATTGCCGTACAGAATGTGGATCTTGTCATCGCTGCAGTGTGCGATTCCAGTATGAAACATTTTCTGAATGTCATCACACCTGGCGGCTCGCTTTATGCGATTAACCTGTCTGCTCGCCGGGGTGTGGCTCTGCGGGCTGCTACTCACTGGCGGTGTCAGCAGTAACCTCCTTCCGCCATCACTGGCAACACGCAGCCAGGTTAACCGTTGCGCGAGCGCAGATAGCCGAAGACCGCCAGTTTGATGCAGAATGCCAGGGGCTGGTGCTACCTTTTCTCTCACATCTGCCGTATCCGGCAGCACAATCCCCATTTCAGCGTGTAATAAAAATCTTTATTTCCTGGCTTTGCACAAATCCCACAGGGACATAATCGAGGTAATGGAATTATTGATATCCGTGAGAGCGGCACCGTCGCGCGCCAGGGTAGATACACCAAGCAGGAAGGCATCAAACGTCGCTGTCAGAGCCTGAATGTCGGTATTTTCACTCAGTTCGCCACGGTCAATGCCGCGCTGAATATTGCTGGCGAAGCCGGCACGGGTACGTTCACGTGATTTTGTCAGGGGCTCAACGACAGCAGCATTTTCTGCCGATGGCGCACTCATTACGCCTAAGCCGACCATACATCCTTTGGGATGACCAGGGTCACATTGCATCTTTGCGGAACGCCGTAATGTGGTTTCGATAGCGTCGCGTGGCGCCAGGCTGGTATCCCATAAAGATGCCGTAACCTGTCCGTAAGTGGACAGATAACGTTGCACACATTCCCGGAAGAGAGCCTCTTTTGAGCCAAAGGCAGCGTAAAAGCTGGGGGCAGAAATACCGTTATTGATGCCTGCTTTCAACTGACTGAGTGATGTTGACTCATAACCATTCTGCCAGAAAAGGTACATCGCCTGTTCGATTGCCTTGTCCCGATCAAAGGTTCTCGGGCGTCCCATTGTCGCCATTTTTTACTCCGCTTTTAACCTGCATCTTAACACTAACATACTAATCGATACATAAGTCGTTGACAAAGGTTTGCTCACACACTAGTGTATCAATCGGTACATATGAGGTGTTTTGACTTAATGTGATGTCTGGTGATCCCGGCCCGCCATTACTCCCCGTACCCCTGTACAACCAGGCAGGGGATAATCTTTACATTTAAATATATACCAATCGGTATATATGTGTCTGGCAAAATTATGGATAAGCACATCGTCTTTGACGCACCCCAAACGGCTAAGATAACGCCATCCCGCAGCGCCGTTGAACCGCAACTGCCGGTTATGGCCCTGCTGGCACTGGCAATGACGGGTTTCATCTGCATCATCACTGAGACGTTGCCTGCAGGTTTGCTGCCGCAAATCGCTGCGGGCCTGCAAATCTCTTCTGCGCTGGCAGGGCAACTGGTGACTGCCTATGCACTGGGCTCATTACTGGCCGCGATTCCGCTGACCATCGCCACCCAGGGCTGGCGACGCAGAAACGTGCTGTTATTGACCATCGTCGGGTTTCTTGTATTCAACTCAATCACCGCGCTATCTGCCGACTATCGGCTCACCCTTATTGCGCGGTTTTTTGCCGGTGTCGCTGCGGGATTAGCCTGGAGCCTGCTCGCAGGCTATGCGCGTCGTATGGTTGCTGTTAATCAACAAGGCAAAGCGATGGCAATTGCGATGGTCGGCACGCCCATCGCTCTATCGGCAGGCGTACCGCTGGGAACCTGGCTGGGTATTTCCATCGGCTGGCGCAGCACATTTGGCATCATATCCGGATTAACGCTGCTCCTGATGGTCTGGGTGCTTGCCAAAGTTCCCGATTACCCTGGCCAGGCCAGGCATGAACGACTGCCTTTAGGCAGCGTGTTTAACACTCCTGGCGTAAAACCGGTGCTGAGTGTGGTTATCACCTGGATGCTGGCTCACAACATTCTTTACACCTTTATTGCTCCTTTTGTCGCTCAGGCCGGTTTAACGGCCCATGTGGATCGGGTAATGCTGATCTTTGGTCTCGCAGCGTTATGCGCTATCGGGATTATCGGGCGCGTTGTCGACCATCACCTGCGGAGAAGTGTGCTGCTCAGCCTGGCCACCTTTGCCGTGGTCTCCTTACTGTTTGTCTGGATGGCACAGAGCGCGCTGGCTATCTGCCTCGGCGTGGCTATCTGGGGATTCACTTTTGGTGGTGCCGCCACGCTGCTGCAAACAGCGCTGGCTGATACTGCCGGGGAAGGCGCGGATATCGCCTTGTCGATGAACGTGGTTGCCTGGAACAGTGCGATTGCCGGTGGCGCTATTGTTGGCGGCATTTTGCTGAATAAGCTGGGAGTCACAGCCTTTCCCCCGGTGTTATTCATCCTGCTGAGTGGAGGATTCCTTATTACCTGGCTGGCACGCAGAGCCGGTTTTACGCCCGGACCACGTCAGACCGCGGTGACCAGCAGCGATATCGCTCCCTGAACCCCACGCTTTATTGTGAAAGGAAATAACCTATGTTTTGCAACGTAATGAAATCTCTGGGTGTGGTGCTTTCTCTGTTCCTGGCCGCCCCTGTTTTTGCTGCTAACACATTTCCCGTCCCGGCGGGCTTTACCAGCGAATACAAAGTCATCGATGGTGTGCGGATGCACTATGTTAAAGGAGGGCAGGGACCGCTGGTCTATCTGGTACACGGTTTCGGCCAGACCTGGTATGAATGGCATCATCTGATGCCGGAACTGGCCAGGAATCACACCGTCGTTGCCCCCGATCTGCCTGGTCTGGGGGATTCAGAGGTCCCGCCTTCTTACCGGGCGACTGATGTCGCACCGCTGCTGTATAAGCTTGCCATGCAGTTCAGTGGCGGTAAGCCTTTTGATCTGGTATCGCATGATATCGGTAACTGGAATACCTATCCCTTTGTGGTGACGCATGAAAACAACCTGCGGCGGGTTGTCTTTATGGAGGCACCGATTCCTGATGATACGCTTTACGCGTTCCCGGCTTTCACCCCGCAGGGGGAGTCGCTGGTCTGGCATTTCAGCTTCTTTACCGCCAAAAACAACCTCGCTGAAACCCTGATTGCAGGCAAAGAGCGCCTGTTTTTCGAGCACTTTATTAAAGAGCATGCCACCAATACGTCGGTATTTACCTCGCAGTTGCTGGATCTCTATGCCAACGCTTACGCCAAACCCCACAGCCTGCACGCCGCTTTTGCCTATTACCACGTGCTGAATCAGGGGGTCGAAGACAATAAGCGTTTGTCGCAGAGCAAAATTTCCCTGCCAGTACTGGCCATTGGCGGAGGCGGTCACGGCGGTATGGGTGAGTTACAAGTGAATCAGATTCGTCATTTCGCAACCAATGTAACGGGCAAGGTATTGCCGGGTTGCGGCCACTGGCTGCCGGAAGAGTGTTCCTTTGCCTTGAACAGTGCGGTGATCACCTTCCTTGATGGGCACTAAGCCTGGTCATCGGTAAGGAAACCGTTTCTGTTGTGCCAGCCAGCGCTACCCCCTGGCGCGTGCTGGCGTTATTAACCTCTGCTATCGATAAGGGTTATACCATGAACAGTCATCAACCTTACGCTCCCTGGAGCAAGACGCCAGCGCGCACGGTACGACGTGGGCATTTCTGGATCCCTGGCGATCGTATTGAACACAACGGCCTGACCTGTCAGCGCGGTCCGATGTATGTGGAATGGGAAGCGCCTGAGACCATCAGCCAGGCTTACCCTGTGGTACTGATGCATGGCGGCGGCTTTCAGGGCACCGAGTGGTTCGACACGCCAGATGGACGACCGGGTTGGGCGCAACGGTTCGTTGAGGAGGGTTATGTTGTGCTGGTTATTGATCGTCCCGGCCATGGCCGCTCGCCATTCCATGTAGATACGCTGGGCGAAATGGGGCCACCGTTTTCCTACGAAGGGGGGCAGCAGATCTATTTTCCGGGCAGTGATAAGCGTCACACGCAATGGCCCTTTGCTGCGGAAGATAAACAGGCCATGGATGAATTTATCGCAGGCTACGGCCCGCTCCCGGCCGATCTGGCTTTTTCCCAGACGCTGGATGCCGACCGCATGGCGGCTTTACTGGATCGTATTGGTCCCGCCATCCTGGTTACACATTCCGCATCGGGTCCGGACGGCTGGCTGATTGCCGATCGCCGGCCCGGACAGGTTAAAGCGATTGTTGCCATCGAACCGATGGGACCGCCGTTTGCCCATATTCCTGATATCGGCCTGATGGCATGGGGGATCACGGCTGCGCCGCTGGGCTTTGAACCGCCGGTAACCTGCGCGGAGGCTGTCCGTCAGACCCGGCCGGGCGCGTTGAAATTACCCGCGCTGGCGGAACTGCCCATTCTGATTGTTACCGCCGAAGCATCAGAATTTGCTGCTGCCAGCCCACCTACGGCGGAATTCCTGAACGCGGCAGGGGCCGCGGCAGAATTGCTGCATCTGCCGGATCTGGGGGTACACGGCAACGGGCATGGCCTGATTTACGAGAAGAATTCTGACGAAGCGCTGCAACCCGTTTTGCAGTGGTTACAAAAATGCATGCCCACACAGAGTAAATGCGGAGGATAAGTGATGAAAAAAACCTGGTTAATCACCGGCTGCTCAAGTGGTTTTGGCTACTATCTGGCTTGCGCCGTGGCGGAAAGAGGCGATCAACTGATAGCCACCGCGCGTAATACAGCCACTCTGCAGAGCCTGGTCGATCAGTTCCCCGACAGGGTGCGGGTTTGCGAGTTGGATGTCACACAACCAGAGATGATCCAGCGCGCTGTTTCGCTGGCGGACGAGGCATTTGGCGGCTTAGATGTACTGGTCAATAATGCGGGTTATGGCTTATTTGGCGCGCTGGAAGAAGCAGTGGCGGAAGAGTACCGACCCATGTTCGAGGTCAACGTGTTCGGGCTGATCGAGATGACGCGGGCGGCCTTACCCCTTATGCGCCGGCGGCGGGGAGGCCGAATCGTCAACCTCTCTTCCGGGGCGGGTATCGCAGGCTCGGCGGGTTCAGGCTACTACAATGCCAGCAAGTTTGCAGTTGAAGGGATGTCGGAAGCCCTGAATCAGGAAGTCGCGCCATTAGGCTTACGTGTCATTATTGTTGAACCGGGGCCGTTCAGAACCGACTTCCTGGGACGTTCAATGACCGTAGCAAAACAACAGATGGCGATTTATGAGCAGACTGCGGGTGAGCGACGCCTCTACCGGGAAAGCAACGATGGTAGGCAAGCGGGCGACCCGGCGAAAGCAATTGCCGTTATGCTTAACGCCATTGACAGTGATGAGCCTCCGTTGCATTTGCCCCTCGGTCCGCGTGCACATGCTATTGCTGATTGCAAGCTGGCGAGTTTCCGACAAGATATTGATCAATGGCGTCACCTTTCCATTGCGACTGACTTTGACTGACAGCAAAAATACGCTAACGGGGGTTAGCGTATTTCTCTGAATCAGAGTATTCGTTCCCATATCAAAGAGATGTCATAAATAAAACAGCCGCTTTATTAAGTGAGTGCTGTGACAGTCTGACAGATAACAAGTATTGCCCGCTTTTCATCAGCGTTAATTTTTTTCTTTCTCCCGGCAGAGGTTGCTGCTTCTGACCTGCGATATTTATTTACGTTCATAAAATGGCCGTGGGCAAGCTGAAGAGCGGATGCGCACTGTTATTTTCCTGTTTTTAAGCAAGCGCCCGAACATTAATAATGTCTGCGCGGGTAATTGTAACGCATGTGATCATCATCAGCGAAAAAATCTCGATTCTGATGACAACCTGATGAAGTATGGCAGCGCCAGGATAATGACATCACCAGCTTGTTAATTGCCCCGGGCTACTGGCTAAGCGACAGCAGCTGAACAAAAACTATACCTTCAAACAAAGCAGCCGCGTAGGGACGAGGCTGAAGCTGAAAATTGTCGTGAGGAAAATCCCAAAAAGAAGAGATTCCATGGGATAAAAGCTTGCACGGAAAAGATAATTACTCAATATTGTAGATCAATATACTCTGATAAGCGAAACAAACAGTGATATGTGCCACCTTAACTTTCGCTGCCCAAAGTGTGGATGTCGTCAGTTTATATTTACGACAAACTGCAACAGTAAAAAAACCCGTCATGGTGCTGTTTGCAGCGCTTGTGGAACAGCTCTTACTGTCGCTTCCTGTCTGTCGAAGCAGATGTCAGCGGACAAAACGGCCAAAAAATAACCCTTTGCATTGGCCTGGCCGAAAATATGTGACTTTTAGCACAATTTTCTCTGTCCTGATTCAGGAGCTGTACCAGGCTTAGAGGAGGTGGCTAACAGGAGGGCTAGATGAGCGACCATTTTGATGCATTTAATACGGAAGAAAATTACGCTGCGCTCTGTACTATTCTCGGCGATGCGGTGTTTAACATCCATCGTGAAGGTGGCTCTGTCAGTCAGGAGACCATTGTCCGGCGTCTGTCTCAGGAGCGACGGGACAGGAATGATAAGCTGGAAGATAAATATTACGAAGCGGTAATACGGGTGCTGTCGGCAAAATAGGAAGTTCCACTCCCTGTTGAACCGGTTGAAATCAGAGGCGATGGCCTGCGGCCATCGCTGACCGCTGCAGACCATGTCATCAGTTCTGATCTCTGTTCTGAAGCCGGGTATTTGTGCTTTCTCTTTCCTGCTCACGCATTCCTGCGTGCTGAGACTATGCAACAAGTGGCGGCTGCGCTAACGTCTGGTCTCTTTTGATAGCGGTTTACTACCGGAGAGCGGCTTTTTGATAAAGAAATATTAACAGATGGCTGATGCAGCTTGCCTGGTCCTGACTAAACATTCTTTTCCCGCGTCAGCGCTATGCGCGCGGTTTTTCCCGCAGTCAGCCCTTGTCTTCTTATTTATTCTTAAAAAAAAGTTTGGTGCGTACTGCTTTTTGCTGAAAGAAATAAACATTATTTCGGAATAGTGCCATTAAGCGCAGGGAAATCAGTAAAGATAAATCGATGTAAACTTCATTTGTGCTTTTTAAAACCTCGCTTTATTATCTGCAAACCTGACATCTGCAGACCAGTTTATTTCAGGGAAACGCATAATTCTATCATCTGCTCCTCAGGTTGGGATTATCCTCTGTAACCTGTCGGTTAACAGCAGCTGCATCAAACTGAAAGGAAAGACACAATAACATTCATTAAGGTCGGGGGCACTGTGAGGAATCATTTCAGGGCGTTTGTCACGCTATGCATACTTTGTGGACCAGGCTTTTTCTCCCGGGCTTCTGCTGATGAACTGGACCTCTATTCACTGCATACGGCTTCTTTTGTTTATCATCCTTATGGCTCGGATAAAAAATTCACGCAATATTTCAAGAATGAATTTATTGCTATCGAGCGCCGGATGGATCAAGACTCAGATTACAGTTTGTCGCTGGGGACGCTGAAAAACAGCGAAGGCAATCGTTGTATGCTTTTTGCTCTGGGTAAAAAGTGGGGGGAGTATAAAAAGTGGAGCTTTGAAGGACTCTATGCTTATACGGGCGAGTTCTTTTTTGATACCTTTTCCCATTGCGGCGACAGCGGTGCCTATCACGACCTGAAAAAAGCGACGGGTATTGGCTTTGCGCCCTACATTTATCACGGCGTAAAATACGACGTAAATGATTATATTGGTCTCAGATCGGGCTTCATTTTACCAGGTATTATCGTACTGAGCGTTCAGCTGCGCTTTAAATAAAAAACGGTCATCTTTTTGCCGAAACTGTGATGATTGTGCCTTTATCGCGGCAAAAAGTGATCTTGCAGCTTAAAAACAGCGTTGTTTAATTACAACATACTTAAAGAGTAAGAAACAGACAGTCCCTCTGCAGCAAACTAAACAGGGCGCTGCAGGGGAATGCTTTTTATAACTGGATGGCGACAGAAAACAGGGGCAGGAAGCCCGCCTGCGTCATTGCTGACGCAGGCTGTAGCGCTTAGCCTAAATTACCCGTCAGACGACGGTGAAAGTCGGTGCTGCGCAGGTCGAGGCCTTCAATCTTAACGGTTGCGCCATAACGCTGATAGCGGTGTTCAATTGCATCCAGGGCGGCAACGGTAGAAGCATCCCAGATTTGCGCATGGGTGAGATCGATGATCACCTGCTTCGGGTCATGGGCGTAATCAAAATGCTCAAAAAGATCGTTGCTGCTGGCAAAGAACAGCGGACCACGAACGTTATAGCGCACCTGCTCGCCATCCTCACTCAACTGGCGTTCCGCGTGGATCACATGCGCAACGCGGCGGGCAAAAAGAACCATGGCGATAATCACGCCCGCCAGCACGCCCAGGGCCAGATTACTGGTCCAGACGGTGACAGCAACGGTCAGCACCATCACAAAAGTTTCGGACCAGGGCATGCGTTTCAGGGTGGCGGGCTGCAGGCTATGCCAGTTGACGGTTTTCACCGCTACCACCATCATGATCCCCGCCAGCACTACCATCGGGATTTTTGCCATAATCTGGCTCAACCCGGTCACCAGCAGAAGCAGAACCAGCGCGGCAGCCACGGTAGAAACCCGGGTACGCGCTTTGCCCAGTTCAACATTTACAATGGTCTGGCCGATCATTGCGCAACCGGCAATGCCGCCATAAAAACCGGCAAAGATATTTGCGATGCCCAGCCCCCAGGATTCGCGACGCTTACTGGAAGGGGTATCAGTAAGATCATCCACCAGTTTCGCCGTCAGCAGCGACTCCATCAGCCCGACAAAGGCGATACTCAGGGCGGTTGGCCAGATAATCTGTAAGGTAGCCAGATTTAACGGAACCAACAGCTGGGTGAAGCCCGGCAGACCCGCGCTCATCGGGCCTTCATCGCCGACGTCTGGCACCGGATAACCCATCAGTAACGCCACGGCGGTCACCACCACAATCGCCACCAGCGGCGAGGGCACGCTTTTCAGCACGCGCGGCAGCAACAAGACAATCGCCAGCGTCACGGCAAAGAGTCCCCACACCAGACCGGACTGTCCCCAGACATGGGGGACCTGAGCAAAGAAGATCAACACTCCAAGCGCATTCACAAAGCCCAGCATCACCGAGCGGGGGATATAACGCATCATGCGCGCCAGGCCAGCGAGACCAAAGACTATCTGAATAACGCCACCCATCACGACCGCGGGCAAAATATATTCAACACCATAAACATGCACCATGGGACCGATAACCAGCGCGACCGAACCCGCAGCGGCGGTCACCATCGCCGGGCGGCCGCCCAGAATCGATAATGTCAGACACAACACCACGGAGGCGATCAGGCTCACCTTAGGATCAACACCGGCGATAACAGAAAAGGAGATCACTTCCGGGATCAGGGCCAGCGCAGTAATGACACCGGCCAGACATTCACGGGTGAGCAGTGCAGGCGAACGCAATACGCGTCCCACACTCAGTTCACTATCCACGGGCTCATGCGTAGTGACGTCGTTTGAATGACTCATAGATTGTTGCAGGCTCTTTTTATTTTCGCTCTCTGCACGGTAAAGGCAGAGAAAAATGAAGGAGATGAAAATCGTCACCGATGTTACCGGGCAACGCCGCCGGAAGCCAGCGTGAAGTGCAGGAGAAGAACCAGGTCAGGCACTGATCATTGTCAGGATAAAAAATGACCTCTGAAGGTGGAAATCCACAACACCTTCAGAGGCGACGCAATGACGTCATTCGTTACAGAATCTTTACAGGATTCATGGGGCATAAAGCTATACAAAACTGTTAAACATGTACAATATTTTCATGATCATTTTGTGCTAATCCTTTATATACATATAGTTATAACTGCTTCAGATTGTTATGAACAGCGTGAAAAGTTGTACAAGTTACTGTTGATTATTTTTTTGCTGTTGTAGTAAAGGTGCCTGCAGATGTGCTTCAGGCGCATAAATAAGCAAAGGAAATAGGGAGTTACGCCAGCGCATCCTCAGTATTGTGCGGGGAGGATCCAGAGGAGGCCATATGAACGGCTTTGGAGAGGGCTGTGTTGCGTATCAGAACGGGGCGGCAACCGGGAGTAGCGCGCCCGTGGGTGGGCGCGCTATCGCTAAGGGGGAACAGACGTCAAAAGCGCTTTTGCTGACCAGTTGACGCTGGCGGTCCCGGTTTTGCTTACTGACCGTACAAACGCAGTCTGGCCGTCAGTTTACGCAGCGCTTTTTTCTCGCCGACGATCGCCAGCCCCAGCAGGCGCCAGGCTTCGCCCGGCAACTGACGCATGGCTGCGCTGAAAGCCTGATAATCCGTTGTTGTCTGACCCTCTTCCGGGAACAGAATAAGGTCAAACGCTTCACCATCGCAGCGATCGCGCAGCGCGCTGAATTCCGCCTGACTGGCTGCCAGTACCGGAATACCCACCGGGATCAGACCCGGATAGTCACGCTGCCCGGCATCATACAGCGGCTCGCCAACAAAGCCCGGATGGCGCTGGCCAAGGGTCAGCGCAATCACTGCCGCAGCATTCGCCGCTTTGCCGGGCGCTAAGTCTTCATTCAAAATCATCACACATCGTTGTTCCTGCATCGCCATTTCTCCGTGCAAAAATCGTATCATGGCGAAACGTTTAGCGCGGGTCTGGAAGATTTGTGCAGGCGAGCTGATAACGGGCAGGGGTGAGATGACAGGCACGCTTAAACCAGCGGCCAAGATGACTTTGATCGGCAAAGCCGAGCTGTGCAGCAACATCGGCAGGTGGCTGGCCCTGTGCCAGTAAACGTCGGGCCTGACATAGCCGCAGCTGAATCAGCCAGGCGTGGGGAGGCAGGCCATACGCCGCCTGAAATTCCCGCGACAGACGGAAACGATCGACATCCAGCGCCTGAGACATGGCCTGCAGACCCGGATTCGCCGTGTGATGTGCTATCAGCCAGTCGCGCGCCCGCTGCGCCAGAGCCTTATCAGGGCGAAAGGACGGGGCGCTGTTACGCCACAGCGGATGCTGGCTGAGCAGCAGAAACAGGCGATCCAGCGCCGCTTCTTTTACCATCGTCACTTCATCCTGCCAGAGGTCATCGAAGCAGTTCCAGACGGCATGCGCCAGCTGATCATCCTGCTGTAGCGTGGCGGCAAAGTGCAACTCCTGGCCCGCCGGGGCAGCAGCAAAAAGCTCGCTGAGCTGCTGTTGCACATACGCCTGTGAAAAGTAGAGCATGCGGTAGGTAAAGCCGCAGGCGTCAATGGCGTCCCCATCATGGAGTTCTTCCGGTTCCAGCATGAACACCGTACCGGGACGGCTGCGATGTTGCCGACGACGGGAATGAAACTGCTGGATACCCTGTTCCGTCACGCCGATCAGATAACTGTCATGCCAGTGCGGGTCATAAGCATGACCGGTAAAGTGGGCGCGAATGGCTTCAATACCGCTGGCGCTGTCGCGGCGCAGGTCGATCCAGCTTTGAGGCGTGGTTATCATAACTTTTGCAGCTTCTCTTGCAGCGAACAGGAAAGGTCTAACATTTCCCGGCGTTGCGGGCAAGCGTAAGCCAGGAGAGAGGAAAAATTCCCTGGCGGAACCCCTTTTCCCTGCTATTTTTTAATGCGTATAATACCAGCACTATTTAGTTAGATATCTAACCATTAGAGCGCTATGTTTTGATGCCGCAATCGCAACATTTTTCCCGTCTGCTTCATTTAACTGCCCATGCCTGGCGCCTGGCGATTAACCGTCGTCTGAAAGAGAGCGGGCTGAGCATGAGCAGCTGGATGGCAATCGCCACGCTGGCTAATGAGCCGGCTCCCCTGACGCAAAAGGCGCTGGCGCAGCTGCTCGGGCTGGAAGAAGCCAGCGTCGTGACGCTGGTAGACCGCCTGGTGAAAAATGGGTTGCTGATGCGCGTTCAGCCGGCAGATGACCGCCGCAAGCGTCTGCTGGTCTTAACGGAGGCGGGCAATGTAGCCTTCGGTGAGGTGGAAGCGCAGGCAGACGCCTTGCGCAACGAATTGCTCAGCCAGATTAATCCCGACGATCTGGCAGTAACCCGACGGGTACTGCAGCAGCTGTTAACTTCTCTCGGGACGGTATAAACGGTGGCGAAACGTAATCCTTACGCACCCCGCGAGTGGCTGCCGCATGAAAAACCGATGCTGCCCGGCTCGCCCTCAACGCCCTTACATCCGACACCGAAACGTATCGCCTTCGGGCTCACGGGCCTGCTCATTTCCCTGACCGGTGCGCTGAGCAACGCGCTGGTCAGCGCCAATCTGATGAATCTGCAGGGCACCTTCGCCGCCTATTCCAGTGAGATCGCCTGGCTGCCGGCGGTCTATGTGATGGGGAATATCTCGATTAATCTGCTGCTGGTGAAATTCCGCCAGCAGTTTGGCCTGCGCCTGTTTACCGAAGCCTTTCTGGTGCTCTACACGCTGTTGGCCTTCTTTCACATCTTTTCCAACGACCTGCAGTCGGCGATTATTGTGCGTACCGCGCACGGGATGGCGGCGGCGGCGCTCAGCTCGCTCGGCATCTATTATCAAATTCAGGCCTGGCCCGCGCAGCACCGGCTGAAGGCGCTGGTGATTGGCCTGACCGCCTCGCAACTGGCGATCCCGCTGGCGCGTCTCTTTTCTACCGAGTTGCTGCAGCTGGAGGAGTGGCGCGGGCTCTATCTGTTTGAACTGGGGCTGGCGTTGATTGCACTGGGCTGCGTGCTGATGCTGAAATTACCGCCCGGAGATCGCGTTAAAGCCTTCGAAAAACTCGATTTTGTAACCTTTATCCTGATGGCACCGGGGCTGGGGCTGCTCTGCGGTGTGCTGTCGCTGGGACGTATCGACTGGTGGTTTACCACCCCGTGGCTTGGTATCTGTCTGATGATTGCGCTGGTATTGATTGTGGCTGCCGTGCTGGTGGAACACAACCGGCAGAATCCCCTGATCAATACACGCTGGCTCAGCAGCGGCTCGATGGTGCGCCTGGGCATTGTGATGATCATGATACGTATCGTCCTCGCGGAGCAGAATACCGGTGCGGTGGGCTTTTTACAGCAGCTTGGTCTGCAGAACGATCAGATGCGTGGCCTGGCGCTGGCGATTATTACCGGCGTTCTGACGGGCATGATAGTGAGTGCGCTGACCCTCAGGCGCGACCATTTTAACTGGCCGATTGTCACCTCGCTGGCGATTATCGTTGTCGCCTCACTGATGGATGCCCATTCCAGTCCTCTCACCCGTGGCAATAACATGTACCTGAGCCAGTTTCTGCTCGGCTTCAGCAGTACCTTTTTCCTGACGCCCGCGTTGCTGCTGAATATCGGCACCGTGGTAACCCAGCCGAAGAATCTGGTAAGTTTTGTGGTGCTGTTTGGCATCAGTCAGAACCTGGGGGGTCTGATTGGAGCCGCGATCCTCGGCACCTTCCAGGTGGTGCGGGAAAAATATCACTCCAGCCAGCTGGCCGATCAACTGTCGCTGTTGAATCCCAACGTCACAGAACGCCTTAACCAGTACAGCGCGCTGTTCAACAGTCAGCTCAGCGATCCTGCTCTGCTGAGTGCGCAGAGCACGGCGCAGCTGCAGCAGGTGGCGACGCAGCAGGCTAACATTCTTGCTTATAACGATACCTATTTACTGACTGCCAGTTTAGCCAGCATCACGCTGATGTGGGTGCTGTGGCGCCTGGGTCGCCGACGCTTTCTTGACTGGCGTCAGGCACGTCTTAATCCGGCCACACCTCCGCAGGCAGCCACTTCAGTCACCACAACGGAGCAACAATGAGTCAGCAGGATGAAAACCAGACAGCAGAACGCAAACGCATCAGGCGGCGACAGATGTTGTCGATTATTGTCGGCAGCGGCATCGCCATCGTTGGCATATTGGTCATTCTTTATGCCTGGCAGCTGTGGCCCTTTACCAGCGCGGTACAGAGCACAGAAAATGCCTATGTGCGCGGCCAGGTGACCTTTATCAGCCCGCAGGTCAATGGTTATCTGACCGAGGTTAAGGTGATCGACCTGCAGCCGGTGAAAAAAGGGGAGCTGCTGATGACGATTGACGATCGTATCTACCGTCAGCGCGTGCATCAGGCGCAGGCGCAGCTGGCGATGAAACAGGCGGCGCTTAACAACAATCTGCAACAGCGGCGCAGTGCCGAAGCCACCATTCTGAGCAACAAAGCGGCCATTGAGAATGCCAGAGCGCAGGCGTTAAAAAGCAGTCTTGACCTGAAACGGGTCGAAAATCTGACGGCAGATGGTTCACTCTCTGTCCGCGAGCGCGATGCCGCACGCGCCGCCAATGCGCAGGCGCAGGCGCAGGTGCGTCAGGCGGAGGCGACGCTGGCGGTATCACAGCAGAATCTGCAAACGGTAACAGTGAATCGCGCCGCGCTGGAAGGAGATGTAGAAAGCGCCCGAGCCGCGCTGGAGCTGGCGGAGATTGATCTGGCGAATACACGTATTCTTGCCCCCGAAACCGGCCAGCTGGGGCAGCTTTCGGTACGTAAGGGCGCTTATGTCACCGCCGGGACGCGCCTCACTTCTATTGTGCCCGACAGCAAATGGGTGATCGCTAACCTGAAAGAGACGCAGATGGCCTGGGTGCGACCGGGCCTGCCGGTGAGATTTACCGTCGATGCGTTGAACGGCAGAGAATTTACCGGCAGCGTGGAGTATATCTCGCCAGCGGCGGGGTCGGAATTCAGCGCCATTTCGCCCGATAATGCCACCGGCAACTTTGTGAAAATCGCCCAGCGTATTCCGGTGCGGATCAAAATTACCTCGTCAGAGCAGGCATTGCTGCGCCCCGGTATGTCAGTGCAGGTGCATATTGATACTTCTTCAGCGATAAATGCCGGGGATGCGCCATGAGTCGGCCAGCGCTGATGACGATGTTGCTGCTCCTGACCCTCAGCGGCTGCGTGACCCATGTGGAAAAAGCGCCTTCTTCACTGCCGATCCCCCCTGCATGGCGTAATCAGGCGGGGCCGGGGGCTGCGCCAGAAGCGAACTGGTGGCGCGCCTTCCGCGATCCGGCCCTGAGCCAGCTGGTGGAGCAGGCGCTGCGCCATAACCCGGATATTCTTACGGCGCGGGCGCGGGTGGATGAGTATCGTGCCCGCTTACGTGCCACGCGCGGCGATGATTTCCCCGCGCTGAGTGCGGGTGTCGCCGCAACCCGTGAACGTACGCTTTCCGCCGCTACCGGCCAGCCTTATGAAACCGCGGTTTTTCAGGGACTGCTGCAGGCGAATTACGATGTTGATCTCTGGGGAGCCCGCAGCAGCAGCGTCGATGCCGCCCGGGCTTCGCTGGCGGCGCAGCAGGCGGCCGCCGCCGCTGCGGAACTGACCATTGCCAGCTCCGTGGCCTCCGGTTATCTCAATCTCTGCGCGCTGGATGAACAGCTGCGCGTGACGCGCGCGACGCTGGAAACACGGGAAAATTCATTGCGTCTGGCGGAGCGCCAGTTCCAGACCGGCTATACCTCGCGCCTGGAGTGGATGCAGGCGGCTTCCGAGTATCAGACGGCGAAAGCGCAGGTGCCGCAGCTGGAACATCAGATCGCTGAACAGGAAAATGCGTTGAGCGTTCTGGTAGGCATGAACCCGCGCAACATCGCCCGCAGCCCCGGTTTTGATCAGATTATGCCGCATCAGTTACCGGCATTGCTGCCTTCGCAGCTGCTGGATCGGCGCCCTGACATTGTTCAGGCGCAACGTCAGCTGATCGCGGCCGATGCGTCGCTCGCTTCATCACGGGCGCAGCTGCTGCCTTCGCTCAATCTGACCGCCAGCGGTACCTTGCAAAGTTCCGTCCTGCATCAGCTGGTGGATAATCCGTTTCGTCTCTGGAGCATCGGCGGCAGCGTGCTGGCACCGCTCTTTAACCGCGAAGCGCTCACAGCACAGGTGGATGTCGCCATGGCTGCGCGCAATCAGGCGCTCTACGGTTACGAGCGGGTGGTACGCAATGCCTTTTCCGAGGTGAATACGGCAGTAGATGCTATCCGGCACGGCGAAGAGCAGCTGGCGGAACTGCAAAAGCAGGAACAGTTTGTCGCCGAAGCGTTACGCATCGCCCATAACCGCTACCAGAACGGCTATGCTTCCTATCTGGATGAACTCGATGCCCAGCGCACCTTGTTCAGCACCCGGCTGAATCTGGTCGCCGTGAAAAACAACTTACTGCAGGCGCAGATCGATCTCTATCGCGCACTGGGCGGCGGCTGGCAGGGTAGTTAACTGATCGACTTCACAGGCGTTTTCCCTTGCTGGTGCTTGCAGCCCGTGCCGGGACGCTTATAATCGGCGTTCTGATGCTGACCCTATGGATGGGCTGACTGTCGGATCATGGAGCCGTACACCCGCAAGGAGATATCGATGGAAGCCAGAGATGACCTCTTAATCGCGATTATCGGATTACTCTCCGCCTGTCTGATTGGCGTCGTGTTCCTGTTCACCATCACCTGGCTGACCGATGTGCGTCACGCCAGCGACGCAGAGCTGGATGTGTACACCTGCCCTCTGCAGGCGCCGCCTTCTCAACGCTCCTGATAGCGGTCCTGCATTTTTATCTGCTGGCTGCGCAACTCCAGCGCCAGCGCCTCATGTAACGGGCGATTGCCGTTAGGATCGCCCAGTCCAAACAGCGCGCCGGGCAAACGCCGATCGTCCGCCCAGGCCGGGTATTCCACCACCGGATAGAGCGAAATACCTTCTATGGCAATGCCGGCATTCAGGGCCAGCGACACCTCATCACTGACTTTTCGCAGCCAGGGCGCGCGCGCTTCCCCCTCGGCACCGGTTTCCGCCAGCAGCATCGGGCGGCTATAACGTTGCCAGTATTGCTCCAGTAATTTGTGTAATGGCAGCCGTGCCGGATGATCCTCCTCCAGCGTCTCGTCAGGGAAGAACCAGTGGTTATCCGGATAATAGTTGAGGCCAATAATATCCAGATTCGCTTCCTGTCCCCCCAGTTCAGGAGCCTGCCTGCCCGCCAGCATGTCCCAGGCCTCAAACTGCGCCTGATGCTGCGCATCCGCCCAGGGTTTGCTGTCAGGATTTTGCGGATGGGTCGCCACCTGAACCAGAGGATCGGTTAATACGAAACGCGCATCGGGAAAAACTTCACGGATCGCCGCCATCGCGGCCAGCGAGGCGCGCACCAGCTGCCGCTTCAGCTCTTTACCGCGCTGAGCGCTGTTGGGGTTCAGCCAGGCCACATCCGCGCCTGCCCATGACCAGAAAGAAATCTGATTAACTGGCGTAAAGAAGGGGTGCGTCACGCCCTCATCGCGCATCAGTTGTGCCATGGTGCGGGCAAAACGCTCAAAATGGTCGACGAAAGCGGCTTTCCAGATATTCAGATGATCGGGATAACCAAAATGGGCCAGCTCCCAGATGATCTCCATACCGTGGCGTTCGGCGGCATGAATCATCGGCAGAAACGTCTCCCACTGATATTCACCCGGATTTTTCTCAATCAAATACCAGCGCGCGCCATCGCGCGCCGTCAGTAAATGCCGATCTGCCAGCGCAGCATAATCTTTGTCCAGTAACATATCGTGTCCGCTGCTGATCACCATATCCAGCCGTTTCCCTTCCGCGCGGCGCGCAGTAGAGCAGGGGAAGCTGCCCTGAAAAAAACTGCGGAACAGGCGCGGGTGATAGCGTTGCGGTCTGGCGGTAAGGGGCTGATGGTTCATTTTCCTCTCCTTCCGGGCGATCGCCGGACACAGAATGTCCCGCTAAGTCTAGACTAAAAAGCAGAGCGGACATTCCCGCCATGAACAAACGCCGTCAGCAACGTTTTGCAGAAGGAGAAACGGATGACAAACCGTATTCGTATTGTGCGTGGCGATATCACACGTTTGCAGGTGGATGCCATTGTGAATGCAGCCAACCCCTCCCTGATGGGCGGCGGTGGGGTAGATGGCGCGATTCATCGTGCCGCTGGTCCCGCACTGCTCGCCGCCTGTCGCAGAGTGGTGGCTGAACGGGGGGAGTGCGCGGTGGGTGACGCGGTCGTGACGGAAGCGGGCAATCTCAGGGCGCGCGCCGTGATCCACACCCCGGGACCTGTCTGGCGCGGGGGGCTGCAGGGCGAAGCGCAGCTGCTGGCCAGTGCGTATCGCAATAGCCTGCTGCGCGCCCGGGAACATCAGTTTGCCAGCGTGGCTTTCCCTTCCATCAGCACCGGGATTTACGGTTATCCTAAGGCACAGGCGGCAGAGATTGCTTTTACAACGGTACTGGCGATGCTGCAGCAGAGCGAATGGCCGCAGCAGGTGTGGTTTGTCTGCTTTGATGAGGAGACCTTCGCGCTCTATGAACGTTTGCTGGTGAAAAGGCCACACTCGGAAGGGTCGTATAGCCCGCAGGCGCGGGACGAGAAATAATAAAAAAGCGAGACTGAAACAGGGAACGGGAATGACAGAAGCTTTGGATTTTAATCAGCAGGCACTGACACCGGACTGGCTGAGCCAGGCGGTGAAAGCGCGTACCGCCTGTCATCCCGGGCTGAGCGGTATTCATCCGCTGAACGATGGCCTGGATGCTTTTGCGGCGCGCTATCTGCTCATTGGCCTGGCTGAGCGTACTATCGATATACAGTATTACATCTGGCAAAACGATATGTCGGGTCGTCTGCTGTTTAGTGCGCTGCTGGAGGCCGCCACCCGGGGCGTTAAAGTCCGGCTACTGCTGGATGACAATAATACGCCGGGGCTGGATGAAACCCTGGCGGAGATGAATCGCCACCCCAATATTGCTATCAGGCTGTTTAATCCTTTCTCCTTCCGCATGTTGCGCGCGTTGGGCTATCTCACCGATTTCGCCCGCCTGAACCGCCGGATGCACAACAAGAGTTTCACCGTGGATGGCGTCGCCACGCTGGTTGGCGGGCGGAACATCGGTGATGAATATTTCGGCACGGGAGACGAGCCGCTGTTTGCCGATCTTGATGTGCTGGCGATTGGCCCGGTGGTTCAGGAAGTCTCTGATGATTTCGAGCGCTACTGGCACAGCAAGGCAGTCGCGCCGTTGCAAACCGTGGTGGAGAGCAACGGCGATCCCCGCGAAGCAGTGCGCCTGCCGGAGGCGTGGCAACATAGCGAGCCGGTACTGCGCTATATGCAGCGGCTGGAAGATACCCATTTTGTCAGTCAGCTGGCCAGCGGTACCCTGAATATGACCTGGGCGAAAACGCGTTTACTGAGTGACGATCCGCGCAAAGGCCTGGGCAAAGCGCGGCGCGGCAGTTTGCTGCCGCAGCGGATGCTGGAGGTGATTGGCAAGCCGCAACGCCAGTTCGATATCATCTCAGCCTATTTCGTTCCGACGCGCGCCGGGGTAGCTCAGCTGCTCGCTTTGCGGCGTAACGGTGTCGATATCGCGATTCTGACCAACTCGCTGGCGGCCAATGATGTGGCCGTAGTGCATGCCGGTTATGCCAAATGGCGTAAAAAGCTGCTGCGGCACGGCATTGCGCTCTATGAACTGAAGCCGCAGTTTAGCATTAACGAGGCGCCGCACGACCGGGGACTCACCGGTAACTCCGGTTCCAGCTTGCATGCGAAAACCTTTACCGTGGATGGCGATAAGCTGTTTATCGGCTCGTTTAATTTTGATCCCCGTTCAGCGCAACTGAATACGGAAATGGGCCTGGTGATCGAGAGCGAGGAGCTGGCGCAGGAGATGCATCAGCGCTTTAGCCAGTCGCTGCGCGATCGCGCCTGGGCTTTGCGGCTGGATAAATGGGGGCGGGTCAACTGGGTTGAATTTCCCGGCGAAGCGGGCGAGGTGGTGCATAAACATGAGCCGCGCTGCACCCTGTGGCAGCGGCTGCTGGTCAGGCTGGTGTGGCGGCTGCCGGTGGAGTGGCTGCTGTAAGGCGGTCAGCCCGGCGAGACTGACCGCCTGCGCTTACTGGCGGTTGATTTTGCCGGAAAAGAGGAATTTCAGCAGCGGAATGCGCAAATGAATCTCATACAGAGCAAAAGCCAGCGCGAAGATCAGCACCAGGCCAGCGAAAAAGCCCAGCGTATTGCTGGCGATATGGGGCGTAATGAAAATGCCATACAGCAGCGTCAGTGGATGGTGCACCAGGTAGATAAACAGCGAGGCGTTGACTAAATAGATAATGCGGGGTGAATGCGAGTTCAGCCACTTATGACCAAAGCAGAAACAGACATTCAACATACAGAGCCCCATCAGCGTGGTGATCAGCGCGTCGAGTTCATAGAGCCAGCCTTCGCCACTGCTGAAACGCTGGTTTGCCATGTAGATGAAAAACATAATCAGCGCGCCGCCGAACATCAGCGGATTAAAACGCACAAACAACGTTTTAAGCGCCGGATGTTTCCAGGCCAGCGCCCCCAGCATGAAAAAGGGCAGATAAAACAGGGTCTGCAACACGGCGATGCTGAACAGACCATCCATCAGCCACGCGGGCAGAAAGATAAAAATCAGGCGGCGGAACAGGCACCAGAGCAGGGCCCAACCCAGCAGCGCCAGTGCCACTTTGCCCCAGCCAACCCGGGCATAATCTCTGTGGTGATGCTGGTCACGCAGCCAGCGGAAGGTGACTCTGCCCAGCACAGTAAGCAGCACCAGCACCAGCAAGAACCACAGATGGGAGATCAACTCCCACATCAGGGTATTATATTTTTGATAGAGGGTGAAACTGCTCCAGTCGCCAATTTTTTGCGACCACTCCTTTAGCATAAAAAACTGCGGCAGCGTGATGAGCGGCACCGCGGTAAGCAAGGGGATACCGACGCGCTCAAGACGCACTTTCAGCCAGCGCTGCGGCTGATAACGCAGATAGAGCATGTAGGAGAAGTAACCGGAAATGACAAAAAACACCTGCATGCGAAAAGCATGAATAAAGTCATTCAGTACCGTCAGCCAGAGCGACGGGTCACTGCTGTTAACGGCCCAGCGCTGGCTGGAATAGATCAGGGAAACATGAAAGGGCACGCCTAAAAGCATCAAATAAGCCCGGATCGAGTCGAGAAAGTATTCGCGGTCAGTTTTTATTGTACTCATAAATTTCCAGTAATCAGTACCTTACACACGGTTTCACCCTGAAACCCGCCGATGCGTGCAGAGGATTCTACAAGCTGACGGCAAGGTATACTATCAGTTGTATCCGGATCGTTTAATTATCTGAAAAGGGCGCTCAGGAGTTGAGCTGTAAGGGAACAATCTTCTGTGTACGCTGTCGGAACACGGAATTATCCTTTAAGATAATCAGGTTTGATCCGAGCACACGAAAGGGGGGGATGTGCTGAATAAAGTGAAATATAAAACCGGACTGGTAAAAATGCGCTGGGTTGGCGCGGCAGTTCTGGTTGCATTATATGCAAATAACAGCTGGGCGTTTAACATCGATGATGTGGCAAAACAAGCCAAAGCACTGGCAGGTAAGAGTTTCGAAGCGCCAAAAAGCAATTTACCCTCTCAGTTTCGTGAAATGAAATTTGCCGACTACCAGCAGATCCAGTTTAACCACGATAAAGCGTACTGGAGCAAGCTGCGCACGCCTTACAAGCTCGAGTTCTATCATCAGGGGATGTATTTTGACACGCCGGTCAAAATCAACGAGGTGACGGCCACTACGGTGCGTGAAATCAAATACAGCCCCGACTATTTCAACTTTGGTAACGTCAGCCACGACGCGGAAGCGGTGAAAAATCTCGGCTTCGCCGGCTTTAAAGTGCTTTATCCGCTGAATAAGAAGGATAAAGATGACGAAATCGCCAGCTTCCTGGGCGCCAGCTATTTTCGTGTTATAGGCGCAGGCCAGGTATATGGTCTCTCTGCCCGTGGCCTGGCGATTGACACCGCGCTGCCCAGTGGCGAAGAGTTCCCGCGTTTCAAAGAGTTCTGGATTGAACGGCCGAAACCTCAGCAGAAGCAGCTGGTGATCTATGCGCTGCTCGACTCGCCGCGCGCAGCTGGCGCTTACCGTTTTGTTATCCATCCGGGCAAAGCCACCACGGTGGATGTCCAGTCGCGCGTCTATTTGCGTGACAAAGTGGGCAAGCTGGGCGTCGCGCCGCTGACCAGTATGTTCCTGTTTGGATCTAACCAGCCGTCGTCGGTAATGAATTTCCGTCAGTCGCTGCATGACTCTGATGGCCTTTCAATTCATAACGGTAACGGCGAGTGGATCTGGCGTCCACTGAATAACCCGCGTCACCTGGCGGTCAGCACCTTTACCATCGAAAGTCCCAAAGGCTTTGGTCTGCTGCAGCGCGATCGCGAATTCAGCCACTATCAGGATCTGGATGATCGTTACGATCTGCGCCCGGGCGGTTGGGTTGAGCCGGTGGGTGACTGGGGCAAAGGGCGCGTTGAACTGGTAGAAATTCCTACGGCAGATGAAACCAACGATAATATCGTGGCTTTCTGGACGCCGGAAAATCTGCCGGAACCGGGCAAGGAGATGAGTTTTAACTATCGCCTGCACTTCAGCCGTGACGAAGCGAACCTGCACTCGGACGATACCGCCTGGGTGAAAAACACCCTGCGTTCGGCAGGCGATGTCAAACAGTCTAATCTTGTACGTCAGCCTGACGGCACTATCGCCTTTACCGTTGATTTTGTCGGCAAGGCGATGAGTGAAATGCCGGAGAACAGCCAGGTGACGCCGCAGGTCAGCGTGGGCGACAATGGCGAAGTGGTGGAACAGAGCGTGCGCTATAACCCGGTAACCAAAGGGTGGCGTCTGGTGCTGCGTCTGCGTGTGAAAGATAACAAGCAGGCCACCGAAATGCGGGCCGCCCTGGCCAGTGACAACAAAACATTGACGGAAACCTGGAGCTATCAGTTACCTGCCAATGAATAATCTTACATTAACACCTCAAAATTATGTTGAAGCCCTGCCGCTGGATGCGGCAGGTAAAACCCGACTCAGCGCCTCGCTGGCCAATGCGCAGGCGTTTCATGCGCTGCATGATGTGCTGGGTCAGGATAAAGCGGCCAGCGAGCGCGCCGATGATGCACCGTTAAAATCGGTTTCCTCGCGCGTAGCGCTGGCCTGGCCAGACTCAGTGGCGGACGGGGAGCAGTTTGCCAAAGATGATCTTGACCGTACCACGCTGAAAGCGATGCCGCCGGTGAAGCGTTCGCTGATGTTTCCGGAAGAGTGGCGCACTAACCCACTGGTGCGCGCCTGGGATTCGCTGCGCGGGAAGAAATCTGCGCCGCGCTACGCCTCGGCCGAGGAGCAGCGGAGCGAAGAGAAATGGCGTCACGTCGGCTCGCTGCGCCGCTATATCCTGCTGATCCTGACGCTGTTCCAGACGGTAGTGGCCACCTGGTACATGAAAACCATCCTGCCTTACCAGGGCTGGACGCTGCTTGATCCGATGGCGATGATCAACCAGAACTGGCAGCAATCTTTCCTGCAGATTCTGCCCTATATCCTGCAGACCGGCATCCTGTTCCTGTTCGCCATCCTGTTTTGCTGGGTATCTGCTGGCTTCTGGACGGCGCTGATGGGCTTCCTGCAGCTGCTGATTGGCCGCGATAAGTACAGCATCTCTTATTCCACTGCCGGAAATGAGCCGCTAAACCCGGAACATCGCACCGCGCTGATCATGCCCATCTGTAACGAAGATGTGGAGCGGGTGTTTGCTGGCCTGCGGGCGACCTGGGAATCGGTAAAACGGACCGGTAACAGCGAACATTTTGACGTCTATATTCTCAGCGACAGTTACGATGCCGATATCGCAGTCGCCGAGCAGAAGGCCTGGATGGAACTGGTGCGTGATGTAGGCGGAGCCGGTAAAATTTTCTACCGCCGTCGTCGCCGTCGCGTGAAGCGTAAAAGCGGCAACATCGATGACTTCTGTCGTCGCTGGGGCAGCCAGTACAGCTATATGGTGGTGCTGGATGCGGACAGCGTGATGAGCGGGGAGTGTCTGACCGGTCTGGTGCGCATGATGGAAGCCAACCCCAACGCCGGTATTATCCAGTCTTCGCCGAAAGCGTCGGGAATGGATACGCTTTACGCCCGTTGTCAGCAGTTCGCCACGCGCGTATATGGTCCTTTGTTTACCGCCGGTCTGCACTTCTGGCAGCTCGGGGAATCCCACTACTGGGGACACAATGCCATTATTCGCGTGAAGCCCTTTATTGAGCACTGTGCGCTGGCACCGCTGCCAGGGGAAGGCTCCTTTGCCGGTTCGATCCTGTCACACGACTTTGTTGAAGCGGCGCTGATGCGTCGTGCCGGCTGGGGCGTCTGGATTGCCTACGATCTGCCGGGCTCTTATGAGGAACTGCCGCCAAACCTGCTGGATGAGCTGAAGCGTGACCGCCGCTGGTGTCACGGCAACCTGATGAACTTCCGCCTGTTTCTGGTGAAAGGGATGCACCCGGTACACCGTGCGGTGTTCCTTACCGGAGTGATGTCTTATCTGTCGGCACCGCTGTGGTTTATGTTCCTCGCGCTTTCTACCGCGCTGCAGGTGGTGCATACGTTGATGGAGCCGCAGTACTTCCTGCAGCCGCGTCAGCTGTTCCCGGTGTGGCCGCAGTGGCGACCTGAGCTGGCGATTGCGCTGTTCTCAACCACGCTGGTGCTGCTGTTCCTGCCTAAACTGCTCAGCGTGGTGCTGATCTGGTTTAAAGGTTCCAAAGCCTACGGCGGACCGCTACGTCTGTTCGCCTCGCTGCTGCTGGAAATGCTCTTTTCCGTGCTGCTGGCGCCGGTACGTATGCTGTTCCATACCGTTTTTGTGGTCAGCGCGTTCCTTGGCTGGGAAGTGGTGTGGAATTCGCCGCAGCGCGATGATGATGCGACGCCCTGGAGCGAAGCCTTTGCCCGCCATGGCTCGCAAATGCTGCTTGGCCTGGTGTGGGCCATCGGGATGGGTCTGCTGGATCTTAACTTCCTCTGGTGGCTGTCGCCGATTGTCTTCTCGCTGATTCTGTCGCCCTTTGTCTCGGTAATTTCGAGTCGTGCGACCATTGGTCTGAAAAGCAGGCGGGCTAATCTGTTCCTGATACCGGAAGAGTATGAACCGCCGCAGGAGTTGCTGGATACCGATCGCTATCTCGAGCAGAACCGGGCGCGTGCGTTGAAAAACGGCTTTATGCACGCCTTGTTCCATCCGGCCTTTAACGCGCTGGCCACGGCTATGGCGACCTCGCGTCATAAGCAAAGCCCGCTGCTGGATAATGCACGCGATCGCCGTGTGGATCAGGCGCTCAGCGAGTCGCCGGAAAAACTGAATCGGGAGCAGCGTCTGCAACTGATCAGCGACCCGGTGGTACTGGCGCGCGTCCATACGCGCCTGTGGGAGCAGGCGGATAAGTATCATATGTGGGTAGAAAGCTATCAGAAGCTGAAACTCAATCCGCTGGCGCTTTCTCACCAGCAATAAAAGAAAAAGCGGCAGAGATGCCGCTTTTTTTCTCTTATCCGTTTCTGTACCAGACAGAAACGTCTGGATTGTCAGACTGACGCGCGGGTAAAATGGCATCAGTCCTGTAACGAGTCGATGTCGTGAAATCTTTTCTGAAAATCAGCCTGTTTGTCGGCAGCATCCTGTTACTGAGTGGCTGCGGCAGTATTATCAGCCGCACCGTGCCCGGACAGGGATACGACAATCAGTATTATCCGGGCGTACAGTGGGACGTGCGCGACAGCGCGTGGCGGTTCCTGACTATCCTTGATTTGCCGCTGTCGCTGGTCATCGATACGTTGCTGTTACCGGTGGATGCTCAACACGGTCCTTATGAATAAGGATCAGGCCCAGCGATCGGAATCACTGTTGTCATCATCCCATTCGGCGGCAGCGGTTTCTCCTTCCTCGGTATCAATGGGCGGCTCCAGTTGAAACTCTCCCTCATCCCATTCGTGCAGCGTATTTTCCGGTAGCCATTCCTGACGCAGTTCTAGCTCGTCAAAATTGCCTTCCCAAATCGCCTGCGCGGCTTCGCCAGTACGTACCGGATGAAATTCACCCGGTTCATTCTCATCAGCATAAAACTCCGCCTGCCACATGATATCGCCATCCTGCATCACATATTTCTGCAGGCCAAAGTGGCTGACAGCGGCATCCTCTTCTTCCATCTCCGGATGATTGGCCAGAAATTCCTCACGCGCAGCTTCAATGGCTTCTTCCAGGGTACTGTACATGCTCATCTGTTCTCTCCTTGCCTGTTTAACGGGATTCCAGAGAAGGATAGTCGAAAATTGAAAGGGGTAAAAAATCTGGCGAGGAAAGTCTGAGTGACCAGCGGGAAGCTCCTTTTCCCGCCCGGCAGCATCAATGCATTTTCTGCGGGAAATGCAGAACCGGCTTAACCGTTTCCCTGATAACCGGCGCGGAGTAGCGAATGCAGCATTTGATACAGGGTTTGACCTTTTTAAAATTAATGCGGGCGATCGATAAGGCCTGATTGAGATTGTAGAGAGTGCCGATAAAGATTACTTCCTCCTTTTCGGGCATTTTTTTACATTCTTTACGGTGAAGATAATGGTAATTATCCTGATCGGTGCCGATTGTTACATAATAATAGATACCTTTATTCATGTTAGGAGTTCCTGCGAGATTTGCGCTGTGTGTAATCTTTTTTATTTTTTTAAGTCAGTTAACTGGCTGACAATGCTGAAGCTACCCACATCGCTGCTTTTATTCAAATTCCATAATAATCTAAAAAAGCATAAATAAATTTTAAAAAGTTATATAACGACTTATGGCTCGGACAATTCCTTGTTAATTAAGTTAAATTTCCTGGATTGTTCAGATTGCGGCATCTATTGGGCTAAATGAATTAAGAAAAGCCCTGGCAAGAGAAAATATCCGGTCCAGTTGCTCATAATTTAATATATCAACAATGAAGGTGCATTTTGACGCTAAGTGACTGAAGAAACGAAAATGACAAGAAATAGAGTTAGATCTGTTAATGCTTTATAGAGTTTTACTTTATTTTCATTAGCACCGCTTTATTTTAATCTGGCTGCAATGCATTATTTACCGATAATAATGACTGGTATGGTGAACAAGGTCCTGTTAAAGCCAGTGAAATAAGCGGTCTGGCTGAGGCGACATGCAGGAGATTTATCAGGCACAACAAGAAAAGTAGTATTTTCAGGCAGTTTGGATAGCGCCGGACAGAGGATGTTATCCGGCGCTGTGATTAATAGCGCGAAGGCTCGCCTTCCGGGCGGGTTTTAAAACGGCGATGCAGCCACATATACTGTTCCGGTGCCAGCAAGACACCTTCTTCTACCACCTGATTCATACGCGTGGCGGTCGCCAGCTCGCTGTCCAGCGGCATGGTAGCGCTTACATCGGGCAGGATGGTCAGCTCATACCCTCTGCCATGTGGCAGGCGACGCGGTACAAAGGGGATCACCGCAGGTTTTGCGCTGCGGATTAACAGATAACTGCCGACGGTTGTTGCCGCCTTATCAACCGCGAAGAAGGGGGCAAACACGCTGCTGCGCGGGCCGTAATCGTGATCGGGGGCATACCAGATAATCTCTCCGCCTTTGAGAGCACGGATCATGCCCTTCAAATCTTTGCGATCCAGCATGCTTTTATTGGAACGCATACGTCCACGGGTTTGCAGCCAGTCGATCAGCTTATTGTCATTAGGACGATAAACCCCGATGCCTGGATTATGCAGGCCGAAAATACGCGCGCCCAGCTCCAGGGTTAAAAAGTGCATGCCGATGAGCAGCACGCCGCGTTGTTCCTGACGCGCTTGCGCAATATGTTCCAGACCACTGGCGCGGCACCATTTGTGGATGCGCCAGTCGGGCCAGAACCAGGCCATGCCGGTTTCAATCAGCCCCATGCCCACGGACTCGAAGTTGTGCTTCACCATTGATTCACGCTCACTGCCCGGCATCTCAGGAAAACAGAGCTCCAGGTTACGCCGCGCAATCTCAACGCGGCGCTTCATAAAGCGCATCGCCAGACGCCCCAGGCTACAGCCCAGCACAGAGAGCAGCGGATAAGGCAATAATACCAGCAGGTAAAGCACGATAATGCCCAGCCAGGTTAACCAGAAGCGGGGATGGAGGAGTTCACGACTAAATTGAGGCAGCTGGGTCATAAGAGATGGCAGTATCCTGCTTGGCGCGTAGGGCGCGCATATTCCATTGATAGCGCTCTATTGTGCCAGCTTTTGGTCCGGGCTTAAATAATAGTGAAGCCGCCTGCCGTAACAGGCGGCTTATGTTCAGGATTTAAAAATCCCTTTTACCCCGTGCGGCTCGCTGCGCCAGTACTGTTTCGGGCCCTGTATCTGCGCCCCCATCTCGGCGGCTGCATGCCAGGGCCAGTGGGGATCCCATAACATGGCTCGCGCCAGAGCGACGGCGTCCGCTTCCTGTTGTTGCAGGATCGATTCTGCCTGTTGTGCTGCAGTGATCAGACCCACGGCAATCACCGGTGTCTTCACCGCTTTTTTAATCGCGGTGGCAAAAGGCACCTGATAGTTAGCGCCGACTTTGATCTGTTGCGCGGTAGAGAGGCCGCCGCTGGAGACATGGATATAGTCGCAGCCCAGCGCATCCAGCGCTTTGCTGAGTTCAATAGACTGTTCAATGTCCCAGCCGCCCTGCGCCCAGTCGGTAGCGGAAATGCGCACGCCTACCGCTTTGTGACGAGGGAAAACGCGCCGCACTTCCTGATAGATCTCCAGCACCAGACGCATACGGTTTTCCAGCGATCCTCCCCAGCTGTCTGTGCGCTTATTGGACAGCGGTGACAGGAACTGGTGCAGCAGGTAGCCATGAGCCGCATGAATCTCCACCAGATCAAAGCCGAGACGGTCAGCGCGGCGGGCGGTCTCAACAAAGGCCGTTTTGATTTCCGCAATACGCGCTTCAGTCAGGGCGATGGGCTGCGTATCGGAATCGGAAAAGGGAACCGCAGAAGGTGCAGAGGTCAGCCAGCCACCCTGTTCCGGTGACAGATTTTTGCCGCCGCGCCAGGGAACGTCGCAGGAGGCTTTACGTCCGGCATGGGCCAGCTGGATACCCAGCGGGATGTTGCTCCACTCTCGGATATCTCTGACGACTTCGGCAAGCGCCTGTTCACAGTCATCATCATAGAGGCCCAGATCATGCGGTGTGATACGACCTTCTGCCTCAACGGCTGTGGCTTCAGCAATCAGCAGGCCTGCGCCAGAGAGGGCCAGCTGACCAAGATGAATGCGATGCCAGGAGGTTGCACAACCTTGCTCTGCGGAATACTGACACATCGGCGCAATAATAATGCGGTTTTCCAGCGTCAGCTCGCCTAATGACAGGGGTGAGAACAACAGACTCATGATTTCTCCTTGGTTTACCATACATGGGCAATCTTACAGCCTTGCAGAGAACGCCAGATCCAGCCAGCTAATTTGTGCGATTGGTAACATTTTTCCTGTGGCGCTTTGCATCGCGACGGAATCAGGTATCATGTGCGCGCAAAAATTTCTTATTGATAACAGGAACGAACACCATGCCAGTGTTACATAACCTTGTTTCCAATAAAGAGCTGAAGGCGCGCATGCTGGCTGAAACCGAGCCGCGCACCACAGTCTCTTTTTACAAGTATTTTCAGATTGCCGATCCCAAAGCTTTTCGTGACGCGCTCTACCTTGGTTTAACCAGACTCAAGGTGTTTGGCCGCGTTTATGTGGCGCACGAGGGAATTAACGCCCAGGTCAGCGTGCCTGCCAGCCGGTATGAGGAGATGAAAGCCTTCCTCTACGGCTTTGATCCGGCGCTGGATAATCTGCGCATGAATATCGCGCTGGATGATGACGGAAAATCTTTCTGGGTGTTGCGCCTGAAAGTGCGCGATCGCATTGTGGCGGATGGAATTGAAGATGCGCAGTTTGATGCCAGCAAAGTCGGTGACTATCTGAAAGCGGCAGAAGTTAACGCCATGCTGGACGATCCCGACGCGGTATTTGTTGATATGCGCAACCACTATGAATATGAAGTGGGCCATTTCGAAAACGCCATGGAGATCCCGGCGGACACCTTCCGCGATCAGCTGCCTATGGCCGTTGAGATGCTGCAGGCGCAAAAAGATAAGAAGATTGTCATGTACTGCACCGGCGGTATTCGCTGTGAGAAAGCGAGTGCCTGGATGCGCCATAACGGCTTCGAAAATGTGTATCACGTGGAAGGGGGAATCATCGAGTATGCCCGCCGGGCGCGTGAACAGGGTTTACCGGTACGCTTTAAAGGCAAGAACTTTGTGTTTGATGAGCGCATGGGCGAACGCATTTCCGATGATGTACTGGCACACTGCCATCAGTGCGGCACGCCCTGCGATACACACGTTAATTGTGTGAACGACGGTTGCCATCTGCTGTTTATTCAGTGTCCGGCATGTGCCGAAAAATATCAGCACTGCTGTAGCCCGCTCTGTATGGAAGAAGCGGCGCTGCCGCCGGAAGAGCAGCGTGCCCGTCGGGCCGGCAGAGAAAACGGCAACAAGATTTTTAATAAATCGCGCGGCCTGTTGGCGATGACCATTCCGGCACCGCTGAAAAAATAATCTGACGCGCCTGAAGCTCCCCTTCAGGCGCGTTAAGTCGCGCTGTTACTGACGTATGCCCTCCACTGAGATCATCAGTTTCACTTTTTGTGACGCAGGGCCGAGATCTTTGGTGATATTAAAGTCCTTCAGCATAATATCGCCTTCCGCTTCAAAACCAGCACGGTAACCGCCCCAGGGATCTTTCCCCTGGCCCAGCAGTTTCGCTTCCAGTCTCACCGGTTTGGTGACACCGTTCAGCGTTAAATCGCCGGTAATATCCAGTTCATCGTCATCTTTTCTCACTGAGGTCGACTTGAAGGTGGCCTGGGGATATTGGCTGACGTTCAGGAAATCAGCGCTGCGCAGATGCTTATCGCGTTCCGCATGATTGGTATCGATGCTGTTAGTGTTGATGGTGACATTCACTTTATCCGCTGAAGGATTATTTTCATCAAAGGTAAAGCTGCCATCAAAGTCTTTAAAGGTGCCGTAAATCCAGCTGTAACCAAGATGCTGAATACGGAACTGAATGAAGGCATGCTGACCTTGCTTATCGATTTTATAGTCAGCGGCCTGAGCCGACAAAGAACCCATCAGCAGGGTAGTGACGGTCAGGGCGAGTAAGCTCTTTCTTAACATGGTTCTTTCCTTTCATAAGTTAAGGGATGCGATGACCCAGCATCCTTTTCAGGGTAATGTCGCGATCGATAAAGTGATGTTTCAGGGCGGCCAGAGTATGCAGCAGTGACAGGATCACCACCGCCCAGGCGAGCCAGCGATGAATGTCGCCTGCCAGATCGGCCTGAGCGCCGGCACCGGTGAACACTGCGGGCACGTTAAACCAGCCAAATACTGAAATGGGCTGTCCATCAGCGGTAGAGATGAGATAACCGCTAATCAGAATGGCGAACAGCAGAGCATAAAGTAGCCAGTGCATAGCTGTGGCACTGTAGCGAACCAGCGGCGTATAGCTGGCTAACGCCCCTGGCGGAGGGGAAATAATGCGCCAGATAAGACGCAGGATAAGCAGTGCAAACAGCAACACCCCAAAACTTTTATGTATTTCCGGGGCGTTGTGATACCAGCTGTCATAATAGCCGAGACCGACCATCCATAAGCCCAGGGCAAACATCCCGTAGACCGCCAGTGCCATCAGCCAGTGCAGTAAAAGTGAAATATGTCCATATGTTTGCGAAGAGTTACGCCATGCCATACCATTCAGCTTCACTTAAATAAGAGTTATTGAGCATCTACATTATGATACAGAAAAGCAATCATGCTTACTTTTCTATAAATAAATACTCTCCCACAAGAAATATTTGCTGAACAAACGCGGCTTATTTCAGTAAAATTGAATGGCAGTAACAGCGGCATTAAAAATAAAACAAAAACAGACGGCGGGGGAGCAACAACCGTAATTAAATTCAGTCTGTGTTATGTAGTGTCAATCAGTGTAAGCAAGCACCGCCTCAGACACGGCGCTTATCAAACATCAGCGGGAAAAACGCGCAAGCGAGAAGGGGGCCAGATTAAAAGCCGCAGGTTTATCCTGCGCAAATTGCGCGGCAATTTCTCCCAGCACGCTGGCGAATTTAAATCCATGCCCGCTCAGGCCGCTAATCAACAGGCGATTCGCATCATCCGGTAAGGTATCGATAATAAAGTCTTCATCGGGGGTATTATCATAGCTGCAGGCCTCGCCATGCAGGCAGACGCCAATGCCGGGCATAAACTGACGTAAGAACGCAAAAGCTTCACCGCCGTCGGCCGCAATCGCACCAAAAGGTTTACGATCTTCAGGACGGGTTATTATCTGCCCGCCATCATGACGACCCACTTTCAGCGCATTATTTTCTGCCGGAAAACCATAAAAATGCGCGCCGTCAGGCATTTCCACGGTGAACCCCGGAAACTGATTATTTTCGCTGTAGCGGCCGTCCGCCTGATACCAGGCAAAAACTTTACGTACCGGTGTCACCGGCAGATCGGCAACCAAACGGCTTACCCAGGTACCGGCGCTGATCAACAGTTTACGTGCCTGATAGACGCCATCCAGGGTTGTGACCTGCTGCAGTTCGCCTTCACGCGCGATATGCGTCACCGGACAGTTAAACAGCTGGGCGCAGCCCGCTTGTTCCGCCAGCTGGATCCAGCTGCGTACCGCCTGCTCACATTTCAGATAGCCCGATTGCGGCTCAAACACGCCGATATACCCCTCCGGCACGTTAAACTCAGGCCAGCGCTTACGCGCTTCATCTGCCTGCAGAATCTGCACGTTGAGCTGCCAGCGGCGGGCGCTGTCGATCACATTCTGAATAAAGGAGGAGCCAATCGGGGCGAGATTGAGTACGCCGCTGCGGTGCATAATGCGTTCACCGCTCAGCTGCTCCAGTTCATCCCAGAGCGTCTGGGCCCGCAATACCAGCGGGACATAGCGTTCGCCTTCGCCATAGGCATGACGAATCAGGCGCGTTTCTCCGTGGTGCGTCCCCTGTTGGTGAGGGGGATGAGCACTGTCAATCATTAAGACATCTAAGCCAGCCTGTGTGGCATAAAAACCGGCCGCTGCGCCCACAGAGCCGCTGCCTACCACAATCAGATCATAAATCATTGCGCCTGAACTCCTGGAACCGTCATATCAATCAGCAGCATAGCAAAATAATGTCCCTATGAAAAAGGCACCCGTTGGGGTGCCTTCATCAACATGCAATTTAATGCTTCTGTTTATCTCGATCGAGCAGATCGGTAGACTCTATTTTCGCGATGCCAGCTTCAAGAATAGAAATAAACTGTCTCGCAACATCCGTTGTCAGCCAGTAAGTAGGGCCGACGTCGGCATCTTCTTCTTTTTGATCCTGCGAGGAAAGAGAATGCAGGCGGATCATCATGGCGTCATAACTGTCAACAGTACTGATATCCCAGCCCACCAGCGGATAGGTCTGGATGACACCTTTATTTCTGTCCATTATAACCTCCTTATTACTCGTTAAACGAAGTGCATGTCGAGGTTCAATGCGGCTTTTTCTTCAAAGAGCGGACTTATTATAACATGTGACAGGCCGGACATTAGATAAAAAGCATTCAGAGCAGCAAAACTGTAACATTAATGCGTTTAAAATCGCGCTTTTAACAGATAAAAAAATCTGGCTGCAAACCATAATGACATAAAAAGGTAATAAAGAGGGAAGAAAAATGCTATCAGAGAAGGAGGAAAAATCAGGTAGAAAAAGGTTGAAGCACGCTAAGCGTTGAAAGCATTAGCGTGATAAGTAAAAACTTACGTTTGCGGTGAAGCGTCGCGACCAGCTTGTTTTTCTATCACCGTGGCCAGGCGGGAAAACTGCTGCCGCAGCAGCGCGTCGTGGTCCTGATTCTGTGCAGCCCGCTGCAACTGTTGCAGCAGCGCCTGATGGGCATCTGAATCAAGTGCCGCGGTGACGCCGGTAAACGCGTGTTCCAGCGCTACCAGACGGCGCTGCTGTTCGCTTATCAGCGCCAGAAGCTCACCAAAGGTCATGGCCTCTTCCGGTTTTTCAGTGGTCATAGAAACATCTCCTGTTCAGCAGAGGGATTATTCTTATCGGGATACGTTGAACAGAGTCTGGATGCAGGTGCCTGCAATGGCAAGAGAAGATAAAAACAAAAAAGCCGGATGGCGACACCCGGCAAAACAGCACAGTGGCGGTTAATCGGTAATAAACCAGTCATCAGCGCTCTCCCAGGTTTCCTGGAGAATGTCGCTGACCTGATCGCGGATCTCTTTGCTACCGCCCATCACCGTCAGGTTATTGGCGCTGGCATACCTGACGCTGACGCGGTTTTCGCTTTCAGGAAATTTTTTATCGATGCGTCTGGCAAGTTCCTGGCTTAAGGCTTCAATGGCACCTGCAGGAAGGGGTCTGGATTTGGCAACGGTAACTTCGACACGCATAATAGCCTCCGGTAATCATACTGTTTATATGTACAGTATAAGTGGTCCGGAGGCAAGCAAAATAACGAATCAGGCTTGTACGCGCCAGTTCAGGGTTTCGCCAGCCAGGAAAGGAACCAGCGTATCGTTACCCACCCTGATGGCTTCTTCTACTGTCCAGGGCTCGCGCACCAGCGTGATGGTGTCCTCATTGAGCGGCAGGCCATAAAAACGTGGGCCATTTTCCGAACAGAAAGTCTCGAAATGCTGCAGCGCGTTCATTTCTTCAAACACTGTCGCGTAGGCCGGCAGTGAGGAGGGGGCGTTAAACACGCCAGCACAGCCACAGCTCGCTTCTTTACGCTGGCGCAGATGCGGCGCCGTGTCAGTGCCGAGAAAAAAGCGCGGGTGTCCGGAGGCAATGATGTTGCGTAGCGCCTCCTGATGCACATTGCGTTTCAGTATCGGCAGGCAATAAAGATGCGGACGTACGCCGCCGACCAGCATATGGTTGCGGTTAAACATCAGATGCTGCGGGGTAATGGTCGCGCCAAGCAGGTCATTCGCTTCTTTTACATACTCCGCCGCTTCCCGGGTAGTGATATGTTCAAACACCACTTTCAGTTCCGGGAACTGTTTACGCAGCGGGTCCATTACCGTCTCAATAAAGCGCGCTTCACGATCGAAAATATCAATATGAGCGTCAGTTACTTCACCATGAATCAGCAGCGGCATGCCGATTTTTTGCATCCGCTCCAGCACGCTGGCGATCGTCTGGATGCTGGTAACGCCATGACTGGAATTGGTGGTGGCATGAGCCGGATAAAGTTTCGCTGCAGTAAAGACGCCGCGCCGGAAGCCCGCTTCCACTTCATCCGCAGCCAGTGAATCGGTCAGATAGCAGGTCATCAGCGGCGTAAAGCGCTGGCCGGCGGGCAGGGCTGCCAGAATACGCTGGCGATAAGCTTCAGCCGCCGCGACGCTGGTTACCGGCGGCACCAGGTTGGGCATCACGATAGCACGACCGTTTACCGCGCTGGTGTAAGGCAAAACGGCTTGCAGCATATCATCGTCACGCAGATGGATATGCCAGTCGTCAGGGCGGCGGATGGTCAGTTGCTGGGGTTGTGCAGTCATCAGTGGTGCTCCGGCTTGAAAGGAAACGAATGGCACGTTTTGGCCGGGTACCAAGCATAAGCATTCAGGCAACCGTTTGCACTCGATTTTTATCGCCTGCGACTGAAAACCGCGCCAGCGGCGCGGTAAAAGGCAGCTCAATCGGTGAAATGGATAATCAGCTGGCCGGGTTTCACTTCCAGCCCTTTGGCTAATTTCTTCGCCAGCGCTTCGGTTTTGCTGCGATCTTCGCTCAGCAGATAGGCCGGGTTTTGGTTGAAGTAGCTTTTCAGCGACTGATTGAGGTAAGGCGTCAGGGTTTGCAGTACCGGCTGCATTTTTTCCGGCACCACCTGCGCATCCACAATCTCCAGACCGCGCAGATAGATGGCACCCTGTTGCTGATTGAACTCAGGCTGCGCTTTCATCTTCAGCAGCATTTCCGCCTGCTGCGGTCCAAACAGCGAACTGACATTCACCTGCGCCTTGCCGGACAAGGTCACTTCGCCAGGCGCTTCGCGGCCAATCTGGCTGTTCAGCTCGCTGAGAACGATATGGGCGTTAACCAGTCCCGCCACGCCAACATCTTTCTGATAATTGATGCGCTTCTGCAGCGCCTGGTTGACTTCCTGTTCCGTGACGGTGTACTGGGTCAGCTGATTACAGCCAGTCAGCAACAATATGCCTGTCAGGGCCAGAAGCCCGGAAAAAAACTTTTTCATGATTCCTCTAAAGCCTGAACAATCCTGTCAAAGGCTATAGCTTGCCTGAGTGACAGCCAGGTGTCACCAGGCGGAAAAATGAGAAAGGGCACATTGCTGCATAACGGCCAGACGATCCTGTTATATCGCAATCGACGACAGCAGATTGACCTGCGTCTGTTTCGCCATATTGTCACGATATTCCGTCACCTTGCTGGGCCAGTCGATACCGGCGACCAGAGTTAACGAGCGCAAAAGCGGGAAAAGATGAATATCATCCTCAGAGAGTTCACCGTTCACTCCGTTGGGTTTCACGATCAGCTTGTCAAGCTGGCGCAAATCGCCGCTGACGTTTTTAATCAGTCCCGCGGCATGCTGTTTCAGCTCGTAAAAATCACCGATGCTGGCCTCTTTTTTCTGGCGGAAATAGTCGCGCGCTTGCGGCGTGGCAAATTCAGCAAATGACGCATCAGCAATACGTGGCAGCAGCAGTTTATTGACATAGCCGTTGATATTGCGCAACCAGTCGGTAATCGCCGGGTTAGTTTTACCGGTGAGCAAAGGCTGGCCATCCAGGTTATCGACGTAACGCACGATATCCAGACTTTCCGCCATCGCGCTGCCATCCTTTTTCTGCAGGACAGGGGCGACTTTCTGCCCGACCAGCCGTTCCGGCGTGTCATGGTCATCATTGAGCATCACCACCAGTTCAACGGGCATATTTTTCAGACCAAAAATCATGCGCGCCTTTACACAGAAAGGGCAGTGATCATAGATATAAAGTTTCATCCCGCTTCTCCTTATAAGTTGAGTCAGCGTCATCCCGGCGACCGCCGCGTGCGACTGACTAACGTGGTTTTCCGGACTAGCGGAAAGTATGGAAGAGATCCCCCGGGTGGGCAAACTTCGTTACCCGACGTGACAGTTCCCGCCACGCAGACAACAGTAAAGCGTAACGTTTTACCGCAGCGCAGGGGACAGTTATAGTGAATAAGAGCGAACCTGAGCGGCTCGCACGCTACTCTCTTTTTTCAGCCATGGATTTCAGGAGAAATTGATGTTTGGCTATCGTTCTGCCGCGCCCAGGGTGCGATTAACCACTGACCGGCTGGTGGTGCGTTTGGTTCACGAACGTGATGCCTGGCGTCTGGCCGATTACTATGCGGAAAACCGGCTGTTTCTCAAGCCCTGGGAACCGGTGCGCGATGAGAGTCACTGTTATCCTTCGGGTTGGCAGGCGCGCCTGGGGCTGATCAACGATATGCACAAGCAGGGATCGGCCTTCTATTTTATCCTGCTGGATCCGGAAGAAACGGAAGTGCGCGGCGTAGCGAACTTCAGTAACGTGCTGCGCGGATCCTTCCATGCCTGCTATCTCGGTTATTCGCTGGGCGAGAAGTGGCAGGGGCAGGGGCTGATGTACGAAGCGCTACAGAGCGCGATTCGCTATATTCAGCGTCAGCAGCATATTCATCGCATCATGGCGAACTATATGCCCCATAATCAGCGCAGCGGTAATCTGCTGGCGCGCCTCGGCTTTGAAAAAGAGGGCTACGCCAAAGATTATCTGTTGATCGACGGACGCTGGCAGGATCATGTCCTGACTGCACTGACCTGGCGCGAATGGACGCCCGATCGCCGTGGACCTTAAAGACACAAACATAACAAACAGAGCACGCTTAGCGCAGGCTCAGCTGCCAGAAAAAGGAGTCTGAAAATGGTGTTACGAATTGGTGTGGTCGGGCTGGGCGGTATCGCGCAAAAAGCCTGGTTGCCGGTATTAAGCCAGGCGGAAAGCTGGCAACTGGTTGGGGCATTTTCACCGAATCAGCTTAAAGCGCAGCCGTTGTGTGACAGCTACCGGATGCCTTATTACGCCCGGCTGGAGGCGCTGGCGGCCGATTGTGATGCGGTATTTGTCCACAGCAGCACCGCCAGCCACTATGAAGTGGTGAAAGCGCTGCTGCTGGCAGATAAAGATGTCTGTGTCGATAAGCCGCTGGCAGCCACCCTGAGCCAGGCGGAAGAGCTGGTAGAGCTGGCAGAACGGCGCAAGCGTAGGCTGATGGTGGCTTTTAATCGCCGTTTTGCGCCACGTTACCAGCAGCTGAAGGCAGAGATGGGCCATGCCGCCTCGCTACGGATAGATAAGCATCGCAGTAACAGCATCGGTCCGCAGGATACCCTCTTTACTCTGCTGGATGACTATCTCCACCTGGTGGATACCGCGCTCTGGCTGGGGGGCGGACAGGCGGACCTGCTGCAGGGGTTTATCGACAGCAATGAGCAGGGGGCGATGCGCTATGCTGAGCACTATTTTGCCGCCGGTAACACGCGCATTACCACCAGCATGCACCGCCGTGCCGGTAGCCAGCGTGAATCGGTGACGGCCGTGTGCGACGGATCGCTGATTCAGATTACCGATATGCGTGACTGGCAGCAGGAGCGGCAGGGACAGGTGTTGATCGATCCGGTGCCCGCCTGGCAAAGTCTGCTGGTCCAGCGTGGCTTTGTTGGTGCCGCCCACCATTTTATCCAGTGCGTACAAAATCAGACGATGCCTGAAACCAGTGGCGAACAGGCGCTGCTGGCGCAGCGAATGGTCGAAAAACTGTGGCGTAAAGCGCAACAACACTAACCTCTGATCACAATCGCTGCTGGTCATTTCCCGCTTTGTCAGTAGACTATCGCCGGGCATCAAAGGATGTCCGCGCTAAGTCACTCATTTTGCCGTTTCTTTTCAGGATGCGCCGCCACTTATGAATTTGTTAAAATCGCTGGCAGCGGTCAGTTCGATGACCCTGTTTTCCCGCGTGCTGGGCTTTACCCGCGATGCCATCGTTGCGCGTGTATTTGGTGCCGGCATGGCGACCGATGCCTTTTTTGTCGCCTTCAAGCTGCCCAATCTGTTACGCCGCATTTTTGCCGAGGGTGCCTTTTCGCAAGCCTTTGTGCCCATCCTGGCGGAATATAAAAGCAAGCAGGGGGAAGAGGCGACCCGACTGTTTGTTGCCTGGGTTTCCGGCCTGCTGACACTGGCGCTGGCCGTGGTTACGCTCGCGGGCATGTTCGCCGCGCCCTGGGTAATTCTGGTCACCGCGCCCGGTTTTGCCGACACCGCCGATAAATTCGCCTTAACCTCATCGCTGCTGCGTATCACCTTTCCCTATATTTTACTGATCTCGCTCGCCTCGCTGGCGGGCGCGATTTTGAATACCTGGAACCGCTTTTCAGTGCCCGCGTTTGCGCCAACGCTGCTGAATATCAGCATGATCGGATTTGCCCTGTTTGCGGCTCCCCATTTTGACCCACCGGTGCTGGCACTCGCCTGGGCCGTGGTGGCCGGTGGCGTACTGCAGCTGGGCTACCAGTTGCCGCACCTGAGAAAGATCGGCATGCTGGTGCTGCCGCGCCTCAACCTGAAGGATGCGGGCGTCTGGCGCGTGATACGGCAGATGGGGCCGGCGATCCTCGGGGTATCGGTGAGCCAGATCTCCCTGATTATCAACACCATTTTCGCCTCCTTTCTGGTTTCCGGCTCGGTTTCCTGGATGTATTACGCCGATCGCCTGATGGAGTTCCCTTCTGGCGTGCTGGGCGTGGCGCTTGGCACCATCTTGCTGCCGTCGCTGTCGAAAAGTTTCGCCACCGGCAATCACGATGAATATTCGCGCCTGATGGACTGGGGCCTGCGCCTCTGTTTTCTGCTGGCGTTACCCAGTGCGGTGGCGCTGGGCATTCTTTCCGGCCCGCTGACCATCGCCCTGTTTCAGTATGGTAAGTTCAGCGCCTTCGATGCGCTGATGACCCAGCGCGCGCTGATTGCCTATTCTGTCGGTCTGCTGGGGCTGATTGTGGTAAAAGTGCTGGCGCCGGGCTTCTATTCCCGCCAGGACATCAAAACCCCGGTAAGAATCGCCATTGTCACCCTGATCATGACGCAACTGATGAACCTGGCCTTTATCGGCCCGCTGAAGCATGCCGGGCTGGCGCTGTCGATTGGCCTGGCCGCCTGTCTGAATGCCGCACTGCTTTACTGGCAGCTGCGTAAGCAGAAAATTTTTCAGCCACAGCCGGGCTGGTACGCCTTTATGCTGCGGCTGATCGTGGCGGTGGCGGTGATGGCGGGCACGCTCTGGGGACTGATGCAGGTGATGCCAGCCTGGGAAGAGGGCAATATGCTCTGGCGTCTGTTACGCCTGGCAGGGATCTGCGCGGCAGGCGGCGCGGCTTACTTTATGATGCTGGCGCTGATGGGTTTCCGTCTGAGCGACTTTGCGCGTCGTACCCACGCCTGAGACAGAAAAAAACCGCTGGTGTAGGCCAGCGGTTTTTTTTTATGCCTTGCGACTCAGGGTGGCGTTGCCTTTGCCCAGCCCGTCCGGGCCGTAAAATGCCTGGGTCTGGTGCGGTTTTAACACCCTGAGCGCCTCATCGGTATAATCGATTTGATGCTGCAACAGCATGCCATTATGCACGTTGGTGTCACGCAGACGCTGAGTCTGCAGCTGGATCGCCTCCCAGCGGCGTGTCATCTCGCTCTGACCACGATAAGGTGCCTGTACGCCGCAGCTCTTTTCGCTGGCACGACGCATTTCATCCAGATAGTTCAGCGTAGCGAGCAGCGCGCTCTTATCTTCGGTAATACGCTGCAGCAAATTACTGTTGATGTGGCCAGCAGAGAGTTGCTGTTGTTCTTCGTTCATCACTTCTGCCAGTGAGGAAAGCACGGCCTGCATCTTATCCAGTGTGGTCAGCAAATCAGTCATGGGAGTTAATTACCCTGTAAATAATCTCTGGTATCGGCGATCAGCGCGTCAGCAATTTTGCCGGTATCCATTTTCAGCTCGCCGTTACGGATAGCGGTTTTCAGTTGCTCAACACGTGCCATATTAATGTCTTGCGCGCCGGGTTTCGTTAATTGCGCCTGGGCTTCACTCAGACGGACCTGAGCCCCGGTTTCACTGGTCGCGGGCGTAGCAGCCTGACGCACCTTCGTGGTGTTGTTGCTGTCGTTGTTTTCGCGGGTTTGAACCGTGCTAACCGGGTTTAAAGGTTGAGTTCTGTCGATGCTCATTCTTGGGCTCCTGTAAGCTGGGCGGATCGTGCCGCCTGCATCAGCGTAGAGTATGATCAATGTTGCTTACTCTATCGGCAAAGCAACAGGGTACTTTAGCGCTTTATAGCGTTATCAGAATATTCCCATCATCGTCCACCCGGCCGCTGACCACCTGGCCATTTCCCATACGCACACGTACCCACTGCGAGGCAGCGGCGTTATTCAGCGCCTGTCCTGCGCCGCTGGCGTTAAAGCCGTCGCCGCTGGCGATCACCACCACCTTTTGTCCCGCCTTCACGCGCCAGGGCTGACGCAGCATGGAGAGCGTCACAGGCTGTCCCGGCAGGATATCGCGCAGCACCACTGCATCGTTGAGACCGTTGCTGTTGAACAGCGCGCGTGCCGGTAAGGTATCGAGGCGCCCGGACTGCAGACGAAAATCGCTGGCCGTCACGCTGCTGCCGCGCGTCAGCGCGTGGGTGGCAACCAGATAGTTGCCGGTGACCTGGACCTGCACCTGCAGATAGCGGCGGTTTTCGCCGCAGTTGGCCGCCACGCTCAGGTTGCCCCACAGGCGGCTGTTGCCCGGCAGGGTAAAACGAGGCGCTTCACAGGCGGGCCACTGCGCCTCAGGCGTGCGCACTACCACCTTCATGCCAGCGGCATGTTGCGGGTCGCGCACCTGAAAGAAACGGGTCAGTTGTGCCGTGAGATCGCTGGCGCGCACCGGCAGGGCAATCAGCACCAGCAGCATGCCCAACAGCACTGAATATCCACGCATGTTGCATCTCCTTACTGACAGTGACGCTGATTCTACGCAGACACGCGTGAACTCAAGGCGAAAAATAACCGATCTTTTAGGCTTTATTCAGACGATGGCCCTTGCTTTTCACCCCGTAAGCTGTCAGCTCGAAATTCTCATTTGCGGAGGAAGCATGCTCGACAAACTGGATGCGGCAATGCGATTCGGTACTGAAGCCCTTAACCTGCGTGCACAACGTCAGGAGATTCTGGCGTCCAATATCGCTAACGCAGATACGCCGGGCTATCAGGCACGGGATATTGACTTTGCCAGTGAGCTGAGTCGCGTGATGCAAAACGGACGTGCCGAAGGGCGCAGCATGGCGCTGAAGGTAACCTCGACACGCCACATCGAAGCGCAAAACAATTCCCAGCCGGCACTGGATCTGCTCTATCGCATTCCCGATCAGCCTTCGGCGGATGGCAACACCGTTGATATGGATCGTGAGCGTACGCAGTTCGCGGATAACAGCCTGAAATATCAAACCGATCTCACCCTCATCAGCAGCCAGATCAAAGGCATGATGAGCGTCTTGCAGGGGCAATAAAGATGGCATTGCTGAATATTTTTGACATTGCCGGTTCAGCCATGACCGCACAATCCCAGCGACTCAACGTCAGCGCCAGTAACCTGGCCAACGCCGACAGCGTCACCGGGCCGGACGGCCAGCCTTATGCGGCAAAACAGGTGGTGTTTCAGACCGATGCCGCCCCGGGCGCGGCGACCGGTGGTGTGCGCGTGGCGCAGGTGGTCGAGGACCCCTCTCCCGCCAGACTGGTCTATGACCCGGGTAACCCGATGGCTGATGACAAGGGCTACGTCAAGATGCCCAACGTCGATGTGGTAGCCGAGACGGTGAACACCATGTCCGCTTCACGCAGCTATCAGGCCAACGTGGAAGTCCTGAATACCGTGAAATCAATGATGATGAAAACCCTGACCATGGGTCAATAACGGAGAGTAACTATGGGCATCGCGGTAGGCGTTAATGAGTCGTTGGATCCCAGCGTCCTCAGTTCCAGCAGCAGCCAGACAGCCAATAATGCGCAGGACTTACAGAACCAGTTTCTGACCCTGCTGGTGACGCAGTTGCAGAACCAGGATCCAACCAACCCGATGGATAACAGCCAGCTGACGACCCAGCTGGCGCAGATCAACACGCTGGGCGGTATTGAAAAACTCAACACCACGCTGGGTTCGATTTCCGGTCAGATTACCGCTGGCCAGTCGCTACAGAGCTCGACGCTGATTGGTCACGGCGTGATGGTGAAAGGAACCCAGGTGCTGGTCGGCAACGGCACCAGCACACCTTTTGGCGTGGAGTTGGGCAGCGCGTCCACCGCGACCACGGCCACCATTAAAGACAGCAATGGCAGCGTGGTACGCACCATTGAAATCGGCGGGCTCTCCGCCGGGGTACATACCTTCTCCTGGGACGGCAAGCTGGCCGACGGCTCTGCGGCACCGGACGGGAAATACAGCGTCTCTGTCGCCGCCAGTAACGGCTCAGAGCAGCTGGTGGCGCAGCCACTGAACTATGCGTACGTCAGCGGCGTCAGCACCACCGACAAAGTGACGCGTCTTGATCTCGGCACCATGGGCACTGCGACCCTGGATGAAATTCGTCAGATTCTCTGATTAACCTCTTAACAGGATAAAACACATGTCATTTTCCCAAGCGGTCAGCGGCCTGGGTGCTGCCTCCAGTAACCTCGACGTTATCGGCAACAACATCGCTAACTCCGCTACAGCAGGCTTTAAATCCAGTACCATCGCTTTCGCCGATATGTATGCCGGCTCTAAAGTGGGTCTCGGCACCAAAGTGGCTGCGGTGATCCAGAACTTTAACGATGGATCCACCACCACCACCAGCCGCGGTCTTGACGTCGCGCTGAGCGGTAACGGCTTTTTCCGTATGGCTGATCAGAGCGGTGCGGTGTATTACTCACGTAACGGCCAGTTTACCCTGGATGCCGAACGTAACCTGGTGAATACCCAGGGCCTGAACGTGACCGGCTATCCGGCCAGCGGCACGCCGCCGACCATTCAGACCGGTGCTAACCCGGTAGCGCTGAGCATTCCGGCCACCCAGATGCAGGCGCGCGCGACCGCCAATGCTTCACTGGTTGCTAACCTGAACTCCACCGATCAAGTACCAGCCGTAGCTTTTGACGCCAGTAAGATCGACAGCTATAACGGCAAAAGCACTATCACTACCTTTGATTCCCAAGGGAACGATCATCAATTGGACCTTTATTTCGTTAAAGCTTCCACCCCAGCCAATACATGGAATGTGCATGCTCTGGATTCCACCACAGGTGGTAATGCTGGCGAGTTTAAGATGGCGTTTGATGAAAACGGTACGATGACCGGCATTACTGGTGTTGGCACTACTGTTGCAACTGGTACCTCCGTTACCCTGACCATCAATGGTTCTAACGGTGCAGCAGCAAACCAGAACATTACCCTCAGCATGCTGAACAGCATGCAGCAGAACACCGGCGCCACGACCTTTGGTAACCCGACCCAGGATGGCTATGCACCGGGCGATCTGACCAGCTATGCGATCAACGATGACGGCACCATCACCGGTACCTACTCCAACCAGAAAACCCAGCTGCTGGGTCAGATTGTGCTGGCCAGCTTCTCAAACTCTGAAGGCCTGAAGTCAGAAGGCAACAACGTCTGGTCTGAAACCAACGCATCCGGACAGGCGGCCATCGGCCTGGCAAACACCGGCACCTATGGATCGCTGATCGCCGGCGCGCTGGAATCCTCCAACGTCGATATGAGCCAGGAACTGGTGAACATGATCGTGGCGCAGCGTAACTATCAGGCGAACGCCCAGACGATCAAAACCCAGGATCAGATCCTCAACACACTGGTTAACTTGCGTTAATACGCTAACGGGATTGCCTTATGGATCACGCAATATATACCGCCATGGGCGCCGCCAGTCAGACGCTGGATCAGCAGGCGGTCACGGCCAGCAATCTCGCCAACGCCTCCACGCCAGGTTTTCGTGCGCAGCTCAACGCGCTGCGCGCGGTGCCGGTCGAGGGCTGGTCGCTGCCGACCCGTACCCTGGTGGCCGCGTCAACCCCGGGTGCTGATATGAGCCCGGGGGCGATGAACTATACCGAGCGTCCGCTGGATGTGGCGGTACAGCAGGACGGCTGGCTGGCAGTACGCACCGCCGATGGCAGCGAGGCCTACACCCGTAACGGTAGCATGCAGATCAGCCCGACCGGCATTCTGACGATCCAGGGCAACCCGGTAATGGGTGATGGCGGCCCGATCGCCGTGCCGCAAGGCGCGGAGCTGACCATTGCCGCCGATGGCTCGATTACTGCGCTGAACGCCGGCGACGCCCCCAATGCCACTGTGCAGCTGGGACGTCTCAAACTGGTGAAGGCCACGGGTAGCGAGTTAACGCGCGGCGACGACGGCATGTTTCGTCTGACAGCAAATGCCCAGGCGCAACGTGGCGCGGTGCTGCCCAATGACGCTACCGTGCAGGTCATGCCGGGCGTGCTGGAAGGCAGTAACGTCAAGCCGGTGGAAACCATGGTTGATATGATCACCAATGCCCGCCGTTTTGAGATGCAAATGAAAGTGATCTCAAACGTGGATGAAAACGAACAAAAAGCCAACCAGCTGCTGAATATGAGCAGCTAAGGCGCGAGGAAAAATAATGATTCGTTCTTTATGGATCGCGAAAACCGGTCTTGACGCACAGCAAACCAATATGGACGTGATCGCCAACAACCTGGCGAACGTCAGCACCAATGGCTTTAAACGCTCGCGTGCTGTGTTTGAAGATCTGATGTATCAGACGCTGCGTCAGCCGGGTGCTCAGTCGTCTGAACAGACCACGCTGCCTTCCGGTCTGCAGATCGGTACGGGTGTGCGTCCGGTCACCACGGAACGTCTGCACAATCAGGGTAACCTGTCGCAAACCAGCAACTCGAAAGATGTGGCGATCAACGGCCAGGGCTATATCCAGGTACAGATGCCGGATGGCACCTCTGCGTATACCCGTGACGGCTCGTTCCAGGTGGATCAGAATGGCCAGCTGGTGACCAACGCCGGTTTCCCGGTGCAGCCAGGCATCACCATTCCGGCGAATGCGCTGAGCATTACCATTGCCCGCGATGGTGTGGTCAGCGTGACGCAGCAGGGCCAGGCGCAGGCGGTGCAGGTTGGACAGCTGACCCTGAGCACCTTTATCAACGACTCAGGTCTGGAAAGTATTGGTGAAAACCTCTACCAGGAAACTCAGGCTTCAGGCGCGCCGACCGAGAGCACCCCGGGCCAGAATGGCGCCGGTCTGATCTACCAGGGCTATGTTGAAACCTCAAACGTCAACGTGGCGGAAGAGCTGGTTACCATGATTCAGACCCAGCGTGCTTATGAAATTAACAGTAAAGCGATCAGCACCTCTGATCAGATGCTGCAAAAATTAACACAGGTGTAAACCGGTGCGTTAAGGGCCAGCTCCGGCTGGCCCAACCCAGAATATGAATAAGGTCGTGACGCCGTGGCGAAGCAAGTGAATATCAAGCCTGGATACTGGTTAGTGGCAACGCTGCTGACCCTTAACGGTTGTGCGTTAGTGCCGCGCACGCCACTGGTGGAAGGGGCAACTTCGGCTCAGCCGCTGCCCTCTGCGCCGCCGGTGGTCAACGGCTCTATTTTTCAGGGTGTGGCGCCGCTTAACTACGGCTATCAGCCACTGTTTGAAGACCGTCGTCCACGTAACGTCGGCGATACGCTGACCATTACCCTGCAGGAAAATGTCAGCGCCAGTAAAAGCTCATCCGCTAACGCCAGCCGCGACGGCAGCAACAGCTTTGGCCTGAGTTCCATACCAACCGGTCTTGCCGGGCTGGTGGGTGCCGGTGGCGAAAAAGCCAATTTTGCGGCAGAAGGCAATAACGATTTCGCGGGCAAAGGTGGCGCTTCGGCCAATAACACCTTTACCGGCACCATTACCGTGACCGTTAATCAGGTGTTGTCCAATGGCAACCTGAAGGTGGTGGGTGAAAAACAGATCGCGATTAATCAGGGCACCGAGTTCATTCGTTTCTCAGGCGTGGTGAATCCGCGCACCATCAGTGCCAGCAACTCGGTGGTTTCAACGGCGGTGGCTGACGCACGTATTGAGTACGTCGGTAACGGTTATATTAATGAAGCGCAGACCATGGGCTGGCTGCAACGCTTCTTCCTGAACATCTCACCGATGTAAGAGGGTTATGATGAAAAAGTTAACGTTGCTGCGCGTGGGCCTGGGCCTGCTGCTCGGCCTGAGTTTCCTGGTGCAGGCCGATCGCATACGTGACCTCACCACGGTACAGGGCGTGCGTGAAAACCAGCTGATTGGTTATGGCCTGGTGGTGGGACTGGATGGAACCGGGGATCAGACCACCCAGACGCCATTCACCACCCAGACGGTCAGTAACATGCTCTCTCAACTGGGGATCACGGTGCCACCCGGCACCAATATGCAGCTCAAGAACGTCGCGGCCGTGATGGTGACGGCGAAGCTGCCTTCCTTTGCCCGTCAGGGACAAACCCTGGATGTGGTGGTCTCGTCGCTGGGTAATGCGAAAAGCCTGCGCGGCGGTACGCTGCTGATGACGCCGATGAAAGGCGTTGATAACCAGGTTTATGCGCTGGCCCAGGGCAATATTCTGGTTGGCGGTGCGGGAGCCCAGGCGGGCGGCAGCAGCGTACAGGTTAACCAGCTGAACGGTGGCCGCATCACCGGTGGCGCTACGGTCGAGCGTGAACTGCAAAGCAACTTCGGCAGCCAGAACGTTATCAACCTGCAGCTGAACACCGAAGATTTCACCATGGCACAACGCATTGCTGATGCCATTAACAGCCGCGGCGGCTACGGTGCCGCACAACCGCTTGATGCCCGTACCGTACAGGTGCGTGTCTCACCGAATAACAGTGCTCAGGTGCGCCTGCTGGCCGATATTCAGAACATTGATGTGGCTGTTCCGCTGGAAGACGCGAAGGTGATTATTAACTCGCGTACCGGCTCGGTGGTGATGAACCGCGAAGTAACGCTGAATACCTGTGCGGTGGCGCAGGGCAACCTCTCCGTCACGGTGAATCAGCAGCAGAACGTCAACCAGCCGAATACGCCATTCGCTGGCGGTCAGACGGTGGTGACGCCGCAAACGCAGATCGATTTGCGCCAGAGCGGCGGCGCGCTGCAGCGGGTCAGCGCCAGCGCCAATCTGAATAACGTGGTGCGCGCGCTGAATGCGCTGGGTGCGTCCCCGATTGAACTGATGTCCATTTTGCAGTCGATGCAGAGTGCCGGCTGTTTACGCGCCAGACTGGAAATTATCTGATGGCTGATCTGGATAGCCTGACCGGAGCGGCATATGACAGCCGCTCACTCAACGAACTGAAACGCCAGGCGAGCAGCGACCCGCAGGGCAAAGCGCTGCAGGTGGCGAAACAGGTGCAAGGGATGTTCGTGCAGATGATGCTGAAGAGCATGCGCGCCGCGCTGCCGCAGGACGGCATCCTGAGCAACGATCAAACACGCCTCTATACCTCGCTGTACGATCAGCAGATCGCGCAGGAAATCGGTAATCGCGGACTGGGGCTGGCGGAAACCATCGTGAAACAGATGCAGCCTGCGCAGGCGCCGGACGAGAAGGCGGGCACCGTGCCGATGAAGCTGGATAACAACTTTATCGTCTCCAGTATGGCACCGGTGCAGCTGGAGCAGATGGTGCGTAAAGCGCTGCCGCGTCTGCCCGTGTCACCCGCCGATCTGCCCGGCGACAGCAGCGAGTTTATTGCCCAGCTGGCGCAGCCGGCGAAAATCGCCAGCGAGCAGAGCGGTATCCCGCATCACCTGATTCTGGCGCAGGCGGCGCTGGAGTCGGGCTGGGGCCAGCGTCAGATTCTGACTCGCGACGGTAAGCCCAGCTATAACGTGTTCGGCATTAAGGCCAGCGGCAACTGGCAGGGCGAAACCACCGATATCATGACCACCGAATATGAGCATGGCGAGGCGAAAAAAGTGCGCGCCAGCTTCCGCGTGTATGGCTCCTATCTGGAAGCGATCAGCGATTACGTGAAGCTACTGACCAACAACCCGCGCTACGCCGCGGTCAGCAATGCCCAGACGGCGGAGCAGGGCGCGCACGCGTTGCAGGCGGCGGGTTACGCCACCGATCCGCGTTACGCGCAAAAACTGGTAGGAATGATTCAGCAATTCAAAGGCATGGGCGAAAAAGTGGTGAAAGCCTACAGTCAGGATTTAAGCAGTCTGTTCTGATTTTCAGCCTCAAGTTTCACGCTGGCACGTCGATAACAGAGAAAGGCCGCGAGCGTTTTCGCCCGTTGGCAACCGCATTATTGACTGCCAGTCCGGTGAACGGAAACTAAGGAACCGAGATGTCCAGCATAATTAACTCCGCCATGAGCGGGCTTAGCGCCGCGCAGGCCGCCTTAAGTAACACCAGCAACAACATCAGTAATTACACTGTGGCGGGCTATTCGCGGCAGACCACGCTGCTCTCTCAGGCGCAAAGCACCCTGATGGGCAACACCTATTACGGTAATGGCGTGACGGTGACCGGCGTACAGCGTGAGTATGATGAATTTATTACTTCTCAGCTGCGCAGCGCCAGCGCCACCAGCAGCGCAGTGACGACGCAATACAATCAGATCTCCAGTATTGATGATCTGCTGTCTACCTCGACCACCAGCCTCTCTAATTCGCTGCAAAGCTTCTTTACCAACGTGCAGAACGTGGTCAGTAACGCGGACGATCCCTCGGCACGCCAGTCGATGCTCAGCTACGCACAGGGTCTGGTGAACCAGTTCCAGACCACGTCAAACTATCTGACGAATATGCAGAGCAACGTCAACATTGATATCGCCTCCAGCGTAGCGCAAATCAATACCTATAGCGACCAGATTGCCGATCTCAACAAGCAGATCGCTAAGCTCACCAGCGGAAGCGGCGCTGCGCCGAACAACCTGCTGGACCAGCGCGATCAGCTGGTCAACGATCTGAACAATATCGCTGGCGTGTCGGTTTCACAGCAGGATGGTCACTATGTGGTCGCCATGGGCAGCGTAACGCTGGTCAGCGGCACCAAATCCACCGACCTGGTGGCGATGCCTTCCGACAGTGATCCGACGCGTATTACAGTGGGTTATGTAGATAACATGGCCGGTAATGTCCAACTGCCGGAAAAAATGCTTACTACCGGTTCTCTGGGCGGCCTGTTGGCTTTTCGCCGTGAGGATCTGGATACGGCGCAGAATCAGCTGGGACAACTGGCGGCCGCTTTTACCTCCAGCTTTAACGAAGTGCATAAACAAGGTTTCGACAGCGAAGGTAACCCGGGCACTGACTTTTTCACTATCGGTAGCCCGACAGTCCTGGGTAACAGCAAAAACAGCTCTGCTACGACGGTAACGGCCAGCTGGAACGATGCCGGCGCACTGAAAGCCTCTAATTACACGGTCAGCTATGACGGCACCAGCTGGTCTGTGACGCGTATGTCTGACAATGTTAAAGTGACGCCGACGCAGGATGTTGATGCGTCAGGTAACACGACCCTGAGTTTTGAAGGGGTCACGCTCACAGTTGACGGGACGCCTGCTGCAAAAGACAGCTTCCTGGTAAAACCGGTACAGAATGTGATTGGCGGCATGTCAGTGGCGATCACCAGTGAATCACAGATTGCCGCCGCCGCTGCGCCGGGCGGTGAGAGCGATAACCGCAACGCGCAGAAACTGCTCGATTTGCAGGACGCGAATGTGGTTAACGGTAATGCAACTCTGTCACAGGCTTACGCCAGCCTGGTAAGCAGCGTGGGCAACAAAACCAATTCACTGCAGGTCACCAGCACTTCCCAGGAGCATGTGGTCAATCAGTTGAGCGACCGCCAGCAGTCGGTTTCCGGCGTGAACCTGGATGAAGAGTACGCCAACCTGACCAAATATCAGCAGTTTTATATGGCGAATGCGCAGGTTTTGCAGGCAGCCAGTGCGATTTTCGATGCGCTGCTGAGCGCAACCCGATAAGTAACAAGGACTGATTAATTATGCGACTCAGTACCAATATGATTTTCAACCAGCAGGTGCGCGGCATCACCGACTCTCAGGCCTCATGGCTGAAAGTGGGTGAGCAGCTCTCCAGTGGTCGACGCGTCACCAACCCTTCTGACGATCCCATTGCGGCCTCCCGTGCCGTGGTGCTTTCGCAGACCCAGACGCAAACCAAACAATATGCGCTGGCGCGCACTTTCGCCAGTCAGGGCTTGTCGATGGAAGAGAACACGCTGAAAAGCGTTACGACAAGCATCCAGGCGGCACAAACCAAGATCGTCAATGGTTCTACCGGTACCCTGAGCGATGATGACCGCGGATCGCTGGCCACTGAACTGGAGGGGATTCGTGCCCAGTTGCTGAACCTGGCCAACAGCAAAGATGGCAACGGTCGTTATATCTTTGCCGGTTACAACACCGACAAGGCCCCTTTCGATGACACTACGGGCAGCGTGACCTATGTCGGCGGCACCGAGGCGATTACGCAAAAGGTGGACAGCAGCCGCTCCATGACCGTGAGTCATACCGGTGATGCGGTGTTTATGTCGATTACCGGCAATGCGACGCCGGAGCCGAACGGTGACCCGAGCGAGACCAATCTGTTTAACATGCTCGACAGTGCGATTGCAGCGCTGCGCACGCCGCAGACTGATGCGGATGACGCCACGAAACAGAGCTTCCAGGATGCCATGGATAAAACCAACCGTGGCCTGAGCAACGCGCTGAATAATGTGCTGGCCGTACGTTCTGAAATCGGTATTCAGCTGTCCGAGCTCGATACGCTGAATGCTCAGGGTGACGATCGTCAGCTGATTTTGACCACCGAGATGAGCGATCTGGTGGATGTCGACTATACCGAGGCAATCTCCAGCTACACCATGCAGCAAACAGCGCTGCAGGCGTCTTATAAGACCTTTACTGACATGTCCAAAATGTCGCTGTTCCAGCTGAACGCGTAACTGTACTGACGATTTGAGCGCACTTAAACCGGGTGTGCTTGATTTCTCCCACGGCCTGCGAAGCCCGTGGGATTTTTTTTGTCTGCAGATTGCTGGTAGTAAAAATCCGCCTTCATAGAAGGCGGCTTTGTTTGCACCCCATAGGGGTGTACCAAAAATCTTAAAAAGCAGTCTCTGCCTGTTCCGTAAGATTCAAATCCAGAGACGATAAGGCAGAGCCAAAACGTATTGATGACTACGCCCGCAGGACGTGGTTTTAAGTTGGTAATAAAAAACCCCGGCGATGCCGGGGTTGATACTACAGCCTGGAGGATCAGGGATTCTCAGGTTTGGTCGCTGGTGCTGTCGCCTGATGGCTGGCGCTGTGACCACCTGCGGCCCCTTTACCTTCAAATTTGAACGGCGGACGTACCCAGTCGCTGTGACGCGCTGGCTCGGGCTGCCAGGCGGGCGCGGGCGCTTTGGTCATCGGCGCGCTGGCAAAATGCGTTGAGCGTGCGCTTTCTGCCACAGGCTCAGGCGCCTTGTCACGTGCCGCTACCGGCGCATGGGGTTCCTGTACCGGCTCAGGCATCGCTTCTGCGGCCACTGGCGCCGCCAGCACCTCAGCGACCTGCTGCTGGCTTTCTGGCGTGACTTCAGCTGGCATTGCCCGGGCAAGCCTGGCGCTCTGCTCTTCCTGAGTCGGCGTTGCAGGCTGAGGCGCTTGCGCAGCCGCTTCGGTGACGGCATCGGCAGGGACAGCCTCCGCTGCGACCGCTGCTGCACGGGCTTCGTCTGCGGCAGAAATCACTGAGGGCTCTTCATTCACCGGGGTTTCGATGGCGGTGATGTCATCGGTATTGACCAGCGCGATCGGGGTTTCCGTCTGCGGCCCGGCATCATGCACCGCCGCATTCGCATCGGTTTCCGGTAGTGACGGCACTTCGCTCGCGGCAGCCAGCGGAATAGCGGCGGCTGTCTCTTCACGGCTGTAGTCAGGCGTCTCGTTCACTGCTTCGGGCGTAATTGTCTCGTTGCTTTGCGCCACCGGATAACGAATCCATACCTTACCTGATGCCATTTCCGGCGATGCGGCGGCCACGGTCAGCGGCATAGCTGACTGCGTTGGATAACGTTCGTCACGGTAGCGACGACGACGCTGGCCACTGACGCGCAAATGACGCGGCGAACGGCGTGAACGACGAGGCATGCTGCCATTTTCACGGCTGTCGTTCTCATCCTGTTCTTCTGTTTCCGCGGGTTCAGCCGCTTCAACAGCCACAGGGCGCGGCACGTCGCTTTCCGCACGTGGCGGTACGGCGCTGGCTTCAGGCTGGGTATTCTCTTCCACCCGCACTTTCTGGCTCAGCTGACGCGGCTTACGACGCGGCATAACCTGCACGCGATCTTCTTCTTCTGGCTGCGCCTCAGGCGTTGCTTCCGGCTGTACCGCCTGCTCAGCGTTCTTCGCTTCCTGCTGAGCACGTTTCTCTTCCTGACGACGACGCTGGCGTTCTGCACGCTGCTCACGACGTTGCTGCTGCTGCTCTTCACGCTGCTGACGCGCTTCTTCGCTCAGCGGGGTATTGGTGCGATCTTCGCGCGCTTCGCTGACAGGTGCCTGTTGGCGTTTGTTACGGCGATTTTCATCACGGCTTTCACGCGGCTCACGCGGTTCGCGCGCTTCACGTGGCTCGCGTGCTTCTCGTGCGGTCGCCCCTTCACCGTTACGCGGTGTGCGTTCACGGCGTGGGTTGCGGCGATTGTTACGACGTTCGCCACGCTGTGCGTTACTTTCGTCGCTGGTTGCTTCCGTTTGCTCCGGCGCTGGCGCGGCGGCAGGGGTCGCTGCGGTCTGCTCTTCACCGGCAAACAGTTTCTTCAGGCCCCCGAACAGACGACCAAGTAACCCGCCACCGGTAGCTGCAGCTGCCTGCGCAGCCGGTTTTTCGGCTGTCCGGGCGGCATCCGGCGTAGGGGAGGCCACCTCGGCAGGGACTGGTGGGGCATCAGGCATCACAAAGGCGGCCAGAGCCGGCTGCTCAGGACGACGACGCTCACCATGCTCTTCCTCAGAAGGCAGGGCCATTTCCGCTTCGTGCAGTTTGGGCAGGTGATAGCTGAGGGTTTGTGTCTCTTCGCCTTTGCGCACACGCAGCACGGAGTAGTGCGGCGTCTCCATGCGATCGTCAGGGACGATAATCGCACGCACGCCGCCCTGGCGTTTCTCAATGGCGTTAACTGCATCACGCTTCTCGTTCAGCAGGTAGGAGGCAACCTGCACCGGGACGATAGCGTGGACTTCTTTGGTGTTCTCTTTCAGCGCCTCTTCTTCAATCAGACGCAGAATCGAGAGCGACAGGGATTCGTTATCACGGATGGTGCCGGTGCCGCTACAGCGCGGGCAGACATGATGACTTGACTCGCCCAGCGACGGGCTCAGGCGCTGACGTGACATCTCCAGCAGGCCAAAGCGGGAAATATGACTGATCTGAATACGGGCGCGATCCTGACGTACCGCTTCACGCAGACGATTCTCGACGGCGCGCTGATGGCGAACTGGCGTCATATCGATAAAGTCAATAACGATCAGGCCACCCAGGTCACGCAGGCGCAGCTGACGGGCAATCTCATCGGCCGCTTCCAGGTTGGTGTTAAAGGCGGTCTCTTCGATATCACCGCCGCGTGTCGCACGGGCCGAGTTAATATCGATGGCGGTCAGCGCTTCGGTACTGTCGATAACAATCGAGCCGCCGGAAGGCAGGCGCACTTCACGCTGGAAGGCGGATTCAATCTGTGACTCAATCTGGTAGTGGCTGAACAGCGGGATCTCACCGGTATAGAGCTTGATTTTGCTGCTGAAGTCGGGACGGCCCAGCGCGGCGATATGCTGGCGCGCCAGTTCAAGCACTTTGGGATTATCGATCAGGATTTCACCGATGTCCTGACGCAGATAATCGCGGAAAGCGCGCACAATCACGTTACTTTCCTGATGGATCAGGAAGGGGGCAGGGCGGTTTTCGGCGGCTTTTTTAATCGCTTCCCAGTGTTTCAGACGGAAGCTTAAATCCCACTGCAGCGCTTCCGCCGATTTGCCCACACCCGCGGTGCGCACAATCAGGCCCATGCCTTCCGGCAGCTCCAGCGAGGAGAGCGCTTCTTTCAGCTCGGTGCGATCGTCGCCTTCAATCCGGCGCGAAATACCGCCAGCGCGTGGATTGTTCGGCATCAGGACCAGATAGCTGCCCGCCAGACTGATAAAGGTAGTCAGCGCCGCGCCTTTATTGCCGCGCTCTTCTTTATCGATCTGAACGATCACTTCCTGACCTTCGCGCAGCACGTCTTTGATATTGGGACGACCGTGAGCGTTGTAACTGGCAGGAAAATAATCGCGGGAAATTTCTTTCAGAGGGAGAAAACCGTGACGCTCAGCGCCGTAATCGACAAACGCAGCTTCAAGGCTGGGTTCAATGCGGGTAATTTTACCTTTGTAGATGTTGGCTTTTTTCTGTTCGTGCCCGGGACTTTCAATATCCAGATCGTACAGACGTTGTCCGTCAACCAGGGCAACGCGCAACTCCTCCTGCTGAGTTGCGTTAATTAACATTCTTTTCATCGTGACTTACTCGTTATTCTCACATGAGTGATAAAGCTGCGGGCATAGTTACCCAGGACGAGTGTCAACCGATGGCCCCGTGTCTTATCGCAATGACGTCAACCTCACGGCTGTCGACCGCTCGAGGGGCGCAAATAGAGTCGGTGGCCTGTTTTTCATAAGGAAAAACAGCGCCCGATGGTGGAAATGCCACAAATAATGCGTAAAACCTGTGCATCCCAGTCTTTCGTCCAGGCTGTAACCCGCAGCCCGCTAAGTGCCTGATTTAACATTACGTCTTACGCCATTGCTGCGTGTCTGTTTCATCCGGCCAAATGACTTATTTCGCTCTTTTCTCGCCTGAACCTGTCAGGTAAGAAACAACAGCATTATTCCACTGCTAACCTTCATATAGCAAGGCGACTTTTACCCCCCGCTATACTTTCTTTGCTGTTAACCCGTTAATTTGCAGGGCTAATAAGCAGATTGATGAAAAAGCAGTCATTCTGACCCGCTTTATCAGGCAATACCGAGTGAGTTAAGCACATAAAAAGGGGTGGCGCTATGGAGAGACACTATTTAGAATCGCCGCCATGAAAACTCAGACTCCTGGCGTACAAATTGTCGCCATTTCGGCTGATAATGCCGGACAACGCATTGATAACTTTTTGCGCACCCAATTAAAGGGCGTGCCAAAAAGTATGATTTATCGCATTCTGCGTAAAGGCGAGGTGCGGGTAAATAAAAAGCGCATTAAGCCGGAATATAAACTGGAGGAGGGGGATGAGGTGCGTATTCCGCCGGTGCGCGTCGCCGAGCGTGAAGAGCAAAACCTCTCGCCGAAACTGGATAAAATTGCCGCGCTGGCGGATGCTATTCTCTATGAAGATGAGGCGATTCTGGTGCTGAATAAGCCGTCCGGCACCGCCGTGCACGGCGGCAGCGGTCTCAGCTTTGGCGTGATCGAAGGATTACGCGCCCTGCGTCCGGAAGCGCGCTTTCTCGAGCTGGTGCATCGCCTCGACCGCGACACTTCCGGTGTGCTGCTGGTAGCGAAAAAGCGTTCAGCGTTACGTTCTCTGCATGAACAGCTGCGTGACAAAGGTATGCAAAAAGATTATCTCGCCCTGGTGCGCGGTAACTGGCCGTCTCATCTCAAGGTGGTGCAGGCGCCGTTACTGAAAAATATTTTGCAGAGCGGCGAGCGCGTGGTGCGCGTCAGCAGTGAAGGTAAGCCCTCAGAAACGCGCTTTAAGGTTGAAGAGCGTTTTCAGTTCGCCACACTGGTCAAGGCGAGCCCGGTGACCGGACGTACACACCAGATCCGCGTTCATACGCTGCATGCGGGTCATCCTATCGCCTTTGACGATCGCTACGGCGAACGCGAATTCGATCGTCAGCTGACGGCCACTGGCCTGAGCCGCCTGTTTCTGCACGCTGCGGCCCTGACGTTTACCCATCCGCAAAGCGGCGAAACTTTACGGCTGGAAGCCCCGCTCGACGCGGAGCTCCGGCAATGTCTGGCCGCGTTGCGTCAGCAGAAAGCCTGATGCATTACGGGCAGCTTTCCCCGAGCAGGGGATTGATGCCCGCCTCGCGCAGCATGGCGTTCAGCGCAATCAGCGGGAGACCCACCAGCGTATTAGGATCGCGCCCTTCCAGCCGGTCAAACAGACAAATCCCTAACCCTTCGCTTTTAAAACTGCCGGCACATTGCAGCGGCTGTTCTCTGGCAACATAACCGCTGATCTCCTCCTCGCTGAGCATGCGAAAGTGCACGGTGAAGGGTTCACAGCACTGCATCAGACGCTGGTGCTGTGCTGACCAGAGCGCCAGGCCAGTATAAAAGGTCACGGCCTGACCGCTGGCGGCACGCAACTGACGGCAGGCATTTTCTGGCGTATGGGGTTTGCCGGTAATGGCACCGTTAAGCACGCAAACCTGATCGGAACCGATAATCCAGTGGTGCGGATACTGTTCAGACAGCGCCCGGGCTTTCGCGACAGCAAGGCGCTGCACCAGTTCCGGCGCCGTCTCCTGCGCCAGCGGCGTTTCATCGACATGCGGAGCGGCGGTAATAAAAGGCAGGCCAAGTTTCTGCAGTAACGTCTGGCGGAAAGGCGATGTAGAAGCTAAAAGAAGTAATGTCTGCATTTTTTTGCGGATAGAGATAGCGAATTGGATACAGTCATTTTAAACTGTGCGCCGCACTGGATGCGAACAATGGGTGAAAGATGCTGTTAAAAGGCCTTTTTCTTTGACTCTAAGACGTTACAAAGTTAATATGCGCGCCCTATGCAAAAGGTAAAATTACCCCTGACGCTGGATCCGGTACGATCCGCCCAAAAACGCCTCGATTATCAGGGCGTTTATGCCGCTGAGCAGGTTGAGCGGGTGGCCGAATCGGTCGTCAGTGTGGACAGTGATGTGGTCTGTGATATGTCGTTTGCCGTTGACAACCAGCGCCTCGCGGTACTGAAAGGTACAGCTGAAGTGCAGGTGACGTTGTCATGTCAGCGCTGTAATCAACCCTTTCCATATCATGTTCACGTAAGCTATTGCTTCAGTCCTGTGTCAAGTGATGAGCAGGCCGATGCACTGCCGGAAATGTACGAGCCGGTCGAAGTCGATGAGTTTGGCGAAGTCGATCTGCTGGCCGTAATCGAGGACGAAATTATCCTCGCGCTGCCAGTCGTTCCGGTGCACGATTCTGAACACTGTGAAGTGTCCGACGCGGACATGGTCTTTGGCAAATTGCCTGAAGAGGCGGAGAAACCAAACCCATTTGCCGTATTAGCCAGTTTAAAGCGTAAGTAATAGGAGTAAGGTCCATGGCCGTACAACAGAATAAACCCACCCGTTCTAAGCGTGGTATGCGTCGTTCTCATGATGCACTGACCACTGCCACTCTGTCTGTAGATAAAGTTTCTGGTGAAACTCATCTGCGTCACCACATCACTGCGGACGGTTACTACCGCGGTCGCAAGGTTATCGTTAAGTAATTCTTGCGGCTTCGCAAGGCGATACCTTGACACGTTTGACCCTGGCAATTGATGCCATGGGCGGGGACTTCGGTCCCCGCGTGACAGTGCCTGCAGCTTTGCAGGCTCTGGCCTCTCATTCGCAACTGGTTCTCTTTCTGGTCGGCGATCCCGACATTATCACGCCATTGCTTGCTAAAGCAGATTCCTCCCTGTTGGGGCGTTTGCAGGTGATCCCTGCGGAATCGGTTATCGCAAGTGATGCTAAGCCCTCTCAGGCGGTGCGACACAGCCGGGGCAGCTCCATGCGTATCGCGCTGGAGCTGGTGAAAGAGGGTAAAGCCGATGCCTGCGTCAGCGCGGGCAATACCGGTGCCCTGATGGGCCTGGCAAAATTATTGTTAAAATCGCTGGACGGCATTGACCGCCCGGCGTTGATGTCTGTATTGCCGCATCAACAGCGTGGCAAAACGGTATTGCTGGATCTGGGCGCCAATGTGAATTCGGACGGCGCCATGCTGGTACAGTTTGCCGTGATGGGCGCTGTTATGGCGGAAGAGATACTGGGTATTGCTCAACCGCGCGTAGCGCTGCTGAATATCGGCCAGGAAGAGACGAAAGGGCTCGACAGCATTCGCGAAGCGGCAACAGTTCTGCGCGAAACGCCCCGGATCAATTATATTGGTTACCTTGAAGGTAATGATCTCCTTACTGGCAAGACAGATGTGCTGGTTTGTGATGGATTCCTCGGTAACGTCACGCTGAAGACCATGGAAGGCGTGGTAAGAATGTTTCTCTCTTTGCTCAAATCATCGGGCGCGGGAAATAAACGATCATGGTGGCTAAAGTTGTCAGGGCGCTGGATCCAGAAACGCCTGATGAAGCGCTTTGGCCATCTCAACCCCGACCAGTACAATGGCGCTTGTCTGTTAGGATTGCGCGGGATAGTAATCAAGAGTCACGGCGCGGCAAACGTAGGTGCATTTGCCGTGGCGATAGAACAGGCAGAGCAGGCGGTGCGGCGTAATATTCCTGAGCGAATCGCTGCGCGCCTGAACGCTGTATTAGCCAGGAGTGACAAAGCCTAGATGTTTACCAAAATTATCGGTACGGGCAGCTATTTGCCCAGCCAGGTCCGCACGAACGCCGACCTGGAAAAAATGGTGGAGACGACGGACGAGTGGATTGTCACCCGTACCGGTATCCGTGAGCGCCGCATTGCCGCAGCCGATGAAACGGTTGCCAGCATGGGTTACACTGCCGCTCAACGTGCGCTGGAGATGGCCGGGATTGAAAGTCAGGAAATTGGCCTGATTATCGTCGCCACCACTTCTTCCAGTCACGCCTTTCCCAGTTCAGCCTGTATGATTCAGCAGATGCTGGGCATCAACGACAGTGCTGCCTTCGATCTGGCTGCAGCCTGCGCCGGCTTTACCTACGCCCTCAGCGTTGCCGATCAATACATCAAAAGCGGTGCGGTAAAATATGCGCTGGTGATCGGTTCCGATGTGCTGGCGCGTACGCTTGACCCCACCGATCGCGGCACCATCATCCTGTTTGGTGATGGCGCAGGCGCCGTGGTGCTGGGCCAGAGCGAGGAGCCGGGCATTCTGTCGACCCATCTGCATGCTGACGGACGTTATGGTCAGCTGCTGTCGCTGCCGTATCAGGATCGCGCACAGCAGGATCAACCCGCTTACCTGAGCATGTCAGGTAATGAAGTCTTCAAAGTGGCAGTGACTGAACTGGCGCACATTGTGGATGAAACCCTGCGGGCAAATAATCTCGATCATGAAATGCTTGACTGGCTGGTGCCGCATCAGGCTAACCTGCGTATCATCAGTGCAACGGCGAAAAAACTGCATATGGGGATGGATAAAGTGGTGGTGACGCTTGATCGCCATGGCAACACCTCTGCGGCGTCGGTGCCCTGCGCGCTGGATGAAGCGGTACGCGATGGCCGTATCCAGCGTGGACAACTCATTTTGCTGGAAGCCTTTGGTGGCGGTTTCACCTGGGGTTCGGCACTGGTTCGTTTTTGATTGTCAGGAACTTAACATGACAAAATTTGCAATGGTGTTCCCGGGACAGGGTTCACAAACCGTGGGTATGCTGGCGGAACTGGCAACGGTCTCTCCTGAAATCGAGGCTACTTTTAGCGAAGCTTCTGCAGCCCTGGGCTACGACTTATGGCAGCTGGTGCAGCAGGGTCCGGCCGAAGAACTGAATAAAACCTGGCAGACGCAGCCGGCACTGCTGGCGGCGTCGGTCGCAATCTATCGTGCCTGGCGGCAGCAGGGCGGTGCACAGCCAGCGCTGATGGCTGGCCATAGCCTGGGTGAATATTCCGCGCTGGTCTGTGCCGACGTGCTCGATTTCACCGACGCGATTAAACTGGTGGAACTGCGTGGTAAGCTGATGCAGGAAGCGGTGCCGGAAGGTACTGGCGCTATGCAGGCGATTATCGGTCTGGATGATGATTCTATTCGCAGAGCCTGCGAAGAGAGCGCCCAGGGCCAGGTGGTTTCTCCGGTGAACTTCAACTCGCCAGGCCAGGTGGTGATCGCCGGTCATAAAGACGCGGTTGAACGCGCAGGCGCAGCCTGTAAAGCGGCCGGTGCCAAACGCGCGCTGCCGTTACCGGTGAGCGTACCTTCCCATTGCGCCCTGATGAAACCTGCCGCTGAAAAACTGGCGCAGGCGCTGGAAGACATCACCTTTAACGAGCCCGCTTTGCCGGTCGTTAACAATGTGGATGTGAAATGCGAAACGCGTCCGGAAGCGATCCGCAGCGCGCTGGTGCGTCAGCTGTACAGCCCGGTACGCTGGACGGAAAGCGTTGAATACATTGCCGCTCAGGGCGTTACCTCGCTGCTGGAAATGGGTCCGGGCAAGGTGCTGACCGGCCTGACAAAACGTATTGTTGACACCCTGACAGCGAGCGCGGTGAACGATCCCGCCTCACTGGCCGCGGCGGCTGAACAAAAGTAAGAGGATGAACATGAGCTTCGAAGGAAAAGTTGCACTGGTTACCGGTGCAAGCCGCGGTATCGGTCGTGCTATCGCTGAAACCCTGGCGGCACGGGGTGCGAAAGTGGTCGGAACCGCTACCAGCGAAAGCGGTGCTGAAGCGATCAGCGCTTACCTGGGCGACAAGGGCAAAGGCCTGATGCTCAACGTGACCGATCCCGCATCGATCGACAGCGTTCTTGAGAAAGTTCGCGCTGAATTTGGCGAAGTTGATATTTTAGTCAATAATGCAGGCATTACGCGTGACAATTTGCTGATGCGCATGAAAGACGATGAGTGGCAGGATATTCTGGAAACCAACCTCTCTTCCGTCTTCCGTCTGTCGAAGGCGGTTATGCGTGCCATGATGAAAAAACGCGTGGGCCGTATCATCACCATTGGTTCCGTTGTTGGCACCATGGGTAACGCGGGTCAGACAAACTACGCCGCAGCAAAAGCGGGTTTGATTGGCTTTAGCAAATCACTGGCGCGTGAAGTCGCGTCACGTGGCATTACCGTAAACGTCGTGGCGCCGGGCTTTATTGAGACGGACATGACGCGTGCACTGAACGAAGATCAACGTTCTGGTATTTTGGCGCAGGTTCCGGCAGGTCGTTTAGGCGACGCGCAGGAAATCGCCAATGCTGTTGCATTTTTAGCCTCTGACGAGGCGGCGTACATCACAGGTGAGACGCTGCACGTCAACGGCGGAATGTACATGGTCTGATAATCACGAAAACCATTTGCATTATTTGCGGTGAAAACCGCAAAATAGCGTAAAATCGTGGTTCGACCAGCCGGGATTTTGTTGCATCTTTTTCAACATTTTATACACTACGAAAACCATCGCGTAAGCGAGTTTTGATAGGAAATTAAATAGTATGAGCGATATCGAACAACGCGTTAAGAAAATCATTGCAGAGCAGCTGGGTGTTAAAGAAGACGAAGTGACTAACTCTGCGTCTTTCGTGGAAGACCTGGGCGCTGATTCTCTTGATACCGTTGAGCTGGTAATGGCTCTGGAAGAAGAGTTTGATACTGAAATTCCAGACGAAGAAGCTGAGAAAATCACTACCGTTCAGGCAGCGATCGACTACGTCACTAGCCACAACGGTTAATGAATATCTTCAGGCGGTCGCTCGACCGCCTGAGTTTTAAGTCCGTCCCACAGAGATCTTTTTTCCCCGTCCCCGGAGGACGAACGTGTCTAAGCGTCGAGTAGTTGTGACCGGTCTTGGCATGTTGTCTCCTGTCGGCAATACCGTAGAGTCTACCTGGCGTGCTCTTCTTGCCGGTCAGAGCGGCATCAACCTGATCGACCATTTTGATACTAGTGCCTACGCAACACGTTTTGCTGGCTTAGTAAATAATTTTAATTGTGATGATTTCATCTCGCGCAAAGATCAGCGCAAGATGGATGAGTTCATCCAATATGGCGTTGTCGCGGGTATCCAGGCGATGCAGGATTCCGGCCTGATTGTGACCGATGAAAATGCGAGTCGCATCGGTGCGGCCATTGGTTCAGGCATTGGCGGGCTCGGTTTGATTGAAGAAAACCACGCCGCGCTGGTGAAAGGCGGACCGCGTAAAATCAGTCCGTTCTTTGTTCCTTCCACTATCGTCAATATGGTGGCTGGGCACCTGACCATCATGTTTGGTCTGAAGGGCCCGAGCATCTCCATTGCAACCGCCTGTACTTCTGGCGTGCATAATATTGGTCATGCGGCGCGTATCATTGCTTACAATGATGCTGACGTCATGCTGGCCGGTGGCGCGGAAAAAGCCAGTACGCCGCTGGGCGTGGGCGGATTTGGCGCGGCGCGTGCGCTTTCTACCCGCAACGATAATCCTCAGGCGGCGAGCCGTCCCTGGGATAAAGATCGTGACGGCTTCGTGCTGGGCGATGGTGCCGGTATTCTCGTGCTGGAAGAGTATGAGCATGCGAAAAAACGTGGCGCGAAAATCTATGCGGAAGTGGTTGGCTTTGGTATGAGCAGCGATGCGTACCATATGACCTCGCCGCCGGAAGATGGCGCCGGGGCTGCGCTGGCAATGACCAACGCGCTGCGCGATGCGCAGCTGTCGCCTGAACAGATTGGTTACGTGAATGCTCATGGCACCTCTACCCCTGCCGGCGATAAAGCCGAAGCGCAGGCGGTAAAATCGGTGTTTGGCGCTTCAGCGGCAAATGTGATGGTCAGCTCAACCAAATCCATGACCGGTCACCTGCTGGGTGCGGCTGGAGCGGTTGAAGCGATTTTCTCGATTCTGGCGCTGCGCGATCAGGCGGTTCCGCCAACCATCAACCTCGACAACCCGGATGAAGGCTGCGATTTAGACTTCGTTCCGCATACAGCACGTCAGGTTAGCGGTCTGGAGTACAGCCTGTGTAACTCCTTCGGCTTCGGTGGCACCAACGGTTCACTGATCTTCCGTAAGGTTTAATCCCTTTCTGCTCTCTCTGAGGCCCGCATTGCGGGCCTTTTTTAATTCTGCTAATTGTCAGCTGTAGAAATCGGTAAGCTTAACGCTCAGATCAGTGAGATCGCGACATGATATGGATTAACGGACATGAAGAACATCGCCTTTCCGCCCGCGATCGCGCGGTACAGTTCGGCGACGGCTGTTTTACCACCAGCGCGGTTAAAAATGGACAAATCTTTCACCTCGGCGCGCATCTGCAGCGTCTGCAGGAAGGGTGTCAGCGCCTGCTAATCGGTCAGGTTGACTGGCTGCAGCTCGAGCACGAGATGCGTCAGCTGGCGCAACAGCAGCAGGAAGCGGTACTGAAAGTGATAATCAGCCGTGGCGAAGGCGGACGTGGTTACAGCAGCGCCGGATGCGGCGAGGCGACGCGCATCCTGTCTCTGCTGCCTTACCCGCAACATTACCGTACGCAACGCAGCACCGGTGTCTACCTGACGCTCAGCCCGATCAGACTGGGGCGCAACCCGCTGCTGGCCGGGATTAAACACCTTAACCGGCTGGAGCAGGTGCTGATTCGGGCACATCTCGACCAGAGCGACGCCGATGAGGCGCTGGTGCTTGACACCGAGGGCAGGGTGGTGGAATGCTGTGCGGCCAATTTATTCTGGCGCAAAGGCGAACAGATTTTTACCCCGAATCTGGATGAGGCGGGGGTAGCAGGTACGATGCGGCGTTATCTGCTGGATGAGATGGCAAGCGCTGATCACGCCTGCCAGGTGGTGAGCGCCGGAATAGAAGCGGTTCTGGAGGCGGATGAAGTGGTAATATGTAATGCGCTGATGCCGGTTTTACCGGTCAGGCAGCTTGATCATGTCACTTATCGTGCCCGTATGCTGTTCGACCTGCTTTACGCCAGCTGTGAAAAAATGGAAGCATGATGACCCGAACAACGAAAGTTATCGTCGCCGCTATGGCGATCGTAACACTGGCTCTCCTGTTTTGTGGATGGCAAATCAAACGCTTTGCCGCCACGCCGCTGACGCTGCAACAGGAAAAAATCTACACGCTCCCTGCCGGGACAGGCCGCGTGGCGCTGGAAGCGCAACTGGTCAGTCAGCATATTATTCCGCAAAGCATCTGGTTTAGCAGCCTGTTAAAGCTGGAGCCTGAACTGGCGCGCTTTAAAGCCGGGACTTATCGCCTGGAAGCGAGCATGACCGTACGCGAGCTGCTGCAGCTGCTCGCCAGCGGTAAAGAAGCGCAGTTCCCTCTGCGCTTCATTGAAGGTTCTCGCCTGCAGGAGTGGCTGAGTCAGTTGCGCGCTGCGCCTTATATCCATCATACGCTGCCGGAAGATAACGCTGACGCGGTCGCTGCGGCGTTGAAGCTGGACAGGGCGCGCCTCGAAGGCTGGTTCTATCCCGATACCTACCTCTATACCGCTAATACCAGCGATGTGGCGATCTTAAAGCGCGCTCATGAACGGATGGAAAAAGCGATCCGCGAGGTATGGCAAAATAAACAGGCCGATCTGCCCTACCGCAATGAAAACGATCTGGTTACCATGGCGTCGATTATTGAAAAAGAGACCGGCGTCAGCGAGGAGCGCAGTAAAGTGGCCTCGGTGTTTATTAACCGGTTGCGTATCGGGATGCGTCTGCAGACCGATCCCACCGTGATTTACGGTCTGGGCGAGGCGTGGAACGGCACGCTGACGCGCAAAGATCTGGATACGCCGACCCCTTACAACACCTATACCATTAATGGTCTGCCGCCGGGCCCTATCGCGATGCCGGGCAAAGCCTCGCTGGAAGCGGCGGCCCATCCGGTGAAAAGCAACTATCTCTATTTTGTGGCGGATGGTAAGGGTGGCCACACCTTTACTACCAATCTCGCCAGTCACAACCGTGCCGTGCAGGCCTGGCGGCTGGCGATGAAGGAAAAGAATGAAAAGTAAGTTCATTGTGATTGAGGGCCTGGAGGGTGCAGGTAAAACAACCGCGCGTGATGCGCTGGTTGAGGTGCTGCAGGCGCAGGGCATTACCGATCTGGTGTTTACCCGGGAGCCGGGCGGCACGCCGCTGGCGGAGCAGCTGCGGGTGCTGGTCAAACAGGGAGTAGAGGGCGAGCAGGTGACCGCGAAAGCGGAGCTGCTGATGCTGTATGCCGCACGCGTCCAGCTGGTGGATACCATTATCAAACCAGCTCTGGCGCGTGGGGCCTGGGTGATAGGCGATCGTCACGATCTCTCTTCCCAGGCCTATCAGGGCGGTGGGCGTGGGCTGGATATCCGGCTGATGCAGACGCTGCGCGATGCGGTGTTAGGCGATTTTCGCCCTGATCTTACCCTTTACCTCGACGTAACGCCGGAGATCGGCCTGCAACGTGCGCGCGCGCGCGGCGCACTGGATCGGATTGAGCAGGAGTCGCTGCGCTTTTTTGAGCGCACGCGTGAACGATATCTGAGCCTGGCGGCAGCCGATCCGACCATCCGGACACTGGATGCCACACAGTCGCTGGAAGAAGTGACAGCGTCACTTAAATGGACTCTGACGGCGTGGCTGGCGGAACAGGCGTGATGAACTGGTATCCCTGGCTGAATCAGCCTTACCGGCACATTATTGCGCAGCATCAGGAGAACCGCGCCCATCACGCTTTACTGATCCAGGCGATGGCGGGCATGGGAGATGACGCGCTGGTCTGGGGCATCAGCCGCTGGCTGATGTGTCAGCAGCCGGACGGACTGAAAAGTTGCGGCCACTGTCATGGCTGTCAGCTGATGCAGGCCCATACTCATCCGGACTGGTATCGCCTCGAGGCGGAAAAGGGTAAAAGCACGCTGGGAATTGACGCTGTACGTCAGGTAAGCGAAAAGCTCTGGCATTTTGCTCAGCAGGGCGGCGCCAAAGTGGTCTGGCTGCCGGATGCGTCGCAGTTGAGTGAAGCTGCGGCCAACGCGCTGCTGAAAACGCTGGAAGAGCCGCCAGCCAACAGCTGGTTCTTTCTCTCCAGCCGTGAGCCGTCCCGCCTGCTGGCGACGTTGCGCAGCCGTTGTATGGCGCTCCATCTCTCCCCGCCAGAGGAAAATCAGAGTCTGCAATGGCTGGCGAAGCAGACTCCCGCCGGCGAGGCAACGCGGCTGACGGCGCTGCGCCTGGCTGGCGGCGCGCCCGGCGCGGCGCTGACGTTGCTGGAAAACCGCACCTGGCAGGCGCGGGAAACGCTCTGTACGGCGCTCCCCACGGCATTGCAGCAGGATATTTTGCAGCTGTTGCCGGTACTGAACAGTGATGACGCCCCGGCACGTATCAGCTGGTTACTGACGCTGCTGGTGGATGCCATGAAGGCTCAGCAGGGCGCAAGCCAGTGGCTGATAAATTGCGACCGTCCCGATCTGGTTCAGCTGCTGGCGCAACACCTGTCCGTCAGTGCACTGAACGCAAGTGCGCAGCGCTGGATGCAGTGCCGTGAGCATCTGCTGCAGGTGTCCGCGGTAAACCGGGAATTACTGATAACCGATCAGCTGTTGGCCTGGGAACAACTCATGAAGCCCGCCATGACAGGTTAACGCAGGAGAAAAGAAGTATGTTTATTGTGGATTCCCATTGCCATCTTGATGGCCTGGATTATGAAAAAAATCACCGCGACCTGGATGATGTGATTACGAAAGCCGCCGCGCGTGATGTGAAATTTATGCTGGCCATCGCCACCACGCTGCCGGGCTTTCATACCCTGAAAGCGCTGGTAGGCGATCGTTCTAATATCGCGCTCTCCTGCGGCGTGCATCCACTGAACCAGGAGACGCCCTATGATGTAGAAGAGTTTCGTCGTCTGGCCGCGGATGAGCGGGTGGTGGCGTTGGGTGAAACCGGCCTCGATTATTATTATCAGCAGGAAACCAAAGCGCAGCAGCAGGCGTCTTTTCGCGAACATATTCGTACCGGGCGCGCGCTGAACAAACCGATCATCGTGCACACACGCGATGCCCGCGAAGATACGCTGGCGATTTTGCGTGAAGAGCAGGCTGACATCTGTGGCGGCGTACTGCATTGCTTTACCGAAGACCGTGAAACGGCAGCCAGCCTGCTGGACATGGGGTTCTATATCTCTTTTTCCGGTATCGTCACCTTCCGCAACGCAGAAGCGCTGCGCGAGGCGGCGCGTTATGTGCCGCTGGATCGCATCCTGGTGGAAACGGATTCGCCTTATCTGGCTCCGGTTCCTTATCGTGGCAAAGAGAACCAGCCCGCCTATACCCGCGATGTGGCTGAGTATATGGCCGTCCTGAAAGGGGTCGATATTGAAACCCTGGCCGCGACCACTACCCGGAACTTCTCGCGTCTGTTTCAGATTCCGCTTTCCCGCCTCGGAGCCTGAACACACAATTTATTTTACTGACCATAATTAATCACTGAAAGTCCGCCTGCTGTGCCTGTTGCCCGGTCCTGGCGGGCTTTGCGGCCGCGCGACGCCAGCCTGCAGCGCAGAAATTACGCATTGCAGGCATCTTTGTGCAGGGAAACGTGATAACCGTCAAAGTAAGTCAGCGCTATTTATTTTACCCTTCGTAATAAATCAAAAGGCAGCCCAATGCCAGGTCGGTAAAGGTCCTCTCCCTTTATCAAGCGCGTTACGCGCAATGTCAGTCTATTCAGGAGCTTCACGCTATGTTTAAGAACGCTTTTGCGAACCTGCAGAAGGTCGGAAAATCGCTTATGTTGCCGGTATCGGTTCTGCCGATTGCCGGCATTTTATTAGGGGTAGGTTCAGCAAACTTCAGCTGGTTGCCTGCCGTCGTCTCACACGTCATGGCCGAAGCGGGCGGCTCTGTTTTCGCCAATATGCCGCTGATTTTTGCTATTGGTGTAGCGCTCGGCTTTACCAATAACGATGGCGTGTCCGCGCTGGCGGCTGTAGTGGCTTATGGCATCATGGTGAAAACCCTGGCGGTAGTGGCGCCTCTGGTACTTCAGCTGCCTGCTGCCGAGATCGAGGCAAAGCACCTTGCTGACACCGGGGTGCTGGGGGGCATTATTGCCGGTGCCATCGCCGCTTATATGTTTAACCGCTTCTATCGCATTAAGCTGCCGGAATACCTCGGCTTCTTTGCCGGTAAGCGCTTTGTACCCATTATCTCCGGTCTGACCGCCATTATTTTCGGCGTGCTGCTCGCCTTTATCTGGCCGCCGGTCGGCACGGCTATCCAGCGCTTCTCCCTGTGGGCTGCCTATCAGAACCCGGTTGTCGCCTTTGGTATCTATGGCGTAGTAGAACGTGCGCTGGTGCCCTTTGGTCTGCATCATATCTGGAACGTGCCTTTCCAGATGCAGATTGGTGAATTTACCAACGCTGCCGGTCAGGTCTTCCATGGCGATATTCCGCGCTACATGGCGGGCGACCCGACTGCAGGCAAACTCTCTGGCGGCTTCCTGTTCAAAATGTATGGTTTGCCAGCAGCTGCAATCGCTATCTGGCACTCAGCGAAACCGGAAAACCGGGCGAAAGTGGGCGGTATTATGATCTCCGCGGCGCTGACCTCGTTCCTGACCGGTATTACCGAGCCGATTGAATTCTCCTTTATGTTCGTCGCGCCGGTGCTGTACGTGATCCATGCCATTCTGGCGGGTCTGGCGTTCCCGATCTGTATCCTGCTGGGCATGCGTGATGGCACCAGCTTCTCGCACGGTCTGATCGACTTTATCGTACTGAGCGGTAACAGCAGTAAAATCTGGCTGTTCCCGATTGTCGGTATTATCTATGGTCTGATTTATTACACCGTTTTCCGTGTGCTGATTGCCAAACTGAATCTGAAAACGCCGGGCCGTGAAGATGCCGCGATTGAACAGAGCACAGCCAGCGGTAGCGAAATGGCTGGCAAACTGGTGACCGCCTTTGGTGGCAAAGAGAACATCACCAATCTGGATGCCTGCATCACCCGTCTGCGCGTCAGCGTGGCGGATGTTGGCAAAGTGAATCAGGGTGAGTTGAAAAATCTCGGCGCCCGTGGCGTGGTGGTTGCTGGCTCCGGCGTTCAGGCGATTTTCGGCACCAGGTCCGATAACCTGAAAACGGAAATGGATGACTATATCCGCAGCATGTAAGCATGGCTTACTACGCAAAAAAGCCCCGTCAGGGCTGAGGGATCCCCAGAAACATTATCAGTACACCATGATGATGTTTCTGTAGGCTCTGGCCATATCGGCATACACCCTGTCGGGGTTCATTCCCGACAGGAGCTCCGGCGACTGCCGGATGACATTTTCACTCAATGTCAGATACGACAGCACCCTGCGTGATTTCTCACTGTTCGCCTGGAACCATCGATTTATTCCCTTACTTTCAAGGTAATATCCCGTCAGCCACAGGATGATGCTGTAGAGAGCTGCAACCAGGCAAAGCACGGATATTCCTTTTTCTCCCCGGCTTTTACTTGCCCGCAGTCCCAACCCATAGCGCTCGCTTTTTTCATCCCTGAAGTTCTGTTCTATCTGCATACGGCGACTATAAAGTTTAACTGTCTCGCGTGGCTTATATTCCATCAGGCTGGTAAAAAGCAGCCACGGTTCACGCGCGTTTTTACGGTACATCCTGTCTGTTTTGGGGTAATGCTGGCTGCTTTTCCTGCCCGTCGCCCGCTTATGCACGGTGTAGAAATGTCCCGGACAGTCACGACTGGCGTTACGTGCCAGACGCCCGAATCCCGGGTAGCGTGCCGTTGTTGATGACACAATATCCCGCGCCATCTGCCACTCTTCATCCCCGATGACCTGAAAATAGAGGCTGCCCCTGACTCGTCCGACAAAATCCCAGCCCAGAGAGCGGATGTGGTGAAACCAGCTGCTGCGAAAGCCTGCATCGGTCACAATAATGACCTGCTTATCTTTGCCGATGGCGACAGCCATCTGATCGAGAAAGGCATTTTGTACGGCAGAGTTGTTCTGGTAGCGGGAGGAAATGACTTTACTCATCAGAGGGATAGCTCTGCCATCACACAATAAGCTTGCCCGCAAAACACTGAGCTCTGATGAAGGATAACCACTCCAGTCCACAGCAATGACACAAACTGAAAGGCTGTGTGTGAGGCGGGATACAAGCTGCTGGTAGACACAGGGAATATCACTGAACATCAGGTCGCTGTTGAGGTGCCGGTCAACACGCTTAATCTTGTGCTTAACACGTGCGGGGCCTGGCAGATATCTGCCGATGCTGGTAAGAGAAAGCGAAGCACCACGCGTCAGAGCCACGGTCATATCAAGCAGAGCGTTTTTACGGTACTGATGAATGGAGTTCAGGGACTGGCTAAAAAATTTATGGCAAACTTGTGAAACAGGCATAGAGGTGTGACCTTACTTTTTGGTGGAACACTAAGTAGATCATAACCTTCTATGCCTGTCTTTATTTATGGGGAACCCTCAGCCCGTCAGGGGCTTTTTTTATACGCTGGCGCGGGGAAAATCCGTTCCGCTGTTGTGTGTAACGGCACGCTTCCGGGTCAGCAAAGCGCTGCAAAGGCAGCCAGTTGAGAAAAGAAATAGGGTCCGGAGGTTGAAAGAAAACAATTTTCTCCCTCATACTCCCTTACTGACATCCAGGCTCAAGGAATTGCATCATGGCTGAAGAAACCATTTTCAGTAAAATCATTCGTCGCGAAATTTCCGCCGACGTGGTTTATCAGGACGAACTGGTCACCGCTTTTCGTGACATCTCGCCTAAAGCACCGACTCATATTCTTATTATCCCGAATGTGCTGATCCCGACCTGTAATGACGTGCGTGAAGCGCATGAGCATGCGCTCGGGCGTATGTTTACGGTCGCCGCGAAAATTGCGCGTCAGGAAGGTATTGCCGAGGATGGGTACCGCCTGATTATGAACTGCAACCGACATGGCGGGCAGGAGGTTTATCATATTCATATGCATCTGGTAGGTGGACGCCCGCTCGGGCCGATGCTTTCCCACTGATGGCCTTCATGGAAACTTGCTATGCGCTTATGGCTGATTAGCCTGTCACTGCTGCTGAGTCTGAGCGCCTGCAGTAGTAAAAAACCGATGATTAACACCTCCCAGTCGCTGGTGATGGACTCATCGGTGCTGTCTGCCGGGATCTTAACCAGCGAGCCGACGCTGACGGAACGTGATGGTCAGCAGCGCGCTGGCAGCGTGCTTTATAACCAGCGCGAAACGCCGGTTACCGTGCACTATCGTTTTTACTGGTATGACGATAAAGGCCTGGAAATCGAGCCGCAGGAGCCACCTCAGCAGTTTACCGTGCCCGGTTACGGCAGCGCCGAAGTGGTCTCCCAGACGGGAAATCTGACGGCCAGCAAGGTACGTCTCTATCTCTATCTCTGAGGACGATTACGTGATTCGCAGTGTAAAATTTTCCGCCGCGTTATGTCTGGCGCTTATGCTCGCCGGTTGTGTAACGCAACAGCAGCCGCCCGCGCCGGTTGAGCCGACGCAACCTGTGCCCCCCAGCGAGCCGACGCCGCCCTCCGTACCACAGCCGCCTGCGCCGCAGCCGGGCGAGAGCGTGCCGCAACCCCCCAAACTCAAAACCATTAACTGGGACCTCAGCGTACAGCCGCTGGTGGCGCAAATGCTGCAGTCCGCTACTGTCACACCGGGCAGCATATTGCTGGTGGATCGGGTAAAAAACAGCACCAATGGCAATTTGCAAAGTGAAAAAGCGACCGCTGCCATTCAGAGCGCGCTGAACAACAACGGCAAATTTACCCTGGTGACGGACGATCAGCTGACGCAGGCGAAGCAGACGCTGGGTCTGCCGCCGGATGACAGTCTCAGCTCACGCAGCAAGGCGGTGGGGCTGGCCCGTTACCTGAACGCGCAGTATGTGCTCTACAGCAATGCCCAGGGGGATGTAAAGTCGCCTGAATTGCAGATGCAGCTGATGCTGGTGCAGAGCGGCGAAATCATCTGGTCAGGCAACGGTGACACCCAATATTGATCCCGCGCTGCAGCAGCTGCTCGCCAACATCCAACCGGCAGTTGATCCTGCCGGTTCTTTTTTACCGCTGGTCGGGCTGACCGGGCAGAGTGGTCGCATCGACACTGCAGCGGGCGCGCTGCTGGCGCGCCGTCAGCCTGTTATGCCGATTCCCTTTGTCGATCGCCAGCGGGAATATCGTGTGCTGAAAAAGCTGCACCGCGCCGGGCTGACGCCGTCGCCGCTGGCGTATAATGCTCACTGGCTGCTGCTACCCTGGCTGGCGGGCGACACGATCGATACACACGCCTTTCGTCAGCAGCGGGAGGCGGTGGTTTCCCGGCTGCATCAGTTGCATCGCCAGCCGCTGACCGGTTACCGGCTGCAGCTGCTGCCGTTGTTACAGCGTTACTGGCAGCTGTGTCGCCAGCGTAATCTGCGCTGGCAACGCGCACTGCGGCGGCTGACGCGGCAGGGAGAACCTCAACCGCTGCGCCTGGCGCCCGTGCATATGGATATTCATCCCGGCAATGTTATCGTGGCGCAGGGCGAACTCCATTTCATCGACTGGGAATATGCCGCTGATGCCGACGTGGCGCTGGATGTTGCCGTACTCTGTGCCGCCGATCCGCAGCGTCAGGCGTGCTGGATAGCGAGCTATGCGCGCCAGGCGCGGCTGGCACCGGCACAGCTGGAAGAGCAGGTGCGGCGCTGGCAACCCTGGCTGCGCCTGTTAATGGCCAGCTGGTATCAGCTGCGCGCCGAGCAACAGGACGATCGCGCGGCGTTGCAGCGGGCGGCGGCAGGCTGGCAACAATTTTAATCCGCAGGGGCAGAGGCCGCTCCTGCGCTGAGTGTGAACAGGACATTGATTATGACAACATCGTTACCCGGTCCGCTGATGCTGGATGTCGAAAGCTACGAGCTGGACGCCGAAGAACGGGAGATTCTGCAACATCCGCTGGTGGGTGGGGTGATCCTCTTTGCCCGCAACTATCACGATCCCGCGCAGCTGTCAGCGCTGATCCGTCAGATACGCAGCGCGTCCCATACGCGGCTGGTGGTGGCCGTGGATCAGGAAGGGGGACGGGTGCAGCGTTTTCGCGAAGGTTTTACCACCTTACCGGCGATGCAATCCTTTGCCGCGCTGCACGATCTGCCGCAAGCAGGCGCACTGGCGCAGCAGGCAGGCTGGCAGATGGCCGCTGAAATGATCGCCATGGATATTGATATCAGCTTTGCGCCGGTGCTGGATATTGGCCATATCAGCGCGGCGATTGGCGATCGCGCCTTCCATGCCGATCCGGCGATTGCGCTACAGGTTGCGCGCTGTTTTATTGCCGGCATGCATGAGGCGGGAATGAAAACCACCGGCAAACATTTTCCGGGCCACGGTGCGGTCAGCGCTGACTCCCATAAAGAGACGCCGCGTGATGAGCGCGATGCGGCTACCCTGCGTCAGCATGATATGGCGATATTCCGCCAGCTGATTGACGAGCAGGCACTGGATGCGATTATGCCTGCCCATGTCATCTATAGCGAAATTGACCCCTTGCCCGCCAGCGGCTCACCATACTGGCTGCAGACGGTGCTGCGCAACGAACTGGGATTCGATGGCGTGATCTTCTCTGACGATCTGTCGATGGAGGGAGCGGCGATCATGGGCAGCTATGCAGAGCGCGCCAGCCAGTCATTATCAGCGGGCTGCGATATGATTCTGGTCTGTAACCAGCGCCAGGGCGCGATTGCCGTGCTGGATAACCTGACGCCGGTTGAAGCCAGCCGGGTGCCAGGGCTTTACCACCGGGGACGTTACAACCGTCAGCAGCTGCTGGCAAGCCGACGCTGGCAGGAGAATCAGCAGCAGCTGAGCGCGCTGCAGGCCCGCTGGCTGGAGCATAAAGCCGCACGTTAATTCTTGTCGGGTGGCTCGGCCGCGACGTCTGTCGCCAGTGCGGCTGAGTCGCAACCGGGTCGCTTTTCTCTTTTTCCTGCCGACGCTTTCCTGATTAACTTCATTAAAACAACAGATTAAGCCCGCATGTGTAAAACGGGTAGAATGCGTTGTTTCGTACTACGCTGAGAATGGGCGCGATAAATTGATGCAGGTCAATTTTGGTATGACCAACTCACCGCACCATGTTATTCTGCCCCCAGATTGCGACTTTAAATTCGCCAACCTTATGTTAATTAAGGTTTTTATTTTAACCTTTTATTAACGATTGGTTTACTTTTCGAGGGGGTCCTGTTGACGACATCTATGAGAAAAATCGTTATCGTTGGTGGTGGTGCTGGCGGCCTGGAGCTGGCGACCCAGTTAGGTCATAAGCTGGGTCGGAAGAAGAAAGCGGAAATCATTCTGGTCGATCGTAACCACAGCCATTTATGGAAACCGCTGCTGCATGAGGTGGCCACCGGCTCGATGGATGAGGGCATCGATGCGCTGAGCTATCTGGCGCATGCCCGTAATCACGGCTTTCGCTTTCAGCTCGGCTCGCTGACCGCTATCGATCGTGAACACAAAAGCATTCGCCTGGCGGAAGTGTGTAACGAGCAGGGGGAAGTGCTGGTCGAAGAGCGCGAGGTGCCTTACGACACCCTGGTGATGGCGCTGGGCAGCACCTCCAACGATTTCGGCACGCCGGGCGTCAGGGAGCACTGTATCTTTCTGGATAATCCCCATCAGGCGCGCCGCTTCCACAACGAAATGCTCAACCTGTTCCTGAAGTTCTCCGCCAGCGCCGGACGGCTGAAAAAGGTGAATATTGCCATTGTCGGCGGTGGCGCTACCGGGGTGGAACTCTCTGCTGAGCTGCATAATGCGGTTAAGCAGCTGCACAGCTATGGCTATCAGGGACTCGACAGCGACGCCCTGAACGTGACGCTGGTGGAGGCGGGTGAGCGTATCCTGCCTGCGCTGCCGCCGCGTATCTCTGCAGCGGCTCATCAGGAGCTGACCAAACTGGGCGTACGCGTGCTGACGCAAACCATGGTCACCAGCGCGGATAAGCAGGGTCTGCACACCAAAAGCGGCGACTTTATTGAAGCGGATCTGATGGTCTGGGCGGCCGGAATCAAGGCACCCGATTTTATGCAGGGGATCGGCGGGCTGGAGACGAACCGCATTAATCAGCTGGTGGTGAAAGAGACGCTGCAGACCACGCTGGATGACGATATCTATGCTATCGGCGATTGCGCCTCCTGCGCCCTGCCTGGCGGCGGTTTTGTGCCGCCGCGCGCGCAGTCTGCGCACCAGATGGCGTCACAGGTGCTGGAAAATATTCTGGCCCAGTTAAACGCTAAACCGCTGAAACCCTATGTCTATAAAGATCATGGCTCGCTGGTTTCGCTTTCGCGCTTCAGCACCGTGGGCAGTCTGATGGGGAACCTGATGCGCGGATCGATGATGGTAGAAGGGCGCATCGCGCGTTTTGTCTATATCTCTCTGTATCGTATGCACCAGGTTGCGCTCCACGGATATTTCAAAACCGGGCTGATGATGGTGGTGGGTAGCCTTAACCGGGTTATCCGTCCACGTCTGAAGCTGCACTGACCGATTAAGGCGAGGTTTTCCTCGCCTTTCAACAGGTTAGGTTATTTCTCCCCGCGTCGTTCGCTGCTATTACCACCACTTTTTGCTGCATAAACCAGCGATAAGAACTCTCTGAAAACGTTTTCCCGACTCGCGTTCGCGTGTTTTCCTCCATTTTTCTGATGTCGTAAAAGTGAGCCATCTGTAAAACTTCTTTTCACAAACACGGTGGGTCGCGCACGCCGTTCAAACCGCTGTTGCACGGGAACCTGTAGCGGCAGGAATGCGCGGTAACAATAATCAGGAGGATATTCCTGTGAATAAATCAATGTTAGCGGGTATCGGTATTGGCGTAGTGGCTGCTCTGGGGGTCGCTGCGGTAGCCAGTATGGATGTGTTTAATCCGGGTCCACAATATGCTCAGGTGCTGGCCGCCACGCCGATCAAAGAAACAGTGAAGTCACCGCGCCAGGAGTGCCGTAACGTGACGCTGACACACCGGCGTGCGGTGCAGGATGAAAACCGTATTACTGGCTCAGTATTGGGTGCTGTAGCAGGTGGCGTTCTTGGCCATCAGTTCGGGGGCGGTCGTGGTCGTGACGTCGCAACGGTAGCTGGCGCGCTGGCCGGCGGCTATGCCGGTAATCAGGTGCAGGGCGGCCTGCAACAGCGTGATACCTACACTACCACCGAGCAGCGTTGTAAAACGGTGTACGATAAACAGGAAAAGATGTTGGGCTATGATGTGACCTATAAAATAGGCAACCAGCAGGGCAAAATCCGCATGGAAAACGACCCTGGCACCCGCATCCCGCTGGACCGTAATGGCCAGCTGATCCTGAACTCTGATCAGGCCTGATTGGGCAAAGATTACGCCTTCGGGCAACACAGCAAAGCCACAGTAAAAGGCGCATCCGGTGATGCGCCTTTTTTTACTGGCTGAAACCGTCAGGCCGCCTTGCTCTGCAGCTGCTGCATAAAGTCTTTCACCCACTGCATACGCTGCTTGCGCTCGGCCAGATCGCGCGTGAACTTCAGGCGCGTGGGGCCTTCCAGCTTCCAGTGCTGCGGTTCCTGTTGCAACAGGCTGATGAGCCAGCCGGGATCCACCTGATTTTTCTCAGCGAACTCAAAAAAGCCGCCTTTATCGCTCGCCTCAATACGCCGGATACCCAGCGCGCGGGCGACCAGACGCAGCCCGGCGATATCCAGCAGGTTACGCGCCGCATCAGGCAGGGTGCCAAAGCGATCGATCATTTCCACTTTCAGCTCTTCCAGCTCTGCCTCACTGTCCGCGCTGGCAATACGCTTGTAGAGCGAGAGGCGGGTATTCACATCCGGAATAAAATCTTCCGGCAGCAGGGCGGGCATACGCAGCTCGATGTCGGTCTGGTTGCTGGTAAGATCTTCCAGCGAGGGCTCGCGGCCCTCTTTTAACGCATCCACGGCGTTTTCCAGCAGCTCCATATAGAGCGAGAAGCCGATGGTTTCCATCTGGCCGCTCTGATCTTCTCCCAGCAGCTCACCGGCACCACGAATCTCCAGATCGTGCGTTGCAAGGGCAAAACCGGCCCCCAGATCTTCCAGCGAGGCGATCGCTTCCAGGCGTTTTTGCGCATCGCTGGTCATTGCTTTCGGTGGCGGCGTCAGCAGCCAGGCGTACGCCTGATGATGTGAACGACCAACGCGGCCACGCAGCTGATGCAGCTGCGCCAGGCCAAAATGGTCGGCGCGCTCAATAATGATGGTATTGGCGGTCGGGATATCGATGCCGGTTTCGATGATGGTGGTGCAGACCAGCACGTTAAAACGCTGATGGTGGAAATCGTTCATCACCCGTTCCAGGTCGCGTTCACGCATCTGACCATGACCGATGGCGATGCGCGCCTCGGGCACCAGCTCTGCCAGACGCTGGGCGGCTTTCTCGATATTCTCCACGTCGTTATAGAGATAATAGACCTGGCCGCCACGCAGGATTTCACGCAGGATCGCTTCACGCACCACCAGTTTGTCATACTCGCGCACAAAGGTTTTCACTGCCAGACGGCGCGCAGGCGGCGTGGCGATAATCGACAGGTCGCGCATGCCGCTCATCGCCATATTCAGCGTACGCGGGATCGGGGTGGCGGTCAGGGTAAGAATGTCGACATCAGCGCGCATCGCTTTGATACGCTCTTTATGCCGGACGCCAAAGCGGTGCTCTTCATCCACAATCAGCAGTCCGAGATCGCGCCATTTCAGGTCGCTCATCAGCAGCTTATGGGTGCCGATCAGAATATCGATTTTGCCTTCGCTGGCCTGCTCCAGGATCTGTGCCTGATCGCGCGCGCTGCGGAAGCGGGAGAGCATCTCAATGCGTACCGGCCAGTTGGCAAAGCGATCGCGGAAGTTGTCGAAATGCTGCTGCGCCAGCAGGGTTGTTGGCACCAGTACCGCCACCTGCTTGTTATTTTCTACCGCCAGGAAGGCGGCGCGCATCGCCACTTCGGTTTTGCCGAAGCCCACATCGCCGCACACCAGACGATCCATCGCCAGCGGCTGGCACATGTCGCTTAATACGGCATTAATCGCCTGCGCCTGATCCGGCGTGGTTTCAAACGGGAAGCTTTCACAGAACAGCTGGTACTGGTCGCGATCATGCTTAAAGGCGTAACCCGCCTTCGCCGCGCGCTGCGCATAGATATCCAGTAGCTCAGCGGCCACGTCGCGCACTTTTTCCGCCGCTTTCTGCCGCGCGCGCGACCAGGCATCGCTGCCCAGTTTGTGCAGCGGGGCGTTTTCATCAGCACCGCCGGCGTAGCGGCTGATCAGGTGCAGCGACGAAACCGGCACATAGAGTTTGGCGTCGCCTGCATAGGCGAGCATCAGATATTCCGCCTGAATGCCGCCCGCCTCAAGCGTGGTCAGGCCGATATAGCGGCCGACGCCATGTTCAAGGTGCACCACCGGCTGACCCGGGTGCAGCTCGGCGAGGTTACGGATCAAGACATCCGGGTTAATGGTGCGGCGACTGTCCTGACGGCGGCGGCTGACCCGTTCGCCCAGCAGATCACCCTCACAGATAAAGGCGCGCTGGCGCTGTGTATCGATAAAACCGCGTTCGCTGGCGCCCTGCATCAGGTAATGACCGCTGCTGCCGACGTCGTCCAGGCGGTGAATCAGCTGCGGACGCAGTTTGATGCGCGCCAGCAGCTCCTGCAGGGTTTCGCGTCGTCCTTCGCTTTCAACAGAAAAAATCACCGGGCCCTGAAACTGCTCCAGGAACTGACGCAGCAGGTCGAGCGGCGTTTTGGACTGTGCCTGTACCGTCAGTTCCGGCAATGGCGCGTAGCCCAGATTGGTATTGGCGGCCTTCTCCGGCAACTGCGCATTGCTCATCTGCAGGCGCGGCCAGGCTTTCAGCTCTGAGAACAGGCTGTCGGGGCGCAGCCAGAGGCTCTCCGGCTCCAGCAGCGGGCGCATCGGATCGACGCGGCGATTCTCATAACGGGCATTCACATCCTGCCAGAAGCGGCTGGCGCTGCCTTCCAGGTCGCCGCAGTTCATGAGCAGGGCCGTTTTCGGCAGATAGCTGAACAGTGTCGGCAGCGGCTGATCAAAGAAGAGCGGCTGCCAGTATTCAATCCCGGCGGGCAGGGTGCCTTTACTCACCTGTTGATAGATATGTTCTGCTTCGCGCCGGACCTCGAAAATTTCACGCCAGCGGCTGCGAAACAGCTCAATCGCCGCTTTATCGGTGGGAAACTCATGGGCTGGCAGCAGATTGATCGCCTCCACCGCTTCCAGGGTACGCTGCGTATCAGCGTCGAACAGGCGCAGGCTGTCGATTTCATCATCAAAGAAATCGATACGGTAGGGCTGTTCGCTGCCCATCGGGAACAGATCCAGCAGCGCGCCGCGCGTGGCATATTCGCCATGCTCCATTACCTGATCGACATGGCGATAACCGGCCTGCTCCAGCTGCTCACGCAGGCGATCGCGCGACAGCTTTTGCCCCTGCTTCATCACCAGGGCGTGTCCGTGCAGGAAGCTGTGCGGGCAGACGCGCTGCATCAGCGTATTCACCGGCAGAATCAGCAGGCCACGCGTCATCCCGGGCAACTGATACAGGGTCGACAGGCGGGCGGAGATAATATCCTGATGCGGCGAAAAGCTGTCGTACGGCAGGGTTTCCCAGTCGGCGAGGCTGGTAATCGGATAGTCCGTAAACTGGCGAATTTCATCCTGCAGACGCAGGGCTGTTTGCATATCCGGCGTAATCATCAGTACCGGACCGGGGTGCCGTTCAACGATATCGGCACATTCAACCGCATGGGCGGCACCAATGAGTTGACCAAGCTGGCGATGATCGCCCGCTTTGCCGGGCAGGGAATAGCGGATCTGTTCGGACATGGGAATTTGACGTTCACTCCAGTTTTTCCAGGGCGTCATCATTCCATAATACGCCCTGTGGATCACCTGTCGCCGTGGATTTTTCGCGGCGCGGCCTGAACGTCAAAAATAGCTTATTTTGCCGGGGGCGGGTTGTAATGCATGCGTGGACGGTGAATATTCGCCCAGCAAAGCTCATTTTCCAGATGGTAGCTGTGGTTACCATCGTCCCATTTGACATAGTAACCCGCAGGCGCATCCCCCTGCTTAAAGATATTTATCACTTCGCCTTTAATCTCTCCGGTCTTCATTTTCACAATACTGCCTTTGGGAAATTTGCACATACCATGTACTCCAGCGCGTGCTGCACGATACACCCCGCCTGCGGATAAGGGGAGAGTCGCCTGGCACCAGCCGGTCAATCATTGACCGCCGGGTGGACAGTTTTTGCTCGCTTTCCGGGCGGCCGGATGCCATCTCCGGGTTTTACCGTAACTTTGCCGTTTCGCAGCGGGTTTGAGGTTTCATAAAGCAGGCCGCTCTATTATCATCCCTTTTACTTAATTTTAGTCCACAGTCCAGGACGGATTACATGTATCAACCTGTTGCGCTATTTATCGGTCTGCGCTACATGCGCGGACGAGCATCAGACCGCTTCGGTCGCTTTGTTTCCTGGCTGTCGACCATTGGCATTACGCTCGGCGTACTGGCGCTGGTCACCGTGCTGTCGGTCATGAACGGCTTTGAACGCGAGCTGGAGGGGAATATTCTCGGGCTGATGCCTCAGGCTCTTATTGTCAGTGAGAAGGGCGGCATGAATCCGCAGCAGCAGCCCGCACAGAGCCTGCAATTGAAAGGGGTCAACCGCATCGCGCCGCTGACCACCGCCGATGTGGTGCTGCAGAGTGCCCATAATGTCTCGGTCGGGGTGATGCTCGGCATTAATCCTGACGAAAAAGATCCCTTAACGCCGTTTCTTATCAACACGCCGCAAAGCGTGCTGCAGGCGGGGCAGTACAATGTGATCCTCGGTGAGCAGCTGGCGAGTCAGCTGGGCGTACGGCGCGGCGATCGGCTGCGTCTGATGGTACCTTCCGTCAGCCAGTTCACGCCGATGGGGGTGGTCCCCAGTCAGCGCCTGTTCACCGTGGCGGGCACCTATGCCGCCAACAGCGAGGTGGACGCTTATCAGATTCTGGTGAATCAACAGGATGCCTCGCGCGTGATGCGCTATCCCGCCGGACAGATCACTGGCTGGCGTTTGTGGCTGGATGAACCGCTGGAAGTGGAGAGTCTGAGTCAGCAAAACCTGCCCGCCGGCCTGCAGTGGAAAGACTGGCGCGAGCGCAAAGGGGATCTGTTTCAGGCGGTACGCATGGAAAAAAATATGATGGGGCTGCTGCTGAGCCTGATCATTGCCGTGGCGGCCTTCAATATCATTACGTCACTCGGTCTGCTGATTATGGAGAAGCAGGGCGAAGTGGCGATTCTGCAAACCCAGGGGCTAACGCGTCGGCAAATTATGCTGGTGTTTATGGTGCAGGGGGCCAGCGCCGGGATTATCGGGGCGCTGCTGGGAACGCTGCTTGGCGTACTGTTAGCCAGCCAGCTTAACCATCTGTTGCCGGTGATCGGTCTTTTCCTTGATGGCGCGGCGCTGCCGGTGGCGATCAACCCGTGGCAGGTGGTCACCATCGCGTTCACGGCGATGGCCGTTGCCCTGCTGTCAACGCTCTATCCCTCCTGGCGCGCCGCCGCCGTACAACCCGCTGAGGCTTTACGTTATGAGTAATACCCCTTTGTTACAGTGTCACAACCTGTGCAAACGCTATCAGGAAGGCAGCGTGCAGACCGATGTCCTGCGTAACGTGACCTTTTCCCTGCAGCCGGGCGAGATGACGGCGATTGTCGGCAGCTCGGGATCAGGTAAAAGTACGCTGCTGCACCTGCTGGGCGGACTGGATGCACCCACCTCCGGCGATGTGATTTTTAACGGCCAGTCGCTGAACAGCATGTCTGCTTCCGCCAAAGCGGAGCTGCGCAACCGTGAGCTGGGCTTTATTTACCAGTTCCACCATCTGCTGCCCGATTTCAGCGCGCTGGAAAATGTGGCGATGCCGCTGCTGATTGGCCGTCAGAGTAAAAACGAGGCGCAGTCACAGGCGCTGGAGATGCTGGCTGCGGTAGGGCTGGAAAAACGCGCCGCGCACCGCCCCTCTGAACTCTCCGGCGGCGAGCGCCAGCGTGTGGCTATCGCCCGTGCGCTGGTAAATCGTCCGCGTCTGGTGATGGCGGATGAACCCACCGGCAACCTGGACGCGCGCAACGCCGATGCTATTTTTGATCTGCTCGGCGAGCTGAACGTCAGACAGGGGACCGCTTTCCTGGTGGTGACCCATGACCTGCATCTGGCGCAGCGGCTACGGCATCAGATGGAGATGCGTGATGGCCAGCTTAACCCCGAACTGACGCTGACGGGAGTACGCTAATGGCGTCATCGTTATCTTTGTTGTTAGGGCTGCGTTTCAGCCGCGGCCGTCGTCGTGGCGGCATGGTATCCCTGATCTCGGTGATCTCTACTGTGGGGATCGCTCTTGGCGTGGCGGTGCTGATTATCGGCCTGAGCGCGATGAACGGTTTCGAGCGTGAGCTGAACAGCCGCATTCTGGCGGTGGTGCCGCATGGCGAAATCGAGCCGGTGAAACAACCCTTCAACAACTGGCAACAGCTGATTGCGCCGATTGAACAGGTAGAAGGCATCGCTGCCGCTGCGCCTTATGTGAATTTTACCGGGCTGATCGAGAGCGGCGCGAAACTGCAGGCGATTCAGGTCAAAGGGGTTGATCCCCAGCAGGAGCCGCGCCTCAGCGCTCTGCCGCAGTTTGTGCAGGGCAACGCCTGGTCGCAGTTTGCTGCAGGCAAGCAGCAGATTATCCTCGGCGGCGGCATCGCCCGTGCGCTGAAGGTAAAAACCGGCGACTGGCTGACGGTGATGATTCCGAACAATGACGGCGAGAACAAGCTACTGCAGCCTAAGCGTATCCGCCTGCAGGTGAGCGGGATCCTGCAGCTGAGCGGTATGCTCGATCATAGTCTGGCGCTGGTGCCGCTGGCCGATGCGCAGCGCTATCTGGATATGGCTGACAGTGTGACCGGCATTGCGTTGAAAATGGACGATCCTTTTCAGGCGGTGAAACTGGTACGGGCTGCCGGTGAGACGACCCACGCCTATGTCTATATTCGTAGCTGGGTCGGCACCTACGGTTATATGTATCGTGATATTCAGATGATTCGCGCCATTATGTATCTGGCGATGATCCTGGTGATTGGCGTAGCCTGCTTTAATATTGTTTCCACCCTGGTGATGGCGGTGAAGGATAAAAGCAGCGATATCGCCGTGTTACGCACCCTGGGAGCGAAAGATGGCCTGATCCGTGCCATTTTTATCTGGTATGGTCTGCTGGCGGGGCTGCTGGGGAGTCTGAGCGGCGTGGTGTTCGGCGTACTGGCTGCGCTGAACCTGACGGCGCTGGTGAGCGGCCTCGAAAAACTTTCCGGGCACCATCTGCTGGCGGGCGATATTTACTTTATCGACTTTCTGCCTTCAGAGTTGCACTGGCTGGATGTGATTTCGGTGCTGGTCACCGCCATTGTACTGAGTCTGGTCGCCAGCTGGTATCCGGCGCGGCGTGCCAGCCGTATCGAACCTGCACGCGTGCTTAGCGGTCAGTAACGCGCATCCGCTCTGACGCGCAGCAACAGGCGCGCCAGAGCGGATAACCTGCCCGCAGCGCCGGTGAGTGGGCTTTTGTCATCATCAGCCGTTATTATCGGCTGGTTAATACCCGGGAATCAGGGAGTTTTTATGCTCACACCGCATCGTCGCTTACGACTCGCCCGCTATAAAAAAAACCGGCGCAAAGTGCATCAACGTTTTCGGCAGCGCATTTTCGAGCGCGACCGCCTGGCTGAGCTGGCTATGCGCGTACTGCCGCACGTGGTGGTGCTGACCGGCGCGGGGATCTCGGCGGAATCGGGCATTCGCACCTTTCGCGCGGCAGAGGGGTTGTGGGAGGAGCATTCGGTAGAAGATGTCGCCACCCCGCAGGGCTTTCAGCGCAATCCGGCGCTGGTGCAGGCATTTTACAATGCGCGTCGGCGTCAGCTACAGCAGCCAGAGATTGCGCCCAACGCGGCCCACCAGGCGCTGGCGGATATGGAAGCGCTGCTGGGCGATCGCTTTCTGCTGGTGACGCAGAATATCGATAATCTGCACGAGCGTGCCGGTAGCCAGCGCGTGCTGCATATGCATGGTGAGTTGCTGAAGGTGCGCTGTACCACCAGTGGTCAGGTGCTGCAGTGGACGGGGGATTTGCAGCCTGAAGATCGCTGCACCTGTTGCCAGTTTCCATCGCCGCTGCGTCCGCATGTGGTGTGGTTTGGCGAGATGCCGCTGGGAATGGATCACATCTATATGGCGCTGGAGAAAGCCGATCTTTTTATCGCTATCGGCACCTCAGGGCATGTTTATCCGGCGGCAGGCTTTGTTCATGAAGCGAAGCTACAGGGCGCGCATACCGTTGAGCTTAACCTTGAGCCGAGCCAGATGGGCAGTGAATTTGCTGAGAGCCATTACGGTCTTGCCAGCGAGGTGGTGCCGCAATTTGTCCGCACCTTTCTGCATGGGTTGAATAAGCGGGGATAAAACAAAAGGGCGGAGAGCCCGCCCTTTGCGCTGTGTAAGTGGGCTTAACGTCCCGCTTTCAGCTTCTGGAACAGCGTCTCATACAGCACACTGGTTTCACCTACATCATCCTGCCATTCGCCTTTCTGAATCACTTCCGCAGGCGGATAAAGAGAGGGATTTTCGGCCACCTCTTTTGGCAGCAGCGCTTTCGCCGCCAGGTTTGGCGTCGGATAACCGATGGTTTCCGCCACTTTGGCTGCCACGTCCGGACGCAGCAGGAAGTTAATCAGCTGCAGAGCGCCAGCTTTGTTCTTCGCATTCGTCGGAATCGCCAGGTTATCCATCCAGAAAATGCCGCCTTCTTCTGGCCAGATGATCTGCAGCGGGGTGCCCGCCTGACGCGCCACATAGGCCGAGCCGTTCCAGATCATTCCCAGGTTAACTTCGCCTTCCATATAGGGATTGCCCGGGTTGTCTGAGTTGAAGGCCAGCACGTTCGGCATCAGCTTTTGCAGCTCCGCGTAGGCCGCGTTGATCTCTTTCGCATCACGCGTATTGCCGGAGTAGCCCAGCTTACGCAGCGCCACCTGGAACACTTCACGCGCGTCATCGGTCAGCAGCAGGCTCTGTTTATACTCTGGCTTCCAGAGATCCGCCCAGCGCGTCACGCTGTTGGCTTCCATGGCATCGGTGTTAATGCCGATCGCTGTGGCTCCCCAGATATAGGGGATAGAGTAGTCATTCGCGGGGTCGAACGGCTTGTTCAGCAGGTTGGGATCGAGATTTTTAAAGTTGCTGAGCTGTGATTTGTCGATCTTCTGTAGCATGCCTTCATTGCGCATACGGGCCACAAAGTAGGTCGACGGTACCACCAGATCATAAGCGCCATCTTTCCAGGTTTTCAGCCTGGCATACATACTCTCGTTGGACTCATAGGTGGAGTAGATCACCTTAATGCCGGTTTCACGGGTAAACTGCTCCAGCAGCCCGGGCGGTACATACTCGGTCCAGTTGTAAAAATAGAGCGTTTTGCTGTCGTCAGCCCGGGCGCTCTGCATGCCGAATGCCAGCGCCCCGGCGGCCAGCCAGCGAGACCATTTTTTCATGCGCAATCCTCTGTTATTTGGTTTTATCACGAAGCAACAACTGGCTGCCGACCACTAACAACAACGACAGCACCATTAAAATGGTAGCGAGCGCATTCACTTCCGGTGATACACCCACCTTGACCATGGAATAGATCTTCAGCGGCAGAATTTCGAACGTCGGGCTGGTGACGAAGGAGGAGACCACCACATCATCCATCGACAGGGTAAAGCTCAGCAGCCAGCCGGCGGCCACCGCCGGCATCGCCAGCGGCAGAATAATCTTGCGCAGGATGGTGGTTTCACTGGCACCCAGATCCTTTGCCGCTTCCAGCATGCGCACATCAAAGCCTTTCAGGCGCGAATAGACGGTGATCACCACAAACGGCAGACAGAATGTAATATGGGAAAACAGCAGCGACCAGAAGCCCAGCGAGATACCCAGCAGCATAAACAGCACCAGCAGCGAAATCGCCATTACGATATCGGGCGACATCATCACCACAAACAGCATGCCGCTGACAAAGGGCTTGCCGCGGAAGCGGTAGCGATAGAGCGCGACGGCAGTCAGCGAGCCGATCAGCGTGGCGCAGCTGGCGGAGAGGATCCCCATAATCAGCGAGTGCTGTGCCGCCTGAATCAGGCTGTCGTTATTCACCAGCAGTTGATACCACTTCGTGCTGAACCCCTGCCAGTTAATGCCGAAGCGCGAAGCGTTAAACGAGTTCACGATCAGAATCACGATGGGGATATAAAACCAGGCGTAAATCACGGCCATAAAGCCGCCGCGTAACCAGCGCGCCATCATTCCAGCTCCATCTTTTTGTTCAGCAGGCGCGCGGCGCGCCAGTAAAACAGCAGCATCAGCCCCATCAGCAGCGTCATCACAATGCTGGTGGCGGCGCCAAACGGCCAGTCGCGGATATTCAGGAACTGGCTCTTAATGATGTTGCCAATCAGCAGGTTTTTCGCCCCGCCCATCAGATCGGCGACGTAGAACAGCCCCATCGCCGGGATCAACACCAGCAGGGAGCCCGCTACGATGCCCGGCATGGTCAGCGGCAGGATCACGCGGAAAAACGTCTGCACCTTACTGGCACCCAAGTCGCGCGCCGCTTCCAGCAGCGACTTGTCCAGCTTTTCCAGACTGGAGTAGAGTGGCATTACCATAAAAGGCAGCAGGATATAGATCAGCCCGAGGATCACCGCCTCCGAGGTATACATAATGCGAAACGGCTTGTCGATCACCCCCAGCCAGAGCAGGAACTCATTCAGCCAACCGCGCGTAGCGAGAAAAATTTTCAGTCCATAGATGCGGATCAGAGAGTTGGTCCAGAAAGGTACAATCAGCAGAAACAGCATCAACGGACGGATACGCGCGGGCAGCCGGGTCAGACACCAGGCAAAGGGGTAGCCCAGCAGCAAACAGCAGAGGGTGGCGATAACCGCCATATTCAGCGAATGCAGCAGCACCTCTGCGTAGAGCGGGTCCAGCAGGCGCGTGTAGTTGCTCAGGGTAAATACCATGCTGACAAAGCTGGCGTCATCGCGTGTCAGGAAACTGGTGACAAAAATCATCAGGTTCGGCAGAAAAACGAACAGCGTCAGCCAGCCGACAATCAACGCGGTAACGGTTTTCTGGAAACGATTACGCATCAGCTTCATAAGGCAGCACCACCTCCCAGCTCTCTACCCAGGTCACCGCCATTTTCTGATTCAGGGAATGGTCGAAATCGGGATCGTCCTCGTTAAAAAACTCGCTGACGGTCACCAGCTTGCCGTTTTCCAGCTCAAGGGTGGATTCCAGCGTCATGCCTTTGTAGTTGCGTTCGCGCACATAGCCAATCAGCCCCTCGGCGCGGGTATTGTCATTAATCTCCTCAACGCGCAGATCTTCCGGACGCAGCAGCACATGCAGCTTTTCGCCTGGCGTGACTGCAAAGGGCACCTGGATATCACATTCGCGCCCTTCAACCCGGGCGCGCACGCGCTGCTCCTGCTGGCAGGCAATCACTTCGGCATCAAAGACGTTAATTTCGCCGATAAAGCGCGCCACAAACAGATTGCCTGGCTCTTCGTAAATTTCGCGCGGCGAGCCGTCCTGCTCAATGTTGCCGTCGCGCAGCACCACGATGCGATCCGACATGGTGAGCGCCTCTTCCTGATCGTGGGTGACAAAGATAAAGGTGATGCCCAGCTTACGCTGCAACGCTTTCAGTTCGTTCTGCATCTGCTTACGCAGCTTGTAGTCGAGGGCGGAGAGCGATTCGTCCAGCAGCAACACTTTCGGGCGATTGACCACGGCACGGGCAATGGCGACGCGCTGCTGCTGACCGCCGGAGAGCTGATGCGGTCGGCGGTCGGCAAAGCGGTCGAGCTGCACCATTGCCAGCGCTTCGTTGACACGCGTGGTGATCTCTGCCGCCGGGGTTTTCTGCATGCGCAGGCCGAAAGCGACATTCTCAAACACGGTCATATGGGGAAACAGCGCATAACTCTGGAATACGGTATTCACCGGTCGGTGCTCGGCGGGCGTATCGGTAATCGGACTGCCGTCCAGCACAATCTGGCCGCTGTCGGCCTCTTCCAGGCCCGCAATCAGGCGCAAAATTGTGGTTTTGCCGCAACCGGACGGGCCGAGCAGGGTAATAAATTCACCGTGACCGATCGCCAGGTTGAAATCGGTAATAATTGATTTACCGTCGAAAGCTTTACTGATGCCAGAAAGCGTAACCAGCGCCTGCTGCGCGCATGTTTGCGTCATTTTAGTCACTCAGTGGGTAAGAGCCGATCCAGATAACAGCATAGCCGCTAACCGTGGCCTGCTATTGTGAGGGCGGGATAATACCTGAAAAACGCGCTAATGCCATGTTTTGCCACGACCTGGGGAGGAAAAGAGTAGAATTTAAGCCATTAAGCTGAACCTTCCGACTCTTTTTCTTCGTGGGGCTTCCTGAACAGGGGGCGAGGGGACTAACCTGAAGATCTCAGCAGACGCCACAGGGCGTCACGGCCAGTTATCGATAACACCGACTCTTCTGAAGGATAACAAATGGATCAGTTACTTGAGCGTTTTTTAAGTTATGTCGCGGTAGAAACGCAGTCGAAACCCCAGGCCCCGCAGGTGCCAAGCAGCGAAGGTCAGTGGACGCTGGCGCGCCAGTTACAGGAGGAGTTGCTGGCGCTGGGCTTTGTTGACGTTACTCTGAGCGATCACTGTGTGGTAATGGGCACGCTGCCTGCTAATGTGGATTGGCCGACGCCGGTAATTGGCTTTATTTCCCATGTGGATACCTCGCCTGACTTTACCGCCATCGATGTGAAGCCGCAGATTGTAGAGAATTATCCGGGTGGCGATATCCGGCTCGGCAATGGCAATGAAGTACTGTCACCCGCGCTGTTTCCGGTGCTGAACCAGCTGGTGGGGCATACGCTGATCACTACCGACGGCACCACGCTGCTGGGGGCGGATGACAAAGCCGGGGTTGCGGAGATCATGACGGCAATGGCGCGGCTGGCGCACAGCGATATTCCGCACGGCGCCATTCGCGTCGCCTTTACGCCTGATGAAGAGATTGGGCGCGGAACGCGTTATTTCGATGTGGAAGCCTTCGCCGCCGACTGGGCCTATACCATTGATGGCAGTGGTCTCGGCGAGTTTGAATTCGAAAACTTTAATGCGGCCTCGGCGACGGTAAAAGTCCGCGGCAATAACGTGCATCCCGGCTCAGCCAAAGGCGTGATGGTGAACGCGCTGGAACTGGCGATGCGTTACCATGCCGAGGTGCCCGCCCACGAAAAGCCGCAGTTTACCGCAGGCTACGAAGGTTTTTATCATCTGCATGAAATGAGCGGATCGGTAGAGCAGGCTGAACTGCACTATATTATCCGCGATTTTGATCGTGACAGTTTTGCGGCCCGTAAGCAGCTGCTGCAGGATATCGCGCAGCGTCTGAACCGCGGCCAGCAGGCGGAGTGTGGGATTGAAGTCACTCTCAGCGACAGCTACTTTAATATGCGTGAAAAAGTGGAGCCGCATCCGCAGATTATCGAGCTGGCCCTGCAGGCGATTCGCGATTGCGGCATCGAACCCGAGGTGAAGCCGATTCGCGGCGGCACCGACGGCGCGGCGCTCTCCTGTAAAGGGCTGCCCTGTCCCAACATCTTCACCGGCGGCTATAACTACCACGGTAAACATGAGTTCGCTTCGCTGAATATTATGGAGCAGGCCGTGCAGGTGATCATGCGCATCGCCGAGCTGGCGGCAGAGAAAAAACCGTCACTGAGCTGACAGAGAAAAGGTTCCCCCATGTCCGCCATGGGGGAACGCACGGGTGGGTTACTCTCCGCTGAAGTACCAGTAGCCGCTGTTTACCAGCGCGGCAAGCTGCGCCAGCAGCGAAGGATCGTCAAGGGCGTCACCCAGCTCCTCCAGGCCAATTACCTCGCGATGCGCCAGCGCCGCCAGCACTTCAGGCCTGTCGCAGGCCACACGCTCACCGTTAACGTATACGTCGCCCTCCAGCGTCAGCACGCGCAGACCGCCAAGACGCGTCAGTTTGTCGCCCTGCTGCAGCGCATCATAGATCTCGTCAGGCTGATAGGGCGGTTCCGGCGGAGCGATATCCAGCTCATGACGCGACTGCGAAATAAACTCGCCAAACCAGCGGTTAAAGTGTTCTGGCTGATTAAGCACATCCAGCATCACCTGACGCAGGGCGTCGAGCTCCTGTGGCAGAATCTGTGACGGACAGTCACGGGTCGGCACCTCAGGATCGCTGTAACGATAGCTGCCCAGTTCATTGGCCAGCACGTAATCGGCAAAGCCGCTGATCAGTTCACGGCCGCTGGGCGCGCGGAAGCCCACGGAGTAGTTAAGGGCGTTTTCCAGCGAGTAGCCTTCATGCGGGAAACCCGGTGGGATATAGAGAATGTCGCCGGGCTCCATCTCTTCATCGATAATGGCGTCAAACGGCTCCACCTGCAGCAGGTCCGGATGCGGGCAGTGCTGTTTCATCGGCACCTTTTCACCCACGCGCCAGCGACGGCGACCGGTACCCTGAATAATAAATACATCATACTGGTCGAAATGGGGGCCGACGCCGCCGCCCGGTACGGCAAAGGAGATCATCAGATCATCAATACGCCAGTCGGGCAAAAAACGGAACGGACGCATCAGCGCCGCTGACGGCTCATGCCAGTGGTTAACCGCCTGCACCAGCAGCGACCAGTTGTTTTCACCCAGGTGATCGTAGCTTTCAAAGGGACCGTGGCTCACCTGCCATTTCCCGTCTTCATGGCTGACGAGGCGGCTGTCCACCTCATTTTCCATCGCCAGACCGGCCAGCTCATCAGGAGAGATAGGGTCAATAAAATTTTTAAAGCCGCGCTTTATGATTACCGGGCGTTTCTGCCAGTAACGTTGAATAAAGTCGGGCCAGTCAAGATCGAGCTGATAATCCATACAAGCGTTCCGGTTTGAACAGTAAATGCCTGCAAGTATAACAGCACGTGCCGTTTTCTACTCGTGATGATGTTCCACTTCCTGGTGGTCAAAAATCACTTCCATGCGCGCACCGCCTAATGGACTGGTACTGGCGATGACCTGACCGGCGTACTGCTCAAGAATATCGCGTACTACCGCCAGTCCCAGCCCCTGACCGGGGCGCAGAGTATCGGCGCGCTGGCCGCGCACAAAAATTAAATCACGCTTGCTTTCAGGAATGCCTGGTCCGTCATCGTCGATAAACAGATGCAGCGTCTTGTCGGTCTGGCGCGCGCTGACCTCAACAAATTCCAGGCAATATTTACAGGCGTTATCCAGTACATTACCCAGCACCTCCATAAAATCGTTCTGATCGCCGACAAAAGTCAGTTCAGGCGAAATATCAAGGGTGATTGAAATTCCTTTGCGCTGATAGACCTTATTCAGCGCGGAGCAGAGACTGTCGAGCAGAGCTGACACCGAGTGGAGATCGCGCTGCAGCGGATTATGATCCGCCTGCATACTGGCGCGATGCAGGTAATAGCCGATCTGCTGCGAGATGCGGCTGATCTGCTCCAGCATCACCGGCTCCGCCTCTTCAATGGACAGGGCTTTGCCGCCGCGCAGCGAACGCAGTGTGCTTTGCAATACCGCCAGCGGCGTTTTCAGGCTGTGGGTCAGGTCCGACAGGGTGGTGCGATAGCGCATATAACGCTGACGTTCGTTACTCAGCAGCAGGTTAAGGTTACGTACCAGGCTGCGCAGCTCCTGCGGAGGATGGTCATCCAGGTTTTCGCGCTGGTTAAGCTCCAGTTCACGCACCTGGGCGGCAAGATGACCGATGGGACGCAGGCTCCAGTGAGCAGCCAGCCAGAGCAGGGGGATAATCAGCAGCAGGTTTACCGCCAGCACATAGCTGAACCACGACCAGACCACATCGGAGTGTTGCAACTCCTGGGGAATGGAGTCGACCACCACGATCGTCAGCGCGGGCAGATTGGTAGTGGCGTCATAGCGATTGACCGCTACGGAGTGGGTGAAGGTATCGTCGCTGTCGCTGTCCCAGGCATGAAGTCGTCGTTGTGCCGCCTGGTTATCGCCCATCGCTACCAGACTGGTGCGGTTGCTGGTGGCGATTTCATAAAAGCCGGGCTTTGCCAGCTGGTCGCGGCGAATTTTATTACGGATTTCCGGCACGTCGCGCTGCTGCCACAACAGTTTGCCGTGCTCATCGTAAATAAACACCAGTGTCGGGAAGTTGAAGGTCATGCGTTCCGGCTGGGCAATGGTCAGCTGATTGTTCTGCCACTGCGCCAGGGTGAAAAACAGATTGCTTTCGCCACGCATCACGCGATAGGTGTTTTTATCGAAGCTCACCATATAGCCCACCACCGCCACCATGCCGTAGGAGAGCGAGAGGATCAGCACAATGGCCGCCGTGGCTAACAGAAAGCGGGCGCGCAGCGAGAAGGGTCTGGCGCGTTTAAACCAGGCCATGATTCAGAGATCGAACCGGTAGCCCTGACCGCGCACCGTGGTGATGACTTCGGAGGCGTGCAGCAGCTGGATTTTTTTGCGCAGACGGCCCATCAGCACGTCGATAGTATGGCTCTCACGCAGCTCCGCATCGGGATAAAGCTGCAGCATCAGCGACTCTTTGCTGACCACTTTACCGGCATTGCGGATCAGGGTTTCCGCAATGGTATATTCAAAGGCGGTGAGTTTGATGGGCGTTTCATGAACAGTGATTTCCCGACGTGACAGATCGATCTGAAAAGGCGGCAGGGAGATCAACTGCGAGGCATGGCCGCTGTTGCGCCGCATCAGCGCCTGCAGGCGCGCCGCCACTTCCTCAATATGAAAGGGTTTCGTTACATAATCATCAGCGCCAGCTTCCAGCGCTTCCACTTTGGCCTGCCAGCCTTCGCGTGCGGTCAGAACCAGAATAGGCTGCCGCAGATTGTGGCTGCGCCAGCGACGAATCAACGACATGCCATCTTCATCGGGCAAGCCGAGATCGACCAGCACGATATCCGGGGCATGTTCCTGAAGAAAATAATCCGCCTCTTTTGCATCTTCAGCGGCATCCACCTGATGGCCCATATCACGCAGCTGCACCGCAAGGTGGTGACGCAGCAGGGCATTATCCTCCACAACCAGAACACGCATAGCTTTACCTTCAAACAGAATGGCGAATCAGCAAAAAGGAGAAGTATAGGCGCAGCGAGCTAAACAGCAGGTTAACGCAGGCCGACATCTTGCCGGCCTGCCGCAGACTTATTTCAGTTCATCAACCATGGTGGTTGCGCGACCGATGTAGTTCGCTGGCGTCATCTGTTTGAGACGCACTTTTTCTTCTTCCGGCAGATCCAGACCATCAATAAAAGCCTGCATACCGGCCGCGTCCACGCGTTTACCACGCGTCAGCTCTTTCAGCTTCTCATAGGGTTTTTCAATGCCGTAGCGGCGCATCACGGTCTGGATCGGCTCAGCCAGTACTTCCCAGTTGTGATCCAGCTCATCCAGCAGACGATCGCGGTTCACTTCCAGTTTAGAGATCCCTTTCAGCGTGGCCTGATAGGCGATCAACGCATAGCCAATACCCACGCCCAGGTTACGCAGCACGGTGGAGTCGGTAAGATCGCGCTGCCAGCGGGAAACCGGCAGTTTGCTGGCCAGATGCTGCATGACGGCATTCGCCAGACCCAGGTTGCCTTCGGAGTTCTCAAAGTCGATCGGGTTAACTTTGTGCGGCATGGTGGAGGAACCGATCTCACCGGCGATGGTTTTCTGTTTAAAGTGGTTCAGCGCAATATAGCCCCAGATATCGCGATCGAAATCGATCAGGATAGTATTGAAGCGCGCCATGCAGTCAAACAGCTCGGCAATGTAGTCGTGCGGCTCGATCTGGGTGGTGTAAGGGTTCCAGGTAATGCCCAGCGATGTCACGAACGCTTCGCTCAGCTGGTGCCAGTCCACTTCCGGGTAGGCAGCCAGGTGAGCGTTATAGTTGCCCACCGCGCCGTTGATTTTACCCATCACCTCAATGCGCGCGAGCTGACGCAGCTGGCGCTCCAGACGGTACGCCACGTTAGCCATCTCTTTGCCCATGGTAGAGGGCGTGGCAGGCTGACCGTGGGTGCGGGAGAGCAGGGGAATATCACGATACTCGTGCGCCAGCTTCTTCACGGCGTCCAGGATCTGCTGCCAGTAAGGCAGGATCACCTCACGGCGTGCGGTTTCCAGCATCAGCGCATGAGAGAGGTTATTAATATCTTCAGAGGTGCAGGCAAAGTGGATAAATTCAGAAACCGCCTGCAGCGCCGGTACGGCGGCCACTTTTTCTTTCAGGAAATATTCGACCGCTTTCACGTCGTGATTGGTGGTGCGCTCGATGGTTTTGATGCGCGCTGCGTCATTTTCGTCGAAACGGGCGACAATTTCATCGAGGAAAGCGTTTGCGTCGGCATCAAAAGCAGGAACTTCCTTGATCTCTGCGGTCGCGGCCAGTTTCTGTAACCAGCGAACTTCAACCTCTACGCGGAACTTCAGCAGGCCATACTCGCTGAAAATCGCACGCAGCGGGCTGACTTTTTCGCCGTAACGACCATCGACAGGTGAGACGGCGGTCAGAGAGGATAATTCCATCAGTGCAACTCCTGAATCATTTAACAAAGCGTGAGGTCTTACCGGCTCAGTAAGCCGGTGACAGACGGGATAAAATGGTTTTCGCCTCGCGCAACAGACGCTGGCGCGAGAACATTAACTGCAGGCGTCCACCGCCAAGCTGCTGCCATAACACCGCCGAGCGGATACCGGCCAGCAAGGTAGCACGCACCTTGCTCTGCAGCTGTGTATTTTGCAGCACGGTGGGGGAGCCGGTAACCTGAATGCGCGGGCCAAGCGGGCTAATCACATCCACGTAGATAGCGGCCATCGCGCTGGTAATGGTTTCTGATTCCAGCTCGTAGTGAGCCAGCTGGCGATCCAGCTGACCAATGCGTTGTCCCAGCGTCGCCAGCGCGTTTTTGTTATGGCTGAGTTTGCGTTCCAGCACCATCAGGCTCAGGGTATAGCGCGTCAGCTCAGCGCCCGCGCCCTGACGGCTGCTGCTGTTCAGCACCGCCATCAGCGTTTCCAGGCCGAGGCGCAGATTCTCTTCGTTGTTACCGTAAACCGCCAGCGTTGATTGCGGATTAAGATCGAGCAGGCTGCGCAGCGAGACGCGCAGGGCGTCGGTGTGGCATTGCCCCTGATGCGCCAGCTGTTGCACCAGATGCGCCGCCTGACAGATCCCGGCGAGCGCCAGCGTAATCTCATAATAGTTTTTAGCCACGGTTACTCCTGTATACGCATCGGCAGCGCCGACCTTATGCAGCGACCCACGGCAGGCGCTGTTCAATAATGCCGCCGCCGAGGCAGACATCGTCAAGATAAAACACGGCAGACTGGCCGGGGGTAACGGCGGCGACCGGTTCAGAAAAACGCACTTCAATGCGATCGGCATCCAGGGGAATAATTTCACATGGAATGTCGTTCTGGCGGTAACGGGTTTTTACCGTACAGCGCAGCGGTGCCGTTAATGGCTCACGGTCGACCCAGTGCAGCTGCTGGGCAATCAGCCCTACGGACATCAGACGCGGGTGGTTCGCCCCCTGCGCCACAATCAGACGATTGCGCGCCACGTCTTTGTCGACCACATACCAGGGATCGTCATTACTCTCTTTCAGGCCGCCAATACCCAGCCCTTTACGCTGGCCGAGGGTGTGGTACATCAGCCCCTGATGTTCGCCAATCACCTTGCCTTCCACCGTCTCAATCTCGCCCGGCTGAGCAGGCAGATAGCGTCCAAGGAAATCACGGAATTTACGTTCGCCGATAAAGCAGATGCCGGTAGAGTCTTTTTTCTTCGCGGTGACCAGATCCAGCTGTTCAGCGATACGGCGCACTTCCGGTTTTTCCAGTTCACCGACCGGGAACAGGCTCTGCGCCACCTGCTGATGGCTCAGGGTGTAAAGGAAATAGCTCTGATCTTTGTTGCTATCGAGGCCACGTAACAGGCGACTTTTACCTGCCACATCCTGACGACGCACATAATGGCCGGTCGCAATGAAATCCGCGCCGAGATCTTCTGCCGCGAATTCCAGAAAGGCTTTAAATTTGATCTCTTTATTGCAGAGAATATCGGGATTGGGCGTGCGTCCGGCTTTATACTCTTCGAGAAAGTGCTCAAAGACATTATCCCAGTACTCGGCGGCAAAATTGACCTTATGCAATTTAATGCCGAGCTTGTCGCACACTGCCTGCGCATCCGCCAGATCGTCCGCGGCGGTACAATACTCCTCGCCGTCGTCTTCCTCCCAGTTCTTCATGAACAGGCCCTCCACCTGATAGCCCTGCTGCTGCAGTAACCAGGCGGAAACGGAAGAATCGACGCCGCCGGACATACCGACGATCACTTTTTTCTGGCTGTTGTCAGACATGACACACTCACAATTAGTATAAAAAACTGGCGGCGCATTCTATCACGCGTCCTGGATGCGTGCACCCTCATGAAACGGCCACTGGAACGCGCTGATAATCTGTAACGGGTAACGTACGCCACTCTGCCACAGACGTACGCTCTCGGCGACCAGCGGCGAACGCAGGTTATCTGCCTGCAAAATCGCTTCTGGCGTCAGCCACCAGCAGCGATCGATATCGCTATCCTGGGGCGTTGTGGGCGCTCTGGTTGCCAGATCGAGCGCAAACAGAAACCGCACAAAAGGTGTATTATCCGGGGCGATCCACTGCTGTACGCCCAGAAAATGCTGAACAGCGGCGCGGATGCCGGTCTCTTCCCACAATTCACGCTGTGCGGCCTGCAACAGGGTTTCATTCGCTTCCAGATGTCCGGCAGGTTGATTCAGGGTAGGGCGACCCTTCACGCGTTCTTCTACCACTAACAGATGACCTTCCGCCTGAACAATACAGGCGACGGTGACATGCGGTTTAAACATCGTTCCTCCCTAAGCATTAACCTGTCGTTATCGATAGCTGTGACACTGCTTACAGCCGATCGCTGATATCGCGCCATTCGCCGGGTGCCAGATTCTCCAGCATCATGGAGCCCATGGCATAGCGGATCAAGCGTAATGTCGGAAAGCCAATATGGGCCGTCATGCGGCGCACCTGACGGTTGCGGCCTTCATAAAGCGTGATTTTCAGCCAGCGATCAGGAATATTTTTCCGCTCGCGGATAGGGGGCTGGCGCGGCCAGAGCCAGGCGGGCTCCGCCACTTTTTCTACGCCAGCTGGCAGCGTTGGGCCATCTTTCAGAGTAACGCCATCACGCAGCCGCTGCAGATCCGCTTCCTGCGGGTCACCTTCTACCTGAACGTAATAGATTTTACCGGTCCGTTTGCCCGGCTGGGTGAGCTTTGCCTGCAGCGCACCGTCATTGGTCAGCACCATCAGGCCTTCGCTGTCGCGGTCGAGGCGGCCTGCGGCATAGACATCCGTCACCGGAATAAAATCTTTCAGTGTGCGGCGGCCTGCCTCATCGGTGAACTGCGGCAGTACATCAAAGGGTTTGTTAAATAAAATAACACGACGCGGGACGACCGGACGCGGTGTGGCGCGCGGGGCGCGGCTGAATCGTTTATCCTGGTGAATTCGCTGAGAAGTTTTACGCATAGGCTTTGCAGTGAGAAACAATCAGCGCATTATAACGCGAAACTGCGGTGATTGGCGCGGCGGAAATATTCAAGTAGTATTGACGCGCATCTTACAAATCATTAACAAAAAATCGCTCGAAGGAGAGGTTAATGGAAAGCAAAGTAGTTGTTCCGGCGGAAGGTCAAAAAATCACCCTGGATCAGGGAAAACTGGTCGTGCCCAATAACCCGATCATCCCTTACATCGAAGGTGACGGTATTGGTGTTGACGTTTCCCCTGTGATGCTGAAGGTGGTTGATGCCGCTGTGAAGAAAGCCTACAACGGCGAGCGAAAAATTTCCTGGATGGAAATTTACACCGGTGAAAAGTCTGTAGAACTCTATGGTCAGGATGTCTGGCTGCCGCAAGAAACCCTCGACTTAATCAAAGAATATCGCGTTGCCATTAAAGGCCCGCTGACTACTCCAGTAGGTGGCGGTATCCGTTCACTGAACGTGGCACTGCGTCAGCAGCTGGATCTTTACGTTTGTCTGCGCCCGGTCCGTTACTACAAAGGTACGCCGAGCCCGGTAAAACGTCCGGAAGATACTGACATGGTAATTTTCCGTGAGAACTCCGAAGATATCTATGCGGGTATCGAGTGGAAAGCGGGTACGCCGGAAGCGGACAAAGTGATCAAGTTCCTGCGCGAAGAGATGGGCGTGAAGAAAATTCGCTTCCCGGAACAGTGCGGTATCGGTGTGAAGCCGTGTTCAGAAGAGGGCACCAAACGTCTGGTGCGCGCAGCGGTAGAATACACTATCACCAACGATCGTGATTCGCTGACGCTGGTACACAAAGGCAACATCATGAAGTTCACCGAAGGTTCTTTCAAAGACTGGGGTTACCAGCTGGTAAAAGAAGAGTTTGGTGGTGAACTGATTGACGGTGGCCCGTGGATGAAGTTCAAAAACCCGAACACCGGCAAAGAGATCATCGTTAAAGATGTCATCGCCGATGCGTTCCTGCAGCAGATCCTGCTGCGTCCGGCAGAGTATGACGTTATCGCCTGTATGAACCTGAATGGTGACTACATCTCTGATGCCCTGGCGGCGCAGGTTGGCGGTATCGGTATTGCACCGGGCGCTAACATTGGTGATGAGTGCGCGCTGTTTGAAGCAACGCACGGTACGGCACCGAAATATGCGGGTCAGGATAAAGTGAACCCGGGTTCAGTGATCCTTTCCGCAGAAATGATGCTGCGTCACATGGAGTGGTTCGAAGCGGCTGATCTGATCGTGAAAGGCATGGAAGGCGCTATCGCCAACAAAACTGTGACTTACGATTTCGAACGCCTGATGGATGGCGCTAAACTGCTGAAATGTTCAGAGTTTGGTGACGCGATCATCGAAAACATGTAATTCGGGTTTTAGCGGATTACCCTAACGGGAGCCTGTGGGCTCCCGTTTTTTTATTGCCAGCTTAAAACCACGTCCTGCGGGCGTGGTCATCAATACGTTTTGGCTCTGCCTTATCGTCTCTGGATTTGGATCTTACGGAACAGGCAGAGACTGCTTTTTAAGGTTTTTGGTACACCCCTATGGGGTGCAATCAAAGCCGCCTTCTATGAAGGCGGATTTTTACTAATGAGCTGACGATTATCAAAATTTTATCAAAACAGGTTGTTAAAATGAGGCTAAAGTGAGTTCGTTCAATATAACAAAGCCGAAAATGGTCTTTGTTTTTTTATTTTTTATGTTTTTACTTGCCCTGTTTTTCATTGGAAATCTTAATTATTTGTTTTTTCCACTATATCTGAGCGTATTTTTTTGGAGGTGCCATTTATTATTCTGTTTTAAATCAAGCTGCTAATCACTTTTAATGAAGCGAAATTTTTATTACCTACAAACGACCTGGTGAGTTCAGCAAGTCGCTCAATATTTTCAGCTACCTTCTCTCATCTTTTGATTAAATCTTGATGGCCTTTATAGCAGCCAGAACTCTGACAGACAGAGTGACCAGGCGCTGCCGCCCGTCAATAACCTGATGTTGATAATGCTCTTTTGATGCAGAACTATGTAACCCATATGGTGAAATCCTGCATCAAATGCATTGAAATCGCTCCATAGAGCCTCCCATTACTCTGGAGCCCAGGCGTAGTCCTGCTGAGATCCCGGGGCAATATATTTGTTTGAGCCTCAACATGGCCGCCGAATCCCGGCCAGGCCATGAAAAGTTAATAAACAATAATAAAGGAGTTCCCCGGAAGACATTTTCTCCCGCCGGTGAGGCGTAGAGAGCAGTATTATCCAATAGTTACAACGATTTTACCTACCTGACCATTTGCTTCCATATAGCGATGCGCATCTGCAATATCTTCGAGCCTGAAGGTTTTATCAATTACCGGTTTCAGTTTGCCGGAACGCAGGCCTTCTGTGACGAAGGTTTTCGCACGCGCCATTTTTTCCGGGTCGGTAGTAATTTCGAACAGCTCATAGCCGCGTAGCGTGAGATGTTTACCAAGAATATCGAATACAGGCACAAGCATGTCACGGCTGTCGAGCGCTCCGTACTGAAAGAACATGCCTTGTGGGGCCATGATTTTAGTCAGCTTCGCAACATCCGGGCCGCCAACAGGATCAAAAACAATATGGGCACCTTCACCATCCGTCACCCGGTTAATTTCAGCTACCATATCCTGGTCCGCAGTAGCGATAACAGCGGCAGCCCCCGCTTTTAGAAGCATTTCGCGTTTTTCGCTGGTGCGGGTCAGGGCAACAGGTTTTGCACCTATCATGTTTGCTATCTGGATAGCTGCCAGCCCAACGCTGCTTGATGCTGCACGGATAACGACATTCTGACCAGCCTGCAGGTTACCGTACTCAACCAGCGCTCCGTATGCCGTTACGTACATCATCCAGCTTGCGGCGGCTTCCTCAAAGGAGAGGTTCTCAGGGTGTTTCACCACTGCGTGCACAGGTGCGTTAACCAGCTCACCATACATACCATATTCGTTAAACATGAAAGAAGGGATCACACTGACCAAATCCCCTCTGGCAAACGTCCCGACATTTTCACCGACAGCCTCAACCACGCCAGCAGCTTCATAACCCAGGCGCGCCGGGAATTCGGGTTCAATCACATACTGACCATTGCGGTACATAATTTCCGCGCGGTTAAGACCAATAGCATGTACGCGAATCTGGACTTCTCCGGCAGCTGGTGCAGGTACCTGTACATCAGCAATTTCCAGAACCTCAGGACCACCGGTGCGGTTAAACGTAACAACTTTAGACATATTGAGACCTCGTCAGTTAGCGGTATACCTTGAATTGCGCGAAAGATATATGCGATTCATCTGCGCACAATCTACGTGGTTGTAACCGGAGTAAAAATAGCTGCTCAGGAACTTCAGTGTTATTTATCCAGTAACAATCAGCGGCCTCAGCTCATCTCTCTGGCAAAAATTTCACTGAACCAGTCGATAAATACACGCACCTGGGGGGAGAGATAGCGTCTGTCTGGATACATCACCGACACGGTTTTAGAAACGGAGCGGTATTGCGTCAGGATTGCTTCAAGCTCACCGGAAGCAATATGCGGAGCAAGGGCAACATAAGAGGCCTGGATAATACCCAGACCGGCCAGGCCGCAGGACAACAGAACATCGGAGTTATCTACCAGAATGCTGCTGGCAGGGCGCCGCGAAACAATCACACCATCCTCTATAAACTTCCATTCCATTACGTCACGACTGTGCTCGCTGAAGAAGTTAACCGCCCGGTGTTGCTCCAGTTCTGCCAGTGTTTTCGGCCGCCCGTGTCGTTGCAGATAGGAAGGGGCAGCACAGGTGACCATCCTGATTTCTCCGAGACGTCTGGAAATAAAGCTTGAATCCTGTAGTTCGCCCAGACGCACCACGCAGTCCACGCCTTCGGTGATCAGATCGGTTTTTTTATCCGATGAAACCAGTACCACTTCAATATCAGGATATAGCGACTGAAATTCCATCAGGTGAGGAATAATGATGGCATGAGCCAGTGCCAGCGGAACATCAAGCTTGAGCCGTCCACGCGGGGGCAGGGTAGGTGAAAAATTGGCTATCATGTTATCAACTTCAGCCAGAACGTGTCTGGCCCGTTGATAAAAATCTTCGCCTTCAGCCGTAACGCTCAGCTTGCGGGTGGTACGGTGAATGAGTTTTACGCCGAGGTCATCCTCCAGCTGCTGTATCGCTTTACTCACGGCAGGGCGGTGCAACTGCAGAATATCAGCAGCTTTGGTGAAGCTTCCTTGCTCAACAACCTGTATAAAAATACTTATATATTCAAATATGTTAGAACGCATGGCACTACCTTAACATCCTCATCTGCCTGCCGCACCGGTCCGTTTTATCAGTTGGATTCGCTTATCTGACACCTGAAAGTATGTGCAGACGGGAAATTTATCATTGATCACGCTACGTTAACTCTGTCTTGTTGACTTCAGGCGGATAGAAAAGATCAAAAGTGGCGTGATTATAACTGAATTTCACAAGCCTGCTTCCAGGTTGCCGGGCTTCTGTGTCCGCTTCTGGCACTAAACGGACTTTTGTAGATGCTTATGTCTGCTATGAGCGAACAGCGGACCCAAAGCCGTTACGATAATAAGAATTTCGTTGTACAACCGTTATGGTGACTCAGTTTGTCTGGTATACCTTTTGATGATGACATACTGACAGCTGATCAATTTTTAAATGCCCCTAAGGTCGTGACCAGAATAATATTATTCAGGCCAGTATGATTCAGCTTTAACCTTTAACAAGTGACGTAAGCGATGAGCTTCTTTTTGGGGCGGGCAACCAAAGAACCGGCTAAATTCTCTGCTGAATTGTGTCGGACTGACATAGCCAACCTTTAATGCGGCTTCGCTGGCGGTCACATTCCTTTTTACCATTAAGAAACGCGCCTGGTGCAACCTGATGGAAATCAGATACTGTTTTGGTGTTGTGCCTGTGAATGTCCTGAAATGGCGGTGAAAAGAAGGAGCGCTCATCCCGGCCACCTTCGCCAGCATATCAATGTCAATATTATCCATAAACCGGGTATGCATCGTACGGATAGCTGCAGCAATTTGCCTGAAATGCCCCTTTCCGGAGAGCGCAGCTCTTATTGAGGCTCCCTGAGTATCAATCAGTACATGATAATAAAGTTCTTTCAGAATACCCTGCCCCAAAATCCTGGCCTTCTCTTCATCAGAAAGTACTGTAAGAAGGCGATAAACCGTATCGGCCAGCTCTTCTCCCAGCGGGGTGGAAAACATTATTCCCGCCTTCTCAGTATCGTTTATGCCCCCTTCTCCCATTTCAATGAGTAATTCGGCAATGAGGGTGACATCAAGCGATACCGATATAGCCAGAAGAGGTTGCTCCTGGCTGGCAGTCGTCTGGCTGGTAAAAGGAAGAGGAACCGGGACAACCAGATAATGCCCGGCATCGTAGATAAATTCTCGTCCGCCCATCAAACCTGTTTTCTTTCCCTGCAGAACAATCACTATGCACGGCTCATAAAGGACGGGCGTATGGGGCATAGACTCATTTACCCGTAACAGTTTGACCGCTTTCATACAGGTGCGTGAGTAGCCTTCATTCGGTGCAAGCGGCAGAAAGGCAGAAATCATTTTTCGCGTAAGTATTGAGGGAAATCCGGGCACTACACCCCCTGAAAATACGAAAGGATAATTTTTACGGATGAAAGCAGTTTACTAAAAGTAATTCTGAGAGAAAACGATAATGATTGTACAGTAAACAACATTGTTACGTTTATCTGCTCCTCATATCCTTTTAATCATAAAAGAAAGGAGGAGAGGTTATGCAACGTCATTCTGAATCGAGGGTCTGGCTTATTACAGGAATTAGCCGTGGCCTGGGACTGACAATGGCAAAGGCGGTGCTATCCACCGGTGATAGCGTTGCCGGAATGACCCGTGATGGCAACGTTCCTTTTACATCTGAGAAGCTGCGGGTATTCAAATGGGATGCGGAAGAACAGGAATCGCAGCAGGCCCTTGTCAGTGATGTCCTGCAGCATTTTGGCAGGATAGACGAGCTCGAAAATAATGCAGGCTACGGTTTGCTGGGGCCAGTTGAGACAACATCTGAGGCGGATATTGCCCGCCTCTTCCAGGTTAACTTTCAGGTTAACTTTCATGCGCCCCTGCATCTGATACAGTCCGTGCTGCCCGTCATGCGTCGTCAGCGCAGCGGTCATATTCTTAATATCATGTCAGTCGCTGCTCTTGATCCGCTGCCCGGATCTGCTGTTTATGCTGCGGCGAAGTCTGCGCTTGATACCCTTTCGCATGGCCTGGGACAGGAAACGTCGCCCTGGGGCATTTCGCTGACGTCTGTCGCACCCGGCGGATTTCGCACAGATTTTCTCTCCCCTTACTCAGTCAGCGTCGGATTGCAGGAGGCAGGCAGCTATCCCGCAGTAACTGAACAACTTAATCAGATGAAGCTGCGTCACGGCAGACAAGGCGGATGTCCGAAAAAAGCAGCCAGAATCATTATTGAAACCGTCAGCTCCCCCAGTCCTCCCCGGACACTGGTTCTGGGCGGGGATGCTTTTATCCGCACCAGAGAGTTTCAGTACCGGCTGATGAATGAGATGACGCTCTGGCAACGTGACACAGCAATTGGGGAGTAAAAATGGCAGACTTTTTGGGTCTTAAAAACAGAGTGGCGATTGTCACGGGCGCCGCAGGCGATATTGGCAGGGCGACAGTAAAGTTACTTGTGAGTCATGAAGCGAAGGTGCTGGCTCTGGATATTAATCCGGAAGTCCATTCACTGGCACAGAACAATCAGGTGATGACACAAATTTGCGACGTCAGCCAGGAACATGAGGTTATCGGCGCGGTGACGTTCGCACAGACAGAATTCGGTGGCGTGGATGTTCTCATCAACAATGCGGGCAAAACCCTGAATAAACTTGCTACCGAGACATCGGCTGAAGAATGGGACAGCATTATGACCATTAATGCCAGAGGGTATTTTCTCCTGAGCAGGGAAAGCCTGAAGGTCATGCAGCCCCGCAGGCAGGGAACGATTGTCAACGTAGCGTCCGTAGTGAGCATGGTTGGCATGAACGCAACCTCCGCCTACTCGGCCTCTAAAGGCGCAATAGTCCAGCTGACAAAAGTTCTGGCTCTGGAAGCTGCTGAGTATGGTATCCGGGTGAATGCTGTCGCACCCGGCGTCGTCGAAACGAATATCCTTTCCGGCATTGTGGCAGACAGCCGGGCCACGCTGGCCAGCTATGGTCATGTTCATCCACTTGGACGAGTGGCTCAGCCGGAAGAAATTGCTGAAGCAATTATCTGGCTTGCATCACCTAAAGCCAGCTTCGTTACGGGAACGGTTTTACTGGCTGACGGCGGTTATACCGCGCAGTAATCTGGAGCACATGAATGATGAAAAAACAAACTATTTTAATTGTCGGGTCTGAGAAAGGGCTCGGGCTGGGCCTGACTGAGGCCTGGCTGGAAAAGGGCTGGGAAGTTTTTGCCACGCATTTACCGGATGCTGATGTATCTCCCCTGCTCGCCCTGGCAGAGGCTTACCCGGACAGCCTCACGACCGGCGAGATTGATGTAACTGATTCGTCCTATATCGGGCCCCTTGTCGCCAGGCTCAGTACACGGCGGTTTGACATTATTTTTATGGTTGCCGGAATCTACGGTCCCTTACATCAGTCAGTGTTGCAGGCATCTGATGCTGAATTCCAGCAGATTATGATGACCAATGCTTTTGGTCCAGCCCGTCTGGCCCGGCACCTCCTGCCGATGCTTAAACCTGCCGGCACGCTGGTCTTTATGTCGTCGCACCGGGGTAGCATTGCCGGCAATACCGAACCGGGAATAGGTCTTGAGCTTTACCGGGCCAGTAAAGCGGCCTTAAATATGCTGGCTCGTTGTATTTATATGGATCTTAGTCAGGGGGAACATACTGTCCTGTGTATCCATCCGGGCTGGGCAGTGACAGCAATGGGCACTCTGGACGGCGCAGTTGAAGCAGAGATTGATGTGAAAACCAGCGTCAACGGAATGGTTGATGTCATTGCGCTACACCGCAATGATAAAAAACATCTGTTCCTCGACTTTGAGAACAATACCTGGCCTTGGTAAAGATGTCGAAACGAGCCAGCAATATTGCTGGCTATTTCCTTCCAATGTCCGCTTCTGGCACAGAGCGGACACAAGGAACAACGTCCTTCTGTTACTTTCCTGCATTGCCAGACAGTGTATCCTGGTGGCTAACCGACAAAGCCAGCAAAATTTACCAGGCCGCGCGGGCACGGTCTGGTCAGGAAAGGGCATGTCTGATTACTGACAGACTGCGCCCGGAGGGTAATTTATTCGCTGGAGCCCTAAAACCAACAGTTGAAAAAGTGTTCAGTTAGTGGTTTTATCATTCATTAATAATTATTCACTATTGCTGCATAAGGTCAGATACGTTGTCACTAGAGTCTGCAGAGTGGTTTAGCCGAAATGGTATAGAGTGCTCACGGGTCAGAGCCTGTAATTCTGGCTTTCCGAAACATCTTCACGATGAATATGTCATCAGCGCAAACCTGACGGGGGTGGAGGAAATCTGGCTGGCAGGGAAAACCGCGTATGTTAAAAGTGGTCAGGTTACCTTATATAATCCGGGAACCACTCAGGCTTCGCGTTTTGATACTCAAGCCGTGGAATTTATCAGCGTGCACATCCCCCAGCCAGTGATAAAAATGCTTGCAGATGAGGACAATCTCAATAGCGATCATGAAGCCCCTGTTCTGCGAGAAGGCATAATCAATAACACTCGCCTGTTTGACGCGCTGTACCGTTTTGCAACATCAGCCCGGCTGGAGAAGGGCATGGATGAGGAGCAGGAACTGATTTTACTTTGTGGTGAGCTGCTTGAGATGCCAGCTCTACTTCAGAGAGGTGATGAACAGAAAATCAACATTGTTATCGAGTACTTGCGAGAGCACCTCAGCGTAAAACCGCAGCTGGAGATGCTCGCGCAGCTGGCGGGGATGAGCAAGTATCATCTTGTTCGCTTCTTCACCCGGCATACGGGTATGCCGCCTCTGCAGTATCATATGCAGCTTCGTCTGCACCATGCCCGCGACTTGCTTCGCAGAAACGTGCATCCGCTCGATGCGGCAATAATGCTGGGATTTTACGATCAGAGTCATTTTATTAATGCGTTTCGCAAAGTGATGGGAACAACACCCCATCACTATGCTTCGCAGGTCAGATCAGGCCACCATAAACTCCCGGTACCCTGACACAATCACGTAAAGCGCAAAGTAGCTGAATATAAACGCTGAGACTATGTAGGAATATTTAAGCAGACGGTGACCAAGCAGTTTGCCACCAAAACTCCCAACCAGGCACAAGACGCAGGTCCAGAACATTCCCGCAATGAAAAAGCCACTCAGAAACCAGGACGTTGCCGTAACGCTGTGCTGGCCCATCCGGGATATCAGCGCACCGCCCACTGTCGCAAACCACAGAATAGCCGTGGGGGAGGACATGGCAAGCACCACGCCCCGGCCAAATTCACGCAGCAGCGGGCGATACTGATGGGTTTCGCTCACGTTAAGCTCTGAAGCCTTCCTGAAAGCGGCCACCAGCATTTTGCCAGCGAACCATAGAAGCATCGCGCCACCGCCAATCCACAGTAGCCAGCGTACGGCTTCATACTGAAGCAGTACGGCCATTCCCGCCAGCGCCAGTAATGCATATGCCAGGTCACCCACACAAGTCCCCATTCCCAGCCAGAAACCATGAAAATACCCGCGTTGCATGGCAAGGGTAATCATGGCGATATTGGCAATCCCGATATCAAGACACAGCGAAAGGCTCAGTAAGAAACCATTTGAAAACTCGATCATAACGTAAAGCCTTTTATCTTCTGGTCGTACTCGATCATGTCGACAGTTTTACCCAGCCGGTTTAGCAGCAGATCCGCCTCTTCACGCTGATGGTGAGGTGAATAGCATTGCAGGAACGTCAGGGCTGCCTCTGTATCACCCTGCAATACAGAGCGGGTCATTGCTGTTGCCAGTGCCGTCAGAGCAGGCTTCACCGCGCTGAGTTCTACCACATAATGCGTCCCACTCCAGTTCAGGCACTGGTGTTCAGTTAGCCATTTAAGCTGTATATAGGCTGCCCCTGCGTCAGGATAAGCACATGGGCCGCGGCGCAAATATCGCAGCATTTCCAGCAGGAAAATTTTTAACTGCAGCGTCTCATTCAGCTGCAGGGCCTGCCGGGAAGGCTCTGTCAGGCACATCAGCAGCCCAAAGACATCGGCCAGTGCTTCCTGCACAACCATTGATCCCCATCTGTCCTGTTTACTTAATTTGCCAAACATCATCTTTTCAAGAACAACAGAATGCCCCAGATCATGACCGCGGAACCAGGCAATCAGGTGGCGAGCACAGAGAGCGCTGTCCGGGATAAATTCATGATGCCAGCCAAGTAGAGAAGCCTGGGACCGGGCAAAACGTTCAAACAGGTTCAGATAGGTATTTGCAAACACAATGGTGCGCTTCTGGGGGGCGTATTTCACCCCTTCATCTTCAGGAAAAAAATAGGCGAAATGTTTAGGATAGCTGTTAGCTTCGCCAGCAATGGCAAACAGATCGACAATTTTGTAGCGGCATCCGGGCAGCGCAACCAGCCGCTGGTCGATATGATTTTGCAGCCAGCACAGATTGTCCGGAAAGAGCTCATCCACCACATCCGAAACTTCCTGCAGCTCGCGATCGGGTAACCCAAACCAGGCGGAATAATGCTGCGTGCGAGACTTACCTACCCATGTCGACATGTAACCTATTCCCTGCACCAGCTCCTGTTCATCCAGACCTGCTATCTGCGGGAGAAGTTCTTTTGCTGTGCTGGCGTCAGAGAGGATTTCTGCGCGTAACTGCAGCGCTTTGTAGGTATCCGGATCGTCAAATTCCTGCGCAAGCTTGAAACAGATAATGCTGAGCTTTTCTTCAACATATTGAAGCAGCGTACTCCCGGTTCGAGTGGAAGCCGGGTGAATATGACTGGCCGCCTCTGCAAGACGCGTAGCCTGGTGGATAAGATCCAGCGCCGCGGGCGAAAGTGAGTCAGGCAGAGGGATATCCATCATGTGGATATGGTATGAGTCAGCAGCGGGCCAGAACGGTGTCGTAAACATGAAATTCCCTTCCATTATCAGTAACGAGAAGTTTACTTAACCATTGCATCTGTAATCAGTATTGGAAGGAATTGCGCGAAGAGGTCGGAAAGAACGGTGCACTTCAGAACCATAACCGACTATTTCGCTTAGCAGTAAATTAAAAGGCGTATAGAAAAGCATGATCAAGCGGGGCCAGGCAGTCTGACGCAGTGATAGAGCGACACGGGGCGTTATACCCGGGAGAATTGCCCTGCACCGCATAAATTAACGGGTTTCGGTTACGGCAATGTCCGCTTCTGGCACAAAGCGGACTGACCCGGGCGCAAGGTCCGCTATGAGCGATAAGCGGACCTGTGTTCGTCAAAACGGGTGAAAATATTGGGCAATTCAATGACATCCGGTCGAGGCATCAGGTACAGGACTTAAGATCAGGTAATTTTCAGCTTAAACAGCCGATAAATTGCAATTCGTCCTGGATCGGTTACGTTCACTTCACGATATCCCGGCATACGCGTTACCCATTCTTTTTGCAGGAATAGCGTAAACAATGCTGAGCCAGCGTCACCGCCGAGGTGGAAACGTCGCTCACTCCAGTCCAGACAGGGGCTGCAGGGCTTGCGGCGCGTGCGTGCGTTAAGCACGACGCCCATTTTCTCAAAATGTATTTTGCCCGCTGATGTCAGTTCCGAGCCATCTGCTTCAAGCCATTTTTCCCGCAGCATACATTCATAAAGGCTGACAGCAAGCTCGCCTGCCAGATGGTCATAGCAGGTGCGTGCGTACCGAAGATAGACCGGCGTACTGGAAGCGGGGGGCTTATGAGTACGCATGGAAACGCCCATCAGGTTTTCCAGCAGTCCGGCGATATGATGCCCCGCAAGGCTGTAATATCGATGACGCCCCTGCGTCAGGCAAATGACCAGACCGTTGCTGAGAAGTCGGTTCAGATGCCCGCTGGCTGTCGAGGCTGCTATGCCAGCTACTACGCTGAGTTCGGTGGCTGTCCACGCGCGCCCATCCATCAGGGCGCACAGAATGCTGACCCTGGACGGGTCAGACAGGGCAGAAGCTACCATTGCCATTGATGTTTCAAGAGCATCATCCGGCTCACTGTCGCACTGTGTTTTAAGGGGTTTCATTCAGAAGGTATTGCCCATTTTTGGGTGACTTCAGCTGCCCGTGTATCATCATCCGTAATGAGAATGAGCCGGTTGCTGTGGTCGCTGTACTGTACCAGAATATTGATGCCGTTCCGGGCAATTTTGTCAGCTATTTCTCCCAGCTCACCTGGTCGTTCCTGAGGTAATTTTCTTACCAGAGGTCGACACACCTCGCAGACTTCAAAACCGGCTTCAGTCAGCACCCTGCGGGCTTTTTCACCGTCTTCAACCAGGAAGTGTGCATGTCCGGCCTCAGGTGTTGTAAATACGCCACCGCCTTCAAGTCCCACTCCGTTTTCACCCAGTACACTCCCCAGTGAACCAAGTGAACCCGGACTATTTTTGAGAATAACGTGAATGTCATACATGCTAATTTGTTCCCTTATCAGAAGAGTAATCACGGAATACGTTGGCTACCCGTATTCTGTAGAATGAAAAAATCGATTGCTTACCTTCTTTCTGCGCGGCCTGATGCGCCACATTTTGCTTCCATCCGGCTACAGACTCCTCATCTTCCCACCATGACAAAGAAAGAATTTTTCCGGGGGTAGTCAGGCTCTGGAAGCGCTCAATTGAAATAAATCCGGGCGTGTCGGATAAGAGAGGTTTCAGCTCCGAAGCGAGCTGAAAATATCTTTCCTGAGCCTCGGGCAGGGCATCTGCCTCAAAAAGTACTGCAATCATGGTCCGCTCCGTTGTTAATTTACGGACAGTTTAATGATGACGAAGGCATGTTGCTTCGGTGGGCGCCGAAGTATGCATGTGCGTGACATTCTCCCCGTTGATTAATACAAACTGTATTTAGCAACTTCCGCTTCTGGCACAGAGCGGACTGACCCGGGCGCAAGGTCCGCTATGAGCGAAAAGCGGACATATTAATAGGTATATGCAGGCCTGCCTGAGGTAATATCTTAATTAATCGTATCGTGTCTGGCTCAACACCTTGCAGGCATCACCACAATAATTTGTACCAGGATGGAACCAGTATGCTCACCCTGTCCCCATGTGCTTCTGGCTGCAGGTGCGATAATGGCAGCACCGGCAACCTTGCAGAATTCTGGCGCGATTCGTCTATGGATTTTGTAGAAAGTCGTCGCGCCTGTCACAGCCGCGCGTGTTATAAGCTACACAGTCATCCGACTTTTTCTCTGGGCGCTGTGGACGCGGGCAGCAGTGTGTTCACAGGGGCGACGGGTGATCCCTGGTCTTTGCGACCGGGGATGATGGTATTCATTCCAGCCGACGCTGTTCATTCCTGTAATCCCTTACCCGATCAGCACTGGAGCTATCAGATGCTGCATATCGATGCCGCGTGGTTAAGGGCTTTGGTTACTGAAATGAATGATTTTTCAGGCAGCCTTATTAGTGACGATATTGTTCGGGTGACGGCTGATGAGGACCTTTATCGTCGCTTCTGTGAACTGAATGCCACCCTGTTTTCAACAGTCAGTGCAGAAGACAAAAATGTGGCGTTAATTGAGTTTATAGGCGACTGCGAATATGACACTTGTGTGGCGGAAGCTTTTCCTGTCATGTCGCCTGAGGTGAGGCGGACGTTGAAAAACATTATTGATATGATGCAACAGACCGAAAGGCAGCCGTGGACCTTAGCGGAGCTGGCAAATCTGTCAGGCATGAGTCGTTATCAGATCATCAGAGCATTTCGCGCTGCGACCGGGATGACACCGCATGCGTACCAGCTTAATGTGCGCATCAATCAGGCGCGGCGGTGGCTGCTGTCAGGTCATGATATGGCCGATATTGCTTACCGGCTGGGTTTCGCTGATCAGAGTCATTTCCAGCGCGTATTCAAGACGCATACCGGTGTAACGCCAGGCTGTTTTCGGAGCTGAAAACCTGCAATTTTGTTCAATACAATCCTGCCCGGAGACTGCACCCTGTTAAAAACTTTTAAGAGGGTAATACCGAGATGCAGCAATTTCTTTTTGTGGCTGCAGCGCATTTTCTGGCGTTGCTGTCACCCGGTCCGGATTTTTTTCTCGTTGCGCGCACCTCCATCAGAGCTGGCTGGCGTCACGCTGCAAATGTCTGTCTGGGAATAGCAATAGCGAACGGGGTGTTCATTCTTGCTGCCTTCAGCGGTATCACGCTTTTTAGTCCTGACAGCATCAGCTTTATCGTTATTCAGCTCACGGGCTGTGCTTATCTGCTCTATATCGGTGTGCTTTTTATTTGCTTTGCGGGTGCAAATTCTGTTTCTGAATACAATGTAAAAAACCATGGCTTAGTCACAGAGTCTGCTGGCGTATGGAGGCATTGCCGTGAGTTCGGCATGGGATTTTTATCCGGTATTCTCAATCCAAAAAATGCGCTGTTTTATGTCAGTCTGGCCACCCTTATTGGCGGCACAACCGTGGTTAGTCTGAAGGTCGTCTATGGCGTATGGATGTTCAGCATTGTGCTACTGTGGGATTTACTGGTAGCCATCTTCATTGGCAACCGCGTCATACTGCAATACTTTTCGCAGACGTTGCCCTGGCTGGAGCGTGTCTCAGGCGTCATTCTAATCGGTCTGGCATTGAGTGTCATCATGGTCAATCTGATCGCACTGGCCTGACAGCCAGTGGCTGGCTTCAATTTTACGCGAAATTGGGGGGCCGCTTCTGGCACAGAGCGGCCTGACAAGCAGGTCAATGCCCGCTTAGAGCGAAAAGCGGACGTTACCGGTTCAGGGAAAAGACGCCACCAGGCTGAACATCTTTAGCTACCTTGCCAGGCGATGCCTGTGTCAGTGAACTTTCTGCCTTAGGCATTACGGGCCAGGATCCGCATCAATGTCACCGCCTTTGTCCTGAAATTTTGACCATACTATCTAAACATAAGGGTTCATTCTCTCACCATCCACCTTCTTAACGGTGAAGAAATCAACCTGTTAGCAGCCAATGTTTCCCGGAGATTTCATTTTTCTGTCATTTTTGTTCTTTACGCTGTTAGCTTCCCTACATGGATATTAACAAAATGAAAATGAAAGCTATTTCTCTGGTTATCGGCTGTGCGCTCTCTTCATCAACGCTAGCGGCGCAGCCGCAGGTCGAGCGCTATATCGTCAGTTTTCCCGAAGGTACGCGCGTAAGCTACAACGGCGCGTTTGCCAGCGCGTTTCCAAATGGTTTGCCGGTGGGGATCGGCTCCGGCTTGCTGTTTACCGGCAAGCAGGGGGATGCACTCACCTTCGCAACCGTCACCGATCGTGGGCCGAATGCTGACTCGCCTGATATGGGTAAGAGAGAGGCAAAAATTTTCGTCACGCCAGAGTTCGCCCCGCTGCTGATGAATATTCGGGTGCAGAACGGCAAAGCGGAGGCCACGGACGCCCGACCGTTGCATGACGATAAGGGCAATATTAACGGATTGCCGCTGCAGGATGGCGTCATCGGATCAACCAATGAAATCGCGCTAAGCGATACGTTGAAAGTGCTGCATGGCGATAACCGCGGTCTGGATTCGGAAGGCATTACGCCGGACGGCAAGGGAGGGTATTGGCTGTGCGATGAGTATGGTCCGTTCCTGATTAACGTTGATGCGCGCGGCAAGATCCTGACAATTCACGGGCCGCAGGCAGCAGAGGGGGAGAAATCCATCGCGGGCGGTCTGCCGAACGTTCTCAAATGGCGTCAGCCAAATCGTGGATTTGAAGGGCTCACCCGCATGCCGGACGGGCGTATCATCGCCGCGGTGCAGAGCACGCTGGATATCAACGGTAAAAGTAAAAAGCAGGCGCGCTTTACCCGCCTGGTGAGCTTCGATCCGGCGACCGGGAAAACCGCGATGTATGGTTACCCTATCGACAGCGCCGCTTACGGTAAAAACAGCGACGCAAAAATTGGCGATATCGTGGCGCTCGACAATCAGCATATCCTGCTGATTGAACAAGGCAGCGACAAAGACGATGCGATGCGCAATCTTATCTATAAGGTGGATCTTAGCCCGGCTACCGAGCTTGCAGCGTTCGATAAGCCTGGCGAGTATCCGGAGTTTGACGACGAGAAAGCGCTGGCGCAGCGCGGCATTAAGCTCGCCACTAAAACGCTGGTGGTCGATTTACGTCAACTCGGCTGGCAGCAGGAGAAGGCCGAAGGTCTGGCGCTGATCGACAATAAAACGCTGGCGGTCACCAATGACAATGACTTCGGCGTGAGAACGGTCATGCAAAATCCGGTTGAAGGTAAGAAGCGTAAGGATTATCGGGTGACCGAACAGGGGACGCTTACGGTAGATGATAAGCCGGTTGCAACGACTATCGGTGTAAAGCCGCTGAAGAAACCTGAATCGGACAGCGAATTGTGGATTGTCACGCTGGCGGCACCGCTGAAATAAACGCTTTCCCCACCCCAGGCTGCGTCCCTTAATTGCATCACTTTTTGTAAAAGAGCCGGATGCAGCCCAGTTTTGCCATCGACAGATCATTCCTCGGCGTTTGGTCACAGCGGGCTACGGGCCAGACATCGTCCGCTATGAGCGAGGAGCGGAAGTTCGCAGTTTGACCCACAATCAAGGCATGGCTGGAACTGCTTATGCAAATCACGTTGGGCTGCGTTAAGCTGGCATAACAGGGATATTTATAAATCCAGTACTCTTAGAAACTCGAGTAATCCTGCCATGGCCGGGCTCAGTGAATTCTGGTTCTTATAGCAAATGCAGATTCTCCGGCGCGCCCATTGGTCGTGTAGCGGCAATATTTGGTAGGGGAGCTTTTTGCTGAAGCGCTCAGCTACAGATACCGGAAGAATCCCCACGCCAATGCCGCTACTGACCATCTCGCAAATACCTTCAAAACTGCTCATTCTGATGCGGTAAGTCAGTTGATGACCAAGCTCTCTTGCATGCTCACTGATGTGATCCTGCAGCGCATTGCCGGGGTAAAGCCCAATAAAAGGTTCGCTGATCGCGTCCGAGAGAAAGACGTTATCTCTGCATTCAAGAGTGTGAGTGACGGGAACGATAAGAGCAAGTCTGTCATCTGCTATGGGTTCAAGCTTGAGTTCGCCAGCGTCTACTGCATCTGAGACGAGCCCTGCTTCAACGATACCATTGCTTATGCTATTAATGATATCCGCACTTGTTCTCTCTTCAAGCTCAATGGCCACATCGGGGTATTCTGTAAGCCACTTTGCAAGCCTTCCAGGCAGAAATTCGGCCATCGCTGAAGTATTGGCATATAATCGCACCTTCCCTCTAACTCCTTTAACGTAAGCGCCGAGTTCAGCTTTAAGTCGCTCCTGCTGGGACAGTATTTCACGGGCATGGCGGATAAGGATCTCACCGGCTTCTGTAAGGCTGACGCCTCTCGGATGACGAAAGAACAATTTCACCCCGGTGTCTTCCTCTATGCTTTTCAGCCTCTCACTGGCCGAGCCAGCAGCCAGGCTGGCGTACCGGGCACCATGGGTAATGCTTCCCGCGTCAGCGATGCAGACGACAAGTTTCAAATCAGAAAGATCCAGTCTCATAAGATATTCACCTAAGCCTTCGGACCATCCGAAGCATGACGCGCTTAAACCAGATTGTCCACTAACGGCCGGGATGTTTGAATCTCTGGAAATCCTTCGTCAGGGCAAATTTCGTGAGCGAACAACTGTATATCTATCTTTTACTAATATTTATCCTCGCCGGTTTCGTAAAAGGCGTGACCGGAATGGGTTTGCCAACGGTGGCAATGGGATTACTTGGCATGATTATGCCTCTCCCGAGCGCGGCGGCACTGCTGGTTATTCCTTCTTTCGTGACGAATGTGCTGCAGCTTTTTACCGGCCCTTCAGTGATGCTTATCATCAGACGTCTTTGGCTGATGATGTTGCTTATACTGGCTGGTACGGTGGCAGCATCTTCGCTTCTTATCAGCATTAATCCCGCCTGGTCAGCGTTCGGCCTGGGTGTGGCTTTAATCGTTTATGCTGTTTTTGCGCTGGTTTCGCCGTCGGTTACAGTTTCTCAGGCCCGGGAGAAATGGCTGTCACCCGTTATTGGCGGCGTTACAGGCGTAATAACCGGTGCGACAGGCGTATTCGTTATGCCGGCCGTTCCCTTTCTTCAGTCGCTTCGCTTCAGTAAAGATGAACTCGTCCAGGCCCTTGGGCTGTCATTTACCGTTTCTACGGTTGCGCTGGCCGCAGGGCTTTATCTTCATAACGCGTTCCGAATAGCGCAGTTTTCGCTGTCATTTATGTCCATACTCCCTGCTCTGGCTGGGATGTGGCTGGGGCAGAAGGTACGGGCACGCATCAGTGCCACGCGTTTCAGGCAGTGTTTTCTTTTGTTCCTGATTGTACTGGGAATGGAACTGATTCTACGCCCCTTTATCTGATTTATCAGAACCGAAGTGCCGGGTGCAGCAGACTGGTTGCCGGCTCTGCAGGGTCAATAACCGGGAGAATGTAATGAGCAGCAATCAATTGTCGATACTCAGCTTTCTTGAGTCACAGCTGAACGGTACTTTAAAGCCCGGCGACACCACGCACATGAACTATCCGACGCCAATATCACAGCTTCTGGGTTTTCATCTGGTGGCCATTAATGAGGGAACTGCCACGCTGGAGATGTATGCCGATGCGTCAATACATGGGAATCAGCAGGGTACGGTGCACGGGGGTTTAATAACAGAATTGGCCGATGCCACCGTCGGAACGGCACATTCTACTCTTATGGGGCCAGGGGAAACCTTTACGAGTATCGATATTAAAGCTTCTTTTCTGCGTCCTGTATGGAAATCCACGCTGACATCACACGCTTATGCCATTCATCAGGGTAAGACCATCAGCCACTATTGCTGTGAAATCAAAAGGGACGACGGTAAGATCGTCGCCATCGTACAGAGCACAGTCATGACCCTTAAGGGGGACAAGGCGTCCGGACGATGACATTTTCGCAGCATTAGCGAGACCTGCACGAAGATCGGATAATACCCTTTAGATAAGGAGGATGATGCGTTACATGCTAAAGCGCTTCCGTTTGATATGGACGGTACCCTGGTAGACTCAACGGCGGTAGTTGAGAATGAATGGCGCAGGTTCAGTACACGTTTTGATCTAAACGCAGAAGAGGTTATCGCTTTTGCACATGGCCGGCAAACGATTGATACGGTTATCCATTTTATTGGAACGGGTGAAGAGACCGTGGCGGCTGCAGATGAGCTGGATGAGCGTGAACTGGTCATCCTTGATGGTATTGTCGCCATGGCTGGTTCGACTGATTTGTTAAAACGACTCCCGCAGGATCGCTGGGCGCTTGTTACCTCTGCCAGCCGGGAGTTAGCTGTAAACAGGATGAAAGCAGCTGGCTTACCGCTTCCGCCTGTTATGGTGTGCAGAGGATGTCGCTGAAGGTAAACCCTCACCTGAAGGCTATTTAAGAGAAGCATTGCTTCCTGGTTACCCGGCTCGTGACTGTGTTGTTTTTTGAGGATGCGGCTGCGGGGATACGTGCCGGTAACGCAAGTGGCGTGCGAGTGGTTGCCGTCGCTCCCCATACTTATGGTGCTCAGGAAGCTTTTTCCTGCATACCATTGACTATGTTGAACATTATTCCTGACGGTGACGGGTTCAGGATAAATTCGCTCACTTCCAGGAGTAAGCTCAGAACCGCACCCTGTTACCTGTTGAACATTTCCGTAGCGATTCAGTCTGTTTATCTGAACAATGCATCAGGACAGACGCCGCGTTATTCTCCGGGAAAGGTTAATTGCAGACAGTGTCTTTATCCGCTTTGCAGGCCGCTCAGGTGAGTGAATCTGTGAGATTAAACATAACAGGAAAGCAGTATGAAACTGGCAGTGATATCAGATATTCATGGGAATCTTCCGGCGCTGGATGCTGTGCTGGCGGACATTCAATCTCAGGGGGTCGATCAGATTGTGAACCTGGGCGATATCGTTTCGGGAGGACTATTCCCTGCGGAAACCGCTGACAGGCTAATGTCTCTTAACATTCCAACTGTAAGAGGTAATCACGAACGACAACTCCTCGAACAGGATTTTTCAGATATGAGTTTGTCTGACAGCCATGCGTTCAAAAGCCTTCAGGCTGCGCATTGGGAATGGCTTAAAAACCTGCCGGCGCAGTTAACTTTTAATGGAGACATACTGATGGTGCACGGCGCCCCAGGCGATGACCTTATTTATCTTCTTGAAGAGGTCACTGCTTCAGGTGTGGAGCCCTCGTCTGAAGCGCGCGTTTTAGCGCTTATTGAAAACAGAAGCGAATCGCTGATCCTGTGCGGCCATACGCATATCCCTCGAGAACTGCGGCTGGCTGACGGCCGACTGATTGTCAACCCCGGCAGCGTAGGGTTGCAGGCCTATGATGATGTCACCCCCTGTGCGCATGTAATGGAAAGTGGTTCCCCCCATGCCCGCTATGCAATTGTGGAGCGACATAACGGGTTATGGAAAGCTGAGTTCAAAGCGGTTGAGTATGACTGGGAATCAGCAGCTTTAGTTGCGCTCAGCAATAACCGTCCCGACTGGTTAAATGCGCTCAGAACAGGGCGTATGTAAGCTTTGTCCTGCTTTATTCCCTGTCATTTTATGAACCATTATGGATTTTTCTACGTCCGCTTTGAGCACAAAGGGGACATAAGCGCCAACTGCCTGATGGTCTTTTCCTGCACCTACACCCTGGCAAGCCCTGCTACGCTTACAGGCGGGGCTGGTAAGCTCCTCCTGCAGCGAAAAGACGCGTTCCAGGCCTCCCGCCAGGGTCTGATGGCAAACGGAAGAGGAAGCGAAGAGAGCCCAGCAAAAATCTGTTGGGCTGGATTTATTCTGAAGAGTAGAGAGTGTCAGGAAAATTCCATCAATAAATTATCTGGCGTTGTATTTTTCTTTAAAATACATTTCCACATCTTCTAAGCTTTTTCCTTTAGTTTCTGGAACGTAGAAACTGAAGATAGTAAAAACAACGCATATCGCAGAGAACAGCCAGAATGTCGCCGACGTCCCCATTCCGTTCAACATTGGCAGCGATACAAGCGCAATAACGAGGTTAGTAGCAAAAATAATAAAAATTGAAAGACTGGTTACTTTTGCACGTGCTCTGAGCGGTGAAATTTCTGAAATCATCAGGAATCCCAACATACCAGGGCTGACCGCATACATGACGATATAAAATAGAAGCGCCCCCAGTGCCAGCCAGCCGCTGCCTTCAAAAGCCGGTACTGAGAATATCAGTGCAAGGGTCACAAGGCTTACGGTGAGGCCGATTGCCCCAAGTATCAACAACGGCCGCCGTCCAACGCGATCGACTATAAGCATGCCCACCACGGTGAAAATGACATTCGTTATACCCAGACCCATGGTACCAATCCAGGAGGCAGAAGAGCTGAATCCACTGGTCTGAAGGATTTGAGGAGCAAAATAGATGACGAGGTTAATTCCGCAGGCGTTGGAAAAGAAAGCAACCAGTACGCCAATCAGGATCATGGGGCGAACGTGTCCGCTCAGCAAGTCACGCCAATTGATGTTGTCCTGCTCAAGTACATTCAGCCGCTCTGTTTCCTTGATTTCATCATCAATATCATCCGTTCCACGCAGCTTTATCAGCGTCCTGCGTGCAATGGTATGCTTGTTGACAGCAATGAGCCAACGGGGTGATTCCGTCACAAACAGCACACCGACTGCAAGAGCGATACCAAACACGCTGGCAACACCCACCGGGAACCGCCATTCCCCCTGACTTTCAGCAGCGGTATTTACGCCATAGGCAATGACGATACCCACTGTGATCATGAGCTGGAACGATGTAACCAGCATGCCGCGTATTTTCGCTGGGGCAAGTTCAGCAATGTAGACGGGAACAAGAACCGATGATGCCCCCACGCCAATACCCTGTAGAATACGCGCAGCAGTCAGGAGCTCAATACTGTGACTGTAACCGGAGATCACTGCACCTGCCGCGAAACAGACCCCTGAAATTAACAGGTTTATCTTTCGTCCATACCTGTCAGCAAGCGGGCCCGCAGCAAGGGCACCAATCATTGCCCCCAGCAACGACATGCTGACAATAATACCCTGCATATAATCATTTATCTGAAATTCTTTCCCAATAAATACAATAGCACCACCGATTATTCCGGTGTCGTATCCAAATATTATCCCGCCTACCGACGAGATAATTATGGACATGATAATAAATATACTGACCTTATGTGTTTTCCCTGAACTATCCTGTCCTTCTCTGATTTCTGTATTTACCATGATGTTACCCCGTCATTTATGATAATGATTTTTAAGTTAACTCTGGAATTACTGTGGCACCGAGCGCTCCGGCAACATCCTCTAGTTCGGAAGGGACTATCGATTTGTTTATGGCATAGGTATCTGCGCGAGTCAGGGCCTCCTCCAGACCGGGCCTGAACAGCGGGTAATAATGTGCAGCACTGCCGCTGAGGATGGTCAAATCGGGGCCGTAAAGGGTAAGCAACGTCACCAGGCCGCGGCCAAGATAGTTACCGTAACGGTGAAAAACATTCGCCACGTCTTCTCTTTCAAGCGCAATGGTTTTATAGAAATTCACATCATGCTTTTCAAACGGCGTGTCGGGTAAAAGGGCTTCAAGGTTTTGCTGTAACCATGTCCGGGACGCCAGCGTTTCCCAGCAGCCTTTAAGGCCGCAGTAACAGGTCACCGGGTTTCCGGATACCGGTATGTGCCCGGCTTCAGGATGCTGACCATCGCTGGTACGGAAAGGCTTACCGTTATCAAGGAGGGCCACACCTATACCAGTGCCCAGCGTGACCATCAGCAATCGTTTGCTGTTTTTACCAGCCCCGAAATAATACTCGCCCAGTACAGCCGCAACGGCATCATTATCAATGCCGACCTTAACACCCAGCTTTTCACTGAGCTCATTTACCAGCGGAAAGAAAGAAAAGCATTCAAGCGTGTCTTTGTTATTAATCACGCCCAGTGTGGTATCCACCGGCCCGCTGGCTCCAATACCAAGACTGCCTAGTTGCATGCCTTCAGGGATTAGAGAGAGGACGTGTGAGGCTAAAACTGCCGAACGTTCTTTCTTACTGATATTGGCGAATTCTGCGGTTGGGATAGTTTTTGAATTCAGCGTGCCAGCTTCCGCCTGAATAATAATTCGAGTACCTGTTCCGCCAATATCAATGCCTGCTTTTACAGTTCCTGTCATACGGCCACCGTGATTTTCTGACCATAAAGGAACTGGCCCGGCACAAACCCGTTATTGCGGGCAAGGGCCACGGTCAGGTGTTCGATATAGATAAAGCCACACAGCAGCTGGCAAAGTTCATTTTCTGCCGGGACAGGGAGCAACGCTGAATCTGCAAAGGGTTGTTCCCCAATGGTGACGACGTCCGTCCCGTTTGCCTTCAGTTCAGTTGCGAGTCTTTCGAGCGTTTCATCGCCTGGTTTACCCAGCAATACGGCGAGCATGCCTTTACCAGAAGTCTCCAGAGGCCCGTGGCGGAATTCTCCTCCAATAAAGCCTTCTGCACTGACCTTGGATGCTTCTTTGGTAATCAAAGCCCCGGTCAATGCGCTTGAGCCGTAAGCGCCCGTGGCAATGTAAGCGATACGTGGGCGCGCTGAAGTGAACAGCCGGTCCGCAAAATCGTCCACGATGGTTTTTTCCCTGACAAGACCCCCGATACCGGGAAGTATGCCGGCGACTGACTCGCACACGGCTTTCTCATCTTCTCCCAGCAGCATGGCCAGCGTTCTGTAACAGGCAATAAGCGTGTTCAGATAGCTTTTGGAGCTGACCGTCGCTTCATCACCGCTTTTCAGCGTGATAAGGATATCTGCGCTTTTACCAAGTACGCTGCTCTCATCATTGGTTAAGCCGATAATGGTTTTTGGACGCTTATCCTGGTTCAGGAGCGCAACTATCTCACCACTCATGCCCGACTGCGATGTTGCCCACAACAAGGTTTTTTCAGTGATAAGGTCTGGCATATCCAGTAAGCGACCTGCATCCATACGCCATACCGGATAGCCCTGTGCAATCAGCGCACGCTCTACCGGAATCAGCGCATAGTCCGATGAGCCCATGCCAGCCAGAATGATGCGATCATAGTCGCTCAGCTTTACTGTGCTCAGGCGCTCCGGCAGAGGATTATTAAGCTGCGCCATGATGGCTTCAGGCTGCATTGCAATATCGTTCTCATATGGATTTGACATAAATACCTCAGTGATTGGTGTTGAAAGCATTTTAAACTACATGCACGATATCGTTCATGTCAATGCACGATATCGTGCATGTGATATGAATTTTGTATTTTTGAAAAAGACTTTTAACGTCATGAAACATATGGATTTAAGCTTATTTTTTTCGCTTTTACGTGATAATATCGACTGCAATTTAGTGTGTAAGGAGGCGATAAATGCTGGCAAATGAGAGGCGGGACAGGATTCTTTCGATGCTTGTTTCAACGGGTTATCTCAACGCAAATCAGCTTGCTGACGAATTCAACGTTGACAGTTCAACGGTCAGAAGAGATCTGATTTTTCTGGAGAAAGCGGGTCGGATCATTCGCACCCATGGTGGTGTTTTACCCGTCCTGTCAACAGAGGGGCAGGACACGCCTTACAGTATTCGCAAAAGTCGTCATCATGCACAGAAGGTCGCCATCGGGAAGTATGCTGCATCGCTTATTTCTGACGGAGATTCAGTCATTCTCGACAACGGCTCAACGGTTTATGAGCTTGCAGTCCATCTGCTATCAAAAAAGGATCTGACCGTTATCACGAATGACCTGAACATTGCGATGCTGCTCTGCCAGTATCCGGCTATCAATCTTAATGTCACTGGAGGCGCGGTAGCAGGGAACTCGTTCACCCTGGTAGGACCGGATGCGACTCGCAAGTTTGGTGAGGTTTATGCCGACTGGGCCTTTATGGGCGCGGAAGGCGTACATGCAGAAGCTGGGATAACTAATGTAAATGCTATTGAAATACCTACTAAAAAAGCCATTCTCAATGCTGCACGCACAAAGGTCATTCTTGCAGACTCATCAAAAATTGGATATCGCGCACTGTCTCATGTCTGCGGTCTGGATACCGTTGACATGGTCATTACTGACAAAAAAAAGAACGAGAATTTATCTGTCAGTTTTAAAGGTAAAATACGCTTTGCGAGTTGAGGCCCTGCGTATGTTTATTAAGTATTCTTCTGGTATGGAAATACCCGCCTCGATTAAGAATAGCGTTGCGTTGACCCGCTGAACTTCAGCATATGACAGACGCCAGCATGAAAGTTCTTATGACTGCCTTCAGTTCCTCTGTGTTGCCGTATTATCTGCTCTTCTGCGCTTACCGGCAGGGCCGGTAAGCTCCGCCGTACGGTGGCGTTCCGGGCTTCCAGTCTGAAATCTGATGACTGACTGCAGGAGCAACTCCAGCAACTGGTTTACAGTCCGGTATGAGCGAAAAGCGGACATCACATCAAAATGCATACTGGATGACAGCAGGTTGGTTAAGCCTGTTTCCTGGACGTCTATTTTGAATTGTCTTTTTTCTCGTGCGGTTAGCAAATTTTATTGATTTGATTGATGAAACCTGGATATTTTTGTTGAACCCTACTCAAGGAAATGATCACAATGATTTTAATAAGGGCGGCAGAATCAAAAGATGTTCCCTCTCTAAAAAAGCTTTTTCTACAGTTGGGCTATCAGACAGACACTGAGAGCCTGGAACAACGTATCTGTGAGGCGCAGAGTACGCTTTGTACTTTAGTGGCTGAATTAGATAAGGAAGTTTGTGGAGTTGTTGTTATAAACTTTATCACACCTGTTCATGAAAATGGCTTATGGGCATTAATTTCAGCTCTGGTCATAGATGAGTCGTTACGTGGGGCGGGGATAGGCCAGCAACTTCTGATTGCCTCTGAGCGCCTGGCCCTCGATAAAAAATGTTCTCAGATTGAGCTTTCAAGCAGTGAAAAGAGAACCAGAGCACACAAATTTTATGAAAATAACGGATACAAAGAAGTAAGGAAGCGCTTTGTAAAGCTCCTTGCTGATCTGCCCCAGGTTTATTAACCCTGCAGGGTGTTAGCACAGTCCGCTTCTGGCACAGAGCGGACATGCGTGTAAGGCAGCGTCCTCCTCATTTAAGGATAGCGTTGCATCGACCAGTTGAACTCACAGCACGAAGCGGACTGTAAGGTGCAGGTTAACAAGCATTCCTGGTGCAGGCACTACTGCCTGGCCTGAAGCTGCATAATCCTGCCTGGCAGCTCCTCTTCACGCAATTTCATGGTAGAGAGGCTAACGCCATTACGCGGATAATACAGAATGCGGGAGTCACAGTCTTTGTGCGGCAGGTTAACGGGCAGGGGGTTGTGTGCTGGCTGAAGCTGGCTGAAATAGCTGACCTCCCGTTTCTCGAAGACTCCTGTGCCTGGTCGGTTGCGAGCATCCTGGCATGCCTGGCAGCGCCACGTTCTGACCAGCGGAGTAGGGAGCGAGCATTCTTAGCAATAACCCGATGACTTCGGGTCTGTTTTTAAAATCACGCAGCCCGGCCTTTTCAGTTTTGAAGTAATGTTTTCCGGCAACGAAGCGTGGTGCGCTGTTCAAAAAGTTATCGGGGATATTTTGGCTTTGTATTATATAACTGCGCTGATAATTCTGTGGTGATAACTGGGATCGGGTTGTGAGTAATCACTATCATATACAGGCATTCAGCGTAGCTGGATGCTTGCACAGACTCAGTATCAAAAGATTTTTTCTGGTGGAAATAAGCATAGTAACTGACGAAATTTCCCCAGACAGGTTAAGCTGGGGGCAGATCTTAACCTGGAGCCCTGTTTATGGAAATTTGCGAAGCAGATGAACAGCATATCCCTGCCATACAACGGATTTATGCTTACCACGTAATTAATGGAACGGCCACATTTGAGACAGAGCCGCCAGACGAAGCAGAAATGTTAGCCCGCCTGAAGAAAGTTCGTGCAGCAGGTCTTCCCTGGCTTGTGGCTATTGATGGCGGCAAGGTCCGTGGATATTGTTACCTGACCCTTTACCGGGAACGTTGCGCTTACCAGTTCACACTGGAAGACTCTGTTTACATTGACCACCAGTATCAGAACCGGGGTGCCGGTAAAAGGCTTTTATCCCACGCGGTATTATGGGCAGAGCAGAACGGCTTTCGTCAACTTGTGGCGGTTGTAGGCAACAGTGAAAATATTGCCTCAATTGCTTTGCACCGTTCTGCAGGTTTCGGCATCACTGGAACGCTCAGATCCGTAGGCTTTAAACACGGTCGCTGGCTCGATACGGTGATCCTGCAGCGCACGCTTGGCGAAGGTGACAGCGCACTTCCGAAAATAACTCAGCGTAATAAGTAACAGGATGCCTTTCTGGTAACCAGGCGCAGCTTAAAGTTGATAGCGCTCCTGCTCCTTTTAACCAAAAAACAGAACACATCGTGTACCAGATGAATGAACTGAAAAATATAGAACCGACAATTTTTGATGGCCCGGTTACAGAGGCAAAGCTTAACGCCGTGCCTGTGGAACACCCGCCGCGTATTCTGATGCTTTATGGCTCGCTGCGTGAGCGATCCTACAGCCGCCTCACCACAGAAGAAGCAGCGAGATTGCTGGAGGCGATGGGCGCGGAAGTGCGAATTTTTAATCCATCTGGTCTGCCGCTGCCGGACGATGCTCCCGAAACGCATCCGAAAGTCGCAGAACTGCGCGAGCTTGTGCTCTGGTCAGAGGGAATGGTCTGGTGCTCTCCCGAACGTCACGGTGCTATGACCGGGATCATGAAGTCGCAGATTGACTGGATACCTTTGTCTTCCGGCGCAGTCCGCCCGACCCAGGGAAAAACCCTCGCCGTGATGCAGGTCAGCGGCGGCTCCCAGTCGTTCAATGCTGTCAATCAGATGCGTATTCTGGGGCGCTGGATGCGTATGATCACCATCCCGAATCAGTCTTCTGTGGCAAAAGCCTGGGCGGAATTTGACGAGGATGGCCGGATGAAGCCTTCACCCTATTACGACCGCATCGTGGATGTTATGGAAGAACTGATGAAGTTTACTCTGCTGACGCGCGGACGGAGTGAATATCTGACGGACCGGTACAGCGAAAGAAAAGAAAGTGCTGCGCAACTCTCAGAGCGGGTCAATCAGCGCAGCATATGAAAAAGGCCGACAGAATGTCGGCTTACTTTCAGGTTCGTCGCTATACTGGCAGGCCGCTGAAAAGTCAGTGGATGACGCGTTTCCCGTAAGTAACAATGACTACTTAACCGTGGTTTTATAGATATCATATCTTTCAAATTAGAGTTTAAAGTCTGATGTCTGAGCTTCAGCGTATAATTTTTTCAACAGGCTATATCCAGATTTCCTCATTGGTTGACAGGGAGTAAATAAATGTCATGGTGCTGGAATAAGTAATCGCGCCACTTCACGAAAGCAACAGCGTACAAACAACAGGCTGTCCCTCCCATACATTTATTTTATCCTAAAGAACAGGAGAGTACTGCCGATACTATTCTCCAGGCAGGGAAGGAGACGATGGAAAGAAGATACGTTAATTCAATCCAGGGTAGCACACTCGCCGTAGAGCTCTGCACAGGCTGTGCTAAAAAAATGAGTATATTGCTGCATATTATTAATGCGAATGAGCCACCTTTCTGTTAGCAATAATAAAATTTAAAAAAACTACTGCAAGGAAATTACAATAATGAATCATTTGGTTATCCGGAGTGGCGTGGGTAAAACTGCTACGTTATTTGTCAGTTTATTATTAGCTGGCTGTAGCACTTATTTTCCTGAACCGGCACTGTATGTTCCCCCGGCAAACTCGCCAGATGTCGCGAAAATTCGCTTGATGGGGGCTCCCATGAGCTATGCCCTGTATCAAAAAGATAGTGATGGTAAGAAAACCGGAGGGTGGGTGCAGGAACATAGTGCTTACGTCAATATTTTTTTTGGGAATACTCATGATTTGGGATTCCCTAAACTGAAAAATAAAGATTATAGTGGCAAATTTTTCGAAACGACCTTGCTCCCGGATCGTCTGACAACCATTCACCACTCTTTATACGGTGGTTGTAGTGTTAATCTGGAGATTACCCCGAAGAAAAAAGCGTTGTATGAGATCCATTACAGCTATGCAGATAAGTCCGGTTATTGCGTCATTTATGCAAAAGAAATTAAATACGACTCGGATATGGATATATATTACGAGGGGAATGTGTAATGAAAATTAAAAATTTTCTTCTGCTGGTGTTCAGTACCATTGCGTTGAGCGGTTGTGTTGCGAACGTGGACAGAACACGTATGTCCGATTTAAATAATTATTCAGAGAAGGTCATCCGGGACAGTATCGTGGTGGGTAAATCCACCAAAAAGGACGTGCTGCTATTACTTGGCGCTCCTGCCACGCCAAAAGAGTTTAAAACTGCCAACACCTGGATTTACGCCTCTAAGGTGGTGGATCGCCGCCTTTATTTTTTTATCCCGGTCTTCCGCGATCGGGATCAGTTGCTGTTGCTGAAATTCAATGATGCTGGTGTAGTGAGCAAAATGGATTACACCGAGAAGTGATTCATTGGCAGGCGTAATGCCTGCCGGGCTTTTACTCATATGCCGTGGAGAAAAAGACTTAGCAGTTACTCGTCGATTCCTGCAGTGTTTCAGGCTTACAGGTCCATTTCCGCAGTGCTCGCATTATTTAAACTTTTATACTTTGCTCATGTTGATTCCTGCCCCCCAAACCTATGGTTTCATAGACGTACCGGGCGCGCTCATCGTCACAAGCAATGCGGGGCCTGATCTGTTCAACACCTTTATTGACCTGTCGTTCCCCATAGATTAAAACAGCGTAGTTTTAGCAACTCCCACTTCTGGCACCAGGCGGATTGTGAGGAGCATTTGCGCTCAGGTTAATAAACATCCTTATACAGTCACTACGTCTGGCCTAAAGCTGCATAATCCTTTCTGCCAGCTCATCTTCGTGCAGTATCAGGCGGAGCGGATTAGGTTGCGGATGTGGCAAAAGCGCAGACAGCCTGTGCAGCGGGAGGGAGTTACTCTGATATGGCATTGCGCGTACTGACCGGTCAGGATCAGGCGGTAGCAGCCAGGGTGAACCTCAAATCCCGCCAGAAGATTATCCCCTGGCATCTGTCATTCCGCACATCCATTCCCCGATAATCTGGCCGTAAAGCTGCTCTGCTTCTGCGAGTTTGCTCAGAAGACAATACTCATCAGTCTGATGCGCCATTGTGGGTTCACCGGGACCCAGGATCACACAGGGTGGATGTCCCAGCGCAGGTAATAACAGCGAGGCGTCAGTAAAGTAGGGCACCACTTTGGCTTCGAGTGGAAAATCAAAGAGGAGCTGACATAACCGGTAAACGGACTGAATCCACCTGTGGGTTTCTGAGCTTAATATGGCAGGCAGATCGACCAGTGTGGTGATGGCAACCGACTCGCCCAATAACGCGGCAAGCTGCTCCTGGATCGTCGCATGATGGAGATTGGGGGCGCTTCGTATATCAACATCGAAAGTTGCGCGATCCGGCACTGAATTGATATTTAATCCCCCCTGAATGCGGCCGACATTAAGCGTGGGATGTTTCATCAAAGGATGTGCAGGCCCGGGCGAAAAATGACGGATTTTACCCAGCGCATCAGCTGCCAGATAGATAGCATTGATGCCCAGTTCCGGCATGGCGCCATGGGCCGTTTTTCCGCGCGTCTCACAGCGTAACCACAAGGCTCCTTTATGGCCAATCACCGGATAATTAGCCGTTGGCTCTCCAACAATCAGTGCGCCAGCCTGTGGCAAAGGGCCAGCCTTGATCAGTGCTTTTGCCCCGTCACATCCGGTTTCTTCACCCCCCGTAATGATCAGCACCACGCCAGAGCCGGCGCGTATCGTGGATTGCTGCTGTACACAGGCGCAAGCGAAAGCAGCTAGCGCCGCTTTCATATCACTGGCGCCACGGCCATAAAGCCGATCTCCGTCAATCTCACTGCCAAAAGGATCGCGCTGCCAGGGCTGATTACCCAGCGGCACCGTATCAATATGACCCGTAAACGCCAGCGGTTTACCTGCGGTCTCGCCAGGCAGTTGTGCGATCAAGTTGGTTCGTCCGTCGCCAAACCTTGATAGCCGGATATCGAATCCTCGCTCACTGAGCCAGCCCGCGAAAAACTGCATGCAGGCCGCTTCGTTGCCGGGTGGGTTGATGGTATCAAAACCCAGCAGCTTCCGGGCGAGATCCAGCGAGACGGGCTGCATCAGCCACGCTCCGTCAGCCAGTCCAGGCAGTTAATCCACAGCTGGCGATAGCCGGGCCATCTGGCAAACTCCTCCGGCAACCAGTGAGCAGACATATCACTGGTCCAGACCAGGGAGCGTCCGCGCTGATACTCACGCACCGCCAGCAGTGGATGCGAGGTGCCGGCAACCGTCGCAAGCAAAGTACCTTCCGGCTGCATCTCGACTTCGTTGTAACCCAGCAGCCACGGCCAGTCGTCAGGCATATCTGCCAGCACTGCATGCGTTGTTGTTACCTCCACGCTGCATCCTTCGGGGGTTTCAATACGGTCATCCCAGGCGAGGCAACGCACCGGCAGCACCTTTTCCACCAGGGTATTGCGATAGCGCGCGCCGCCGTTGATCCCCTGAAAACTGTAATAGCCGCCAATCATCATTAAAGCGCCGCCTGCGGCAACATAGTCGTGAATTAAGCTCAGACGATTGGCCGTGCGGCGGCTCTTCAGCCAGGTATCGGGATGCAGCAACAGGGTATTCGCGCCAATGTCCGACAGGATGATCACATCCCACTGTTGTAGCTCCGCCAGGGTCAGGGGAAAATCAGTTGCTGCGGCATGGGCAGGCATATGCGCCACAGCATAATCGCTCTCCTTTAACGCCGCCATAAAATCGACCGCACCGCTATGCCAGGTTGCGGTGGAGAACTGATCGAAACCTTTTACATGGGTTGAGGTGCTGTTCCAGGACTCGCCAACCAGCAAAACGCGCTTCTGCATGATATCTCTCCGTTTATCCGCCAAATACCCGCTGCGGATTAGCAATCATTAATGTTTCGAGTTGTTCGCCGCTGACGCCGTGGCGTTTCAGGCGCGGCACAAAATGTTTGAGGATATAGCCGTAACCATGACCGCCGTAGCGGGTCAGCATGGTTTTCAGAAAGACATCCTGCGATAACAGGATCTGCTGAATAAAGCCGTCATCAATCAACTCCCGGATAGCGCGGGCATTCTCTTCATCAGAAGGGGATTGTGCTGACTCGTCGGCGTAGTAATAACTCATACCGATCATGTCGTATTCCAGGAATGCCCCACGTCCGGCCAGTTCGCGCTGGTAGTTTTTATCAGCAAAACTCGGGTTCATATGGCAAAGCACCACATGGCGAATATCGGCACCTTCCTGTTCCAGAATATCCAGCACTTTATGGCCGGAACGTTCCCAGCCGGGCAAATGCACCTGAACCGGCACGCCGGTAACAGCATTAGCGCGTCCGGCCGCCCGCAGCGATTTCTCTTCGTCCGGGGTAAAACGACTGGAGATACCGATCTCACCGATCAGACCAGCAAGCACGTCGGGTTTTTCCTCCGCACCGCCGAGGTCATAGACCAGCTTCTCAGTCAGTTGCTCCACGCTGATGCTTTTCACCCATTCCGGATGCGACGGCTCCAGATAAAGCCCTGTACCCATCACGATATTTAATCCGGTTAATCGTGCGATGCGCTGTAAGCCTTTAGGATCGCGCCCGATACCAATATTGGTCGGATCGACAACCGTCTCGCCGCCGAGAGCACGATATTTCATCAGCTCATCGATGGCGGTATCGACATCAAACAGCTGACAGTTATCGCGGCTCATTAAAGGATTGAGCGAGAGTTCGCTGAGGTTCTCTATTCTGACCGGCATTTCAGCCATATGGCGTTCGCTGCAACAGCAGGGCGGAACCCATTTGCCCGACGCATCCAGCAGAATATGTTCATGCATCAGCGTGACGCCCATTTTTGCCAGCGGTAAAGGACCCAGCACTGTCATCACATAACCACTGCTCACGCCAAGCGGCAAAGGATCCGGATGGCGAAAAATTGATCCTTTCATCAGCTATCCTTTCGCGGGGGCGCGGGTCGGGTTAAGAATGCGGGTATTCAGCCAGATGGCGAGCAGGATGATAGTGCCGGTGGCGATTTGCGTATAAAAAGGTGAGATGTGCGACAGGATCAGTCCGTTCTGAATAATGGCAATGGAGAGCGCACCAAGCAGCGTACCGATAATAGTGCCAAAGCCGCCAAACAGGCTGGTGCTGCCGAGCACCACGGCGGCGATCACCTGCAATTCAAAACCTTCGCCCTGATTCGAAGAGCCGCTGCCAAGGCGTGCAGTAATGATCATGCCCGCCAGCGCCGCCGCCATACCACTGATGATATAGACCTTCATGGTGACGGCTTTGGTGTTGATCCCGCTGCGACGCGCGCCCTCGGCGTTAGCCCCGATGGCAGTAACATAACGGCCAAAACGCATGTGGTTGAGAAGAATATGTCCGGCCAGCAATACCACAATGCCAATCAGCGCAGGCATCGGCATCCCCAGTACCCAGGCCCGGCCCATAAAAGTGAACAGACTGTCGGCAGGGACCGGAATTGAATATCCCTGCGTAATCAGCAGCGCAATACCGCGTACCACCGCGAGTGTCGCCAGCGTGACGATAAAGGCCGGAATGCCCTCGAACGCAATAAAGAAGCCATTAATCGCGCCGACCAGAGCGCCGAGCAGCAGACCACCGATCAATACCACCGGCCACGGCAATCCCCAGTTGTTGAGTGCGATAGCGGAAAGCGCACCCACCAGCGCCAGCGTCGATCCCACCGACAAATCAATCCCGCCGGTGGTGATCACCAGCGTCATGGCGGTAGCCACAATCAGCAGCGGCGCGCTCTGACGAATGATGTTCAGCCAGTTGGTGGCGGTGAGGAAGTTACTGGTGATAAATGAAAACACCACGCAACAGAAAATAAAAAACAGCGCAATACTCACCACACCCGAGTGGTTATGTAACAGACGGCGTGGCAGAGAGTGCTGAACCATACGTGAATTGCCTGAATTCATGATGCTCATCCTGTCACCTCAATGTGCTGCTGCGGAGTGAGCGGTAAATTTCTCACCAACAATCAGGTTAACGATATCGCTCAGGTTGGTATCGGCTACCCGACGCTCAGCAACATTGGTGCCTTCGTACATCACCATGATACGGTCGCACACCAGAAACAGATCCTGCAGACGATGAGTAATCAGGATCACGCTGACGCCGCGTGCCGAAACACGGCGGATCAGTTCCAGTACGGCTTCCACTTCCGCTACCGCCAGCGCGGCCGTTGGCTCATCCATGATCAGCACTTTGGGATCAAACGCTGCCGCACGGGCAATGGCGATAGCCTGACGTTGACCGCCAGAGAGATTACGCACCAGCAGGTGCGTATCAGGAATGGAAATGCCCAACCCTTTCAGCATGTCACGTGCCTCGGCATGCATTCTGGCCTGATCAAGAAAGGGGATACCGCACACGGATTTCATCGGCTCACGGCCCATGAACAGGTTGCCGGCAACATCAACAGTGTCGCACAGGGAAAGATCCTGATAGACCATTTCAATGTGACAACGGCGCGAATCCGCCGGATTGCTGAAGTGTTGCGGTATGCCGTCGATGCGAATTGTGCCGCTGGTGGGCACGACAGCACCGGAAAGGACTTTGGTTAGTGTCGATTTTCCGGCGCCATTATCACCCACCAGACCTAACACTTCACCGGGCGCCAGTTGCAGATTGACACCACGCAGCGAACGTATTGCGCCATAGGTCTTGGTGATGTTTTCCATTTCAACCCGTGCCGGGATAGCTTGTAACTGCTGCATTGGATAACTCCCATTATCACTATGGGGAATATTTGTCTGGTTGAGAAAAAGTCAAATCCTGCACGGTTTACAAGCTAGTAAACCGGTTTACCTGCGGGGTAAAGCTTTTTTCAAAACAACCGGAACAAACGCTACAATGATATTTACTCGCCAGTTACGACATTGCAGCATCCATGCCAGCCTGATTTACAGGCGTTGCATTCCGGCCTAACCCCTTAGAAAACAAAGAATATTGATGAGAGCATGGGGTAAACCGGTTTACTTACTATACACAAATAACACAGGAAGATGATTTTTTGCTCTATGTTCGTGCATTTTTGCATCATTTTGGGACGTTGTTAACAAATCCGATTGAATCCCGTCCTATCCATTCCACAGGTAAACGGGTTTCCATCGGGACATCGGGGTCGTTATTCAGCAGACGTAGCATGATATCTACGGCGGTATGGCCCATTTCGCGGGCAGGCTGGCGGATGGTGGAAATGCGTGGCTGGGTAAAGTCGGCGTAGTTGGCGTCATCAAAACCGACCAGGGAAAGCGCGGCGGGTGCCTGCAGGCCGCTGGCGCGTAATCCGTCAAGCAGTCCCAGCACCAGATAATCACTGGCGGCGAAGACAGCGGTGGGGCGTTGAGGAGAACGGAATAAGTGATTTAATGCTTGCTGGCCAAACTCTCGTGAGTAGTTGCCATACATCACCCACTCCGGCGGAACAGGCAAACCGGCTTGTTTCATCGCGGTGCAAAAACCGAGATAACGTTCCCGAACGCTCATCAACTTCTCCGGCCCGCCAATAAAGGCGATACGGGTATGCCCGGCTGCAATCAGCTGCTCAGTGGCGATGCGCCCACCTTGCACGTTGTCCGCAAACACTTTGGGTACGTTACTGCCGGAGATATCTTCGTCCAGCAATACCACATGGTGCTGACGCTGAACCTCTTTGCGCAATATGCCGTTATCGGGCCGGTTAGTGGTGAACAGCAAACCATCAACCTGGCGGGTATCCAGCCAGCGGACAAATTGCGCCTCTTTGTCCGGATTGTTGCGCGTAATGCACAGCACCAGACTGTAACCGCGTGCGGAAGCGGCTTCCTCCGCTGCGTCCGCCAGCTCAGCAAAGAAGGGGTTAGTGATATCAGGCAGCACCAGACCGAGAGTTTCACTTCCGCCCTTGCTTAAGCGCCGCGCCAGGCTGTTGCCGCGATAATCAAGTGTACGAATCGCCATCTCAATGCGGTTTATGGTGTCCTGAGGCAGCACGATGCTGTGATTCATGTAACGTGAAACCGTGGCTTTTGACAGCCCGGCCAGCTTCGCAACATCAGATAACAACACGCGTTTTGTACTCATCAATTCAGCCATCTTTACTCAGGGGATTTATCTGTAACACAGGTAAGCGCAGCTGATACAGTGCTTTCCCTTTTTCGCTGCCGGATAAATAAACACTTGACAAAAAAATTAACCCGGAGAATTGTATAAACAGTTTACCGCTGTACCGGGACACGTTTCCCAGGCTGGCTGAATTTATTTCAATCCGCATACCCAACGGAAGGGGTGCCGAAATAAAGGATTCCGGTGGCTTCAAAAAGACGGGTTGTTTGCCGTGTTCTTAATGGTTTATACGATATTTGCCTGCCAAAAAAATTCCCTCAGCATCCGGATGCTGGGAAACGCTGATTATTATTAATTCCCGATGAGGAACTCAATGATGTCATCCTTCACCCGAAAACCCTGTTCAGTTTTTTTTACTACAGCTCTCATTTTTGCAGGTTCATTATTTTCACTGGCCCGGGCAGAACAAACCTATGCGTTGGTGCAAATAAACCAACAGGCACTGTTTTTTAATCAGATGAACCAGGGAGCACAGGAAGCTGCCAAAGCCAGCGGTAAAAAACTGGTTATTTACAACGCCAACGACAACCCGGTTGCGCAGAATGATGCAATCGAAAACTATATTCAACAGGGCGTGCAAGGCATTCTGGTTGATGCAATTGACGTTAATGGCATTATGCCCGCGATTAAAGAAGCAGCAGCGGCAAAAATTCCGGTTATCGCCATTGATGCCGTATTACCTGAAGGTCCGCAGGCCGCTCAGGTTGGCGTTGATAATCTCGAAGGCGGTCAGATTCTCGGCAACTATTTTGTCGAATACGTTGCTAAAGAGATGGATGGCAAAGCGCGCCTGGGGATTGTCGGTGCGCTGAACTCCGCGATACAAAACCAGCGGCAGAAAGGGTTTGAAGAGACGATCAAGAGCAACAGCAACATTACCGTGGCGGATGTGGTTGATGGTCAGAATGTGCAGGATACCGCCATGACTGCAGCGGAAAACCTGATCACCGGTAACCCGGATTTGACGGCTATTTATGCGACCGGGGAACCCGCGTTGCTCGGCGCTATCGCGGCAGTAGAAAACCAGGGGCGTCAGAACGATATCAAAGTTTTCGGCTGGGATCTCACCGCCAAAGCTATCAGCGCTATTGATGATGGCTATGTTGCTGCCGTCTTGCAGCAGGACCCGAAAAAAATGGGGGAAGAGGCCGTGAAGGCTCTGAACGCGCTGACCGAAGGGAAAACCATCGAGAAAAACATTCTGGTGCCCGCCACTGTGGTGACCAAAGCGAACGTCGATTCTTACCGTTCGCTGTTTAAATAAGGTGCTACTCGCTGCCTGTCTTCAGCAGTGCAGCGAGTTCATCCTGAGTCGGAAAAGCGTTAACGGTTCCGGTACGACTCACGGTGATGGCTGCCGCCGCGCTGGCGTGTTGCAGGGCCAGTCGATCAGGCTCAACGCCGCGTAACAGTGCGGAAGCGAGCATCACGGCGAGAAAGGTATCGCCCGCGCCGGTAGTATCTACCGGCTGCAGCGAAAGCGCCGGGCAGAACTGGCGCTGATCATGGTTTATCAACCAGGCACCGGCAGCGCCCTGAGTGATGACCAGGGTTTTGACGCCAGCGGGTTTGAGGAGATCGGCCTCCAGTTGATTAAGAACCGCAATATCAACCAGGGGCCATAAGCTGGCAAAATCCGGGTTTACCGGTGAAGGGTTGAAGACAGTGATCAAGCCTCTGGCTTTTGCCCAGACAAAGAGCGCCCGGGTTTTCTCTGCCGAGAAATTACCCTGCTGCAACAGCACATCACCTGTTGTCGCCCCGGCTAAATGGGCCAGAACCGTATCGAGCAGCAACGCATCAGCAGCATCTGTAGTGGTAATAATGGCATTGTCGCCATCGCTGCTGTTAAAAATAATTGAGGTATCGCTATGACTGGATAACGCTTCTCCGGGAAATAAATTAAGCGGCTCCCGTAAAATTTGCTCGCGAATCCATTGACCACTTTTGTCATTGCCGGTGGCGGCAATTAATTGTGTGTCAATGCCGCAGCGGGAAATAACTATTGCCTGATTGGCGCCTTTGCCGCCTATATCCAGGGATATTTTTTTGCCGTGAATTGATGCACCTTTTTGCGGGAGTTCATTAACAGACCAGGTTTCATCCACAACAATATTGCCTGCAACATATACACGCATAGTTTCCTCGTTAATAAGGTGAAAGTGATGGTTTCTATATCAGCAGAAAAAAGTAATGCGATACAAGATATTTTTTCACGTAAGAAGGCCGTGATTGGTGTTATTCATTGCGATGCCTTTCCCGGGGCGCCAAAATACCAGGGAAAACCCGTTCAGTATATTATTGATCGCGCACTGCGCGACGCAGATAATTATTTGTGCGGTGGGGTGCATGGCTTAATCGTTGAAAACCATGGCGATATTCCCTTTGCCAAGCCTGACGATATCGGCCCTGAAACCTCAGCAATTATGGCGGTGATTACCGAAAAAATCCGTGAGCGTTTTGGCGCACCGCTCGGCATTAATGTATTAGCCAACGCGGCGATCCCGGCAATTGCTACCGCGCTCGCCAGTGGGGCTGATTTTGTGCGTGTAAACCAGTGGGCGAATGCTTATATCGCCAACGAAGGCTTTATTGAAGGCGCGGCGGCGAAAGCGCTGCGTTATCGCAACCAGCTGCGCGCCGAACATATTCGTGTGTTTGCTGACAGCCACGTGAAACATGGTAGTCACGCGATTGTGGCCGATCGCTCTATCCAGGAACTGACGCGCGATGTGGATTTTTTTGAAGCTGATGCAGTCATCGCCACCGGACAGCGGACCGGTGACAGCGCCACCATGAATGAAATCGATGAAATTCGCGCCGCCACTGAGCTGCCGCTGCTGGTGGGATCCGGAGTAACACCCGAAAATATCTGTCAGATTCTGGGGCGCACTCAGGGTGTGATTGTCGCCAGTACGCTGAAAGTCGATGGCGTGTGGTGGAACGAGGTTGAACTGGCACGGGTTAAACACTTTATGTCTGTCGCGCAAGCCGCGCTGGAGGAGGCCTGATGACCGCTTTCTCCGATCAGTTGCTGGCACAGCATCAGGATGTGTGGCAGCGCATGCAGCAGCACCGGTTTGTACAGGATATCGGGCAGGATCGGTTGCCTGATGCGGTATTTAATCGCTATCTGGTGTTTGAGGGCAATTTCGTCGCTACCGCCATCGCCATCTTTGCCCTTGCGGTAAGTAAAGCGCCCGGTATTCGCCAGCAGCGCTGGCTGATTGGCGTGCTGAACGCACTGGTGGATACCCAGATCGCCTGGTTCGAGGAGGTACTGGCGCGGCGTAATATTAATCCGGCTGATTACCCTGACGATCTGCCCGGTGTGACAGCGTTCCGCGATGGCATGCTCAAGGTAGCGCAGCAGGGCAGCTATGCCGACATCATCACGCTGATGTTTGGCGCGGAGTGGATGTACTACCACTGGTGCAAACGCGTCAGCGCACAACCGCAACAGGATCCCCATATCCGTCGTTGGGTTGAGATGCACGCCGAAGAAGAGTTCCACCAACAGGCAAGCTGGTTAAAAGCGGAGCTGGATGCGTGTGCGCTGACGCTCAGCGCGGAAGAGAAGCAGGCCCTCTCCGATCTCTACGGCACAGTGCTGCAGTGGGAGATTGATTTTCACAGTGCTGCTTATCCGGAGAGTGAGGATGAATAGCTGTTTCATCGAAGCGCGCAATATCCGCAAACGCTTTGGCGCGTTAACCGCGCTGAACCAGGTCAATTTATCCATTTATCAGGAACGGGCCCTGGCGGAAAACTTTACTATTGCAGAGCGCATTTTTTCGGACGCGAACTGAAACGCCCTGTGTGAGGTATTTCGTGTCTCTGACGCCGCGCCATGCATGAACAGGTGGGTTTGTTGCTGAAAGATCTTGATACGCCTGTCTCCGATGCGGAAGCGCCGGTTGGTAGCTTATCCCGTGGCCAGCGGCAGGTAGTCGCGATTTGTCGTGCGCTCAATCCCAATGCCCAACTGGTCATTATGGATGAGCCTACCGCGGCGCTGGCGGTAGCTGCAACTATGTCACATGGAAAAACACCGCCTCAGAGCCTGATATCACATCACCGCGACACCGCTTTAACTTTCAGCGGTGTCGCGGTGACAAAAATTTTACGCTCCTGCCAGAGCCGTGACGAAACTGCGGTAGGAATAGAGCGGACGGCCAAGAATATTGACCAGACGCTCTCTGTCGCCGTGCCGGGGAAGCATTCCATTACTGACGTAGCGCTCAGCCATGAGACGCATTTCATACGCCATCCATTTGGGCATGAACTCCGCCATGCTTGCTTCAAAGGCATCCGGATTATCGCCGCCGTAAATTATCTGACGGCCCACCACCTCGCTCCAGATCGCGGCGGCATCCTCTCCCGTAAGCGTATCGGGGCCAACAAGATTAATAGTCTCCACAGGTAGCATCTCGTCAGCCTGATTGCGACGCATCAGTTCAATAGCCGCAACCTCAGCGATATCGCGTGTATCCACCATCGCCAGACCAATACCACCGACAGGCATGGGATAAACGCCATGATTCATGATGACATCCTTAATCATCACTTCATTGTCGATAAAGTAGGTTGGCCGCAGAATAGTGGCGCTAAATTCCATCTCTTTGAGCATGCGCTCGGCACCATATTTGACGGCGAAATGCGGCACATTGACGGCAACATCGGCACCAAAGACAGACAGATAAACTACCCGCTCAACGCCGCATTCGCGGGCTATGTTGAGCGTGATAATCGTCTGAGTGTATTCATCAGCCGCGACCGCATTCAGTAAAAAGAGCGTTCTGATGCCGCTGAAGGCGGCACGCAGGGAATCAATATCCAGAAAATCGCCCCTGACAACGTCCACGTTGTCAGCAAAGCCCGCTTTTGCTGGGTCGCGGGATAAAACACGGAAGTCGGCTCCGCGAATGAGCAGTTGATCGACAAGATGGCGACCGACGCGTCCAGTAGCTCCGGTAACAAGTATTGTCATGATGGGACTCCATAACATTGGGGTGGGTGTGATTAAACCTTAACCCGATCCATATGTTGTATGAAGATGCTATTATCTGGATACTTTGTTCCATAAATGAGACGGCCTGTGGATATTGATGCGTTAAAAGATTTCCATCTTATTGCGGCCTGGGGAGGAATTGGTGCGGCCAGTCGCGCCAGTGGAAGGCCAAAGGCGACCCTTTCGCGCAGACTTGCTGATCTTGAAGAAATGCTTGGTGTGCGTCTTGTTGAGCGCGGCGGCCACCGTTTGACAATTACCGAGGCTGGCGAACAGCTTCTGTCCCGAACTGTCGGGGCAATACGTGAAATTGATGAAGCGGTTGTGGCGGCGCGGGAAGATTCGGCAAATCCTTCGGGATGCCTTCGTATTGCAGCACCCTTACTGTTTTCGCAGCTGGCGCTGGGGCGGCTTTTGGCCGAATTTCATTTCCGCTATCCTGACATCCGGATCGAAGCCATTTCTGAAAACCGGATGAACGATCTGGTGGATGAGCATTTTGATGTCGCTATTCGTATCAATCCACAGAAAAACAGTTCGCTGGTTGGCAGGTGCTTTGCCAAAGACCGACAGGTACTGGTTGCTCCTCCCTCGTTTAAAATGCCAGCCAGCGATATGGAAAACGCACCAGAGATTGCGGCGATTGTCATGTCAACTTATGCCGAAGGGGACATCTGGACCGTTCAGAACGGACAGCGTAGCTTTGTACCACGGCCCGTAATGCGCCTCTCTTCTCTTCTGACAGTCCGGGATGCGGTGATGGCAGGTGCCGGAGCGGCTATGCTGCCGCATTCTGTTGTCAGCAGTCAGCTGGAAAAAGGAGAGCTCGTATCCTGGGGAGAGGCCGCCAGCCTGACTGAGCTCTGGGTTCTGCACACATCCCGTCGTCTTCAGAGCCCAAAAGTGAAGGTTTTCGTGAAATTCATCTGTGAACAATATCCTGCAGGCTGGTTCTATACCTGAAACAAGCGCGGGTTAACCCTCTCACGTTTCACCCGCTCACCGGGAGGCCCTGGCGTAACGTGTTTATCCAGATACCAGGATTAAACATAACAACCTGGTCGGCAGGGCGGGAGGCGACCAGTAAAGGCGGTAATGACAGGCAGATACTGACAGGGCGTTGTTAATACGCGTTCTCATTCGTTTTTTACCATGTCTGCATAATAGACCCTGCTGGTAGCAGCCAAAATAAAATCGATAGCCTTTATCCGATTTATCACATGCTCTGATTATAAAAAACTAATAATAAGTGGAATCATTCCTCGAAAATTTCTGCAAATAATCTGATTCTTTAAGAAAAAGGTTCACTATGTTTTTATAAAAAGCCACACTATTAATTAAATAAAATGAGTATGTGAAATGATGAGTGAAGGTAAAGGGTTGAGCTTTTGCTGAAAACAGATCTCAGACAAAATGTAATAATGTTAACAAAAACATGTATATGTGAGATATGAGATGTACTCTAACGCAATATGGATCATGCTGGAAAAGGCAGTTAATATTATCGGGCTGATATATATCAACTCACTTATGGCAAAATATATTGGACCTGATAACTTTGGTAAAATAAATATTTCAACGTCGCTTTTTATTTTTGTTCAAACACTGTCGTGGTTTGGCGGCCAGAACATTATTTTTAAACGCATGAGTGAAAATACGAAGTCCGGGATCGCAATGGCGATGCATACGCAAAATCAGCGGCGTATTTTCTTTCTCCTTTCAGCAGGCTCAGTTTTGTCTTATTTGTATTTTTTCACTGACCCGATCGTCTTTTTATTTGGGGTCGCCAACTGCATTGCCACATACTATATTGTGATGGACTTTTTTTCCATTTACAACAACACTCAACTAAAATCAAAAATAAACACAATTACGAATATAATTGGGCTGTCTTTCGCACTCTTGATCAGGTTCTATATCGCGCATTTTAAACTGCCAGTTTACTATTTCACCATACCCATTATCATAATTCCTGTTATACCTTACATCATGCGTCTCATTTATTTTAAATATACAACCAAAATAAAAGTAAATGATAAGGCGCCTGGGGTATATAACCGCTACATGTTATATACCGGAGGAACTCTGATTTTATCAGGCTTATCAGCGGATATATATACTCAGATATCCGGCATTTTTTTGGCTAAAATACTTTCTTATTCAAATCTGGGCGTGTATAGCGTAGCCTTAACCATAGGTGGCGCCTGGTCATTTATTGTGCTTTCACTAATAACCAGCTTTTTCTCAAAGATATATAGTGAAAAAAATCAGATAACCATTGATAAACTGCTAATTAAAATCAATCGAATTGTAATCCTGTTATCCCTTACTGCTTTGGGTGGGTTCTACCTTTTTGGTGATTTTTTTATCCATTTACTGTATGGCGATAATTATATGGACTCAGTCAGGATAATTCCCATAATAATTATTGGTACAATGTTCTCTTCACTGGGAACGATTTGTTACAGGTATATGATAAAAGAATCCGGGTACAGCTACCTGGCTAAAAAAATGTTTTTATGTTGTGTATTAACAATACCATTGTCCTGGGTAATGATTAGTTCCTTCGGAATTAATGGTGCCGCATACTGCTTTTTGATTGTAGAGGTTTTATCTTGCACTTTACTTAATTACTTTTTCAGGAATAAAACCATCATAAAAATGCACCTTAACATTTTCAAATTGGGAGAATTTAAATGAGAATGATAAAAGAAACAGTTAAGTCAGCTCTAAAGATCTACGCTAATATTTCCCCTGAGTCTTGTGCTAAAGCCCACTATTTTATTAAATTTAAGAAAAAACTGGACTTATCAAACCCTACCAATTTCAATGAAAAAATACAGTGGCTTAAGTTCAATGAACTGAATAATGATATTTACAGTTTGTGTGCTGATAAATATAAGGTCAGGGAGTATGTTTCATCTAAAGGATGTGGTGAAATACTTAATGAAGTATACGGTGTGTACGATAACCCACAAAGCATTGACTATGATGCATTACCAGAAAAATTTGCACTTAAATGCAACCATGGAGCAGGCTATAACATAATATGTGATGATAAATCATCACTGGATATTGAAAAAACAAACAAGCAGCTGGAGAAATGGTTAAAACAGGATTTCTCTACGCTTTTTATTGAGCCACAGTATAAAAAAATAGAAAGAAAGATTTTATGTGAAAAGTATATTGAAAATGAACGTGGAGGTTTTCCTGACGATTACAAATTTTACTGCTTTAACGGGAAACCATATGCAGTAATGGTTTGTGTAGGTCGGGAAAAAGGGACGCCTAAATTTTATTATTTTGATATGAGCTGGAATCCTCTTCCTTTCGAGGATACGATTGAGCTAATAAATAAAAATCATCATCCAGAGGTGCCTGAAGGTTTTGATAAAATGAAGGATTATGCGATGAAGTTAGCTTCTGATTTTAAATTTGTCCGGGTTGATTTCTATCTGTTAAATAATGAAGTTGTTTTTGGGGAGCTGACATTTACGCCTTCAGCGGGGCTGGATGTGACATTACAGGAAGCAGATATTATTTTAGGCAGTCAACTAAAGTTATAGTTTGAATAGTGATGAATATAGTTATCTCTGGCGCAGGAAACTGCTTTATTGTTTATTCGGAGTGGACTTTGATGTTTCACCAGATCTTTTCCCTTGCCGGTCTTCTCACGCCTGTTCTTCTGGACAGGGCACATAGTCTGTTACCAGTCAGTAGGGTCATGACTAAAGATTATTCGATAAAATCATAACTACAAGCAAATCACGTTACTGAAAAAACATAAATGGATGGTGTGTTTTCAAACAAGTACGCCATCCTTCTTTCTGCTTTTCAGCCTTCGCTCACGTGAATTGCTCCCGTAATTAAGGATGCGAAGGAAGCCACGGCTTCTTTCTGATTCAGTTGTCCGCGCGCAAACGCAGCGGAAAGCGCTTCTCCTGCACCCACCAGGCCGATGCAACATTGCTGCAGCGATCGGGGCGACATGTTCACATGGGGTGTCAGAATGGAAACGAACATCGCAACGCAGTTGTCCAGAAGCTCCTGGAAGACGGCTGACTTTTCTTCGCTGCCTGCCAGGGCCGCTCCAACCGAGTGAAACTCGTCTGTTTTGTCTGCCGCGCAATTGATGTAGGCGTGCGCAAGCATCTGTACGGTTTCCTGCGGACTCCTGAGTGTAGTGGTCATCATCTCAGTAAATATTCTGACCCGCTCCCTATCAATCCACCTGTACAGCTCGATCAACAATGCCGAACGGGTGGCAAAATGATCATAAACCACAGGTTTGGATACGCCTGCACGCACGGCGAGATTGCCCAAAGTCAGTCGGTCTGCGTTTTCCTCGCGTACGATGAGAAAGGCGGTGTTCAGGAGCTGCTTTCGCCGTTCTGCCCCGGTTAACCTGCGCGTAGCGGAACCGGGTACCAGCGTGTTGTCCTTTTTCATATACCTCACAATATAACCTACCAAAAGTAGCTTATCGCTATGACAGGTGCTACCTTTCCTGATGGGTATAGCTTATCACGCAAATAAGGAATCACGCTTATGTCCTTTGATCCCATATTACTCCTGGGTGGCTCCGGCGCTATTGGTCACCAGACAGCCCGGGCACTGCACGCTATTTATCCTGATGTCCCCCTGCTCATCGGAGGCCGCAACCTGAACAAGGCGCAGAAGGCCGCGGCAGAAACTGGAAGAGCGCAGGGAATACTGATCGACACAACCTCTGACGATTTGGGCCTCGGCGACCAGAAAATCAGTGCTGTGGTCGTGCTTTACAAAGACCACTCGCTTGCCGCACTCCGCTTCGCTCAATCGCGAGGCGTACCCCATCTGAGCATCTCCACGGGCGTGTTCGAAATCGCCCCGGAAATTGCAAGCTTCATGCACGCGCCGGGTGCCTCAGCGATTGTGCCTGGATATGAGTGGCTGGTAGGTGCCACCACAGTACCTGCGCTCCATCTGTCCCGCGCATTCAGCCAGGTGCGTGAAATTCGTATTGGCGCGCTGGTTGATGAAGAAGATGTCGGTGGTCCTGCCGTCGCTTCTGATTTCGAATATCTGAACCACCTGATGCCTGCAGCGCTCACGCGCCGGGATGGCGTCTGGCTGTGGCGTGAGGGCGATGATGCCAGGGCTGTATTCAGCGCGCTTGACGGAACCGAAATAAATGCCACGGGCTTTTCGTCGATTGATGTAGTCGGGCTGGCATCGGCAACGGGCGCGCCCGGCGTTCAGTTCGACCTGGGCATGGGCATCAGTTCGAGCCGACGTAAAGGCGGGGCCTTTTCGACCGAGATTATCCTTGATATTTCCGGTGTGGATGCCGCGGGAGAGTCGCTTCGTACCAGACATGCGGTAGTCCATCCAGGAGGCGCGGCACCACTGACAGGAATGGGGATAGCCCTGCTTCTGGAAAGACTGGTTGGGCTTGATGGAAAGCCGCCGGTCGCGCCTGGCCTGTATTTTCCATACCAGATTCTGGATGCATCACACTACCTGGCGCGTCTGGCGCAGGAGGGAGGCCAGCTACTGGAATTGTCGCCATCATAAGTATCAGGAACAGACTTCCACCCGGTGAGCTTGCGCCACGCCCGCCGGGTGACCCGGCGCTGGTTATCCTCTGTTCTGCAGTGAAGGTTAAATAAAAGAACTGACAGGGCGAAATAAATATAGTTAAGTAAATAAAGTTGAGACTGTAAATAATTAGAAGAAGAATTATAAATATTAAAAAGTGGGGGTTATATAAAATCTGAAAACAGCTGATTCTTTGTAAAAGCCAACGCAGAATACCGACGGGTGCTTGAGGCTTTCTGCCTTAAGCATGTGCCGACGGCAGAAAGAGAAAAGCCCCAGGAGATATTCATCAACCTGTACTGCACCCATTTTGTTGGACGATGAAATGGAATAGTCCCTGATATGTCAAAGCCAAAATACCCCTTCGAAAAGCGCCTTGAAGTCGTGAATCACTACTTAACAACTGATGATGGATACAGGATCATCTCTGCACGTTTTGGTGTACCTCGAACCCGGGTCAGGACATGGGTTGCCCTCTATGAAAAACATGGAGAAAAAGGTTTAATTCCCAAACCTAAAGGCGTTAGTGCTGATCCAGAGTTGCGCATTAAGGTCGTGAAAGCCGTGACCGAGCAGCAGATGTCCCTCAATCAGGCAGCTGCTCACTTTATGCTTGCTGGTAGTGGTTCTGTAGCCAGGTGGCTGAAAGTCTATGAGGAGCACGGAGAAGCTGGTTTACGCGCACTCAAGATCGGTACCAAAAGAAACATTACAATGTCAGTTGATCCAGAAAAAGCGGCGTTAGCATTGGAGCTCTCGAAAGACCGACGTATTGAGGATCTTGAAAGGCAAGTTCGATTCCTTGAAATGCGACTTACGTATCTAAAAAAGCTGAAAGCCTTAGCTCATCCCGTGAAAAAGTGAAAGTACTCAACGAGCTAAGGCAGTTTTACCCTCTTGATGAGCTTCTCAGGGCAGCGGAGATACCGCGCAGTACGTTTTATTACCATCTAAAGGCTCTCAGCAAGCCTGACAAGTATGCGGATGTTAAAAAGCGTATTGGTGAGATTTATCACGAGAATAGAGGTCGATACGGATACCGTAGGGTAACGCTGTCTCTCCATCGAGACGGGGAACGGATTAACCATAAAGCTGTTCAGCGCCTGATGGGAACCCTCTCGCTTAAGGCAGCGATTAAGATCAAGCGATACAGCTCCTACAGAGGAGAGGTAGGGCAAACCGCCCCCAATGTTCTCCAAAGGGATTTCAAGGCTACGCGGCCAAACGAGAAGTGGGTTACCGATGTTACTGAATTTGCAGTCAATGGGCGCAAACTGTATTTGTCTCCAGTAATAGATCTCTTCAACAACGAAGTTATTTCTTACAGCCTATCGGAAAGATCGGTGATGAACATGGTCGAGAATATGCTCGATCAGGCATTCAAAAAGCTTAAGCCTCACGAGCATCCTATTCTGCACTCTGACCAGGGATGGCAGTATCGTATGAGAAGGTATCAAAACATCCTTAAAGAACGAGGTATTACACAAAGCATGTCCAGAAAAGGCAATTGTCTGGATAATGCAGTGGTGGAATGTTTCTTTGGAACCTTAAAGTCGGAGTGTTTTTATCTTGACGAGTTCAGTAATATAAGCGAACTGAAGGATGCTGTTACGGAATATATTGAATACTACAACAGCAGAAGAATTAGCCTGAAATTAAAAGGTCTGAGTCCAATTGAATATCGAACCCAGACCTAT
>NZ_LR026978.1:3158004-3296001 GCF_900604315.1 [Erwinia] mediterraneensis
TTGACGAGTTCAGTAATATAAGCGAACTGAAGGATGCTGTTACGGAATATATTGAATACTACAACAGCAGAAGAATTAGCCTGAAATTAAAAGGTCTGAGTCCAATTGAATATCGAACCCAGACCTATATGCCTCGTGTTTAACTGTCCAACTTTTTGGGGTCAGTACAACCTGAGGCAGCTCTTTATGCATCACAACATAAAGGTAGCCTCTTACGCGCTGAAAAGCAAGGAGAAGCAACCATGAAACAGCAGGCAGCGATAATTATCGCTACGCTCGTTATTATTGCGGCTGTTGTCGCGATGCTGATAATGAGAAAAGATCTCTGCGAGATTCGATTCCGAACCGATCAAGCAGAACTGTCTGCGGTCATGGCTTGCGAGCCCGTTAAGTAAGAGCAACCGGCGGGGAGCAATCCCCGCCACTCTTTATTGTTGTGGCATAATCTCAATGCACCCAGTCTGATTGTTTATTTCAAAACCGCACTCCATTCTTTATTGGCTCATGCAAAGAAATTTTTTATATCCGGGAAATTAATTAACCGAATAAGTATTTCGGTGCCAATAATATTAATTGGCTATATATTTAACGGCAGAAAAGCGGTGAATATCATTTAAAGAATAAGTAGAATAGCGCCGGGTGCTTGAGATTTTCTGGTCTCAGGCCATCGCAGGAGTTCAGAAAGACGAAAGCCCCGATTGACATAAATCAACCGAGGCCAACGCATGAACCTGAACAATTCATATGTTAGCCTCTTACCAGCCGGAAGGCAAGGAGCTAACCATGAAGCAGTACAGGGCGATATTCATCGCCATTGTTATTTTAACCGCCGTTTTTGCTGCGGTGCTCATTTCACGAAAGGACGTATGTGAAATACATATTAGCAGCATATTAATGGAGGTCGCTGCCTTCATGGATTACGAACCCAGGTAAGGGCGACAGGTGGGGAAGAGTATCTCCCCGCCGTTTATTGTCGGGCTCATGATCTTAAGCACCCATTCAAATCTATTTTCAGCCGGGCAATACAATAACGATTAACAGAAGCGTGCTATCCCGATGGATATCAGTATGCAAAGCCTGTCTCAGGGCTGCGGGAGTACCAGAGCTGAAAGCAGAGCGAGCGTTGTGGTCAGGACGTCAACACGGCATCAGGTGAGCAGTAACTATGAAGTTCCTGACAGAGGCTCGCTCCGGTGACACTTTTATTTTCATATTGCTGTAAAAAGAGACAATACATACAGCGCATTATTTCCTTTCTGAACATTTGTAAGATGAGTGAATGATGTCCTGCCCGGCTTATCTCTTCCATCTGCCTGTTATTGCTGCAAAATTTTATGAAATAAAATCACAATATAATCAATAATATAGCCATTTCGTCCTACGCTTCGCTTGATAACTGTTAGCTTTTGATATTACTGTAAATATATACAGTAATATCATCAGGTCGTTTGTTATGGAATTCATCAGACCCGTAGAAATCCGTGCCGTCATGCAGCTGCCATTGTTCATAGAGCGTGTAGCATGCGGCTTTCCTTCCCCTGCGCAGGATTACATTGAGCAGCGAATAGATCTTAATGCGCTTCTCGTGCAGCGACCCAGCGCGACTTATTTTGTGCGCGTCAGTGGCGACTCCATGACGGAAGCGGGCATCAGCGATGGCGATATGCTGGTGGTTGACAGTTCCGTTACCCCGGAGCATGGACATATCGTGGTTGCCGCCGTGGAAGGGGAGTTCACTGTCAAACGACTGCAATTGCGTCCCTCGCTCCAGCTTATCCCGATGAATCCGGCCTATAGCCCCATTATCATCGGCAGCGAGGATAAGCTGGAAATCTTCGGCGTGGTTAACTTCATCATCAAAGCGGCGAATTAACCATGTTCGGCCTGGTTGATGTCAACAGTTTCTACGCTTCCTGCGAGACCGTTTTCCGGCCCGACTTAAAGGGAAAGCCAGTGGTAGTGCTCTCCAACAATGATGGCTGTGTGATTTCCCGCAACGCCGAGGCGAAACGGCTCGGAATAAAAATGGGTGCCCCCTATTTTAAAGTGCGTGATGAACTGCAGCGACACCATGTCCAGGTGTTCAGCTCAAACTACTGCCTGTATGCAGATATGTCACACCGGGTAATGACCACCCTGGAGGAGATGGCACCATCCATCGAGATGTACTCTATTGACGAAGCCTTTCTGAATCTGGCCGGTATACGAAACTACATGCCGCTGGAAACCTTTGGACATCAGGTGCGTCAGCGGATCCAGAATGAAATCCATCTGACAGTAGGTATAGGTATTGCTCAGACAAAGACGCTGGCCAAACTGGCAAACTACGCCGCGAAACAATGGCCTCAAACCGGTGGCGTAGTTGACCTGTCGAACATAATCAGACAACGGAAACTGATGCGCCTGGTACCGGTTGAAGATGTCTGGGGCGTAGGGCGACACATCAGTAAAAAGCTGAATGCAATGGGCGTGATGACAGCCTTCGATCTTGCTGAACAGAGTACCTGGATTATTCGCAAACATTTTAATGTGGTACTGGAGCGAACCGTGCGTGAATTGCGTGGCGAGAGCTGCCTGGCCCCGGAAGAGTTTGCGCCGACGAAACAGCAGCTGGTCTGTTCCCGCTCATTCAGCAGGCGCATCACCCATTATGAAGAGATGCGTCAGGCGGTTTGTGCCTATGCCGAACGGGCCGCGGAGAAGCTGAGACAGGAAAAACAGTACTGTCGCCAGATAACCGTATTCGTGCGTACCAGCCCCCATGCGCCCGGGGAAAATTTTTATGCAAATCAGTCAACGGGAAATTTGCTGACGCCATCCTGCGACACGCGGGACATCATCAAAGTCGCAACTGAGGCGCTGGACAGAATCTGGATCGAGGGGCATCGTTATATGAAAGCGGGCGTGGTATTGAGTGATTTTTTCAGCCAGGGGGTGGCTCAGCTGAATCTGTTTGACGAAAAACGCCCTCATGCTAACAGCGAAGCGCTGATGAAGGTCGTGGATAGCATCAATCAGAGTGGAAAGAGTAAGCTGTGGTTTGCCGGCCAGGGCATTGAAAAGGCATGGGCGATGAAACGGGAGATGCTATCACCCGCTTACACCACCAGGTTTACCGATCTTCCGGTAGTAAAATGATTTTTCTTTTCGTTATCTGTCAATCTGGTAAAGAATAAGGACAGGTAAATAACAGTAGTGTGTTATTGCAATAGAGATAATACAGAACACGGGAAAATTTTATTATTCTCAGGTAGTGCCAGAAATTAATTTCACATAAGCAAATTAATAAAAAAGCAATACCAGGAATCATCTCATTTGCTCTTTTAAACGGTGTGTCTGGCACAAAAAAGTAGACAAACCGCTTTCAACAGGTATTTTAAAAAGGTTTCCGGAATTTTATTGTTGAAAGAGTAGGGCCAGTGTAATCCGCAGAAGCAAAGTCAGTAACGCATAATTCGACGAACCTGCTAATGCCAGGAGTGGGAATGAATACTGTAAATGTTATCAAAAGTGAGCATAGCCTTTGGGAACCTAAACAGCATGATGCCGCAATAGATATTTTGTTGACTGCAGATAAACAATACTTACCTTACTGTGGTGTCTGTATTTATTCCATTATAAACAGCAATAAAGATCTGAAGATAAACTTCCATATTATCACCCAGGCCATGGTAGACAGGGCTTTTACGGAACAACCCGGCAGTAATGTGTCATTAACGGTTTATTTGATTGATGATGCATCATTGGCAGGGCTGCAAACTCATGATTTCTTTCCTGTTTCAATATACTATCGTATTCTGGCACCCGAAATCCTGGGGCATGAGGCGAAGCGAATACTCTACCTGGATTGTGACATCCTTTGTGATGGTGATATCACAGCGCTTATCACATTAGATATGGGCACTAACATAGTCGCAGCGGTAAAAGATGCTGGCATCAATGAAGCTTACCTCACGCAACTTAACTTAAAAAAAGGTGAGTATTTTAACTCCGGCGTAATGTTAATAAATACTGCTTTGTGGCTGGATAAAGGGATAACAACAACTTTCTTCGAAAAAATAAACAGCAAAAAATATCTCTATCCGGATCAGGATTGTCTCAATGAAATTTTAAAGGGGGAAACGCTAAGCCTTGATAATGCCTATAATTATATCCCGAAAAACAGGTCGACAACAAAAAAACCGGTCTTTATCCATTATGCCGGACAAACCAAACCCTGGAGCATATCTATTGATGAGTCCGGATATAATAAGAAATACCTGGATCTCTATCGGAATACTCCCTGGAAAAGCCTGCCGTTGTTGCCGCCCAAGAAACCTTTTGAAGCTTATCATTACTCCCGCAAACTGCTGTCACAGAAGAAGCTGTTACAGTCTCTCTACTGGTTTACTCAGGCTATGTATGGCATGGCGCTTAAGACCCTGAAACGGGCGAGATAATCTCCGGGGTTAAAAGGCGTTTAAGGATAGCTCAGCATCAGCCGACCTGGGCGAACACAAAAAGCGTTAAAGCCCAAAGGGGAGATGCGGTTGCAGACATTACAGATGTTGCCCGCGTCCTGACGATCTGTCGGCGTCTGTTTGCCGTGGCTGGCAACGGAGGTTACATCTCTGCCGCTTACCTGCTTAACAACGCCCGCTGAAAAACGAGAACCGCACTTTTTGCTAAAGGACAGGTTTGCTGACGAAGCTTGAATAAAATTTCACCGACAGGGGGCAAATGAGAGGCATTATCTTCACTTACAGAAGCACAGTTAATGAAAGTTGCACTCTGTATTTGAGTGAGAGCCTGTCGCGGCGCATTTAAGCCGCTTTACTTCATGAAAAAGCACCTAAAACAAAGTGTGATGCTGTGAAGGGATTGAGATATACCTTAAGTACACCGTTAATCAGCCCTTTATCTGAGGCCATGTGAAGCGCGGATCAACTTATGAGTCTCGCTGCCGTAAGGAGGGGTTGATTTTTTTGGTTATCGTAACCATTGATTATCTCGATTGATTAAGCTTAATAAACCTTTATAGTGACCTTGTTCGGCAAAAAAGAAAGACTACACACAGTTATAACAATAGGGGACAGGACAGCGAAGCTTACTTTGCGTCCCTGTAACCCACAGAGAGAAAAAGCTATCTCATAAAACAGGGAAGATTTACTGCCAGCTCTTTGTGCTTCATAGTGCTGTGATAATGCAGGCAGAGGCTTTGTGAAATACCAGAGCCAACAGACAGGAAATCTAAAGCTTCTCAAAGATTACTTCTTCTCGCGACGTAAAAAGTGCCCGTATTTATACGGGCTTTTTTGTGCATATCCTTCCCGCTCTCCTTTTGGCTGACTGCTTTTTATGGCAGCAGACCGGCTCAGGCTGCCTGACGTATCCCGGGGCCGTTCGCTCCGGACACAAAAGCGGATTGCTCAGACAATGAGACGTACTGAGAAGGGAGCCGGAGGAAAGCGCAGAGAGCGAATGACTGGAAAAACGGGAGCCAGTGGCTCCCGTTTCGTATGACAGGATCGCTGGCTTATTTACGACCTAACAAATAACCGATAAAGACGCCAATACCTGCTGCCACCGCCAGACCAGCAAATGGGCTGGCTTGTACCTGATCTTTCACGCTTTCAGCCATATCACGGGCAGCATAACCCGCCTGGGCAGAATACTTACGTGCTGCACCTTTCACTTTATGCTCTGGTGAGTCGACCGCTTCGCCCCAGGTTTCTTGCGCCTCGCCAGTGGCTTCTTTCAATTTATCTTCAGTTTTTCCGTACATCATTATCTCCTTCGCGTTTGAAAGTTAACTAAAAGCATAGCAAAGCGTGGCCGTACTGCCGGGATAACCGACAAAAGCGGCGAAAAAACTGAACAGGGGAGCGCCTGTAGCAGGTTTTGCCAGTGCGGTGTCGGATAACATACGGAATAGCTGGCGGCAAAGGGAACAGAGGGCTAGTGCGACACCATGACGTTACTCAGGGTTAAAAAAGGTCCTGAACAGCGTTCAGAATGGAAATTATGCCATCTCAATAAAACACAGGTGCTGGACCTGTTTTGGGATATTCAATGACCTGTCTGTAATCCTATTTTTGTTTTTTAGAAAAAATAATTCGACTTTTGAAGTTTATGAAAAAGATAAATTGACGGGTTTTTTTAACATAGTGGAACAGGCTTATCCTGGTGACTGACGCAGTAAATCTTAACCAGAGCACAATTCTGCAGTTTATAGCCTTGATGGCATTATTACTGACCGGGTCAGTAACATTGCAGTTGCCGCGTTTTCTGTCCAGGCTTCTTTTTACGGCCAACTAAACCACACAGCGGAGGAAAGATGAAACGCGATATTCTGAACGAAGATGATTATGACGAGGTATGCCGGGTGATTGGCGATGCGGTGATTGTGCTCGCTGAGTGTGGACATGAAACCCGTCGCGCTGAAATCACCAGCTTACTGAAACGGACCCGCCTGCAGCGCGCCCACAACAGCGAGCGGGATGAGCAGCGGATGCTGGAACATGCGATTCGGCTGGTAAAACCGGATACGCCATAAAAGCTACGCTTTCTCAGGCATGGGAATGCGCAGCGCGCCAGGCAGGATACCAGCTCACCAGGAAATGACGCAGATGATCGAAACACCATTCAGCATCTTCTGCCTGCTGGCAGTAGAACTGAATGGTGATTTTGTCATAGTGCTGTTGCTGATGCATATGCAGCGGTGAATGACTCCAGTCCAGTACCGAACGGGCATAGTTGACCAGTGTATCCGGTTCCATATGGTGCTCTGTTTCCTGCTCGCCAAGATAACAACAGAAAGCGCGGTCCAGCGTCAGGGCTTCCGCTTTCACGCTGTCAGGCAAATCAGGACGGACCGCGATATCAAGAAAGCCACACACTGCATCCGGACGCTGTTGCCAGTCGCTGGTCAGGGTCATAAACAGCCCGTCCTGTAAGTTGACCTCTTCCAGCAGGCGACGCAGATTAGCGGAGTGGTGACAGACTGCAACTTCATCGATACGGTCAGGTTCCTGTGTCAGATCGATAGCGCAGGGATTGATCGAGCCATCAGCATTGGCCGTCGCCGGAAAAGGGAAGTCGATATAGCCGTTGTTATCCAGTTTCTTTTCCATTGTGGGACCCCTGTCACCTTGCGTGTTCTGACAGTAAACCATCTGACGTCAGGAATCACCTTTTACGGACATGTCCAGGTAATCATCACGTTCTGATAAGGGTTAATCAGCCGGAACTGCTGCGCAGACAAGCGCTGGGCATAATAACCTTCCCGCGTCACCGCAGAAGGCGCATATTGAAAGCGATCAAGCGATTGCAGCGCACCGCTTTCTACTTTGACGTCGTCCTTACTGACCGAGAACGAAGTAACAAGGTCAAAAATACGCCCCTGGGTCCGGCCCAGCGGCTGACCATAAATGGTCGCGACTTCACCGGGGCATACCACACCCTCAGGTGTTGATGAGCATCCGCTTAGCAGCAGAAGCAGAGTGATTAATAAAAGTCGCAGCATGGTCCTGTACCTGACGCATTCCCTGGGTTTTTTACTGGTACTGATTTTAAGGTCATGTACCCTGATTATTTTGATCATAGCAGCTTCCGGACGGCTTCCTGTTTCCCTTTTGTTTAATCATTAAGCAGTAGTCATGTAAAAAGGTGACTTTCATGGCTGATAAACGTTATTCTTGCTGGCGTTGCGCACCAGACAAGCAAACCGAAGGACAGAGGATGAAAGAAGAAGAAGCCAGTCTTATGATTATACGTCATGCGATTGAAAAGCTTGAGCTAGAAAAGAAGCAGCAGGTTAACGCCTGCGTAAATGCGATCCATGTAGTAATGCAGAAATTCGATCCAGAAGACGCTGGGCTGGCGTTGATGTTGGTGGCTGCAGAAGTCGCTGCAGAATAGGGCAAAAAGCCTGAAGCCGGGCATCGCAGGATGCGATGCTTTCACTTTTAGCTTGTTTTTGAATTCATCTCGGTCACCAACCAGCGGTGAATCACGCCCACAATGTAGGTTTGTTGCGTGGCACTCAGTGGCTGCTGCTTCTCAATGCCATGCCATTTCTCCAGACAATTACGGCAACAAGTGGCTGTCGCGTGTTGCGCGATAAATACCGGATGACCGCGCATTGGCGTCTGCTTGCCATCATTTAATGGTTGAGCATCAGCGAGCCGCTTTGCGATAAAATCCATCGCGTGACGAACAATCACCTCAGGTCCCTTTTCCAGACAGTAACGTCGTTCTTTTTTACCCAAATGAAACCGGCTGCGAAACGACGAGCGGGCCAGACGTTGAAACAGTGCATCTTCTCTGTCCATTTTTCCTCCTGCCTCGCGCTATTGCATGTTCTACTGTCTGTAATTGCATGTTCTACTGCCTGTAAAGGCTATTTAATCATATCACCTGCAAGGATCATGATCCCGTCGTTGCAACGTCGGTAACTCAACAGATGTCTGAATAAAATAGTCAGAAAATCGGCCGCTCACGCAGGTCCAGCGGTGATTGCTCCGCTTCATCAATAGCGGCCAGCCATTCCGGCAGGGTGACCTGTTGCCAGGGGAGGTGTCCACGGGTGGTAGACATTAAAATCACATCCGGGCGCAGTGTACGGTAGAACTCCAGCGACTGCTGCAGTTCACTGAGATTACTGTCCGGAACCAGCACCGTTACCCACTGGTCGTAGGCCCGGGTCAGGGTATCACCCACAAACAGATAGGTAAGGCCTGCAGGGGAGGCATAAAGAAAACTGCTGCTGCCTGGTGTATGCCCGGGTGTGGGCAGCAGATGAAAGTCGCCGAAATGCACATCTGCCGTGGTAAACACATCATCCGGCTCCAGCACCTGGCTGACGGGGCCGATGGCGCGCGCATGGCAATAGAGCGCATTATTAAAGCGCTGCTGAATAATTTTCGCGCCGGGCGCCGCTTCATGCCAGTGTGTGAAATAGTGGCGAATGATGCCGCCTTCATCCGCCAGCACTTCATGATCGAGCAGGTTTTCCACCCGACCAATCAGCAGATTGCCCCGTGGATGACGCAGCATAAACCCGTGCATCATCAGGTCGTTAATGGTTTCTTCTACCGGAAATTCCGGGGTAGAGATCCACAGATCGTCATACAGCGGCTTCATGGTGGATCTCCTGTCAATAAGGTGATATCAGCGCAGGGTGGGGTGACCGGTAATATGCAATTGCGCTTCGCCCTCGCTGACCTGCAGCCGTGCACAGGCACCCAGCGGCAGAGTAACGGTATCGCTGGCGTGGCCAAAGGCCAGGTCCGTGATCACCGGTTGCTGGCTGATATCACGCAGATATTGCCAGACAGAGAAAAAATCGAAGCCATTGTCATAATCAGAAAGTGTAGTACTGGTAAAGCTGCCTGCGATAACGGCGCGCTGGCGGGCAAGAATACCGCTCTGCTGTAGCTGAATGAGCATCCGCTCGATGCGGAAGGGGTGCTCATTAACATCCTCGATCACCAGAATGCCATCCTCAATCTGTGGCAGCCAGGGGGTGCCGATCAGCGAACAGATCATCGCCAGGTTGCCGCCCCAGAGAGTGCCCTGCCATTCGCCGTTATCGGGCGTCTGGCTTTGCCAGTGAATATTGACGTCAGGCGAGGTCAGCGTTTGCCAGAAATGATGGCAGGTAAATTCAGAAAGTGTTTCCGCACCAAAATTACCGGCCAGCATCGGTGCGCTGAAGGTGATCAAGCCCGTTTGCGCCAGTAACGCCAGCTGAACGGCGGTAAAATCGCTGTGTCCACACAGCGCCACTGGCTGATTAAGCAGACGGCGTGCCAGCGCATTGTAGTTGATGCGATCCAGCAGACGGCTGACACCGTAACCGCCGCGCACCGCCAGCACAATATCTGGCAGAGCAGGGAGCTGAGCCAGATCGTTAATGTCTGCAAGGCGTTCCGCGTCATCGCCGGCAAAGCGTTGAAAGCGGCGCGAGATGGCGCTCAGGTTCTCCAGCCTGTGCCCCGCATCCTGCAGGCGTGCGACGCCACGTTGCGCGGCGGATTGATTGTGACAATAACCTGACGGGGCAATCAGCCGTATCGTACGGGGTTCGATCATAACGCTTTCCTGCTGTTAACCGGTTCTGTGCTGCCCTGATGATGACGAAAAGCGTAGCTGAAGTCACGAATCGGCCCGGTTTTTTCTGCATTTCAGATTAAGGGTAATTTTGCCGTTACGCAGGCCAGGTATGATGGGCAGTGTGAATCACTTTCCGGGAAGAAACGTTTGAAAATTCGATGGTTTGCGCTCTCAGCCCTGTTGCTGGCTGGCTGTGCCGATGAACCGACAAAACACGTTGCCACACAGAAAAACACCCCGTTGACGCAGGCGCCGCCGTCAAAGGTCAATGATGCCTGGGCGTTGTTTACTGAAGATGCCGCCGCGCATTATGGTGTGGATGAGAAATTAATCAGCGCCATTATCAGCGTTGAGTCAGGTGGCAACCCGACGGTGGTGAGTCGTTCCAATGCGGTTGGTCTGATGCAAATTAAAGCCTCCACCGCCGGACGCGAGGTGTATCGTAAGCAGGGGCGTCGTGGGCAGCCGTCCATCCATGAACTGCGCGATCCAGCCAAAAATATCGATATTGGTACCGCTTATCTTAAGTTATTACAGGATTCCGTGCTGGCGGGCATTCGTGATCCGCTGACGCTGCGCTACGCCACCATCGTTTCCTACGCCAACGGTGCCGGCGCGCTGTTACGCACTTTTTCACGCGATCGTGAGCGTGCCATTGCGATGATTAATGCCATGACGCCGGATGAGTTTTATCAGCATGTGCAGAAGAAACATCCGGCTGCTCAGGCGCCGCGTTATTTGTGGAAAGTCACCACCGCTTACCGGACGATTTAAGCCCGCGTTACGCGGGCATTTTTCCCTTCGGGGAAGGTGAGTACTTTAAAGCGTTACTTTTCTGCTGCGCAAGGTTCCGCCCGCCAGGCGAGCGGCAGTTTCAGTGGCTGCGCCACACGCGGCCGGGTTAAGGGGCCGTTTCGCCGGCCCCTTAACAATCCCCGCGACCGGCTGCCGTTGCGCAGCGCTGCGCGCTGTCCCTTCGTCACTCACGCCGCCCCACGGACCGCTCGGGACGCGTTCCCGACGCGGCCCTTCGCTCTCGCCGCATCCCTGCGGCTCGTCCTGGCCGTCGTTCCCTCCTCAGCGCCCCGGAAGCCGGAACCGGGGAGCCGCCTGTAAGTCCCCGTTATTTTCTTTGCGTATGGGCTCGTCTGGAAGTTGTTAACAGGCTGATTCAGTGCGGTTTTCCCCACTCCGGAGAAATAAAGAAGGAGAACGCAGTGCGAACCCGGAAGTAACTTTTCTGCTGCGCAAGGTTCCGCCCGCCAGGCGAGCGGCAGTTTCAGTGGCTGCGCCACACGCGGCCGGGTTAAGGGGCCGTTTCGCCGGCCCCTTAACAATCCCCGCGACCGGCTGCCGTGGCGCAGCGCTGCGCGCTGTCCCTTCGTCACTCACGCCGCCCCACGGACCGCTCGGGACGCGTTCCCGACGCGGCCCTTCGCTCTCGCCGCATCCCTGCGGCTCGTCCTGGCCGTCGTTCCCTCCTCAGCGCCCCGGAAGCCGGAACCGGGGAGCCGTCTGTAAGTCCTCGTTATTTTCTTAGCGTATGGAATGGCCTGACAGTTATTAACGAACTGAGTCAGTACAGTTTTCCACACCGCGGAGGAATGAAGCAGGAGAAAACAGTGCGCCCCCGGCAGTAACAGGACTGCTTCCCTTCAATCTTTCAGCTATGACGCAGTCGAAAGAACGGCTGCTGACCGTGCAGCGGGGTCGTGGTGCGGCCTTTTCATCGCTGAGCGGAGGAAGGATTTCAGGACGAGCCGACAGGACGTCGGCGAGAGCGACGGGCCGCGCCAGGGAGGGCGCGTCCCGAGCGTTCCGGCTGAAATCCTGAAGACGCGAAGGGACCGCGCAGCGGCGATGAAGGTGGCCGCAAGCCCGGGGTCAAGGGGGCGCGGCGACTGGCGCCCCCTTGTCGGTCGCCCGCAGCAGGCGGGGCTGAAACTGCCGGTTCGCTCTGGCGAACGAAACCTTCTCCGTGGCCAGCCCGCCGTACCGGCGAACGAAACCTTCTCAGCGGCCAGCCCGCCGCCCTGGCGAACGAAACCTTCTCAGCGGCCAGCCCGCCGCTCTGGCGAACGAAACCTTCTCAGCAGCCAGCCCGCCGCCCTGGCGAACGAAACCTTCTCAGCGGCCAGCCCGCTGCACTGGCGAACAAAATTTTCCCCGCGATCAGCGGAACATATCCGGCTATCAGCCGCCAGCCCCCACCAGCGCTCGCGCGGTGGGGTAATCTACAATCAGCACCTTCACATAACCGCCGCGCAGAGCGCCGCGAATCGCGTGCGTTTTGTCCTGCCCGCCCGCGAGGGCGACCACCTGCGGGCAGCGCCTGACCTGCGCCAGCTCCATGCCAATCACCGGATCCTCGTGCGGCTGCAGCACCGGCTGCCCGGCAGCATCGAAATAGTGCAGACAGATATCGCCCACCGCGCCGCGCTGCGTCAGGGTGCGCAGCATCTCTTCATCGTAATAGTTACCGGAATTACGCAACAGCGGTGACGGCTCCAGCGCGCCGATGCCGACAATGGCCAGATCAACCTCATTAAACTTCTGCAACACCTCCGCCACCTCGGCATTGGCAGACAGCCGCTGCCGCGCATCTACCGAGCGCTCAATCGACTGTGATGGCAGCAGCCAGGCCGGCGCGTTGAGCAGCGCCGCCAGATTCTGCGTCAGGATGGTCGCCTGCACATTACCGTTGGCGCCCACCCCGCCCAGCAACTGAATCACGCCACGACAGGGCACGGTTAACGGATGCAACGCGTCGACCATCGCGCGGATAGTCCCGCTCCAGGAAGAGATGCCAATCAGCTCATTGGCACGCAGACGCGTTTCCAGATAGTGCGCCGCCGCCGAACCGATCGCCTGTTTAATCTGTTGCTCAGACGCATTCTCCGGCACATCCACGACAATTGTCTGTGGGATCTGGTAACGCTCTTCAATCTCTTTTTCCAGTTGTGGAAAAATCGTCGCGGGCTGAACCACACTAATCTTTACCACTCCCTCTTTGACGCAGCGATTAAGGATCCGCGAGACAAAAGATTGCGACAGTTTCAGCAGCTGTGCGATTTCCGACTGTTTCCTGCCTTCGGTGTAATAAAGCGTGGCGATTTTCACCATCAGCCGCTGCTCATCCTGTTTTGCCATGGTTTTTCCCTCTCTGATTCTGCCCGGTATTGTTAACCAGGGGGCGCGAAATAACAACGCAGCACAATTTGTGATCCTTTTCGCTTTTCCGCGATCTGTCATTGGACGGCAGAGTGGCAGAGGCGCATAGTCATTATGCATATAAAATCGCATTTGAATATTTATTCAAGCGGAGAATAACTCATGAAGCCTTCCCTGTTAAAAGTGACCCTGCTGGCCTCGCTGTTAACCCTGTCCGGATCGGTGTTGTCTGCGGAAAAAGGGTTGCTGGCGATCATTACCCCGTCACACGATAACCCGTTCTTTAAAGCGGAAGCCGATGGTGCACTGGCGAAGGCGAAAGAGCTGGGATACAGCACGCTGGTGGCGTCACACGATGATGATGTCAGCAAGCAGAACCAGCTGATTGAAACGGCCATTGGCCGCAAAGCGAAAGCGATCATCCTGGACAATGCCGGGGCTGATGCCACCGTCGGTCCGGTACAGAAAGCGAAAGATGCCGGTATTCCCACCTTCCTGATCGATCGGGAAATCAATAAAACCGGCGTGGCGGTGGCGCAAATCGTCTCCAATAACTATCAGGGCGCGCAGCTTGGCGCGGAGAAGTTCGCCAGTCTGCTGGGCGGTAAAGGCGAATATGTCGAGCTGCTGGGTAAAGAGTCTGACACCAATGCCGGGGTACGTTCTCAGGGCTATCACGATGTGCTGGATGACTATCCCGACATGAAGATGGTAGCGCAGCAAAGCGCGAACTGGAGCCAGACCGAAGCCTTCAGTCGCATGGAAACCATCCTGCAGAAACATCCCAACATTGTCGGTGTCATCTCCGGCAACGACACCATGGCGCTGGGCGCGGAAGCGGCGCTGAAGGCGGCCGGGAAAAAGGATGTGATTGTGGTGGGGTTTGACGGCAGCGACTACACCCGCGACTCCATTCTCAATAACGGCAATATCAAGGCCACGGTACTCCAGCCGGGCTGGGATCAGGCGCAGATGGCGGTCGAGCAGGCGGATTACTACCTGACAAACGGTAAAGCGCAGAAGGGCGAGAAGCAGCTGATGGACTGCGTGCTGATTGATGAAACTAACGCAGCGAAGCTGAAAAACTTCAACCTGGCAAAATAGGGTGGATGCGGCATGAAAACAACGCAAACAGGCGGGGCAGTGATCACGGTAATGGCAGCGTTGTTGCTGGCTGCCTGCACGGTGGTGGATCTGGATGCGGAGGGCAAGCCTGTCATGCCGCAGGATCCCAACGCCAAAGCGAGTTTCAGCAGCCAGACGCCGCAACAGATTGCTGAATCCAGCTGGCAGAGCAAAGTCATTGACGCGGCCCGGCAACAGGGACTGAGCTGGGCAGATATGAAAACCAAAAGCGCCACGGTGCCAGCAGACAGTAACGAAAGCGTTTTCGTACAGGCCAGCGGCAAGGTGACCGCTTTTGATGAGGGCAATGGTCGTGAGCGCAGCCTGACCATGACCATTAACGGCGAACCGGTGAAAGTGCTGGTGGGCCCGTTGTTACGCGGTAACGCCATTCGCGATGCTGCCGGTTTCCGTTTTGAGCAGTTCACCAATCAGGTGCAATACGCCCAGCTTACCCGGGCGCTGAACCGCCATGCAGTGAAACAGTTGCCGCCGCTGGACGCCAGCTGGGTTAACCAGCAGGTGCAGGCGCTGCTGGCCGTCACTATGGGGCACAACAGCGTTGAGAGCGTGGTGGCGGTGAGTCTGACGCGGGAGGATCCCTGATGCGCGATGAGATTGTCCTGCAGGCAGAAAATATCTCAATGCTCTTTCCCGGCACCCTGGCGCTGGATCGCGTCGATTACCGCGTCTGGCGCGGCAAAGTAAACGTTATCATCGGCGAAAACGGGGCGGGTAAATCAACGCTGATGAAAATCCTTGCCGGTGTGCAGCAGCCCACCAGCGGCAAAATTTTCCTTAACGGGGAAGAGGTGACCTTCAGCAGCACGCGTGATGCCGCCCGGCACGGGATCGGCATGGTGCATCAGGAGCTGAACCTGTTTGAGAACCTCTCGGTCGCGGAAAACATTTTTCTCGGACGTGAGCTGCAAAAAGGCCTCATGCCGATCAACGAGGCGGAGCAGATACGGCGCGCCGCCGCGCTGATGCAGCGCCTTGACCAGCCGATCTCTGCGCGCGAGTTGGTTGGGAATCTCAAGGTGGGGCAGCAGCAGCTGGTGGAGATCGCCAAAGCGCTGGCGGAGAACGCGGACATTCTTATCCTGGATGAGCCAACCTCGGCGCTGAGCAAAACTGAGGTGGAGATTCTGTTCCGCGTCATCCGCGAGCTGACCCGTCAGGGTGTCTCTGTCATCTATATCTCGCACCGCCTGGAAGAGCTGATGGCGATCGGCGATGTGATCACCATTTTGCGCGACGGCCGTTTTCAGGCGGAAGCAAAGGTCAGTGAAATTGATGTGCCCTGGATCGTGCGTGAAATGCTGGGCAGCGAGCCGGTTGGCACCTTTTTGCCGCCGGGTCGTACCTTTGGCGCGCCGGTGCTGGAGGCGGAGCACATTACCTGCGTCAGCGCCAGCGGCAATACGGTGGTCAATGATGTCAGTTTTCAGGTACGCGCCGGTGAAATTGTCGGCATCTACGGTCTGATGGGCGCGGGGCGCACCGAGCTGTTTGAGTGTCTGCTCGGCAGCCAGCGTAACTATCTCGGCAAGCTCTGGCTGGACAGCAAACCGGTGCCGACGCGTCTGCCACCTGCGGAGCGCATCCGCATGGGGATGAGTCTGGTGCCGGAAGATCGCAAGCGCGCCGGGATCTTTCCCTTGTCCTCGGTAGCCAGCAATCTGACGATCGCCAGCCTCTGGCGGCGGCTGTCGCACCGTTTCGCCATTGCGCAGCAGGAAGAACAACAGGCGGTCGCCAGCACGGTAGGCAACCTGGCAATCAAAGTCTCTTCGCCCGAGGTGGCGATTAACGCCCTGAGCGGCGGCAATCAGCAGAAAGTGGTGATTGGCCGTTCGCTGCTGACCCGTCCGCGTCTGCTGCTGCTGGATGAACCGAGTCGCGGCATCGATGTGGGAGCCAAAGCGGAGGTGTTTCGCATGATGGTACAGCTTTCCGAACAGGGCATTGCGGTCCTGTTTTCCACCTCCGATCTGAAAGAGATCATGGCTGTATCGGACCGTATTCTGGTGATGTCCGGCGGCAAACTGACGGCTGATCTTCCGCGCGACGCAGCGGAAGAGGCAGCGCTGGTTAAAGCAAGCGCACAGGGGTTCTGAAGATGAAAAGCAACGGTTCCGTGGCGCTCGCCACCCGGCCAGGCAAAGCGTTCAGCTCGCGGGAAAACCTGATTTTACTGCTGCTGAAAATGCGCACCTTTATCGCGCTGATTCTGATTGTGGGCTTTTTTGCCATCACCGTGCCCGATTTTCTCGCGCTGGGCAGCATGGTGATCATGATTAAGCATATCGCCATCAACGCCTTTCTCGCGCTCGGGATTACCTTTGTCATTATCACCGCCGGGATCGATCTCTCTATCGGCGCCACGCTCGGACTGTGCGGCATGGTCGCAGGCTGGCTGATCACCAAAGGCATCGTGCTGCCGATGTTCGGCATCGCTATTTTTCCCAGCGTCTGGGTCATCGTCCCGCTGGTGCTGTTGATCGGGGCGCTGGTCGGGGCAACCAATGGCTGGATCATTACGCGGTACAACGTCGCGCCTTTTATCTGCACGCTGGGCACCATGTATATCCTGCGCGGGGCGGCGATGCTGACCTCCGGCGGCGAAACCTTTCCCGGCTTGCAGGGCAACCCGCTGCTGGGCAATACCGGCTTCGACAGAATCGGCTCGGGCTATCTGCTCGGTCTGCCCTATGCCATCTGGCTGATGGTACTGCTGGCGCTGGTGATCGCTTATATCGCCCGCCGCCTGCCGTTTGGCCGTCAGGTCTATGCCATCGGTGATAACGAGCGTGCGGCCGAACTCTCCGGCGTGAAAGTCAGGCAGGTCAAAATCCTCGTCTATACCCTCTCCGGCTTCTGTGCCGCGATTGCCGGTATTGTGGTGTCATCGCAGCTGGTGGCCAGTCATCCCGCGAACGGCACCGCGTTTGAGATGAACGCTATCGCAGCCGTGGTGCTGGGCGGTACCTCCCTGGCTGGCGGACGCGGCACTATCCTCGGTACGCTGGTAGGCGCTTTTGTCATCGGCTTCCTGGCTGACGGCCTGATTATGATGGGTGTCAGTGAGTTCTGGCAGATGGTGATCAAAGGGATTGTCATCATCATTGCCGTCATCATTGACCAGATGCAGAACCGTATGCAGCAAAAGGCTGCCGTGGTGGCGCAAAAGGCGCTGATGGAGGAGGGTATGGTGAAAAGTTAACGGTAACGGTGCAGGCCCATTTTGCCTGCACCCTTTTTTTTACCCTGCATGAATAAATATTCATGAATGCTTTAAAATTCAGAGGTGTGCTTATGAATCCTTTTAAACTGTCGCTGGCAGAGCTGGAACGCACGGCGCGTTCAATACGGCGCCGCATCATTCAACTGAACGCGGGTAGCCCGGCTGGCGGACATACCGGGGCCGATCTCTCCCAGGTAGAGATCCTGACCGCGCTCTACTTTCGTATCCTGAACTGCGCGCCGGACCGTACCGGCGATCCTGACCGTGACATTTATGTACAGTCGAAAGGGCATGCGGTAGGCGGTTATTACTGCGTACTGGCCGAAGCGGGCTATTTTCCCGAAAGCTGGCTGCCCACTTACCAGCATGCAGACTCCCATTTGCCGGGCCATCCGGTGCGGCAGAAAACGCCGGGCGTTGAACTGAATACCGGCGCGCTGGGGCACGGTTTGCCTGTCGCGGTGGGCATCGCGCTGGCGGCGAAAAAAGATAACAGTCAGCGCCGGGTGTTTGTCCTGACCGGCGATGGCGAGCTGGCCGAGGGCAGTAACTGGGAAGCGGCGCTGGTAGCCGCCCATTACGGTCTCGACAACCTGATCATCATCAATGACAAAAACAAGCTGCAGCTGGCGGGCAGTACTCAGGAGATCATGAACACCGATCCGCTGCCCGAGAAGTGGCGCGCGTTCGGTCTGGAGGTGACGGAATGTAACGGCAACGACATGGTATCGGTGGTGGAAACCCTGGAGAACCTGCCTGCTAATGGCAAGCCGCAGGTGATTGTCGCCCATACTGAAAAAGGTTACGGCATCTCCTTTATTCAGAGCAAAGCAGAGTGGCATCACCGCGTGCCGAAAGGCGAAGAAGTGACGCTGGCACTGGAGGAGTTAAAAGATGAGTAATGCACAACACCTGGCCAGTGTGATGGTCACGGCCTTTATCGACGCGGTCAATCGCGGCATTGATCTGGTCCCGGTGGTAGCGGACTCCACCTCAACAGCAAAAATCGCGCCCTTTATCAAAGCTTTTCCGGATCGTCTGGTGAACGTCGGCATTGCCGAGCAAACCCTGGTGGGCACTGCGGCAGGCCTGGCGATTGGCGGCAAGGTGGCGGCAACCTGCAACGCGGCGCCGTTTCTCATCTCGCGAGCCAATGAACAGGTCAAAGTGGATGTCTGCTACAACGACACCAACGTGAAACTGTTTGGGCTGAATGCCGGTGCCAGCTACGGGCCGCTGGCCAGTACCCATCACAGCATTGACGATATCGCCATTATGCGCGGCTTTGGCAACATTCAAATCTATGCCCCTTCCTGTCCGCTGGAGTGCCGTCAGATTATCGATTACGCCCTTGAGCATATCGGCCCGGTCTATATCCGCCTTGATGGCAAAGAGCTGCCGCAGCTGCATGACGAGAACTACCGTTTCACCCCGGGCGCTATCGATCTGCTGCGTGCCGGCGAGGATATTGCGCTGGTGGCAATGGGATCGACAGTTCATGAGATTGTTAACGCTGCGGCGCAACTCGCTGAACAGGGGATTTCAGCGGGTGTGATCGCCATTCCATCGATTCGCCCCTGCGATACCCAACAGCTGCGCAACCTGTTAAATCACTATCCGGCGGTGATTACGGTTGAGGAGCATAACGTGAACGGTGGCGTAGGAAGTCTGGTGGCAGAAGTGCTGGCGGAGGGTGGCTGCGGCATTCCTCTGTTGCGGCTGGGGATCCCGGATGGGCAATATGCCATCGCGGGCGATCGCGCCTCAACGCGGGCGCATCACGGCATTGATGCCAGCAGCATCGTGAAGAGTGCCATGCGTATTTGCGCGGGAGGCTAACCATGGTGGGCCCGGTAATTCTGGCAATAGACGAAGGCACCACCAATGCGAAGGCGATCGCCGTTGACCGTGCGGGCCAGGTGGTGGCGCGCGGCAGCTGTGGCCTGACGCTGCATCATCCGCAGCCGGGGCTGGCGGAGCAGGACGCGGAGGCGGTCTGGCGGGCCGTGAGAGAAGCGGTGGCACGCTGTCTGGCGGGCTGCAGCGGTGCGCCGGTGGCGGCGATAGCCATCAGTAACCAGCGTGAATCGGTGTTGATCTGGCAGCGCCATGACGGCAAACCGCTCACGCCGCTGGTGAGCTGGCAGGATCGCCGCTCCGAGGCGTTCTGCCGCGATCTGCGCAGCGCAGGCAAAGCACCGCGCATTACCGGACTGACCGGGCTGGCGGTAGATCCGATGTTTCCCGCCGCCAAACTCACCGGCATGCTGGCGGCAATCCCCAACGGGCTGGCGCGCGCGCAAGCGGGAGAGCTCTGTATCGGCACCGTCGACAGCTGGCTGAGCTGGAAGCTGAGCGCCGGAACCTGTTTTGTTACCGATCATGCCAACGCTGCCCGCACGCAGCTTTACAGCCTGCACAGCAACAGCTGGGATGACGAACTGCTCGGCCTGTTCCAGATCCCGCGCGCTGCGCTGCCGGAGATTGTGCCTTCTGCCAGTGCGCAGGGCGCGGTGGCTTGCGATGATATCACCGGATTAGCGCCGGGAACGCCGATCCTGGCGCGCATTGGCGACTCTCATGCCGCGTTGCAGGCGCAGCGGCGCGGCAGCGAGGAGGTCGTGAAAGCGACCTATGGCACCGGTTCGTCGCTGATGATGTCTATGGCGACGTCGCTGCTGACGGAAAATGGCCTCAGCACCACCGTCGCCTGGCATGATGGTGAAATCCGTTACGCCTTTGAAGGCAATATTACCCATACCGGCTCCGGGGCCGCCTGGCTGGGACGCATGCTGGGGATCGATGACCCGCTCCGTCTGACCGCGCTGGCGGAAAGCTGCGCCGATAATCAGGGCATCTATTTTGTGCCTGCGCTGTCGGGGCTGGGCGCGCCCTGGTGGGATTTGCAGGCGCGCGGCATGGTATGCGGCCTGACCGATGCCGCGACCCCCGCCGTGCTGGCTCGCGTTGCGCTGGAGTCGATCGTTTTCCAGATCGCCGACGTCTTCTTTGCTATGGAGCAGGCGAGCGGCCTGCGCCTGCCCGCACTCTGCGTGGATGGCAGCGCCACGGCAAATCCGTGGCTGATGCAGCTGCAGGCGGATGTGCTGCAGCGTCCACTGCTGCGTGCGCCCACGGCGGAGGTCTCTGCGCTGGGCGCGGCGCTGCTGGCGGGAAAAATGCTCAGCTGGTGGCAGCAGGGCAGTGATATGGCGGCGCTGCAGGGCAGCAGCGTCATTACGCCACGTGAGACGTGCGCCAGGGAGATGCAAGACAACTATAAAGGCTGGCTGGACGCGGTAGCACGCTGCCGCTATCAGCCGCAATAACCCCTTCGTGGAGCAAAGCAATGTCAAACCATCCTCAGCAACTCACCTTTGGCGTCATCATCGGCAACCGCGGCTTCTTTCCCAGCTACCTGGTAGGGGAAGCCCGGCAGCAGGCGGTCGCGCTGTTTGAAAAACTGAACATCCGCACCCTGATGCTGGATGAAACGCAAACCAATCTGGGCGGCGTTGAAACCCGTCAGGAGGCAAAAACCTGTGCAGCGCTGTTCCGCCAGCACCGGGATGAAATCCATGGCATTGTGGTGCTGTTGCCCAATTTCGGCGATGAGAAAGCGGTGGCGGAGGCGATCCGCCTTTCCGGCCTGAACGTGCCGGTGCTGATTCAGGCGGAAGAAGATAACCTCGACAAAATGGGGCTGGCGACGCGCCGTGACAGTTTCTGCGGCAAGATTTCACTCTGCAACAACCTGCGTCAGTATGGAATTCCGTTTACCCTGACCAGCCAGCACGTCTGTGCCCTGAGCAGTGAAATTTTTATGCAGGATCTGCAGCGCTTCAGCCAGCTCTGCCGGGTGGTGAAAGCGATGCGTAGCGTGCGTGTCGGCGCTATCGGCGCACGTCCGGCGGGCTTTAATACTGTGCGCTACAGCGAAAAACTGCTGGAGAAAATGGGCATTGCAGTAGAGACCCTGGACCTGTCAGAAATCTTCAGCCGTATTAAGCTGCTGCGCGATGACGATCTGCGTGTGGTGGAGAAGCGTCAGATTCTGGAAGGCAATGCCGATGCGCGTGCCATCCCGCCGGAGAAGCTGCAGACCATGGCGAAGCTGTTTGTGGTGATCAGCGAATGGGTACAGGCGAACGATATCGATACCACCGCCATTCAGTGCTGGACCTCCCTGCAGGAGAATCTGGGGATCAACGTCTGCTCCATTATGAGCGTGATGTCAGGTCAGCTGATGCCCAGCGCCTGTGAAGTGGATGTGATGGGGGCGTTGTCGATGTATGCGCTGGCCAGTTGCTCCCTCAGCCCGGCTTCGCTGGCGGACTGGAACAACAACTTTGGCGACGATCGTGACAAATGCGTGCTGTTTCACTGCGGTAACTTCCCCAGTGCCAGCCTTGAAACACCGACCATGGGCACGGCGGATATTATCGGCACCACGGTAGGGAAAGAGAACACCTGCGGCGCGGTACATGGGCGACTCAAAGCGGGCAACCTGACCTTCTTCCGCCTCTCAACCGATGATTTCACTGGCGAGATCAAAGCGTATGTAGGCGAGGGGGAATCGGTGGAGGATGCGCTGGATACCGTGGGTTGTCGCGCGGTGATCCGCGTGCCGCAGCTGGAGTCGCTGCTGGCCTGGATTTGCAAAAACGGCTTTGAACATCACGTGGCGATGAACCACTCCTCAACCGCCGCAGTGCTGCAGGAAGCGTTCAGTAACTATCTGGGCGTCAGCTGTTATCACCATCGCTGAGGCAAAAAAAAGCGGGCGGCAAGGCCGCCCGGCTGATCAGTGGGCCGACGATGCCGCTGTCTTGTCGGGTGCATCGCTTTCGTTGGAGGCGCTCGTCAGGTTGATTTTGGGCAGGGTACCGCCGGTAAACTCAATGCGACGCATCGGGAAAGCAAAGCGAATCTGTCTCTGCTCCAGTTCCTCCATCAGCTGGAGATTAATCTCCTGCTGAATATCCATATATTTGTTGTAGTCGGCATCGAGCACAAAGTAGACCACTTCAAACGTGAGCTGAGATTCATCGAAGGAGAGGAAGTGCGCGCGATCAAAGCGGGTCAGCTCAATGCCTTCAATGATATTTTTCACCAGACCGCCGATTTTGCGCACCTTTTCCGCAGGCGTGTTGTAGTTGATACCAAAGGTAAACACAATACGGCGCTGCTGCATACGTTTGTAGTTGTGAATGGTCTGCTGTAGCAGGATAGTGTTGGAACAGACCACCTGCTCGCCGCTCAGACTACGTATGCGCGTGGTTTTCAGACCGATATGTTCAATCGAGCCCGCAATATCGCCAAACACCACAAAATCACCGATCTCAAACGGCTTATCAAAACCAATCGACAGCGAGGCGAACACATCGCTCAACACGGTCTGAATCGCGAGGGCGATAGCGATACCGCCGACGCCGAGACTTGCCACCAGTGCGGTAATGTTAATGCCCACGTTTGAGAGAATGGCGAGAAACATCATCACCCACACGATGGTGCGCAGCATAATGCCAAGAATCACGGTAGTCACCGGATTACGCACCTGATGCGGGTCGCGCAGAATACTCTGGAACCAGAGGCGGATGCCGCAATCGATCCACATGGTCATCTGTACGATCAGCGCAATAAACCAGCCATGGGAGACGGTGGCGCGCCAGGAGGGCGGCAGATCGATAAACTTGATCGCAATCAGCAGCGAAAAGATCAGCAGCAACAGCTGACTGGTACTGCGCAGGATTTCTACGGCAATGGTATAAAACGGGGCGTGACGGTTTGCGCTGAAGCGGGCGAGACGGTTTGAAATAAAGCGGATAGCGCTGCGCAACAGCCAGTAAACCACCAGCGTGGCCACCACGACGATGGCGATGTTAATCCAGAAACTTTCATTTAAAAACAGACGGGTAATATTGCGTGACGAGAGCCAGTTTTCCATTGGGGAAGTACTCCTTGCTGGTGAGCCGGTTTAAAAAGGGTGTAACAGGAAAGAAAAAGGATAGCCTGGATGCGCGACACGCGTCACGCATTCAGGTAAAGAAGGGAATTACTGAAAGCGCCGGGCCTTATCGCGCGCCAGACGTTCGAGATCAAAAATGATCTGCTGCAGCTGTCGCGCCTGTAACGGCTCAATGGCGCTAAAACGCAAGCTGAGACGCGGCCTGACGCGCGTTTCGTTCTTGCTGTTCACCACGCTGTGCTCGCCAATATGCAGCAGCTGCGCTTCGACGCTGAACTGACCATACTCCCCCAGCTCAACACGCAAATTTTTGAACATTGCGCCCGGCTCAAGGCCTTCCGGCAGCGCGTCGTCCGCCAGCACACTGATGCCGCCCAGCGAGAGATCCTGCAGGCGAAAGCGCGCCTTGCTGCCGTCCGGCCACTGGCTGTGACACCAGAACACCGGATCTAACGGCGCTCTGACACGAAAGAACTCACGGCGCTGGATTTGCCACAGCACATCCGGCAACGGGGCGCTGAAGGCGGGTAACCCGTCATGTTCGATGCGTGTCAGCGCGGCCAGAGAAAATTCCACTCTGGCACCCTGGGTATCGGCGCAAATTGTTACCTCACCGCACTCCAGTACCTGCTGGTTCATCGAAGTATTGCTGCCGAGATCGAAAATCAGCTGTTCATTGTCTGCAGCCAGCATATGACTGAGAAACTGTCCTTGCGAAAAATTCACCATCAAAGGCGTCTGATAGCGCAGCAGTTCTTTCATTACGCCAAGGACTGCCAGCGTGCCTCGTTTAAGATATTGTTCATTATCGGCTTCTTTCACATCCTGCTCCACACTATTCGCTTGCCATCACCACCCGTTCCATTGTTACCGGAACGTTATCGGCGCGGCAGCGCAGAACTTTAGCCCGCAAATAAATTTATTATCTCCGGGCCAGAAACGGCAGAGTAAAAATTCCCGTCTATACTTAGCGCTGTAAACAGCTTGATTCTTCAGGCTTTCACGACAGGAGTGGGAGTATGTGGTCGAAACGTGAAGTGAAAAACGCTAAGCACGAACAGGCGCGATCCCGGGACTGGAGCGATGAGGTACGCGATGAAATGGAGAATGTCGCGCATTGCTCCTGTGCATGGATGAAGAAAAATCCGTGGGCAGGCGTGGGAGTCGGTATTGCGCTTGGTTTGGTTGTCGGAATGTTAATCACGAAAAAGTAAGGAGCGGTAAATGGGGATCATCTCATGGATTATTTTTGGCTTAATCGCCGGTATCATCGCCAAATGGATTATGCCTGGTAAAGATGGAGGTGGATTTATTGTCACCATCATTCTGGGGATTATCGGTGCCGTGGTGGGTGGCTGGATCAGTACCTTTTTCGGCTTTGGCAGAGTAGACGGTTTTAACTTCGGTAGCTTTGTCGTGGCGGTAATCGGTGCCATTGTGGTGCTGTTTATTTATCGTAAAGTACGCAGCTAAGTCTGCGTCTGGTACAGGCAGAATAAAGAAGAGGGGGCATATGCCCCCTTTGTTTTGCCTGTAACCTGTCCTGCGGCGTTACTGAACCGCGATCGCCTTGTCAACCTGCGCGGTTTGCGGCAGATCTTTGACGCTGTTACAGGTTTTTTCTTTCGGACAATACTTATCCAGCAACATCAGCGTTACGCCATTGGTCCAGCCGAAGCCATCCTGTAACGGATATTCACCGCCGCCGCCGCCGCCGAGATTTTTACCTTCCACTACGTATTTCTCGACCAGCTTATGTTCCCGGTCATAGGTGGTCTGTACGTTATTCAGGAAACGCATCCCCACCTGCTGCGCCAGCTGTGGTTTCTGATAATTCTCCAGTCCGCGCACAGCGACCCACTGCAGCGGTGCCCAGCCGTTCGGCGCATCCCATTGCTGCCCGGTATTGATGGTGGTGGTCACCAGCCCGCCCGGTTTCAACAGCTGTTTTTCTACCGCCGCGGCCGTCCGATCCGCCTGTTTAGCGGTCGCCACCTGCATAAACAGCGGGTAGAGGGTGGCGGCCGTCAGCTGGTTATGCACGCGTTTTTTCTGCCAGTCATAATCGGCATACCAGCCCTGTTTGTCGTCCCACAGATAGCGGTTAATCGCTTCCTGACGCTTTTGGGCCAGCGCGCTGAACTGCTGCGCTTTATCATTCTGTTTTTGCAGCTGATATCCTTTAGCCAGCGTCTGTTCCAGATGGAACAGCAGGCTGTTGAGATCCACGGCGGCCAGTTCGGTGGTACGAATGGTGGAGAGGTTTTTCGCCTCAGTGAACCAGCGTGAACTGAAATCCCAGCCGGAAGCGGCCCCGGCGCGCAGCTCGCGGTACATCACCTGCTTATTGCGCTCCGGCGCTTTTTCCGCCGTTTTGATATCATCCAGCCAGGATTCGGTACGGGGTACATCGCGCGCATCCCAGTAGCGGTTCAGCACCGTACCATCCGCCAGTTTTATCACGCGTTTGCTGGCGCTACCGGCGGCAATGGTGTCGCTGTCCGCCATCCAGTAGTCATACTCTTTCTGCAACTGCGGCAGATAGCGACGATAAACCTCATCACCTTCATGGGTGGCCAGCAGATCGACCATCAGACTGAAGTAGGGGGGTTGCGAGCGGCTCAGGTAGTAGCTGCGGTTGCCATTGGGAATATGGCCATAGGTATCCAGTTCCCAGGCGAAGTTATCGACCATATCCTTAATGCGATCCCAGTGCCCGCTTTCCGCCAGGCCCAGCATGGTAAAATAACTGTCCCAGTAATAGACTTCGCGGAAGCGTCCGCCCGGCACCACATAGGGTTTCGGCAGCGGCAACAGGGAATCATACTGACCGGAGGTTTTGGCGGTGCGCGTCAGCACCGGCCACAGACCGTCGATATGTTCACGCAGACTCTGCCCGGCGGGCGGCACATATTTCTCGCCTTCGGCAGGCAGGGTAAAATTGGTATAGACGAAACGTTTCAGATCGAAACCGCTTTGGTTCTTCTGCATCTGCCAGTCGGCAAGGATAGAAGAGGGATTATATTTCGGCACCGCATCGGCGAAGGTTTTCTGATCCGGGAAGAACTGCGCCTGCTGCACGGCGTGAAACAATGGCCCCAAACGCACATCTGGCGGCTGTGGCTGGCTGCTCAGCATACGGTCATTATCCGCTGCCTGCGCCATCATTGCTGGCGCGGTAAGTAGCGCAGCCAGGAACAGCGGCGCAATTCCATGATGTTTGCTTTGGGGTATTACGACATTTTTTACCATCGGTTTTTCTCCTTGTCCGAAAACATGGTCTGATAACTCGTTGACCACCCGAACAACTTTAGTCGTAATCTGCGCATTTAGTCGTGAATGGACCTGGAAATGTGAAGCGGTCGGGATTAATCCGGCTTAGTGACGATAGTTACTGTTTTATTTCCCAGAGGCTGCGTTACGTTTTTCTTGCTCTGAACAACGTTTTACCGGAGTCTTGACAGAAAAAAGGAGGCAGTAATGGAGATCGTCTGGTATCACCCTACATTTGATGAGCAGGAATGGATTACAGGCTTACAGCAGCGCCTGCCCCGGGCGCGCGTTCGCCGCTGGCAGCCCGGCGACAATGCGCCGGCGGATTATGCGCTGGTGCGCTCGCCGCCGCCGGAGATGCTGCAGGGCCGCACGCCAAAAGCGGTCTTTGCCATTGGCGCCGGGGTTGATGATATCCTGCTGCAGCTGAAACACTATCCCGATATGCTCGCCCCCGGCGTACCGCTGTTCCGGCTGGAAGATACCGGGATGAGCCTGCAGATGCAGGAATACGCGGTCTACACCGTGCTGCGCTGGTTCCGGCGCTTCGATGATTATCAGCAACAGCAGCAGCGTTCTCTGTGGCAACATCTGTCAGGCTACGCGCGCGACACTTTCAGCATCGGTATTCTGGGCGCTGGCGTACTCGGTGCCAGCGTGGCAGCCAGCCTGCGACCGTGGGGATTCCCGCTGCGCTGCTGGAGCCGGAGCGCGAAACAGATCGAGGGCGTCACCAGCTTTGCCGGCGCGGCGCAGTTGCACGAGTTTCTTGCCGGCAGTCGCGTGTTGATTAACTTACTGCCCAGCACGCCAGAAACGGCAGGCATCATCAACCGCGAACTGTTGCAGCAGCTGCCGGACGGCGCCTTTGTACTGAATCTGGCGCGCGGTGCTCATGTTATTGAAGAGGATCTGCTGGCCGCGCTGAACAGCGGAAAAATCAAAGGGGCGGCGCTGGATGTGTTTCAGCAGGAGCCGCTGACGGACAATCATCCCTTCTGGACACACCCGCGTGTTGCCATCACGCCACATAATGCGGCGGTTACCCTGCCGGAAGAGGCGATGAATTATATTGCCGGCGCGATTCTCCAGCTTGAAGCAGGTAAAATGCCTGCTGGTCGCGTTGATCTGGCGCGCGGTTACTGATTTTTTCAACCGGGCAGGACGTTACCTGTCCGCTATCAGGAGAACAACATGTATCCCGTTGACCTACATATGCACACCGTCGCCAGTACCCACGCTTACAGCACTTTGCATGATTATGTAGTGCAGGCGAAGCAGAATGGCCTGAAGCTGTTTGCCATTACCGATCATGGTCCCGATATGGCTGATGCGCCGCACTACTGGCATTTCGTGAATATGCGTATCTGGCCGCGTATGATTGATGGCGTGGGCGTGCTGCGCGGCATCGAAGCCAATATTAAAAATGTGCAGGGCGAGATTGACTGCTCGGGTCCGATGCTCGATGCGCTGGATCTGATCGTAGCGGGCTTTCATGAGCCGGTGTTTGCCCCGCAAGATAAAGCGGCGCATACCGAAGCGATGATCGCTGCGATGGCCAGCGGACTGGTACATATTATCAGCCATCCGGGTAACCCCAAATTCCCGGTCGATATCCCGGCGATTGCTGAAGCGGCTGCCCGTTACGATGTGGCGCTGGAGATTAACAACTCCTCCTTTACGCATTCGCGCCCCGGCAGCGAGCCAAACTGTCGCGCTATCGCCGCGGCGGTACGCGACGCCGGTGGACGTCTCGCCTTTGGGTCCGACTCCCATACCGCGTTTACTCTGGGCAATTTTGAACACTGCCTGCGCATTATGCGCGAAGTGGATTTTCCGGAAGATCGCGTGTTAAATGTCACGCCGCGTCGCCTGCTTGATTTTCTCGAAAAGCGTACCGGCAAGCGCATTGAAGAATTTGCTGATTTTTAATCATTACACCGCAAGGAAGGTTGTTGCATGAACGAGTTTTCTATCCTCTGCCGGGTCATCGGCTCGCTGTTTAATCGTCAGCCGCAGGATCCGCTGCTGGTACCGCTGTTTACTCTGCTGCGGGAGGGAAAACTTCAGGCGCAATGGCCACTGGAGCAGGATGCATTGTTAAACCGGCTGCGCGATAACTGCGAGCCGCAGGCGCTGTCGACAGACTATAACGCTTTATTTGTCGGCAGCGACTGCAAGGTGCCGCCTTACGCCTCGCAGTGGGAGAACGGTCCACAGGAAGCGGAGGTACGGGCATTTCTGAGCGCCCGTGGCATGCCGCTGAGCGAGGCGCCTGCCGACCATTTTGGCGTGCTGCTGCTGGCGGCCTCCTGGCTGGAGGATCAGTCCGCGGAAGATGAATCCGCCGCGCAGCTGACGCTGTTTGATGACTTGCTGCTGCCCTGGTGCGGCGCTTTCCTTGGTAAAGTGGAAGCGCACGCTACCAGCGCCTTTTACCGTACGCTGGCTGAGCTGAGCCGTGAAGCCATTCAGGCGATGCGCGAAGAGCTGGCGGAAGAGAGCGAATAACCGTTACCAGCATGGCGGGCTGCTGCCGGCAGGCACGCCGGGCGAGGCGCAGATCAGCGCAGTGCCCGGCAGAAAGGCAGCTGCGCGCAGGCGCTCCCCGAGTCCCCAGCGGGTAAGTTCCATGGGAGCCAGAACATCCTCGCGCGCAGCCTGAATGCCGCTCTGCGTTGCGCCTGCCGGATAACGGTGCTGTTGCAGCAGCAGTGCGGTACGCGCCAGCGAGAGCTGTGCCTGCCAGCCGCTATGGTGCAGCCGCCGCTGGCGCAATCCTTCCAGTACTGCCGCCGCCATCAGATAACCGGTAGCGTGATCCAGCGCCTGCACCGGCAGCGGTGTCGGCGTAGGGCTGCCTTGCCACTGCATGCCGGAATGCGCCAGACCGCAACCCATCTGCACCAGGCTGTCAAAGCCGCGCCGGTTGCGCCACGGTCCCTGCCAGCCCCAGGCGTTCAGGCTGACATCTACCAGACCAGGCGCGACCCGCTGGCGTGTTTGTGCATCCAGCCCCAGATTTTCCAGCGCGTCCGCGCGATAGCCATGCACCAGCACATCCGCCTGTTGCAGCAACTGAAGAAAAGTATCGCGGCCGTGACGCGATTTAAGATCCAGACGGGCGCATCGTTTGCCGCTGTTGATCTCCTCTTCCAGTGTCGGTTCTGCCTGGTCCGGCGGGTCAATACGCAGCACCGAAGCACCGAGACTGGCAAGAAAGCGGGTGGCAACCGGACCGGCGATGACGCGTGTCAGATCCAGCACGCGGATACCGTGTAACGGGCGCGTCTGCGGTAACGGCCAGTCAGGCGGCGGGCCCGGCGCTCCGACGTTGGCGACAATCAGCGGTTCCTGAAGAATCGCCTGGCCCTGCGCATGTTGCTGCCACTCCGCTTCACTGCGCATAAAGGTGGCACAGCCACCCGCATCCACGATCGCCTGCTCCAGCGCCACTTTTTTCCAGTTAAGCAGCGTACGGCTTAACGCCGCACGATCCGCATGCTGCCCGAGCACCGATTCCATGGCCGCGCGGTGATGGGGCGCATTGGTATGCAGCCGTATCCAGCCATCTGCCGTGGCGTAATCGCCGGCAAAGGCATCCCAGAGTACAGGCGCAGGGCGATTGCGTGGCCGGAAACTCTGCTGAAACCAGCGCGAGGCCAGGCGAACGTTGACGCTGACCGGTGCGGGAGAAGCGATAAGATCGGCGGCGGCCCGGGTCGCCAGGCCGATACTGGTGGCCGCCAGTTCACTGACGGCGCAGACAGCGGGAAAAGTAGCGGTATCGTAAAAGTGCAGATCAGGCAGGGAAGCGGCAGAACCGCGCAATCCTTGCCACATCTGCTGCCAGAGAGAAGAGGCCAGCTGATGATCCATACAATAGCTCCAGAAATAACCTTCTCTGAAGCATAGCAACTCCCTGCTCAGGGTGTTAACGGCGGCGCAAATGCGGGAAACGCGCGTGCATACGCAGGTTACGCAGGTTAATCACCGCAATGGCAGTGCCGAGGATCACCAGCAGCGCACCGAAGATTTTAAAGCTGTTCAGGCTGTCGCCCAGCACCACAATCCCCATCAGCACCGCCAGCACCGGGGCCAGCAAAGAGTAGGGCAGGATCAGATTGACGTTGTATTTTTTCAGCAGCCAGTACCAGACCGAATAGGCGACAATCGATGAGGCGAGCGCGCTGTAGAGAATGGCAAACCAGCCGCGCCAGCCCGCCTGCAGCAGAGCATCAACCTGGTGCGCTTCCATAGTCCAGGAGGCGAGGGCGACAATCGGAATCGCCAGAAAAGAGATCCAGCCGGTCATGGTCAGCGGCTTAATGGAGGGCGATTTTTTTACAATCATATTACTTACCGCCCAGCCCGTTGCGCTGCTGAGCAGAATACAGAGCACCCACCAGGCAGGAATGGTCGGGCTACCCGACAGCACCACCACGCCGCTTAACGAAATCATAATCCCGAGCAGCTGCACCGCGGAAAGCCGCTCCTTCAGCACCACTCTGGCCAGCAGCATGGCAATTGGCGTTCCCAGCTGAACCACTATCGCCCCGGTACCGGCATCGGTATAGCGCATACCCACGAACAGTAGCGAGAAGTGCATAAAACCAAAGGTAAAGGCGAGCAACAGCAGCCAGGGAAGCTGCTGGCGCGTAATCCGGCAAAAGGGCACCAGCACGATTGCCACCACCACAAAGCGCATCAGGGTCAAAAACAGCGGCGGCAGCTCAAGTAAGCCCCACTTAATCGCCACGTTATTGAATGCCCATATTGAAACCACCATTAAAACCAGAAAAAAATGCCGCAATGCCACAATATTATCCTTAGCTGATTGACTCGTGCTGCTGTAATGATGGCATGAAGCGAGGGTGGAGAGGACGCAACGGCGGAATATTTTTGCCGGTTATTAGCATGAAAAAATGTAAGACTTTGCGTCAGTTTGCTGTCAGAGTGCTATTTCGCCCCGCCAACCCGGACAGGATACGATTCGGTATGACATTAATCCGCACACTGCCCCTTGCGCTTATTCAGCTTGAAGTTCCACCGTCCCATGTCAGTGCACAAATTGGTGAACAGCCCGCCTGATTTATCGGGGCGCTGTCGCTGCAGCCTGATGAATACCTGATTGTTCGCCCGCATCTGGGCGAGGTGCTGCCCGATTTTCAGCATATCAACGGTGCCATACTGAGCGGCTCCTGGGCCATGGTCACCGATCATGCCGAATGGAGCGAACGCACTGCCGCCTGGATACGTGCCGCCATCGAACACGCACTGCCGCTGCCTGGCGTCTGCTATGGGCACCAGCTGATGGCCTGTGCGCTGGGTGGTAAGGTGGGCGATAATCCGCACGGCTGGGAGCGCGGTTTAACCCTGTTGCAACGCACGTCACAGGGAGAAAACGATCCGCTGCTGAGCGCTTTTCCGGCGCAGTTCAACGCCTGGCTCTCGCATCGCCAGACGGTTATCGCCCCACCGCCGCAGGCGAAGGTGCTGGCCACCTCACGCCAGGATGGCTGCCAGATCCTGCGTTATACGCCCCAGGCTTACCCGGTGCAGTTCCATCCGGAATTTACCCACCACATTATGAATGTCTGTTTGCCGGCAGGCAGTACGGACGATGGGGCGGAGATGGCGGACGTTGACTGGGCACGTTCGCTGCTGATGCGTTTCTGGCAGCAGACGCGCCAGCAGACAATGTGCGCCCGGGGCGCCTGAATCCTTTACTGCCGCCGCAGGCGGCAGGTTGTAACGCTTTATTCCCTTGTCTGGCAGAAAACTGAATATTTCCTTTCCCTTAGCCTGACAATATTTTCCTTCGAGGCGGTCACAGTTTCACGCGCTGCGATCTGACAGGCTGACATCTTTCAGTCATGTTAATAACTGGTTTCATGTTTGTTAAAACAATATCCCTCAGCAAGGAGATTTCCCATGCGTTACGCTGCTCCCGGAGAATCCGGTTCTCTGATTACGCTGCAACAGCAATATGGCAATTTTATTAACGGTGAATTTGTGCCGCCGGTCAACGGGCAATATTTTGTGAATACCTCGCCGGTTGACGGATCGCCAGCTGGCGAGTTTCCGCGCTCCGATCTGGCGGATGTGGAAAAAGCGCTTGATGCCGCGCATGCTGCTGCTGAGGCCTGGGGCAAAACTTCCGTGCAGGCGCGCTCACTGGCGCTGCTGAAAATCGCCGATCGTCTGGAAGAAAATCTGGAATACATTGCCGTTAACGAAACCTGGGATAACGGCAAGCCGGTACGTGAAACCCTGGCCGCGGATTTGCCGCTGGCTGTCGATCATTTCCGCTACTTTGCGGGTTGCATACGCGCACAGGAGGGGAGCGCCGCGGAAATTGATGAATTTACCGCCGCTTACCATTTTCATGAACCGCTCGGGGTCGTCGCGCAGATTATCCCGTGGAACTTCCCGCTGCTGATGGCTGCCTGGAAGCTGGCACCGGCGCTTGCCGCAGGCAACTGCGTGGTGCTGAAACCGGCGGAGCAGACGCCGCTCTCCATTACGCTGTTTGCCGAACTGGTTAAAGACCTGCTGCCGCCAGGGGTACTGAACGTGATTCATGGCTACGGCAAAGAGGCGGGTGAAGCGCTGGCTTCCCATCCGCGGATTGCCAAAGTGGCCTTTACCGGCTCCACCGCGACCGGCGGGCATATTCTTGAGCTGGCGGCCAAAAACCTCATCCCTTCAACCGTCGAGCTGGGCGGCAAATCACCCAACATCTTCTTTGAAGATATTATGCAGGCGGAAGAGAGCTTTATTGAAAAAGCGGCCGAAGGGGTAGTGCTGGGCTTCCTGAACCAGGGGGAAATTTGTACCTGTCCGTCCCGCGCACTGGTGCAGGCGTCGATCTATGAGCCTTTCATGGCTGCCGTGATGAAGCGTTTGAAAACCATTAAGCGCGGCAATCCTATGGATACGGAAACCATGGTGGGCGCCCAGGCATCACAGCAGCAGTTCGATAAGATTCTCTCCTATCTGGACATTGCCCGGCAGGAGGGCGCGGAAGTGCTGCACGGCGGCGAGGTAGAAAAACTGGAGGGCGCGCTTGCCAGCGGCTACTACATCCAGCCAACGCTGCTGAAAGGCACCAACAATATGCGTGTTTTCCAGGAAGAAATTTTCGGGCCGGTGGTGGGAATTACCACCTTTAAAGATGAGGCGGAGGCGATCGCCATCGCGAACGACTCCATCTATGGCCTGGGCGCAGGCGTCTGGACGCGGGATATCAACCGCGCTTATCGCGTGGGCCGGGCGATCAAAGCCGGTCGCGTCTGGACCAACTGCTATCATCTCTATCCTGCACACGCTGCCTTTGGCGGTTATAAAAAATCGGGCATTGGCCGTGAAACGCATAAAATGATGCTCGACCACTATCAGCAGACCAAAAACCTGCTGGTGAGTTACAGTACGCAACCGCTCGGTTTCTTCTGAGTGCGGTAATAATGCCACAGACCTGGCTGTCGGGCCGGGTCTGTGCATCGGGTCGGCATGCGCACCTGTGATCATTCTTAGCCACTGATTTAACCAGGCGATTTCACATTCTGCCGGGAAAAGGCCTAAAATTGTGCCTTATTCGGGCGATCTCATCGACTACGGAGGTGTTAAGATTGCCATCAATACACAAATGACGGATCGGGTAGCGCGCCAGCGGAAATGAGGATATTTCCTGCAGTGAAATAAGGCACATCTTATTTCGGGCAGACTTCCTGACTTCTACACTGCAGTGACCTTCGAAAAAAGGAGACTGAAAATGCGCCCATTTTACGACAATATAAAACTGCACGATGAAGTACTGGATGCGGTAGAAGAGAGCATCATCGCGGTGAATCTGCCGGAATCGCAGAACGATCGTAACAGCGCACTGACATTGCAAGCCCATCAGGCTCACTGGACGCAGCAGCAGGAAGCGGTGCGTCAGCTGGAAGCGCGCCATAGCGCCTGGTAAGCGGCAGAAGGCGTGCTGCCTGGTTCTGCTCACCGCCATCGCGGAAATTTACGCAAAAAAATCCACGCCGCAGCGTGGATTTTGCACATCAGCAATAAACCTGACGCTGCGGCAGTGCGCATCACCAGCCTTTAATGGCATCGCCTTTATAAACTTCCTGCGCTTTTTTCAGCACGGCATCTGACTGGAACACCTGAATTAATTTCCTGATTTTCTCATCATCTTTATTTTCCTGCCGCGTTACCAGGGCATTCACGTAAGGTGAAGCCGCTCCTTCCATGAACAAGCCATCGCGCGTGGCCGATAAGCCAGCCTGGGCGGAGAAGTTGGTGTTGATAATCGAGAGCGAAACGTTGGGATCGTCAAGAGTACGTGTCAACTGTGGGGTATCAACTTCTACCAGCTTCAGGTTTTTCGGGTTGGCGACGATATCCAGCGTAGTGGGTAAATAGCCTACGCCCTCTTTCAGTTTGATGAGTCCCTGCGCCTGCAGCAACAGCAGGCTGCGTCCCAGTGTGGTCGCTTCATTGGAGAGGGTAATAGTCGCGCCATCTTCGAGTTCATCGATCTTCTTCAGCTTATGGGAATAGGCTGCGATAGGGAAAATAAAGGTTTTACTGACCACGGCAAATTGATAGCCGCGCTCTTTCGACTGATCTTCCAGATAGGGCAGACTCTGGAACGCATTGGCATCCACGTCTTTATTTCTTAACGCTTCGTTCGGCAGAACATAATCGTTAAATGAAATCACTTCCACATCGAGCTGGTAGTTATCTTTCGCGACGCGCTGCACTTCCTGCCAGATGGCTTCATCAGGCCCGGTATTAATGGCCACTTTAACTTTATTATCGTTATCAGGCGAACAGGCGGATAACACGAATACCGAGGTTGCCATTAACGCTGAAATCAGTACTTTCCTCATGGGTCATGCTCTCTGTTATTGCGGGCGCAAAAGCGTAGCTCAACGCATAAGATTTGTATATCTTTTCCGGCGGGAAACTTCCCCCTCCGGCAGGGTTATTTCTGCTGCCGGAAACGCGCCACTTTGGCCCGGTTACCGCATAACGCCATACTGCACCAGCGACGGCGATGGGCTTTGGTGCGATCATAAAACCACAGCGTACACTGCGGATGTTCACACTCGCGCACCCGATCAAAGGCTTCATCAGTAAGCAACGTTGCAGCGAGTTCAGCCACAGGTGCCAGCAACTGTAGTGGCGTTTCAGCCCCATAGATGCGCCTGAGCTGCAGTGCCCCCTGCTGATTCCTGACCAGCTGTTGATAGCTGTTGGCCTGCGCCAGATAGCGGTTAAGCGCCGCGGCATCCACAGCTTCACCCGCCTTTTTCTGCTCTACCAGACGCCTGATCGTTTCGCGCAGCGCGCGCGCTTCACACAGTAACTCGCCCGGTTGAGCGGTCAGCGCTGGCGGCTGGAGCGGCAGCCGCGCCGCGTGCAGCCAGGCTTGTACATCTTCATCGCCTTGCCAGCTGTCATGCGCTGCGCCATCCACTTGCGCCACCGTGTTGATGAAATCGAGCGCACCGTGATCGGCAAGAAACAACGGCGCATCGCTGGTATGAGAAGAACTCTTCTGCGGCACGGATCACCCCAAAAACTGAAATACAGGCCGCCATTGTAACCGATAAAACAACAGATAGACAGTTACCTGTCTAAGCGCTCATCCGCTATGTAACTATTAAAAATTATCTTGAATGGTTACATGAATCCTGCATACTGAAAAGCAAGTAACCCTTAAAATCTTAATTAACCAGTTACAAAAGGTGCCCTTATGAGCATGATCCCCACTTACCCTGTGCACTATCGTTTCGCCGACGCAGATGGCGTGCGCATTTTCTATCGTGAAGCGGGCGAACCTGGTAATCCGACCCTGCTGCTGCTGCATGGCTATCCCAGCTCCTCGCACCAGTTTCGGCAGCTGATTCCGCTGCTGGCGGATAAATTCCATCTGGTTGCGCCAGATATGCCCGGCTTCGGTTTTACCGAGGTTCCGGCGGCGCGTCAGTATCGCTACAGCTTTGATGCGCTGGGTAAAACCCTGACTGATTTCGTTGATGTGCTGGGGCTGGAACAGTATGCGCTCTATGTTTTCGATTACGGCGCACCCGCCGGATTGCGTCTGGCGCTGAACTATCCGGAGCGGGTAACCGGCCTGATTTCCCAGAACGGCAACGCTTATCGGGAAGGATTAGGCGAGGCCTGGGCACCGGTACAGGCTTACTGGGCAGACCCCTCGGCGGAAAACCGCCAGGCGGTGCATGACGCTATCCTCCATCTGGAAGGGACGCGCTGGCAGTATCTGCATGGGGTGAAGGAACCGGAAAAAGTCGCACCGGAAGGTTACTATCTGGACGCCTTACTGCTTGAGCGTCCCGGCAACAAAGAGATTCAGCTGGATCTGTTCCTTGACTATGCCAACAACCTGAAGCGCTATCCGGACTTTCAGGCTTTCTTCCGCCGCACACAGTTGCCCGCCCTGATTATCTGGGGAGAACAGGATCCTTTCTTTATTCCAGCAGGCGCGCAGGCTTACCAGCACGATAACGCTAACGCGGTGGTGGAAATGCTGGATACCGGACACTTTGCGCTGGAAACCCATGCGGAGCATATCGCCAGACGTATTCGCGTCGTGATTGGCGGCGAGAAAGGCTGATCGGAAGGGAGGCGCTGCAGTTTGCAGGCGTCCGGGCTGACAGCATCAGGGTGCCGCCAGCCCGGGCAGTTTAGTGCATTGCTGCTCAGGCCGGGGAAGGGCTGTTCTGCAGCACAAAGGTGGATACTGAGGTGTTCAGCTGGGTTGCCTGCTCCTGCAGCGAGTCGCCAGCTGCCGCCGACTGCTCGACCAGCGCGGCGTTATGCTGGGTCATTTCATCAATCTGATTCACCGCCTGGCTCACCTGCTCAATGCCTTTGCTCTGTTCCTTCGACGCCAGCGCGATTTCGCTGACCAGATCGGAGACGCTCTTAATCACCATCTTCACATCGCCGATCGTCTGGCTCACTTCAGTTGCTTGTGAAGAGCCGCTCTCGATTAAAGAAACAGACGTATTGATCAGTTCTTTGATCTCTTTCGCCGCGGAGGAGGAGCGTTGTGCCAGGGTACGCACTTCGCCCGCTACGACGGCAAAACCGCGTCCCTGTTCGCCAGCGCGCGCCGCTTCTACCGCGGCATTCAGCGCCAGGATATTGGTCTGGAACGCAATGCCCTCGATAATAGTGGTGATCTCAGAAATTTTTGTCGAGCCGGCGCGAATGTCGTTAATGGTATGTACCATCTTCTGCACCGCTTTATCGCTGTTCACCGCCATCGAGTCAGCATCTTTGGCGAGGATATTGGCCTCGTGCGCGCTTTCCACATTCTGTCTGACGGTTTCCGTCAGCTGCGTCATATTGGCGGCGGTCTCTTCAATGGCTGCAGCCTGCTCTTCGGTGCGCGCCGCCAGATCGGAGTTGCCAATGACAATCTCACTGGAGGCGGTGGCAACGGCGTCGGCAGATTGCTTGATGCCGCTGACAATACCGGCCAGCTGCAGCTGCATCTCTTTCAGCTGGAACAGCAGGCTGCTGTTATCTTTACGATGCAACTCGACTGAGGAGCTTAAATCGCCGCTGGCGACCTTAGCCGCAATCGACACGGCATAATCGGGCTCGCCACCCAGTTTACGATAAAGATTACGCGCCAGTGACCAGCCCAGGAAGCCAATGACCAGCATCAGGATCACGCCAATCGCCAGCAGGGCGTTAGCGCTGCGCCAGAATTCGGTTTCGATATCGTCAATATAATCCCCGGTGCCGACAATCCAGTCCCAGGGCTTAAACCAGATAACGCCATACAGCTTCTCCACCGGACCGGTAACGCCGGGTTTGGTGCCCTGAGCGGTCAACAAGCCAACGTCATGGCCTTCAAGCGCAGCGCGATAGCGTTCGCCTGCCTCTTTACCGCCTTTCGCATCGACGCTGCCGATACGTTTGGGATCCGGGTGAATGTAGTTGATATCGTTTGCGTATCCGCGCGCCCAAAAATAGAGCTGTTCGTGACGCAAACTGCCGAGCACACGCCGGGCTTCTGCCTGCGCCTGTTCACGGGTAATTTCTCCCGCCTGTTCCTGAGTGTAGAGCTTGTTCAGTGATGAGCGTGCCAGTTCAACCAGCGTAGTGATTTGTCGGGAACGCTCTTCCAGCATGGTCTGCTTTAACGTGGATAGTGAAACTGCCGCGATTGCTGTGACACCAATCAATGCCATAATGCAGAGTAAAAGAATGTGGGATCGAAGTTTCATTGTTATACCTTTTTATTGAACAAGGCGTTAGCCACAAACGTTATCGGCCTGTTAATGAAACACTTTAGCGATAATCACCACTATTAACTTATCAGGAAAAGAGATTAATCAGCGGCGTGCTGTCAGCTTCGTCCGGCGGTGAGATTGAGAATAAGAAGCGTCAGAGCGATGGCACGCGGGTAAAAAGCGGTCACAGGTTGGCCTGCGTAGTCAGAACGCAGGCCGTTTGCTGCTTAACAGTAAGACGCGGCGTTCCTTCTGTCACGCAGCGAGGGAAGAGATTTACTGTGCCGTCCCGGAGGCTGTTTCAGCGCGGATCTGCGCTTCATAATGATCAATACGGCTGACTTTCGGGCCTGAGCGTCCCGCTTCAAATTCAGACGCCATAAAGCTATCTACCAGCATCAGCGCCAGCTCTTCACCGATCACCCGGGCACCCATCGTCATGATTTGCGCATTATTACTTTTGCGAGCGCGTTCAGCAGAGTAGACGTCATGACACTGCGCCGCACGTACCCCCGGCACTTTATTTGCCACAATCGCCATGCCGATACCGGTTCCACAAACCAGAATGCCGCGCTCAAACTGGCCGTCACGGATGGCGCAGGCGAGATGGAAGGCGATATCCGGATACATTTGATCGTTCCCTGCCACGTCGTGACTGAAATCGACCACCTCAATGCCCTGATCCTGCAGATGTTGTTTCACCCGGTTTTTCATTGCGGTTGCGGCATCATCCGCACCGATAGCCACTTTTAACATGTTCATCCCCTTAAGGCTGACTGGTCTGGATTGAACTTATGTTCATCTGACGATCGCACATGATCACTATCAGGTCGCTGGTTATACCGCTCTCATTGAACATAAGAACACATGATGTACTTATGTTAGATAAATAGCAGGAAAAAAAGCCAATAAAAAGAGGCGAAAGGGTACTTATACGGTGAAATCGTACAAATCTGACACTGTTCACATTTTTACGGGGGGCTGTTTGCTTTGCTCATCTGGTCTGATAGCGTTCATTTGAAAGGGTGAGTCCCAGCTGGCGGCTGGAGAAACCGTGCAAACAGTCTGGAGAAAAGAACATGACCTGGATATTTAACCAACCGTCTGATTTCAAAAATGAAATGGTGGCGGGTTTTGTCAGCGCCCATAAATCAATGGTGCGTCAGGTACCGGGCGGCGTAGTGCGTAATACCCAAAGTAAACCTGGCAGCGTCGCCGTGGTGATTGGCGGCGGCAGCGGCCACTATCCGGCGTTTGCCGGTCTGGTGGGACAGGGACTGGCACATGGCGCGGCCATGGGCAACCTGTTTGCGTCACCTTCAGCGCAGCAAATCTGCTCTGTGGCACGCGCCGCGCACAATGGCGGCGGCGTGCTGCTGACCTTTGGCAACTATGCCGGTGACGTGCTGCATTTTGGCCTCGCCTGTGAGCGGCTGCGTGCGGAAGGCATCCCCTGCGAAACCCTGGCGATTACCGATGATGTCTCCAGCGCGCCGCTGGCGGAAAAAGAGAAGCGCCGGGGAGTGGCAGGCGATCTGGTGGTCTTCAAGATTGCCGCCGCTGCCGCTGAACGTGGCGACTCTCTTGCCGAGGTGCTGGCCATTGCGCGGCGTGCTAATGAGCATACGCGTACCCTGGGACTGGCGTTTGGCGGCTGCACCTTACCCGGTGCGCAGGATCCGCTGTTCACCGTACCGGAGGGTAAAATTGGCTTTGGTCTCGGCATCCATGGCGAACCCGGTATTCATGAACTGCCGCTTACTACCTCAGAAGCGCTTGCGCGCCTGCTCACTGACGGGCTGCTGCAGGAGCGTCCGCAGGCCACTGGCGCAAGCAAAGGCGCACGCCTTGGCGTGATTATCAACGGTCTGGGCGCTGTCAAATATGAGGAGCTGTTTGTCTTCTGGCATAACGTTGAGGCGCTGTTGTCTGCGGCCGATGTGGTGGTGGCGGATGTGCAGATCGGTGAGTTTGTCACCAGTTTCAATATGGCGGGGATGTCAATGACCTTTGTCTGGTTCGATGATGAACTGGAAAGCCTGTGGCTGGCCCCGGCGGTGACGCCCGCGTTTACCCGCGGCTCCGTACTGGCGCAGCTACCGCTGGATGCGGTGCAGCTGGAGCAGAACAGTGTCGTACCGGTGCCGCAGGGCAGCCCCGCATCACAACAGGCGGCGGCCAGGGTAATGAAGATGATCGACGCCATAGCACAAACAGTGATAAATAATGCAGATGAGCTGGGGCGTATCGATGCTATTGCCGGCGATGGCGATCACGGCATCGGCATGACGCGTGGCGTTACGGCCGCCCGTCAGGCGGCGCAGGCGGCGTTAGCGCAGGGCGGCGGTGTGGGTACGCTGCTGCAAATGGCTGCCGATGGCTGGTCAGATGAAGGGGGCGGCACCTCAGGCGCTATCTGGGGGGTGATTCTCAATACCCTGGGCACGGCGCTCGGCAACAGTGCAACCCCGGATGCCGTTGCGGTGGCAGCCGCCATCGAACAGGCGAATGATGGCGTGATGCATTTTGGTAAGGCCAGACCCGGCGATAAAACGCTGGTAGATGTGCTGTTACCCTTCAGCCAGGCGCTGCGTGCCGCTGCCGACGCGGGTCTCTCCCTGAGTGCAGCCTGGCAGCAGGCGGCCAGGGTTGCCCGGCAGAGCGCTGACAGCACCGCACAACTCCTGCCGAAAATCGGTCGCGCCCGACCGCTGGCGGAACGCAGCCTTGGCACCCCTGACGCCGGGGCGCTCTCGCTGGCGATGATCATTACTGCCGTGGCTGAGGTGATGGCAGGCGGCGACGTAGCAGCAGGGACACAGGAGAAAATATGTCCGCAAAAGTGATTATTGGCGTCAGCCATAAAACCTACTTTGGTTACCAGCAGACTCAGGTGTGGTGCCAGCAGGTAGCCGGCCTGTTGCAGGGGCTGCCCGAAAGCTTGACATCAAATCTGGAGCTGTTTACCTTTCCCGCCATGCCTGCCGTGGCCCTGTCGTTACACCATTTTAACGGTACGGTGATGGCGACCGGGGCGCAGAATGTCAGCGCCGCGCCGCCAGGCGCCTGGACCGGCGAAACCAGCGCCGCAATGCTGCAGGAGATGGGCTGCCGTTACGTTGAGATTGGCCATGCTGAACGCCGTCGCCATTTTGGTGAAACGGTGGAGGTTATCAATCAGAAGATCGATATGGCGTTTGCCCACGGCCTGACGCCGGTGGTTTGCATCGGCGAAGACCAGCAGATGAGCGCGGCGCAGGCCGCCGCCTTTGCGGTGGGTCAGGTGCAGGAGCTGCTCGCCCATCGTACACCGCAGCCGCTGCCGCCAGTGATCTTTGCCTGGGAACCGCAGTGGGCGATCGGTGCGCCGCAGCCCGCCAGCGATGATTACATTCGCGACGTTTGCGCGACGTTGCGCGCTTATTTGCACAGCCATTACGGCGCGCAGATGCGGGTGATTTATGGCGGCAGCGCCGGTCCTGGTTTGTTGAGCCGTCTGTACCCGGATGTGGATGGCATTTTTCTTGGGCGCTTTGCGCATCAGAGCGAGGCCATGGCTTCTATTCTTCATGAGGCCCAGCAGATTATCGGGACGGATTGATCGCCAGGAGGGCTTGCTCCCTCGTGGTTATCCGGTTGCAGGAATCCCGCTGTTGCCAACATTTCACGCATTACCGGGCTTCAATCGCGAGGAGAGTCAGTCTGAATGGATAAATCCAGATCGTCCCAGGATTATGAGTTACTTACTGAGATTGCTGTTGCCTACTACTGCGACGAGGTGACGCAGGAAGAGATCGCCAACAAGTTTGGCTTTTCGCGCATTAAAGTGGGGCGTCTGCTGAAACGGGCCAAAGAAGAGGGCATCGTTGAGATCAATGTGCGCTATCACCCGGTTTTCAGTACCCAGCTTGAAAAACAGTTAACAGAACGTTTTCCGGTGAGCCGGGCGCTTATCGCGCTGGATCACAGCGACGAAGATGAACAGCGCCGTCAGATTGCGGCGCTGGTCTCTGGCTATCTCAACAACATTCTTAAAGATGAGATGGTGGTAGCGGTGGGCCAGGGACGTAACGTGGCGGCAGTCGCGGAATTTTCCGGGACAATCCAGCCAAGAAACTGCCGCTTTATCTGCGGCATCGGCGGCACGCATCGTCCAGGCGATGTGATCAACGCTGACCATATCAGCCGTCTGCTGGCGAAGAAATTTGGCGGCAGCAGCGAATCGCTCTACGCTCCTGCCTATGTGGAAAATATCCATCTGAAAGAGATGCTGCTGCAGAATGGCACCATCAAGCAGACTCTGGATCGCGCGCGCAAAGCGGATGTTGCGCTGGTAGGCATCGGCGACATGAACGAAGAGAGCTATATGGTGAAGCTGGGCTGGTTCACGCCGCAGGAGATTAACGATGCCAGCCTGAATCAGGGGGTGATCGGTGACATCGCTGGCTATGACTTTTTTAACGCGCGTGGCGAGCATGTGAACACCGTGATGGATAATCGCGTGATTGGCCTGAGCGTCGAAGAGTTACGGCAGATTCCCTGTGTTATTGCGGTCGCGGCGGAAAATACCAAGGCGATGGCCATTATGGGCGCATTGCGTACCGGCGCGATCGATGTCATCGCCACCAGCGCCAGAAATATCCGCACCCTGTTAAGTATGAGTCAGTAAGGGCCTCAGTCCGGTTCGCTGAGCAGCGCCTGCGCCGTAAGTTCATCGGTGATCAGGCCACTGAGCAGACCGCTGGCCAGCACCGCACGCAGCGCAGCGACTTTGCTGCGCCCACCCACCAGCGCCACGATATTATCCCGGCGTGCACTCGCCAGCGAAACCGCGGTGGTGCGTGCGGTTAAGCCATTCTCGATGCGTTGACCGCGGGCATCAAAAAAGTGGCCCAACAGCTCGCCGACCGCCCCGGAGGCGGAGATATCCTTAATTTCCTGCGCTTCTATCATACCCGCTTCCACCAGCTGGGCGGCAGGCTCCACCGTGCCGATACCCACCAGTTTCAGGGCGCTCTCCGCCGCCATTTTAAACACTTCGCTGACGCCACGCTGCGCTAACAGCACTTCGCGATCTTCCACCGTGTTGGCGAAGAACGGCACCGGCATCATATAGGCGCGTGCCCCGGTTTTTTCCGCGATACGATGCATCACATCATGGGGATTAAGCGCGTAATTGCGTGTGAGGCAGCCGAGCAGCGAGACGAAACGTACCCGATGGGCATCCATGCGCGGCAGCTGATGGATAGCCGCGGAGAGAGTACGGCCATGACCTAAACCGATGGTGATATCCGGATCGTTGACCAGTACGGTGCGCAGGTAATCGGCACCCGCCATGCCCAGCGCGCGTACCGGCAAGCCTTCTTCCGCCAGGTCGGGCGCCACGCGGCAAAAATTCAGGCCGTAGCGCGCGCATAACTGCGCCTCCAGTTCCACACAGGCGACAATGTCGCCGTCAATGGTGACCTTAACCGCGCCTTCCGCCACCACGCGGGCGATCAGGCGATGGGTTTTTACCGAGGGCAGGCCCAGACGTCTGGCGACCTCGGCCTGCGTCAGTCCGCCAACATAGTGCAGCCAGGCCGCACGCAGGCCAAGCGAATCATCATTATCTGTGGGAGAGGGTAGTTTCATCAGTTCATCAGGTTTCAGGCAGAAAAAAGATCGTTGCGCAGCGCTGGCTTGCCTTTACCCTTTCCGGGCAGACAGAGATATCAGCAGCGGCACCCCTGCGCCGCTTTTTCAGCAGAACAGCAGCATGGCATGGCTGATTCGGGGGAGGTGGCCCGCGCAGCCGCGCAGGCCACAGAGGATCAGAGCGTTAAATCCTCAACCCCGGAATCAATGTGCGGCGCCCAGAAGGCGACACTTTCCGCAATATCGACAATCGCCTGGCTATCGGTCGGCTCGCGTTCTTTAAAGCTGAGCTCCAGGCAGATTTCATTGTCCTGCGCGCCGCCACGGGTCAGGGCCTCCAGCAAGGGCGCAGGCTGGATACGGCCTTCAGCATTATAGGCTAAGGTGAAAGGTCTGTGTCCGCCTTTATCCTGCATACTTTGTTTGATATGAATGATCGGCGAATAGGGCGGGACGGCTTCCGCCCAGGCGTAGGGATCATAATCGCGCGGATCGGCAGAGGTGATATCGCCATGATCGATATCGGCCATCATCCACATGGGAATCGCCATGCCAGCGGCACTCAGGCGTTCCTGCAGCGCGAGGCAGGCAGGAATGGTTTCGCCAAATTCACGTCCCACGCTCATCGGCTCCCAGAACAGGTATTCCAGTCCCGCGGCGCGCGCATGCTCCGCCACTTCTGCCCAGCAATCGATAGCAATGGCGATCAGATTCTCGCGGCGCGCCGGGTCGTTGTAATCCTTTTGGGTAAAAATCGCGAACTGCGAACCCACTGCCTTACCGCCCAGTTCCGCGGTGATATCGGCAAAGGTTTTAAACCAGTCGATATAGTAGCGGCGTACGCTGGCATCGGGATGACCAAAGTGATTCAGCCGCCCGTAGGGACCGGTCATGCCGGAGGTGACGCGCACCCCGGTCGCCTGTAACGCTTTTCTCATGCGTCGCGTCATCTGATTAATGGTCGCAGCAGGCCAGCCGGGATTAATAAATTCATGGGTGAGCTGCAAATCGCGAATGCGGATCTGTTGCGCCACGGTGTAAATCAGATCCTCTGGTTCGGCAAAACGGTTAACCAGCGGGTTGGTGTTCAGTGACAGGGTCAGCGCCATCATTAACCTCCTTAACGGGCCAGTGCGCGCAGCGGCTCAGGTGACAGTGTCACGTAAGTCCGGCTGAACCAGTGATCAAATCCCTGCTGCTGGGCGGGTGTCAGATGCAGATAGTGTTTGGTGCGACGATAAAGAATGTCATCTGTCTGCTGCGCCCACTCTTTTTCCACCAGATAGCGGGCTTCCGCTTCATATAACAGACCGCCAAAATGTTGACCCAGGTCGTCCAGCGTTTGCGCCTCGCCCAGCAGTTGCGGCAGACGCGCGCCATACAGGCGCGCATAGTGCTTGCGCAGCGGCGCGGGCAGCCAGGGATATTGTTCCTTCAGCGACTGCAGAAAGGTTTCAAAATCAGCATCCGGGATCTCGCCGCCGGGCAGCGTGGCATCACGCGTCCAGTCCGGCCCCATTTGCGGAAAGAAGGGCGCGAGTTTTTGCAGCGCATGTTCCGCCAGCTTACGAAAGGTGGTGATCTTGCCGCCAAATACATGTAGCAAGGGTAGCTGCTGCTGCTCATCGAGATCGAACACATAGTCGCGGGTCACGGCGGAGGGGTTGCCTTTACCGTCGTCAAACAGCGGACGCACGCCGGAGAAGCGGGTAATCACATCCTCTGCGGTGAGCTTAACTTTGAAATAGCGGTTCACGGCGTCAATCAGATACTGCTGCTCTCCTTCATCGGCGCAGACGGAGTCCGCATCTCCTTGCCAGGCGATATCGGTGGTGCCGATCAGCGCTTTATCGCCCTCGTAAGGGTTAATAAAGATGACGCGCTTATCGTGGTTCTGCACCAGATAGGCCTGCTGCCCCTCCCAGAATTTGGGCACGATAATGTGCGAGCCTTTTACCAGCCGCACGCTGCGGTGACTCTGACTGTGGGTGACCTGATTGACGATATCCAGCACCCAGGGCCCGGCGGCGTTGACCAGTACCCGGGCGCGAACCTGGCGCTGTTCGCCGCTGCGGGTATTCTCCAGCGTGATCTCCCAGGCGCCCGGCGTGCGTTTCGCCGCCACGCAGCGAGTACGCGTCAGGATGGTTGCGCCGCGTTCGGCGGCGTCCAGTGCGTTCAGGGCGACCAGGCGGGCATCGTCCACCCAGCAGTCGGAATACTCGAATCCTTTCTGATAGCGATCAAGAATCGGCGCGCCTTCCGGATCACGCAACAAGTCCAGCGAGCGGGTGCCGGGCAGTTTATTTCGCCCGCCAAGATGATCGTAGAGAAACAAGCCCAGGCGCACCAGCCAGGCGGGGCGGTCACTGGGGCTGTGCGGCAGCACAAAGCGCATCGGCCAGATGATATGCGGCGCAGCCCTTAGCAATACTTCACGCTCAATCAGCGCCTCGCGCACCAGACGAAACTCATAATATTCCAGATAGCGCAGACCGCCATGAACCAGCTTGCCGGAGCGGGAGGAGGTGCCCTGTGCCAGGTCATCTTTTTCGCACATCATGACAGATAAGCCGCGGCCCGCCGCGTCGCGTGCAATGCCCGCGCCATTAATCCCTCCGCCAATAACAAACAGATCCAGAATATTTTCGCTCATGATCGACTCCATAAATCGGTTAACGGTCTGTGACGGGCTGTTTTAAGGTGTGCCAGACCGACGGCAGTTCGCTGCGGATCTGCTGATAGCTGCCAAACAGCTGCTGATAGCGCGCGGTTAACGCCGCCGGGGGCGCTTCCGCCTCTGCCAGTAGCGGCGTCACCCAGGTTTGCACGCAGTCGGCCATCGAGGGATAAGCTCCGATGGCGACGGCGGCCATCATGGCGGCACCGGCCGCCCCCGCTTCTTCACGACGACTGCAGCGCACCGGCACGCCGGTGCAGGCCGCCAGGATCTGGCGCAGCTGAGGGGAGCGAATGGCGCCACCGGTCAGGCGTAGTTCGCCGGGCAGGTTATTACCCATTGCCAGATAGCAATCGCGCGCGGCCATGCCAATGCCTTCAATCACCGCACGCACCATGTCGCCAAATTCGTGGCGGTAGCTCAGGCCGATAAAGCTGGCTCGCGCTTCCGCATTAACAAAGGGACCACGCTCGCCCGCTTCGGAAATGTAAGGGTGGTAAAGAAGTTCCCCGGGGCTGGCGGCGCTCAGCCAGCGGTCGATGTGCTGTACCAGCGTGGCGTGGTCAACATCGCAGCCGAAACTGTTCAGCAGATCGCTGGCCATTTTGAGCAGCCAGTCGAGATTCAGGGTCGAGGCCATATTGGTCTGCACCTGGGTGACATAGCCCGGCCAGGGCAACGGGATGACATAGCCGGTTTGCGCCGGGTTAAGCCAGACCGCCTCCGTGGGCAGCGTGCGTAAATGTACGCCGGTGGAGCCCACGATCGAGCAGGCGGTATTGGCTTCGCCGGTATGGACGCCCGCGCCCAGCGCAGTCATCGCCATATCCACATAGCCGAGGCTGACCGGGGTTCCGGCACGCAGACCGGTCATGCGCGCGGCTTCGGCAGTCAGAGGGTGGGTGGTTTGCGTGCCGTCAATGATCTCCGGCAGCAGATGGCGACGATGGTTCAGGCCCAGCGCGGCGATTACCTGCTCGTCATAACGCTGGTGGCGGAAGTTGCCAAAGGTAAAACTCGCTTCCGACGGGTCAGTGGCGCGCACGCCGGTCAGGTTCAGATAGAGCCAGTCCTTACAGTGCAGGGCGACTTCACTGTTATCGAGCAGTTCAGGATGAAAGCGATCCATATGCGCCATTTGCGCGCCTTGCTGGCAGGTATTCAGCCCAGTGCCGGTGGCCTCAAAACGGGCACGCGCCAGCGGTGACGCCGCCAGCCGTTCTACTGTGGGGGCTGCCCGGGCGTCCAGCCAAATCCAGGCATCGCCTGTCGGCTGGTTGCCGGCACCTACCAGCCAGGTGCCATCGCCCTGGGCTGTTACCGCCACCGCCACTACGCGCGCCGCCAGATTTTCGACACGTTCCGCAAGCTGGCGAATCGCCGCGGCGGCATCCTGCCAGGTCTGGCTCATGGATTGCTGCGCGGATCCATCTTTGCCGCGCACATAACGGTTACGAGCTGAGGCGCAGTCAAGCTGCTCGCCTGTCAGGCTGAAGGCGACCGCCTTGACCACCGAGGTGCCGGAATCCAGCCCCAGAATAATGTCACCGCTATCCATCGATACCTCCGCTGACCTGGCCTGCTTGTTGGCTAAGAGAGAAACTGTTCATTGACCGTCCGCCACTGGTGTTAATGGTATGTGTCTGGTTTGTTGACTAATGTCATACACTATCTCTCACATAGTTAACATCAGTTCTGTATTATTTTTCTATACCTGGAATAAATTTCATTTCACAGCGCGAATGCGATCACGCTTTGCCGCGGCGGTTGTTAACCAAAACTACTCATTCACTCATGTTATTACCTATTTTTATAATGAGTTAACACAATTCTCCCCTCCGGTTGAAAATGGCGATCCAGATCGCGCTCTGCACAAAAAACTGCCGTCCCCGTTGACAACAAGATAACAAACGCACAATTCTCATCGCATATATTTATCGTATTTATAACATCAAGGCGGACTGTTGCCGCCAGCGCTAACTCTCTGTGAGGTCAACCTTATGTCTGGTGTTTCCGTACTCTCATCCCGACACCCGCGCCGTTCGCTACGGCGTTATACCCTGATCGGACTTACCGTGCTGGCGGTGCTGATCGCCATGGCCCTGGATAGCAAAGTGGTCAGCACCGACGCCGACCAGGCCCTGCAGACGCAGGGCTTCTCTGCCGACAGCTATGGCGAGAAAACCTTTCCGGCAATCAAAAGCTATGTGGAATCCCATGCTGTTGAAGCAACGGAACTGGCTGCCGCGTTAAAGGCGAACCAGCAGGAAGCGGCAAAAAAATATGGCGTGGGCACGCCGATGCCGGTGATACCGGTACGCTTTCAGGGGGTAGTGGGAGAAGGGAAGTCCGGGATCTATAGCGTCCAGGTGGAAGGTTTGCCGGAGGGTATGAAAGTACGTCTGCAGACCGGCCCGGTTCTCACCAGCACCGAGCTGCGTGATGCCACCGGCACCATTAAATTCGGCGATTTTACCAATCAGATTGAATACCAGAACGCAGGATCGGCCATCAACCGGGCGCTGAAAACTGCACTGCTGGATAAACTCGATCGTGACACCCTGCCGGGCAAACAGGTCATGGTGGTGGGGGTGTTCCGCTTACTGACGCCCAATAACTGGTTAGTCACACCGGTCACGCTGGAGGTGAAATGAGTCAGACCACGCTGCATCCGACGTTGCTGAAAGGCGAGGTGGTGCTCTCCGCCCGAAATATCAGCAAAGTGTATGGATCGACCCATGCACTGAAAGAGGTGAACTTTGATATCCGGCGCGGAGAAGTCACCACGCTGTTTGGTGAAAACGGCGCAGGCAAATCCACATTGATGAAAATTCTTTCCGGGGTGATTACTCCCACCAGCGGGGAAATTGTGCTGAACGGCCAGGTAAAAGTGTTCAGCTCGGCTACCGATGCGCGCGACCACGGTATCTCGATTATTCATCAGGAGCTGAACCTCGCCCCGAACATGAATGTGCGCGACAACATCTTTATTGGCCGCGAAATCATGAAACCCGGCGGGGTGGATTATGCCGAAGAGGCGCGCATCACGGCGCATCTGATGCAGGCGCTGGAAGAGGATATCGATCCGCTGACTCCGGTGGAGAATCTGCGTCTGGGCCAGCAGCAGATTGTCGAGATCGCCCGCGCACTGTCAGTGAATTCGCAAATCCTGATTATGGATGAACCTACCTCTGCCCTGAGCGCGGCGGAAGTCGAAGTGCTGTTTCAGGTGATCCGCGATCTCACCAGTCAGGGGGTGGCAATCGTCTATATCTCCCACCATCTGGAAGAGGCGCTGGAGATCACCGATCGCGCCGTGGTGCTGCGTGATGGGGTGATGACCGCCTGGGCGCGTCGCGATGAGATCGACCTTGCCTGGATTGTACGCAATATGGTGGGCGATCACTTTGATCTCGGCTCGCCGCCGCAGGGCTATGACTTTGGTGACACGGCGCTGGCGATTAAAGATCTCACGGTGAAAAGCAAAACCGGCATCCGACTGGTGGATAACCTGTCGCTGGATGTCCGCGCCGGGGAGATTGTCTGCATCTATGGCCTGATGGGGGCCGGACGTACGGAGCTGATGGAGTGTGTGGCCGGACGCCTGCGTCAGGCATCGGGCGTGATTTTGCTGGGCGATCAGGATGTCTCCGGACTGAGCATTTCGCAGCGCATTGACAGCGGACTGGCGCTGGTGCCGGAGGATCGGCAGCGCGACGGGCTGGTGCAAACCATGTCGGTGGGGGAAAACCTCAGCCTGGCCAGTATCAGCCAGTTTGTGCGCGGTCTGATGCTTTCCATTCGCCGGGAAAAACAGCTGGTCGCTGACAGTATCCGTAACGTCACGGTGAAAACCGCCGGTGGCGAGGCGGAGATCGGCTCGCTGTCAGGCGGCAATCAGCAAAAAGTGGTGATTGGCAAAATGCTGGCCACCGGGCCGAAAGTGATCTTGCTGGATGAACCGAGCCGCGGCATCGATATCGGCGCCAAAGCGGAGGTGTTCCGCTTGCTGGCGGATAACGCGCGCAAAGGGCTGGCGGTCATCTACTCCACCTCTGAAGTGGGCGAGTGTCTGAGCATCGCCCATCGCATTGTGGTGATGAGCAAAGGCCGCATTGCGGCAGTGTTTGATTCCAGCGTAACTAAAGAGCGCATCATGGCGGCCTCTGGCGAGTCCCTGGTGGCATGACGATGAAAATTGGAGCGAAAACCATGACTGACAGAACCCAGTCGCTGGGTACCACCCCGGTACCAGCGGGTAAAAGCCGTAGCGGCAAAGGGATAAGCCTGACCCGCATTCTGCTGGAAGGGCGCGCGTTCTTCGCCTTGCTGGTGATTATTGCGGTGTTCTCTTCCCTGTCGCCCCACTATTTTTCCGGCGCGAACTTCCTGACTATGGCCTCACACGTGGCGATTTTCGGCCTGCCCGCCATCGGCATGTTACTGGTGATCCTTAACGGCGGTATCGATCTGTCGGTGGGCTCCACCCTGGGACTGGCTGGTGTCTGCGCCGGTTTCATGATGCAGGGCATTAATCTTGAAGCACTCGGCGTAGTGCTCTATCTGCCGGTGTGGGCGGTAGCGATTCTGACGCTGGTGGTCGGGGCGCTGGTCGGGCTGGTGAACGGCATTTTGATTGCCTGGTGTCGCGTACCGGCCTTTGTCGCCACCCTCGGCACCATGTATGTGGCGCGCGGCATCGCACTGCTGATGACCAATGGACTGACCTATAACAAGCTGTCCGGCAATCCCGCGCTGGGCAACACCGGTTTTGACTGGCTGGGCTTTAACCGCATTTTCAATATTCCGGTCGGCGTGCTGGTGCTGGGCGTTGTCGCGCTGGCCTGCGGGTTTTTGCTGAGCCGCAGCGCCTTTGGCCGCTGGCTGTATGCCTCCGGCGGCAATGAGCGTGCGGCAGACCTCTCTGGCGTACCGGTTAAACGCGTCAAAATCACCGTCTATGTTCTGTCTGGCGTCTGCGCAGCGCTGGCCGGGCTGGTGCTCTCTTCACAGCTGACCTCCGCAGGCCCGACGGCCGGCACCACTTATGAACTGACGGCGATCGCGGCGGTGGTGATTGGCGGCGCGGCGCTGACCGGCGGACGCGGCAACGTACGCGGCACCTTGCTGGGCGCTTTCGTCATCGGCTTCCTGTCTGATGGTCTGGTGATTATTGGCGTCTCCGCCTACTGGCAGACGGTGTTCACCGGCGCGGTGATCGTGCTGGCGGTACTGCTTAATACGCTGCAGTACGGACGACGGGCACGCTAACGCTTATTTTGTCCGGGGCGGAGGCCGGGTCGTATCCGTTCTGATGTTTATACGTAACCTGTACCCCCAACATAACGGAGCAATAACATGAAGTTTCAGAACAGCAAAGGTTTTATCCTGGCCGCAGCGCTGGCTGTCTGCGCCACGCCGACATGGGCCGAGGGATTGATGACCATTATTGTCAACGACCCGTCGAATCCTTACTGGTTAACAGAAGGGCAGGTGGCGCAAAAAACCGCCGAGAAGCTCGGCTATACCGCCAAGGTCAGCGCCCATAAAGGGGATACCAATACCGAAAGCCAGCTGATTGATACCGCAATCACCAATAAGTCGAAAGCGATTATCCTCGACCCGGCGAACGCTGACGGCTCTGTGGGCTCGGTGAAGAAAGCTATCGCCGCCAATATTCCGGTGTTTGTCATTAACGCCGAACTGAATCAGAGCGGCCTGGCCAAAGCGCAGCTGGTTTCCAATAACGCGCAGGGCGCTGCGCTGGGCGCACAGCAGTGGGTGCAGCAGGTCGGGGATGCCGGCGATTACGTTGAACTGAAAGGCCCGCCGTCAGATAACAACGCCGCCACCCGCGCTAACGGTTTTGAAACCGTGCTGAGCCAGTATCCCGATCTGAAAAAAGTCGGTTCTGAAGTGGCGAGTTGGGACCGTACTCAGGGTTATAACAAAATGCAGTCCATGCTGCAGGCGAACCCCAATATCAAAGGCGTGATCAGCGGTAACGACGAAATGGCGTTGGGCGCGATTGCAGCGCTGAAAGAAGCGGGCAAGCTGAAGCAGGTTACGGTCGGCGGGTTTGATGGCTCTCCGGACGCGGTTGATGCGGTGAAAGAGGGCACGCTGGCCTATACCGTGATGCAGCCTGTCGCTACCTTTGCGCAGAAAGCGGTGGAGCAGGCGGACAATTTCCTGAAAACCGGTAAGACCGGCGCAGACGCAGAAAAACAGCTGTTTGACTGTGTATTAATTACCAAAGAGAATGCCGACAAAATGACCCAGCCGTTTATTCTGTCTGAATAATCGCTTACAGAACACCAGGGCGCGTCAGCGCCCTTTACTGATTCTTCGATTTGCTAAACCGGCATTTCAGCAGTGTAATAGATGGCGGCTCCTCTTTGATCTCCTTATGGACGAACTATGACGCAAACGACGCAGGATCACTCTCTTAATCTGTTTATGGCCGAAACGCTGCCCAGTGACAGCCGCCAGGCGCGTCAGCTGGCACGCCGGCAGCTGATTGTCGAAGCGGTAATGACCGAGGGCGCGATCCGCATTGAGGATATTACCGAACGATTCGGTATCAGCCTGATGACCGCGCACCGCGATATTGATGAACTGGCCGAGCGCGGCCTGCTGCATAAAACCCGGGGAGTGGTGTCAGCGACCCCTACCAGCCTGGTGGAGTCCAGCGATATCTACCGCGCAACGCGCCAGCTGGAAGAGAAGCAGGCAATCGCGGCGGAAGCGGCGAGCTATCTGGAGCCTGGCCAGGCGATCTTTCTCGATGACTCTACCACTGTGTTTCAAATGGCGCGTTTGCTGCCCGCCCGGGCGCCGCTGACGGTGATCACCAACTCGCTGACGTTAATGAGCGAGCTGAAAGATATGCATGATATTACGCTGCTTGGGCTTGGCGGCCAGTTTCACAACTGGTGCAACGCCTTTATGGGGCATATGACGCGCCATGAGATTGGCGGGCTGCGTGCGGATCGCTTTTTTGTCAGTATGTCAGCGATTATGGATGACAGCGTCTTCCATCAGTCTGCCGAGATGGTGGAAACCAAGCGGGCGATGTTTGAAGCGGCGCAACAGCGTATTCTGCTGATGGATCACACCAAATTTGAGCGCCGCGCGCTGCACCGTTTCGCCCATCTGAGCGAGTTTGATGTGGTGATTGTGAATCAGGGCACGCCGGTGCCTGCGCTGCGCCGGATGAAGGAGTTAGGGGTGAATGTGGTGGTCGCGCCGATGAAGGTCGCTGTCTGACGGCCGCAAGGCTGTTTTTCATCGCCGCGCGGAACCGCAGAGGCGCTCAGCATACTCAGTGCTTAATTATCATCCATTCACTGAGGAGCCTTTATGCGTGTTTCTGGTTCACCCTTGTCAAACGTGCCCGTGCCCGAGAATCATAAAAAACTGGCCGGCAACGCTCCCGAGTCGGGCCGTCAGCCACACTACACCATCCGTAAAGGGGGAGTGCAACAGGACTCATTTACCATTTCCTCGCGACCCGACAGCCGTTCTGATGGCGCAGGCGGCGCAGACAGGCTGCGGCGACCATCGGATCGGACGGATACCCTGAGCTTGACGCAAAATGACTCGCTTTTCGACATCATCAGCAAATTCCTTACCGGCAGCACTGACAATACGATCAATACCGACAACACCTTCTCTTCCTCTACGCCTTCGGCTGTCAGTCTGCCTCCGGGCCAACCGCTAACGCCTCCGACTTCCCCCTTCACCAGCCCGGCTTATCAACAGGCGGTCGCCGATGCATCGGGGGCGAACGGCGACAATATGTCTTTTGAGCAGGTCGTCACTACCCTCGGGCGGCATGAAGGTCTGCTGAAAAAGCCGCTTGACCAGAAGGGGATAGAAAAGCTGATCAACGACCCGGCCACGCCAACCGATGCGCAACAGGCGCTGCAGGCGTTGTTAAATAATCCTGAGATGATGGCAGAAGTCGACAGCGCCAAAAATGGCAAGTCAGACGGGAAAATCAGCGCTAAAGATATTCGGGAGCTGCAGAAAAAACCAGAAATCATGGAGTATGCGAATATCAAAGCAGAAAGCTATACCCACGCTTATGTCCCGTCCGATGCTAAACCGGGATCGCCCGCGCGCGAAATGACCGACAATGACGCCATGCGCGAACTCTACCTCTATTCCGAAAGCCTGCCCAAAAACATCAATATGGAAACTCTGCAAAAAATCGCCAATGGCACGCAGGATATGGGGAAATGCCCGCCGCAGGTAGCCGCCGCCGCGAAATATTTTGTCGATAACCCGGATAAATGGCAGCAGCTCACCGGGAAAGATGATCCGAAAGCCTCAGTATCACGCGACCGGCTATGCGATCTGGCCTCGTACAACGTTAAGCTCTCGCCGCAGGAGAGCAAAGCGCTGGAAACCTTAAAGAATAATAAGGACGTTTTCTTTAAGGGCGGCAGTATTAAGCCCGATAAATTGCAGAAAATTGCCAACGATTCCAGTAACAGTCAGGACGTGCGCGAGGCAGCCAGCTTGCTGAGTCAGCCAAATTCCATGCTGTTTTCGATGCTGGATAACGGTAAGCATGGCGCGGGCGGGAACTTCTTTAACAAAGCGAACGATCGCAGCATCAGCAAAGGGGATCTGGACGCCTTTATCAGTAAGGGCTCGAATCAGATTGCCCCGCCGGCCAGACTCGCTCCGACCCACTCCAGCGATCCTCTCGCGCAGGCCGCGAAGCAGGATATGGATGTTGGTCAGGAAACGCAGCCCGATGCCAAAAAAGTCAAAGGCGGCGGATTCTTTAAGATGCTTGATATCCTGAGTTCGTTAATCATGGCTCCGCTGGGGGGCGGTATCGGCGCCGCGTTGGCTATCGGCCGCGCTGTCGTGACAACGGCGGTTAAGGCAGGCGTGAAAGAGGGCGTCAAAGCGGCGACGAAACAGGAGGTTAAACATGAAGCCAAAACCAACTTTAAAAATGAGCTTAAAGAGGGCGTAAAAGATACGGTTAAAGATGGAGTGAAAGATGGCATTAAAGATGGCGTCAGAGAGTACGCCAGTAATGAATCCTATAATTCTCCATCCTCGAGCGAATCTCCCACCGTATGGGCACAGAGCTAAAGGTTCGTTGCCTGAACATATCGGCAGCGCATAAAAAATCCACGCAGGCGCGTGGATTTTTCCTTAATCCCCCTCCCCGGGAATGCGTGCGTCTGTTTGGTTGTGCCGGGGAAATGCTGGCGTTACGGGCAGTACTGTTGTTCGGTGTGGGTATAATACGCATCGGGCATGTAATGAGAGGAGTGTCTTATCCCGTTAACCATGGGCGTTCATCCTGTCGTTGTTTCACTACTGTCTTTAGTCGTGAAAGAGCGCCAGAGTTCCTTTCAGAGCAGGATTTTTTCACTGAAAAATCAATGGGCAGGATGATGTTCAGGGGGCCGGCATGCTGCCTGGTCAGGAGCGCAGAATGCCGGCACAGAGACAGGATGATGTCAGACTTTAAGCAGTTTTACCGTGGCATCCACATCGATTTCATCTTCCGAGAAGATCAGGGTGGTTCCCTGAAAGGTGGTGATCGCCAGTTTTTTCAGCTGGCGCATTTCACCCGGCTGTGCGGCTGATTTGGGCCTGATACTGTTCATCAGCAAACCTACAGACAGCACCGCATTTTCTTTATCAATGCGGCTGTCAACCGGCACTTCTTCGCTGTAAACCAGGTAAGATTTGATCGACGTCAGCTTCAGGCGCTCGCCTGCAATATAGATATATTTGCTGTCCGGCACGACTTTTACCGCATAAGCGGACAGTCCTTTGTTGTTGGTGGTGGGTTCGAAAGTCACCGCCGCATTTTTCTTGATCAGCTCAGGGTTGGCGACCTTAATCACATGAAAATAACGGTTGTCACCGTTCTCATCTTTGATAAATCCAAACCCTTTATCCTGAAACCAGGTTGTGATCGTTCCGTTCATCGCCATTACCGCCTGCTTAATCGTTTATCTGTTCAGTTTTTGCAGCGCGCAGTGTAAAACACAATGCCTGCGCAGACTACGTCTTTGGTTTAAGTCTGGACGATAAATTTCTGTCAGGCGAGTGGGGAGACGAAGAGTGAGGCGCGGCGAAGGGCTAACGGGGACAAAATGATCAACGACGAGCCTGCCATCGCTCTCAGGGGGACAGGAGCGGTTATGAACACTGACGAAGCCGCCGTGGCCATAACCGTTACTGTTAAATAATCTTCTATTCGCGCTGGCTGACCTCTATCTGCAGAGGCTGATAATATTGCGGATCAAAGGTTGATAGTGGCAACCTGACCACACTGTTATCGCCACGTATTTCGCTGGCTGCAACAATGCTGATGGCGCGCGCTTTTTCCACCGTCTCACAGTCGAATTCTGTCGCCGCGTCAACAGAGCGGGTCGCATCACTGTCGCCAAAAGGCGGCACATCCAGTATGCCTTCGCTCAGAGCATGACCTGTCTTGTCAGTAAGCTGTATGGTAACAGAGAGTGTGCTGAATTCTTCGAGCCCGCCATTATCCAGCCTGAACACCAGCGAGCATGCCCCCTGGATCCACACACTATCGGTATTACGAATACTGATGTAGCGATGCTCTTCGGCAAGGCAGGTTGCCTGCCAGCCCAGACCTGCCAGAAAAGTTGCCAGCAAGAGTTTCACTGTCGATTTTATACACATTCTTTTTTATCCGTGATATCGCGTGAGGGTCAGGGGCTGATGCGGGTTTTTTTGCAGCTTTCCAGCCAGCCTGCCGTGTCAATTTTGCCGTTTTCCAGATAACTCTGCTGATTCTGCCAGTGAGCGGCGAGGAAAGGCTTAAGCCCTGTAAGTCGTTTGTTAAGTGTCAGCATTTGCTCAAACACGGTAACTTCACGGTTAAGTCCATCTTTCCCATACAGGGTCGCCGAATCGACCAGGCTACTGGCATAATAATCCGTCAGTTGCCTGAGCCTGTCAGATTGCTCGCCCAGCTTAGCTTTACGGTTGGCACAACTGGCATCGCTTGCGTCTTTATCCTTACACAGTAGTTCGTAATTATGGTTTAAGAAATCCAGAAAACGACCGTCATCCTGTAGCTTGGTGCACAGGAAAGAGCCTAAATTCAGACTGGCACGGATCGACTGATCGCGCTCTTCTTGCTGCTTCTGGTTGCTGGCACGCAATTGGTTTTCCAGTACTTTCAATTTTTGTTTCAGAGCAGCGTCCTCGACGTTGGAAGCGAGACTGCCCAGCGCTTTGGCGGTGTCTTTAGCTTCCTCGCTTTTCGTTGCGTTAGCCTGATGTTCCGCCCCCAGGGTTTCCCAACTTTTTTCAAGCTGTTTAACTTTTGCAGTTGAGGTGATAGTCGGTGCCACCAATACCAGGCGCAGACCGGTTGTTTTACTGGTGAAAGGTGTCGCCTGGTCGTAATAGTTCACTTCTTTACGCGCCGCGCTGCGAATCTCTGCGGGACCAGAGAGGATATTGCCGCCACGCACTACAAAGCCCCCAGCCTGGCCATGCAGGCGATTTAATTTGTTGAGATAGAAGGGGGTAAACATCATTTCTGATACATTGCCCAGCATGTCATACAGACCCAGAGGATTGGGGCTCAGTAACCCAATAAGCTGGACTTTGCCGTTGGAAGACTGCGCACCTGAAAACCATTCATAGTTCTTAAGGTCATCCATGGGATAATGCAGATCCCGGAACTCGGCGCTGTTCACTTTCAGGCCTCCGCGCGCAGCAAACTCCCACTCAACCTCGGTTGGCAGGCGCAAAAAGCCAGGATTACCATCTTCTTGTGGCAGCTTATCCATGGCATGGGCACGCAGCCACCGGTTGTATTTATCGGCGGCTGTCACTGCATCGAACCAGCTCATCCCGGTGGCAGGTATACTCAGCTTACGCGAAGGAGTGGGGCAGGAGCCTTCCGTTAATGCCTGATATTGCAGAGTGGTAAGTTCATATTTCGCCACCAGGTAATAACGCCCTTTGTCTTTTTTCGCCTCAGAGAAACTACCGGCAATAAAAGCGGGGTAACTATGCTCGATGACGCCCCAGTCGCCACCATCCTGGCCCAGCGTAACGGGCATATCATCAAGAGGATCCGCCACAGGGATAGCGACACGACGGAAAGCCATCGCGCCTTCGCAGGGCATAGGTAAGATGATATCTTCGTCATCCGGTTTGGGATTCCAGGTTTTTTCATCCCAGGGTTCCGCCAGTGCAGAAGACATACTGGCGAGCAGGACGGGAACTAACCCGTACAGCAGTAAGGAAGGCGTTAAGGTCACGAATAATCTCCGCTAATCATCGACTGAAAATGAGGTGAGCAGGTTTACACTTCGCGCAGGCTCTGCGCAGGTTCAATATTAATGGCCCGATAAGCACCGATACTGGCCACCAGTAGCGCCACGATAACCGTGATCCCCATGGCCAGAAGGCTATGTGCCGGGGTGATTTTACAAAGCATCTGGCCTGTGACCTGACTACCGGCCAGGGCCCGATTAAAAACCTCACTGGCAAGCAGGTAGATGCCATAACCCCCCCCATAAGCAAGCAGGCTGAGCAGGCAGCCTTGCAACATCACATATCCCCCAACTGCCGGACCGGTAAACCCCAGAAGACGCAGTACGGCAATATGTTTGCGTTTGCGATCGACATTGGCGATAAAGGAACCGATAAGGGAGGCAATGCATCCAATCAGTGCGGTGGCGGCAATAGTGTTAAAAATAACGCCCAGCACCCGGTTGATGCTTTTTACATTTTCAATATCCGCCAGTCGGCTGGTCGTCTCGATACGTTGCGCCCGCAGGTTCTGCTCAAGGCTGGCAACCTGGTCGATGTTTTTCGCATACACTCTGGCACGGGCATAGCGCGGAGGTTTACCCGTTAGCGGATGGCCGCTGTTAACGCCAAAGGCAGAGAGAGCGTAGCCGTCCCGGAAATGCTCAAGCATCATCAGCAGCGTGGGATGGGTAAATATGGCCGCCCGGTTGAACCAGGTCGCTGGTAATATGCCGACAACAACCAGAGTTTGACGCCCCCACTCCCGGCGCTCTTCAAGCTGGCGGCTCACGCGCAGGGTGAGAGTATCTCCGATGTCGACCGCAAGTTTTCTGGCCGCTTCCTGGGTTAAGATCGCTTCATTTTCATGCTGTATCTGGAGCTTGCCCGTCAGCGGGTCGCCGCTATCGGTCGGGATGACTTCGGCATTTTCGATGAAATGGCTGCTGTCCACCTGCAGGTCGGCAAGGGTATTGAGCGAACGTGTCTGCCCAATTGCAAAACCCACGTCGGGACGTTGACGTAACTGCGCTATCCAGGCCTGATCATAGCTGCCACTGCTCAACATTTTGATTTCCAGATTACGCGGATCACTGGCCAGGTCATCCTGCAACTGGCTGACAATGCCAAACCGTAAACCAAACAGCAGCAAGAGTGGGGCGATAACCGCAATCAGGGAGGAAACCATACAAAAAGAGATCGTGCGATCGTGCCACAGATCTTGTAGTGCCAGGCGACCCAACAACAAAATTCGGTTAAAAGACAAAGTGGGTTCCCCTCCGGGCTTGCGCTTCAGACGGGCCAGCGGCCTCTGAGTCAATACGGGCAACTAAACAAGGTAAATTGAAACGTTGCACCAGCGGCCAGTCGTGACAGACAACCAGTGCCATCAGCCCTTCCTGAATAACCAGGTCGATAAACAGGCTGAACAGCTGTTGTGCATTATGGGGATCAAGCGCGGCGGTGGGTTCGTCGGCCAGCACCAGACCAGGACGGTGCATAATAGCGCGAGCAAACGCGGTTCTCTGCCTTTCGCCAAAGGACAATTGCGTCGGAAACTTGCCCAGCAGTGGGCCAAGCTTCAGGGCATCGATAACCCGGCTCAGCATGGCTTTATCCGGCGCTCTGCCAAGCAGCTGACAGGGAAGACGTATGTTGTCTTGTACGTTCAGAAAGGGAAGTAGCCCACCGTTCTGCAGTACAAACCCCAGGTGACGGGCGCGAATGTCGGCCAGTTCCGCTTGCTGATTGTTATTGAGCAGTGCGGCAACATCCAGCGGCTTTTCATCATGTAACGCGAAACGCCCGATGCTGGCAGGGCGCAGCAATAAGCCGATCGCTTCAAGCAGCGTGCTTTTGCCACAGCCGCTTTCACCGGTAATGGCTACTGCCTGCCCTGGCCGCAGCCTGAGCTGCGGCAGAGTGACATGGTGAGCCTGCGCGCCCTGACCGCGTACTACACACAAATCCTCTATATGTAGCATCAGGGCATCATTTCCAGCGGGACCGGGTAGACGCGCTCGCGGGGATCGCTGCCTTTGGCGAGTTCAACCCAGCGATCAACGTCAGCGTTATATTTCTGATAATGACGCAGCTTGGCTGACAGGGTGCGGATAAATTTCTCCTGCGAAAAGCCATCCCAGCTTTTCCACGTCTCTTCATCCAGATTCAGGACGTCGCTACGATAAGGCAGATCAGCAAGATATTCCCCTAACACACCGAGACTGTTAATTTTGCTGTTTTCCTGCTGCTTCAGCTGATTAGGATCGGCACCCATGGTGGCGGCGACGGTACGTAAGCGCTCAAACATTTTATCTGGCGAGATCATGCCTTCATTAGCCGCCTGCAGGATCTGACTCACCACATCGCTCAGGTCGCTCAACTGTCCCTTGGTCAGCAATACGCGAACGTCAGTGGTCGGGATATTTTGTTTAATCAGGTCGCGGTCGCTGATCCAGGCTTTAAATACCAGCGGCGCCTGGGTGTCATTCTTTTTACCCAGCCAGGCCAGCTGCATGGCATGACCAATCAGGACGGTATCCTCCAGCAACTTCTCCTCTGAGGTCGGCTTCTTTCCCTCATCTTTAGAAAAGAGAGCGCTGCCGATGGCCGGATCGCCCATATAGGCGGATTTGACCTGTTCCGTGATGGCACTTGCCAGAGTATCAACCTGCTGACCAAAGCTTTTCAGGTCGCCAGCATCCACGGACTGGTAAAGGTTGGACTGGGTGCTGTCAAAGTTAGAGAGATCACGATACTGACCTTCAGCTTTTGCATGATCCTCTTTACCCGAAGGGGTCTTCAGGTGCAGCGTATAAATAGCAATACCGCGATTGCCCGCCTCCAGGCGCAGCTGTCGGGCATCAAGACCGGTGGCTGAGAGTTTATTGCTGCCCTCAATGGCACCCGCGTCGGTGATTAAGACAATGTAACGCGCACCGAAAGGATGCCAGTCAATGTTATCGATCGCAGAAAGTACACCGGCATAAGCATCTTCATCGTACAGAGAGCTGGATACTTTGGCTTCTTTCAGGCCCGCGACTTTTTTCAGGAAATCCTCGCCATCTTTCACCTGATTGGGATCGGCGAAGACCTTTGCCGTATATTCCAGACCAGGCACGGCTTTGGTGTTGGAGCGAAAAGATACCAGACCAAACTTAACCTGTTCCTGCAGATGTTCCTGTTTGATTCTGGCGTAAATTTTATTGACTGCTTCTTTTGTTCGCTCGATATAGGGGCCCATCGAAATGGTCGAGTCGATAACAAAAACCACCGTGGCATTAAAGCCTTTCAGCTGGTTGATATCTTTATCCTGGCGGGCGTTGGGACCAGCCTTGCTGACGGAAGCGACGTTGAGTAAACGGGTGTAAAACCCGCTTTCCGTCATTACCTCTTCACCGCTAAGGATCGGCAGCAGGTAGAACTGCTTTTGCAGATCAACAAAATACTCCGGCTCCTGAGCGAGGACGCCATCGGCGCGCCCCTCGCGTTTCAGATGAGCGCGCAGGGGGGCTACCAGCGAGACGGGATCCGGAGCGGAGAGAATATCATCCAGGCTTTTTTTCTCTTTGAAAAACACCAGCCGGTCACGGTTTGCCGGATTGGTAAAGGCCAGGGTGAGCTGCATTTTCCAGTCAACGGTGCATAACTGCGGTAACCAGCCAATGGTTTTGCCATAGCTGTCAGGCCCAACCCTGACCCAGCTTTGCCCGTTGACCTCCGCTTTCTGATAAACGTAAAAGCTGCTAAACGCTGGTTGGATCTCACCCTTATCATCGCCAGCCATGGCGCCCAGTTTGCACCCTGGCGTGGTCAGAACCCGTTGAAACAGGGTTTTCTTTCCTTCCTGCAGCAGGGGTTTGTCTCCTTCAGTTGCCAGGGCCTGGTTTGCGAGAAGCAGGCCACATAGAGGCAGAACGTGCCGCAGAAAATGTGTTTTCATCATTTTCTCAGCTCCTCCAGACGTTGTTTCGCTTTTTGATTGTCCGGCTCGGTTTGCAGTACAGTTTCATACCAGTACGCGGCGGTATCCGCATCGGCATTTTTAAAACACTCGTCTGGGGTATGATCCTGCGGATCGTATTCACTGGCATAAGCGAGGGCGATCTTAATATCTCCCCCCTGTGCACGATGAGCGTACAGGCGTTGGGCCACACCGCATTTCTTCGCTGCTTTAGCCGCCTGAATAATTGTCAGCAGCGTGTCACTGTCGAGCTTTTGTTGTACGCAGTTTTGCACAAAATCGAGTTCACTTTGGCTTGTCAGGTTAGCAGGCGAACACGCGCTGGCATCAGACCTGGCTTCCGGGATAGACGGAGCTGCTACCGGGGTATCTGCGCTGGCTACTGGAGTAGGAATACTGTCATGTCCCATAAACCACCAGAGCGCTCCAGCGACCAGCGCCAGCACCAGCAGCCCGGCCACGATCAGCGAAACCGGAGAAGCATTGCGTTTGCGCTGGGGTGGCACCCGTTCTGGGATCGGCTCTGCTGACGTTGGTGCGGGTTCTGCTGGTGCAACAGACTCCGGTGCTGGGGCTGGCGCAGGTGCAGGCGTAGTCAACACGCTACTGCCGCTGTAGTTGCCGGTTTGTCCACGGGCATCAGATGAGAACAACTCATCGCGCACCAGTTGCAGGGTTGTACTGCGAATTTCACCTGACGCCAGACGGGCCTGAATCTGTACCTGGCTGGCGTTCGCCAGCAGCGGGTCAAGCAATGCCGGGCCAATACGGAAACCGCTACCATTATTAAATGGATAGCCGCCATCAACGGTAAACCAGTGTGGTGCCGGGCTCCAGCTGGTATCAGATTGCAGATAATTTTGCTCATTGTTGCAAAGACTAAATGTCAGATTTGACAGCACTGACTGTTCGCCGCGCAGGCGAACCATCAATTGCGCCGTGCCTGGCTCTGCGGGTTGGCAGGGGAAGATTTTAGCTAGCATGACAGGTTCTCTTGTTTCATCTGGCCGATGATGTGGCCAAGTTGCCGGTTATGTTCAAAGGAGATATCGCGCGTGGCGCTATGGCCCGCATTGTCCAGGATGATGGTCATGAGGGCCGATAACCAGTCACCCATATAGGCGACACCTGGCTGCGGCGCGACAGCGGTCAGTTGTGGCAACGCATCGCTGGCAAGAGGGGCCTGGCGGGCAAAGACTTTTTTCTTCTCACCCACATAGCTGTTGGGGATCAGTTCTTCGGGCAAAGCGAGGTAGCCAAACCAGGCAATAAAGTCACGTATCGCCAGTTGGGCACGCAGTACCTGACGCGCCAGTAATTGCTCACGACGTGTACCCGCCTGCTCCTGGCCTGCCAGTGCGCGTTTCAATATGCCTTCCAGATCCAGACGTGTGGCCGCCGTAATCAGTTCTTCGCATAACAAACCGATCATCTCGCTGTTCATCCCCAGTTGCTGCCAGTAAGTGGCTTGCTGCGGTAACTCCCTCAGGTACGTTACCCAGGCTTTGAATGCCTGATGGGCGAAGTCGTCGTCCCGACCTACGCGTTCCGCCACGGGCGCAGAAGCAACCACGGCGGGCGGTTCATCAACAGGCGCATCACCGAAGGGGTTGCTCGCAAAGGGATTATTACCAAACGGATTGGCAGTAAAGGCACTCTGCGGGCGCTGTTCAATGCCAGCTTGCGATGCCTGATCCTGATTACGAATGCTCAGGTAGATGTTGTGAAGTTCATGCGCCGGCAGATCCAGACGGCTGATCAACTCACCCATGTTATGCGGACAGGCGGACAACCCTTGCCAGAGATCTTTAGCAATCGCTTGTTTTCTGGCAATCTGGCCGTCACCGTCCTGTTCGTACCAGCGACCGAGGCGCTGATCGGCAATGTCGCGGCGACACTGCAGTAACTGCTCACGTAAACGCTGTAGTTTGAAATCCAGATGAGCGACGCCACGTAACGCCCCGGTCAGGCGGGAGATCCCTCCATCGTTGAGTTTAAGCATCTCCCGCCATGCCGCCTCCGGCTCGGCAACGTGCCGACCTACGTTATTGGCCGTGATAAAGATGCGGCCCATAGTGTCGAGCACATCATGATAGCGTTCCGCGAACGCCACTTCTTTAAAGCTCTCCTCGCCAGGTTCATTTTCCAGCGTCAGGAAGGGAGTATCTATCCCGGGTTTACGCACCAGGAAGCAGTTATCAAAGGGCTTGCCAGGTGCCCATTCCTTGAACCAGTCATACCGGGCAAATTTTTCTATCAGCGTTATATGCAGCATGCCTTCCCAGGCTTCTTTTAGCTGACTTTCCGTTTTTTTCAGATTGTCCTGGATACGAACATCACACATGGTAATAGCCCAGAATAAGCCGGCTTTGCTTTGCGCGCGCTCTTCTGCGGTTTTGCCTTGCGTCTTTTCTACCCAGCGTGTAAGTACCGGACCCACATCGGAAACATCGCTTTGTTTCGACGCGCTGGCACACACCACCAGGGCATTCATCTCCTGGTTATCGGTGTAGCGCTCAAACAGGTAGGCGACTTTGCCGCGCAACAACAGTTGCGATACCGCATTCAGACCATCCTTAGCGGCATCTTTCAGGGCAAGCAGCTTTTCCCGCCCGCGATAGCCGGGAAAATCGAGTAAATCGACCTGCTCCATGACACTGTTGTGGGGCACTTCCGCCAGCGGGAAAATAAGCTCTGAGGTTAACGCCGCCAGTTCGGCTTGTGACAACGCGGCGCTGCCGGTTTGCTGATGCGCTTTCCAGAAGCGTATTTCGACCGTGCGATCCTGACCCGAACCGAGGCGATTCAGGCTGTCGACATTCATAATGCTGCCGCTGCTGTGATCGGTAAGCGTGTCTAAAGGGGCAAACACCAGTGTGGAGTGGTTGAGTTTCGCCAGCACACGGGCCAGCGAACGATACGTTTCAGTGAGTTCAGGTTGCTCGCCCCACAGTAGAGAGAAGAGGTCCGCACGCTCATGAGGGGAGAGCACGGGTGCGATTTGCAGCACCTGTGGCCACCAGGCGTGCTCAAGCTTCTCCACTGACTTTTTGAACGACGCGTTGAGATAGTCCCATAGTGCGACCACGTCCTCCCTGCTGACACCATTACTGGCACCAGCCTGGCCTGAGCGAGAGAGAAAAGGACGCAAGCTTTCTTCGATGCGGTCCTCGTCAATCTTGTCATTCAACTGCTCGTGGTTGAAGTCGTTAAACCAGGTGTTGGCAAGAATTTTTGCCAGATCAATTTCACTGAACAGACGCAAAGGAAGCGGGTAACCCTCCGGGGCCTCAGGCGCGTGCGCGGTAAAGCGCGTGACCAGTCCGGTGGCCTCTTTGCCGCCGCCTACCGGGTTAACCTCTTTAATAAAGTCCACCACCTGATTGCCATAGCGCGCCTTCAACTCGCCATTGCCGCCTGCGGCTAACGCTGAAATAAGATAAGACTTACCCGCTTGCGAGATGCCAAAGAACCCCACGGTCATCGGGGTGGTTGAGACTTCAGCGAGGCTGCTTGCAAGATTGCGGGTGCGCAGCAAACTCAGGTTGAGGCTGTCTGCTTCGTTGTCCAGGCGGCGGGAGCTTGTTCGCACGCTGTCAACCCAACCCAGCGCATCCTGACACCCCTGAGCGATAGCCGCCCAGCCTTGTTGCAGCGTATTTTGCTCGTTATTCATTATTTTTTCACACTCCCGCTATCGAGCCAGTGTCGACTGTCAATGAGTCCCCTATCGGGCATGGTATTGAGTTCCAGCTCTAAGTCGTACTTACTGAAAGATTTATCGGTATTACTGCTCACATCAGCAATGGTCAGACGATCGCTGATAAGCCCCAGTTTGCGTGCGGCTTTGCCTTTATCAATTGCCAGTCTGACGGTGAGGTAGGGGGAACCGCTATCCGTGGAGGTCGCTGCTGAGAATTTTTTACGCCCCGACTCGCTAAAACGCAGGGTATAAAGGGGAGCGGCGGACCAGCGTTCCGCATCCAACTGGCGATAACCCAGGCGCAGGTCGCCCCGCATGACGATGCCTGGCGTGGTGGCTTCTCCCTCCTGATTCAGGACTACCGGCAATTTAATCTGCCCGTTTTCTGATTCGATATCACGGCAGACAACGTCGGCATCGTGGATCAGGTTATCCATATCGATAATGCCAAGATGGCGAATGGTCGAGTAAGGCTTCAGCGCTGAGATACGGAAATGGAAATTGGGAATGCTGTGGTTAGCGCACAGCTGCGACAGCATTGCGCCAACGGATGCGGTGCTCTTTGGATCGTCAATATGGCCATTTTTATGGAAGGGATACCAGGTACCGGTCTGGTAACCATGCAGTGCTAAAATACGTCCTGGCGGTAAGGGCAGATTGCGGCGAACAATGGCCTGGATACCCGGCAGTTGCGATGGACGACCAGTCAACAGCAGCAGGTCACAGTGGTAACAGGTTAAAACCTCGCACAGTGCGGTAAGTACTTTATCGATATTGAACTTACCAGAGCACACATCATAGTGCACCTTCGCCAGCATAAGGTTGAGGCTGATGTCAGCCAGTTTAAAGTCATTCAGGCCACCCGCCTTTTGCACTTCCCGGCGTACAAAGCTTTCAATGTCTTCACTGATAGTGCCAGCAGGTAGTAACTCACTGACCCGCTGATTAATCAGCAGATGAGTCTCTTCATTCTGCGGGTCATATTGCTCATAAGCGGCCAGTATGTGCAGCGCCAGTGGCACAAACAGCTGTAAGTTCAGTTGCTGACGCAATACCGCTTCGGCGGCGCTGATATTTTGCGAACCGCACAGTTGGGACATCAACGTTTCTACGCTACGCACGTCCGCTTCATGCAGCGCCAGCTCAAAAGCGGGAAGGACATAGGACTGAATCACATCGAGCAGAATGTCATCGCCTGCGATTTTAAAGCTGTCACGAAAACGCTGATGGGGAATGATATGCACGTTTGCACCGCCACCGGACACCCCATTACGATCCAGCCGATAATCAGTGATAACCAGGTCCGTTGTGCCGCCGCCAATATCAATAGAGGCAATGGTAATAGTTTCCCGTTCCTTACGATCAGGACGGCCCAGGGTATCGAAAAACACTTCCGGATGACCGGCAAAGTTCTGGTTGATCTCGGTATAGAGATAAACCAGTTGTGCACAGGAGGCCTCGTCCCAATCCACGCGGATTGCCGGCAGTGGGACCTTGAGATTCCCTTTAGTGTGCTCGTCGAGTTCATCGGCATAAGGATCATTTTCGCCAGTATGCCAGCGCAGAGATTTCCACACCAAACCCACGGCCTGTCGCATTCTTTCATCAAGAATACAGCGTTCAGCCATGGGCAGACCTGGCGGAACCGTTAGAATAATATGGCGCAGTTGCCGCGGAATACCAGCATGGCCTTCGCGAATACGTTGTTCCGGGCTATTAATCTGGCTGATGGCCTGAGTCAGGACTTCCGATAACATGAAGGTCATCAGGGAGCTGCGCGAGTAGCGTGGCGTGAAGACGGGAATGCGATCCATCTCATCTTCAATGGTATGCAGTGCCTCGCCTTTTTCGTCAATCAGGTTGGCGAAGGGGGCGGCAGTGGCAAGGGGATTGCTATCCTGCACATAGCTGCCATTAAAGCGCCAGCCCTGACCATAAAATTTTTCATCCCACAAATAACGTTTTGGACTGGATAACCCGGTAGAGCCTTCGCTTCCACGACGGCGTGCAGCTAAACGGCTGGCTTCGTTACCAATACGGGCTATTGTTGGCCACTGGAATGCGTCGTGTCGGCCGCTGCGCACCGAATAGTGATCTTTACCAAAAAAGGCTTGTGAAAATTCGACTTTACTTTCGAAGGGGTCAGTATAGACATGTTCGGGTGCGCTCAGATCGCGCAGCTTCAGCACATAATTGTGCATTAATCCGGATCCTGACTGACCGTGATCTTCAATCAAAATGCCGCAGGTACGAGAATTGCCCACATCAAGGATCAGATCGACCGGAATCGGTTTAATAGCATTGACTTCCCGATTGGCGATGACCTTAAATTGCGGTAATTCGATAGCGGGCTCGGTCTGGGTTTGCAGCCCTTCCAGCGGAATCGCCATTAAAGACAGCAGATTGAGATAGTGCGCCAGAGGATACTGCCTGACGATCTCCTCTTCGCGCTCGTCGATATCCCGGCCTTTGCTCGCTTCTTTAAATACTTCGACCAGCCACTCCCTGACCCAGTCCTGGGTCAAATACCAGTTGAGCGCGTAGGTGGCGGTGGCGACGGCAAAGGTCGCGCCGGCATTCACATCTTCATGATTAGGACTGAGATCCGCTGCCGCTTGTTGTTTTGCCATGATACGGGTATCGATAGCCAGCGTCATGCGGTGGCTATGACCATCCATATCGGGTTCAGGCAGCTTCACGATGCGAAAACGTGCCCAGTTTAGCGGCCCTTCCTGATAAATATTGGGCAGGCTAAAACGAAACAGCGGCAGTGGCAGCCAGACGCTGTCAAGAAATTTCAGGCTCTGCTCAACAGGCACGTCGTACTGGCTTTTGGCCTTTTCAATATTGTCAGGGGTCGGCTGATAGAAATAATAATCACGCTGCTCGTTGTAAATCAGACGAGTGAGTACGCCGTTCGCCAGTTTGACAAATTCACCCGCCGGCTGGCGTTTGAGGTGCAGGCCGAAGTCCATAAACTGAATTCCGGAGTCACCGACCAGTGTGATCTGACGATCAAAAGAAACAATCTCAGGCAACATAATATAATTCGTCCCTGTTTAAGTATTGGGTTGAAGCATGCGAATGGGGAAGGTTTTATCCCCCTCATTGTTGCCGACACAATCGGCGTGACCAGAAGCGGGCGATTTGCACTCTATGGTTGGGCCAATAAAGTTTGAGCCATCGCTACATTGCATCTGCTCGGGATTAGTAATATTGAGTGCTCCCAGGCGTACACTCCCTCTGGCCGCGCCGGTGCAGGTTACGCCATTCGACTGACGTACGCTGACCGTGCCGTTGCCCTGTTTAAAGTTGTATTGCAACTGTAACGGGCGGCCAGTGAGCTTGTCCTGAATACCGCCATTGACCCGCCATTGCCCGTTAAGAAACTGCGCCGGACCATCAGGTAAAGCTGCGGGAAGCGTCAATGGTTTTCCCTGAGCTGGTATTACTGGCGGCACGGTATTGGGAACAGCTGCGGGCTGTTGAGGCGCAGGGGGTTGCCCCTCAGGAATAACGGGCGGAACAGTATCAGCCGCAGACCCAGTAACAGGGGCTTCGCTATTGTTTAACTGTTCCTGCGCTCCGTTGGCTTTGTCTGTTGCCTCCTGAGTGGGAACATCGTTCGCCGCCGCATCCCCGGCAGCCGGGGCGAATACGCCATCAGGCGCCGCATTTGTGCCAGCTGAACCGGCTGCCGGCACAGGGGGAGCTGCGCTAGTTGCTCCGCTGGTCAACGGGACATTCACGCTGCTGCTGGCAAGGCTATTTTCCCCCGGGATGTGGCTATCTCCGGCAGTATGGACGGGCTGGCTGAGGTTTTTCTCAGCGGAAAATCCGGGAAGGCCAGGCAGTGAAAGTGACGGCACGCAGCCCCGTAGTAATCCCAGTATCAGAGCCAGACATAGCAGGGGTAATAGTAACCAACGCCACCAGTGCCAGTTACGGCGTCGGGGGTGTGTAACGCTCCCGTTTGCCTGAACAGGGGGGGCAGCGGGCTGTGGCTGCGGTTGAGTCAGCGGCTGAGCGAATGGAGCAGCGAGCGGTTGCTCCGCTACTGAGGAGGATTGCAGCCAGTGCATGGGATTACGCTGCTCGCCTGTGGGCTGAATAAAACCCCAGAAAGTAATCACCAGCACTCCATTAACCAGATAAAGAAACTCATTACCCGGAAAGTGAACAACTGATGTTAATAACTGCGCAAATACGCGCCGATCGCCGCCTGCATGACTATTTTCTGCATTAAGCATCTGCTCGCTTAACGCCTGTACCGCCATCTGAAATGCATCGAATTGCTGACGTGCAGAGGCGCGCTCGCTTTCCGTGGCGCTTTGCCATGGAATGACATCACCGGCGAAGCTGCTGTACCAGTCGGTGCGATCACCACCCTGATCATTTTGCGGAACGGCAAGATGCCGGGCGAGGTCGCGCCCGGCATCAAGGCGGTAGATGGCTTCACGAAGCTGAAATGCCATCTTAAACACGGGATAACCGGTTTCACCCAGCGCCTTAAACGCAGAGTTATTCCCGCTACGTAACAGTGGTCCCTGAATCGAATTTCGCATTGTCTGAACCTTATAGGGCGGTTAATTCACGCCAGTTATATGCAGGTGACTAATTTTTGCTCGCGCCAGGCAACCATTCGAAGCCCCAGCCATAATGCTTATCCAGCGATTTCCGGTCGCGGAAGAAGCTGTTAAGCCGTTCAACCTTGATGTCGCCATCCACATTCTTTAATCGGGCGATAGCTGCGACATTCTTGCGTTCACTGCCATTAACCAGGGTGGAACTGACAGGGGGCTGGTCAGGGGTATAGATAGTGATAGTGGCATTCGCGCCTTGCCAGTTATCTGTACCGCCGTAGATGAAGCTGTAAATCAGAACTTCATCAATTTCCTGCCAGTGACTGCCGTTGATAAAAAGCCATTCGCCATCCTGGTCGTCACCCCCTCGCTGATCTTTGGGTAACAACATAAAGGGCGGTTTGTCGTAATTGCCGGCAAATTTACTGAGCGCTTCAACCGCACTTTTGTTGCCATTTTTAAAACGAATAAATGCAGCAATATCCAGATCCACCGGTGCTTTATGCTGGCCCTGCTGCCAGGAGAGATTGATCCTGATGCGTCCGAAGTCCTTTCTCTTTTCGAGATGGATGCTCGGGTTATCCTGCGTCAACCGGGTATTTTTCGGGGATGCATCGGCAAGCATTGCGGGCGTTTCGCTCTGAACAGGGAGGGCAGCAACAGGACGGCTATGGCAGGTAAACCACCACCAGGCGAGTGCCAGTAACAGCAATAGCAACAGTAATAGCAGCCACGGTAGAAAGGAGCGCCGTCGCGGCAACGGAGCCAGCATGACGGGGACATCCTGGTGTGGGATTACCCAGTTAATTAATACGGGTTCGCCACCGACGGCATAACAGGTCAGTGCCGGTGAATGAGCGAGCAATGTTTGCAGCGCCTGAGCCGGTTTTGTTTCCCCGCGGGCGGCAAGCTGTTCGATCAGCCCTGCAACAGTATTCTGATACTGCTGGCGCTTGCTCTCTACCTTGAGCTGTTCATTGTCACTCAGTGCGGACTGTGGTATGGCAAGTCCTTGTCGTGCAGTCCACCACTCCAGATCCCCTTCGGCATTACGACGTGCCGTTGCATAAAGCAACGCAAGGGAAGAGGGAAGATAACGGTGAATAAGTGCGACCGTTTCCTCATAAGTGGCGAGGGTAGCATCATCAATTGGCGCTGATCGTGTTAATCGTTGCATAGCCCGGATTCATCGTTGTCATTAGCATCAGACGCTGAGCAGCAAAGTGAGTCACTGCTATCACGTGGTCTGCTTCAGGCAAAGTAGCGACCCTACAGGGCCACCACGCAAAGGGTGTGTTTACTGCAGCGCATTGGCTTGCTCAAGCGCGGCGACGCGTTTTTTGGCTTCAGCAATTTTCTTTTCAATAGCGGCAATTTCACTGGCGTTGCCGGCTTGCCGGGACTGGCGTTGCAACGCCTGCAGTTGTTGTATTTCTTGTTGGCGCTGCTGGTTATTAACTTTGCCTGAGCGGAGTTTTTTAAGTGTTTGTGCCAGATCGGATTGCGCCGCTGTTAACCTGGCTTGTTCATCGGCCAGTTTCTTACGTGAGGCTTGCTCTCTTTTTTGGGTATCAGCAAGATCCTGTTGCGCGATTTTATTATCCCGCCGACTTTGCAATATCTGGCGCTCCTGCTCGTCGATTTTTTGTCGGTATCCACCAGAGGTAGCGCAGCTCAGCTTGGTAATAAAGCCAGGATCCTGAGCATGTAAATCGCAGTCATGAGGCGATGTCGCGCATCCTGCAAGCAATACTGAAGTGAGTAGTACGTATTTTCTCATGAAGTAACCCATGAATTGAATGCTGAGTAAAATGTCGGGTATAACAACAGGGGATACAGGGCCGGAAATAATTCCGGCCCTGGTTTATCAACCCAGAGAAATAGCCTGGCGTTGGTTGTACAAACCATCCGCTTCTGATTCCAGAACGCGAATCTGGCTATTAAGCTGGCTGTACTCGGTATTCAGCGTTTTCAGTCTGGCTTTCTCCGTTGCGCTGGATGTTTTTTGCTCCTTCAGCGCTACTTGATAAGCCGCGCTTTTTTCTTTCATGACCTTGATTTTGTCTTTCATGACTTTAATGTTGGCATCTACCTGCGCCAGTTCTTTATTGGCCCCGGCCTTATCAAAGCCAGCCTTATCTTTCTGCAGGCTAATTTTGGTCAGTGTGGCATGGTTATCGCGGATAACCTCTTTCATCGCGGTGGTTGTTTTCGCTAAGTCAGCAGTATCTTTGCTGATGTCTTTATCCATCGCCTGCAGGCGATCGGCGGTAGTGGCATAATCTTTTTTCAGACTGTCCAGGTAGTAGTTTGTTGCCAGACCAGCAACACATCCGGCAGCGCCGCCCGCAGCAGCCCCGACTAAGGCTTGCTTGCTGTTTCCGGCCAAAGCCCCTGCCACTGCGCCAATACCGGCACCCGCCAGCGCGCCGACACCACAGCCCTGGGCTGCGGAGCTGCTAAAGAACTGGGATTGCTCGCCGCTGGTCAGACGTGGATCGGGTTTGGTGCCAGATAACAGAGAGCTGCCTGTATTGGCACAACCACCGAGAAGAAAGGTCAGAGAAACAAGAAGACAGGTTGCACTACGCTTAAACTTCTTTGCCATTATTTTATCCTTAAATTATCGCATGGAGCAGCGTAGAGAAAGTGTGCTGTCCATCGACACTATTGCTGTAATAAATTTTTTTAAACACGAGGCGTTTATCTTTTTTGCAGCATAAAGCTCAATTTATAGCCGCTGCAGAGGATAAAGATCTTCAGACCATTATTTCTGTTTCCACCGCTTAACGGCACGGAGAACATGCGTGATGCACCAGGGTCCTGAAAACGCTACATGGATATCGGCAGGGAAATCTGAATCTTTAGTGCTGGAAAGCAAATAAAATAGTAGTGGACATTGCACTAATGTTCTTGTTTGCTGGTTTAACCTGTAACAGGTTATGGCGTCAATATCTTTTTCTTATGCAATCTTTGCATGCAGAATGTGTACGAGCCAGAAACCTGACAGACTATAACCGAACAATCGCGAATTAATGCCTGAAGGCTGCCACACGTAATGAAAGCAGAAAATCAGCGGGTGTTGTGACATTAATCACTGAAAAGTTGAGCGTAACATTACTTTGCCTTCAGCAATCCAGAGCCCTCTGCAAAAATACTATTCATACTGTTATGTTTTAGCGTTAAGTGAAATTTAAACATTTTTAGGGCATATATTATCCTGCTGATTGCATCAGCGAACGACAAAATTTTATGGCTCTGGCATTTTAGTTTTCTATTTATGAAAAGGAGTAATAAAAATTATGAAGGGTGATAATTGCCGGAAAAATGTGGTTTTCGCCCTGCTTTGCTAAGTGAATACAGGCTAATAAAACAAAAACCCACGCAATAGCGTGGATTTTTATAATATTCATCAGTGATTATGCAATCTGATGAGATTGCATAAAACAACCGGGCCAATCAGACGTTAAACAGGAAGTTCATTACATCGCCATCTTTCACGATGTACTCTTTACCTTCAGAACGCATTTTACCGGCCTCTTTGGCGCCTTGCTCGCCTTTATAAGCGATAAAATCATCAAAGGCGATGGTTTGGGCGCGGATAAAGCCTTTCTCGAAGTCGGTATGAATTTTACCAGCCGCCTGCGGCGCCGTTGCGCCTACCGGAATGGTCCAGGCACGCACTTCTTTCACGCCAGCAGTGAAGTAGGTCTGCAGACTCAGCAGGGCGTAACCGGCACGAATTACACGGTTAAGACCTGGCTCTTCCAGACCCAGTTCGGCCATAAATTCGTCGCGCTCTTCATCGTCCAGCTCAGCGATATCTGACTCTACGGCCGCGCAAACCGGTACGACGACAGAACCTTCCTGCCCGGCAATCGCCCGCACCTGGTCGAGATAAGGGTTGTTCTCGAAACCATCTTCGTTCACGTTGGCGATATACATAGTCGGCTTCAGCGTCAGGAAGCTCAGGTAGCGGATTGCCGCTTTTTCATCTGCATCCAGCTTCAGCGAGCGCAGCATGCCGGCGTTTTCCAGGTGCGGCAAACATTTCTCCAGCGCAGCCAGCTCGACTTTGGCGTCTTTATCGCCGCCTTTGGCCTTCTTCTGCACGCGCTGAATCGCACGTTCGCAGGTTTCAAGATCAGAGAGCGCCAGCTCGGTATTGATAACATCAATATCCTCTGCCGGATTCACTTTACCCGCAACGTGAATAATATTGTCATTCTCAAAGCAGCGCACCACGTGGCCGATCGCTTCGGTCTCACGGATGTTGGTCAGGAACTGGTTGCCCAGGCCTTCGCCTTTGGAAGCGCCTTTTACCAGGCCCGCGATATCCACGAACTCCATGGTGGTCGGCACCACGCGCTGCGGCTTCACAATCTCCGCCAGCTGGTCGAGGCGCGGATCCGGCATAGGTACGACGCCTGTATTGGGTTCAATGGTACAGAAGGGGAAGTTAGCCGCTTCGATGCCCGCTTTGGTCAGCGCATTGAACAGGGTGGATTTACCGACGTTCGGCAGGCCCACAATACCGCATTTGAATCCCATGGTTAAATCACCTTTCTAACTTGGTGTGCAAAGCAGGGTGAGGTGCTTTGACGGAAACGAAAATAAAATTTCGCGCATTATACACAGAATTATGAACGCAATGGCGCGGAAATCACAGTTAGCTGGCGCCTGCTTTAAACGCATGCAGCCGATTCATCGCTTTTATCCGATCTTCTTTCAGCCAGAGCTCGGTGCAGCGCGCCGCTTCATCAATGGCATCATCAATCAGCTTCTGCTCGCTGAGAGGCGGTTTACCTAACACGAAACCGGTCACCAGATGGCGATCGCCGGGATGGCCGATACCGATACGCAGGCGATGGAAATTATTGTTATTGCCCAGCTTGCTGATGATATCTTTCAGCCCGTTATGGCCGCCATGACCGCCACCTTGCTTAAATTTAGCCACGCCCGGCGGCAGATCCAGCTCATCATGCGCCACCAGAATCTCTTCCGGGGCGAAGCGATAAAAACTCGTCATGGCCGCTACCGCTTTACCACTCAGATTCATAAAGGTGGTAGGGACCAGCAGACGCACATCCTGGCCCGCCAGCGTCAGGCGCGCGGTATAGCCAAAAAATTTGGCTTCTTCTTTCAGCGACACGCGCTGGCGTTCCGCCAGTAAATCTACATACCAGGCTCCCGCGTTATGGCGCGTTGCCGCATATTCGGCGCCCGGGTTCGCCAGGCCGACAATCAGTTTAATCGACACGTTATTATTCCTGAAAAGCGCTAAATTCGCGGCATAGTGTACTGTGATGCCAGGCTAATCACAAAGCGCGACAGCCAGGCTTCACCCGGGGGAGCGTCGATAAACGCTGTTCCTGTAAGCCGCACCGCCAGAATTAACTTCTTACACCGGGAAAACGGCTTCTGTAGAGTAGCCATTTTTTACCCTTGCGACTTGACCCTCACGTTACGTAAGACATCACACTTCGCCATGAAGCAGCAAAACAGGAGACGCGACAACATGTTGATACAGGTAGGCGAACTGGCCCGGCGTGCCGGGATCACCGTTCGTACATTACATCACTACGAGTCGCAGGGCCTGCTGCTGCCTTCGGCCCGCACTGAAGCAGGTTACCGGCTTTACAACGCCCGCGATGTGGAGCGCCTGCATACAATCCAGGCATTGACCCACATGGGACTGAGCCTGGCTGAAGTGCGCGCCTGTCTGGAGAACCATTCGGTTGCTCTGACCGACATTATCGATCAGCAAATCGCCATGCTGAACAGTCAGATTTCACGCCTCTCCAGGTTGCGTGAAAGACTGCAGGCTTTGCAGAGCGATTTGAAGATGGGGCAGGAGCCGAATCTCTCTGAATGGCTAACCACACTGGAGTTGATGAAAATGTACGATCGTTGGTTCAGTAAAGTAGAGCTGGATACGCTGCCTTTTGCCCGCAAAGATCCGGCGCGGGAAAATGAATGGCGGCAGCTGGTGCAGCAGGTAAAGCAGTTAATGGCACAAAAAATCCCGCCGGAGCAGCTGCAGGCACAGCGCCTTGCTACCCGCTGGATGGAGATGCTGGAACGTGATACTGCAGGCAAGCCCGATTTCCTGACGCGGCTGAACGAAATGCACGCTAAAGAGACGCAGATGCAGGCGCAAACCGGCATCACCTCAGAGGTTCAGGCATACGTGACACGGGCATTTGCGGAGTCGAAGCTGGCGATCTACCAGCGCTACCTTAGCCCTGATGAGTACCGCTACACGCGCGCTCACTACTTTGATCGCATGATGGAATGGCCGCCGCTGGTGGCAAAACTGCATGCAGCGCGGGCAAAGGGAGTCGATCCGGCAAGTGAAGAAGCGAAGGCGCTTGCGGCGCAATGGCTTGCGCTTTTCACTTCTTTTGCCGGGGAGAATCCGCAAACGCATCAGAAATTTCGCGAGGCGATGAGCAGGGAGCCTGCGCTGACGGTAGGGACCTGGATGACCCCTGAGGTGCTGGGCTGGCTGCAGCAGGCAGTAGGTGCGCTGATGCAGAGTAAAGCAACAGCGCGTTAAGGTAAGAATTCGGGGCGGCTCATGGGCTGAACCCGCAGCAAGGAAATAGCAGAGGGCCCAGGGAAGGGCTTCCCGTCTGCACAGGCCACGGCTTCCTGCCCCTGTCAGCAGGGGCGTGGTGTACGTCGGGACGGGAAGGAGCACAAAGGCTGATAAAACGTAATGATAACTTGACGTGATTAATCATTTTCTATCGAAATCAACAGGCTGCAGTAAAGATTTGTCAAAGTTTGTTGGCGGAGTGTGATCCTGTACGCAATTAATTTGCCGGTCATCTCCTAAGCTTATGGCTATTAACATTATGTGCTCTGGACTCGCCGAGGCTTATAAGGAAAGGAGGTTACGATGAAACGTCACCATGCACGTTATGCTGGCAACTGCCTGATGGTTCTGGGATTAGCCACGATGATTGCAGGGGTTGGTTATGCCATCATCAATCAGCTGCCTTCGCTCCACTTGCCGCAGTTTTTAGCGCACGCAGCGATGTTCGGCATCTTTATTGGCGCGCTGCTCTGGCTGACCGGTGCACGTATCAGCGGGCGTGAACGGGTGGAAGACCGCTACTACTGGCTACGCCATTTTGGTGATAAGCGCTGCCGTCGCGCTTCCCATCAGCGTCAGCGTCACGGCTGAGCCAGCGGTGTGAGCGGCACGCTAAACGACGGGTAGTATTCCGTGCGATTGCGACCGCTGGCTTTCGCACGGTAAAGCGACTCATCCGCTCGCGCCATCAGCACCAGAAAACGCTGCTCCTGGGCATCGCTGGTCGCCAGGCCGATGCTGACGGAATAACGGATCTCTTCCGGCATAGACAGCAGGGTTGCGTTGCGAATTTGTTCACACACCAGCAGAGCCTGTTGTCCATCCAGCGCCAGAACAGCAGCAAACTCCTCGCCACCCAGACGGGCAAAGTGTGCCTCTTTCGGCAGCCGTTTTCTCACCACCTCGCAAAAATCGATCAGTACCTGATCCCCTTTCTGATGACCGTAACGATCGTTGATGCTTTTAAAATGGTCGAGGTCAAACAGCACCACACTAAAAGGTTGCTGGCGACGCGCACAGCTGGCGGCCAGTTTCTCCGCCTGATCGAGCAGGGCGCGGCGATTGCCGACCCCGGTTAAGGGATCGAGTAAAGAGGCGCGTTTGTGTGCAGTCTGGGTGCGTTCGTTAACCATAGCCAGAATCGTAAAGGCCAGGCCAATCACAAAGAGTATCGATTCCAGAATGACGTAAACCGAAAACAGCGAGCCGCCAATGGCGCCCGGTCGTGAGATGAGCTGGGCATCATCGAGAAAGATGCGCGCCACATGAAAACAGAGATGAATCCACAGCAGCAGTTGCCCGGGCCAGAAGGTAGCCCTGAGTGTCTCGCGCGCCTGCCAGAGCAGGCGGATCAGGGCAATGGTATAGAAGATACAGAACAGGCAAACGGCAACTACCCGTTTTGGCTGTGCATAGTAAAAGTCAGGAAAACAGCACAGTAGCGCCCAGAGCAGAGCTCCGGCGAGCCAGCCGTAACGGTAGGCTTTACCGCAAAAGGTGCGGAAAGCATTCAGCAACAGGCCATACCCCAGCATGATAAGCGTGTTACCTACCATAACCGGGAGAAACTGCAAGCCAGTGCTGCGCAGACTGCTGAAGAATACCGACAGCAGGGTAAGAATCAGCGCAAGACAGGTAAAACCCAGCGTACGATCGCGCTGTGAACCAAACCAGGCAAAGATCAGGATGATACTGAGAAAGCCCAGCACATAGAGCTCGCAAACAAACAGAGTGTAAATATCGAGCGCCATGATGAGCCGATGTCCAGAAAAATTGCGTGCAAAATAGCACTAATTGTCTGGAATCCGGAACTACTAATATTGGTTTAAGATGAAAAGAGTGGAAGGCGCGGGTAACGGCCGTACAGACACTTTTTTATGGCGGGAAAACGCAGGGATACCTGTAAATTATCAGCCAGAAAAGGCGGATCAGCAGCAAAATATGAGGCAAAAAAACCGGGCTCGCGGCCCGGTTTTTAACAGAAACTTAGTGCTCAAACATCGCAGAGATCGATTCTTCGTTGCTGATACGGCGAATCGCTTCAGCCAGCATGCCGGAAAGCGTAAGAATGCGCACATTAGGCAGCGACTTCATCTCTTCGGAAAGCGGAATGGTATCGCACACAATCACTTCGTCAATCACGGAATTGCGCAGATTTTCCGCCGCGTTACCGGAGAAAATCGGGTGCGTGGCGTAAGCGAAAACCCGTTTGGCGCCACGCTCTTTCAGCGCTTCCGCAGCTTTGCACAGAGTACCGCCGGTATCGATCATATCGTCAACCAGTACGCAGTCGCGGCCTGCCACGTCACCAATAATATGCATGACCTGAGAGACGTTGGCACGCGGACGACGTTTATCGATAATCGCCATATCGGTGTCATTCAGCAGTTTGGCGATGGCACGGGCGCGTACCACACCACCGATATCCGGCGAAACGACGATCGGATTTTCCAGGCCGATCTGCATCATATCTTCCAGCAGAATCGGACTGCCAAATACGTTATCAACCGGGACATCAAAGAAGCCCTGAATTTGTTCTGCGTGCAGGTCAACCGTCAGAACACGGTCAACGCCAACGCTGGAAAGGAAATCGGCCACAACTTTAGCGGTAATTGGCACGCGCGCTGAACGCACACGGCGGTCCTGACGAGCATAACCAAAGTAGGGGATCACTGCGGTAATACGACCAGCAGAAGCACGACGCAGCGCGTCGACCATCACGACCAGTTCCATCAAATTATCATTTGTGGGAGCACAGGTGGACTGGATGATGAAAATATCACCACCGCGTACATTTTCGTTGATTTGTACACTTACTTCGCCATCGCTGAAACGACCGACAGCGGCGTCACCGAGGCTGGTGTAAAGGCGGTTGGCAATACGTTGTGCTAGTTCCGGGGTGGCGTTACCAGCAAAAAGCTTCATATCAGGCACGAGAAGAACCTCAGGCTTTGCGTCCAGAGAATGAACGGCACTACGGTAACCGGCGCATACCGCAGGGCCTGTCCATACGGGTGTGTTGATGCCTGGAGTGCAGTGTCTGGAACAGGGTGACACTGTCACTCACAGGCTTAACCCCCGGAAAGGGTACGCTGGAGCGGCGAGACGTTAACGCCTCGGGCAACAAATCCACGTACCCATTTCGGGGCAAGTTCAAGCACCTGACGAGCAGCTGGCTCGGTGTCAAATTCGGCAAACACGCAAGCGCCAGTTCCGGTCAGGCGCGACGGCGCGTATTCTAGCAGCCAGGAAACAAGCTCATCAACCTTACGAAAACGTTTTCTTACGACTGATTCACAATCATTATGAAAAGGCAGGCGCAAAAGCGTCTCCAGTGAGCGGACCGGTGAATCTCTGGTCAGCGCTGGATCGTTAAATACGTCGGGCGTGGCAACGCTGACACCAGGATGCGCCACAAGATACCACTTTTCTGCAGGTTCTGCTGGTTGTAATAATTCGCCGACGCCTTCAGCGAACGCCGCATGACCATAAACAAACACCGGCACATCGGCACCGAGGCGCACACCGATGGCGGCCAGCTCAGCGGCGGACAGCCCGGTCTGCCATAAATGATTCAGCGCCACCAGCACCGTGGCTGCATTGGAAGAGCCGCCGCCCAGGCCACCGCCCATTGGCAGACGTTTCTCAATCGCGATTGCCGCGCCTGCGTTTGCCGGCAGGCTGTGGCGTGCCTGTGCCGCGTCGATCAGCGCCTGCGCGGCACGCACGATCAGATTTTCCGCCTCAGGGACGCCATCAACCGGCGTCAGCAGTTGAATGCGACCGCTCTGGTCCGGGGTAATATGCAGCGTGTCGCCATAATCAAGGAACTGAAACAGCGTCTGCAAATTATGGTAGCCGTCAGGACGACGGCCGGTGATAGACAAAAACAGGTTAAGTTTCGCCGGAGCGGGCCAGGTGGTTATCATTGCAGCGTCCAGTTATCCATTCGCAGTTTGATGCGCTGGTCGCCGGCGCGCAGCTCCAGACTGGCCGGCAGCGGCGGCGTGGTTTTGCTGTTGTAATCCTGAATGGTCATCTCCCACTGCTGGCCGTTGCGGCTGTAGCGTGCGCTGCGCAGCTGATACTGCTCATTCAGGGTGTAGTCACGCGCCTCGCCCGGCAGTCCCAGCATCCATTGCCGCAGATTCGCCAGCGGAATATCCATGCCGGTCAGCTGAGAGATCATCTTCTCCGCGTCGTTACTGACGTAACGTTTGCCTTTGTTATCGACCAGTTGCACCACCGAACCCTGCGCATCCAGCTGCAGCTCGGTGCTGCCCAGCGGGTTGGTCAGCAGCAGACGATAGCGATCCGGCGCAGTCTGCTGCCAGTTAAAACGGGCATAAACTTTCTGTTTGTCAGAGAGATAGGCAAAAGCGCCGCGCGTCTGGAACTGACTGACCTGTGCGACGGACTGCTGATGCTGTTGCCACTGGGGGGATGTCGTGTCCGGGCCCGGTCCCTGCGGTTTATTAATGCTACAGGCAGCCAGCAGTACGCTGGCAAGAGGTAAAAGGCGCAACAGGCGGCGCGGGGGCAAATGCATCACGTGGTCATCTCCTCAGACACGTTTTTAATACGTAACAGATAACGCTAACCATCCGCATTTAAGCCGTCAATGCTGTTATGCGGATAATTCGCAGGATCAGGTTAATCTTATTACAGTCATAGCCTTTGTATGGCTTTTCATGATCTGATGCATCTTGTAGAATGCGCCTCACAAAACCTGACAAACATTGGGACAACCCAACTTCAATCACCATGACGCTGCTCGCTCTCGGAATCAATCATAAAACGGCACCTGTGGCCCTGCGCGAACGGGTATCGTTCGGGCCGGACACGCTGGAACAGGCGCTCAACAGCCTGCTCTCTCAGCCCATGGTGCAGAGCGGCGTCGTGCTCTCCACCTGTAACCGCACCGAACTGTACCTCAGTGTAGAGCAACAGACTGATTTGCAGGAAAAACTGGTGCGCTGGCTGTGCGACTATCACCAGTTGCAAGAAGAGGATGTACGCAACAGCCTCTACTGGCATCAGGGGAATGCCGCGGTCAGCCACCTGATGCGTGTCGCCAGCGGCCTCGATTCCCTGGTGCTGGGCGAACCGCAGATCCTCGGCCAGGTGAAAAAAGCGTTTGCCGACTCGCAGCGCGGTCATGCGCTATCGACCGATCTGGAACGCATGTTTCAGAAAACCTTCTCGGTTGCCAAACGGGTACGTACCGAAACTGAAATCGGTGCCAGTGCGGTCTCGGTGGCCTTTGCGGCCTGTACCCTGGCGCGTCAGATCTTTGAATCGCTGGCTGGCGTTAACGTCCTGCTGGTGGGCGCAGGCGAAACCATCGAACTGGTGGCGCGGCATCTGCGCGAGCATCAGGTGAAAAAACTGCTGATCGCCAACCGTACCCGTGAGCGCGCTGAGCGCCTGGCGGAAGAGGTGGGCGCGGACGTGATTGAGCTCGGCGAGATCGAAGCGCGTCTGGCCGAAGCGGACATTATTATTTCATCCACTGCCAGCCCGCAGCCGATCATTGGCAAGGGGATGGTAGAGCGCGCGCTGAAAGCGCGTCGTAACAAGCCAATGCTACTGGTCGATATCGCCGTTCCGCGCGATGTCGAGGCGGCTGTCGGCAAACTGGCTAACGCTTATCTCTACAGCGTGGACGATCTGCAGGCCATCATCGAGCAGAACATGGCGCAGCGCAAAGCGGCGGCAGTTCAGGCGGAAGATATTGTCCAGCAGGAGAGTGGCGAGTTTATGGCCTGGCTGCGTGCGCAGAGCGCCGTAGAGACCATTCGCGACTATCGCAGCCAGGCGGAAGAGATTCGGGCCGAACTGGAAGCTCGCGCCCTGCACGCGCTGCAGCAAGGGGCCGATCCGCAGCAGGTGCTGCAGGAACTGGCCCATAAGCTCACCAACCGTCTTATTCATGCTCCAACCAAATCACTGCAGCAGGCTGCCCGCGAAGGCGACAGCGAACGCCTGCAAATTTTACGCGACAGCCTCGGCCTGGAGTAGGCTGTCCTTACCTGTCACGGGATAATCTCACTACATGAAGACGTCTATTGTTGCCAAACTGGAAGCATTACAGGAGCGCCACGAGGAAGTGGAGGCGCTATTGGGCGATGCAGGCGTGATTGCCGATCAGGAGCGCTTTCGGGCGCTTTCCCGCGAATATTCCCAGCTGACTGACGTAACCAACTGCTTTCGCCAGTGGCAGCAGGTTCAGGAAGATATTGAGACGGCAGAAATGCTGCTTGATGATGCCGAAATGCGTGACATGGCGTATGACGAGCTGAAGCTGGCGCGCGAAAAGAGTGAAACCCTGGAGCAGCAGCTGCAAGTGCTGTTGTTACCGAAGGATCCCGATGATGAACGACCCTGCTTTGTAGAAGTCCGCGCCGGTACCGGGGGCGATGAAGCGGCGCTGTTTGCCGGTGATCTGTTCCGCATGTACAGCCGCTACGCCGAGGCACGACGCTGGCGGGTGGAAATTATGAGCGCCAACGAGGGCGAGCATGGCGGCTATAAAGAGGTGATCGCCAAAATCAGCGGCGAAGGGGCCTATGGTCGCCTGAAGTTTGAATCCGGCGGACATCGCGTACAGCGCGTGCCGGAAACCGAATCGCAAGGGCGTATTCACACCTCCGCCTGTACCGTGGCGGTGATGCCGGAGCTGCCGGAAGCGGAGCTGCCGGACATCAATCCGGGCGATTTGAAAATTGATACCTTCCGCTCCTCCGGGGCGGGCGGTCAGCACGTTAACACCACCGACTCCGCCATCCGTATCACCCACCTGCCGACCGGCATTGTGGTGGAGTGTCAGGATGAGCGTTCCCAGCATAAAAACAAGGCCAAAGCGCTGGCGGTGTTAGGGGCGCGTATCCACGCGGCGGAAATGGCGAAACGACAGGCGGCGGAAGCGTCCACGCGCCGTAATCTGCTGGGCAGCGGCGACCGCTCCGACCGTATTCGCACCTATAACTTCCCGCAGGGACGGGTGACCGATCACCGTATCAACCTGACCCTTTACCGTCTCGATGAAACCATGGAAGGCAAGCTGGATACGCTGATTGAGCCTATTGTGCAGGAGTATCAGGCTGACCAGCTGGCCGCACTAGCCGGGCAGGAATAATGGATATCCGGCACTGGTTAAAACAGGCTATCGCCACGCTGTGCGGCGGCGATAGCCCGAAACGCGATGCCGAAATCCTGTTGTCCCAGGTTACCGGCAAATCGCGCAGCTGGCTGATTGCTTTTGATGACACTGTGCTGAGCGCCGAACAGCTGGCGGAGCTGGATACACTGCTGGCCCGGCGCGCACGCGGCGAGCCAATTGCGCATCTGGTGGGTGAGCGGGAGTTCTGGTCGCTGCCGCTGCGCGTCAGCGATGCCACGCTGATTCCGCGGCCGGATACTGAACTGCTGGTCGAGCTGGCGCTGGCCCGTCTGCCCGCGACACCCGCCACGCTGCTGGACCTCGGCACCGGCACCGGGGCAATTGCGCTGGCGCTGGCCAGCGAGCGCCCCGATTGTCAGGTGACTGGCGTGGATCGCATTGCCGCAGCGGTCAGTCTGGCACAGGAAAATGCTGCGCGTCTGCAGCTCAGCAACGTCACTTTTACCCTCAGCCACTGGTTTCGCGATCTCTCTCCCTGCCGTTTTGACCTGATTGTCAGTAATCCTCCCTATATCGATGCCAGCGATCATCACCTGCAGCAGGGCGATGTGCGTTTCGAGCCGTTAAGCGCGCTGGTAGCCGATGAGGCGGGGCTGGCCGATCTGCGTACCATCATTGAGCAGGCGTCAGACTGGCTGGCGCCGGGCGGCGCGCTGCTGCTGGAGCATGGCTGGCAGCAGGGCGCACAGGTGCGTGCCCTGATGCAGCAGCACGGTTATTGCGCGGTGAGTACAGAGCAGGACTATGGCGGCAACCCGCGTGTGACTCTGGGATATACACAACAATAAGGAAGCGACATGGCGACGTATTATCCTCTTATCAAGTATTTACATCTTTTAACGGTAATCATTACCGTGCTGCTTTTTTTGCTGCGCTTCTTCTGGCAGCGCAGCGGATCGGCGATGCTGCAGCGGCGCTGGGTACGTATTGTTCCCCATGTGAATGATACCCTGTTGCTGCTCACGGGCGCGCTGCTGGTAGCGATTACCCATTTCTATCCTTTTTCCCCGCAAGGAAGCTGGCTGACTGAAAAGCTGTTAGGGGTTATTATCTATATCGCTTTAGGGTCTGTGGCGTTAAGTCGTCGCCCGCGTACTGACCGCACTCGCTGGGTTGCGTTTGTTATTGCGCTGCTGGCTCTGGTGATGGTGATCAAGCTGGCAGTGACGAAAATGCCATTTTTGGGGATAGTATGACCTCGGTTGAAGAATTTGATTTTACCCAGGCACCGCTGTGTCAGGCGGTGATCCGGGCGACCAGCGTGATTCGGGATGATTTTTCTACCCGGGACGTTGAACAGCAGCTGGCTGCGCTGGTAGCAGAAGCGCGTCATTATGTGGCATCAGAACAGGATGCCGATCTGCAGCTGGAGAAGCTGCTGGAGTTGTTTTATTGCCAGTGGGGCTTTGGCGGCGCCAGTGGCGTCTACAATTTATCGGATGCGCTCTGGCTGGATAATGTGTTGAAAACCCGTCAGGGCACGGCGGTGTCGCTGGGGATTATTTTGCTGCATATTGCGGAGCAGCTGGAGCTGCCGTTGATGCCGGTGATTTTTCCCACGCAGCTGATTCTGCGCGCCGACTGGCTGGATGGAGAGATGTGGCTCATCAATCCCTTCAATGGTGAGACGCTGGATATTCATACACTGGAAGTGTGGCTGAAGGGCAATATCAGCCCGACCGCGTGCCTGTATGAAGACGATCTTGATGAGGCGCAGGCGGCCACCGTGGTACGGAAAATGCTCGATACTCTGAAGGCCGCGCTGATGGAAGAGAAGCAGATGGAGCTGGCGCTGAATGTCAGCCAGGTGTTACTGCAGATCGATCCGGACGATCCCTATGAAATTCGCGATCGTGGACTCATTTACGCCCAGCTGGAGTGTGAGCATATCGCCCTCAGCGATCTGGCTTACTTCGTGGAGCAATGCCCGGAAGATCCGGTGAGCGAAATGATTAAAGTGCAAATCCACGCGATTGAACAAAAACAAGTGACGCTGCATTAAGCGCGCACGCAGAGAAAAGGAAAGGGCATGACACAGAAAGTAGTGAGTATTGGTGATATCAACGTCGCAAACGACCTGCCGTTTGTACTCTTTGGCGGAATGAACGTACTGGAATCATACGATCTCGCCATGCGCATCTGCGAACATTACGTAAAAGTCACCGATAAACTCGGTATCCCTTACGTTTTCAAAGCCTCTTTTGATAAAGCTAACCGCTCTTCAATTCGCTCTTACCGTGGGCCGGGTCTGGAAGAGGGGATGAAAATTTTCCAGGCGCTGAAACAGGCGTTTGGCGTAAAAATCATTACTGATGTACATGAAGCCTCCCAGGCGCAGCCGGTGGCTGACGTGGTAGATGTCATCCAGTTGCCTGCCTTCCTGGCGCGCCAGACCGATCTGGTGGAAGCGATGGCGAAAACTGGCGCGGTGATTAATGTGAAGAAACCGCAGTTCGTCAGCCCGGGCCAGGTCGGCAACATTGTGGATAAATTCATCGAGGGCGGTAACGACAAAGTTATCCTGTGCGACCGCGGCAGCAACTTCGGTTATGACAACCTGGTCGTGGATATGCTCGGCTTCAACGTGATGAAGAAAGTGAGCAATAACAGCCCGGTAATTTTCGACGTGACCCATGCGCTGCAAACCCGCGATCCTTTCGGGGCGGCGTCTGGCGGTCGTCGTGCGCAGGTGGCTGAGCTGGCGCGTGCCGGTATGGCGGTAGGCATTGCCGGTCTGTTCATTGAAGCGCATCCGGATCCGGAACATGCGCTGTGTGACGGTCCTTCTGCGCTGCCGCTGGACAAGCTGGAGCCGTTCCTGGTGCAGATGAAGGCGATCGACGATCTGGTGAAAAGTTTCCCGGAACTCGATACCAGCAAATAAGCGCCAGAAAGAAAAAAGAGCGAGAAATCGCTCTTTTTTTCGTCTCACATTCCCCGACGCTTACAGCATAATGGTCATCAGGTAGCCGACAAACAGGGCCAGGTGAGCCGCACCGTTCAGCACATTGGTGCGTCCGGTGGAGAAGGAGATGTGGCAGAGGATCAGCACGGCACTCATCATCACCATATGCGGCGGCTCCAGGCCGAAAATCAGCTGCTGACCGGTAAGGGTAGCAATAATGGTTACCGCGGGTACGGTCAGTGAGATGGTTGCCAGTACTGAGCCAAAGAACAGGTTCATGGCGCGCTGCACCTGATTCATCAGCACGGCGCGGATGGCGCCCAGTCCTTCCGGCGACAGGATCAGCAGCGCCACCAGAAAACCGGTGAACTGCTCCGGTGCATTCAGTTCCGTCAGCAGGAACTCCAGCGTACCGGCGTTCATTTTCGTCACGCTAATCACCGCGACCAGATGGATCAGCAGCCAGAGCGTATGCCAGAGGCTGCTGTGTGCCGACGGCTTGCCGTGATGGGGATCATCGCCCTCATCTTCATGTTCATACACAAACAGGCTCTGATGGGTTTTGGTCTGAATCAGCAGAAAAACCCCGTACATGGCGGCGGAAACCGCGGCAATCAGGAGCGCCTGGGCGGGGGTGAAATTGCCGCCGGGCAATGCATTGGGGAAAACCAGTACCAGCATCGCCAGCGGGAAAATAGCAATCATGTACTGTTTCACCCCGGCGAGGTTCAGATACTGGGTCGCAAACTTGCGCCCGCCCAGCAGCAGCGCGCAGCCGACCAGCCCGGAGGAGACAATCATGATGATGGAGTAGAGCGTGTCACGCATCAGGGCGGGGGCGGCATCGCCGGTCGCCATCAGCGCGGAGATCAGACTGACCTCAAGGATCACCACCGAAAGACTGAGAATCAGGGAGCCGTAGGGTTCTCCCAGCCGATGCGCCAGCACATCCGCATGACGCACCACACTAAAGGCGCTGCTGAGGATGGCGATCAGCGCCAGCAGGTTAATCGCGGAAAGGATGAGCAGGGAATGGTCGCCACCAAAAAACCACAGCACGACCAGCGCCGTTAAGGGTAAAAACAGGGAATACTCAGTATGTCGGGTTTTTTCATGTGCCACCATTCACTTTCCTCTCCGGCTAAGCAGAACACAGGAACAGACTGCCTGCCCCTTCAATCATATGCGAATTATCGCGTTTCGCAGTGTACGCTTTTCGTCAGCGTGCCGGACCAGATTTACCTGTTTTTACTTAGTTCCTTTTTTTCGCGTCGGTCAGGCATAATTTTATCTTATTATATTTTAATAAATATAAATCATGGTGTTGTATTTTGTTACATCTAACATAAAGCCACCAAAATCCTTCGTTCCTGCTGGGGTTTTCTGCTACTTTAACTATTTATGGCCTTATTTCTGGTCTGGTGGGTGAAAATCGTGGCTTGCAATATCTGGCTGATAAACCAGGATTAACAGGTCGGTAAAAAGGAGGATATATGCCTTATCAGTCAAGAAGCGAATTGCCAGACAGCGTCAAAAATGTGCTGCCTGCCCATGCACAGGATATCTATCAGAAGGCGTTCAATAGCGCCTGGGATGAGTATAAAGACAAAGAAGATCGGCGTGGCAATGACTCTCGTGAAGAGGTCGCGCATAAAGTCGCCTGGGCGGCAGTGAAACATGAGTATGAAAAAGGGGATGATGATAAATGGCATCCGAAGAAATAAGTGGCTGAGCCTGCCGGGCCGATCTCTGTCGGCCCTTTTATGATCGCGATCGCGTAACCGGCGCAACAGATTCAAGCCTGTCACCAGCGGGCCGATGTTGTTAACAGGACTTTTTAGTTTGTGATCGGTGTCAAACTTGAAAGCGTCGGCATAAATGCATTAAGGTCGACTGATAGTGCGTCACACTGGTTCTTTGAATCACAGGAGCTAACCAACACGGAAGAGGTTGCGGTTAAGGAGGTTGAGTTGCTAACCCGGGAATTCTTATTAAAAGCGGATTGTAAAACGTCTTTTGGTGATATCGAAGATGCGTTGTTGTGGAGCGCGGAACAGCGCGCTTCCTCGCTGGCGGCCACTCTGGCCTGCCGTCCGAATCACTGTCCGGTATGGATTTTCGGCTACGGTTCATTGATGTGGAATCCGGTATTTGAAGCGGAGGAGGTGGCGGCGGCAACCTTACAGGGCTGGCATCGGGCATTTTGTCTGCGACTGATTGCCGGACGCGGTACGGCTGCACAACCGGGACGGATGCTGGCGCTGAAAGAGGGCGGCAGCACCAGTGGACTGGCGTTTCGTCTGCCGGAAGCGCGGCTGCAAGAGGAGCTGGAACTGCTGTGGAAACGAGAAATGATCACCGGCTGCTACCTGCCTACCTGGTGCGAACTGACGCTGGATGATGGCCGCCGCGTCACGGCGCTGGTGTTTATTATGGATCCGCGCCATCCGCTGTATGAGTCAGACTCCGGCCACGGCACTATTGCTCCCCTGATCGCGGCGGCCAGCGGCCCGCTCGGCACCAATGCGCAATATCTGTTTTCTCTGGAGCAGGAGCTGGAGAAGCGGGGGATGGTCGATGAAAGCCTGACGGCGCTGGCGCATCAGGTGCGGCAGCTGCAGTCCTGCCACAATACCCTGATGGGGTAGAACAGGGCGACCCGCGTCGCCCCTTTATTTCCCCGGATTGATAAGCCAGGTACCCGGTTTATCAATCTTCAGCGTCTGTGCATAGACGTTACCGCCCGCGTGCACCTCAATCTGGTAGCTGCCTGCCGCCAGATTCAGCGAGGCGTAGCCGTTGCTGCCCGTTTTGACATCCAGCTTTTCGCCATTCAGCACCAGGTTGTCGCCACTTTTCAGGCGCAGATAGACGGTGGCCAGCGTGGCCGGCGTTACCCTGGTGTTACTGCTGACCGGCACGGAAGCGCTGTCTGCTCCCTCATCCGGCAGCGGCGATGACACATCCCGATTCACCAGCACCACAATGGCGATCACCGCCAGCAGCGCAGCACCCGCCGCCGCCAGCACGCCATGCGAAAGCGGGCGTCTGGCAGGGGCAGCGAGCGGCTCCGCCTGAGGCGCGGCATGATTCACCGCCATCATCACCGGCTCCGGCGCGGCGGGCGGCTCCTCTTCCACAGGCAGCGGCTCCGTCACCGACGGGATACTCTGTACCAGCGCCTGGACATCACTCACCGGCAGCTCGATCAGGGCAGCAAATTCATCAATGCTCTGCGGCCGATCGGTGGGCTTCATCGCCAGCGCACGATCGATAGCGTGCAGCAGCGGCAGCGAATAGCCTGCAGGCTGGAGGTTGACCAGCGGTTGATAGTTATCTTCGATGCAGCGCACCACGCTGACCGGGGGCGGATTGCCGGTAATCAGGGTATGCAGGACGGCACCCAGCGCGTAGATGTTGGTCCAGGGGCCCTGTTCGCCATCCACCTCTTCGCTGTATTGCTCAATCGGCGCAAAACCAGGCTTCAGCATAATCTCGGTCTCATCCGAGAGGTTGCCGATCTCTTTACGGGCAGAGCCGAAATCGAGCAGTACCGGCAGCTGATTTTCCTGAATCTGGATGTTATCCAGCGAGATATCGCGATGCAGGTAGCCCGCCTGATGAATGGTATTAATCGCGCCAAACAGCGGTGGCAGCAGGCGACGAATCCACTCTTCGGCGAGCGGTTCCGGGCTGGTCTGCTGCCAGGCTTTTAACGTCATGCCGCTGTAGTAGAGCGTGCCCATATAGGCAGTGCCATTTTCTTCCCAGAAACGCAGCACGTGCAGCAGTCCGGGATGATTAAAACGCGCCAGCAGGCGCGCCTCCTGAATAAAGCTGTTCAGACCGGCATTGAACAGCTTCTGGAAGCGTTCACTGCGCAACTCCAGCGAGAGGTCCTGTCCGCGGCTGGCCAGCGAAACCGGCATATACTCTTTGATGGCGATGGTGCGTTCCAGCAGGTGATCCCAGGCACGATAAACAATACCAAAACCGCCGCCGCCAATGACATCTTTTATCTCAAACTCGTTAAAACGGTATCCCGCCGGGAGAGCGTTGGGCACCGGTTTCTGATTCTCATTTGCCGACATAGTGAACTCTCTGTACACGACCTGAAATGCCAGGCAGCGATCGCTGATTAATTGATGTTACGCCAGGCACTGATAGCGGGATCGGCAAGATCCGCGTGCAGGGTGTCTGTCAGTAACACATTCACTTTTTGCTGTGGCAAGACATGCGCCGACCATACGCCGCGCAACGTTTCCACCCGCGTTTTCACTGCATCAGCCTCTTGCGCGGATTTTTTATCCATTTTGATCAGCATCTGACCATCAAAACGCCAGAGATGCTGCGTTTTGTCAAAAGGCAGGATCAGCCAGCTCTCTGCGGCATCCTGACGCGTGACAATCATGCGCTGATTATTGACCGCCACCACTTCCAGCGCGTTGTCGCTGATGGTCAGATTAGCGATCGGATAGCCCTGATAAAAAGTGACCGGCAGCTGCGTGGTTTTCCCGCCGCTGCTTAGCGTCAGCTCGCTGCTGCCTTCCAGCCAGCCAGTGGCGGAACAGCGGGTTTTGCCTGCTGCCGGAATAAACAGTGACTGACTCTGCTCATTCCACCAGGTGCGAAAATGGCAGCCATCAGGCAGCTCAAACTGCTGTAACGGTTCGCTGTTCGCCGGACGCGAGAGGTCCAGCGGCGCCGCATTACTGACGCTGGCGCTGTCGGTGGCGTCTGCCAACACGATGGGACGCCAGTTCTGCAACTTGCTGGCGTTGCCGCTGGCCAGCACCTTCCCGGCGCTGTCCATCATCTGCCAGGGTAACTCATCCAGTTTGCCGCACTGATTCGCCAGCAGCGTACCCACGCGCGGCAGGAAGCTGTTCAGCACCGCAGAATCCTTGTTCTTACCGGAAACGATGCGCAAGGGCAGTGAAACTTTACACCAGTCTTCAGGCGCGTGGCTTTCGACATTATCGATATAGACCTCCAGCGCCAGACTGGGGGAGTAGACCACGCGATAATCTTCTGCCTGTGCGCTGAACGCTGTCATCAGAGCCGCAATACCGGGCAACCACAATTTCATATTATTTCCCTGGAATTAAACATGGGGCGGCAAAAAGCGTGCCGTATCCGCCTGGGTGTACAGCAGGGTGGCATCCTGCGGCTCGCCGACCCAGATGGCCAGCGCGCTGAGGTTATCGCTTTTTTCGCTACGGTTAATCGCTGCCTGCATCAGAGCCAGCCACTCTTCGCAGGCGTTGACCATGCGCAACGCTTGCTCCATTTCATCCGTTGTCAGGTTGAGCCAGAAACCGTCAGTGCACACCAGAAACGCATCGCCATCCTCCAGCGGTGCGATCTCGCTGAAACTGACCGGCCGTTGCGGTTCTGCACCCAGCGCATTATAAAGTAAATTACTGTTAATGCCGGTATTTTCATAACCTGCCGCCTTGAGCTGTTGTGCGAGACTGTGGTCCTGAGTGACCTGCAGCAGCGCCCCGTGACGGAAGTGGTAAACCCTGCTGTCACCGGCGTGCGCCCACCATGAAAGCTGACGTTCGCGGTCGATAAACAGGGCCGCCAGAGTGGTGCTCATGCGGGAAAAATTCGGATTTCTTCCCTGCGCTTTACGCAACGCCTGCTGGCACTGTTCAATCGCCTGCCAGGTGGAATGGGGAGAAAAGTGACGGCTGTTGCGCACTTCATTCAGCAGGGTGTCACGCACCAGCTGCGCTGCCTGGTCACCCCCGGGCAGGCCCGCCACGCCATCGCAGACCAGAAAACAGGCGCGATTATCGTCCACTTCCACACCGGTACGATCCTGGTTCTCAGCACGCAAGCCCTGCTGGCAATAACCGGAAAAGACAATCTTCATGTTTCTTCTGCCTGGGTTTGCGAATCTTTGTACTGATTAACTTCCATGTCATAGGCGTGGAGAAAGGCTTCGCCAAACAGCGTATGAAAGTCATCCTCAATCTCACCGGCGGTACGCTGGTAGTTACGGACAAAATAGTCCCAGAGCGCGGCTTTACGCGCACTGGAAAAAGGCAGTTTCGGGATAACGCCATCCGCTTTTGCCTGCTCCTCCAGCTGCTGGGGGTTAAAAGATTGCAGCATGGCGGCGATAATCGCACGGATCCCGGCGATCATCCCCAGCTGGTGCGCCTGCAGATCCACCAGGGCATCGCGTACTGCCTGTTCGGCCGGCATAAAGCCGGGCATCTGGCTTTGATAGATCTGCATCAGCACCGTTTTGCCGGAGGGCAGAATCTTGAACGGGTTGTTGGCTTCGTTCAGGATCATGGTCATCTCCGCCTTGACGCCCCGTTTGAGAATCGAACGTGATGACAGCAGCGCGACCGTGCCCTGCGAAAACAGACTGAGCATGCGGCCAGTGATGCGCATCTGCTCTTCATCCAGCGGCGTCGCGTGGCCGTTATTCAGGCCCATGCCCTCCAGCAGCGCCGCAATTAATTTTTCCTCGGCACAGTGCGCTTTCTCTGCCGGACGCGGCAGGTCCGCAGGCAGCGGATCGATGCCGAGCCGCGCGCTGGTTTGCCGCTCATGGCGCGCCGCCTGGTTGCCACTCTCCGGCTGTATAATCAGCGGCGTTTCCTCTTCCAGGATACCCAGCGGATCGTCAATCTGCTCATCGTCCGCGCTGAACAACGCCAGAGGGTCATCCTGCTCCTGCGGCTGATAGTGGGGATCGCTCACCGCCAGCTGATAATCGCCAATCTGCAGCCGGTCGCCGTGCTGTAACACCACCTGGCTGCCACGCGCCAGCGGCTCGCCGTTGACAATCACTGGCGTGACGCTGCCCTGGTTGGTCAGACGGCACTCACCCTGGGCCGACAGATGAACCAGCGCCTGCAGACGAGAAATGGCACGGGTTTCATCCGGCAGCACCAGATCATTGTTCTGGCTCCGGCCAATAGTGCCGCCCGGTGGCTGAAACACAAAGGTATTGACCGGCACATCCGTATCGCACTGCACAAGGGTAAATTGCATGAGTCATCCCGGGTTAAAAGGGCTAATGCAAAGGACGTTATTCGAACATGGGCGGATAAAGTCCATTGCGTCCCGGCTGCGCGCCTGCTGCCGGGTTGAATAACAGTGAAAAAAGTTGCGCCGTCAGGTTGCCGCTATGCTTATGCGTGGCATGGGCAAAACCGTCGCTGCGGTTACTCCACCAGTAGCTGATATGCTGCTGCGGATCAAAACGTTCCGCCACTTCGCGCCAGCTCAGGGTGCAGGGCAGATCCTGATAACCAATTACATCCATAATCGCCGACTGGCCCTTTTCCGGCACCAGCAGCGGTGGCAAGGCGCGCAGGGCTTCATCAAGCTGTTCGGCGCGTTGTCCGTCGCGTACCGCGTGAAACAGCGCCCTGCCCAGATCCTGATACCAGTCGCCGGAAATGGTCAGCTGCGCCGGATGCCACTGACTGAGCGAAAAGGTCCTGACTGCCAGCAATGGCCAGGCGCGCCCGACGCGATCGCACGAGGGGAGCAAACAGCCCATCTGTACCTGCTGCAGGCCGGGCGTTACCGGCAGGACAAAGTTCCATACCGGCGCGCGCAAAAACAGCGCGGTCGAGGCCGACTCCTGCTGGTGCCAGTGCACCAGCCCCTGCTGAAACCAGTGGCTCCAGAGCGCTACTTTCTTCTCTGTCAGGCGCTGGCGTAAAAAATCACCGGTTGACGGCAGCTTCCCATACCAGCCAGGGGTATTCTGGTCTGCCATAATCACCTCATTATTACTTGCTGTGCCGGGCACTCAACGGGTAAACCCGGGGGTAACCGCCAGTTCATGCTCCATCTGGCCCGCATTATTCAGTTTTTCCGCCAGTTTGCCCATCATCAACGCATTATCACGCGCATAAGGCGACGACTGGATCTGCTGGTCGAGCAGCTGGCTGAGATGCCAGTCGAGCTGCTGCAAATCCCGGGCGCTGACGTTATCCGGCAACGTATGCTGCAGGTTTTTCATCAGCCAGCCGCGCAGAAATTCGCCATCGTAATTACGCGGTTGATAGAGCATCTGATAAGCACGCAACGCATTACGGCTGTATTCGTTGTCATCGCCCTTATCGTTACGCAACAGATTGGTGATCTGTTGCGACACTCGCGGCAGCAGTAAAGACTTCAGCGCATTCTGGTACAGCACCCAGGCGGCATCGCTCACCTGGGTGCCACGATAGAGGCCAGCACGCATAGTAAACGGCGGATCATCCAGCGAAAAACGATCCGAAAGCGGTAGCTTCACCAGATTATTCAAAAAGGGTAGCAGATCGAAAAGATTATCTGTCGGCTGCTGCATCACCTGCTGGCTCTGTGCAGTCAGCGGCGGAATGCGGGCCGCGACCTGATCAAGATAACGCTGGTTTTGATAGTAGCTCACCAGCCACAGGCAGGAGAGCAGCAGCAGCGCGCCCGCCAGCACGCCGTAACCGATCCAGTGAAACAGCTGGTTGCGATATTCCCAGTGACGGTTACTGCCGGCCAGGCCGCGCTCGCGGAAGACCAGCTCGCTCAGCAGATCGCGAATAAAGAAGCTCTGCTCGCGGTTGCCGGGAATAGGGCTGGCGCGGTTGACGCTGTCCCAGGCGGCGATGGTGTGCTGGCCCGCCTGCGGCAACTGCAGCTTGCGGTTCAGCTCGCCCATAATGCGGTCAAAGGGTAAGCCTTCCTGGGTGCCGCTGGTGAAAAACAGCCCGCGCGCCGACCAGGCAACCTCATCCGGATGGCCGGAAAAGACGATATCGAGATACTCCTGCAGCAGCGGACGCAGCGAGGCAAACTCCTGCGGAAACAGGAAGCAGTCGGCACGGCGCGCCAGATCGCGATCCTGCGCCATATGTTTGGGCAGTTGCTGCTGTAACTGCTGTTCCAGCTGGCGGAACTGCGGCGTAAAGCTAACTTGCCAGCCATCACTCTGCGGCTTGCCCGGCTCACGCGGAAAAGTAAAGCCCCAGATGGCGTCGCGCTGCTGTTTGTCCAGCGCGCCAAAGTAGCTCATAAAGCCCTTCAGCAGGTCCGTTTTCGTTACCATCACATAAACCGGAAAGTGAATGCCGGTCTGCTGATGCAGTTCCATCATGCGCTGACGCAGCGCTGTGGCCTGCGCCACGCGTGCTTCGGCCGAGTCGCTCAGCAGGTCGGCGACGCTGATGGTGAGAATCACGCCATTGATCGGCTGACGGGCGCGGTAGCGCTTGAGCAAATTAATAAAGCTCTGCCATTCGCTGGCGTCACGCTGACGCTGGCTCTCCTGCAGGGCGTAGCGGCCCGCGGTATCGATCAGCACTGCGCTGTCGGTAAACCACCAGTCGCAGTGACGGGTGCCGCCCACGCCGCGCACAGCGGTTTTACCCAGACTGTCGGTTAACGGGAAATCGAGTCCGGCATTCAGCAGCGCGGTGGTTTTACCTGCCCCGGGGGCGCCGATCACCATGTACCAGGGGAGCTGATAGAGATAGTGGGCATTGAAACGCGACAGCCAGCCTCCCTGACGGCGGCCAAATTGGGTGCGTTTGAGCAGCAGCGCCGCTTCATTAAAGCGCTGGGTCAGCAGCTCTTCTGTGGCCTGACGTTCAGAGAGATCTTCAGCGCTGCCCTGTTGCAGATTGGTGAGCAGCTTGCTGTTAAACCAGGCGCGATAGAGCGACGGAATAAGTTGAAACAGGATCCAGAGAAAATAGAGCAGGCCGATGACCAGCTGGCGCGGAAACCTGGGCTCCAGCGGGCGGGTGTCGCCCCAGCTCCAGAGTGGGCCGAGCAGCCACACGACCCAGCTCAGCGCGGTGATGCCGATAAAGCTCCACAGCACGCGGTGAGTAAGTAAGTTGACGAGCAAAGAGCGCATCACTGAACTCCCTGATGAGCGCCGAGCGTTTCAGGCGCGGCAAAAAGGGTGATTTCGACGCGGCGGTTATGCGCGCGATTTTCACTGCTGTCATTGGGCAGCAGGGGATTGCTGTCGCCGCGACCCTCTCCACGGATGGTATGAGTGCCGCCCAGCTGCGCGTTCAGCAGTTGGGTAATGGCGCGGGCGCGGGCGAAGGAGAATTCGTAACTGGAAGCAAAACGGCTGCCATCTACCGGATGGTTATCGCTGAACACCGAGACCAGCACGGTGCCTTTTACTGATTTCATGGCGCTGGCCACCCGGGCCAGCAGAGCGCGTCCTACCGGATTGATCACCGTGCCATTCGGCGCAAAGAGTTTGTCCGCCGGGATGATCACTTTGCTGCCAAAGGCGCCATCGCTGACTTCAAGCTGCCCGGCGGCAATCACATCGTTGAGACGCTGATGCAGATCCAGCAGCGCCTGCGGGGAAGAGGGGCGCCGTGCAACCGTAATCTGCGGCAACGGCGTCTGATAAATGCTGCGCAGCAGTGGTTCGGCGGCGTTGCCCAGACGCCAGTTCAGGCCGCTGTAAATCAGGCAAGCGATCAGCGTGGCCACCGTGGCGCAGGCCCAAAGCGGCACCATCGGGCGCGACAGTGAACTGGCGTGGGGATGCACCTCGACCAGCGGCGGCTGAGGTTTGTCGCTCTGACTGTGCACCTCGTTGATTAAATGCGCGAGGCGTTTACGAATGGTATCACACTGCTGAGGACCGTTTTCACTGCCGCGATAGCGTCCTTCATAGCCCAGCAGCAAACAGTAATGGATCACTTCCAGCAGCCAGAGATGCTGCTGCGGGGTCTGGGAGATGCGCGCCAGCAGCTTGAAAAACTTCTCGCCTCCCCAGCTCTCATTATGAAAGGTAACCAGCATCCCGTTGCCGGACCAGACGCCGCGCGTGCCCCAGGGTGTCTGCGCGGCAGCTTCGTCCAGCACGCTACACAGACAGTAGCGTGCGCCAATGATCATTTCGAAGGGCAAACCAGCCTGCTTGCAGCGGTTTTCAAACTGACGGATTTCGTCAATCAACAGCTGGCGCAGCCCGGCCGGATCGTCATGCGTTGCCGCCTGACGAATCTGCACCACGGCATTCAGCAGGGGTGCAGCTGCGTTAAGAAGCGGATTATCGATGCCCGTTGTCGTTGCCTCACATGCAAGAGATTCTCGCGTCATTAAAAATCGTTCTTCCTGACAACGGCGGATGTCATTGCCCGCAGCATTTGTCTGGTCTGCGGGCAATATGCGCCTGATTTCATTTTCAATCTAAGATCCAGGTCGCGGTATCATTGGTTCTGCAGGCTTTGCTGGCGCCGCCGACATCAACACAGACCTGGCGGGCAGCACGACGCGGACGCGGGCGATCGCTGCGCACCGTCGCTTCATAGCGGCTGCTTTCGACGCCCGCTTTCAACGGCACATAACCAATCATCGGGCCGTCAGCGACTTCCGCAATCGCCAGCCAGTGGTTTTCGACGCTGCCCAATACCGTAAAGGGCTTACCGTTTTCCAGATAGCGCACCAGTTTGCCGCCATAATCGGGCGTAGTCATCACCGAGGCATTATAAAGCGCGCGCCAGGTTTCATTCACCGGAGTGAATTCTTGTGGCGCTACCACCGCGTAGCGGTGTACCAGCTTAACGCCATTCACTTCACTGGTGACCAGCGTGTCATCAGTGAGCGGCGGCGGTGGCGCTTTGCATCCTGCCAGGGCCAACACAACAAGCAGCGTTAAAGCGAGACTCTTTTTCACCTTGTTCCTCGTGATTTCATCAGCATAACTGCATTATTAGCGACAAAACCGACATCTTCGCGCAGCAGGCTGTAGCCTGTTTACGCAAGTCCGTGGTCACAACCCTGTTTAAAAACGGGACTTATTACAGAAAGATAGTTCTGCATTTAGTCTACATAAGACTTTTGAGATTTCAAACTATTGCGCCATGGGAAAAGCCGTGCTAGCCCCCAGATGCGGCTGCGCTCTGCCCTGAGCGAAATGGCTTACCGGCGCGATAGTTAAAGCGAATTAATTTGTAAGCGGCTGACTTTGCACCCGCAGAGTGACGCCGATGCGTCAGTTGAACAGTTTACGCAATAAACTAATTAGCAATTCTAAACTTTATTGCGCTGAAAAAAAGTAGCGGCGTGAAAAAAATCAGAATTATTACCTGGCAAATTCCCGCTTTATGGTCAAAGGCGGCATAAATTTTGCTTATTGCATGAGGTGCTAACCCCATTTTTTTCCTCTGATAGGCAGCGCCAGCACAGAGGCGGCACGGCTTTTGCTTATGATGAGTTATTTGCCCTGGAGTATGCCATGCCTGCTGCCCTCGACTATCTCCACGCTTCCCATAAAAGCGATATCGCCAGCCTGCAACGGCTGTTGCGTACCGGCAAGCTGATAACAACGGTCAGCCAGTTGATCCACCAGTTACAGCGCGAACGCGGTGCGTCCAATCTCTGGCTCTGCTCGCAAGGCCAGCTTTTTGCTGACGAGCTGGCGGCGCGAGCGGCGGAGGCGGACGCAATGCGCCAGCGTTTTCTGCACGCGTTGCCGCCGGTCGAGGCGCAACCGGGCTATAGCCGTTTTTGCAATCTGATCGCAGCGGCGCTGCAGGCGCTGGAGAATCTGCCGACGCTGCGTCAGCGCGTTGTCGCGCGGCAGCTGCGTCACGCCGATGCAATGGCTACCTTCAGCCAGATCATTCATACCCTGCTGAATCTGGTGTTCGAAGCGGCAGATACCGCCTGTGAGCCGCAGATTGCCCGTGCGTTGATCGCGCTGTTCAGCTTTATGCAGGGCAAGGAGCTGGCCGGGCAGGAGCGCGCCACCGGATCAGCCGGTTTCGCCGCCGGTGCCTTCACGCCGGAGCAACGGGCGCGGATGGTGGCGCTGATCGAGGCACAGGAACAGAGCTTTGCCACCTTCAGCCAGTTTGCGGACAGCGTCGCGTTGCAGCGCTGGCAGGAGATTGCTCAGGCTGCCGCCGGGGTAGAGCGGCTGCGGCGTATCGCCTGCACCGGTGGCCGGGCCGACAAGGAGGAGGCGTTGCGCTGGTACCATCTGCTGACTGAACGGCTCGACCAGATGAAAATGATAGAGGATGCGCTGGCGGCGACATTAATGCAGCGCTGCGAACAGGCGATTGCCGGGGCGCAGCGAACGGCGCAGCAGCAGATTGCGCGGCTGCCGGGGGGGGCGGAACAGCATCTTACACTGTGGGTGGCGGGAGCGGGGTGGCTTGAGGGCGAGAAAGGGGCGCTGGACAGCGCGGGCCTGGCGCCGCAGCTGGGGCGTACCGTGCTGGCGCTGGTACGCGAACAGGCGCAACGCTTACAGGCACAGGCGGATGAACTGGCGTCACTGCGCGCCACCCTGGATGAGCGTCGCGTTATCGACCAGGCGAAGGCCTGGCTGATGCAGCAGCATGGCTACAGCGAGGAGCAGGCCTGGCAGACGCTGCGTAAAAGCGCGATGAATCAGAACCGGCGTATTATCGATATCGCGCAGGCGATCCTGGCCGTCGCCGCGACCCTGAAGGGATAAGTCAAACCCGGCAGATGCACAATGATTGTGCGTGCTTTGCGTCAGCAGAGTGCGCGCCTTATGTTCGTCAGTACGGCGCGTGGCGGGAAAGGGCGGGCAGATCGTAAAGTCGCCGTGAATCTATCCCTGGAGGCTCGGCCCCGTCATCCATGACAGAGACGCTTTACTCCTCTGCCCGCCCTTTCCCTTATCACGACTCCGCTGCGGTTTGTCGGAAGAAATCCGCATTCCTGGCACGCCGCTTGCAAAACTTACCTGACATTGCGCATTTGTTTCGCCAACGGCGGTGAGACGAGTGCTCTGGATAAAGGCGTCCATCCGCATGCTCCGGCATCGCGGTGGACGCCTTTTTTTATTTCCTTTTTCAGGATGCCCATGATGAGCAAAACGCGTTTTTCAGCATCACGTCGTCAGTTTCTGGTCGCCAGCGCCGCCGTGAGCGCGGGCTGGCTGCTACCAGGTCTGCGTAATGCAGTCTGGGCCGCTGGTTCCGATGCGCCGGAAAAAAGCAGCGTGCGCGTCGGCTTCATACCGCTCACTGATTGCGCGCCGGTGGTGATGGCGGCAGTCAAAGGCTTCGACAAAAAATATGGCATCAGCATTCAGCCCGCCAAAGAGGCGAGCTGGGCCGCAATGCGCGATAAGCTCACCGCCGGAGAACTGGATGCCGCCCATGTGCTTTACAGCATGCTGTACGGCCTGCAACTTGGCGTGGCCGGGCCGCAGCATGAGATGGCGAATCTGATGACCCTGAACAATAACGGTCAGGCGATCACCCTCTCTAATCAGCTGAAAGCGCTGAAAGTCACCGATGGGGCCAGCCTGCATCAGGCGATAGCGGCAAAACCCACAGGCGCCTGGACCTTTGCCCACACCTTTCCCACCAGCACGCACGCCCTTTGGCTCTACTACTGGCTGGCCAGCGTCGGCATCAATCCGCTTAAGGATGTGCGTACCGTAGTGGTGCCGCCGCCGCAAATGGTGATGAACATGAAAATCGGCAACATGAGCGGCTTCTGCGTCGGCGAACCCTGGAACCAGCGCGCCATCAGAGACAACATCGGATTTACCGCCATCACCAGCCAGCAAATCTGGCCCGATCACCCGGAAAAAGTACTCGGCACGCGCGCGCAGTGGGTGCAGGACCATCCCAACAGCGCCCGCGCGCTGACGGCCGCGGTGCTGGAGGCGGCGCGCTGGATCGACGCCTCAGAAGAGAACCGGCGTGAAACCGTCCGCACTCTCGCCGGACGCGCGTATCTCAACACTCACGTTGACACCCTCGAAGGACGCATGCTCGGCCAGTACGAAAACGGCCTCGGCCAGCAATGGCAGGATGCACATCCCATGCGCTTCTTCCAGGACGGCGCGGTCAGTTTCCCCTGGCTTTCCGACGGCATGTGGTTTCTGACGCAGCTGAAACGCTGGGGCATGGTTACCGAAGAGCCAGACTATCTGGCCGTGGCGCGCCAGGTGAACCGTATCGACATCTACAAACAGGCGGCCGCCGCCGTTGGCAACGTCGCGCTGCCAGGCAGCGAAATGCGCAGCAGCACCCTGATCGACGGCAAAGTCTGGGATGGCACCGATCCCGCCGGCTGGGCCGCCCGTTTCGCCATTAAACGTTAAGTGAGGTCACGATGAAAAAAGAAGCCCGCATCACCGCGCGACAAACCGACGTGCCCACCCACGGCGCGACCGTCATTCCGTTGTCAATCGCCCCCCGGACCCCGGTGCGCCGACCTGCGCTGCGCCCGCTGCTGCAGCGGGCGATCCCCGGCGGCTGTGGCCTGTTGCTTCTGCTGCTGGTGTGGCAAATCGCTGCTGTCTGGAGCAAAGGTTTTCCCTCGCCCTGGGCCACCTGGCAGGCAGCCCTGCTGCTGTTCGCCGATCCGTTTTACAACGGCGGTCCGAACGATCTGGGCGTTGGCTGGAATGTCCTCGCGTCGCTGCAACGCGTGGCGGTCGGCTTCGGACTGGCGGCGCTGGTGGGCATTCCGGCCGGTTTCCTGATTGGCCGCTTCGCCTTCCTGGCGCGCATGTTCAATCCGCTGATCGCGCTGCTGCGCCCGGTGAGCCCGCTCGCCTGGCTGCCGATCGGCCTGCTGCTGTTCCAGCGTGCCGAACCGGCCGCCAGCTGGACCATCTTTATCTGCTCCATCTGGCCAATGGTGATTAATACCGCCGAAGGGGTGCAGCGCATTCCGCAGGATTATCTCAACGTGGCGCGCGTGCTGAATCTCTCCGAATGGACGGTGATGCGCAAAATTCTTTTCCCGGCGGTGCTGCCGTCGGTGCTCACCGGCGTGCGTCTCTCGATTGGCATCGCCTGGCTGGTGATCGTCGCCGCAGAGATGCTGACCGGCGGTATTGGCATTGGCTTCTGGATCTGGAACGAGTGGAACAACCTCAACGTAGAAAACATTCTCATTGCCATCGTCATGATTGGCGTGGTCGGACTGCTGCTGGAGCAGGCGCTTATGCTGCTGGCGCGTCGTTTCAGCTGGGATAAATAAGGAGGCCCGATGAACCCCATTATTCGTGTACAGCAGGTCAGCCAGCGTTTCACCACCGCCAGCGGCGAGTTTCTGGCGCTGGATAACGTCAGCTTCGACATCCGCGAGGGCGAAACCCTGAGTCTGATCGGCCACTCCGGCTGCGGCAAATCTACTTTGCTCAACCTGATCGCGGGTCTCACCGCTCCGAGCAGCGGCGTGCTGCTGTGTGATAACCGGGAAATCGCCGGGCCGGGGCCGGAACGTGCGGTGGTGTTTCAGAACCACTCGCTGTTGCCCTGGCTCACCGCCTGGCAGAACGTGGCGCTGGCGGTTGATCAGGTATTTAAACACAGCATGAGCCAGGCAGAGCGGCGCGACTGGATCGAGCACAATCTCAATCGCGTACAGATGAGTCACGCCATGCACAAGCGGCCCGGCGAAATCTCCGGCGGCATGAAACAGCGCGTCGGCATCGCCCGCGCGCTGGCCATGAAACCGCGCGTGCTGCTGCTGGATGAGCCGTTCGGCGCGCTGGATGCGCTGACGCGCGCCCATCTGCAGGACAGCGTCATGCGTATTCAGCAGGAGCTGAATACCACCATCGTGCTGATTACCCATGACGTGGATGAAGCGGTGCTGCTCTCCGATCGCGTGCTGATGATGACCAACGGCCCGGCGGCCCATGTGGGCGAGATCCTGGAGATTGACCTGGCGCGGCCGCGTTCACGTGTGGCACTGGCGGACGACAAAGCTTATCACCAGTTGCGCCAGCAGATTCTGCATTTCCTCTATGAAAAGCAAACCTCGGCGGCATAAGGAGCAGGCAATGGCGGAGCAACTGCTGGTGATTGGCAACGGCATGGCAGGCATGCGCATGGTGGAAAGTCTGCTGCAGCGCGCGCCCGGGCGTTATGACATCACGGTGATCGGCCGCGAGCCGCAGGTTAACTACAACCGCATCATGTTGTCGCCGGTGCTGAGCGGCGAGAAAAGGTTCAGCGATACCATCATCCATTCACCCGACTGGTACGCACATCATCAGGTACGGCTGCTGAGCGGCGAGCCGGTGCTGCATGTCGATCTGTCGCAGCGCCGGGCGGATACCGTACAGCGTCGTCTGCCCTGGGACCGACTGGTGTTCGCCACCGGCTCGCAGCCGCTGATGCCCGCGATCCCCGGCATCGATCGACCTCAGGTGATCGCTTTTCGCACCCTGCAGGACGTCGAACGCATGCAGGCGGCGAGCGGGCCGGTAGTGGTGCTTGGTGGCGGTCTGCTGGGGATAGAAGCGGCGGCGGCGCTGCGCCAGCGCGGACGTGACGTCACGCTGCTGCATCGCAACCCCTGGCTGCTGGATCGCCAGCTGGATGCCACGGCGGGCGCGCTGCTGGCCAGCAGCCTGACAGAACGCGGCATTCGCTGCCAGACCGGTGTCTCACTGGCGCAGATTAACAGTGACAGTGTCACGCTAACCAGCGGCGAAATCCTGGCAGCGCAGCAGGTCATCATCGCCATTGGCGTGACGCCGGAGAAGGCACTGGCGCAGGCGGCGGGTCTGCCCTGTGGGCGCGGCATCCTGGTGGATCGTCAGTTACGCACGCCGCAACCTCAGGTCTATGCGCTGGGCGAATGTTGTGAAATCGATGGAGAAACCTTCGGCCTGCTGGCCCCCTGTCTGGCGCAGGCTGAGGTGCTGGCGGCGCAGCTGGCGGACGCGCCGCAGGCCGATTTCTATCCCCAGGCGCAGGGTACGCGGCTGAAAGTCACCGGTATTGAGCTGTTCAGCGCCGGGGATATTCAGGAACGCCCGTCGCTGTGCAGCTTTGATCCCCTCAGCGGCCATTATCGCCGTCTGTTTCTCGATCAGGGCCGTTTGTGCGGCGTGCTGCTCTGGGGCGACAGCCGCCAGGCCGCGCTGCTGCTGGCCAAACTTCAGGACGCCGAAACAGTGAGCAGCAACGCGCTGTTCGGCCTGGATGAAAACCCGACGCAGCCACAGGCTGCAGGAAGCGATGCAATGAATAAACCTGTTATAGCAGTTGTGGGTCACGGCATGGTCGGACACCACTTTCTTGAACAGCTGGTCGCGCGCGAACTGCATTTGCGCTATCACATCGTGGTGTATGGCGAAGAGCCGCAGGTCGCTTACGATCGCGTGCATCTGTCCGACTATTTCACCGGTAAAACCCATGCCGATCTCTCGCTGGTCAGCGACGGCTTTTTCGAACGTCACGGCATTGAGCTGCGCAGCAACTGCGAGGTGGTGGCGATCGATCGTCAGCGCCGCGCACTGCGTGACGCCGACGGTAACGAGCTGGCCTGGGACAAACTGGTGCTGGCGACCGGCTCCTTTCCTTTTGTGCCGCCCATTCCGGGTCATCAGCTGTCACGCTGCTTTGTCTACCGTACGCTGGCGGATCTCAATGCCATCTCCGCCTGCGCGCCTCAGGCGACGCGTGGCGTAGTGATCGGCGGCGGACTGCTGGGGCTGGAAGCCGCCAACGCGCTGAAACAGCTGGGGCTGGAGACGCACGTAGTGGAGTTTGCCCCGCGGCTGATGGCGGTGCAGCTGGACGAGGGCGGCGCGCAGATGCTGCGGCGCAAAATCGAAGCGCTGGGCGTCAGGGTCCATACCGGTAAGCAGACGCAGAGTATCGTCAGCGGTGACGATGGTCGTCTGCAACTCAGTTTTGCCGACGGCGAAACCCTGACCAGCGATCTGGTACTGTTTTCCGCCGGCATCCGCCCGCGCGACCAGCTGGCGCGCGCGGCGGGCCTCGCGCTGGGCGAACGCGGCGGCATCAGGATCAACGATCATTGCCAGACCAGCGACGACGCGATCTACGCCATCGGCGAATGCGCGCTGTGGAATGACCAGATCTTCGGCCTGGTGGCACCAGGCTACCAGATGGCGCGCGTGCTGGCGGACCAGCTGGCGGGCGAGGACTCCGCGTTCAGCGGTGCCGATATGAGCACCAAACTCAAGCTGCTGGGGGTAGAAGTGGCTTCCTTTGGCGATGCTCATGGCCGTACGGCGGGCAGCCAGAGCTATCACTGGACCCACGGGCCGAAAGAGATCTACAAAAAGCTGGTGGTATCTGCCGATGGCAAGCGGCTGCTGGGCGGGGTGCTGGTGGGCGACAGCGCCGACTACGCCACGCTGTTGCAGATGATGCTGAACAACATGCCACTGCCGGCGGAGCCGGAAACGTTGATCCTGCCGTCGCTGGCGGGAGCGCCGTCCGGTGCGTCCGGCGTCGCGGCGCTGCCGGACAGAGCGCAAATCTGCTCCTGCCACAACGTCTCTAAAGGCGATATCTGCGCCGCGGTAAGCAACGGTTGCGGCGATATGGCGTCGTTAAAAAGCTGTACCAAAGCCGCGACCGGCTGCGGTGGCTGCGCGGCCCTGGTAAAGCAGGTCATGGAGCAGCAGCTGGAGAGCCAGGGCGTGGAAGTGAACCGGGAGGTTTGCGAACACTTTCCCTGGTCGCGCCAGGCGCTTTATCACCTTATCCGTGTCGGCGAAATCAAAACTTTCGACGCGTTGCTGGCGCAGCACGGGCGCGGCCACGGCTGTGAAATCTGTAAACCGCTGGCGGCATCGTTGTTCGCTTCTTGCTGGAACGACTACCTGCTGCAGCCGCAGCATCTGCCGCTGCAGGACACTAACGACCGCTACTTCGCCAACATCCAGAAAGACGGCACCTATTCGGTGGTGCCGCGTGTGGCCGCCGGCGAGATCACGCCGCAGGGGCTGATCGCCATCGGCGAAGTCGCGGCGCGCTTCAATCTTTACACCAAAATCACCGGCGGCCAGCGTATTGATCTGTTTGGCGCACGTCTTGATCAGCTGCCCGCTATCTGGCGGGCGCTGGTGGCGGCCGGGTTTGAAACCGGCCACGCCTACGGCAAATCGCTGCGCACGGTGAAATCCTGCGTCGGTTCGACCTGGTGTCGCTATGGGGTGCAGGACTCGACCCGCTTCGCCATCGATCTGGAAAACCGCTACAAGGGCCTGCGCGCGCCGCACAAAATCAAAATGGCGGTATCGGGCTGTACGCGCGAATGCGCCGAAGCGCAGAGCAAGGATATCGGCGTGATCGCCACCGACAAAGGCTGGAATCTCTATGTCTGCGGCAACGGCGGCATGAAGCCGCGTCATGCGGATCTCTTTGCCAGCGATCTGGATGACCAGACACTGATCCGCTATGTGGATCGCATTCTGATGTTCTACGTACGCACCGCGGATCGTCTGCAACGCACCAGCGTCTGGATGGACAACATGGAGGGCGGCCTCGACTATCTGCGTGAGGTGGTGATCGACGACAGTCTCGGTATCGCCGCGCAGCTGGAGCAGGAGATGCAGCAGGTGGTGGAGAGCTACCAGTGCGAGTGGCAAACCACGCTGCAGGACGCGGCGCGCCTGAAGCTGTTTACGCCGACCATCAACAGTACCCAGCCCGACGAAACGCTGCACTATGCCGCCGTGCGCGGACAACGGGTACCCGTATCGGCGGCAACGCGTATTCCGCTGATTTCGCTACCCGTTGAGCCGTGGAGCGCCATCTGCGCCCTTGACGAGGTGCCGCTTAATGCCGGGCTGGGCGCGCGTCTCGGCAACCAGCGTATCGCGCTGTTCCGCTTCGGCGACGATCTCTATGCGCTGGAAGATATCGAGCCGGGCACCCACGCCAGCGTGCTGTCGCGCGGTCTGCTGGGCGACGTGCAGGGCGAGCCGGTGGTGATTTCGCCGCTCTACAAACAACGCTTCCGCCTGCGCGACGGTCAGTGTCTGGATAATCCGGCGCTGCAGCTGCGTTGCTGGCCGGTGAAGCTGGAGCAGGGCACGATCTGGGTGGCAAATCAGCCGGTCAGCGAAATGGCGGTGGCCTCATGAAAACCACCTGCCCGTATTGCGGTGTGGGGTGTGGCGTCAGCGTCACGCCGCAGGGTGACCAGGCGGCGCAGGTAGCGGGCGATGCCGATCATCCGGCGAATTTCGGGCGGCTGTGCGTCAAAGGGGCGGCGCTGGGAGAAACGTTACAACATACAGGTCGGCTGCGCTGGCCGCAAATCGGTGGCGAGCGCGTCAGCTGGGACCAGGCGCTGGACGCCGCGGCCGATGGCTTGCAACGTATCATCGCACAGCACGGCCCGCAGTCGGTGGCGTTCTACGCCTCCGGACAGCTGCTCACCGAAGATTACTATGTCGCCAACAAACTGATGAAAGGCTTCATCGGTGCGGCCAATATCGATACCAACTCACGCCTCTGCATGGCCTCGGCGGTGGCGGGTTATAAACGCGCGCTGGGAGCGGATGCGGTGCCGTGCTGCTATGAGGATTTCGATCACGCCGATCTGGTGGTGCTGGTGGGCTCCAACGCCGCCTGGGCTCATCCGGTGGCCTTTCGTCGCCTGGAGCAGGCGAAGCAGCGGCGTCCGGAAATGAAAATCGTGGTGATCGATCCGCGCCGTACCGCCAGCTGCGACATTGCCGACCTGCATCTGGCGCTGCGACCCGGCAGCGACAGCGCGCTCTTTACCGGACTGGTGAATTTTCTCGCGCAACAGCAGGGCATTGACGACAGCATGCTGCCGCACCTGGATGGTGTGACGGAGACGCTGGCAGCCAGTCGTGCATGGGATATCGCTGCAGTTGCCGCCTGGTGTCAGCTGGAGGTGAAAGACGTTACAACATACTGGCAATGGTTCATGGTGCAGCCGCGCGTACTGACACTCTGGTGCATGGGCGTCAACCAGTCCGCCAGCGGCAGCGACGGCAACAATGCCATTCTCAATGCCCATCTGCTGAGCGGCAAGATCGGCTGCCCCGGCAGCGGCCCCTTCTCGCTGACCGGTCAGCCCAATGCCATGGGTGGGCGCGAGGTCGGTGGGCTGGCGAACCAGCTGGCGGCGCATATGGGGTTCAGCGCGGCAGAGTGCGATCGCCTGCAGCGCTTCTGGGGTAGCGAGCGCGTGGCACGGCAGCCCGGCCTCACCGCCGTGGCGCTGTTTGACGCCGTGACGCGCGGCGAGGTAAAAGCGCTGTGGATTATGGGCACCAACCCGGCGGTGTCGATGCCAGAAGGGAACCGCATCGACCGGGCGTTGGCGCAGTGCGAACTGGTGATTGTTTCAGAGGTCACGGCGCACAGCGACACCGCCGCCTTTGCCGATATTCTGTTGCCGGCGCAGGGCTGGGGAGAGAAAGATGGCACCGTAACCAACTCCGAGCGGCGTATCTCGCGCCAGCGCGCCTTTGTCCCTCCGGCCGGGGAGGCGCGTCCCGACTGGTGGATGCTGGCGCAGGTGGCGCGTCGGCTGGGATTCGGCAGCGCCTTTGCCTGGCAACATCCGGCGGCCATTTTCCGCGAACATGCGGCGCTCTCCGGCTTTGAAAATCACGGACAACGCGCGTTCGACATCAGCGCACTCGCCAGCCTGAGCGACGCGCAGTGGGATAACCTGCAACCGGTGCAGTGGCCGATCAACGCCGCGGCGCCGCAGGGTACGGCGCGTCTGTTCGCCGATCGCCGCTTTTTCCATCCTGACGGCAAGGCGCGCCTGCTGCCGATCGAACCCTGTCTGCCGCAGGTCACGCTGAGCAGTCACTATCCGCTGCTGATGAACACCGGCCGAATCCGCGATCAGTGGCATACCATGACGCGTACCGGCGCAGTGCCGCGCCTGATGCAGCATAGCGACGAACCTTTTATCGCGCTGCATCCACAGGAGGCGCAGCGCTATGGCCTGCGCGCCGGCGATCTGGCGCGTCTGCAATCAGCGCATGGCTGGCTGGTGGGGCGCGTGACGCTGGAACCTGGACTGCATCCTGGCACGCTGTTTGTGCCGATGCACTGGAACCGCCAGTTCAGCGCGCAGGCAAACGTCGATACGCTGGTGGCGGCGCATTGTTGCCCGATCTCCGGTCAGCCAGCGCTGAAACAGACCGCAGTGCGTCTGCAGGCGCTGCGTCCCGCCTGGCAGGGCTGGCTCTGGCAGCGCACCTGCCGCACCCCGCAGCAAGTGAACTACTGGGCGCGTGCACCGCAGGGCGAGGTACAGCGCTACGTACTGGCAGGGGAAGGCACGCCGCAGACCTGGCTGGCGGCGCAGGGGATGCTGACGGGAATGCAGCTGCAGTATGCGGATGCGGGCGCACAGGGCTACCGTCTGCTCGCCTGGCGCGACGGCGAACTGCAGCTGGCGTTTTATGCTGCGCCGACACTGCCGGTGATCGACAAGGCATGGGTGACGCAGGCTTTTGCCGTGCCACCGCGCAGCGCTGCAGAGCGGCACGCGCTGCTGGCGGGCATGCCGGTGCAGGGCGGCAGCCAGGGACGTATGGTGTGCAGCTGCTATGGCGTTGGCGAGCAGACGATCCGACAGGCGGTGGCGGACGGTTGCCACACCCCCGCGGCGCTGGGCGCGGCGCTGAAATGCGGTACCAACTGCGGCTCCTGTCTGCCCGAACTCAGACAGATTATTTTCACTCAACAGACCGAAGCCTGATGGCGGGAGACAACCATGACCACAGCGATTCCCTCTCTTGATAAATTACTTCCCCCGCCGCGTCAGGATGCGGCGCCAGGCTGCGTCTGGCTGACAGGGGCCGGGCCAGGCGACGTCGGGCTGTTAACGCTGAAAGCGCTGCGTCTGCTGCGCAGCGCTGATGTGGTAGTCTATGACCGGCTGGTCAGCGCCGAGGTGATGGCGGAGGTGCCGTCGGCGACGCTGAGGATTGACGTTGGCAAACGGCCCGGTTGCCACGGTCTGAAACAGACGCAGATCAACCAGTTGCTGGTAGATCTGGCGCGCGGCGGACGTCAGGTGGTACGCCTGAAAGGTGGCGACCCCTTTATTTTTGGCCGGGGCGGCGAAGAGATGCAGTGGCTGCAACAGGCGGGCGTTTGTTGTCAGGTGGTGCCCGGCATCACTGCGGCGGTGGGCTGTGCGGCGGCGGCAGGCATTCCGCTTACCCATCGCGACTATGCACAGTCGGTACGCCTGATTACCGGTCACAGTAAAAGCGGCGAGCCGGATCTCACCGACCCTTCGTTGGGTGCCACACAGCAGACGCTGGTGTTCTATATGGGCTTAAACGGCTGTGTCGCCATTGCCGGGCGGCTGCAGGCGCACGGGCGCAGCGCCGATACGCCGGTAGCGATTATTGAGAACGGAACGCGCATCACGCAGCGAATATTCATCACCTCGCTGGGTGAGCTGGCGCAAACGGTGGCGCGCGAGCAGCCGCAATCCCCCGCGCTGCTGGTGGTGGGCGAGGTGGTGCGACTCTATTCTGGCCAGAGCCTCAGCACGCTGGCGCTGACCCTCGCCGGGTAACTTTCAGATCGCTTTTTTCTGCGCCATCAGCGGCGGGGCGACCAGCACTTTGACGCCCAGGGCTTCAAAGGCGGCGATCTGCGCCGGGGTAATGCCGCTGTCGGTGATCAGATAGTGGATATGGCTCCAGTCGCAGGGCAGGGCAAACATCGATACCTTATCGATCTTGCTGGAGTCGGCTACCACATACACCGTGCTGGCGGAGCGGATCATCGCCATTTTCACTTTGATATCGGTTTCGCTGGGATAGCTGAGGCCGAGCCGCGGGGAGATACAGGCGGTGGCGAGAAACAGCTTTTGCGCCAGCACATTTTCGAAAAAGCTGGCTGCTTTCTCACCGGAGGTCGAGAGGGTCGGGAATTTAAAGGTGCCGCCGGTCAGCAGAATATTAATACCCGGCTCGCCGCCCAGTTTGAGGGCAATATTCACGGCGGTGGTGATCACCGACAGTCGCCGGATATGATCCAGCGAATCAGTAATCGCGGTGGTGGTTGAACCAGAGTCGAAAATCACCGTATCGCCATTTTCAATATATTGCGCCGCCAGACGGCCAATCGCATCCTTTTCATCCAGATGAGTCTGGCGCTCCAGCAACAGCGCCCCGGTGTTCTGTTTCCCGGTCATCAGTGTCGCCCCGCCATGATAACGCTGGACAAATCCCTGTCTTTGCAGCATACGCAGGTCGGTACGGATGGTGGCTTCTGTGAGGCCAAAAGTTTCCGTCAGCGCTTTCACCGTCACCGTGCCATCCTCACGGATCATCTCAAGAATTTTTTCCCGGCGTAACTGCATATCAGCCAGTTGTTCAGTTTTGCTTTTCAATCGAAACGCTCCCTTTTTTCAATCGTGGTTCGTGACGGCGCAAGAAGATCTGTCGCTGAGTTTACCCTGCCGATCTGGCGTTTGCGAGAGCAAGACCAGGGATATATATTTTCGAACGAAAATGTAAACCCATAAAAGGCTGACCGGTATCCGGCGAAACGGGTGTCTGCTTTCCCGCCTTTTGTGCATCATATGATAAGAATAATTGAATTTCAGCGAGATAGAATAAATTTCAGCCTTTTTGTATGAAATTTGATCTCACCCACATACGCTTGCGATTTGATAGCATATATTTTTGTTCGAAAATGAATGTTGCACCATCCGCTGCCGTTTGCTGTCCGGCAATGGGGCGAGTGGCTCACTGAACAGAGAAGGAGAAAGGGCGGATGAGTAATGACTACGACGTAAATCTGCGCTACGGCGTCAACACCCAACTTGATCTCAGCGGCAAAGTCGCCGTGGTCACCGGCGGATTCGGCGGGATTGCGATGGCCAGCAACGAAATGCTGCTGGAAAAGGGGGCCAGCCTGGCGCTGCTCTATCCCCCTTTTGAAGCGGAGAAGGTGGAGAGTCTGCGTCAGCAGTTCGACGCCACGCGCGTGCAGTTTGTCTGCTGTGACGTGACTGATCCTGCCTCCGTGGAGCAGGCGTTCAGCAGCGTAGAGCAGCATTATGGTCATATCGATATTCTGGTGAATTGCGCCGGTTATGTGATGCTGCAGCCAGTACTGGAAACTGACTTCAGCGAATGGCAAAAGCAGATTGCCGTCAATCTCACCGGCCCTTTTCTCTGTGCGCAGGCTGCCGCGAAGCGCATGGTGCAGGCGGGTAACGGCGGCAAAATTATCAATATTGCTTCACAGGCCGCCTCCATCGCCATCGATAACCATGTGGCCTATACCTCAGCCAAAGCGGGTCTGCTGGGCATGACCAAAGTGATGGCCAAGGAGTTTGCGCCGCACCGTATCAATGTGAATACCCTGTCGCCCACCGTAGTGCTGACACCGATGGGTGAGAAAGCCTGGCGCGGAGAAAAAGGGGAGCAGATGAAAACCCTGATTCCGCTGGGACGCTTCGCCTATACCGATGAAATCGCCGCCGCCGTGCTGTTTTTTGCCAGCAACGGCAGCGACATGATCACCGGCGCCGACCTGATGATCGATGGCGGTTTCACCATCTGGTAATGCAACACCCTGTCACCCTGCCATAACAATAATTGAGAGAACAACACCATGAAAACCCGCTATCTGTTAACCACCCTCACCGCGGCCATGCTCTTTTCCCAGGCGAGCCTCGCGGCTGAGAAAGGCACCATCATGATCCTCGTTAACTCGCTGGATAACCCTTATTACGCTTCAGAAGCCAAAGGGGCCAATCTGAAAGCGCAGGAGCTGGGTTACAAAACCAGCGTGCTGTCGCACGGGGAGGATGTGAAGAAGCAGAGTGAGCTGATCGATGCCGCGATCGGCAAGAAAGTACAGGGCATCGTACTGGATAACGCCGACTCCACCGCCAGCGTCGCGGCGATCAAAAAAGCCAAAGATGCCGGTATTCCGGTGGTACTGATCAACCGCGAAATTCCGGTGGATGATGTGGCGCTGGTGCAGATCACCCACAACAACTTCCAGGCTGGTTCCGACGTCGCCAACGTCTTTGTTGAGCAGATGGGTGAGCAGGGCAAATATGCGGAGCTGACCTGTAACCTGGCAGATAACAACTGCGTGACCCGCTCCAAATCTTTCCATCAGGTACTGGATCAATATACCGACATGCAGAGCGTGGCGCGTCAGGATGCCAAAGGCACGCTGATTGACGGCAAACGCATCATGGACAGCATTCTGCAGGCGCATCCGGACGTTAAAGGGGTGATCTGCGGCAACGGTCCGGTAGCGCTGGGCGCGATCGCCGCGCTGAAGGCGGCGGGACGCGATGATGTGATCGTGGTCGGCATCGACGGCAGCAATGATGAGCGCGACGCGGTGAAAGCGGGCTCGCTGAAGGCGACGGTGATGCTGCAGGCACAGGCGATTGCAGCGCAGGGGGTTACTGACCTCGATAACTATATCCAGAAAGGCACCAAACCGGAAAAACAGCGCGTGATGTTCCGCGGCATCCTGATCACGCCGGATAATGCGCAGAACGTGCAGGACTTTAACTACAAGTCGTAATCAGCGGTCGCGCCCGCCTGGCGGGCGCAGAGGAGAAGGTGATGTCGAGACGACCCGGACTGGTGCTGGCCGTGCTGTTGCTGAGCGGCTGTCGCATTGTGTCGCAGCAGGAGCTGGCGGCGCTGAAAAATCCCCCCAATCCCAATCTGTCCAGTGTGGCGCAGGCCTGGCAGCAGAAACTGGTGCCGCAGGTCGTGCAGGAGGCGAAGCCGCTGGCGCAGCTGATGAAAGATCTGCAGGCGGCGAAAGATTTCGATGATGCCTGCCAGCGCTACGGCTATCGCAGCCAGGCGGAAAACCCCTGTGTGTTTTCGGTGCGCCTGCAGGGGGAAGTAACGGCGCTCAACAGCAAATCGCGCAGCGGCAAAATGACGGTGCAGGAAGCGGATGGCGCGCAGGTCACGGTGCAAACCGGGCCGATTATTCGCGGCACCGCGCTGCGTGACGCCTACAAAGGGGTCAGCTATCAGGACTTCAACGATCAGGTGCTGTTTGGTGATTATGGCCGCGCCATTAACCAGCAGGCCGCCGACATGATGAAAACCTTTGCGCCGAAAGTGGGTGACAAGGTGGCGATTGCCGGTGTGTTCAGCAGCTGGGATATTCCGCAGCAGACGCCCGATATCACGCCGGCGCAGATCAGCCGACAACCCTGAGGAGCGGATGATGGCAGAACACTCGCAGCAGACAGCGCCGGATACGCTGCCGGAAGTGATTATTGAAACGCGTAATTTGTCGCGTCTCTATCCGGGGGTGACCGCGCTCGATCAGGTCAACTATCGTGTCTACCGCAACAAGGTCAACGTGCTGATTGGCGAAAACGGCGCGGGCAAGTCCACCATGATGAAGATGCTGGCAGGGGTAGAAACCCCGTCGTCCGGTGAAATTCTGCTGGATGGCAAGCCGGTCACGCTCAGCTCCACCCATGAAGCGGAAAAGCAGGGCATCAGCATTATTTTTCAGGAGCTGAACCTGTTCCCCAACATGAACGTGATGGACAACATCTTTATCGCCAACGAGTTTTTCCAGCGCGGCGTGATTAACGAAAAGTATCAGTATGCGCTGGCGAAATCACTGCTGGAGCGGCTGGAGCTGAACGTGGATCCGCTGGCGCCGCTGGGAGAGCTGGGCATTGGCCATCAGCAGCTGGTAGAGATTGCGCGCGCCCTGTCCAAAGATACGCGCGTGCTGATTATGGATGAGCCGACCAGCGCCCTGAGTCAGTCAGAGGTGAAGGTGCTGTTCAACGTTATCGCCCAGCTGAAGCGACGCGGCGTCACCATTATCTACATCTCCCACCGGCTGGAAGAACTGATGGAGATTGGCGATCACATCACCATCTTCCGCGACGGGCGCTTTATCAGCGAGCGTGAAGTGCGCGACGCCAGCATCCCGTGGATCATCGAGCAGATGGTGGGCGATAAGAAAAAGCATTTCGACTACAGCCCGGCCAGTCAGGGCGAGACGGTACTGCAGGTAGCGGGGCTGACGGCGCTGCATCAGAACGGCGGCTACCGGCTGAATGACGTCAGCTTTAGCCTGCGTAAAGGGGAGGTGATTGGCATTTACGGGCTGCTGGGCGCCGGGCGCACCGAACTCTTCAAAGGGCTGATTGGCCTGATGCCCTGTCAGCACGGCAACATCACGCTGAATGGCGAATCTCTCGACAAGCGTAATTTTCAGCAGCGCCTGAAGAAGGGCATCTCGCTGGTGCCGGAAGATCGCCAGGCGGAAGGGGTGGTGCAGCTGATGTCCATCACCGCCAACATGACCCTCACCGATCTCAGCCTGCGCGGCTTCCGTCGGGCGCTGCGCATGCTGCGTCCGCAAAAAGAACAGCGCCGCGTGGATGAGATGATTAACCATCTGGCGATCAAAGTCAGCGACAGCGAGCTGCCCATTACTTCGTTGAGCGGCGGCAACCAGCAGAAGGTGGTGCTGGGTAAAGCGCTGATGACCGGCCCGCAGGTAGTACTGCTGGATGAGCCGACGCGCGGCATTGATGTCGGTGCCAAAACCGATGTCTATCACCTGATCGGCAGTCTGGCGCAGCAGGGGCTGGCGGTGATGTTCTCCTCGTCCGAACTGGATGAAGTGATGGCGCTGGCGGATCGCATTCTGGTGATGGCTGACGGACGTATTACCGCCGATCTGCCACGCCGCGACGCGACGCGGGAAAAACTGATTGTTGCCTCGACACCTCATGAATGAGGCGGGCCGGAGAGAAAATATGAACCAAAAATATCTGCTCTATATGTACCTGCTGAAGGCGCGCACCTTTATCGCGCTGCTGATTGTGGTGGGCTTTTTCAGCATTATGGTGCCGAACTTCCTCACCACCTCCAACCTGCTGATTATGACCCAGCACGTGGCGATCACCGGCCTGCTGGCAATCGGCATGACGCTGGTGATCCTCACTGGCGGCATCGATCTTTCGGTGGGCGCGGTGGCGGGCATCTGCGGCATGGTCGCCGGGGCGCTGCTCACCAATGGCCTGCCGCTGTGGGGCGGCAATATCCTGTTCTTTAACGTGCCGGAAGTGATCCTGCTGGTGGCGCTGTTTGGCATGATCATCGGCCTGGTGAACGGGACGGTGATTACCCGGCTCGGCGTCGCTCCCTTTATCTGTACGCTGGGCATGATGTATGTGGCGCGCGGCGCCGCCTTGCTGTTTAACAATGGCAGCACCTACGCCAACCTCGTCGGCATGCCTGAACTGGGCAATACCGGCTTCGCCACCCTCGGCTCCGGTACGCTGCTTGGCGTCTATCTGCCTATCTGGCTGATGCTCGGCTTTTTGCTGCTCGGTATCTACCTGACGCATAAAACGCCGCTGGGGCGCTATATCTACGCCACCGGCGGTAACGAGTCGGCGGCACGGCTGGCGGGCGTGCCCATTATCAAAGTGAAAATCTTTGTCTACGCCTTCTCCGGGCTGTGCGCCGGACTGGTGGGGCTGGTGGTCGCTTCGCAGTTGCAAACGGCCCATCCCATGACCGGCAATATGTTCGAGATGGACGCTATCGGTGCCACGGTGCTGGGCGGCACGGCGCTGGCGGGCGGACGCGGACGGGTTTCCGGCTCGATCATCGGGGCCTTCGTGATTGTCTTCCTGGCGGACGGCATGGTGATGATGGGGGTCAGCGACTTCTGGCAGATGGTGATCAAAGGGCTGGTGATTGTCACCGCCGTGGTGATCGATCAGTTCCAGCAACGGTTACAAAGTAAAGTGGTGCTGTTGCGTCGCCATGAAAAAAAGCAGCAGGCAGCACCGCTCTCTGAAATCAGCCATGGCTAACGGGAGGAAAGATGACGCGCGATTTTAGTGGAAAAACAGTGGTAATTACCGGTGCCTGTCGCGGTATTGGTGCCGGTATTGCGGAGCGTTTCGCCCGTGACGGTGCCCGTCTGGTGATGGTTTCCAATGCTGACCGGGTATTTCAGACGGCGCAACAGCTGGAGCAACGGTATGGCAGCGAGATCCTGGCGCTGCAGCTGGATGTCACCGATGAAGCCCAGGTACAGCAGCTTTATCAGCAGGCGGCGGAACGTTTCGGCAGTATCGACGTCTCGATCCAGAACGCCGGGGTGATCACCATTGATCGCTTTGACAGCATGCCAAAACAGGACTTTGAGCGCATCCTGGCGGTCAACACCACCGGGGTCTGGCTCTGCTGCCGCGAGGCGGCGAAGTATATGGTGAAACAGAACGGCGGCTGCCTGATTAATACCTCCTCGGGGCAGGGGCGGCAGGGCTTTATCTATACGCCGCACTATGCCGCCAGCAAAATGGGCGTGATTGGCATTACCCAGAGCCTGGCGCTGGAGCTGGCACCGTGGAATATCACCGTTAACGCCTTCTGTCCCGGCATCATTGAGAGTGAGATGTGGGATTACAACGACCGGGTGTGGGGAGAAATCCTCAGCAGCGACAAAAAGCGCTATGGCAAAGGCGAACTGATGGCGGAGTGGGTAGAAAACATTCCGCTGAAGCGCGCCGGTCAGCCGAATGATGTTGCCGGACTGGTGGCTTTCCTCGCCTCCGATGATGCGCGTTATATTACCGGCCAGACCATCAACGTGGATGGCGGGCTTATCTTTTCCTGAGCCTCCTCTGCGATTGCTCCTGGAATCAGGGCGCCCGGCGGGCGCCTTTTTTTCTTTGGAACCTTTTATTTCAACGGGTTAGCATAAATACTTGCCGCTGCCTCGTCTCCGGTGCCTGCAGGCGGGGTCAGGCGGGCGCATAAATATGTTAAGGTTACTGTTGTCTGCTTAATAAGCAGCCCTTTTTGTTACCAAGGCGCTAAACCATACTGCTTATGTTATTGAGACTGACCCGCTATATTTTGCCGTTTTCCAGCGCTGCGCTACTGCTCCGGCTCTCCGCCGCCAGCGGCGCCGGGGCTGACACCCGGGTGCCCGATGCCCCCTTCAGCGATCCCGCCCGTTTTCGCCAGATGACCGACACGTTGCCGTCGCTGGGCTCGCAGGATGAGAGCGCCGCTTTCAGCAAAAAGCTGGCGACCGTCGCCAAAAGCATCGGCGAGGCGAGTCAGAACAGCAGCGATCAGACGCTGGGACAGCAGGCGAGCCTCTGGGCCTTTAACCAGTTGCGCGATGAGGTGACCGAACGCGTGGAGAGTGAAGGGCAGGCGTTGCTGTCGCCCTATGGCATGGCGGAACTGGATATCAACGTCGATATGACCGGAAATTTCAATGGTACGGGCGGGCAGCTGACTACCCCCTGGGCAGATAATTACCGCTATCTTACCTTCAGTCAGCTGGGATTTCGTCAGAGCGAAGAGGGAACGCTGGGCAGCGCAGGTCTGGGCCAGCGCTGGATCGCCGGAAACTGGCTGCTCGGCTACAACGCCTTCGTCGATCGGCAGCTGGAGACGGGATCACAGCGCGCTTCGCTCGGCACCGAGGCCTGGGGCAACTTTCTGCGCTTCTCCGCCAACTACTATACGCCGCTGTCGGGCTGGAATGACGGCAGCGATCTGACGCAGCAGCGCATGGCGCGCGGTTACGATATCACCACCCAGGGCTACCTGCCGTTTTATCGTCAGCTGGGGGTCTCCCTGAGCTGGGAGCAGTATCTGGGCGAGGAGGTGGATCTGTTTGACAGCGGCTCCGGTTATCATAACCCCTCGGCGCTGTCGCTGGGGGTCTCCTATACCCCGGTGCCGCTGGTGACGGTGTCCGCCAGCCATAAAGAAGCCAGCAGCGGTGAGAATCAGGATCAGCTGGGCCTGAAGTTGAATTATCGCTTTGGCGTGGCGCTGCGCCAGCAGCTCTCGGCGGATAATGTCGCAGAGACGCGCTCACTGCGCGGCAGTCGTTATGACAGCGTCACACGCAGCAGCACGCCGGTCCTGGAGTTCCGACAGCGTAAAACCCTGACGGTGTTCCTGGCGACGCCGCCGTGGCAGCTGCATCCGGGCGAGAGCCTGCCGCTGAAATTGCAAATCCGCGCCGCCAACCCGATCACCCAGGTGAGCTGGCAGGGTGATACCCAGGCGCTAAGCCTGACGCCGTCAGCGGATAATAACGATCCGCAGGGCTGGAGTATTATTATGCCGCCATGGGACAGTACGCCCGGTGCCAGCAACGAATATCATCTGTCGGTGACGCTGGAGGACAGCAAGCAGCAGCGTGTTACCTCCAACTGGATCACCCTGAAGCTACAGGAACCGGTAGCGCTGCAGACGCCATCCGCGGAACCCTTTGATCTGATGGCACCTTTACCCGGGTCGCTCTGAAGCCGCTTTTCGCGGCTGACGCGGCTGTTACGCAAAAGTCCAGAAAAAAATGTGATGTTTATCACAATTTTTTGCTGGTGCCGCTGCGTATAAAGTCGCAGAATCAGCTAAAAATCTTGTTCAACTGCATACCATGATTGTTCGTTCGCATAGCCATTGGTTCATTCGTTTGTTCGCATGGCACGGTTCTGTGCTGCCCGATATTCTGTTTCGGCTTTCTGTTAACCTGGTTGTCTCTCTTATCGCCATCTTTTCCCTGGGCTGGTACGGCACGCTCGGTATTAAACTGACGCTGGCGCCATTTAGCCTGCTGGGTGTTTCTATCGCGGTGTTTCTTGGTTTTCGTAACAGTGTCTGTTATGCCCGTTTCAGCGAAGCGCGGCGTTTTCTCGGCGAGTTATTAATCGCCTGTCGTACCCTTCAGCGTCAGGTGTTGACCATTGCGCCCGCTTATACGCCGCGCGCCCAGGCGCTGCTGCTGGCGTTTTGCTATGCCCTGAAGCATCAGCTGCGGCGTACCGATGCGCGCCCCGATCTGCTGCGTCTGCTGGGCAATGAGGCGGATCAGGTACTGGCGCGGCGCTCACCGGCCAACTATCTGCTGCTGCAGCTTTCACAGTGGCTGGGTGAGCAGCGTCGTCAGGGGCTGATCAGCGACGTGGTATGGAGCAATATAGATCAGAACCTTAACCAGCTGGCTGCGGTGCTGGGCGGCTGCGAGCGTCTCGCCAGTATGCCGGTGCCTTTTGCCTACAGCCTGCTGCTGCACCGCACCGTTTATCTCTTCTCGACGCTGCTGCCTTTTGCCCTGGCACCCGATCTCCATTACATGACGCCGCTGGTGTCGATGTTTATCTCTTATACCTTTCTCTCGCTGGATACCCTGGCAGAAGAGCTGGAGATGCCGTTTGGCTATAAGAATAACCATCTGCCGATGGATGCTATCTGCACCAATATTGAAATCAGTCTGCGCGAGATGGCCGGAGAAACGCAGCTGCCAGAACCGCTGAAGCCTGATCACCATTATCGTCTGACCTGAGTTGTTATTTGCGAGCGGAGCGGCTGTCCGCTCGCGTTTCTTCACTTTTCTCCCGCTGGCACTGCACCCTGACAGGGCACGTTGCGCCATTCTGGTGCTGGCGTTGCGCTTTCCTGGCAAAAAATCCCATCATCGATCACAAAAGCAACATTTCGTTTCAGGAATGCATAATAACGCTGTTTTATCTTCGGCAATCCTGCCCACATCAGAAGTTTATTCACTTTTTATGCAGAAGAAGTGAATAGCGTCAGGTTATAAGTTATTGATATCTGGAACGCAGAACGATTTTATGCATTTTTGCGCTGGCTGGCACGGTAAGTGCAATTTAGAGTAGAGCTGCGTTTTCAGGCTATTAACATTTTTAAAACAATAACTTCACCTTGGGTGAGGCAATGAGAGGTTGCTATGTCACAACAGGTTACACGTCACGACTTCGATCAATGGATGATGCCGGTTTATGCTCCCGCTGCCTTTGTGCCGGTACGCGCTGAAGGCTCGACCCTCTGGGATCAGAACGGCAAAGATTATATCGACTTCGCGGGTGGCATTGCGGTCAATGCGCTGGGGCATGCCCATCCTGAACTGCAGCAGGCGCTGCAGGAGCAGGCGTCGCGCCTGTGGCATACCGGCAACGGCTATACCAACGAGCCGATTCTGCGCCTGGCAAAACAGCTGATCGACGCCACCTTCGCCGACCGGGTGTTCTTCTGTAACTCCGGGGCGGAAGCTAACGAAGCGGCGCTCAAGCTGGCGCGTAAAGTTGCCCATGACCGTTTTGGCGGCAACAAAAGTGGTATCGTCGCCTTTAATAACGCCTTTCACGGCCGCACCCTGTTTACCGTTTCCGCTGGCGGCCAGCCCGCCTATTCAAAAGATTTCGCGCCGCTGCCGCCGGAGATTGCCCATGCGCCCTATAACGATCTGGAGGCGGCGGCCAGCCTGATCACTGACGACACCTGTGCGGTGATCGTGGAGCCCATCCAGGGCGAAGGCGGCGTACTGCCTGCCGATCCCGCTTTCCTGCGCGGACTGCGTGAGCTGTGCGACAAACATCAGGCGCTGCTGATTTTTGATGAAGTGCAGAGCGGCGTGGGTCGTACCGGTTCGCTCTACGCCTATATGCATTACGGCGTCATCCCCGATGTGCTGACTACGGCAAAAGCGCTGGGCGGCGGTTTCCCTATCGGCGCCATGCTGACGCGGGAAGATCTGGCGCAGGTGATGGGTGTGGGGACGCACGGCACCACCTACGGCGGCAACCCGCTGGCTGGCGCGGTGGCCGGACGGGTGATGAGCCTGATTAATCGTCCGGAGGTGATGGATGGCGTGGCGCAGCGTCATCGCTGGTTCGTTGACGGCCTGAATGCCATTAACCAGCGCCTGCATCTGTTTAAAGAGATCCGTGGCCTCGGCTTGCTGATTGGCTGCGTGCTGAATGATGACTATGCCGGAAAAGCCAAACAATTTAACCTCGCGGCGGCGGAAGCGGGCGTGATGGTGCTGATCGCCGGGGCAAACGTAGTGCGTTTTGCCCCGGCCCTGATTATCAGCGAGCAGGATGTGCAAACCGGGCTGGCCCGCTTTGAGCAGGCGTGCGAAGCCGTGGTACGAGGAGCCGCATCATGATGGTGATACGTCCCGTCGAGCGTGACGATCTGCCGCAGCTGCTGGCGCTGGCGTCCAAAACCGGCGGCGGCCTGACGTCGCTGCCGGTGGACAGCGCCACCCTGCAGGCGCGCATCGAGCGCTCGATCCAGACCTGGCAGGATCGCCTGCCTCGCGCGGAACAGGGATATGTGTTTGTGCTGGCGGACAGTCAGGAAAATCGCGCGGTGGGCATCTGCGCCATTGAGGTCGCGGTGGGATTGCAGGAGCCCTGGTATAACTTTCGTGTGGGAACCCAGGTACACGCGTCGAAAGAGCTCAATGTTTACGCCAATCTGCCGATCCTTTCTCTGAGCAACGATCATACCGGCAGCAGCGAGCTGTGCACGCTGTTTCTCGATCCGGACTATCGTGACGGCAAAAACGGTTATCTGCTGTCGAAATCGCGCTTTCTGTTTATGGCGAATTTCCGCGAGCGCTTTATGGATCGCGTGGTGGCGGAGATGCGCGGCATCAGCGATGAGCAAGGGCATTCTCCCTTCTGGGAGAGCGTGGGCAGCCACTTTTTTTCCATGTCATTCACCCAGGCCGACTTTCTCAGTGGCACCGGGCAGAAAACCTTTATTGCTGAGCTGATGCCAAAACATCCGCTCTATCTTCATTATCTGTCGCCGGAAGCGCAGGCGGTGATTGGCCAGGTGCATCCGAAAACGGCACCGGCGCGCGCGGTGCTGGAGGCGGAAGGTTTCCGCTACCGTAACTACATCGATATTTTCGATGGCGGCCCGACGCTGGAGTGCGACATTGACCAGATCCGCGCTATCCGCAAAAGCCGCCTGCAACAGGTTGATCAGGGCGAGCCGGATGTCAACTTACCGCTCTGTCTGGTAGCGAATAATGACTACCATCACTACCGCGCAGCGCTGCTGCCTGCGGATATGCGCAGCGATCGTATTGTACTCAGCGCCGCCCAGGCGGAAGCGCTGAAATGCCAGCCAGGCGACAGCCTGCGCGTGGTGTCACTCTGTCCTGAGGAGAAAAAAGCATGACGCACCTGATTAATGGCCAGTGGCTGACCGGCAGCGCAGAGGCTTTCCAGAAAAACGACCCGGTACAGGGCAAGCTGCTGTGGCAGGGCAACGCCGCCTCCGCTGCGCAGGTCGCGGCGGCCGGTGAAGCGGCACGCGCCGCCTTTCCTGCCTGGGGACGGCGGTCGTTCAGCGAGCGTCAGGCACTGGTAGAGAAATTTGCCGCTGCGCTGGAAGCGGATAAAGTTGCACTGGCGGAAACCATTGCCCGGGAGACCGGCAAGCCGCGTTGGGAAGCGCTGACTGAGGTGCAGGCGATGATCAATAAAATCGCCATCTCCATTCGCGCCTGGCACTCGCGCACCGGTGAACAGGTGGAAGGGGAAAGCTCGCTGCGCCACCGCCCGCACGGCGTGCTGGCGGTGTTCGGTCCCTATAATTTCCCCGGGCATCTGCCTAACGGCCACATTGTGCCGGCACTGCTGGCAGGTAACTGCGTGGTCTTTAAACCCAGCGAACTGACGCCGCTGACAGCGGAAAAAACCGTGCGCCTCTGGCAGAGCGTTGGCTTACCGTCCGGGGTGCTGAATCTGGTGCAGGGGGGACGGGAAACCGGCCAGGCGCTGGCGGCCGATGCGCAGATCGACGGCCTGCTGTTTACCGGCAGCGCCAATACCGGCTATCAGCTCCACCGCCAGTTTGCCGGTCAGCCGGAAAAAATGCTGGCGCTGGAGATGGGCGGCAACAATGCCCTGATTGTGGAAGACCCGGCGGATATCGACGGTGCCGTCCATATCGCCATTCAGTCCGCCTTTATTACCGCAGGTCAGCGTTGTACCTGCGCACGTCGCCTGCTGGTGAAACGCGGCGCGGCGGGCGACGCTTTCCTGCAGCGGCTGGTGGCGGTCAGCGCCCGACTGCAGCCGGGCGCCTGGAATGCCGATCCGCAACCCTTTATGGGCAGCGTGATTTCACTGCAGGCGGCGCAGCATATTTATCAGGAATGGCAGAAGCGTCTGGAACTCGGCGCGCAGGTGTTGCTGGCGATGCGCTGGCCTGATAAGCAGTCGGCAATCCTGACGCCGGGCATTATTGACGTCACAGAGGTGCAACAGTTACCGGATGAAGAGGTATTCGGTCCGCTGCTGAGCGTGGTGCGCTACGACACCTTCGATGAGGCGATCCATCTGGCGAACCAGACGCGTTATGGTCTCTCCTGTGGGCTGATTTCGCCGGAGCGCGCGCAGTTCGATCAGCTGTTGCTGGAAGCGCGCGCCGGTATCGTTAACTGGAATAAACCGCTGACCGGCGCTGCCAGCAGCGCCCCCTTTGGCGGTATTGGCGCTTCAGGCAACCATCGGCCCAGCGCCTGGTATGCGGCCGATTATTGCGCCTGGCCGATGGCGTCGCTGGAATCACCCAGCCTGACGCTGCCCGCCACGCTGTTGCCGGGTCTCGATTTTTCTGCCGCAGGAGAAACAGCATGATTGCCCGGGAAGCCAATTTTGATGGTCTGGTGGGCCTGACGCACCATTATGCCGGTCTCTCCTTTGGTAATGAGGCCTCTACGCGCAACCAGAATCACATCTCAAATCCAAAGCTGGCGGCGAAGCAGGGGCTGCTGAAGATGAAGGCGCTGGCCGATATGGGCTATGTGCAGGGGGTGATTCCGCCGCACGAGCGGCCCAATCTGCCGCTGCTGCGCCAGATTGGTTTTCGCGGCAGCGATGAGCAGGTGCTGGCGCAGGCGGCGCAGCAGGCCCCGCAGCTGCTCTCCGCCGCCAGCTCCGCCTCGGCGATGTGGGTCGCCAATGCCGCAACGGTATCGCCCTCAGCCGACAGCGCGGACGGACGCGTACACTTTACCGTGGCGAACCTGAACAATAAATTCCATCGCGCCTCAGAAGCGCCAGGCACTGCCGCGCTGCTGCGCGCCATTTTCCGCGATGCGGCGCATTTCCAGGTGCACGATGCCTTGCCGCAGGTGGCGCTGTTTGGCGACGAAGGGGCGGCTAACCATAACCGCTTTGGCGCAGAGTATGGGGATCCCGGGGTGCAACTTTTTGTCTATGGTCGGGAAGAGGCGACCAGCGGCCTGGTACCGGCGCGCTACCCGGCGCGTCAGACGCGTGAAGCGAGCGAGGCGGTGGCGCGTCTCCATCAGCTGACGCCGGAACGTACGCTGTTTGCGCAACAGAACCCGGCGGTGATCGATCAGGGGGTCTTTCATAACGACGTGATTGCGGTCAGCAATCGCCAGGTGCTGTTCTGTCATCAGCACGCCTTTTTACATCAGGCTGATGTGCTGGCGCAGCTGCGCGCGCGGGTACCGGGCTTTACCGCCATCGAAGTGCCGGAAAACCGTGTTTCGGTCAGGGACGCGGTGAATACCTATCTGTTTAACAGCCAGCTGCTCAGTCAGCCCGATGGCAGCATGATGCTGGTGCTGCCGGAAGAGTCGCGTCAGCACGCGGGCGTCTGGCGCTACCTGTGCGAACTGGTGGAAAGCGGCGGGCCGATTCGCGCGCTGAAGGTGTTTGATCTGCGTGAAAGCATGTGTAACGGCGGCGGACCCGCCTGCCTGCGCCTGCGGGTAGTACTGACCGGGGCGGAATGCCAGGCGTTAAATCCGGCGGTACTGATGAATGATACGCTGTTCGCCACCCTTAATCAGTGGGTGGATCGTCACTACCGCGATCGGCTCTCGGCCGCCGATCTGGCCGACCCGCAACTGCTGCGTGAAGGGCGCGAGGCGCTGGACGAACTGACACAGCTGCTAGACTTAGGCAGTGTGTATGCATTTCAGCGCTGAGCCGCGACGGCGCGGATAAACTGCGCCGTGATTTTCGCCCGCTCAGGGGGAAAGGAGAAAGAATGCAGGATTTTTTACAACAAACACTGACCGGGGGCATGCCCCGCGTGCCGAAAGGGGAGACTGACTTCCTCAGCTGGCAGTGGTGGGATGAAGGGCTGCTGGAGCTGGTGCCGAAAGCGCCGGTGAACCAGACGCTGGTGTTCTCTGCGGCGATTCATGGCAATGAAACCGCGCCGGTGGAAATCATGAACCTGCTACTGACGCCGTTGCTGTCCGGGGAGAAGCCGCTGCAGGCGCGCGTGCTGGCAGTGCTGGGCAATCCGCCTGCCCTGCGCGCGGGCAAACGCTATCTCAATTACGATCTTAACCGGCTGTTTGGCGGACGCTGGCAGCAGGTGGAGGATTGTGATGAAGCGCGGCGTGCGCTGCGTCTGGAGCAGGCACTGGAGTTGTTCTGGCCGCCCTGTGCCGGGGATGAAACACGCTGGCACTTCGATCTGCATACGGCGATTCGCGGCTCTTATCATGCGCGTTTCGGCGTGCTGCCGCAGAACAACCGTCCCTGGCCTGCTGATTTTCTCCACTGGCTGGCGGCTGCCGGACTGGAGGCGCTGGTATTTCATCGCGCCCCCGGCGGAACATTTACCCACTTTAGCTGCGAGCATTTTCACGCCGCCAGCTGCACGCTGGAACTGGGGAAAGCGCTGCCGTTCGGCGAAAACGATCTCAGCCAGTTTGCCGCAGCCCATCAGGCGCTGGCAGCGCTGCTGTATGGCGAGGCGCTGCCCGTGGTGCATGAAAAGCCGCGTCACTATCGCGTGGCGCAGCAGATTACGCGTCACAGCGATCGCTTTGTATTGCATATGGGCAAAGAGACGCTGAATTTTACCGCTTTTCCGCAGGGCACGCTGCTGGCTGAAGATGGCGATCAACGCTACTACGTTCAGCAGGCGCGAGAATATGTGCTGTTTCCTAACCCCAATGTCGCCAGCGGACTGCGTGCCGGACTGATGCTGGTGGAGGAGGGTGAACAAACCCGGGCGCTGCCGCTGTAACAGGCTGCGTTGCCGTCAGGGATGACGGCTGCGGCAACCAGGCGTGAAACCTTCCCGGTTTTGCTTTGCGCGCGGCATCGAATCCGTTACACTCTCCACGATTTCTGCTACTTTCCCTGTAAATTCATATTCTTTTGCAATTCCTCGCCGTTTTCTTCTTATTCTCTTCATGATTGGCTGATTTTTAACTTTTGCGCTTTCAAGGCTTTACGCAGGCTCTGAGTAGTTGACGTTCAGCATCGTAGACTTGTTTCCGAAGACGCGACACAGGTTGTCGCGATAACACTGACAAGTAAGGACAATATGATGCGTAAACTGACTTCCCTTTTTCTTGCGACTACCCTGGCGCTGGGTGCGGCAACTATCGTCCATGCTGCCTCAGACAACCTGACACCTGCACCGGCGGGCAGTGAAAAACCGATGCACCACGCGCCGCGGCATCACGGTATGCATATGATGTTCAGCGATCTGAATCTGACCGATGCGCAGAAAAAACAGATGCGTGACATCATGAAAGAGAGCCGTAAAGAGATGCAGCGCCCGTCGCCGGAAGAGCGTCGTGCCAGCCACGCCATTATCGCCGCAGACAGCTTTGACCGTGCCAAAGCGGAAGCGCAGGCAGAGAAAATGACCGCCAATGCGAAAGCCAATGCGCTGGCGATGATGGAAACCCAGAACAAGCTCTATAACGTACTGACGCCGGAACAGAAAAAACAGTACAACGCTAACTTTGAGAAACGTCTCACAGAGAAGCCGGCGCATAAAGGTAAAATGCCGCAACCCGCTGCTGAATAATCACTGATTCACGGTTGAGGTTTGAGACCGCCGACGTTGTTCATGGCCTGCGTGCTGTGGGCAGCGTCGGCGGTTTTGCATCAGAAAGTACCGTTACCGCCGTCAGAACACCAGACCTGACCGGAGGTAAAGCTCGATTCCGCCGCCGCCAGCGTCACGTAGAGCGGGGCGATCTCCACCGGCTGGCCCGGGCGGCCCAGCGGTGCTTCTTCGCCAAATTTCATCACTTTCTCCATCGGCTGCCCGCCGCTGGATTGCAGCGGCGTCCAGTAAGGCCCCGGTGCCACCGCGTTCACGCGAATCCCTTTTTCCGCCAGCTGTTTCGCCAGGCCTTTGGTAAAGGCGACGATCGCCGCTTTGGTTTGGGCGTAGTCGAGCAGAATGGCGCTGGGTTTCGCCGCCTGCACCGACGAGGTATTGATAATCGCGGAGCCTGGCTTCAGGTGCGCTATCGCTGCTTTGGTGATCCAGAACATGGCGTAGACGTTGGTTTTAAAGGTTTTATCGAAGGATTCGGTGGTGAGTTCGGTAATCGACTCCGCATACTGCTGGCGGCCCGCATTGTTCACCAGAATATCCAGCCCACCCAGCTGGCTGGCCGCATCGTTCACCAGCTGCTGACAAAAGGCTTCGTCGGTAATATCTCCCGGCAGCGCAACCGCCTTGCGTCCCTCGGCACGGATCAGTTCAATCACTTCCCGGGCATCCGGTTCCTCTTCTGGCAGATAGTTAATGGCCACGTCTGCCCCTTCGCGCGCATATGCAATGGCCGCTGCCCGCCCGATGCCGGAGTCACCGCCGGTAATCAGCGCTTTGCGTCCCGCCAGACGGCCACTGCCTTTATAGCTCTGCTCGCCATGATCCGGCACCGGCACCATTTTGCTCGCCAGACCCGGGGGATCCTGGGGCTGACGTTCAAAAGGGGGGCTGGGATACGCTTCACGCGGATCCTGAGGTGAAATCGTGCTGTTTTCAGGTTGTGACATGCTTCCTCCTGCTGTCCTGATAACGTCTCCGTCTAACGGCGACACCCTGGCATTAAGCCTGGACGTGCGCGCCGGGATAAGCACAGCGGGAGGAAGAAAAAAATTACAGCGGCAGCACCGGATAGTGACCCGCCAGCAGCGGGCGACAGAGAATTTTATAGCCGTCGTGATCGAAACCCTCACTGGCGCGCTTGAGGCTGCGCGCCTCTTCGATGCTGCTCACCGAGCCAAGATAGAACCAGTGATCGATAACATGAATCTGCGTCTGAAATTTGCCTTCTTCCACCAGACCAACCGGGCCCTGCCAGGGCCAGCACACCACGCGTACATGCTCCAGCGCCGTCAGTAAGCGCTGCTGGTGCGCCTCGCGCGTCTCTCTGCCACAGCAGGCGCCGGCGCAGCGGCGCAGGGCAGCACGAAAACAGGGGCGGCCGGGCGTGAGAGATTCCAGTCCCAGCAGGCCATGACAGAGCTGATGCTCATCCGCCAGGCTCTTCAGGGTTTCAAGCGCCGCGCGACGGCTGCGGAACAGACCATAAAGGCCGGGGGAGTGGGAAAAATCGAGCTCACTGGCGTACACCACCTGCGGTTTGTCGCTGCCGATTTGCAGCGAGCAGAGCTGACGATTTTTACGCAGCCGCTTGTTGAACAGCGGCTGCTGGGTTTTGATCATCTGCGCTTCAAGCAGCAGGGCACCCAGATCGCCGGCGGTCGGGATCCAGCTGATGCGCCGTGCCAGCCGCAGCATTTTCGCCTCTTCCGGCGTGCGAAAATGGGACATCACGCGCGTACGCAGATTCACGCTTTTGCCGATGTAGAGCGGCATGGTGTCGCTTTCACCGTGGAAGGTATAAACGCCGGGCTGGTTGGGCAAGCCTTCCAGCCACTGACGCAGATGTTCGGGGTATTCGTAAATCGCCGCCGCATCAAACTCCAGGCGGTGAGAAGGTGCACGTCTGCTCAAACACAGGCTCCGGTTACTGGTTTTTCATACAGTGTATCAGCCTGGTTAACTTCTCGCCAGCCTGTCAGCGCTGGCGCGTCGCATGCCAGCAGATCAGCGAGCCCAGCGTAATCATCACAACTCCCTGCCAGAAGGCGAAACCGGGTGTCAGCGACAGCCAGAGCGCCCCCAGCAGCGCCGAAAGCACCGGAGTAAAATAGGAGGCGGTGGCCAGCAGCGTCAGGTTGCCATGCTGAATACCGTGGTTCCAGGCGGAGTAGGCGATGGCGGTACTGGCGCCCATAAACAGCACCTGCAGCAGCGGCTGCAGGGAAAAATGCAGCTCGCTCAGCGAGGCGCTGCAGGCGAATTTGATCCACAGCGCCAGCGCGGTGAAGAGAAAAAACAGGTTCACGCCGCTGGTGCCGCCCGCAAAGCGCCGCGTAAGATTGTTATATAACCCCCAGGCGATGGCAGCGAAAAACGCCAGGCCATAGGCGAGCGGGTTGCTGGCGATATTCTGCCACAGCAGGGAGGGCGACCAGGCGCCTTCGCCCTTCATTACCCAGACGATGCCGAGCAGCGAGAGAAAAATCCCCGGCCAGAGCCAGAAGCGAAAACGCTGCTGATTCAGCGGGATAGCAAACAGAATGGTCAGGCAGGGCCAGAGATAGTTAATCATCCCCAACTCCAGCGATTGACTGCGGTTGCTCGCCAGCCCGATCGCCAGCGCCAGACTGATTTCGTAGGCGACAAACAGGGCGCCGCCACCCCAGAGGTAGATCGGCGGCAGGGCGCGAACCCGCGGCAATCCGCGCGTCAGGCAGAGTAACAGGGCGGTAGTGCTATACACCAGGGCAGCGCCGCCAGTGGTGCCAAAGGCCTCGCTGATACTGCGCAGCAGACCCACGGTAGTACTCCAGAGCAAAATGGCACTCAGGCCAGTCAGGGTCGCGCGTGGCTGGGAAAGAGGCATGGGGTCGCTTAGACAACAGAAAAGAAAAAATTTCTCTCTCCCGCAGGAGAGAGAAATGCGTAACAGCTTATTTTTTCCAGAAGTCGTCAAACACCGTTACCGGCGGACGACGTTTGTGCTCGGTCTTGCGATACCAGCCCTCAATGATGCGGGCGGCATCTGCATCGATTGCCTTCCCTTCCAGATAGTCATCGATCATCTGATAAGTGACGCCCAGCGCCGCCTCATCCTGCAGGCCGGGGCGATCGTCTTCCAGGTCTGCGGTGGGGTGTTTGAGATAGAGGTGTTCCGGACAGCCCAGCGCTTTTAGCAGCTGTTTGCCCTGACCCTTGTTCAGGCGGAACAGCGGGTTAATATCGGTGCCGCCATCGCCATATTTGGTGAAGAAGCCGGTTACCGCTTCCGCCGCATGGTCGGTGCCGACTACTACGCCAGACGTCATGCCGGCAATGCTGTACTGCGCTTTCATGCGCTCGCGCGCTTTTTCATTGCCGCGCACAAAGTCGGACAGGGTAATGCCCGCCTCTTTTAACGCTTTTTCACTCGCCAGTACCGCTTCTTTGATATTCACCACCAGGGTGCGATCGGGCTGGATAAAGTTGAGCGCATCCTGGCAGTCGCTCTCATCCGCCTGCACGCCGTAGGGCAGACGCACGGCGATAAAGGTGTAATCCTGATTACCGCTCTCCTCGCGCAGCTCGCTGATAGCGATTTGCGACAGCTTGCCCGCCAGGGTAGAGTCCTGACCGCCACTGATGCCGAGCACCAGCGTTTTCAGGGCAGGATTGCTTTTCAGATAGGCTTTCAGAAAGTCAACGCTGACACGGATCTCTTGCTGTACGTCGATGGTGGGCTTAACGCCAAGGGCTTTGATGATTTCCTGCTGCAGTGACATGAACCTCTCCTTAAATCAGTGGCCTGAAGGCCCGGTGCGAATCTCTTAAAGCTAACGCGCATCACGCGAAACAACAAGATAAAGTACCTGCTGTTTCGCGTTAACCAGTGAAAAATCACTGGTTTTTCGGTTTTTTCGCCAGCAGATTAAACAGAATAATCGCCAGCATAAAACAGCCGAAGATCGTGCTGGTCATGCTCAGTACCGAAGTGCCACCAATCCCACTGACCGGGACAGTGATGGCGCCAAGGGTAAACATGGTGACGCCAATCACCGCCGAGGCGCTACCAGCACGCTCTCCCTGGCTCTGCATCGCCAGCGAAGAGGCGGTGGTGGCAATCACCCCATTGCTGGCGATGGTAAAGAATAGCGCCAGCAGCAGCAGCGGCAGAGGCGCATGGCTCACGCCCGCCAGCAGCAGAGCGGTGGAGGCGACAAACGCCAGCGTCAGGCCGCCTTTCAGCACGCGATATTCGCCCCAGCGCGGGCAGAGCCGGGCACTGGTTTGCGAGGCGATAATCAGACCAACGCCGTTCGCAGCAAAGCAGAAGCTGAAGGCCTGCGGCGATAACCCGTAGATCTGTTGCAGCACAAAGGGCGAGGCGCCGATGTAGGCGAACATGCCGGACATCATAAAGCCCTGCGTCAGACAGAAGCCCATAAAAGGACGATGGGTGATCACCTGTCCCAGCGCCGCCCAGGTGGAGAAGAGGGAGCCCGGATTGCGCCGCGCCGGCGGCAGGGTTTCATGCAGCTTCCAGCGGGCAAGGAAAATCAGCAGCAGCGCAATGATGCCCAGCGTCAGAAAGATGCCGCGCCAGCTCAGAAATGTCATCATCACCCCACCCAGCACCGGCGCGCCCACCGGTGCCAGGCCATTCACCAGCATCAGCAGGGCGAAGAAGCGCGTCAGTTCATGGCCGCTGTACATATCGCGGGCAATGGCGCGCGACAGGACTGCGCCCCCCGCGCCCGCCAGCCCCTGAAACAGGCGCGCCAGCAGCAACTGATGAATATCCTGTGCCACGGCACAGCCCACGGAGGCGATAAACAGTAGCACCAGCGACAGCTGCAACAGACGAAAACGGCCAAATTTGTCGCTCAGCGGGCCAAACAGCAGCTGTCCGGCCCCCAGGCCCAGCAGGCCTGCCGTCAGGCTGAGCTGCGCCGTGGCGGTTTCACTGGAGAGATCGCGCGCCAGTTCAGGCAGGGCGGGTAAATAGAGATCGATACAAAGCGGGCCCAGCGCAGCCATCAGGCCGAGCGTGATGGCGTAGACCAGCCGGTCAGAATGTGCAGGTGTCATTGATCCTCTGTCTTGTTAACGATGTAAAACCCGGTATGCGGGAGTGACAGGCGAACAGACGCCTGCGGAGAAGCTGCGCCGTTACGCTTACCGGGGATTATACGAGGACGGATACGCCTGAACACGCTTTTTTACCCCATCCCGTGATTTATCAGGCTGCTATTTATCACGCCATAAAGTTGATAAATCTGGATTTATGTTCCAGGCTTACTTTCACATGGACACGCAATGAGGAACAACAATATGAACAAAGTGATGGGATGTGTCGCTGCAGCGTTAACCCTGGCTGCGCTTTCTGGTTGTACCGCTTACGATCGTGCGGAGAGCTATGTTTCACAGCCGGTAGTGAAAGATGTGAAAAAGGGCATGACACGCGACCAGGTTCGTCAGATCGCCGGTCAGCCTTCCACTGAAATCACCATGGTACACGCGCGCGGCACCTGTCAGACCTATGTGCTGGGCGAACGCGACGGCAAGCCGCAAACCTACTTTGTGAGCTATAACGATACCGGCCGCGTGATGAATTACGGCTTCCAGAGTTGTAAAGATTACGATACCGATCCTCAGGCTAATCAGTAATCCCGCGTTCAGAACCTCTGACGGCCCGTGTTTCACGGGCCGTTACTTATTGTAACGCCTGACAAGGGTAACGAGGCGACGGCGTCGCCCCGCAGTTTACGCCGGAATACTTTGCGCCTTCTGACTACGCGACCAGACACGGTGCGCCGCCAGCGCGGCGATAAATTCGCTCATCAGCACGCCTTCCGCTTTCACCTCGTCAATCACGCCCTCTTCGTGCTCATCATCGGCCAGACCAAACTGCGGTTTAAAGCGTCGCGCATCGCCGCTCAGGCCAATCACTTTCAGATGTTTATAAGCTTCCAGCAGATAGTAACGCGCATCGCCACTAAGCAGCAGCGCATCAATATTGCCGTCCGGTACAATAACCGCATCCACGGTCACCGAAGGCAGACCGGTAAAGGTGGCATCCACCGGAATATCTGATCCGTCATCGGCTCGCACCTGCCCAATATGGGCAGCAATCAGTTTGCCGTGTACGCCATGCACCTTCAGCTCCTGCAGTATGGCCAGCACGTCAGCGGCTTTCACGCCATCGCTGATCAGCAATGCCACCTGACGCCCTTTTATCGTACCGCTGGGCACCGCATACAGGCTCAGACTGGGATCTTTCTTCAGGCCGTTCACATCCTGCGGCGGGGCGATATGCATCAGTTCGTCGGGCAGTTCGATACCGAGATTTTCAGCCACCGCATGCGCCAGCGAGACATCGATATGCGCCAGATGATCCAGTACCCGCTCCCGGATATAGCCTCGGCCGACTTTACTGAGTTCAAAAGAGAAGGCGGAGATAATATGCTGCTGCTCCACCGGCGTCTGGCTCAGCCAGAACAGGCGCGGCTGCGAATAGTATTCGCCAAAAGAGGGGCTGCGCTCGCGTACTTTATGGCCTTCAATGCGTTCCTGATAGCTTTCAAAGCCACCGCGATGGGGTGCGGGAGGGGTTTCACGCGGCCAGTTATCGTTAATGGAGTTGGGTTCGTAGTTCGCCGGGTTGGTATCGATTTCCATGCGATGCATACCCTGACGCTGATAATTATGGTAGGGGCAAACCGGGCGGTTGATCGGGATCTCATGGAAGTTGGGCCCGCCGAGACGGCTGATCTGTGTGTCTGTATAGGAGAACAGGCGGCCCTGCAGCAGGGGATCGTTGGTAAAGTCGATGCCGGGAACGATATGACCGGGATGAAACGCCGATTGCTCGGTTTCGGCGAAGAAATTATCGGGATTACGGTTCAGCACCATTTTACCCACCAGTTCCACCGGCACCAGCTCTTCCGGGATCAGCTTGGTGGCGTCCAGCAGGTCAAAATCGAACTTAAATTCATCCTCTTCCGGAATCAGCTGTAGCCCCAGTTCATACTCCGGGTAATCCCCGGCCTCAATCGCTTCCCATAGTTCGCGCCGGTGATAATCGCCGTCGCGACCAATAAGCTTTTGCGATTCATCCCAGATTAACGAGGCTTTGCCTGCCACCGGTTTCCAGTGGAAACGCACAAACGTTGCTTTGCCTTCGGCGTTAATCAGGCGAAATGTGTGAATTCCAAAGCCTTCCATGGTGCGATAGCTGCGCGGAATGCCGCGATCTGACATCGCCCACATCACGTTGTGCAGGGTTTCCGGCTGCAGCGAAACGTAATCCCAGAAGGTGTCATGGGCCGTGGCACCCTGCGGGATTTCGTTGTGCGGTTCCGGTTTTACCGCATGGACAAAGTCAGGAAACTTATGCGCATCCTGAATAAAAAACACCGGGGTGTTATTGCCCACCAGATCGAAGATGCCTTCTTCGGTATAAAACTTGGTGGCGAAGCCGCGGATATCGCGCACGGTATCCGCCGAACCCGCGCCGCCCTGCACGGTAGAAAAGCGGACAAACACCGGCGTCACTTTCTGCGGATCGCGCAGGAAGTCCGCTTTCGTAACATGGCTCATGTCGCGATAAGGCTGAAAATAGCCGTGCGCGGCCGAACCACGGGCATGGACAATACGCTCCGGAATACGCTCATGGTCAAAGTGCGTGATTTTTTCACGCATAATGAAATCTTCCAGCAGCGTCGGCCCCCGCGTTCCGGCGCGCAATGAGTTTTGATCGTTCGCGATGCGCGTGCCCTGATTGGTGGTCAGCGGGGCGTTTTCCCCGTTTTTGCGATGGGCGTCAAGCTGGTCCAGTTTGGCGTTAGTGACTTGAGGGGCTTTCAGACTACCGGGGGCGGTGGGTTGTTTTCCGG
>NZ_LR026978.1:3296012-3872156 GCF_900604315.1 [Erwinia] mediterraneensis
CTTTTTATCTTTTGTTTGTTTTCTTTTTTCTTTTTTTTTTTTTTTTTTTTTTTTTTTCAAGCAGAAGACGGCATACGAGATCATGCCTAGTCTCGTGGGCTCGGAGATGTGTATAAGAGACAGATCTGTTTGTTTAGACATGATCTGCTGCTCCCTTTTAGCGGTTCAGGTTTCAGCATTAACTATAGAACAGCGTCATGCATACGCCTGCTAAAGCCAGGGATATAACGAAAAACGCAGCCGGAAGCGTCAGAAGAGGCGGAAAAAGGAGAAAAAGCGGGAGAAAACAGCAGGCACAGACGCGCCTGCTGTCAGGGTAGTGAGTGGCTTAGCGGTGCGCCAGCTCACCGGTTTCGTCGCTGTTGAGCACTTTGCGATCGGTCAGACCCAGCCAGCGACTGGTCAGCGAACCGGCAGTCATGGCACCGTTCACGTTCAGAGCGGTACGTCCCATATCAATCAGCGGTTCGATGGAGATCAGCAGTGCCACCAGCGTGACCGGCAGTCCCAGAGTGGGCAGCACGATCAGCGCAGCAAAGGTTGCACCGCCGCCGACGCCCGCCACCCCGGCTGAGCTCAGGGTCACGATCCCTACCAGCGTCGCAATCCACAGCGGATCGAAGGGGTTAATGCCCACGGTAGGGGCTACCATCACCGCCAGCATGGTGGGATAAAGCCCGGCGCAGCCGTTCTGCCCGATGGTCGCGCCAAAGGAGGCGGAGAAGCTGGCGATCGATTCCGGCACGCCCAGGCGACGCGTCTGCGTTTCCACGTTCAGCGGAATACTGGCGGCGCTGGAGCGGCTGGTAAAGGCGAAGGTGATCACCGGCCAGACTTTCTGGAAGAAGCGCAGCGGATTGATGCCGTTCAGCGACAGCAGCAGGGCATGGACTCCAAACATAATGGCGAGGCCAAGGTAGGAGGCGACTACAAAGCTGCCCAGCTTGATAATATCCTGCAGGTTGGAGCCCGCGACCACTTTGGTCATCAGCGCCAGTACGCCGTAAGGGGTGAGTTTCATCACCAGACGCACCAGTTTCATCACCCAGGACTGCAGCGTATCGATTGCCAGCAGTACGCGTTCGCCTTTCACTGTATCGTCTTTTAATAACTGCAGTGCCGCGACGCCGAGAAAGGCAGCGAAAATCACCACGCTGATAATCGAGGTCGGGCTGGCACCAGTCATCTCAGCGAAGGGGTTTTTCGGAATGAACGACAGCAGCAGCTGCGGCACCGTCAGGTCAGCCACTTTGCCCACGTAATTGTTTTGCAGCGCATTCAGGCGTGCTGTTTCCTGCGCGCCCTGAACCAGACCCTCTGCGCTGAGGCCAAACAGTGCGGTGACAAAGACCCCCACCAGCGCGGCGATCGCGGTGGTGAACAGCAGGACGCCAATGGTGAGCACGCTGATTTTACCCAGCGAGGCGGCGCTGTGCAGACGTGCAACCGCGCTGAGAATCGAGGCAAACACCAGCGGCATTACAATCATCTGCAGCAGTTGCACATAACCGCTACCGACAATGTTAAACCAGCTGATGGATGCGGCGACAGTGGCATTCTCCGCGCCATAGATCAGCTGCAGCGCCAGGCCAAACAGCACGCCCAGCACCAGACCAAACAGCACTTTTTTCGACAGGCTCCATGTCGTACGGCCGGTGCGTGACACCAGCAATAACAGCGCCACAAAGGCGACAATATTAAGAATGAGGGGAAGATTCATTCTGTCTCTCCAAAAGTTGAAACCCCCGTCCGCTGACAAGCGCAGCGATAACAGGGGCAGATAAAGGTTCCGTCAAAGCGGAATGGCGGCATGGTAACAGCTGACGCGCGGCAGGCTTATATTCAAATGGTATGGCATATAACCTGATGTGCTAAGAGATGCTTTTAACGTGCTGTTTGCGCGCTAATAAAGCGGCTGACATCATTCTGCAGTGAATTGAACAGCGACGCCGGCCAGCCGCTGGCGCTGAACAGCGGCGTTTCCGCCGGAAACCACAGAGCAAAGCCGACCAGCGCCAGACACAGGGTCCGCTCCAGCTGATTGCCTTTCTGCGTTCTCAACAGTGGCAGGCGAAAGCGCCAGCGGCAGGGCCAGAGCAGGGGAACACCGGCGGGCGTCAGCATATCGGCCACAATATGGCTCAGATAGCCAAGGGTCATGCCCTGTAAAACATCTGCCGGGATCGGCCAGCTGGCGGGAATGTTGATCTGCAACAGCCAGAGTCCGGCCGCCACCGCCAGTAAGCTGTGGGTAAAGCCACGATGACCAAAAGCGCGCGCGATGGGCACCGACAGCCATTTCAGCCGCTGGCCCAGCACCGATTTTGGATGATCAATATCCGGCAGCAGGCAGGTTAATAAAGTTGCGGGAACAAGATGCCACCAGTCAGCCTCCGCCAGCACCGGTGTTAACTCGGCGCGCCTGGCAAAAATCGCACTGGCAATAGCAAAAATTACATGGCCTTCGGCCGTCATGATAAAACCTGGCTGCAAAACTGTCGATGCATCCAGTATAGGGATTTATCCAGTAAATGAGAATATGTGACGCTGTAACGAAGCATGAATATCTGTGGCAGAAGGCGAACAGCGGGCACCGTGGCGGTGCCCGTTAAGAGAGCTTAGCGCGCCAGCCAGCCGCCATCAACCGCCAGCGTATAACCATTCACATAATCAGCGGCCGGAGAGGCGAGAAAAACGATTGGGCCTTTCATATCGTCCGGCGTTCCCCAGCGTCCGGCAGGAATACGCTCCAGGATCGCTTCATTGCGCGCTTCATCGTTACGTAATTGCCCGGTATTATTGGTTGCCATATAGCCTGGCGCAATGGCATTTACGTTGATGCCATATTGCGCCCACTCGTTAGCCATCAGGCGCGTCAGCCCCATGACCGCGCTCTTCGAGGCAGTATAAGAAGGCACGCGAATCCCGCCCTGGAACGACAGCATCGACGCGATATTAATGATCTTCCCCCCCTGGCCCTGCGCGATAAACTGACGCGCCACCTGCTGGGAGAGGAAAAACAGCGTTTTGCTGTTGATATTCATGACATCGTCCCAGTCCTTCTCACTGAAATTCAGCGCATCCTCGCGGCGGATAATGCCAGCATTATTCACCAGAATGTCTATTTTTCCGGCGGCGGCAACGGCCTGCGTCACAATCTGCGCGGTCCGTGTCGCATCGGTCAGGTCGGCCTGGAACGGAAAGAAGCGTCGGCCCAGCGCTTGAATGCGTGTCTGCGTCTCCTCACTCCCGGCGCGGTTAACGCCGATAATGTCACATCCGGCCTCGGCCAGCGCCAGCGCCATTCCCTGGCCCAGGCCGGTATTGCAGCCGGTGACCAGCGCGATCTTCCCTTCCAGATTAAAGGCATTCAGTATCATGCTGTCTTCTCCTCCGGTTCAGCGTAATTCGCTGACTCTGACGTGATCCATGTCGTCGAATACCTGATTTTCACCTGTCATGCCCCAGATAAAGGTATAGCGTTTGGTGCCCACCCCGGCGTGGATCGACCAGCTGGGCGAGATCACCGCCTGTTCATTATGCACCAGCAGATGACGTGTCTCCTGCGGCTCTCCCATCATATGGAACACGGCGGTTTCCTCATCCATATCGAAATAGAAGTAGACCTCCATGCGGCGCTCATGAGTATGACAGGGCATGGTGTTCCACAGGCTGCCTTCTTCCAGTTTGGTCAGCCCCATGGTGAGCTGGCAGGTGGGCAACACAGCCGGCACGATAAATTTGTTAATGGTACGGCGGTTCGAGGTGGCCGGATCGCCAAGCGTAGTGGGAGAAGCTTCCGCCAGGGTGATTTTTTTGTCCGGGTAGGTGGTATGCGCCGGGGCGCTGTTGTAATAAAATTTGGCGGGCTGCTGCGCATGGGCGCTGCGAAATACCACCGACTGCGCCCCTTTACCAACATACAGCGCCTCTTCATGACCAATTTCCCAGGTCTTGCCATCCACTTCAATCAGGCCCGGGCCGCCAATGTTGATTACCCCCAGTTCACGCCGCTCCAGGAAGTAGCTGACACCCAGCTGCTGGCCCACTTCGCTGCCGATGGTTACGCTCTGCTGCACAGGCATCACGCCACCGATAATAATGCGGTCGATGTGACTGTAGGTCATGGTATAGCTGTCGGCGACGAAAACCTTTTCGATCATGAATTCGCGGCGTAAACCGGCGGTATCCAGTTGCCTGGCGTGATCGCTGTGAATGCTTTGACGAATATCCATCTCAGACCTCTCTGCGGATTGATGACTGAATCGCCCGGTTGGGGCGTGTTGAAGCATCTTAGGCAGCCTGGTACATCAATTCAATAAAAATGAAACAACGTTTTATTTGTTTTGCAGGCGCGATCAAACCTTGCTGACAGAGTGGAGGTGAAAGCTCGCCGCAGGCGGCGAGCCAGGCAGGGCGTTTTACAGACCCAGATGGGCAGGGGTAAGCGCCTGCAGCGAGTCGAGCCGGGCGTTCGCCAGCGACCAGCGCGCATCATCACGATGCTCCGCCGCCGGTACAACTATCGAGCGCATACGCGCCGCTTTACAGGCGATCATGCCGTTAAACGAGTCTTCCAGCGCGACGCAGTTGAGTGGATCGATGCCCAGCTTTGCGGCAGCATCCAGATAGACCTGCGGGTGCGGTTTGCTGTACGGCAGGGCTTCGGCTGAAGCGAGGGCCGAAAAGTAGTGGCGCAGATTGAACATCTCCAGCACGCGCTCCAGCATCGCCAGCGGTGAGGCGGAAGCCAGCGCAATTTTCAGGCCCTGCTGCTGACAGAGCGCAAGCGCATGCTCAACGCCGGGCAGCAGCGGACGCGTTTCCTCTACCAGCGTCAGCGCACGGGCGATAACCCGCGCCGTCACTTCCTGCTGGCTCGGTCCGTTCCACGGCAGGGTTTCGTACCACATCCGCACCACCTGGTCGATGCGTAATCCCAGTGTGTCCGGCAACTCATGACGACGGGAAACATCAACCCCGAGGGCAGACAGGACTTCCCGCTCCGCCTGATCCCACAGCGGCTCAGAATCAATAAGCAAACCGTCCATATCAAAAATAGCGGCAAGAACAGGGCGTTGAAATGACATACAGAGGCTCCATGTAAGATTTCCGTTACCTTAGCACGGATAAGGGAGGAGAAGGCAGTGCCTGGCTTTTACGCAGCTCTCTCTTTTTCCAGGAAAAAACAGACCGGGGCAGGTAGACTTACAGCGTAACTTTACAGGTCAAGGAGACACCATGACATACCAACAGGCTGGCCGCATTGCCATCCTTAAGCGCGTGGCTGGCTGGGTCGTTTTTATCCCGGCGCTGTTGTCCACGCTGATTTCACTGCTCAGCTTTATGTTCAAACACAGCGAGAAACAGCCGGGCATTAATGCGGTGCTGCTCGATTTTATCCATGTCATTATCGATATGATCCGCTTTAATACGACCTTCCTCGATTTTTTCTGGCGTCACTCGCCGGTGCCGGAGTTCCGGGGAGAGGCCAATGTCGGGTTCTGGATTATCTACATCCTGATTTTTGTCGGGCTGGCGCTGCAGGCGTCGGGTGCACGCATGTGGCGTCAGTCACGTCATATCAAAGAAGGCATTGAAGACCAGCTGATTATTGAACAGGCAAAGGGGAGCGAAGGGCGTACCCGACAGCTGCTCGAGGAGAAAATTCGGGTGCCAAATCACACCATCCTGCTGCAGATTTTCCCGCTCTATATTCTTCCCGTCGTGATCGCCCTGATCGGCTATTTCGTACTGTCGCTGCTCGGCTTTCTGTAACGGGTCAGGCCTGTTCGGCCTGACTCATCCCCGCCTGATCCCGGCTAAGCAGCTGGCCTACCGCCAGCTGCGCTTCTTCCGTCCAGCTGCCGCCAAAGACATTGGCGCGATTAAGCAGATAGTAGAGCTGATACACCGGCTGACGCTGAGAGAAACCGGCGGGCAGCGGCCAGACAGCATGATATCCCTCATAAATCTGGCGTGGCAGATGGCTGTACCAGCTCAGCATCGCCAGATCGCACTCGCGGTCGCCCCAGTAGCAGGCGGGATCGAAAATCCACGGGCCTGCCTGGCTGCCCGCGCAGTTAGCCGGCCAGAGATCGCCATGCAGCAGAGAAGGTTGAGGATGGTGGCTGCTGAGCGCGCGCTGCACGCAGTCGACAATCAGATCGATATCGCCATAGTGAATATTTTTTTCAGCGGCCAGCTGCAGCTGCCAGCCGATGCGCTGCTCAGCAAAAAAAAATGACCAGCGACGCAGCCAGCTGTTGGGTTGGGGGGAGGTGGTGATATTGTTGTCGAAATCGAGGCCAAACTGCGGCTGTTCGCTCCACTGATGCAGATGCGCCAGCTGCTGGCCAAGCTGAAAGGCGGCGGCGGCGTCCAGCGGTTGCGGCGCGATATATTCCAGCAGCAGAAAGCTGTAGTCACGGTCATAACCAACGCCATACACTTTGGGAACGCGCACGGTATGGGTTCGCGCCAGCAGTTCCAGCTGCTCCGCTTCCCAGCTGAACAGGGAGAGTTTGTCGCGATCGTTACATTTGACAAAGATCTCCTGCTCGCCGTAACGAACCTTCCAGGCGGCATGGACCTCTCCTCCCGGCAGTTCCTCACGTCGGGTGATTTCGGCGCTGCCCAACTGCTCACTTAACAGACGACTAATGGCTGACCACATCGGGTTGTCCTCTTTATTCGCTGCGTAAGATCGATTGTAACGCTTAAATATTCACCAAAATCACTGTTGCGTCCAGCCTGGCGACGCTTTTTATAAAACAAAGCGTTTCAGGCTTACGGTTTAAGAAACGCCTCCAGCGTCGTGACCTCTACTTCGGGCTTCTGGCCCAGCACCATTTCACCCAGCCTCGTAGCCTGTTGCGTAATCTCTTCGGCCGGTAACGCGCTCAGCAGACCATAGCTGTGGGTGCCCAGCTCGTGCGACTGGCCCACTTCGTCAGTCAGGGTGGTGGAAAAACCGCCGTTTACCATTGCGCTATCCAGTTCAAGAATATCGCTCAGGCCCTGATCATGAAAATGAAAGGTGACAATGTAACGTTTTACCTCGGCTGCACTCATGATATACCTCGTGGTTAAGTTACGCTGTCAGCGTAGACCATGGTCAAAATTTGAGCGAGAGTTGCGCATCAGAAACGCTAAAGCACGCGCTGAAAAGCGCTAAATCAAGGGAAATGAGGCACGCCGGGCTTCAGAAAATTCTTGTAGCAATTTGGCTGCATTTTTATTACCTGCCTCTTATAATGCGCGCCGGGAATGGGAACAATCCCATTCCAGAGCCTGAAGCAGCGGGATGCCGGGTTTTTGGCGCGATTAAACATTTTTTTACAATAGTCACCATAAAGGGCATTGATCGGCCGGTAAAACCCTTCAGACTCTTCGTGTTTTTAAACTTGTCGTACGGACCCATTTTAATGAAAGCGTTAACAAAGCTCTCTGCTGTTCTTTTGCTCTCTTCCGGAGCACTTTGTCACCAGGCATTAGCGGATAACAACGTGTTTACGTCCATGGACGATCCTTCCAGCGCGAAGAAACCTTTTGAAGGTAGCGCGTCGGCCGGTTACCTGGCTCAAACGGGCAATACCAAAAGCTCCTCACTGACCGCGCAGACCAATATGACGTGGTATACCACCAATTACGCCTACAGCCTGTGGGGGAACGCGGCGAACACCTCTTCAAACGACGAGCGTTCATCCGAAACCTATAATGTCGGTGGTCGTACCCGCTACAATATGACCAGCAATGATTACCTGTTCGGCCAGGCGAGCTGGCTGAGCGACCGCTTCAACGGTTATGACGCGCGTGATGTTCTGACCGCTGGTTACGGTCGTCAGATTCTGAATGGTCCAGTGCACTCGCTGCGTACTGAATTCGGTCCGGGCGTGCGTTATGATGATTTCCACGATGGCGGTCATGAAACCAAAGCGCTGGGCTACGGCGCGCTGAGCTACCAGTGGCAGCTTACCGACAACACCAAATTTATTCAGGGCGTTTCCGTGCTGAGCAGCTTTGATGACGATACCACCCTGAACTCTGAAACCGGATTGCAGGTGGCGATCAATGCTCACTTTGCGCTGAAGCTGGCGTATAACGTAACCTGGAATAACAATCCGCCGGAATCTGCGCCGGATCGTACCGATACTAAAACTTCTGTGCTGCTCTCTTACGCTATGTAAGGGCGCTGGCGCACCGCTATCACCGCTAAACCCGCAGCCGGAAATCGCTTCCGCTGCGGGTTTTTTCTGTCCCTGTGACGGTGAAACAAGCAAAAAGTCACTGCTTTTCCGGGTTTTGCTGCTTCCGGAAAGCTGTTATTATTAACGCACAAAAATGCCTGGCGTCATTCCGACAATGTGGGTCTGACATTACGCCCGGCAGATTCTCACCATCAATGTTGCATGTAAGCTTTCGTGTGGCTTACCACTGCAATTAAGGATATGAAATGCCCGTAATTACGCTTCCTGATGGAAGCCAGCGTTCTTTTGATCGTCCCGTCAGCGTGATGGATATCGCGCAGGATATCGGTCCTGGTCTGGCAAAAGCCTGTATCGCCGGACGCGTCAATGGCGAACTGGTGGATGCCGTTGATCTCATCCATGAAGATGCCGCTGTCGCCATTATCACCGCCAAAGATGAAGCTGGCCTGGAGATTATTCGTCACTCCTGCGCGCACCTGTTAGGGCACGCGATTAAACAGCTGTGGCCAGATACCAAAATGGCTATCGGTCCGGTGATCGATAACGGTTTCTATTATGATGTGGATCTCGACCGCACGCTGAGCCAGGAAGACATTGAGCTGCTGGAAAAGCGCATGCATGAACTGGCAGAAACCAATTACACCGTCATCAAGAAAAAAGTGAGCTGGCAGGAAGCGCGTGACGTTTTCGCCGCCCGCGGTGAGATTTATAAAACCACCATTCTGGATGAGAATATCAGCCACGACGACCGTCCTGGCCTCTATCATCATGAAGAATATATCGACATGTGCCGCGGTCCGCACGTGCCGAACATGCGTTTCTGCCACTTCTTCAAGCTGCAGAAAATTTCCGGTGCCTACTGGCGTGGCGACAGCAACAATAAAATGCTGCAGCGTATCTACGGCACCGCCTGGGCGGATAAAAAACAGTTGAATGCTTATCTGCAGCGTCTGGAAGAGGCGGCGAAGCGCGATCACCGTAAAATTGGTAAGCAGCTCGATCTCTACCATATGCAGGAAGAAGCGCCGGGTATGGTGTTCTGGCACAACGACGGCTGGACCATCTTCCGCGAGCTGGAAGTGTTTGTACGCAGCAAGCTGAAAGAGTATCAGTACCAGGAAGTGAAAGGGCCCTTTATGATGGACCGTGTGCTCTGGGAAAAAACCGGACACTGGGAAAACTATAAAGAAGCGATGTTCACCACCTCTTCCGAGAACCGTGAATATTGCATCAAGCCGATGAACTGCCCGGGCCACGTGCAGATCTTCAATCAGGGGCTGAAATCCTACCGTGATCTGCCGTTACGTATGGCGGAGTTCGGCAGCTGCCATCGTAACGAGCCGTCAGGCGCGCTGCATGGTCTGATGCGCGTACGCGGCTTCACCCAGGACGATGCGCATATCTTCTGTACGGAAGAGCAGGTCCGCAGCGAAGTAAACAGTTGCATCCGAATGGTGTATGATATGTACAGCACCTTCGGCTTTGAGAAAATTGTGGTAAAACTCTCTACGCGTCCGGAAAAACGTATCGGTACCGATGATATGTGGGATCGCGCAGAACAGGATTTGGCGGCCGCGCTGAAGGAAAATAATATTTCCTTTGAATATCAGCCGGGCGAAGGCGCTTTCTATGGCCCTAAAATCGAATTTACCCTGTATGATTGTCTCGATCGCGCCTGGCAGTGTGGTACAGTTCAGCTAGACTTCTCTTTGCCGAAGCGTCTGGACGCCACTTATGTGGGTGAAACCAACGATCGTCAGACACCGGTGATGATTCACCGTGCTATTCTGGGGTCAATGGAGCGCTTTATTGGCATCCTGACCGAAGAATTTGCCGGTTTCTTCCCGAGCTGGCTGGCCCCGGTACAGGCCGTGGTGATGAATATCACCGATAATCAGGCCGAATATGTCAACGAATTGACGCGCAAATTGCAAAATGCCGGCATTCGTGTAAAAGCAGACTTGAGAAACGAGAAGATAGGCTTTAAAATCCGCGAGCACACATTACGTCGCGTCCCTTATATGTTAGTCTGCGGTGAAAAAGAAGTGGAGGCCGGCAAGGTAGCCGTGCGTACCCGCCGTGGCAAAGACCTTGGGTCGATGGATGTCGATGTGTTTGTTGAGAAGCTGCAACAAGAGATTCGCAGCCGAAATCTTCACCAACTGGAGGAATAAGGTATTAAAGGCGGAAAACGAGTAGCACCAACGCGTCCGAATCGTATCAACGGTGAAATCCGTGCCACAGAAGTGCGCTTAACCGGCGTTGATGGCGAGCAGATTGGCATTGTCAGTCTACGTGAAGCTATAGAAAAAGCTGAAGAGGCAGGTGTTGATTTAGTAGAGATCAGCCCTAACGCCGAACCGCCAGTTTGCCGCATTATGGACTACGGCAAATTCCTCTATGAAAAAAGCAAATCTTCTAAGGAACAGAAGAAGAAGCAAAAAGTCATCCAGGTTAAGGAAATTAAATTCCGTCCTGGTACCGATGAAGGCGACTATCAGGTCAAACTACGCAACCTGATTCGTTTTCTGGAAGAAGGCGATAAAGCCAAAATCACGCTGCGTTTCCGTGGCCGTGAGATGGCGCACCAACAGATCGGTATGGAAGTGCTTAACCGCGTGAAAGAAGATCTGAATGAACTGGCCGTAGTCGAATCCTTCCCGTCGAAGATCGAAGGCCGCCAGATGATCATGGTGCTCGCACCCAAGAAGAAACAGTAGGCCTTCAAGTAACAGATACCGCGCAGCGTTCGCGTTGTGCGGCTTTTTGTTCGCCTGTCTGGGTCATTTTATTAACAATGCGAAGTGGATATTTGTCAAAATGCCAAAGATTAAAACTGTCCGTGGCGCGGCTAAGCGCTTCAAGAAGACCGCTTCTGGCGGCTTCAAGCGCAAGCACGCTAACCTGCGTCATATTCTGACCAAAAAATCAACCAAGCGTAAACGTCACCTGCGTCCGAAAGGCCTGGTATCTAAAGGCGATCTGGGTCTGGTAGTAGCCTGCCTGCCTTACGCATAAGTTAATTTTTTACAACAGAATATAGAACAGGAGAGCACTCATGGCTCGTGTAAAACGTGGTGTCATTGCCCGCGCACGTCACAAGAAAATCTTAAAACAAGCTAAAGGCTACTACGGTGCACGTTCACGTGTATACCGCGTTGCCTTCCAGGCTGTTATCAAAGCTGGTCAGTATGCTTACCGCGACCGTCGTCAACGTAAACGTCAGTTCCGTCAGCTGTGGATCGCACGTATCAACGCTGCGGCCCGTCAGAACGGTATCTCTTACAGCCGTTTCATCAATGGCCTGAAAAAAGCCTCTATTGAAATCGACCGTAAGATTCTGGCTGACATCGCTGTATTCGACAAAGTGACATTTACTGCACTGGTTGAAAAAGCAAAAACAGCTCTGGCGTAAGTCAGGTAAAAAAGGGAGCTTGCTCCCTTTTTTATTGTCCCTAATCTGCGTAAACGATTGACATTTATCACGATGGGCATTTCAATAGTGCCGTTAAAATGATGACAAGGTAACGCAAGCATGCACGCTGCTATTTTCCGTTTCTTTTTTTACTTTAGCACCTGACATCCAGGGGCTTTTGCGCATAGAAAAGAAACGAAAAATCGCGCTGAAAGCCTCCCTCGTGGAGGCTTTTTTGTTTCTGGCGACATCACATTGGACCCACAGGTCCCAACGAGAACAGACCAGCCTGGCTGGAAGAAGAGGAAACCATGTCCCAACTCGCAGAACTGGTGGCGCGCGCCACGGCCGCCATCGATGAGGCGACGGATATCGCCGCCCTTGACGCCGTGCGTGTCGAATACCTGGGTAAAAAAGGGCATCTGACGCTGCAAATGAACACGCTGCGCGATCTGCCTGCGGAAGAGCGTCCGGCTGCCGGTGCGGTGATCAACGAGGCCAAACAGCAGGTACAGGAGTGCCTTAACGCCCGTAAAAACAACCTGGAATCAGCTGCGCTGAATGCGCGACTGGCGGCAGAAACGATCGACGTTTCCCTGCCGGGCCGTCGTACGGAGAACGGTGGGCTGCATCCGGTCACCCGTACCATTGATCGCATCGAAACCTTTTTCGGCGAGCTGGGCTTTGCTGTCGCCACCGGCCCGGAAATCGAGGATGACTATCATAACTTCGACGCGCTGAATATTCCGGGACACCACCCGGCGCGCGCCGATCACGACACCTTCTGGTTTGATGCCACACGTCTGCTGCGTACGCAAACCTCCGGCGTCCAGATCCGTACCATGAAGAATCAGCAGCCGCCGATCCGCATTATTGCGCCGGGACGCGTCTACCGCAACGATTACGACCAGACGCATACCCCGATGTTCCATCAGATGGAAGGCCTGATCGTCGATAAAAACATCAGCTTCACCAACCTGAAAGGCACGCTGCACGACTTCCTGCGCAACTTCTTTGAAGAAGATCTGCAGGTGCGTTTCCGTCCTTCCTATTTTCCGTTTACCGAACCCTCTGCTGAAGTGGACGTGATGGGTAAAAACGGCAAATGGCTGGAAGTGCTGGGCTGCGGCATGGTGCATCCGAACGTGCTGCGCAACGTGGGTATCGACCCGGAAGTCTATTCCGGCTTCGCGTTCGGCATGGGGATGGAGCGTCTCACCATGCTGCGTTACGGCGTGACCGATCTGCGCGCTTTCTTCGAAAATGATTTACGTTTCCTCAAACAATTTAAATAAGGGCAGGTTATCCAATGAAATTCAGTGAACTCTGGTTACGCGAATGGGTAAATCCAGCCCTGGACAGCGCTGCGCTGGCTGAACAAATTACCATGGCAGGCCTGGAAGTGGACGGCGTCGAGCCGGTTGCCGGCGCGTTCCACGGCGTGGTGGTTGGTGAAGTGGTAGAGTGCGGCCAGCACCCGAACGCCGATAAACTACGCGTCACCAAAGTGAATGTTGGCGGCGATCGTCTGCTGGACATCGTGTGCGGCGCACCCAACTGCCGTCAGGGCCTGAAAGTGGCCGTGGCGACCGTGGGCGCGGTACTGCCGGGCGACTTTAAAATCAAAGCAGCAAAACTGCGCGGCGAGCCATCAGAAGGGATGCTCTGCTCCTTCTCCGAGCTGGGTATTACTGACGATCACAACGGTATTATCGAACTGCCAGCCGATGCGCCCATTGGCCGCGATCTTCGCGACTATCTGCAGCTGGACGACAACACCATTGAAATCAGCGTCACCCCGAACCGCGCCGATTGTCTGGGCATCATCGGTATCGCCCGTGACGTTGCGGTGGTGAACGGTTTGCCGTTGACCCAGCCGGAAATCACCCCGGTGGCGGCCACGCTGAATGAGACCTTCCCGATTCGTATCGATGCGCCTGCCGCCTGCCCACGCTATCTGGGACGCGTGGTTAAAGGAATTAATGTGAAAGCGGCCACGCCGCTGTGGATGAAAGAGAAACTGCGCCGCTGCGGTATTCGCTCTATCGATCCGGTGGTGGATATCACCAACTATGTCCTGCTGGAGCTGGGTCAGCCGATGCACGCCTTCGATCTCAACCGCATTGACGGCGGCATCGTGGTGCGGATGGCAGAAGAGGGAGAAACCCTGACCCTGCTGGATGGCAGCGAAGCGACGCTGAGCAGCGACACCTTAGTGATTGCCGATCACCATAAGGCACTGGCGATGGGCGGTATCTTTGGCGGCGAACACTCTGGCGTGAATGAAGAGACGCAAAACATCCTGTTTGAGTGCGCTTATTTCGATCCGCTGGCGATTACCGGGCGCGCACGCCGCCACGGCCTGCATACCGATGCTTCTCACCGCTACGAGCGTGGTGTCGATCCGGCACTGCAGCACAAGGCGCTGGAACGCGCGACCCAGCTGTTGCTGGAGATTTGCGGGGGTGAAGCTGGTCCGGTGATCGACCAGACGCACAGTGAGACGCTGCCGGCCCGTGCGACCATTACACTGCGTCGCGAGAAGCTGGACCGCCTGATTGGTCATGTGATTGGCGACGAGCAGGTCACCGATATTCTGCAGCGTCTGGGCTGTGAAGTCACGGCGGGCAATGGCGAATGGCAAGCGGTCGCCCCCAGCTGGCGCTTCGATATGACTATCGAAGAAGATCTGATCGAAGAAGTGGCCCGCGTTTACGGTTACAACAACATTCCCAATGTGCCGGTGCAGGCGGGTCTGGTCATGACCTCTCATCGTGAAGCCTCGCTGTCGCTGAAACGCGTGAAAACGCTGCTGGTAGATAAAGGCTATCAGGAAGCGATTACCTACAGCTTTGTCGATCCTAAAGTGCAGTCGCTGCTGCATCCGGGCGAAAAGGCGCTGATTCTGCCGAGCCCTATCTCCAGCGAAATGTCGGCGATGCGTCTGTCGCTCTGGAGCGGCCTGCTGAGTGCGGTGGTCTATAACCAGAACCGTCAGCAGAGCCGCGTGCGTCTGTTTGAAAGCGGTCTGCGCTTTGTACCGGATACACAAGCGGATTTAGGTATCCGTCAGGATCTTATGCTGGCAGGGGTGATAAGCGGTAACCGTGACGAAGAGCACTGGGATCTGGCGCGCCATACGGTAGACTTCTATGATTTAAAAGGTGATTTGGAATCGGTACTGGAACTCACCGGTAAGCTTGACGATATCCGCTTCCGCGCCGAAGCCAATCCGGCGTTACATCCGGGTCAAAGTGCGGCGATTTACCTGAAAGATGAACGAATCGGATTTATCGGGGTGGTTCATCCGGAACTGGAACGTAAGCTGGATCTCAACGGACGCACCTTAGTCTTTGAACTGCTTTGGAATAAGGTCGCAGACCGCGTCCTGCCTGATGCGCGCGAGATTTCACGCTTCCCGGCAAACCGTCGTGATATCGCCGTTGTGGTGCCGGAAAATGTACCCGCAGCAGATATTATTGCAGAGTGTAAGAAAGTTGGCGTAAATCAGATAGTTGGCGTAAACTTGTTTGACGTGTACCGTGGTAAGGGTGTAAACGAGGGTTATAAGAGCCTCGCGATTAGCCTGATTTTGCAGGATACCAGCCGGACACTCGAAGAAGAGGAGATTGCTGCAACCGTTGCCAGATGCGTTGCGGCATTAAAAGAGCGATTCCAGGCAACCTTGAGGGATTGAACCTATGGCGCTTACAAAAGCTGAAATGTCAGAGTACCTGTTTGAAAAGCTCGGGCTGAGCAAACGTGATGCAAAAGAGCTGGTAGAACTGTTTTTTGAAGAGGTCCGCCGCGCTTTGGAAAATGGTGAACAGGTCAAACTGTCTGGATTTGGTAATTTCGACCTGCGCGATAAGAACCAACGTCCTGGTCGGAATCCGAAAACGGGGGAAGATATCCCGATTACTGCTCGTCGCGTGGTGACCTTCCGTCCCGGACAGAAGTTAAAAAGCCGCGTAGAAAACGCTTCACCGAAAAACGACTGACTCATTTCAGTGTACAAAAGGCCGCTTCAGCGGCCTTTTTTATCGCTGTTGCTGGCCTGCCAGCGGCAGGTCTGGCGACGATTCGCACCCGCCTGCGTCTGAGGCTCCGGTTATCCCGATCTTTCTTTTTCCCGCAATCTCACTACAATCAAATCTCTGTTTTCTCAGCCGTGTTTCCTGCCATGACCTTGCTGGATCAGCTTGCCCATCAAACCGACCGCCGTAGCCAGCGCTGGCTGATTCGTCTGAGCCTCGGGTTAGTATTACTGTTTATACTCAGCCTGTGCGCCGGTGACAGCTGGATTGCGCCGCATCGCTGGTTCACCCCTGCAGGCGATCTGTTTGTCTGGCAACTGCGCCTGCCGCGTACGCTGGCGGTGATGCTGGTAGGCGCAGCGCTGGCAGTATGCGGCGTGGTGATGCAGGCGTTGTTTACCAATCCACTGGCGGAGCCTGGCCTGTTGGGGGTATCCAATGGGGCGGGGATCGGCCTGGTGCTGGGCGTGATGCTTGGCAGCGGTTCGCTCTGGAGCCTGAGCCTGGCGGCGATGGCGGGGGCACTGCTGATCACCCTGATCCTGCTGCATTTTGCGCACCGCCAGCTCTCCGTCAGCCGCCTGCTGTTAACCGGCGTGGCGCTGGGCATTATCTGCAGCGCCATTATGACCTGGGCGGTCTATTTCAGCTCGGCCCTGGATCTGCGCCAGCTGATGTACTGGCTGATGGGCGGTTTCAGCGGCATCGACTGGCGTTACGGCTGGATGATGCTGGGATTGCTGCCAGTGACGCTGGCGCTGATGGCGACCGCACGAGTACTTAACCTGCTGGCGCTGGGGGAAACCTCTGCACGTCAGCTGGGGCTGCCTCTGTTATTCTGGCGTAACCTGCTGGTACTGGCGATGGGCTGGCTGGTGGGCGTCAGCGTGGCGCTGGCGGGCGCCATCGGCTTTGTCGGCCTGGTGATCCCCCATCTGCTGCGCCTGAGCGGCCTGAACGATCACCGCTACCTGCTGCCCGCCTCGGCGCTGGCGGGAGCGCTGGTACTGCTGGGGGCGGATATCCTGGCCCGCCTGGTGCTGACCTCAGCGGAGTTGCCCATTGGCGTGGTCACGGCCACGCTGGGCGCGCCGCTGTTTATCATGCTGTTACTGAAATCCCCACGCTAGCTGCGGCTGGCGCTTCTAACCGAGACAGGTGAATGATGAGCATTTTTCAAACTGAGCTGGAAACGCTGGATGGCGAAAAAACGACCCTGGCCCAATGGCAGGGGCAGGTACTGCTGGTAGTGAACGTGGCATCAAAATGTGGCCTGACTCCGCAATATGGCCAGCTGGAAAACCTGCATAAAACCTGGCAGGCGCGTGGTTTCAGCGTGCTGGGCTTTCCCTGTAATCAGTTCCTGGAACAGGAGCCCGGCAGTAACCAGGAGATCAAAATCTACTGCAGTACTACCTGGGGCGTCACGTTCCCGATGTTCAGCAAGACCGATGTGAACGGCCCGCACCGTCATCCGTTATACGCACAGTTGATCGCTGCCCGCCCGGAAGCCGTTGCGCCAGAGGGAAGCGGCTTCCGCGAGCGGATGATCAGCAAAGGGCGGGCGCCGCAACAGCCAGGCGACATACTGTGGAACTTTGAAAAGTTTCTGATCGATCGTGAAGGCAACGTGATACAGCGCTTCTCGCCCGATATGTCGCCGGATGATACGCTGATTGCACAAAGTATTGAGCAGGCGCTGGCAAAATAGATGTTGATGACGCTTAAGGATGCCGCCGTCCCCGGACGGCTGGCACCTTTTTCTGCGGCGCTGCCCTCCGGGCAGCTGTTGCACCTGGTGGGGCCGAATGGTGCGGGAAAAAGCACTCTGCTGGCGCTGCTGGCAGGACTGCTGCCGGCGCAGGGCGTCATCGAGTTTCTGCAGCGGCCGTTAGCGCACTGGCAGGGTCCGGCGCTGGCGCTGGCACGCGCCTGGCTGCCGCAGCAGCAGATGCCGCTCAGCGAGATGCCGGTTTTTCACTATTTACGCCTGCATCTGCCACGCGTGCCAGATCGCAGCGGCATTGATGACGCGTTAAGCGCACTGCTGGCCGCGCTGCAGCTGAGCGATAAACTGCAGCGTCGGCTGACGCAGCTCTCCGGCGGGGAGTGGCAGCGGGTACGTCTGGCGGCGGTGATGCTGCAGATCGATCCCGCCATCAATCCCCGGGGAAAGCTGTTACTGCTGGATGAGCCGATGACGGCACTGGATATCGCCCAGCAGAAAGCGGTGGACGATCAGATCGCGCGCCTCTGTGCGGCAGGCATTACAGTGGTGACCAGCGGGCACGATCTCAATCACAGCCTGCAACATGCGCAACGCGTCTGGCTGTTGCATCAGGGCGCAGTGGTGGCGCAGGGTGCGGCCAGCACCGTGCTTACCCCGGAGCAGCTGGCGCCGCTGTATCAGATCGCGTTCCGCCAGGCAGAGCTGGATGGCCGTCCCCAGTTAATGGTGTTGCGTTAAGCCCCGGGGCCACTTGCCACCAGGGATAATTTCCCGTTAAAGTAGCGCCAGTTACGTCACATCCAGGAAATATCTGTCATGCGGATTGGATTACTGATCGTCATACTGTTGCTGGCGGGCTGCAGTCATCATACCCCACCACCCAACGGCAGGCTGTCTGATTCCATTACCGTGCTGGCACAACTCAACGATCAGCTCAGCCAGTGGCGCGGCACTCCTTATCGCTATGGCGGCCTGGGGCGCAGCGGCGTAGACTGTTCCGGCTTCGTTTTTCTTACCTTCCGCGATAAATTTGATCTGCAACTGCCGCGTACCACCCGTGCGCAGAGTGATATCGGCACGCGTATCGATAAAGATGATCTGTTGCCAGGCGATCTGGTGTTTTTTAAAACCGGTCGGGGAGAGAATGGCCTGCATGTCGGCATTTACGACAGCGATAACGCCTTTATCCACGCGTCTACCAGCCAGGGTGTGATCCGCTCTTCACTCAACAACAGCTACTGGCGCAAAGCCTTCTGGCAGGCGCGCCGTATCTGATCCTCTCCCGGTCCATCACGCCGCTTTCCTGTCTAAATGTCGCTGTGGGCATTACACTGGTGAGATAATCAATCTGTAACCGGACAAACGGGTTGTGCCGCCGGGCGCAACTTTGAGAGTCTCGGGAGGCGCGAATGCAATTCAATAATACCTGGTACCACGAACTGGCGGGCACCTATACCGCCCTGAAGCCCACGCCCCTTGAGGGCGGGCGCCTGCTCTATCACAACGCGCCGCTGGCTGCGGAGATGGCGCTGGACGCGTCACTGTTTGCCGGAGACGGGCATGGCGTCTGGTATGGCGAGGATCTGCTGCCCGGCATGCAGCCGCTGGCGCAGGTCTACAGCGGTCATCAGTTTGGCGTCTGGGCAGGGCAACTGGGCGACGGACGTGGCATCCTGCTGGGCGAACAGCAGCTGCCGGGCGGAGACAAGCTGGACTGGCACCTGAAAGGTGCGGGTCTGACCCCTTATTCGCGAATGGGCGATGGCCGTGCGGTAATCCGCTCAACGGTGCGTGAATTTCTCGCCTCGGAAGCGATGCATCATCTGGGGATCCCCACCACGCGCGCGCTGAGCATCGCCATCAGCGACGAACCGGTGCGGCGTGAAACCACCGAGCGTGGTGCTATGCTGATGCGTATTGCGCAGAGCCATCTGCGCTTTGGTCACTTTGAGCACTTTTTTTACAGCGGTCAGCCGGAAAAAGTGCAGCAGCTGGCGGACTATGCCATTCATCATCACTGGCCTGAACTGGCATCGCAGGCGGATCGCTATCTGCTGTGGTTCAGCGATATTGTAAAACGCACCGCCCGCCTGATCGCCCTCTGGCAGAGTCTCGGCTTTGCCCATGGTGTAATGAACACCGACAATATGTCGATCCTCGGCCTGACCATGGATTACGGCCCCTACGGCTTCCTGGATGATTATCAACCCGATTTTATCTGCAATCACAGCGACTATCAGGGGCGTTATGCCTTCAATAATCAGCCCACCATCGGCCTGTGGAATCTCAACCGCCTGGCCCACGCGCTCTCTGGCCTGCTGACCACGGAACAGCTGAAGCAGGGACTGGGTGAATATGAGCCGGAGCTGATGCGCCTCTGGGGCGAGCGGATGCGCGCCCGGCTCGGGCTGCTGACTGCCGATGAGCAGGATAACGCCATCCTGAGCGATCTGCTGGCGCTGATGGCGCAGGAGCGCAGCGACTATACGCGCACTTTCCGCCTGTTGAGCAACACGCAGCAGCAGGAGAGCCGCTCAGCGTTGCGCGACGAGTTTATTGACCGCGAAGCGTTTGACGGCTGGTATCAGCGCTATCGTCAGCGGCTGTTGCAGGAAGAGCGCACGGATGAGGAGCGGCAGCGGGTAATGAAGGCGGCGAACCCGGCGGTGGTGCTGCGTAATTATCTGGCGCAACAGGTGATTGAAGAGGCGGAGCGGGGGGAAACGGCGTTGTTGCAGCGCCTGCATCAGGCCCTGCAACATCCTTACTCAGACAATCCGGCGTGGGAGGAATTTCCCCGTCGTCCGCCGGACTGGGGGAAAACGCTGGAGGTCAGCTGCTCCAGCTGACAAATCCTCAGAGGCGGGTCGCGACCGCCTCTGCCAGCAGCGCCAGCACCCTGGCACTCTCTTCCCAGCCCAGGCAGGGATCGGTGATCGACTGGCCATACACCAGCGGCTGGCCGCTCACCACTTTCTGATTACCTTCCTCGAGAAAGCTTTCGATCATCACGCCGGCAACCGCCGTGGAACCGTCGCGAATCTGCTGCGCCACCGCCTCAGCCACGTCACGCTGGCGACGATGCTGCTTCAGGCAGTTGCCGTGACTGAAGTCGATCACCAGCTGCTCCGGCAAATTAAACTCGCGCAGCTGGGCGGTAGCGGCCTCGATATCCTGTGGATGATAGTTAGGCTGCTTGCCGCCGCGCAGGATCACATGACCATGGGGATTGCCGCTGGTCTGATAAATGGTCATCTGCCCGTCTTTATCGGGAGAAAGGAACATATGACTGACGCGCGCCGCGCGGATCGCATCCACCGCAATACGGACGTTACCGTCGGTGCCGTTTTTAAAGCCCACCGGGCAGGAGAGCGCGGAAGCCATTTCACGGTGGATCTGGCTTTCAGTGGTGCGTGCGCCAATTGCGCCCCAACTGATCAGGTCAGCGATAAACTGGCCGATCACCATATCAAGAAATTCAGTCGCAGTAGGCATGCCCAGCGCATTGATATCCAGCAGCAGCTGGCGGGCGATGCCGATGCCGCGATTCACATCAAAGCTGCCATCAAGATCGGGATCGGAAATCAGTCCCTTCCAGCCCACCACGGTACGCGGCTTCTCGAAATAGGCGCGCATCACAATCTCCAGCTGATCCTGATAACGTTCGCGCAGCACAGCGAGGCGTTGTGCATACTCCAGCGCTGCCTGCGGATCGTGCAGCGAGCAGGGGCCGACGATCACCAGCAGGCGCTTATCTTCGCCGCTCAGGATTCGGGCAATACGCTGGCGGGCGGCAGTAATATTCGCCGCGATGGCCGGGGTAAGGGGATACTGTTGCGCAAGCATGGCCGGAGTCACCAGGCTGCCAATACGCGCAGTGCGCAGTTCGTCAGTTTTGTTCATTACTTTCTCTAAGGTCTGTTCTTCACGACGGTGAAATACCGGGAAGTGATGCTGGTCACAATAAACCATTAGCCCGCGGATTCAAGCGATTGCACACAAATAGCGAAACCGGCGCGGCAGCCAGCCTTTACATAACTGACCGCTGCCGCGCAGGGAAACTAGTACATGCGACGCGTCAGACCCATAATATCGAGGATTTTCGTGGCGATCTCTTCCACCGAATAGTTAGTACTGTTGAGATAACGGATTTGATGGGTACGGAACAGCGCCTCCACTTCACCCACTTCCATCCGGCACTGGCGCAGCGAGGCGTAGCGGGTATTTTCCGCGCGCTCCTGACGAATCGCCGCCAGCCGCTCAGGATCGATAGTCAGGCCAAACAGCTTATGCTGATGCGGCTTCAGGGCAGGCGGCAGCTTGAGGTTATCCATATCATCGGCAATAAAAGGATAGTTAGCGGCGCGGATACCAAACTGCATGGCGAGATAGAGACTGGTTGGCGTTTTGCCGCAGCGCGAGACCCCCAGCAAAATCACCTGCGCCTCATCCAGTCCGCGCAATGAAATGCCATCGTCATGCGCCAGGGTGTAATCAATAGCGGCAATACGCGCATCATATTTGCCGAGATTACTGGCCGTCAGCCCATGGGTGCGATGCGCCACCGGCAACGGAGACAGGCCGAGCTCCTGTTGCAGCGGCGCCACCAGCGCCTGGACAATATCCTGACAAAACCCCTCGCTCTGCAGAATGATTTCCCGCACTTCCGGCGTCACTATCGAGAAAAACACCAGCGGCCTGACGCCGCTTTTCTGATACAGGGCATTGATCTGCGCTTTTACCGCCTGTGCGCGCTGCACATTTTCCACAAAAGGTAAGGTCACGCTGTTGGTATTCACAGGAAATTGCGACAGCACGGCATGACCCAGCACTTCGGCGGTAATGGCGGTGCCGTCGGAGATGTAAAAGACACTTCTTTCTGTTGCCATATTCATAATGACTCCCGTGGTCAGCATTGGCATAACAGGAATAAAATTCCAGTGAAAACGCGGCGGCATAATAAAATGAAAAATCCATATTAACGGCTTTTGAATATTTTATTTTTTTTGCTGCGACGGTTCTGCTAATAAAGATAACAAATGAAATCGTGTTTCTTTTTTTATTTTTACTGCGATGTACAGGATAAAAGAATAAAAAGCTGGCATCTTGTTGCGCAACGCATGGGTGGCGCTTACCTTCTGAAATGCTAAAAGTTTTATAGACAGCAACAGCTTACTGTTTATTTCGCTGTTTGCGCAACACACAGCGCAGCGGGTATTAATCTGAATTTGTTTTGCTTTAACGATTCAACCCTTAGTCTTTATTTGACCTCTGTGCCAGGCTGATTTTGCAAATAGCAGTTTGATCCATGTGCCCCCACTTATTGTAAAAGGATAAGCTCAATGTCCAATAATGGCGAACAGCCGCTAGTGCTCTGGTATAACCAGCTTGGTATGCATGATGTTGATCGGGTCGGAGGGAAAAACGCCTCTCTGGGTGAAATGATTACCAATTTGTCTTCGCTGGGTGTGGCTGTACCCAACGGTTATGCGACGACATCTTATGCTTTTAATCAGTTTCTCGATCAAAGCGGGCTGAACCAGCGCATCTATGATCTGTTGGATAAGACCGATATTGATGATGTTGATGAATTAGCGAAGGCGGGTAAGCAAATCCGTCAGTGGATCGTCGAGACGCCGTTCCAGCCTGAGCTGGAAGCCGCTATTCACGAAGCCTACGATCAGCTTTCGGCTGACGATGCCGAAGCCTCCTTTGCGGTACGATCATCGGCCACTGCCGAAGATATGCCGGATGCCTCTTTTGCCGGTCAGCAGGAAACCTTCCTTAATGTGCAGGGCATCGATGCCGTGATGACCGCGGTGAAACATGTTTATGCCTCGCTGTTTAACGATCGCGCCATCTCCTACCGTGTGCATCAGGGCTATGACCACCGTGGCGTCGCCTTGTCGGCGGGCATCCAGCGCATGGTGCGCTCCGATCTCGCCTCTGCCGGGGTGATGTTTACCATTGATACCGAATCGGGCTTCGACCAGGTGGTGTTTATTACCGCCGCCTATGGTCTGGGGGAGATGGTAGTGCAGGGGGCAGTGAACCCCGACGAATTCTATGTGCACAAGCCGACGCTGGCTGCCGATCGCCCGGCGATCGTGCGCCGTACCATGGGTTCGAAAAAAGTGCGCATGGTATATGCCGATTCTCAGGCGCACGGCGAGCAGGTCAAAATTGAAGATGTGGCGCAGCAAGAGCGTGACCGCTTCAGTCTGACCGAGGATGAAGTGCAGGCGCTGGCGCGCCAGGCGGTGCTGATTGAACAACATTATCAGCGCCCCATGGACATTGAGTGGGCGAAAGATGGGCACACCGGCAAACTGTTTATCGTCCAGGCGCGTCCGGAAACGGTACGCTCCAGCGGACAGGTGATGGAGCGTTACAACCTGCAGGGCCAGGGCACGGTGCTGGTGGAAGGGCGCGCCATTGGTCATCGTATCGGCTCGGGTGAAGTCAAAGTTATTCACGATATCAGCGAAATGAACCGCATCCAGAAAGGAGATGTGCTGGTAACCGATATGACCGACCCCGACTGGGAGCCGATCATGAAAAAAGCGGCGGCGATTGTCACTAACCGTGGCGGACGTACCTGCCACGCCGCGATTATTGCCCGTGAACTGGGCATTCCGGCAGTCGTCGGCTGTGGCGATGCGACGGATCGGTTGCAGGATGGCCGTAAGGTGACCGTCTCCTGCGCCGAAGGCGATACCGGTTATGTGTATGATAATCTGCTCGACTTTGAAGTGATCAGCTCGCAGGTGGATGAGATGCCGAAGCTGCCGCTGAAAATCATGATGAATATCGGCAACCCTGATCGCGCCTTCGACTTTGCCCGTTTGCCGAACGATGGCGTAGGGCTGGCACGCCTCGAGTTTATTATTAACCGCATGATTGGCGTGCATCCAAAAGCGCTGCTGGAGTTTGAGCAGCAGCCTGCCGAACTGCAGCAGCAGATTCGGGAAATGATGCGCGGCTTTGACGATCCGGTGGAGTTTTATATTGGTCGTCTGACCGAGGGCATTGCCACGCTGGGGGCGGCGTTTGCGCCAAAACGCGTTATCGTCCGGTTGTCCGATTTTAAAACCAACGAATACGCTAACCTGGTGGGTGGCGAACGCTACGAGCCGGAAGAGGAAAACCCGATGCTCGGCTTCCGTGGCGCCGGTCGCTATGTGGCGGACAATTTCCGTGACTGCTTTGCCCTCGAGTGTGAGGCGGTAAAACGCGTGCGTAACGAGATGGGTCTGACCAACGTTGAGATCATGATCCCCTTTGTGCGTACCGTTGCCCAGGCTGAAGCGGTGATTGAAGAGCTGGCGCGTCAGGGACTGAAACGGGGCGAAAATGGCCTGAAAGTGATCATGATGTGTGAAATTCCGTCGAATGCGCTGCTTGCTGAGGCTTTCCTTGAGCACTTTGACGGCTTCTCTATCGGCTCCAATGATATGACGCAGCTGGCGCTGGGACTGGATCGCGATTCCGGCGTGGTGTCCCAGCTGTTTGATGAGCGCAACGATGCGGTAAAAGCGCTGCTTTCGATGGCGATTACGGCCGCGAAAAAGCAGGGTAAATATGTCGGCATCTGTGGTCAGGGGCCTTCCGATCATCAGGACTTCGCTGCCTGGCTGATGGAAGAGGGCATCGACAGCTTATCACTCAACCCGGATACCGTCGTAGAGACCTGGCTGAGTCTGTCAGAACTCAACTCCAGTAGAGAGGCGCATTAACCGCGCTTAAGTCTGCGTTCCGTTGCGATTAGGCGGAACGCACCGCTATTTTCTATTAAAGGCCAGATTTTCTGGCCTTTCTGGTTTTCTGCAGGCAAAAAAAAGCCCATCACAGGGGATGGGCAAAGACTACACACAGCAATTCTTCACTTTACTCAGGGGAAAAAGGTTGTTTAAAAATCAGGAGTTTGATTTCAAACATATGACTCATGTTATTCACCCGACCCTCTGCCGTCTTTAAGAATCCTCTTATTAGTTTAAATCCAGTTATATTTTGTCACTCTCTTCGGCAGGTTTCCGGCCAGATTCAGTGCACAAAATAATCATTCCATGCGGAAATGGAGGAGTAAGGGCAGAAAAGTGGCTTTTATCTTAAAAATAACTAATCAAAAAATGTCGTAACCTGGTCCGCTGAAAAAAAAAGCGGCTAACCGGGGTTAGCCGCCTTAATCAATCAGCGCTTTTTATGATGATATTTTATCATCTTCATGGTTGGCCAGTGCTTCCACCGCCGCTTGCGGACTGGCTTCCGGGGCCGGGGCTTCGTGCATCCAGACCGAAACCAGACGATAGGAAACCGCCAGCACGACCGGGCCGATAAACAGCCCAATCATGCCAAACGCCACCAGGCCGCCGATCACCCCGGAGAGAATCAAAATCATCGGCAGGTCGGCGCCCATACGGATCAGCACCGGCCGCAGCACGTTATCCAGCGTACCTACCACGCAGCTCCAGACCAGCAGTATTGTGCCCCAGGTGGTATCGCCGCTCCAGTAGAGCCAGATAATGGCCGGGATCAGCACCGGCAGTGGGCCGAGCTGCACCAGACAGAACAGAATCATCAGTACCGTGAGCAGGGTGGCGTAAGGAATGCCGGAAAGAGCCAGCCCGATACCGCCCAGCACGCCCTGCACCAGTGCCGTCACCACCACGCCTAACGCCACGGCGCGGATCGCCTGACCCGCCAGCAGCACGGCGGCATCGCCGCGGCGGCCCGACATACGCCAGGCGAAGTGGCGTATCCCCTGCGCCACCTGTTCACCTCGCCAGTAGAGCAGCACGCTGAACAGCAGCATCAGGCCAAGGTGCAGCATAAAACGGCCAAAATGTCCCGCCTGCGCCACGAAAAAGCCGGTAGTGCGTCCCGCATAAGGCTGCAGCTTAGCCACCAGCGCCGCACCGCCGCCCGCCACCATTTTCTGATAGCTGGTATACAAGGTATCGCCCACCATCGGCAGATCGCTCAGCCAGGTGAGTGCAGGAAACTGAAAATGGCCTGAGGTGACCCAGGCGATCACCGGGGCGCTGTTATCAATCAGGCTGTTAACCAGCAGCGCGACCGGAATAATAAACAGCAGCAACAGGATAAAGGTCATGACAATCACCGCCAGCGAGCGGCGACCCCACAGCCAGCGCTGCAGCGTTAACATCAGCGGCCAGGTGGCGATGACCACCATGCTGGCCCAGGCGAATCCGAGAATAAAAGGCTGCACCACCCAGAGACAGGCCACGATCATCAGCAGGATGAACATCAGGGTGAACAGTATTTGCGGTAAGTCCTTACCTTGATACAGGGTTTTCATAGAAAATTGTCGACCTCGATTGGTTCCTTTACGGTATGAGCATCACAGGCCCAGCCTCATGATGAGGTATTTCCGGCTGTTAAGACAGAGGAAAAAGCAGCGGATATTGCCCTGTTCCGGAAAAAACAGCGGGCAGGTTAAAAATGTGATAAAAGAAGAGATTCATAAAAACAGACAGACGCAAACGTTTCCAACATCTCGGTCACCGAATAATGATCCCACAGATTTCCCAGGCACCGGGCCTTGTTCAACAGGTGCTGACATTCCTGCAGGCGCTCAAAGATCAAGGCTTTAGCGGCGACAGCGCCACCAGTTACGCCGATCGTCTTCTCATGTCCACCGACAACAGCATCTATCAGCTGTTGCCCGATGCTGTTCTTTTTCCGCGCTCGACGGCGGATGTGGCGCTGATCGCCCGGCTGGCTGGCGAAGCGCGTTTCGCCAGCCTGGTTTTTACCCCCCGCGGCGGCGGCACCGGCACCAATGGACAATCGCTGAACCAGGGCATTGTGGTGGACATGTCGCGTTATATGAACCGCATCCTTGAGATCAACCCGGAACAGGGCTGGGTCCGGGTTGAGGCGGGCGTGGTGAAAGATCAGCTGAATGCCTGGCTGAAACCTTATGGTTACTTCTTCTCGCCGGAGCTTTCCACCAGCAACCGCGCTACCCTGGGTGGGATGATCAATACCGACGCGTCCGGCCAGGGCTCGCTGGTGTATGGCAAAACTTCTGACCATGTGCTCGGCCTGCGTGCGGTGCTGCTGGGCGGTGAGATTTTAGATACCCGGCCAATGCCCACCGCGCTGGCGGAACATCTGGCGCAAGAGCAGACGCCGGAAGGGCGCATTTATCGCACGGTTATCGAACGCTGCCGGGAGCAGCGCGCGCTGATTCTGGAAAAATTCCCCAGACTCAATCGCTTTCTCACCGGCTACGATCTGCGCCACGTTTTCAGCGACGATATGCAGACCTTTGACCTGACGCGCCTGCTGTGCGGCGCGGAAGGCACCCTGGCGTTTATCAGTGAGGCGCGCCTCAATATTACTCCGCTGCCGAAAGTGCGTCGCCTGGTGAACATCAAATATGATTCGTTCGACTCGGCACTGCGTAATGCGCCGCTGATGGTAGAAGCGCAGGCGCTGTCGGTCGAAACCGTTGACTCCAAAGTGCTGAATCTGGCGCGGGAAGATATTGTCTGGCACTCGGTGCGTGAATACATCACCGATGTGCCGGATAAAACCATGCTGGGGCTGAATATCGTTGAGTTTGCCGGTGATGACAGCGCGCTGATTGATCGCCAGGTGACGGCGCTGTGTGAACGCCTGGAAGGGCTGATGGCTGCACAGCAAGGCGGCGTGATTGGCTATCAGCTCTGTCAGGATGCGGCTGGTATTGAGCGTATCTACAATATGCGTAAAAAAGCGGTAGGGTTGCTGGGCAATGCAAAAGGACAGGCGAAACCGATTCCCTTTGTAGAAGATACCGCCGTGCCGCCGGAAAACCTGGCGGACTATATCGTGGAGTTCCGTACGCTGCTGGACAGCCATGGCCTGAGCTACGGCATGTTTGGTCACGTTGATGCCGGGGTGCTGCATGTACGCCCGGCGCTGGATATGTGCGATCCGCAACAGGAGATGCTGATGAAGCAGATCTCCGATGAAGTGGTTGCCCTGACGGCGCGCTATGGCGGGTTGCTGTGGGGCGAACATGGTAAAGGCTTCCGCGCGCAATACAGCCCGGCCTTCTTTGGCGAGACGCTGTTTCATGAGCTGCGACTGATCAAAGCGGCTTTCGATCCCGACAACCGTCTGAACCCGGGCAAAATCTGTACCCCGGCAGGCAGTAACGAGCCGATGATGCAGGTCGATGCGGTGAAACGCGGCAGCTGGGATCGCCAGATTCCGCTGACGGTACGCAACGAGTGGCGCGGTGCCATGGAGTGTAACGGTAACGGCCTGTGCTTCAATTTTGATGCGCGCAGCCCCATGTGCCCGTCGATGAAAATCACCCGCGATCGCATTCATTCACCGAAAGGACGGGCCACCCTGACGCGTGAATGGTTACGTCTGCTGGCGGAGCAAGGGGTGGATCCGCTGACGCTGGAAAGAGAGCTGCCGGAAAAACGCCTGAGCATGCGCACCTTTATTGCCCGTACGCGCAACAGCTGGCACGCGAAAAAGGGAGAGTACGACTTTTCCCATGAAGTGAAAGAGGCGATGGCGGGCTGTCTGGCCTGTAAGGCGTGCTCTACCCAGTGCCCGATTAAGATCGATGTGCCCAATTTCCGCGCGCGTTTTCTCCAGCTCTACCATACGCGTTATCTGCGTCCGGTGAGCGATCATCTGGTATCCGCAGTAGAGAACTATGCCCCGTTAATGGCGCAGGCGCCGAAGGTCTTCAACTTTTTCCTGAAGCAGCCCTGGATGCGCGAGCTGAGCAAAAAGCATATCGGCATGGTTGACCTGCCGCTGCTCTCTTCTCCCTCGCTGAAGCAGCAGCTGGCGGGGCATCCTGCCATGAGCCTGACGCTGGAGCAGCTGGAAGCGATGGACAGAGCGCAGCGCGCTGACACTGTGCTGGTGGTGCAGGATCCCTTTACCAGCTATTACGAAGCGCAACTGGTGAATGATCTGGTGAAGCTGATTGAGAAACTCGGCTTACGCCCGGTGCTGCTGCCTTTTTCGCCAAACGGAAAAGCGCAACATGTGAAAGGTTTCCTGCAGCGTTTTGCCCGCACCGCCAGTAAAACCTCCGCCTTTTTAAATCGCGTGGCGCAGCTCGGCATCCCGATGGTGGGGGTCGATCCGGCCACGGTGCTCTGCTATCGCGATGAGTATCGTCAGGTGCTGGGGGAAAAACGCGGCGAATTTCATGTGCAGCTGGTGCATGAGTGGCTGCAACAGGCGCTTGCCGGACGTGAGGCCCAGCCGCTCAGCGGCGAGTCCTGGTATCTGTTCGCGCACTGTACCGAAGTCACCGCGCTGCCCGCGACACCGAATCAGTGGCAGGATATTTTTGCCCGTTTCGGCGCGAAGCTGGAAAATATCAATGTGGGCTGCTGCGGGATGGCGGGCAGTTATGGTCACGAAAGCCGTAACCTGGAGAATTCACTCGGGATTTATACGCTCTCCTGGCATCCGCAGCTGCAGAAGCTGCCGCGTCAGCGCTGTCTGGCGACGGGTTACTCCTGTCGCAGCCAGGTAAAGCGCATTGAGGGAAATGGCATCCGTCATCCGCTGCAGGCACTACTGGAAATGATGTAAGACGAATTTCAGGCGACGTCACGTCATAACTGGATTAAAATATCCAGCCGGCGTGACGTATAAAGTCGCGCTGCAGGGTTTCGGCCTTCTCCCATTCGCCCGCTAATGTCAGCTGCTGACACAGGCGGGCCAGAGAAGGACGCGCCAGCTGATACGCCTGAATACGGAAAAGCCGCTCCCGTTCGCCGTTGCCCATCTCCTGCACCAGGCGATGACAGAGCTGGCCCAGCGCATGCAGGTAGCTTTGATCGTCACCGTTGCGCTGGCAGATTTCCGCCATCGCCAGGCAGGCATCATTAAAGGTGCGCAGGTTAGCGAGCGTACAATCAGCACGGTTCAGCCTGGTCTGCGCCAGCCAGAAGTCGATGGTCATATCACGCAGGAGATGGTGATAATCGTCGATTTTATGTTGCAGCCAGGCGGAAACAGAGTGCGTCATAGCGCCACCTTAAACAGGTAATGATAATTATTATCATATACATCCGCTTTAAATATGCAACGTTACGTCAGAAATTTGTCGATTTACCTTGCCTGTTAATAAAATCGGTAATAACAATCCTGTTACATTGCAAAAAGGCGTAACCTATCAATAGGCTGATAATGTAAAAGCGGCAGAATTTTTTTCTGCGCAAATTGAGTAAGTTACGCAAATTACTCCCCCCGACTTCAGCTGTCCGCAAAGTCGGGCAGAGGGGCTATGCTTAATAAAGTAGCGATTAAAACAGCACAAGATGATTATCCCTGCAAAACAAGAGGTTGAAGTGATACCCGATATCACTACCATAGGGGGATAGCCTGAAAAGGTTCAGACTTATGAGGTATCAAAATGGCATCTGTTAATCCAGCCACCTTTTCTCCCGATGAATTCGTCTGGAAGGGGCTGACGCTGACCGAAACCGCCGCTAAACAGATTCACACGCTGGCTGCACAGGATCCTGAAGTTAAAGGACTGCGCCTGAGTGTAAAACAGTCCGGCTGTGCAGGTTTTGGTTATGTTATGGATCTGGTGAAAACGCCTGACAGTGACGATCTGCAGTTTACGCAGCACGGCGCAACCCTGTTTGTGCCCCTCCAGGCGATGCCGTTTATTGACGGCACCGAAGTGGATTTCGTGCGTGAAGGCCTGAACCAGATTTTTAAATTCAATAACCCTAAAGCTCAACACGCCTGCGGGTGCGGTGAAAGCTTTGGCGTCGAGTAAGTGAAATATGTCACGACACAGCGAAGCATCTGACGATGTACAAATGTGGGAAAGCAAGCTCAATTATAAAGAGGGCTTCTTTACCCAACTGCAAACCGATGAGCTGGCACACGGCATTAGTGAAGATGTGGTGCGCGCCATTTCGGCAAAACGTAACGAGCCAGAGTGGATGCTGGAGTTTCGTCTGAAAGCCTATCATGCGTGGCTGGAGATGGAAGAGCCGCACTGGTTGAAGGCCCATTACGACAAGCTCGACTATCAGGATTACAGCTACTATTCCGCACCGTCCTGCGGTCATTGCGATGATACCTGCGCGTCTGAACCGGGCGCCATGCAGGCTTCCGGCAGCGAGCCGGCGAGCAATTACCTGACGCAGGAAGTGGAAAACGCCTTTAATCAGCTGGGCGTGCCGGTACGTGAGGGCAAAGAGGTAGCGGTAGACGCCATTTTTGACTCCGTTTCCGTCGCCACCACCTATAGTCATAAACTGGCCGAACAGGGCATCATCTTCTGTTCGTTTGGCGAGGCGATTCAGGAACATCCTGAACTGGTGAAAAAGTATCTGGGTACCGTGGTGCCACACAATGATAACTTCTTTGCCGCGCTGAATTCTGCGGTTGCCTCAGACGGCACCTTTGTTTACATCCCGAAAGGGGTGCGTTGCCCGATGGAGCTCTCGACCTATTTCCGTATCAATGCGGCAAAAACCGGTCAGTTTGAGCGCACCATCCTGGTGGCGGATGAAGACAGCTACGTCAGCTACATTGAGGGCTGCTCCGCGCCGGTACGTGACAGCTATCAGCTGCACGCGGCCGTGGTTGAGGTCATCATCCACAAAAACGCGGAAGTGAAATACTCTACGGTGCAAAACTGGTTCCCTGGCGGCGAAGGCGAAGGCGGTATTCTGAACTTCGTGACCAAGCGTGCGCTTTGTGAAGGCGAGAACAGTAAGATGTCCTGGACTCAGTCCGAGACCGGTTCTGCCATCACCTGGAAATACCCGAGCTGCATCCTGCGCGGTGACAACTCCATTGGTGAGTTCTACTCCGTGGCGCTGACCAGCGGCCGCCAGCAGGCGGATACTGGCACCAAAATGATCCACATTGGTAAAAACACCAAATCGACCATTATCTCGAAAGGGATCTCTGCGGGTAAAAGCCAGAACACCTACCGTGGCCTGGTGAAAATTATGCCTACCGCCACCAACGCACGAAACTTCACCCAGTGTGACTCAATGCTGATAGGCGCGGAGTGCGGTGCTCATACTTTCCCTTACGTAGAGACGCGCAATAATACGGCGCAGCTGGAGCACGAAGCGACCACTTCCCGTATCGGTGAAGATCAACTGTTCTATTGCCTGCAGCGCGGCATCAGCGAAGAAGATGCGATTTCGATGATTGTGAATGGCTTCTGTAAAGACGTTTTCTCTGAACTGCCGCTGGAATTTGCGGTAGAAGCACAAAAATTGTTGGCGATCAGCCTTGAACACAGCGTGGGCTGATGGCCCTGAGACGCGTTGCCGTACAGCAATGTGAAGGAAAAAGTATGTTAAGCATTAAAGATTTACAGGTTAGCGTTGAAGACAAAGCAATTTTGCGCGGACTGAACCTTGAGGTGAAGCCGGGTGAAGTGCACGCCATTATGGGACCGAACGGATCGGGCAAAAGTACGCTGTCAGCAACGCTGGCTGGTCGTGAAGATTATGAAATTACCGGCGGCTCAGTAGAGTTCAAAGGAAAAGATCTGCTGGAACTGGCACCGGAAGAGCGCGCAGGCGAAGGCATCTTTATGGCGTTCCAGTATCCGGTTGAGATCCCGGGCGTCAGTAACCAGTTCTTCCTGCAGACCGCTGTTAATGCGGTGCGTAAATATCGTGAGCAGGAGGAGCTGGATCGCTTCGATTTTCAGGATTTCATTGAAGAGAAAATTCAACTGCTGAAAATGCCGGAAGATTTGCTGACCCGTTCAGTGAACGTCGGCTTCTCCGGTGGTGAGAAGAAACGTAACGATATCCTGCAGATGGCGGCGCTGGAGCCGGAACTCTGCATTCTGGATGAGACCGACTCCGGTCTGGATATTGATGCGCTGAAAATCGTTGCCAACGGCGTGAACAGCCTGCGCGACGGTAAACGCGCCTTTATTATTGTGACTCACTATCAGCGTATTCTGGATTACATCAAGCCAGACTATGTGCATGTGCTTTCGCAGGGCAAAATCGTGAAATCTGGCGACTTTACGCTGGTGAAACAGCTGGAGGAGCAAGGCTATGGCTGGCTTACCGACGAAGAGTGATAACGCTCTGCAACAGTGGCACCATCTGTTTGAATCACGTGGTGAGGTTCGCTCACTGCAGGCTCAGCAGCACTGGCAGCAACTGATGCGTCTCGGCTTGCCGACGCGCAAGCAGGAGAACTGGAAATATACACCGCTGGATACCCTGCTGGCGCAGCAGTTTGTTTTGCCGCAGCCGAAGACGCTGAGTGCTGAGCAGGTTGATGCACTGGCGTTACCGCTTGATGCGGTACGTCTGGTGTTTGTCGATGGCCGTTTCCAGCCTGCGCTGAGCGTGCGTGAATACGATCTGTTCGAGATTCAGCACGTTGCGGCGGCAGAGCGCGGTCCGCTGCCTGCGCCGGTGCAGCCAGAAGTATTTCTGCATCTGACCGAGAGTCTGGCGGAAGAGGTGACCACCCTGCGTCTGGCGCGCGGCAAAGTGGCGACGCGTCCGCTCTATCTGCTGCATATCACCAGTGGCCAGGACGCCGCTATGAATACCGTACATCATCGTCACCATCTGCAGCTGGAAGAGAGTGCAGAAGCGCAGGTGATTGAGCATTACGTCAGCCTGAACGACGCCGCGCACTTTACCGGCGCTCGCTTCACCATGACGGTGGCGGATAACGCCCGTCTGACGCATACCAAGCTGGCGTTTGAAAGTGCGAAAAGCTATCACTTCGCGCACAACGACGTGGTGATTGGCCGTGACGCTCAGGTAACGACTACCAGCTTCCTGCTGGGTGCCGGCCTGTCTCGTCATAACACCAGTGCCCAGCTGAACGGCGAAAACACTATGCTGTCGATTAACAGCCTGGCGCTGCCGGTGAATCAGGAAGTATGCGACACGCGCAGTTACCTGGAGCACAATAAAGGCCACTGTATGAGCCGTCAGCTGCATAAAACTATCGTGCGTGACAAAGGACGTGCGGTGTTTAACGGTATGATCAAAGTGGCGCAGCATGCGCTGAAAACTGACGGACAGATGACCAACAACAACCTGTTGCTGGGACGTCTGGCGGAGGTGGACACCAAGCCGCAGCTGGAAATCTATGCCGATGACGTGAAGTGTAGCCACGGTGCTACCGTAGGGCGTATCGACGAAGAGCAAATGTTCTATCTGCGCGCGCGCGGCATCAGCGAAGATGCGGCACAGCGTATGATCATCCACGCCTTTGCGGCGGAACTGACGGAAGCGCTGGAAGACAGCGTACTGCGTCAGGCCGTGCTTGAGCGTATCGCTATCCGTTTTCCCGGAGGAGCATCATGACATTCGATCTCGAGCGCATCAGGGCGGACTTTCCTATCCTGAAGCGTGAGGTCAACGGACATCCGCTGGCCTACCTTGACAGCGCGGCCAGCGCACAGCGTCCGCTGGCCGTGATCAACGCAGAAAGCCACTTCTACCAGCACGGCTACGCCGCCGTGCACCGTGGCATTCATACGTTGAGCGCACAGGCGACCACCGATATGGAAAACGTGCGCCAGCAGGCGGCACGTTTTCTGAATGCGGCATCGCCTGAAGAGATCGTGTTTGTTAAGGGCACTACGGAAGGCATTAACCTGGTCGCTAACAGCTGGGGCGGCAGTCAGCTGCAGCCGGGCGATAACATCATCATCACCGCGATGGAGCATCATGCGAACATCGTGCCCTGGCAGATGGTGGCGGAGCGTACCGGAGCGGAGATCCGCGTCCTTGCTCTGACCGCAGAAGGGGAGCTGGCGCTGGATCAGCTGCCCTCGCTGATTGACAGCCGCACGCGTCTGCTGGCGGTAACCCACGTCTCTAACGTGCTGGGTACGCTTAACCCGGTGAAAGAGATCGTGGCACAGGCGAAAGCCGCAGGCGTGGTGACGCTGGTGGATGGCGCGCAGGCGGTTATGCACCATAAAGTGGATGTGCAGGCGATTGGCTGCGACTTTTATCTCTTTTCCGGCCATAAGATTTATGGACCGACCGGTATTGGGATCTTGTATGGTCGTCAGGCGGTGCTGGAGATGATGCCACCCTGGGAAGGGGGCGGCTCGATGATTGATACCGTGGTGTTGCCCACCGGCACTACCTTTGGTAAAGCGCCGTGGCGCTTTGAAGCGGGCACGCCCAATACCGGCGGTATTATCGGTCTTGGCGCCGCGCTGGCTTATGTCAACGCGCTGGGCATCGAAACCATTCAGCAGCGTGAAGAAGTGCTGATGCGCTACGCCATGGATAAACTCGCCTCCGTGCCGGAACTGCAAATTTATGGCCCGCAAGGGCGTACCGGCGTGATTGCCTTTAACCTCGGTAAACATCACGCCTATGACGTGGGTAGCTTCCTCGATCAGTATGGCATTGCCATCCGCACCGGCCATCACTGCGCTATGCCGTTAATGCAACATTACGGCGTACCCGCGATGTGCCGCGCCTCCTTTGCGTTTTATAATAGCGAAGAAGAAGCGGACCGTCTGGCTGCTGGCCTGACGCGTATTCATCGTCTGCTGGGAAGTTGAGCAGGCACCACGGGGAGGAACTGATGGCAAATTTGCCAGAAAAAGAGAAACTGGTGCGCAACTTTAACCGTTGCGCCAACTGGGAAGAGAAGTACCTGTACATTATTGAACTGGGTAGCAAACTTCCGGAATTGTCTGAAAGCTTATACCAGCCTGAGAACGTCATTTCCGGCTGCCAGAGTCAGGTCTGGATCAGGATGCAACCTCAGGCGGATGGGACCATCCATTTTCAGGGCGACAGCGATGCCGCCATTGTTAAAGGTTTGATTGCCGTTGTGTTTTGCCTTTATCAGGGCCTGACAGCTGCGGAAATTGTGGCGCTGGATGTGCGTCACTGGTTTGAACAACTCGCGCTTACACAACACCTCACGCCCTCGCGTTCGCAGGGTCTGGAAGCCATGATCCGCGCGATTCGCATTAACGCTCAAAGCCTCAGCTAAGTTACACTCCAACACACACCTCGTTGCGCTAACGAGGTGTTTGTCTTTATCCCACAAAGAGAAACTCGCATGAAACCAGCCTTACGTTTGGCCGGTGCATTGCTGCTGTCCTGCTTTGGACTTTCTGCACCTGCGCTTGCTACGGAGTATCCGTTACCGCCAGAGAACAGCCGTTTGATTGGCGAAAACACCCTGACTGTGGTGCCAGACGACCATCGCCCGCTGGAGGCGATTGCCACTCATTATAAGATTGGTCTGCTGGGAATGCTGGAAGCTAATCCTGGCGTCGATCCCTGGCTGCCGAAGGCGGGGACACAGCTGACCATCCCGCAGCAGATGCTGCTGCCCGATACGCCCCGGGAAGGCATCGTGGTGAATCTGGCGGAGCTACGCCTTTACTATTATCCGAAAGGAAGCGACAGCGTGGTGGTCTATCCAATCGGTATCGGCCAGTTAGGCGCCGCCACGCCGGTGATGGTGACCGCCATCAGCCAGAAGATCGCCAATCCCACCTGGACGCCGACCACCAATATCCGCAAACGCTATGCGAAAGAGGGCGTCACGCTGCCAGCGGTGGTGCCGGCAGGACCGGATAATCCGATGGGGCTGTTTGCGTTGCGTCTGGCGCGCGGCACGGGGCAGTATCTTATCCACGGCACTAATGCCGATTTTGGTATCGGTATGCGCGTCAGCTCCGGCTGTATTCGTCTGCGGCCGGAAGATATCGAGGCGCTGTTTAAGCACGTTCCCAAAGGCACCCGGGTACAGATCGTTAACCAACCGGTAAAGTATGCGGTAGAGCCTGATGGAAAACGCTATATTGAGGTGCACCAGCCATTATCGCAGAGCGAGAAAGACGATCCGCAAACCATGCCGATTACGCTCAGCAAAGGCATGAAGCAGTTCATTAATCACAAGGCGAGCGACAGTGCGTTGATTAAAGCGGCCCTCGCGCGGCGCTCAGGCATGCCGGTGCTGGTGAGTAAGGGTGAGCCTGTTGCGGAGGATACGCCGCTTCCTGCAGTAATGCAGCCAGAGAATAGCGTGGAAGCGCAGGGCAACATGCCGCTCACGCTGGGACAGGCGCTGGGCAGTGATGCGTCAGAACCCTGAAATAAATCAGGACCAGCCAGGGCCGTGGTTCAGGCAAAAAAAATGGCGCCATAAAGGCGCCATTTTTACTACCAGAACTCTTACTTACGGTAAGAGTGAGCCTGGTTGTCCAGACGCTGGTTAGCACGAGCTGCGTCATCTTTAGCAGCCTGCACGTCAGAACGCACTGCGTTCACGTCGTTGCTCAGCTGGTCAACTTTAGCGTTCAGAGTCTGAACGTCTGAAGACAGCTGGTCGATTTTAGCGTTGCTTGAGCAACCAGCCAGCAGAGTTGAACCCAGGATTACCGCGCCCAGTACCAGTTTAGTACGATTCATTATTTATACCCTCTAGATTGAGTTAATCTCCATGTAGCGTTACAAGTATTACACAAAGTTTTTTAGGTTGAGAATAAATTTTTGATGAGAAGATGCTTAATTTTGCCTGTTCGCTCAAAGAAGCAGCGTTTCAATGCGATAGGTGAAAAAATTTAGCGAAAACAGGGGGATTTAATCGGATTAACCTTAATCCCGGCAGGGCTTAGATAGTTATTTTCGATTGGAAAATTCTGGCTTTCGGCGTAAAGGGAAATAAAAAAAAGCGCCCGTTAAGGGCGCTACGAAATATCCAATGGATGTAATTAAAGCACGTGTACGGAGGCGGTATTTGTGGTTCCGCTTGGTACCAGCGCACCGGATACCATTACCACGACATCACCTTTCTGGCCGTAACCGCTTTCCAGTGCCGCTTCTTTACCGATACGGTAGAAATCATCGGTAGAGGCAATTTCAGTCACCAGACGCGTTTCAATCCCTTTGCTCAGGATCAGCTGACGAGCGGTGGTTTTATTGGTGGTCAGCGCCAGAATGGTGGCGTTCGGGAAATATTTACGTACTGACTTGGCAGACTTACCGCCTTCAGTGGCAACCACAATCAGCGGCGCTTCCAGCTTCTCGGCGGTCTCAACCGCACCACGGCACACTGCCTCGGTGATACGCAGCTTACGGCTGTCATTCAGGGTATCGATACGGGATTTCATCACGCGATCGGTACGCTCACAGATGGTGGCCATAATGGTCACCGCTTCCAGCGGATAACGGCCTTTAGCGCTCTCGCCAGACAGCATCACGGCGTCGGTGCCATCCAGAATGGCGTTCGCCACGTCACCGGCTTCTGCACGGGTAGGGCGCGGGTTTTTAATCATCGAGTCGAGCATCTGGGTGGCGGTGATCACCACTTTACGAGCCTTGTTACACTTCTCGATCATCATTTTCTGCGCGAAGATCACTTCTTCAACCGGGATTTCCACACCCAGGTCGCCACGGGCAACCATGATGCCGTCAGAGGCGTCGAGGATCTCGTCAAAGTTGTTCAGACCTTCCTGGTTCTCGATTTTAGAGATGATCTGAATATGTTCGCCGCCGTGCTGTTTCAGGTGTTCGCGAATTTCCAGCACGTCAGAGCGTTTACGGATAAAGGAGGCAGCGACAAAATCGACACCCTGCTCACAACCGAAAATCAGGTCGCGCTTATCTTTTTCCGCGAGGGCTGGCAGCTGGATAGAGACGCCCGGCAGGTTAACGCCTTTGTTCTCGCCAAGGTCGCCATTGTTGAGCACTTTACAGACCACGGTATGCTCAGTCACTTCGGTCACTTCCATGCCGATCAGACCATCATCCACCAGCACGGTGTTGCCGATTTTCAGATCTTCAGTCAGGCCAGCGTAGGTCACCGCAACGCGTTCATTGTTGCCGATCACGCTCTGGTCGGTGGTAAAGGTAAAGGTCTGGCCCGCTTTCAGCGAAACGTCGTTACCGCCTTCCAGCTTCATGGTGCGGATTTCCGGGCCTTTGGTGTCCAGCAGGATGGCTGCCTGACGACCGGTTTTTTCCATCACCGCACGCATATTCTTAATGCGCTGGCCATGTTCGGCGTAATCACCGTGCGAGAAGTTGAGACGCATAACATTCATGCCGGCTTCAAGCAGTTGAGTCAGCATCTCTTCAGATTCGGTTTTCGGACCGATAGTACAAACGATCTTGGTCTTTTTCATGACAGGTTATCTGTAAGTTGTGATGGATGATAAAGGTCTGGATTCGATGCCACGGCATCGAAATAAAAATTCTTTCAGGTATCGAAACGAATGGTACAGAGTAAGGATAGGTGACGAAGACTGAGCGTGCAGCGGAAGTTGTACGGTTATGGCGGATAACCGGGGCGGTGTTGCGCAAATTTTAGGAGTTAACACCATAAGCACGCTATCGCTGAAACCTTTCAAGTAAAACAACGGGCGCTAGTATAGTCGCTAAGTGTGCGAAAACCAATTAAAAAGCAGAGAACAGAAAAAGCAGTCAGGGGATATACAAAAGTTGCGCAACGGGAAGCAGAGAGTGGTGCGTTCTAATGGACTCGAACCATCGACCCCCACCATGTCAAGGTGGTGCTCTAACCAACTGAGCTAAGAACGCATAAAAAACCTGGTGCGTCCGAGTGGACTCGAACCACCGACCCCCACCATGTCAAGGTGGTGCTCTAACCAACTGAGCTACGGACGCACATGGTGCGTTCTAATGGACTCGAACCATCGACCCCCACCATGTCAAGGTGGTGCTCTAACCAACTGAGCTAAGAACGCAACGCGCTGTCAGAGTGACAGCGGGGACGAATATTAACGGCACGCCGTGAGACTGGCAAGGGGAAAAATGCTTTTTTCGTGATGACTGACCAGCAACTGCGCTATCGGCTGCTTTTTTCGTCGCTGAGCGAACCTTTTCAGGTCCGCTCAGCGACTTAGCGTGCCGCCCGACTCAGGATCACCTGGGCTGGCAGGCGTTGCAGACGTCGGATACGCCAGATCATCAGGATCGCCGCCGAGGTCAGGCCAATGATAAAACCGCACCAGAAACCGGCGGGGCCGAGCGGCGGGAAAACCCAGTCGGTCAGCGCCAGAATATAGCCGCTGGGAAGTCCCAGCACCCAATAAGCGGTAAAGGTAATAAAAAAGATTGAGCGCGTATCTTTATAGCCGCGCAAAATGCCACTGCCAATCACCTGAATAGCGTCGGAGAACTGATAAATCGCGGCCAGCAGCATCAGCTGGGCCGCCAGCGTCACCACGGCCGGATTATCGTTATAGAGCAGGGCGATCTGGTGACGGAAAGCTATGGTGAACAGGGCGGTAATCGCCGCCATGCTGATACCTACCCCTTGCGCGGTCCAGGCGGCGATACGCGCATTTTCTGCCGACCCCTGACCCAGACGGTATCCCACACGAATAGTGGTAGCGACGGCCAGCGACAGCGGCAACACAAACATCAGCGAGCTGAAGTTAAGGGCGATCTGGTGGCCGGCAACATTCACGATACCCAGTGGTGACACCAGCAGCGCCACCACGGCAAACAAGGTCACCTCAAAAAAGAGCGCCAGCGCCACCGGCAACCCGAGGGAAAAGAGGCGCCAGAGAATAGAGCGTGACGGCGGAGACCAGCGACTCTCAAGATGGATATCGTGCATACTGCCCATGCGACTTACCCAGTAGCGCATCACAATAAACATCACCCAGTAAACCGAGGCGGTAGCTACGCCGCAGCCTACGCCGCCCAGGGCTGGCATGCCGAAGTGACCATAAATAAAGATGTAATTCAGCGGAATATTGACCAGCAGCCCGAGAAAGCCCAGCACCATGGCCGGTTTGGTTTTCGCCAGCCCTTCGCACTGGTTACGCGCCACCTGAAAGAACAGATAGCCGGGAGCCCCCCACAGCAGCGCATGTAGATAGCCCTCCGCCTTATCTGCCAGGCGCGGGTCGATATCGTGCATCGAGCGGATCAGGAAAGCCGCATTCCACAACACCACCATAATCAGCAGGGCGACGAAAAAGGCGAGCCAGTAGGCCTGGCGCACCTGTTCGGCGATACGATCGCGGCGACCTGAACCGTTAAATTGCGCCACGGTGGGCGTCAACGCGAGGATTAAACCATGGCCAAATAAAATGGCAGGCAGCCAGACGGAGGTCCCGACCGCGACGGCGGCCATATCCGTCGCGCTGACCGCCCCGGCCATAATGGTATCCACAAAACCCATCGCCGTTTGCGCCACCTGCGCAATGATCACCGGGATCGCGAGAGCCAGCAGTTGACGCGCTTCTGTTAAATACTTCTGCACGTATACACCTGTATTCATTTAAAAAGAAGGGTGCGGGGAAAAATCCCCTGGAAAGAGCAACATAGTGTAACGGGGCCAGCCCGTTTCGCCAACGACTGACAGAAGGTTATTTTCTCTGCAAATGTAAAGCGCCATTTACCGGTAAAATAAAATGGCCGCGGGCTGTGTTAAACTAAAGCAAAAATGGCAGAGGCGTCGATTATGTTTACAGGTATTGTGCAGGGCACTGCAGAAATTGTGTCCATTGAGGAAAAACAACTGTTTCGTACCCACGTGGTAAAATTGCCTGAGGCGCTGTTGCCGGGGCTGGCGCTGGGCGCTTCGGTGGCCCATAACGGTTGCTGCCTGACGGTTACTGCCATTGATGGCGATCGGGTCAGTTTTGATTTAATTAAAGAGACGCTGCGTATCACTAATCTGGGCGATTTACAGCCGGGTGATATCGTCAATATTGAACGCGCGGCGAAATTCAGTGATGAGATCGGTGGTCATCTGATGTCGGGTCATATTATGACCACTGCTGAAATCTGCAAAATTATTCAGTCGGAAAATAACCGCGAAGTGTGGTTTAAAATCCAGGACGTCACGCAGATGAAATATATTCTGCATAAAGGTTTTATCGGCATCGATGGTATCAGCCTGACCGTGGGTGACGTGACCAAAAGCAAATTCTGTGTGCACCTGATCCCGGAAACCCTGGAGCGCACCACGCTGGGGGCGAAAAAGCTGGGCGACAGAGTGAATATTGAGATCGATCCGCATACCCAGGCGATTGTGGATACTGTGGAACGGGTGCTGGCCCAGCGCGAAGCGACGGCAATGCAGACTTTGCAGGAAACAAAGCCGGAATAAAGGCGGGCAGGGAGCCGCTAAAAAAGGCGCCGTAGCGCCTTTTTTGTATCCGACCAGATTAACGCGGCACGCGTAATCCGCCTTCCACGCCGCGGCTAAATACCACTTGCCACAGCTGAATGTCACGCGCCCGGAAAGCGCCGGCACAGGCGTTGAGATAGTAGACGAACATGCGTTTAAAGCGTTCGCCATATTTCTCTGCCAGCTGCGGCCAGGCCTGCAGAAAGCGCTCATGCCACGCCATCAGCGTGGTATCGTAATCCACGCCAAAGTTATGCCAGTCTTCCATAATAAAATGCGGCTCGCTGGCTTCAGCGATATGACGTACCGAAGGCAGACAGCCGTTAGGGAAAATATATTTATTGATCCAGGGATCAACATTCATATCGGTTTTAATCGCACCGATAGTATGCAACAGGAAAATACCGTCTGGTTTTAAATTGCGGTCAACCACATCAAAATAGGTGGCATAGTTTTTGGGGCCGACATGCTCAAACATGCCAACCGAAACGATGCGATCAAACTGCAAGTCCAGGTCGCGGTAATCCTGCAGGAGAATGGTGACATCTAAGCCTTCACAGCGCTCCTGCGCCATTTTTTGCTGCTCGGCAGAGATAGTGACACCATGCACCTTCACGCCGTAATGACGGGCGGCAAACTCTGCCAGGCCGCCCCAGCCGCAACCAATATCCAGCAGCGACATTCCGGGCGACAGATGGAGTTTACGGCAGATCATATCCAGTTTGGCTTCCTGCGCCTGCTCCAGCGTTTGCGCTTCTTTCCAGTAGCCGCAAGAGTACTGCATATAAGGATCCAGCATCAGCGAGAACAGGTCGTTACCTAAATCGTAGTGCTCCTTACCGACGATCCAGGCGCGTTTTTTCGACTGCAGGTTAGTTAAACGCGCCGCTGCAATGCGTAACGTATCTTTAAAGTGGTGGGGAAGTTGCTCATCGAGTTTATGCTTTAATACCCGACTGAAAAACATATCGAGACGCTCGCATTCCCACCAGCCATCCATATAGCTTTCGCCCAGACCGAGCGAACCTTCCTGTAAAACACGCTTAAAAAAGTCCGGGTTCTTGACCTGGATATCCCAGGGACGGCTACCATTTATTTCGATATCCGCCTTTTCCAGCATTTCATGGGCGATGCGATACCAATGGTTTTCTTCAAGGCTCACTTCTTCTATACACGATGAACTCATAGTTTCTCCATCACCTGTCCAATCTGAACCTGAGAAAAGAATAGTCAATTTCTCAAGGGTTGTGAGAAAACTCACGGCAAGCCGTGGGTCTGATTTTCGACGTTTTACAGAGGATTGAATCTGAAAAAAATTCCAGCCCAACAGGAAGAATAGCGCGCAGGCACTATCCTGGCGACAGGGCCGCTAAAAAAATGGTACTATGTTATTGATTTAATGAAATATTCTTAGTGAGAGTGAGTATATGCCCACTCTCAGTGAGATTCAATGATTTATTGTTAGGTTGCTAATCAAATCGTGCTTTGCGGATTATCCCCGCATTGGGTAGCGGATGAGGTCTTACCAGCACAAATACTGGCGCGACGTTGCACAACGTAACCCGTCAACGCCAGTACGATGGTCGCCAGCATTACCGTGGTAGTTACTCTGAGGGGCTGCGTAATACCGGATGAGACCAGCGTGCTGGCCAGAAAACAGAGGCCAAGCTGCAACATATTTTGTAAGGCAGCCGCTTTGCCGCTGGCCTGCGGGAAAGGTAACAGCGCGCTGGAAACAACAATCGGGTAAATAGCGCCGTTCGCCAGCGCCATGCCGCAGAAGGGCAGTAACAGCGCCATCAGCCCCGTCGCCTCGCCTGATGCGACAGTAAACAGGCCCAGAATGCTCAGACTGTACAGCGCCAGCAGCCAGGGTAACAGCCGGGTGCCGCTAAAGCGGGTCAGCAGCGCGCGGCAGCCAAAGCCACCCGTCAGAAAAGCGATGGTTTGTGGTACGTAGCTGAGTCCGATATCGGCGGGCGACAGCCCGATATTTGCCAGAATAAAGGGCGAGCCGGTCAGCCAGGCGAAAAAACTGGCGGAGCAGGCGGCATAGATCAGCACGTTACCGCTATAGACGCCGGAGCGGAGCAGGGTAAAAAAGCTGAGTTGTGACCCTGTCACTTTACTTTTTTCCTGCTTGACCCGTAAACGCAGCGTAGCCGCGATCAGCACCAGCGTCACCAGCAGCAGCACAAGAAAAATGGCGCGCCAGGAGAAGTGGCTGAGCAGCCAGGCGCCCAGCAGCGGAGCCAGTGCGGGTGACAGTGCCACCAGCGGCATAATGGTGGCAAAGACTTTGTTGGCCTGCGCCTGCGGATAACGATCAACCACCAGCGCCTGCCAGCTGACCGCCGCCGCACAGACGCCCACGGCCTGCAGAAAACGCAGCGCCAGCATCAGCCAGACATCAGTCACCCACAGCATTGCGCCACAGCTGACAGCAAACAGTAGCAGGCCACTAAGCAGAACCGGCTTGCGGCCAATGCGATCGGAGAGCGGCCCCCAAATCAGCTGTGCGCAGGCAAAACCGGCGAGAAACAGGCTCAGGCTGGCGCTGATGGTGCCGGGTTCGCTATGAAAATCGTGTTGCATCGCGCCGAAAGCGGGCAAATACATATCGGTAGCCAGAAAGCCGAGCATACTCAGCACGGCCAGATAGAGAAGAAATCCTTTTGAATTCAGCATATGTTCCCCGAAGCCAGAATTAAACGCTGCTGAGTGTAAAAGGATGCGAGGCGCCTTGTGAAACGCTAATATTTGCAGGTTGCTGTGAAAATTTTTGAAGGGAACCTATGTGGTCTGAATACAGTCTGGAAGTGGTGGATGCAGTCGCCCGCAATGGCAGCTTCAGCGCGGCGGCCCAGGAGCTGCACCGCGTGCCCTCGGCGGTCAGCTATACGGTGCGCCAGCTGGAGGAGTGGCTGGCGGTGTCGCTGTTTGAACGTCAGCATCGCGAAGTGGTCCTGACCGCAGCCGGGGAGCATTTTGTGCGCGAAGGGCGCACTGTTATCAAAAAAATGCTTGCTACACGCCGCCAGTGTCAGCAGCTGGCGAACGGCTGGCGCGGCCAGCTGAGCATCGCCATTGATCGGATTGTAAAGCCCGACCGTACGCGGCAACTGGTGAAAGATTTTTATCGTCTCTTTCCCGATATGGAGCTGCTGATCAGCTATGAGGTGTTCAACGGCGTCTGGGATGCGCTGGCGGACGGCCGTGTGGATGTAGCGATCGGCGCGACACAGGCGATTCCGGTAGGCGGACGCTTTGCCTTTCGCGATATGGGCGCGCTGAACTGGCGTTGTGTGGTGAAAAGCGGGCATCCGCTGGCGCAGCTGACAAAGATTGAAGATGACGCCTTGCGCGCCTGGCCGTCGCTGGTGCTGGAAGATACTTCGCGCGCGCTGCCGCGCCGCATCACATGGACGCTGGATAATCAGCGGCGGCTGGTGGTGCCTGACTGGCAAACCGGGCTGGATTGCCTGCTGGCGGGCCTGTGCGTCGCGATGGTACCGGGGCATCTGGCCAGACCGCTGCTGCTGGCCGGGGAACTGAGTGAGCTGACGCTGCCGGACCCCTTTCCGGAAAGTCCCTGCTGCGTCAGCTGGTCAGAACAGCGCGCCTCTCCTGCGCTCAGCTGGCTGTTAAACTATCTGGGTGATGCGCAAACGCTGAATCAGGAGTGGCTGAGCGAAGGTTAAGCCGGGGTTAACGACGATAATCGCGGAAGGGGCCATCCGCCACGGAACGGCGCTCAATTAACGTAGGGTGCACTTCAATGGTCTGGGGCTCTTCCCGCTTACTGGTGATACGGTCCAGCAGCATCTCCAGCGCTTTCTCGCCCAGCTGCGCTTTCGGCTGATGTACGGTAGTCAGCGCCGGGGTAAAGTAGCGGGCGTTGCGTACGTTATCATAGCCAATCACAGAGATGTCCTGTGGCACCCGCAGGCCAGCCTCGTCGGCTGCGCAAATCGCCCCCATCGCCATAATGTCGCCGCCGCAAAATACCGCCGTCGGACGCTGTTTCTGCGACAGAATCTTTTGCATCGCCTGATAACCCGATTCTGGCTCAAAGTCGCCCTGTACCGTCCACTCCGGGCGCAATTCGATACCCGCCTCGCTCAGGGCTTTAACAAAGCCGGCATGACGTCCGCCGCCGGTGTTGCGCTCCATCTGACCGGGAATGGCACCGATGTCACGATGACCGCGCTCAATCAGATAGCGTCCGGCCAGGTAGCCGCCCTCGAACGCATTATCCAGCACGGTATCGGTAAAGTCCCCGCGCGATTCGCCCCAGTCCATCACCACCATAGGAATATTGCGGTTCTCTTCCAGCATTTTCAGCAGATCATCAGGGTATTCGGAACACATCACCAGCAGGCCATCGACGCGCTTTTGCGCCATCATCGATAAATAGGCGCGCTGCTTCTGCAGATCGTTATGGGCATTCCCCAGAATCAGGGTGTAGCCGCGCTCAAAGCAGTGGTTTTCTACCGCCTCGATAATCTCGGCGAAATAGGGAGCTTCGCTGGAGGTGGCCAGCAGTCCCAGCGTTTTGGTGTGATTCACTTTCAGGCTGCGGGCAACCGCGCTGGGTGAATAGTGCAGTTCTTTGATCGCTTCCCAGACAGCGTTACGCGTCTCTTCCGCAACGAAACGCGTTTTATTGATGACGTGTGAAACGGTGGTGGTGGAAACACCGGCGCGTTTGGCCACATCTTTAATTGTTGCCATGAAAAGAGTACTCCCGGCCTATCTCAAGTTGCTGATAAGCATAATGTTAAACGTTTGCGTCCGCTCAGGGTGTTGCCAGCCTTTTGACATGCTTTATTGCCTGTGAATTGACTTTCTGACGACAGGGGACGTCTAAGGGAAAGCAGCGGACGAGACAGCGTCGCAATGGTTGCGCAACGAAAGGGCGAATTCTAGCAAGGCTAATCTGATAAAACGAGATTTTTACCAAAGGCCAGGGGGAAAAAGGGCAAATTGATTAACTTTGCTGGCGGGTAGCGCACTTAATGCTCAGCGGCATGGGGTATTCTGGTGGGCCAGGCGTGAAGTTTAAGGTGTGCGCTTCATGCCCCTGGTCTGTTGCGCAACAAAAAGCCGGGCAAGCCCGGCCAGATTGATCTTTAGCGAATGGTTTTGGGCGTCATCACCCGTCGCGCGCCCACGTAGTGCCGTTGCCAGTACTCTTCGCCCAACGCGCTAATCTGAATATCTTTGCCGGTGCGCGGCGACTGAATAAACTTGCCATTCCCCAGATAGACGCCAACATGATCTGCCGCGCCGCGGTTATTAATGCGGAAAAAGACCAGATCGCCTTTCTCCAGCGCTTCGCGCTTCACCGGAGCCGCATCGCGCAACTGATACATCTCGTTCGCGGTGCGCGGGATTTTAAATTTCACCACATCTTTATAGGCGTACCACACCAGGCCACTGCAGTCGAAACCGGTGCGTGGTGACGTGCCGCCCCACTGATAGGGTTTGCCCAGCTGCCCCATCAGCTTATTCATCGCGGTTTCACGTGCCTTCTGGTAGCGTAAACGGTGCGCCTTGCTCATTTTGATCGGCGCAAGGGTCTCCGTCGCGCGGACTTTCCCTTTACGCGCCTTACCGTAGTGTTTGCCGGTGGCGGCGAGCTTTTTCTCGCTGCTCTTATGGCGTACAGCGGTCTGCTTTTTGCTGACCGTATGCAGCGTAGCGGCTTGCAGGGGTTTTGCTTTTTTAACCTTACTCTTCTGCACGGGCTCAGCGCGTGACTTTTTCACCGAGGCTTTAACGGGACGTCGTTTGCGTCGCTCATCAGCGCGCGCACTTTTTTTCTCCGCCTTGGGCAAACTGGCAGTCACTGGCGCCTGCGGTGAGGCAGAAGCGACATTAAAGAACAGTTGCGCAATGGCCAGTATAAAAAGCGTAATCAGTAAACGCATAGTCCGGTTACATGCTCAGCGCCCGATCATAAACAGCAAAATCTGGCGCGATGAAGTTGGAATAATCTGATCCGCGATCAGGGTCGAAGCAATTCTAATCCAGATTTTTTGTAAAAGGTAAGGTCTTTTTTAGCGAAGCCCTTACCCGGGAGCCTTTGCGGCGAAAATAAACAATTTCAGGCGCTTAAGCCAACAAAAATATTACAGAGTATTAATTGATTCATACCTGTAAATAAGATGAAAATGTATTAAGCCCGGCGCTGACTTAGCAAAGAGGGCGGTATGCGGTTTCCGGTGCAAAATGTCGTTTTCAGTGTCAGGGTGAAGCCGCTACAATAAACAAACACGAAGTTAGGAATTAAGGAAGGCAATTATGAGTACTGTTGAAAAAATTCAGCGCCAGATCGCAGAAAATCCGATTCTGCTGTACATGAAAGGTTCACCGAAGCTGCCCAGCTGCGGCTTCTCTGCGCAGGCGGTACAGGCACTCTCTGCCTGTGGCGAGCGCTTCGCTTATGTCGATATTCTGCAAAATCCTGATATTCGTGCTGAGCTGCCGAAATATGCTAACTGGCCGACCTTCCCTCAGCTGTGGGTCGATGGCGAGCTGGTTGGCGGTTGCGATATCATTGTAGAAATGTTCCAGCGCGGCGAATTGCAGCAGATCATCAAAGAAACCGCGGAAAAACATAAAGAAGCGGAGTAACAGCAAAGGCCGGCATTATGTCGGCCTTTTACCCGTCGCGCTTATTCTGCACTTTCCTGGGTCACCGGCTCTTCTGCAAAGGGCAAGGGCCAGCCACCCAGACGTTTCCAGCGATTCACCAGTTCGCAAAACAGCGTTGCGGTCTGCTCGGTATCATACAGCGCCGAATGGGCCTGGGTGCTGTCAAAATCCATACCGGCCGCTTTACATGCCTTCGCCAGTACCGTCTGTCCCAGTACCAGACCGCTTAATGCGGCAGTATCAAAGGTGGCGAAAGGATGGAAGGGGTTGCGCTTCAGTCCGGCACGTCCCGCTGCCGCCATCATAAAATTGAGATCGAAGGTCGCATTATGGGCCACCATAATGGCGCGGTTGCAGCCGCTATCCTTGATCCCTTTACGCACCAGCTTAAAGATCGCGTGCAGCGCTTCATATTCGCTGACCGCGCCGCGTAAAGGGTTGCCGGGATCGATACCGTTAAACGCCAGGGCTTCAGGATTGAGAATGGCACCGGCGAAAGGCTCGACGTGAAAATGCAGCGTTTGGTCCTGATGTAACCAACCCTCCTCATCCATTTTCAGCGTGACGGCGGCGATTTCCAGCAGCGCATCGGTTTGCGCATTAAAGCCCGCCGTTTCTACATCAATAACGACAGGATAAAAGCCACGGAAGCGTTGATGCAGCGCGTTCTGTTGATTCGATTCGGACATCAGTATCTCATTGGTGGAATAAGGCAGCGCGCATTATGGCAAAAATTGGCGGGCGGTGCAGCAGAGAAGGGATAATGCAGAGAACAGCCTGTCCTGAAGGGACAGGCTGATGCAGCAAATTTAGTTGCCGAGGCCATGGCCTGCGTGTTTGTTTTCGATCAGCTCGATTTTATAACCGTCCGGATCTTCAACAAACGCAATCACCGTGCTACCGCCTTTTACCGGGCCCGCTTCACGCGTGACTTTACCACCCGCCTGACGGATACGATCGCAGGTGGCAGCAACATCATCGACTCCCAGCGCAATATGACCATAAGCGTTGCCCAGATCGTAACTCTCTACGCCCCAGTTATAGGTCAGCTCAATCACCGCACCTTCACTCTCTTCGGTATAACCGACAAACGCCAGCGTATATTTATATTCGGCGTTTTCGCTCTGACGCAGCAGACGCATGCCGAGAACACGTGTATAGAAATCGATGGAACGTTGCAGATCGCCTACGCGCAGCATGGTGTGAAGTAAACGCATAACATCCTCTTTTATTAAATTGTTATCTGTAAATCGCACAAGGGGTAAGTATAGCGAGGAAACCCCGGAAAGAATAATCGCTGTCGTAACACTCGGTTACGACAGCAGAGATCACAGGGTCGGATAGTCGGTGTAGCCTTCCGCGCCACCGCCATAAAAACTTTCCGGACGCTGTTCATTCAGCGGTGCATCCTGACGCAGACGCTCAACCAGATCGGGGTTAGCAATAAAATCACGACCAAAGGCGACCGCATCGATCAGGCCGCGCGCGATCAGATCCTGCGCTTTTTCCACCGTGTAAGCGCCGGCGCCGATAATCACGCCAGGGAACAGCGCGCGTACTTTCTGGCGGAATGCCTCGCTGTAAGGCTGGCCGCCCGCCCAGTCGGGTTCGGAGAGATGCAGATAGGCCAGTTTACGCTTTGCCAGTTCGCCAATCAGCCAGAGCGCCGCTTCCTCTTCGTCCGGGCCATTATCCAGATTCTGGAAGACGCCGATGGGGGAGAGACGAATGCCGATACGATCGGCAGACCAGCCGGCAATCGCGGCGTCAACCACTTCCAGCGGGAAACGCGCGCGTTTTTCCAGGCTGCCGCCATACTCATCGGTACGCTGGTTAGAGGAGGGCGACAGGAACTGGTGCATCAGGTAGGCATGCGCAGAGTGCAGTTCCAGCAGATCAAAATCCGCTTCACGTGCGTTAATTGCTGCCTGACCAAAATCAGCCACGATCTGTCTGATTTCCGCTACGCTCAGTTCGCGCGGCATAGAGGTCTCTTCACGGTAAGTCTGGCCCTGCGCATCGCGCAGCGAAGTGCGCGTACCGGCGGAGATTGCAGAAGGCGCGACCGGCGCCCGGCCTTCCGGCTGCAGCGAGCTGTGGGAAATGCGGCCAGTGTGCCACAGCTGGACAGCGCTGTGCCCCCCCGCCTGGTGAATGCCTTCGTTGATGTTTTTCCATGCAGCGATCTGCTCTGCGGTGTGCAGCCCCGGCGCGCCCGCATAGCCTTTTGCCTGGAAAGAGACCTGCGTCGCTTCTGTGATAATCAGCCCCGCACTGGCGCGTTGACGATAATATTCGCCCATCAGCGGAGTGGGGATATCGCCCGGCTCAATGCTGCGCAGACGCGTCAGGGGTGCCATAAAAATACGGTTGGGTACGCTGATTGCGCCCACCTGTAACGGACGGAAAAGCTCAGTGCTTGCCATTAGTACTCCTAAAAAATAGACCAGTCGTCTTGAAACTGGCGTTTTTTTAATTACTGCTGCGTCAGCAGTTGTTCGATAGCGTGTAGTGCGAGAGTCAGCGAACCAGCCTCACGCGAAATTTTGCTCTGCAGGCTGGCGCCAAGCCATAACAGGTAAAGCAGCTCTGCCAGCTGCGGTGCCGCGTAATGCCGGGAAATTTCTTCCTGCTGCTGTGCCTGCTCAAGGGCGCGGGCATACACCGCCATGGTACGGCTGGCCCCTTGCTGCAGCGCGTTGCGCATCGGCTCAGAAAGATCGCACACTTCAGCTGAGAGCTTTACTCCCAGACAGCCGACAATATGTCCCTGCTGGCGGAACAGCGTTTCAGCGTAACGAAAGTGCTGCAGCAGGCGTTCCCGTGGCGAAACGTCTTCCACGCTCAGCTGCTGCTGAATCTCTCGCAGATGGTGGTCAAAGTAGCGTTCGAGCAGTGCAACACCGAACGCCTCTTTTGACGGGAAATAGTGATAGAAAGAGCCTTTCGGCACCTTTGCCAGGGCTAACAGTTCACTGAGACCCATACCGGTAAAACCCCGTTGCAGGCAGAGCTGCTCGCCGGTAGCCAGCAGATGTTCACGGGTTTCGTTACGTTGCAGCGTTTTGTTCATAGTGATGCAGCGTAATAGACCGACTGGTCGGTTGCAAGTTCGCGCACCCACTCTGGCACAAAAGGATAAGCCAGCGCAGGAATCCGCCCGGATGTGCAGACAGGTGAGAAAAGAGGCGAAAACGGGCACGCTTTTGCGCTTACGGGGTTTAAACCTGGCGCAGACAGGCTAAGCTGACGGCATAACCCTGAAATTTTTCTCCGGGAGTCAAGGTGGCCGAACAACTTGAATTTTTTCCTGTTCCCAGTCCCTGCCGGGGGATCTGCCAGAGCGATGCCCGTGGCTACTGCCGTGGCTGCCTGCGCAGCCGGGAAGAACGCTTTAACTGGATGCGTTACAGCGATGCGCAAAAACGTGAGGTGCTGAGGCTGTGCCGTCAGCGCTGGCTGCGTCTGCAGCGGCACGGTAAAGAGGACCCGACCGATACGCCTGAGCAGCCTTCGCTGTTTTGATCAAACATTTACTCCTGCACTTTCCGTTATACTCCCTGACACCTTACCTCGCCTTAACGTAATAACAGGGAGTATTGCTATGCGACAAGCTTCGCCCATCGCCCCGCAGGGGCCGGTCTTTTCCGATTTTGTAATGGGTTACTGGCGTCTGATGGAGTGGGGCATGACACCCGATCAGCTGCTGGCCTTTATTGAGCATCACCTTGAGCTCGGGATCACCACGGTCGATCATGCCGATATTTACGGCGATTACCGCTGTGAAGCCACTTTTGGCCAGGCGCTGCGCCGGGCGCCAGGGCTGCGGGAAAAACTGCAGATTGTCACCAAGTGCGGCATTGCGACACGTGCAAAACCAGAGCATCAGATAGGCCACTACAACACCAGCCAGACGCATATTGTCGCCAGCGCAGAAAATTCACTGCGTCACTTCGCTACCGATCGGCTCGATCTACTGTTAATTCATCGCCCCGATCCGCTGATGGCGGCGGATGAGGTGGCGGAAGCCTTTCTCTCGCTGCATAAAAGCGGCAAAGTGCTGCACTTTGGCGTGTCTAACTTCACTCCGGCGCAGTATGCGCTGCTGCAGTCGCGGCTGCCGTTCACCCTGGTCACCAATCAGGTAGAAATTTCGCCGGTACAACAAAGCACTTTGCTGGATGGCACCCTGGATCAGTGCCAGCAGCTGCGTATTCGGCCGATGGCCTGGTCATGTCTTGGCGGCGGCCGTCTGTTCTCTGATCCCCATTATCAGCCGCTGCGCGATGAACTTACCTTGATCAAAGAAGAGACTGGCGCCACTTCGCTGGAGCAGGTGGTCTATGCCTGGATAATGAAGCTGCCTTCCTGTCCCTTGCCAATCATCGGCTCCGGGAAAGCAGAACGGGTGCGGGAAGCGGCAGATGCCGCGTCGCTGCAGTTGGATCGTCAGCAGTGGTTTCGTATCCGTAAGGCAGCGCTGGGTTTTGATGTGCCCTGAAGCGCAAAACCGGGTTAAAACCAGGCGAAGCGGATAAAAGCGATCCAGGCTTAAAGGAAATTCTGTGAAGTCAAAGGTGATGCTATGAAACGCTTATTCACTCTCGCCGCCGCGCTATGCGTTTGCATGGGCGCACATGCTGCTACCACCGAGATCCAGCTCCATCAGGTGACGGTAGAAGGCAAAGGTGCGGCTATTGGCACGATAAAAATTGACGAAACGCCTTACGGGCTGCAGTTTACGCCCCGGTTGCACGGTTTACCGCCAGGCATTCACGGTTTTCACGTGCATGCGAAAGGCAGCTGTGAACCGGGCGTATCCGAAGGCAAAATCGTCGCTGCTGGCGCCGCAGGGGGCCATCTTGACCCCGCCAATACCCGGAAGCATGCCGGACCTTACCGTAACGGCCATCTTGGCGATCTCCCGGCCCTTTATGTCAACGCGGAAGGCGAGTCAACCTATCCGGTTCTGGCGCCGCGTCTGAAAAATATCAGTGAAATTAAGGGGAAAGCGTTGATGGTTCATGTGGGGGGAGATAACCATGAGGATAAGCCATTACCGCTCGGCGGTGGCGGTGGGCGTTTTGCCTGTGGTGTGATTTAATCAGCCAGGGGAGGCCCGTTGGCCTCCCTGCACATTTTTTCGCGATCCGGTTTCTGTTTACCTGTGGGCTATATCATCCCGGGCCGTTCAGGCCTATGATATTGATAATTGACAGGAAGGGTGTTATTAAGCGGGACAAAGGAAGAAGAAATGAAGAAAACGGGCGCGCTGATACTGTGTCTGCTGTTGGCGGGATGTGATCGTCCGGATGAAACCCAGCTGATAACCGAAACTGGCCATCAGCTGCAGCGCACCATAGACATGAATCCCCAGCGTGGTGTCTGTGAACAGATTGCACGTGGACGCGAAAGACTGAGCAAAAAAACCGTGCAGCAGCTGGAAGCGCAGGAGTGTCAGCATGTGCTGCGCAGTTCAACCGAAACCAGCTTTACCCGCACCCGCATTTATCAGCATTCGATGACCATGGTGTGTGGCGAAATTAAGGGCAAAAACTTCACCGGCGAAGAGATTACGCGTCGCTTTATTTTTTCTCCGGGTGAAAAAGCGCTGGTGATCGAGCCGGTATCAGCACAAGATAAAAGTCGCTTTCAGGATCTTAAAACGCTTCAGCAGATTCATAATGATTTTGAACGGCAGCAGGCGCAATATTGTCAGTAAAGATGTCCTTCTTCGCATCTTTATTTCAGCAGCGCAAAGGGCAAAGGACGTATACCAGTAGCGGACGATTTGTAATTTGTCCTGTTACGCCGCAAAATAGTGTAAAATCAGGGTTGATAGCTAGCAAGATAATTATAAGGAGATAAAATGGATACGCCTATTGGAACGGATTTGGCTCGGCTGGTACGCATCTGGCGCGCGTTAATTGATCAACGCCTTAAGCCGCTGGAGCTGACCCAGACGCATTGGGTAACCTTGCACAATATTCATCAATTGCCACCGGAACAGTCGCAAATTCAGCTGGCGAAAGCCATCGGGATTGAGCAACCCTCCCTGGTGCGAACCCTGGATCAGCTGGAAGAGAAGGGATTGATTACCCGCTCCACCTGCACCAGCGACCGCCGCGCGAAACGCATCAAACTGACCCGCCAGGCTGAGCCTATTATTGAGAAAGTGGAAAGTGTGATTGATGCCACCCGGGACGATATTCTCTCCGGCATCAGTCGTGAGGAAATTAATCAGATGGTGAATCTTATTGCCCGTCTGGAGAAAAATATCCTCGACCTGCAGCACAAAGAGAAATAAAAGAAAACCGACGCCCGGGCGTCGGTTTTTTGTTGCTGGCTGCCTTAGCGCGGAGACACAGTGACCTGACTGCCATTTGAGGCCAGAACCACACGCTGGCCTACTGAGTAGCGGCTGGCGTCCTGTTTCTGCACCACCATAATGGTGTTACCGTCATCCTTACGGATTTCGAGCTCGACGCCGTTCGTTTTATTCACCGCGCCCTGAACACCCTGTCCGGCAACGCCGCCTAACACCGCGCCGCCTGCGGTAGCCAGACTGCGACCGCTGCCTCCACCGATGGTGTTCCCGAGGAAACCACCCAGTACGGCACCGCCAATAGCGCCAATCACATTATTCTCATCGCCCCCCTGGATCTGAACCGGACGAACAGATACCAGCGTACCGTAGGACACGCTCTGTACTTGTTTGGCTTCACTGGCACTGTAGACATCACCCGAAAGAGTGCTGGTATTGGTACAGCCTGCCAGCATAAACCCCGTCAGTGCCACGGCTGCTAAACGCTTGATCATCAGAAACTCCTTTATCAAAAATGCGCCATGTTTATCGCCATATCCTCTGATGAGTATAAGACACAAACCTGGTAAGTTAATCTTTATCCGAATAAAAGGTTGCCAGCAACAGCTTACACTACTGGTCTTCAATAAGACTTCAATCGGCGCGCGGTTATTTTCCCACGGAAAAGCGGAGAAAGGTAATAAAAACAGAAAGTAATCATAGAATCAGATCGCATTCTTTGCCAGGCTTATTGCTGGTGACTCTCCCTTCCAACAGGAAGTAAGGTAAGGCAATGAAATCAGGACGCTATATTGGCGTGATGTCGGGCACCAGTCTCGATGGGGTTGATGTGGTCCTGGCGGCCATCGACGATCATGTGGTCGCCCGGCAAGCGAGCTACTGCCATCCCATGCCGCAGGCGCTGCGCCAGCAGATACTGGCTGTCTGCCAGGGACAGTCGCTGACTCTGTCGCAACTGGGACAACTCGATACGCGCCTTGGCAAGCTGTTTGCCGAAGCGGTGATGACGCTGATGCAGCAGCAGGAACTGGATGCGGAAGATGTGGTGGCTATCGGCTGTCATGGTCAGACCGTCTGGCACGAACCGCAGGGCGAAGCGCCAAGCACTTTACAGATTGGCGACAATAATCAGATCGTGGCGACAACCGGGGTGACGGTGGTAGGTGACTTCCGGCGGCGCGATATGGCGCTGGGCGGACAGGGTGCGCCGCTGGTGCCCGCGTTTCATCAGGCGCTGCTGATGGATAGCCAGGAACGGCGGATGGTGTTAAATATTGGTGGTATAGCCAATTTATCACTGCTGCTGCCAGGTGAGCCGGTACGCGGTTACGACACCGGGCCGGGGAATATGCTGATAGATGCCTGGATCTGGCGACATCAGGGCAAGCCTTATGATAAAGAGGGCAACTGGGCGCGCAGCGGTCAGGTCGTGACGCCGCTGCTTCAGCAGATGCTCAGCGATCCCTGGTTCGCCTTGCCGCCGCCCAAAAGTACCGGACGCGAATATTTTAATCTGGGATGGGTAGAGCAGCATCTGCAGCGTTTTCCCGGCGTGGCGCCGGCAGACGTGCAGGCGACGCTCACTGAACTGACGGCACTCACTGTTGCCCGGCAGGTGATGTTAAACGACGGCTGCGAGCGGCTGCTGGTATGTGGCGGCGGTGGCCGTAATCCGCTGCTGATGGCCCGTCTTGCTGCGCATCTGCCCGGTACGGAAGTTGGGCCGACCGAAGCGCTGGGCATCAGCGGCGACGATATGGAAGCGCTGGCCTTTGCCTGGCTCGCCTTTCGTACCCTGTCCGGTTTACCCGGTAATCTGCCCGCCGTTACTGGCGCCAGCCGCGAAACGGTACTGGGCGCTATTTTTCCTGCTAATCCTCTCGTTTAAGGAGAACGGTTCATGATGAAAGTTGTCTCCCTGACTGCCGTGCTGCTGCTGGCAGGCTGCGGCATGATGCAGAAACCCGCTGAACAGCCGCTGACCCTGCGCTATACCTGTGGCACCATGCCCTTAACCGTCACCCAGGATAATGCGCAGCAGCAGGTAAGCTTTATTATGGATGGTCAGCCGCTGACCCTGAAGCAAACCCGGTCCGCTTCCGGCACTCGTTACAGCGACGGCCATTACGTTTTCTGGTCCAAAGGCAACGGCGCTTTTATCGAGCGCAATGGTAAGATTGTGGTTAATGACTGCCTGCTGCAAAGCGGCAGCTAAGGCGTGCGCTGGCCGGTGCCAGCGACTTTGCCGATAACAGAAAGAGTGAAAAATGAGCGACAGTGATAATTTGCATCCCCTGGCCCATTTGCGTCGCGAATATACGCGTGGTGGGCTGCGCCGTAACGATTTACCTGATCATCCGCTCCCGCTGTTTGAGCGCTGGCTGGCGCAGGCGTGCGAAGCGCAACTGCCCGATCCCAGCGCGATGACCATCGCGACTGTTGATGAGCAGGGGCAGCCCTATCAGCGTATTGTGCTGCTGAAACACTTCGATGAAAGCGGCATGGTGTTTTACACCAATCTTGGCAGCCGTAAGGCACAGCATCTGGCGCATAATCCGCGCATTTCGCTGCATTTTCCCTGGCATGCGCTGGAACGTCAGGTGATGGTGCTGGGCGAAGTCGAGAAGCTCACGCCGCTGGAGGTGATGAAATATTTTCACAGCCGTCCGCGCGAGAGCCAGATTGGCGCCTGGGTATCGAAACAGTCGAGCCGTCTCTCTGCACGCAGCGTGCTGGAAAGCAAATTTCTCGAGCTGAAGCAAAAATTTCAGCAGGGTGAGATCCCGCTGCCCAGTTTCTGGGGCGGATATCGGGTTAAATTTCATACCATTGAGTTCTGGCAGGGCGGTGCGCACCGTCTGCACGACCGTTTTATTTATCAGCGTGAAGGCAGCGGCTGGAAAATCGATCGCCTGGCCCCCTAATCTTGTGCTTTACCCCTTTTCAGCGCTGGCACAGAAGGCGTCAGCGCTTTATGCTATATCCCTTCTTTTTTTCTTCCGCATCTCAGCGGAAAGCTGTGTACCAGCATAGGTGCAGTCTGATCAAATTGGAGTCAGTGATGACCAGCAGTAACCTGATACAACAATTGCAAGAACGGGGCCTTATCGCCCAGGTAACGGACGAGGAAGCGTTAGCAGAACGACTGGCGCAAGGGCCAATCGCGCTCTATTGCGGCTTTGATCCGACTGCTGACAGCTTGCATTTGGGCCATCTGGTGCCGCTGCTCTGCCTGAAACGTTTTCAGGACGCAGGACATAAGCCGGTCGCACTGGTGGGCGGTGCCACCGGGCTGATTGGTGATCCCAGCTTTAAAGCAGCAGAACGCAAACTTAATACCACGGAAACCGTGAATGAGTGGGTCGATAAGATCCGCAAACAGGTTGCCCCTTTCCTCGATTTCGACTGTGGTGAAAACAGCGCCATCGCCGCCAATAACTATGACTGGTTTGGCAGCATGAATGTGCTCACTTTTCTGCGTGATATCGGCAAACACTTTTCTGTTAATCAGATGATTAACAAGGAAGCGGTTAAGCAGCGCCTGAATCGCGACGATCAGGGCATCTCCTTTACTGAATTCTCCTATAACCTGCTGCAGGGCTACGATTTCGCCTGCCTGAATAAACTGCACGGCGTTGCGCTGCAGATTGGCGGATCTGACCAGTGGGGCAACATCACCTCCGGCATCGATTTAACGCGCCGTCTGCATCAGAATCAGGTGTTCGGGTTGACCGTGCCGCTGATCACCAAAGCGGATGGCACTAAATTCGGTAAAACTGAAGGTGGCGCGGTGTGGCTTGATGCGAAGAAAACCAGCCCATACAAGTTCTACCAGTTCTGGATCAATACCGCCGATGCCGATGTTTATCGCTTCCTGAAATTCTTTACCTTCCTGAGTATTGAGGAGATCAATGCGCTGGAAGAGGAAGATAAAAACAGCGGCAAAGCACCGCGCGCGCAGTATGTGCTGGCCGAGCAGGTCACCCGCCTGGTGCACGGCGAGGAAGGGCTGGCGGCTGCGCAGCGCATCACCGAAAGCCTCTTCTCCGGCTCGCTGCAGGAAATGAAAGAAGACGATTTCGAGCAGCTGGCGCAGGACGGTATGCCGACCATTACCCTGAGTGAGGGTGATGATCTGCAGCAGGCGCTGGTGAATGCCGGACTGGTGCCGTCACGCGGCCAGGCGCGCACCATGATCAGCTCGAATGCGGTGACGGTTAACGGCGAAAAACAGTCTGACGCAGAGTATCGTTTTACAGACAACGATAAATTGTTTGGCCGCTTTACGCTGCTGCGTCGCGGTAAAAAACATTACTGTCTGGTGAACTGGCAATAAGCGTTTCAGGGCCGGTTTCTGGCCCTTTTTTATGGCAAGGCATTAGGTGATTTATGAAAAATATACTCGCAATTCAGTCGCATGTGGTTTACGGCCATGCCGGCAACAGCGCTGCTGAATTTCCTATGCGCCGTATGGGCGCCAATGTCTGGCCGTTGAATACGGTACAGTTCTCCAATCATACCCAGTATGGTCACTGGACCGGCACCGTGATGCCCGCCACCCATTTAACCGATATCGTGAAAGGTATTGCGGATATCGATCGGCTGAAAACCTGTGACGCGGTATTGAGCGGCTATCTGGGTTCCGCTGAACAGGGCGAGCAGATCCTGGAGATCGTGCGTCAGGTGAAGGCGGCGAATCCCAACGCCTGGTACTTCTGCGATCCGGTAATGGGACACCCGGAAAAGGGCTGTATTGTTGCGCCGGGCGTCGCCGGGTTTCACTGCAAAGCCGCGCTGCCCGCCAGCGATATCATTGCGCCTAACCTGCTGGAGCTGGAAATGCTCAGTGGCAAAACCGTGGCGAATGTGGATGAGTCGGTGGCGGCGGCGCGTGAGCTGATCGCCGCAGGACCCAAAATCGTGCTGGTGAAGCATCTGGCGCGTGCCGGACGCCGTAGCGATCGTTTTGAGATGCTGCTGGTCACCGCCGACGAAGCCTGGCATATTGCGCGTCCGCTGGTGGACTTTGGCGTACGTCAGCCCGTCGGGGTGGGCGATCTGACCAGCGGTTTGCTGCTGGTCAATCTGCTGCACGGCAAAGCGCTGCAGGCGGCGCTGGAACATGTGACCGCGGCGGTCTATGAAGTGATGCTGAAAACCCACGCCATGGGCGAATATGAACTGCAGCTGGTGGCCGCGCAGGATGCGATTGCCACGCCAACGCAGCATTTCGCGGCGGAAAAAATCTGATCCTGAGCGGGCCCATCCGTGGCCCGCTTTTACCTGCCTTAAACCAGTCCTTCCGCTTTCAGCGCCGCCTGAACCGCCGGACGTTCGGTCACGCGGTTATACCAGGTTTCCAGCGCCTCAAGCCCGCTTAAATCGAGCTGCAACGCTTTCGCCCAGCGCGTCATAACGTAAAGATAGGCATCCGCCACGCTAAAACGCAGCCCCATCAGCCACTGTTTATCCTGCAGTGCGTCGTTAACGTAGCGAAAGCGTGCTTCCAGCTGTTGACGCAGCTGCGGCTTATACTCTTCAGGCGTTGTGGATTTAAACAGCGGGGCGAAGGTTTTATGCAGCTCGCTGCCAGTAAAACTCAGCCATTCCAGAGTGTGATAGCGCGTCAGGCTGCCGGTGGCGGCCAGCAGATGGCGATCCGGCTTCTGGTCGGCCAGGTATTGCACGATCGCCACCCCTTCGGTGAGGATAGTACCATCATCAAGCTGGAGGGCAGGTACCTGGCCCTTGGGGTTGATCTGCAGGTAATCTGCCCCTTGCTCCGTTTTCTTATTCATCAGATCAACATTGACCAGCGTAAAGTCGAGTCCGCATTCGCGCATTACGATATGGGGCGAGAGCGAGCAGGCTCCGGCCTTGCAGTAGAGTTTCATCATCAGAGGCTCCTGTGAAAAGGTGATCAATGCAGCTTAATCGTTCAACAGAGATTTGCCAGTGACCGGGATCAGGAAAAGGGGGACGGGAAAAGCAAGGCGGGGAGGCGGGCGGAAAAGAAAAAAAGCCAGGATTTCTCCCGGCTTTTATTATTAATGATTGGTTTTGGCGTTCTGCAACTCCGGCTGCGTATCGCTGTGCGTCATGCGATTGAGCAGCGGCGCGGTGATCAGCATCAACAGGGCAATCACGGCGGTGGCGATACCAATCTGCTGGAACACCTCGCTACAGACGCTGAGCGACTGCAGCGGGTCGGTGACATCTTCCGGAACGGCCATCAGGTTAGCGACCTTACCGGCGATCACTGCCGCACCGGCGGTGGGCAGGAACCAGGAGCCCATGATAAAGCCCATCAGGCGTTGCGGTACCAACTGCGCCACCATTGCCAGACCCAGACCGGAGATCATCAGTTCACCAATGCTCTGCAGGCCATAGCTCAGGAGCAGCCAGCTGACAGAAACAATGCCCAGATCGCTGGCAAATTTCGCCCCCAGCGGCAGCACCAGGAAAGCCGCAGAGCAGAGCACCATACCAATGGCAAATTTATGCGGCATCGGCAGACGATCGCCCAGTTTGTTATACACCGCCGCCAGAAGCGGGCTGGCCAGCATGATCCAGAACGGATTCAGTGCCTGGAACTGCTCGGGTTCAAAGGCGATACCGAGGATGCTGTGTTCAACGTTGCGAATGGCAAAGAAGTTCAGGGAAGTCGGCATCTGCATGTAGAGCACAAAGAAAACAATCGCTTCTACCATCATCAGAAAGGCGACGATCATCTTACGACGTGCAGCGCCCTTCAGGGTAAAGGCTTCTTTCGCGAACACCAGCACAATACCCAGCGCAATCACCCCCAGGGTAATACGCGCAATCGCCTGATGATGCAGCAGCCAGGCCGCCAGGGCCACCAGTACCACCACACCCACCAGGGTAGCCAGCAGCTTGCCGAACTGCAGCCGGGCAAAATCGGGCTTCGAACCGTAATCTTTGACCAGACGCTGACAGAAAAGGAAGTTCAGCAGGGTAATCAGCAGACCAATCACCGACAGTGAAAAGGCGACGTTCCAGCCATACTTCGCCGCCAGCCAGGGGGTCAGCATCATGGAGAAGAGCGAACCGATATTGATTGCCATATAGAACATGGTGAAGGCACCATCGATACGCGGATCATCTTTGTCATAGCAGGTAGAGAGCAAAGATGAGGGGTTGGCTTTAAACAGGCCGCTACCCACAGCAATGGTGGCCATACCGAAATAGACCAGCCTGGTGCTGTCACCGGACATCGCCACCAGCGTATAGCCGAGCGCCAGAACGATGACGCCAAGGATAATCACGCGTTTGGTGCCAAGCACTTTGTCACCCAGCCAGCCGCCAATGGCGACCAGGCCATAAACCAGCGCGCTGAAGGAGGAAAACAGCGTAATCGAGTCAGATTCAGACATGCCTAACTGTTTAACCAGAAAGACAGCAAGGATTGCCTGCAGGCCGTAATAACCAAAGCGCTCCCAGAGTTCAATCGAGAAGATCAGATAAAACGCTTTTGGCTGCCTGAACGCATTGAGGCTGACGGCCTCATCAGTGTGTTTGTTTGCAGTTGACACTTGTACCTCAGTTTTTACATGCCTGTTTCGTGACAGGAATTAAGTCGTCGTCACGTCAGGTTTACATGCGCGACTTTGTTATAGGACAGGAAAAACGGCGCTTAATGTGGCTGATTCAAAGCAGCAGGGCAAGCACTTTTTCCCTTACTGCCGCAGCGCAGATTGTCAGAGTTAACCTGGTAAAAGAGTGTTGCCAGATAGTTTTTAATTTCAGCGCGTGGAATTATATCAGAATAAACGTTGGTAACGCAGGCGAATTCCTGCAACAAAATGGGATTAACTGCGACATGGGGAAAATAAAGCATATTGCATTACATGTAAATTATTAAGCAGATAATCATATTGTTATTGTCTTAAAAAGCAGGGGTAAGACTCGGTGAAATGGGCCTGGCGTGGGGTGTGACAGACGGACAAAGGCAAATGCTTGATCTGATGCACAAAAAAAGAAATTAATTTACGAGGTAAAAAAAGTAAACGATTGCGCAGCGCTTATTTGCCAGCGTTATCCACCGGTAAAGCAGGGGCAAGCCCAGCGGGAAAGCGTTTTATGGTATTCAGCCGCAACCGGCATCAGGGGAATATCCGGCATCAGGCGAGAAGGCAGCGGCAGCCTGTGCCAGCCTTTTTTATCCGGCGAAGCCGGTCTGGCAGCAGACAGCAGTCAGGCGCATCATCTGAGCAAACGGCGGCGCATGGCCGCCCGGCTTATTGAATATCGACTTTCTCTTTATATTCGCAGAGATCTTCAATCAGGCAGGCACCGCAACGTGGTTTGCGCGCCACGCAGGTATAACGGCCATGCAGAATTAACCAGTGATGACAGTCCACCTTAAACTCCGCAGGCACCACCTTCAGCAGTTTCTCTTCCACTTGTTCCACGTTTTTACCCGGCGCAAAGCCGGTACGATTACAGACACGGAAAATGTGGGTATCGACGGCAATCGTTGGCCAGCCAAACGCGGTATTCAGTACCACGTTAGCCGTTTTACGTCCTACGCCCGGCAAGGCTTCCAGCGCTTCGCGGCTTTCCGGCACCTTGCCGCCGTGCTGTTCCACCAGAATGCGGCAGGTTTTAATGACATTTTCCGCTTTGCTGTTAAACAGGCCGATGGTCTTGATATGCTCTTTAACGCCTTCTACGCCCAGCGCCAGCATCGCCTCTGGCGTGTTTGCCAGCGGATAGAGTTTTGCCGTGGCCTTATTTACGCTGACGTCGGTGGCCTGTGCTGAAAGTAAAACGGCAATCAGCAGCTCAAAAGGGGAGGAAAAATTCAGCTCAGTGGTCGGATGCGGATTGTTCTCCCGTAACCGGCTGAGAATCTCGGTGCGTTTCTCCTTGTTCACATCACCTTCCCGGCGGTATGGCCCTGCGGTTGCGGTTGCGGCGCGCTGGCGGCGCGTGCAGCGCGCTGTTTCAGACGCTGGTCAATCACATATTTTGCCGCCAGCATCAGACCCAGGCCGATAAAGGCGCCCGGCGGCAGCATCGCCAGCAGCATCGGGGAGTCGAAATGCACGACCTCAATACGCAGTGCTTTGGCCCAGGGACCGAGCAGCTGATCGGCGCCGTTAAACAGTGTGCCGCTGCCGATAATTTCACGCAGCGAACCCAGTACCAGCATGGCGCAGGTAGCCCCCATACCGATGGCAAAGCCATCCAGCGCAGCCAGCGGCAGAGAACTTTTAGAGGCGACCGCTTCAGCACGTCCCACCACAATACAGTTGGTCACGATCAGCGGAATAAAGATGCCAAGTGACTGATAAAGGCCGTAAGCATAAGCATTAATCAGCATCTGTACGCAGCTCACCACCGACGCGATGATCATCACATAAATGGGAATACGGATATCGGCAGGCACCCAGCGACGCGACAGAGAAACGGCGCTGTTGGTGATGGTCAGCACCAGCGTGGTCGCCAGCCCAAGGCCAAGGGCATTGGTGGCGGTAGAGGTCACTGCCAGCAGCGGACAGAGCCCCAGCAGTTGCACCAGTGCGGAGTTGTTTTTCCACAGACCGCCGATCAATAAATTTTTGGCTTCACTCATGTGCATCTCCACAATCGGGCAGCGAAGAGAGTTTCGCAGGTAGGGTTTTCATAAACAGGGCGGTACGCTTTGTGGCGTTGACCACCGCGCGCGGCGTAATGGTCGCACCGGTAAACTGGTCGAACTCACCGCCATCTTTCTTCACCGCAAAAGCCGTATCATCAACGCCCCGAACCACTTTACTGGTAAAGCTGTTGATCCAGTCGGAGATACGCAGCTCAATCTTGTCGCCGAGACCCGGGGTTTCATGATGTTCGATCACCCGTACGCCCAGCACTTTGCCCTGAAAATCGGCACCCACCAGCATTTGTATGGCTCCAGAGTAGCCGTCGGGCGCAGTGGTCTCAAGGGCGGCAGCCACAGGCGTGAGGTCCTTACGGGCAATAAACAGCTGGTGCGGTCGGTCATTGCCCAGCGCGGGATCGGTGACAATGTAACATTCTTGTTGTATCGCGTTATCATAAAGTTCGGCAGGCACCACCTGATCCAGCAGGCTTTTTTGCTGTAACGCGGTCTGGTGCTCGACCGTGGGCTTCGTCAGAGTATTCACTACCGCAGTCAGGCCGGTGGTGATGGCGGCAAACAGCGCCAGCGTGACACCGTTTTTACGAATAGTATCCAGCATCGGCTACTCCTTGCGATGGCCGTAGACACGCGGCTGCGTGTAATAATCGATCAGCGGCACGCAGATATTGGCCAGCAGCACAGCAAAGGCGACGCCATCCGGATATCCGCCAAAGCTGCGGATTAGCCACACCAGCAATCCTACCAGCGCGCCATACAGCAGGCGTCCTTTATTAGTGGTCGAGGCGGTGACCGGATCGGTAGCAATAAAGAAGGCGCCCAGCATCGTTGCCCCGGAAAACAGGTGGATCAGCGGCGAGACCAGCGAGTCGGAGGAGAAGAACCAGCCCAGCGTGGCACAGATCGTCAGCGAAAGCAGGAAGCTCAGCGGAATATGCCAGCGAATGGTTCTGTTCCACAGCAGAAACAGGCCTCCCAGCAGATAGCCCAGGTTAACCCATTGCCAGCCGAGGCCCGCAATCACACCGCTGTATATCGGCTGTGTCAGCAGTTGCTCTGCGCTGTGTCCAGCGCGGAGGCCGGTCTTAAAGCTGTCCAGCGGCGTGGCCTGACTGACGCCATCGATTCCCAGCTGGAGCTGCTGCATTGAGGCACCCGCAAGCGTCTGGTTGCTGAAGATCATGGCAAAGGTGTCGGCAAGTCCTGGTTTCATTATCTGCAGCGATTCCGGCGGCAGCCAGCTGGTCATCTGCACCGGGAAGGAAATCAGCAGCACCACATAACCCACCATTGCCGGGTTAAAGGGGTTCTGGCCCAGGCCGCCATACAACTGCTTGGCAATGACAATCGCAAACAGCGTGCCCAGTACCACCAGCCACCAGGGGGCCAGCGGCGGTATGCTGATACCCAGCAGTAACGCGGTAAGCAGGGCGGAATTATCGGCCAGAACCGGGGCGAGCGGCTGTTTGCGCAGGCGTAAAGTGGCGGCTTCGCCCAGCCAGGCGGTCAGGGCGGCGAGCAATACCTGAATCAGCGTACCGTAACCGAAGAAATAACATTGTGCGGCGATACCCGGCAGCGCGGCCAGCACTACCAGCAGCATAATGCGACTGGTACTGCGGCGGTTATGAGTATAGGGGGAACTTGCAATACGAAATGCCATTTAATCCTCAGGCCTTGAGTGCTGCTGCGCTTTGCGCGCTTTCGCGCGAGCAACAGCGGCAGCAATCGCCGCTTTACGCGCATCCATGGGTTCTGTTGTCGCGTCCGGTGCAACGGCAGGTTCGGCGTCTGTTGACGATGCTTCTGCTGCAGGCGCGGTGTGGGTTTCAGCGCTGTCTGCTGGCTCAGCGTTCCCTTCAGCCTGCTGTGCCGCGGCCGCTTTCTTCGCTCTGGCGCGGGCGATAGCAGCTTCAACGGCGGCTTTGCGCGGATCGACCGTTTCCGTTTCCGCTGCAGGTGCAGTGTGGGTTTCAGCGCTGTCTGCTGGCTCAGCCTTCGCTTCTGGCTGCTGTGCCGCGGCGGCTTTCTTCGCTCTGGCGCGGGCGATGGCGGCTTCCACGGCGGCTTTGCGCGGATCGACCGTTTCCGTTTCCGCTGCAGGCGCGGTGTGGGTTTCAGCGCTGTCTGCTGGCTCAGCCTTCGCTTCTGGCTGCTGTGCTGCGGCGGCTTTCTTCGCTCTGGCACGGGCGATGGCGGCTTCCACGGCGGCTTTGCGCGGGTCGACCGTTTCCGTTTCAGCTTCCGCCGCAGGTGCGGTGTTGGTTTCAGCGCTGTCTGCTGGCTCAGCCTTCGCTTCTGGCTGCTGTGCGGCGGCGGCTTTCTTCGCTCTGGCACGGGCGATGGCGGCTTCCACGGCGGCTTTGCGCGGATCGACCGTTTCCGTTTCAGCTTCCGCCGCAGGTGCGGTGTTGGTTTCAGCGCTGATCGTCGGCTCAGCCTTCGCTTCTGGCTGCTGTGCGGCGGCTTTCTTCGCTCTGGCACGGGCGATAGCAGCTTCAACGGCGGCTTTGCGCGGATCGGCCACACCTGTCCCGTTCGCCGGTTCAGACACAGCCTCTGCAGGCTGCGGCGCAGCGGCTTTCTTCGCTCTGGCGCGGGCGATGGCGGCTTCAACGGCCGTTTTACGCGGATCCTCAACCTGACGGCTGAGCGCCTGGGTTTCTGACTGATTCTCCGCCTGTTGTGCGCGCGCCTGCGCTCTGCGCGCTTCACGCTGTGCTATCAGGGCGGCGTCATCGGCTGCATTAGCACTGTTTTCCACTGCGCTACGCTTCGCTCTGACGCGTTCCAGTGCTTCGGCAACTTCCGGCTTCTCACTGGCGGTTGCGCGGCGTTTAGCCTGTTCATGGCGCGCTTCACGCGCCTGCTTTTCCCGCTCCAGGCGGGCCTGACGCGCTTCAAAACGCGCTTTCGCTTCGGCAGTACGCTTCGCTTCCAGATCGATAGCACGCAGCTCCGCTTTTTCCTGACGATAATATTGCACCAGCGGGATATTGCTGGGGCAGACATAAGCGCAGGCGCCGCATTCAATACAGTCATCAATATGGTGCGCACGCGCTTTATCGTGATCTTTGCCCTGGCTGTACCAGTAGAGCTGCTGCGGCAGCAGATTTGCCGGGCAGGCGTCAGCGCAGGCGCTGCAGCGAATACAAGATTTTTCCGGTTCGCTGCGGCCCATCTCATGCGCTGCGGGCGCCAGAATACAGTTGGTGATTTTCACCACCGGCACATTCAGCGAGGGCAGGGTAAAGCCCATCAGCGGTCCGCCCATGATCACCATCTGTCCCGGGCCCGGGTTAAAGCCCGCCTGGTGCAACAGATGGCTTACCGGCGTCCCCAGACGTCCCCAGACGTTACGCGGGCGGGCTATAGCATCACCGGTCAGGGTGACCACACGTTCGGTAATCGGCTCCCCATCAATAATGGCGCGTTTCACCGCCCGGGCGGTGCCGACGTTCTGCATCAGCACGCCAATATCGGACGAGCGCCCGCCGTGCGGCACTTCCAGGCCGGTGAGGATTTTCGTCAGCTGTTTCGCGCCGCCGGAGGGATATTTGGTTGGGATCACCCGTAACTGCAGGTCGCGCGCGCCGCCAAGCGCTTTTTTTAACGCGGCGATAGCTTCCGGCTTATTGTCTTCAATCCCAATCAGCACCCGTTCAGCCTGCAGCACCCAGGCGAGAATGCGGCAGCCTTCAACGATTTCGTCCGCGCACTCCTGCATCAGCCGGTCGTCGGCGGTGATATAGGGCTCGCATTCGGCGGCATTGATAATCAGGGTTTTTACGCCGTTGAGTCCGCCTTTCAGCTTGCTGGCGGTGGGGAAACCGGCGCCGCCCAGCCCGGCAACGCCAGCGTCATGAATACGCTGTACCAGCGCGGCGCGATCGTGCTGACGGTAATCGGGCAGGGGCTGCCGTTCGATCCAGCGATCTTCGCCATCTGGCGTAATGAATATGCACATCTCCGCCAGGCCAGAGGGATGGGCGGTCATATGCGGCGCGATAGCTTCAACCACGCCTGAAGTCGGGGCGTGTACCGGCAACATGCGCCCGTTACCAAAGGTCAACGCCTGTCCACGCAGTACTTTATCCCCCGGGCTGACGCAAATTTCACCTTCATGGCCGATATGCTGCTTCAGCGGAATAATAAAGCGATCCGGTAAGGGCAGCTGGCTGAGCGGGGTGCCATTCGACTGGGTTTTCATTTCCGGTGGATGAATGCCGCCCGGAAAATCCCAGATTTTCTCTTTGCGCAACAAACTGAACAAATTAAGCATGACTTTCTACCGGAATCACCCGTACAGGAATAGTTTCAAGGTCCCACTTCCAGTTTGCCGTGGTGGTGGCAACCGGACGCATTTCAATGCAGTCGGTAGGACAGGGGGCGACACAGAGATCGCATCCGGTACAGACATCGCTCAGCACGGTGTGCATGGCGCGCGTCGCGCCAACAATAGCGTCCACCGGGCAGGCCTGAATACATTTGGTACAGCCGATGCAGTTTGCCTCGTCGATCCAGGCCACGGTACGCACCGGCGCTTTGGCCATATCATCGCCATCAATCGGCTGCGGCTCTACGTTCAGCAGTTCGGCCAGCTTCAGCATGGTCTGCTCGCCGCCGGGGGCGCACTTGTTAATCGCTTCGCCATTGTTGCCGACCGCGTCAGCATAGGGACGACAGCCCGGATACCCGCACTGACCGCACTGGCTCTGAGGCAAAACGGCGTCGATTTGTTCGACGATAGGATCTTCTTCCACCGCAAAACGGCGTGAGGCGTAGCCGAGCAGGGCACCAAAAACCAGGCTCAGCGCACTTAATACGGCAACAGCAATCCAGATAGCGGACATCAGAATTTCACCAGACCGGTAAAGCCCATAAACGCCAGCGCCATCAGGCCAGCGGTAATCAGGGCGATAGAGGAACCTTTAAAAGGTGCCGGCACATTGGCCAGCACCAGCCGTTCACGCATGCCGGCGAACAGCACCATCACCAGCGAAAAGCCGAGTGAGGCGCTGAATCCATAAAGCGAGGCCTGCAAAAAACTGTGGTTCAGGTTGACGCTCAACAGCGGCACACCCAGTACGGCACAGTTTGTGGTGATCAGCGGCAGAAAAATACCCAGCAGACGATAGAGCGACGGACTGGTTTTACGCACCACCATTTCGGTGAATTGCACGGTCACGGCAATCACCAGGATATAGGCCATGGTGCGCAGGTAAACCAGATCCAGCGGCAGCAGGATCAGGTGATTGACCAGCCAGGCGCAAATCGAGGCCAGCGTGATCACAAAAGTGGTTGCGAGTCCCATGCCAATTGCCGTTTCCAGTTTTTTGGAAACGCCCATAAAGGGACAGAGGCCGAGAAACTTCACCAGAACGAAGTTATTCACCAGCACTGTGCCAACAAAGAGAAGTAAATAATCGGTCATTATTTCGCCTGGGAGTCGGAAAGCGGCTTATTATCGGGGATTAGGCGGTTTATCTCAACCTCATCCCCGATCAGAGCGCGGCAGAAAGCACTCAGAATTAAATTCGTGGCGATTCTCACGCCGTTAAGGCCGGGTAAAGGTCTGTTTTACCCGCTGAGAACGCTTGAAATAGGGCACAAACACCGCTGCCGCCAGTAGCGACAGCAGCAGGGTTTGCAGCGCGCGCGCATCGGATATCGGGGTAAAGGCGAACGTTTTCAATGCCAGCAGTACGGTGACCAGCAGCCAGATAATGTACTGGCGCGGCAGTCGCTGCGAACGCTGGCAAAAGATCCAGGTGACCCACAGGCTGTAGAGCCAGACGGCGGAGGCGGTCAGCAAAGAGATAGCCCATTGCATCATCAGCGCACTGCCGTGCGAGAAGAGCGCCACGCGCCAGGCGGGATTAAACAGTGGGCTTAAATACATCGCCAGCACCAGCGCACAGGTCAGCATGGTCATAATCAGCCACGCCAGCGGCAATAACAGCCAGCCAGCAATACGTGGTGCAGTCACCTGGTCAGTCATCAATTCTTTCCTGTCTCTGAGAAATTGGCAGAAAGAATATCATGTTCCGGCAGAACACAGGTGCTATGGGCAGTGAAACAGTAAAAATGGCGGGAGAACAATCTTATACTACGTAGCGCCATACCGATTTCGGCACGCAGCCCAAATCGAACAGTCGACCACCGGAAGCCAGCTCGGCACGGCGATGATCGGCAGCGCGGTACATATTCATAATTTCCTTATCATCACTCAAAGAATAATTCAGGTGGTCGTATAGTTTTTCCAGGCTTTCCAGATTATTTACTTTACGAAATTTCAGCAGGTAATCTTGCGCAGTCATGATTGCCATATAAAGAGACCAAAGGAGAGCACAAGTATAGGGAGCACGGATAAAGTGTCCAGATCCTGCCCGTAAAAAAAGCGCAAAATCGGATTCGCCCGCGTCAGACGGGCAATTGTGCGACTACTCACAAAATTGATCATTGATAAGCGTAACAAGGAAATAACCAATTCTTACGCTGATTTGTAATCGCTTTCAGAAGCCTGATTCATAAGCGATTCTCTTTATTGCAATTATTTTTTCCCTCTGTTTTCTTTATTCAGTTAATTAATCCATAAGCTTTGTCGCAAAGTTAAAGAGAGTTGACGCGTAACTCCTTTAATTTGCTCTGAATTGTGAAGCGCGTCCATTTTGCCCACACGTTTTTAGTCCAGGCTGTAGGTGCTTTTGTACCTGTACCGCACACTCCCATCAGAGGAATGAAAATTATGTGGAAACGTTTACTTTTGACCACCCTGGTCGGCGCTGCGCTGTCCGGATCAGCCCTGGCCGCCGATATGACCGTGGGATTCTCCCAGGTGGGTTCAGAATCTGGCTGGCGTGCAGCCGAAACGACGGTTGCGAAAAGTGAAGCAGAAAAACGCGGCATTACGCTGAAAATTGCCGATGGTCAGCAGAAACAGGAGAACCAGATTAAAGCCGTGCGTTCCTTCATTGCTCAGGGCGTCGATGCCATCTTCATCGCCCCGGTGGTGCAGACAGGCTGGGAACCGGTACTGGAAGAAGCGAAAGACGCTGAGATTCCGGTGATGCTGCTTGACCGGGCCATTGTCGTAAAAGACAAGTCACTCTATATGACGGTGGTGACGGCGGACAACGTACTGGAAGGGCGCTTAATCGGCGAATGGCTGGCTAAAACCGTGGGCGACAAGGCCTGTAATGTTGTGGAACTGCAGGGCACCGTGGGTGCCAGCGTGGCGATCGATCGTAAGAAAGGGTTTGCCGAAGCGATCGCCAGCCATCCAAATATCAAAATTATCCGCTCGCAGTCTGGCGACTTTACCCGCAGTAAAGGGAAAGAGGTGATGGAGAGCTTTATCAAGGCGGAGAACAACGGCAAAAACATCTGCATGGTGTATGCCCATAACGATGATATGGCAATCGGCGCTATCCAGGCGATCAAAGAAGCGGGCCTGAAGCCAGGTAAAGATATTCTTACCGGCTCGATTGATGGCGTTCCGGATATTTTCAAAGCGATGCTGGCAGGCGAAGCCAATGCCAGCGTGGAGCTGACGCCGAATATGGCTGGTCCTGCCTTTGACGCGCTGGAGAAATTCAAAAAGGATGGCACCGAACCGCCAAAAATGATCAAAACCAAATCAACGCTGTTTTTACCGGCTGACGCACAGACGGAACTGGATAAGAAAAAAGACATGGGCTACTGAACATGCCGCCCTCCGGGGCGGTTTTTTTCATGATGTGAGGTAACGTTGATGACCATACCCTACGAAAAAACGTTGTTAGCCATCAGCGGCGTCAGTAAAGGATTTCCTGGCGTAAAGGCGCTGGATAATGTCTCTTTCAACGTGCGGAAAGGCGAGATCATGGCGCTGCTGGGAGAAAACGGCGCAGGCAAATCGACGCTGATTAAGGTGCTGACCGGGGTCTATACCCGTGACGCAGGCACGATCACGCTGAACGGACAGCCCATCTCGCCCCGCAATACCGCGCAGGCGCAGGCGATGGGCATCGGCACCGTGTACCAGGAGGTGAACCTGCTGCCCAATATGTCGGTGGCGGATAATCTGTTTATCGGCCGTGAGCCGCGTCGGCTCGGCATGGTTGACCGCAAACGTATGGTACGTGATGCGCAAAAACTGCTGCGCGACTACGGCTTTGAACTCGATGTTACCCGCCCGCTGGGTCACTATTCCGTGGCGATGCAGCAGATTATCGCCATCTGTCGCGCCGTGGATCTCTCTGCCCAGGTGCTGATTCTTGACGAACCCACCGCCAGCCTCGACGCCAGTGAGGTGGAAATGCTGTTTACCCTGATGGCGCAGCTGAAAGAGAAAGGGATGAGCCTGATTTTCGTTACCCATTTCCTCGATCAGGTGTATCGCATCACCGATCGCATCACCGTGCTGCGTAACGGCCAGTTTATCGCCACGCGTGATACCGCCACGCTGCCACAACTGGAGCTGATCAAACTGATGCTGGGGCATGAACTGATGGAAACCGCGCTGCAGCGGCAGGGCAGTACGCTGCGCAGCAACCAGCCGGTGGTCGATTTCCGCGACTACGGCAAAAAAGGCACCATTGAACCCTTCAATTTGCAGGTAAGGCCGGGGGAAGTCGTGGGGCTTGCGGGTCTGCTTGGCTCTGGTCGTACCGAAACCGCCGAAGTGCTGTTCGGCATCCGACGCCCTGACCGCGGCACCGCCACCATCAAAGGCAAAGTGCGTGCTATTCGCTCGCCCGCGCAGGCCTCGCGTCTTGGCATGGGTTTCTGCCCGGAGGATCGTAAAACCGATGGCATTATCGGCGCCGCCTCGGTACGGGAAAATATCATTCTGGCGCTGCAGGCGCAGCGCGGCTGGCTGCGACCCATTGCCCGGCGTGAGCAGCAGCAAATCGCCGAGCGCTTTATCAAAAGTCTGGGGATTCGCACTCCCCATGCGGATCAGCCGGTGGAGCTGCTCTCCGGCGGGAACCAGCAAAAAGTGCTGCTGTCACGCTGGCTGGTGACCAAACCGCAATTTCTCATCCTGGATGAGCCGACGCGCGGTATCGACGTTGGCGCCCATGCGGAAATTATCCGGCTGATTGAGTCGCTCTGCGCCGACGGTCTGGCGCTGCTGGTGATCTCCTCAGAGCTGGAGGAACTGGTAGGTTATGCGGATCGCGTGTTGATCCTGCGCGATCGTCAGCAGGTGGCGGAGATCCCGCTGGAGAAGCTCTCCGTCACGGCTATCGTCAATGCCATCGCTGATGGAGGGGCCCAACATGCTTGAATCTCATCTGACCCCGGAGAAGCCGCGCATGCTGAAATACAAGTTACCGCCAGGTATGCCGCAGCTTGCCGCGCTTATCCTGGTGCTGATCGTTGACAGTCTGGTCGCTAACAACTTTTTCGCCATCCATTTACAGGATGGTCGTCTGTTTGGCAGCCCGATCGATATTCTGAACCGCGCCGCGCCCGTGGCGCTGCTGGCGATTGGCATGACGCTGGTGATTGCCACCGGCGGTATCGATCTTTCGGTCGGGGCGGTGATGGCGATTGCCGGAGCGACAGCTGCCACGCTGACGGTCGCGGGTCACAGCCTGGCGGTGGTGATCCTGGCTACGCTGGGCGCCGGTTTACTCTGTGGCCTGTGGAACGGTGTGCTGGTGGCGCTGCTGAAGATCCAGCCCTTTGTCGCCACGCTGATTCTGATGGTGGCTGGACGCGGTGTGGCGCAGCTGATTACTCAGGGGCAGATTGTCACCTTCAACAGCGATGCGCTCGGCTGGTTCGGCAGCGGATCGCTCTGGCTGCTGCCAGTACCAGTCTGGATCACGCTGTTTTTTCTGCTGCTGGTCTGGTTGCTGACACGTAAAACCGCGCTCGGACTGTTTATCGAAGCGGTGGGAATCAATCTGCGCGCAGCGCGAAATGCGGGGATTAACGGCTGGCTGGTGGTGATGTCGACCTATCTGATCAGCGGGTTGTGTGCCGCTATGGCGGGGCTGATTGTGGCCGCCGATATTCGCGGCGCGGATGCCAATAATGCCGGGCTCTGGCTGGAGCTGGATGCGATTCTGGCGGTGGTGATCGGCGGCGCTTCGCTGATGGGCGGGCGCTTTAACCTGGTGCTGTCGCTGATTGGCGCGCTGATTATCCAGTCGATGAATACCGGCATCCTGCTCTCCGGTTTTCAGCCGGAGTTGAACCAGGTGGTCAAAGCCATAGTGGTGATGTGCGTACTGTTGCTTCAGTCGCCACGCTTTATTGCCATATTGAAACGAGGGCGTAAACCATGATCAAGCGTCACCTTCCGCTGATGATCACCCTGCTGGTGTTTATCGCGGGCTATCTCTTCTGCCTGAGCCAGTTTCCCGGCTTCGCCTCCACGCGGGTGATTTGTAATATCCTCACCGATAACGCCTTCCTCGGCATTATTGCCGTGGGCATGACCTTTGTGATCCTTTCCGGCGGTATCGATCTTTCGGTGGGGGCGGTGATCGCCTTTACCGGCGTGTTTCTGGCGCGCGTGATTGGCGATTTGCAACTGAATCCGCTGATTGCGTTTGCTCTGATCCTGCTGCTCGGTGCCGCTTTTGGCGCGATGATGGGCTGGCTGATCGATGCGCTGAAGATCCCCGCTTTTATCATTACACTGGCAGGCATGTTTTTCCTGCGCGGCTGTAGCTATCTGGTGTCAGAGAACTCGATTCCCATCGACCATCCGCTCTACAGTTCGCTCTCCAGCCTGGCTTGGAAGATCCCCGGCGGCGGGCGGCTCAGTCTGCTGGCGGTGATTATGCTGGTGGTGGTGGTGTTCGGCATTCTGCTGGCGCACCGTACGCGCTTCGGCAATCAGGTGTACGCCATTGGCGGCAGCCTGACGTCGGCGCAGCTGATGGGGGTTTCCACCCGCGCCACCACGGTGAAGATTTATATGCTGTCGACCACCCTGGCTACGCTGGCGGGCATCGTCTTCTCCATCTACACCTCTGCCGGTTATGCGCTGGCGGGCCTGGGCGTAGAGCTGGATGCTATCGCCTCGGTGGTGATTGGCGGTACCTTGCTCTCCGGCGGCGTCGGCACGGTGCTGGGCACGCTGTTTGGCGTACTGATTCAGGGATTGATTCAGACCTGGATTAACTTTGACGGTACGCTCAGCTCCTGGTGGACCAAAATCGCGATCGGTATTCTGCTGTTTCTCTTTATTGCTCTGCAGCGCCTGCTGACAGTGCTGTGGGATCGCCAGCAGAATGCGCCAGTGAAGCGCGTCACGGTACCCTGAGCGAATCAGCGGCAGAAAAAAAGGCGGCTGATTCAGCCGCCTTTTTATCGTCTCAGGATTATTTCATCAGGCGGTAATAGGCCTCGTTCCAGCGCAGCGCATCCTTAAAGGCGGGCAGTTGCGTCTGCTCATCAATCACCATCACCTCAATGCCGTGCATCTCGCCGTAGAGATACATATCTTCCAGATCCAGCGCCTGGCTGAACACCGTATGGTGCGCGCCGCCCGCCAGAATCCAGGCTTCCGAGGCGGTTTGCAACGAGGGCTGGGCACGCCAGAGCGCACGGGCGACCGGCAGTTTGGGCAGCGGCTGCGGCTGCTCAATGGCATCAACCACATTGACCAGCAGACGGAAGCGGTCGCCCAGATCGATGACGCTGGCGTTGACGGCACGGCCCGCTGGCGTCGAGAAGATCATGCGCGCCGGATCGGCTTTGCCGCCGATACCGAGGAACTGCACGTCGATTAACGGCTTCTCCTCTTTCGCGATGGAGGGACAGACTTCCAGCATGTGTGAACCCAGCACCAGATCGTTGCCTGGCGAGAAGTGATAGGTGTAATCCTCCATAAAGGAGGTGCCGCCCGGACGGTCGCCCGCCTGAACTTTCAGGATGTGCAGCAGCGCCGCGGTTTTCCAGTCGCCTTCGCCGGCGAAACCATAACCCTGGCCCATCAGGCGCTGTACAGCCAGTCCTGGCAGCTGCGTCATGCCGTGCAGCGTCTGGAAGTTGGTGGTAAAGGCCTGACAGCCTTCGGTTTCAAGAAAGCGTTTCAGACCCAGCTCGATGCGCGCCGCATCCAGCACGTTCTGACGTTTCTCCCCGTTCACCGCCGCGACGGCGCTGAAGGTATAGAGGCTTTCATACTCATCGAGCAGCGCATTCACGTCGCCGTCACTCACCTGATTGATCACCTCCACCAGGTCGCCAACGCCCCAGCCGTTTACCGCGTAACCGAACTGGATCTGCGCGGCGACTTTATCCCCTTCGGTTACCGCCACTTCACGCATGTTATCGCCAAAACGCGCCACTTTCAGCCGCTGACTGGCCTGTTTCGCGGTTGCGGCGCGCATCCAGCGGGCGATACGCTGCTGGCTCTCCGCATCCTGCCAGTGGCCCGTCACCACGCTGTGCTGCAGGCGCATACGGGCACCGATAAAGCCAAACTCGCGGCCGCCGTGCGCTGTCTGGTTGAGGTTCATAAAGTCCATATCCATGCTGTCCCACGGGATCTCCGCGTTGAACTGGGTATGGAACTGCAGTAACGGCTTGTGCAGGACGCTCAGGCCGCCAATCCACATTTTGGCGGGGGAGAAGGTGTGCAACCAGGTGATGATCCCCACGCACTGGTTATCGTGGTTCGCCTCGCGACACAGGGCCAGCGCCTCATCCGGCGACTTCACCAGCGGTTTCAGCTCCAGGCGTAACGGCAGCCTGGCGCTCTGATTCAGTCCCTCAACGACCTGGCGCGCATGCTCCTCTACCTGGCGTAAGGTTTCCGCCCCGTAGAGGTGCTGCGTACCAATCACAAACCATACGCTGAGCGTATTGTACTGTTCCATATCTTGACTCCTTTACTTAGCGGAAGTGGAGGGGGCGGCATAAAGCGGTTCAGCCGCCACGCACCATTGTTGATAGTGTTGATAGAGCTGCTCGTACTGCGCCACCCGGGTGCGGTCCGGCTGCAGCGTGACTTCAATCGGGCTGGCCATCTGCTGTTGCGCTTCCGGCACACTGGCGTAGACGCCCGCGGCCACGGCGGCAAAAATCGCGGCTCCCAGCGCACAGCACTCATCGGAGGCCACAATATCGAGCGGACGATTCATCACATCGCAGCAGGCCTGCATGATGGCCGGGGATTTACGCGCGATCCCACCCAGCGTCAGGATGTTTTCGACCGGGATCTGCTGCTGTTCGAAGCACTCCATAATGGCGCGCGCGCCAAAGGCGGTGGCGGCAATCAGCGCGCCAAACAACGCCGGGGCGTCGGTGCCGAGATTGAGCCCGCTGATCACCCCTTTCAGACGCTGATTGGCATTGGGGGTGCGGCGGCCGTTAAACCAGTCCAGCACCACCGGCAGATGGTCAAGCTGCGGGTTCGCAGCCCAGGCCTCGGTCAGCTGTTTCAGTAAGCTTTGCTGCATCGCCGCCAGCTGCGGCTGCAGTTCAGGATGCGCCAGCGCCGCCTGCTGAAGTGGCCAGCCGAGCAGACGGCTGAACCAGGCATAAATGTCGCCGAAGGCGGACTGCCCGGCTTCAAGTCCGATAGCGCCGGGTACCACGCTGCCATCTACCTGGCCGCAAATACCTTTAATGGCGCGGTTGCCCACCGTTTGCTCATCGGCAATCAGAATGTCGCAGGTGGAGGTACCGATGACCTTCACCAGCGTGTAAGGCTGTGCGCCGGCGCCAACTGCGCCCATATGACAGTCAAAAGCCCCGCCGCTGAGCGTCACCCTGGTCGACAAACCCAGCCGCTCTGCCCACTCGGGGGTGAGCGTGCCAACCGGGACGTCGGCGGTCCAGGTCTGCTCAAACAGCGGGAAATCGAGATCGCGTGTCAGCAGCGGATCCAGTGCATTGAGAAAGTCGGCATCCGGCAGCCCCTGCCATTCCGGATGCCAGAGAGACTTGTGTCCCGCCGCGCAACGGCCGCGCCGGATCTTCTGCGGTTGCGTGGTGCCGCTCAGCAGAGCGGGCACCCAGTCGCACAACTCGATCCAGGAGACCGCCGCTTCGCGCACCGCGGCATCCTGACGCGAGACGTGCAGAATTTTCGCCCAGAACCACTCGGAAGAGTAAATGCCGCCGATATAGCGGCTGTAGTCGGGAAAGCGACCGCTGTGGCAGAGCTGATTAATCTCCTCCGCTTCTTCAATCGCGGTGTGATCTTTCCACAGCACAAACATGGCGTTCGGGTTATCGGCAAACTCCGGACGCAGCGCCAGTACCTTGCCGTCGCGATCGACAGGGGCAGGGGTGGAGCCGGTGGAATCGACGCCAATGCCGACGACCGCTTCACGCTGCGCTGGCGTCAGGGCATTAACGACGCTGACAACTGCCTGCTCCAGGGCATCAATATAATCCTGGGGGTGGTGGCGAAAGCGGTTGCTGTGGGGATCGCAATACAGACCCTGTTGCCAGCGCGCATAATTCACGACTGCTTTTTCCAGCTCGCGGCCGCTGTGGCACTCCACTGCCAGCGCACGTACCGAGTCACTGCCAAAATCCAGCCCAATCGTAATGGCTTCAGCACGCATCGGGATTCTCCTGTGTAAGTAAATTGCTCTCTATCCTGAGATTCCGGGCGTGTGGAGGTTAGTCATGGCTGGCTGAGAATATGTACTTTTCTGTCGTCTGCTGTGCTTTCGTGATCCACTGCAAAAGTTAATGTCAGGTTAAATTAGCTGAATATATGGAAATTATTGCCATAGTTCTGCGATGTGATACCGCTCTCCCTATTTCCCCCTCATTCCCGCTAAAAATAGCCCGGCGTTTGTGCAGCACTTGTACAAAATGTCGGATAACACACTGATTTACCGTTCGTAAAAGTGCTGTTTTTTTACTGGTAACGTTTTCACCGTTTCGTTAACCGCATCGCTAAAACACTATTAAGCCGGAGAGCAACATGCATAAATTCACTAAAACCCTGGCAGCCATCGGCCTCGCAGCGGTTATGTCACATTCCGCTATCGCCGAGACCATGAAACTTGGTTTTCTGGTTAAACAACCGGAGGAGCCCTGGTTCCAGACCGAGTGGAAATTTGCGGATAAAGCAGGGAAAGATTTGGGCTTTGACGTGATCAAAATTGCCGTGCCGGACGGTGAGAAAACGCTCAACGCCATCGACAGCCTGGCCGCCAGCGGCGCGAAAGGTTTTGTGATCTGTACGCCCGATCCCAAGCTGGGTTCGGCGATTGTCGCCAAAGCGCGCAGCTACGACCTGAAAGTGATCGCTGTTGACGATCAGTTCGTTACCGCCAAAGGCAAGCCGATGGAGAGCGTGCCGCTGGTGATGATGGCCGCAACCAAAATCGGCGAGCGCCAGGGACAGGAACTCTATAAAGAGATGCAGAAGCGCGGCTGGGACGTCAAAGATACTGCAGTGATGGCGATCACCGCCAACGAGCTTGATACCGCGCGTCGTCGTACCGGTGGCTCGATGGAAGCACTGAAGGCTGCGGGATTCCCGGAAAAACAGATCTATCAGGTGCCAACCAAATCAAACGACATTCCCGGCGCCTTTGATGCCGGTAACTCGCTGCTGGTACAGCATCCGGAAGTGAAACACTGGCTGGTCGTCGGCATGAATGACAACACCGTGCTGGGCGGCGTACGCGCGACCGAAGGTCAGGGCTTCAAAGCCGCCGATGTGATCGGTATTGGCATTAACGGTGTGGATGCGGTGAGCGAGCTCTCCAAAGAGAAGGCGACAGGCTTCTACGGTTCGCTGCTGCCCAGCCCCGATGTGCATGGCTATAAGAGCAGCCAGATGCTGTATGACTGGGTGAGCAAAGGGCAGGAACCGGCGAAGTTTACCGAAGTAACCGATGTGGTGTTGATCACCCGTGACAACTTCAAGACCGAACTGGCGAAAAAAGGCCTGATGTAACGGCTCAGCCGCAGGGCGCCCGCACGGCGCCCTTGCCGTAGCACCGCAGCCAGCGCTGCGGTTTATCAAAGAATCATCATGATGGAGTTACCATGAACACCGATCACGCATTTCTGTCGTTTCATGGCATCAGCAAAACCTTTCCCGGCGTGAAAGCGCTGCAGGATATCTCTTTTGACTGTCGCGCCGGTGAAGTGCATGCCCTGATGGGCGAAAACGGCGCAGGGAAGTCTACCCTGCTGAAAATTCTCAGCGGCAGCTATCAGCCCAGCGCAGGCGAAATTCGTATTCAGGGGCAGCCGGTGCGCTTTACCCATACCACTGACGCGCTGGATGCCGGTGTGGCGATCATCTATCAGGAGTTGCACCTGGTCCCGGAGATGAGCGTGGCGGAGAATATCTATCTCGGCCAGATCCCGCATCGCCGCGGCCTGGTAAACCGCAAACGGCTGCGTGAAGAAGCGGCCAGGCAGCTGCAAAATCTCGGCATGGATATCGATCCCGGTATGCCGCTGAAATATCTCTCGCTCGGCCAGTGGCAGATGGTGGAAATCGCCAAAGCGCTGGCGCGTGACGCGCGGATTATCGCTTTTGATGAACCCACCAGCTCGCTTTCGGCGCGTGAAATTGAGCACCTGTTTCGCGTGATCCGCCAGCTGCGCGCGCAGGGGCGGGTGGTGCTTTATGTCTCCCACCGCATGGAGGAGATTTTTGCCCTCAGCGACGCCATTACCGTGTTCAAAGACGGGCGCTATGTGCGCACCTTCGACGATGTCGCCAATACCCACCATGACGCGCTGGTGCAGGCGATGGTTGGCCGCGACATCGGCGACATTTACGGCTATGCGCCACGTGAGCTGGGGCCGGTGCGTCTGCAGCTGGAAAACGTAGAGGCGCAGGGGGTGCGTAAACCGATCTCGCTCAGCGTACGCGCCGGAGAGATTGTTGGCCTGTTTGGCCTGGTGGGCGCAGGACGTAGCGAGCTGATGAAAGGGCTGTTTGGCGGCACGCGCCTGCGCGGCGGCAGTGTGCTGCTGGATGGTCAGCGTCTGACCATTCGTGAACCCATTGATGCCATCAGGGCGGGCATTATGCTCTGTCCGGAAGATCGCAAGGCGGAAGGGATCATCCCGGTGCACTCGGTGCGTGACAATATCAACATCAGCGCCCGGCGTCATAACCTCACCGCCGGTTGCCTGATCGATAACGCCTGGGAGGCCAAAAACGCCGACAGCCATATCCGGTCGCTCAATATCAAGACCCCCGGAGCGCATCAGCTGATCATGAATCTCTCCGGCGGGAACCAGCAGAAGGCGATTCTTGGCCGCTGGCTGTCGGAAGAGATGAAGGTCATTCTGCTGGATGAGCCGACGCGCGGTATCGACGTCGGGGCCAAACATGAAATCTACCATCTGATTTATCAACTGGCGAAAAAAGGCATTGCGGTGCTGTTCGCGTCCAGCGATTTACCAGAGGTACTGGGCCTGGCCGATCGCATTCTGGTGATGCGCGAAGGCGAAATTGCCGGTGAATTATCCCATCACGATGCCACAGAACAGCAGACGCTTAGTCTGGCAATGCCGCAAACCACGCAAAAGGCCGCCGTGGCCTGATCAAGGAGTAAAACATGGCTTCATCCACAACCTCTAATACCCCGCCAGTGCAGCGCAACGGCTTACGACTCGGTCGTATCTGGGATAATTTCGGCATGCTGGTGGTGTTCGCTCTGTTGTTTATCGCCTGTACGATTTTCGTTCCCAACTTTGGCACTTTTATCAATATGAAAGGGCTGGGCCTGGCGATGTCGATGTCCGGCATGGTGGCGTGCGGCATGCTGTTCTGCCTCGCCTCTGGCGATTTTGATCTCTCCGTGGCCTCGGTGATCGCCTGTGCCGGTGTGGTCACTGCGGTGGTGATCAACATGACCGAAAGTCTGTGGATCGGCGTAGGGGCCGGGCTGCTGCTTGGCGTCGCCACCGGTTTTGTCAACGGCTTTGTCATCGCCAGGCTGAAGATCAACGCACTGATTACCACGCTGGCAACGATGCAGATCGTGCGCGGGCTGGCTTATATCTTCTCTGACGGCAAAGCGGTCGGCATTGAAGATGAGCGTTTCTTCGCGCTGGGCTATGAGAATTGGTTCGGTCTGCCGGCACCCATCTGGCTTACCATCGCCACCATGCTGGTGTTTGGCTTCTTGCTGAACAAAACCACCTTTGGCCGTAATACACTGGCGATCGGCGGTAACGAAGAGGCGGCGCGTCTGGCCGGGGTACCGGTGGTGCGTACGCGCATCATTATTTTCATCCTCTCCGGGCTGGTCTCCGCCGCCGCAGGCATTATTCTCGCCTCGCGCATGACCAGTGGGCAGCCGATGACCTCGCTCGGTTATGAGCTGATTGTGATTTCCGCCTGCGTGCTGGGTGGTGTGTCACTGAAAGGCGGGATCGGTAAGATTTCCTACGTGGTCGCCGGGGTGTTAATTCTGGGCACCGTAGAAAATGCGATGAATTTATTGAATATCTCGCCATTCTCACAGTATGTGGTGCGTGGTCTGATACTGTTAGCTGCGGTGATTTTTGACCGCTACAAACAGAAACATAAAGCGGTATAACCCCACTTCCGCCGGGCAGCCGCTTGCCCGGCACTACCCTGACGTGCCGTCTGCGGCGGCGTTGATTGTGACAGCAAAGCGATAAATGTGAGGGCCCTATGTACCACCGACAACTGCCTGTGGCGCAGCAAAATCCCTTATTACCGGGTTATCCTTTCAGTGCCTGGCTGGTGGCTGGCCTGACGCCGATTACCGCCGACGGCCCGCTGGATTTCTTTATCGATCGCCCCCTCGGCATGAAAGGGTATATCATCAATCTCACCATCAAAGGCAAAGGGCGCATTTTCGAGGGCCCTGCGGCTTTTGACTGTGAGCCGGGCGATATGCTGCTGTTTCAACCCAAAACCGCCCATTACTATGGCCGGTCACCGGAAAGCGACAGCTGGTTCCATCGCTGGGTCTATTTTCGCCCGCGCGCCTACTGGAACGACTGGCTGCAATGGCAGGATGAAGTGCAGGGCGTAGGGCGGTTGCGGTTGCCTGAGGCGCAGCGCGCCGAGTTTGATCGCCTGTTTACCAGCATTGAGCAGACCCACAATTCAGGTCGCCGCTTTGCCGAAGAGCTGGCGATGAACCTGCTGGAACGTCTGCTGCTACGCGCTGTGGAAGAAGATCCGCGCAGCCATCAGCAGGTGCGCGATCCGCGCGTGATTGAAGCCTGTCAGTATGTGACCCATCATCTGGCCAGCGAAGTGAAAATCGAAGAGGTAGCGCGTCATGTTTGCCTGTCCCCCTCGCGGCTGGCGCATCTGTTTCGTGAACAGATGGGAGTAAACCTGCTACGCTGGCGTGAGGATCAGCGCATTATTCGCGCCAGGCTACTGCTGCAAACCACCCAGGAACCCATTGCTACCGTGGGACGAGTGGTGGGGTATGACGATCAGCTCTATTTTTCCCGCGTATTTCGCAAGCGGGTCGGGGTCAGTCCCAGTGATTTCCGACGTCGTAGCCAGGATGCGCATGATGCGCTGGTCGCTCAGGAGACCTGGGAGATGCCACAGAGTGCTATCTCCTGAATTTCAGGGCGTTCCCTCTTGTTGTTACTGACTGATTCGTTTTAAATCACTCAGTGAAACAAATTAAAGGAGTGAGAATGAGCGATAAACTTCGGGTTGGACTGATGGGCTACGGTTTCGCCAGTAAAACCTTTCATGCCCCGTTGATTGCCGGCACGCCTGAGATGGAACTGGCGGCAATCTCCAGCAGCGATGCCAGTAAAGTTCTTGCCGACTGGCCCTCGGCCCGGGTTGTCAGTGAGCCGCAGGCGCTGCTTGACGATCCTTCTCTACAACTGATTGTGATTCCCACCCCCAACGACACCCACTTTCCTCTGGCAAAAGCCGCGCTTAACGCGGGCAAGCATGTGGTGGTCGATAAACCCTTTACCGTGACGTTGTCACAGGCACGTGAGCTGAACCAGCTGGCGAAAGTCAAAGGGCTGCTGCTGTCGGTGTTCCATAACCGCCGCTGGGACAGCGACTTTTTGACCCTGAAATCCCTGCTGGCGGATGGTACGCTGGGTGAGGTGCGCTATCTGGAATCGCACTTTGACCGTTTCCGGCCGGAAGTGCGTCAGCGCTGGCGGGAAATGAAGGGCGCCGGTAGCGGGCTCTGGTACGATCTGGGGCCGCACCTGCTGGATCAGGCGCTGCAGCTATTTGGATCGCCGATTGCCATTAACGTCGATCTCGCCGAGCTGCGCTCCGGCGCGCAGACCACCGATTATTTCCATGCTGTGCTCAACTGGCCACAGCGCAGGGTGGTACTGCATGCCAGCATGCTGGCGGCAGCTGAGTCGCCGCGTTTTCTGGTGCACGGCACCCGCGGCAGCTATGTGAAATATGGTCTGGATCCGCAGGAGGATCGTCTGAAAGCGGGCGCGCGTCCCCCGCAGGAAGACTGGGGCTATGATATGCGCGACGGCGTGCTGACTCTGGCGGAAGGCGATGTGATGGCGGAGAAAAGCTTACTGACCCTGCCGGGCAACTATCCTGCCTATTACGCAGCGATTCGCGATGCGATTCACGGCAGCGGCAGAAATCCGGTCACCGCCGAAGAGGCGATTCAGGTGATGGAACTGATCGAGCTGGGACTGCTGTCGGCAGAAAAACGCCAGACGCTGACGCTGAAGTAAGCGCGTAACCTGTGCTGAAGGCGGGCCTGAGGCCCGCCTTTTTTACTGGGCTGCCAGCTTAACCCGCAACTTTCTGCCGCAGAGCGTTTTTTTCCTGTTCGCTGAGAAAAGCGATGGCCAGGCCGTTTTCCTGCGCCTGACGAATTTCCGCGCTGCTCAGCCCGGCCTGCGGGGCCGCCACCTGATATTCATAGGCCAGTTCGATGCCCTGAACCGCCGGATCGTCGGTATTCAGGGTTGCCAGAATACCGTGCTGCAGAAAACGTTTCAGCGGATGACGCGCCAGCGACGACACCGTGCTGGTCTGCAGGTTTGAGGTCAGGCAGGATTCGATGCCAATCTGATGTTCAGCAAGAAAATCCATCAGCGCCGCATCTTCAATCGCCTTCACGCCGTGGCCGATACGCTCGGCGCCCAGTTCACGAATCGCCTGCCAGATGCTCTCCGCACCGGCGGCTTCACCGGCGTGCACTGTGACGCGAAAGCCCGCATCGCGGGCGCGATTAAAATGACTGAGAAACTCGCTGCCCGGAAAGCCCAGCTCGTCGCCAGCCAGATCGACAGCGGTAATCTGGTCACGGTGCGCCAGAAAACCTTCCAGTTCACGCAGGCAGGCCTCTTCGCCAAAGGTACGGCTCATAATTCCAATCAGACGCACCTCAATGTCATGCTGCTGACAACCCGCCTGAATGCCATCGATAACCGCTTCCACCACGCCAGCTACCGGCAACTGATGGTGCATCGCCATATAACCTGGCGAGAAACGCAGCTCGGCATAATGAATGCCGGCCCGGGCGGCATCTTCAACGTTTTCCAGCGCGACGCGGCGGCAGGCATCGAGATTGCCCAGCACTTTGACGCCCCAGTCCAGCTTTTGCAGAAAGCTCACCAGGTCGGGCTGAGTTTCGGTTACCTGAACATGAGGACGCAGGGCGTCCAGATCGCTGGCGGGCAGGGTAAGGTTAAACTGGCGGCCCAGTTCAAGGATGGTTTGCGCGCGAATATTACCATCAAGATGACGGTGAATATCGGTGAGAGGAAGTTTCGGGTCGATCATGGCGCATTCGCTTTTTCTTATCAGTAAAGTGCAAAGAAGTATAAAAACTTCTTGCGCAACAATGCCAGCAGTTTGCGCAAACAGGTAGTGTGAGTGCTGCGGAAATGCACGAAATGCGCGAGATAACAGCCGCTTTGCTGCCGGGCCAGCACGATAATATCTACCGCTACGCTTTCTTTTTTCAGAACTTCATTCCAGGCTTTATCCAGTGCTTCATCCCCGTAACACATACCAGGAGAAAGCTATGTTTCATCATTCATCAAAACTTCAATACCCTGTTCGTGTAGAAAAACCCGATCCAGAATTTGCAATGTTGCTGCAGCAAGCCATTGGCGGTGTGGAAGGGGAAATTCGTGTAGCCATGCAATATTTCTTCCAGGCGATGGGCGCACGCGGCGATGCCCGCATTAAAGATCTGCTCATTTCCACAGCGACGGAAGAGCTGGCTCATATTGAAATGCTGGGCCATGCGGTTGCGCTGAACCTTGAGGGTGCCCCGGTCTCTTATCAGGAAGCCTCGGCAAAAGACCCGGTGGTTAATGCCATTCTTGGCGGTATGAATCCGCGTCATGTGCTCTCTTCCGGTCTGGCCGCGCTACCGGTCAACGCTAACGGCGTACCTTTCGATATGAGCCATATTTATGCTTCCGGTAATATCGCCGCAGATATGCTGGCGAACGTCACGGCGGAAGCCACAGGCCGTGTGCTGGCGACGCGCCTGTATAATATGACCGAAGACAAGGGTATGAAAGATTTCCTCTCCTTCCTGATCGCCCGCGATACCATGCATCAGCAGCAGTGGCTGGCGGTGATTGAAGATATGGGTGGACTCAGCGCGTCGCTGCCGATCCCGAACAGCTTCCCGCAGTCTGAAGAGGCGCAAGGGCACTCTTACTACTGCCTGAACACCTCGCTGGACAAGCCGCTGCCGAAAGGCCGCTGGTGCGAAGGTCCCTCTTTCGATGGCGTGGGCGAGTTTACGGCCAAAGAGCAGCCGGAACTGCTGGGCGAAGAACCGATTCTGGGTTATGCCCGTCCGGGTTCAGGCGCTCAGGAAGAGCAGATGGGCGGAACGGTGTCTCCGACACTGAGCACCGACAGCTAAGCATTTTTTCTTGCTCTCAAGGCTGCGCCACGGCGCAGCTTTTTTCATGCCTGGTGCCAGCGGGACAGAGTGTGACCTTAACGACAAGAGTAAAACTTTCTGTTTCCACACCCCCGGAGGGCGGCTTGCAGCTGGCGGGCTTTTCTATACTTCATTTACCCTTAACGGGTTTACTGGAGGCGACTATGTCAGAACGACCCGATCCGCTTGACCCTTTACCCGATGACGATCCGGTTCCGCAAACGCCGGACGACATCATTGATGACGATGATGACTATGATGACGAGGATCCCTTATCGGATAATGAAACCGGGCCCGATCCTACCAGGGTAATCTGACGCTGAAACCGCCTCCCGGGGCGGTTTTGCTTTTTGACACAACCCTTTGATTCCTTTGCTATGCTTTTATATCTGACAAAGGAGAATGACATGGCATTAACCGTTGATAAACAGCAGACAGCTGAAGGTGACACTGTTTATATTGCACGTTGTCTGGAGAAACAGTACCACTTTGAAATTACGGGGCGGGGCAGCAGCGCCGCTGATGCAGAACGCGACTTTCTGAAAAAGATCGATGAGTTACGTTCCCGCCTCGACGAAGTTGCGCAAATCAGCAAGGTTTCCGCCTGAGGCAGGGCGCTGACAACCTGCACGCGCCGTCGTCCCGGCTTCTCTCTGCACCTGACGACGGCGGTCTCTGACCACGCCAGTTGTGCGCCACGTCTCATAACCGACAACTTTTGTTAGCAGACGCGCAATAATTAACTATTTTGCTTTGCGCGCAATAACCTCAGCGCTAGCCTGTAACCTCCCGGTGAGAAAGGAGGTGGTGATGTTCGACTACACAGGCATACAGGTAGACACTAACAACTCTGGCTCGACCTTTGACTGGACGGGTTATACCAATGATCCCTGGTATTTTTACACCCTCGGTAACGCAGATGACTCTGGTGCGGACAACGGCCAGCTAACAGAACAGCGTCCGCAGCCTGCAGCTCCGCAAGAGGTGAACCTGGACAATGAACTGGAATAATCGTGGCCGCCCGTGTGTTCTCTCTCCGGCTGCCGGACAGATTCACGGGCGGTTTTTTTATGCCTGCTCCGGAGAGCGCATATAGCAGGCAATAAAAAAGCGGCCCGCAGGCCGCCTGTTATCACCGGATAGCCATTACTCCGGCATCCCTTCGCTGGTGGGCAGGCCCAGCATATAGCGCGACAGAAACTGCTCCAGCGCCATTTTATCGCCATTCATTGTGACCTGACCGTTGGCATACTGCAGGCTGGTGACAATATTGTCATCCTGCTGCCGGGTAAGGCGGAACATCTGTCCCATTGCCGCCAGACCTTTTACCTGCTGATCCGCCAGTTTCTGGGCATCGTTATCCTGATAGCCTTCAGCCAGACCCACATGACGCATCACTTCTGTCGCCATCGGCATGTTTATGCTGAGTTTGCCGTCGAGGCTTTTCAGCACCCGATCAACCATGGCGTTCAGGCTTTGCGGCTCACCGGTTACCGTGGCCGGATCGTTAAAGTTAGCCGTCAGGTTGAAGCTGCTTTCGCCCTTATCATTTTTCCAGCTGAGCGGCGCGATAGTGACAGAGGGGGAGCCTTTCAGCAAGACAGGCAGATTGTTCATCAGGATGGCGTGAATGCCCTGCTGATAGCGAATCGGGTCATCAGGCAGCCCCTGCTGATTCAGCAGATTCTGCACCTGGGCCTGATAGTTATCAGAGAAGGTTTTCACCGCCTGTTCGTCAAATTGTGACAGCTTCATCACCAGCTGCGCTGCACCAAAATCCTGTCCCTGCAGTTGCACTTTTTCCACGCGATAATCGATCTGTCCGGCAATTTTGCCTTCCTGATTATCAAATGAAGAGGAGCCGTTCAGCTGATGCAGGGTCAGGGCATCCTGACCATTAATGCTGGCGTTGACTTTATCCAGCTTAATACTTTGATCGCCAACACGTACGCCTTCCGGACTCAGGTGCGTTTTGCCGTTCAGCTGCATGCCGTTCAGGGTAAAGAGTACCGGCAGGCCCATCTCGTTTTTACTGGTAATGGCGATGCTGTCGATATCGCTTTTCAGCGCAATTTTGTCGCCATTGCTGTCCGCGCTGAGGTTAACTGTGCCGCCGTTGGTGGCCAGGCGTTCACCGCTTTGCGCATTCTGATAATCAACCGGCAGAATACGCAGCACCGTATCCGTTGCGCCGCTGTAGCCGATACGAGTATTCGCCGCGATCAGCGACTTGCCCGCCGTGAGGTCAAAAAGTTTTTTAACCGCCTCGGTGTTTTCCAGCTCAGTGTGCACGGATGCCATGCCGGGAAGCAGGTTCACCTGTTTCAGCTGGGCAAAAGGAAAGGGCCCATGATCGATGGTTTCATTCAGTACCACGCTCTGTCCGGGTTTCAGCAGCGCATTATCTTCGGTCTGAGAGAGCGCCTGAATCACCAGTTTGGTGTGGCTACGGAACAGGCCGCGCTGGTAATCCTGATAACTCAGCTTCAGGCGGCTGTTGGGAGAGAGGGCATTCAGCTGCGCATTCGCATTCTGCACCAGCTCATCCATGTGGTTTTCAATTTGCTTACCCGTGAACCAGGCTGCGCCGGTCCAGATGATGCCCAGTGCCACAACCACACCCACGGCAATTTTGCTCTTTTTCATCGCTGAGTCGTCCTTATCCTTGAGTCCGCATACGCCGCTGGCCAGAGGTCGGCGGGGGAAGAAATAACGCCCCTGGGCGTCTTATGCTAATAGTTTGAAATAATAGCAGTTAACCACCAGGGCGTCAGCCGCTTCAGGATAAGTCGTTAAAGACGCGCGCCAGCCGCCCCTGACCGCTGAGGGCGATGGGAAAGTCACTGGCGGGCACGAAGCAGGATTCGCCGGGTTGCAACGTCAGTTGCGCCCCCTCTTTAAGCACCCGGGCCTGACCTTCAATACAAAACAGGATCGCCGCGCTCTGTTGCACAACCTGCTGCGGCTGCGACGATAAGTTATGGATAGCAAAAGCAAAATCTTCCACTGGTACCGGGAAACGCAACATGCTCTCCTGCGCCAGCGGGCGGGTCAACAGCTGACTCTGTGGCGTCGGGGTAAATTTCACGTTCGCCAGCAGCTCCGGGATATCGATATATTTTGGCGTCAGTCCGGCGCGCAACACATTGTCGGAGTTCGCCATCACTTCCAGCGCCACGCCACGTAAATAGGCGTGAGGGGTTTGCGCAAACAGGAACATAGCTTCGCCAGGCTGCAGGGTAATCACATTCAACAACAGCGGTGAGAAAAGGCCGCTGTCATCCGGATAGACCTCAGCAATAGACCGGATGGTATCCCAGGGCTCACCGTGACGATCTTTTAAGGTCGCACAGAGAATGTCGAGCGCCAGCGCTTTTTCTTCCCCCTGTAATGACAGCAGGGCGGCAAACAGCGTTGCCAGGCTCGCTTCATCGCGGTGCGTCAGAAAGTGGGCAATCTGCGCATGGGCGCCTGCCAGCGGTTCCAGTAAAGAAACGATTTCAGACAGCTCGCGAAAGCCGTTAATCGCCTGAAAAGGCGTCAGGGCATAAACCAGCTCAGGTTTGTGGTTGGCATCTTTATAGTTACGCTCAGGCGCCGTCAGCGCCAGACCGGCTGCATTTTCCCGGGCATACCCCGCTTCTGCCGCCGTTTTGCTGGGATGTACCTGAATCGACAACGGCTGTTCGGCACAGAGCACCTTGAATAAAAAAGGCAATTCGCCAAAACGGGCGGCGACGGCTTCTCCCAGGGTATTCAGCTTATCTTCCGCAATCAGATCGCGTAGCGAGCGGCTGACGCCGTCAATCTCCACGCCTGAAGGACTTTTGGGATGAGCCCCCATCCAGAGTTCGGCCATCGGCTGTTGATCAGGGTTGGCGATACCGTAAAGCTCGGTCAGCGCCACTTTGCTGCCCCATGCATAATATTGCAGCGAATTGTTCATTTTTTGCATGATTTATCCCGGGAGTCAGTCAGTGATGGGCATTATTAAAACAGAAACTTGCGGTAAAAATACATTACGAGTGCAATAAAGACGACGTGCTCGCATAATGTTAAATTATTGTATGTCACAATCTTGCCCGCCCAGAAGTACCCTTCGGGAAGACGCGTTGGGCGATTAACAAATAAAACTGAGCTAAAGGAGACGTAGTGATGGCTGCCAATCGCATTGAAAAAGATTCAATGGGGCCCATTGATGTACCGGCTGATAAATTGTGGGGCGCGCAGACCCAGCGCTCGCTGGAGCACTTCCGTATCTCTACTGAAAAGATGCCTGTTGCACTGGTCCATGCCCTGGCGTTAACCAAGCGCGCCGCCGCCACGGTAAACCGTGATTTGGGGCTGCTGCCGGCTGAGCGGGCAGATGCGATTGTGAAGGCTGCGGATGAAGTTCTGGGCGATCTGCATACTGACGAGTTTCCGCTGGCGATCTGGCAGACCGGTTCCGGCACCCAGACCAACATGAACATGAATGAAGTGCTGGCTAACCGCGCCAGTGAAATTCTGGGTGGCGAGCGTGGCATGGCACGTCTGGTTCATCCCAACGATGATGTTAACAAAAGCCAGAGCTCCAATGACGTTTTTCCTACCGCGATGCACGTAGCGGCCGTTATTGCCGTGCGCGAACAGCTGATTCCTCAGATCAAAGTGTTGCGCGCCACGCTGCATGAAAAGTCCGAAGCCTTTAAAGATATCGTTAAAATCGGCCGTACCCACCTGCAGGACGCGACGCCGCTGACTCTCGGTCAGGAAATTTCCGGCTGGGTAGCGATGCTGGATCATAACCTGAAGCATATCGAACTGAGCATTCCTCACCTGTCTGAGCTGGCGCTGGGCGGCACGGCGGTCGGTACTGGTCTGAATACCCATCCGGAATATGCGGTGCGTGTAGCAAAAGCGCTGGCTGAACTGACCGGTCAGCCCTTTGTTACCGCACCTAACAAGTTTGAAGCGCTGGCGACCTGTGATGCGCTGGTCCATGCGCACGGCGCGCTGAAAGGCCTGGCGGCTTCGCTGATGAAAATCGCTAACGACGTACGCTGGCTGGCGTCCGGCCCGCGCTGCGGCATCGGCGAAATCTCCATTCCGGAAAATGAACCCGGTAGTTCTATCATGCCCGGTAAAGTTAACCCGACCCAGTGTGAAGCAATGACCATGCTCTGCTGCCAGGTGATGGGTAACGATGTGGCGATCAATATGGGCGGTGCCTCCGGCAACTTTGAGCTGAACGTGTTCCGTCCGATGGTCATCCATAACTTCCTGCAGTCTATCCGCCTGCTGGCTGACGGTATGGACAGCTTTAATCACCACTGTGCAGTGGGTATCGAGCCTAACCGCGATCGCATCAGCCAGCTGTTGAATGAATCACTGATGCTGGTGACTGCGCTGAATACCCATATCGGTTATGACAAGGCAGCGGAAATCGCCAAGAAAGCGCATAAAGAGGGGCTGACGCTGAAGGCCTCAGCGCTGAAACTGGGTTATCTCACGGAAGAAGAGTTCGATGCCTGGGTGCGTCCGGAAGAGATGGTTGGCAGCATGAAGCAGTAAGCATTTCTGCCAGTCGATAATGAAAAAGGTCAGCCTGTGCTGGCCTTTTTTACCTGTTAACCCGCCGTAAGGAAGCAGGAGGATGGAGAAACTTATCGTATTACGCCGCGCGGTGCTCTGGGCGATGATCGCCTTTCTGCTTATTCATAACGACCTCGCCTGGAGCTGGGGAGCGCTGATCACCGGTCTGCTCGGCCCGGTAAATGCCGGACGCGGCTGGCTCACCGATATTATCTTACGTCTGCTGCCCTTTATCCTGTTGGTGGTCGGTTGGTACAGCTGGCTTATCCGCCAGCAGCGGCCTCTGTCGCTGACCAGCTATGCCGTAATGCTGCTGTTGAGTCTGCCAGGCTGGTTTTTCTGTACGCTGGCATTACAGTATCTGAGCGTGCAGGTAGCACTACTGCACAATCAGGACAGCATCTGGCCCGCTGACGTTAACGCGCTGGTCTCGCACACCTGGGCGGGCTATTTTAAGGCCACCGCCTGGAAACATGCCCTGGTGCTGCTGGTCTGTACCCTTTCCTTATTACGCGATCTCAGATTGGATGGTCGCACCAGAGATGCAGGCGCGGAATAAGCAGCCAGAGCTGTTCCGCCGGCGGCTTATGGCGATAATGAATGTTATCGGCATCATAGTTGAGCAGTTCTCCCAGCACCGGCACGTTGCTGCGATCGCGGCACATCACCAGAATCGGGGAAGGGCAGGCGAGCTGGGTCTGCTTCTTCTCATCGGCGCGCCAGACGCGGGCAACCGGCTGAACCTTTACCGGGCGCTTGATCTTCAGACGCACAGAATCTGGTAGCGCGCGTACCAGCGCCAGCTCCTCCTGCACTTTTTCTGCCCACTGTTCACGCGACCAGGGCGCCTGGGAGCGTCCAGCCTTCAGGCTTTTCTCGAGTTTCTCGATGATCTCTTTGCGCTGTACATTTTTGATGATGTTTTTATTCGCCCAGCCAAAGCGCAGACTGTCTGGCGCATCCAGCAGGGTAATGGTGCGGTAGGCATTCAGGGTAATCAGGCCGCGCAGATGTTGGTGCACGAATTCAAAACGCGCCTCGCTCGGTAAGCCTGATTCGACGGTAATCATATGCTCAAGTCGCGCTTTCAGCGTGTTGATCTGCGTGACGCGTTGTTCAAGCTGCGTGCTGGCGGCCTCATCACACTCCAGACACAGAGCGCCGGGCAGGCGCACCGCAGCCTTGGTGCTCAGTTTCTCCGACTGATGCTGAATAAAGAGGCGCCGGAAGTGGGCGAGGGCGAGGGTACGCGCCGTGGTACCCAGATGTTGCTCCACCTCAATACGGGTAATGGCCTCATGTTCACGACCTTTTTCTACCGGGGGCAGGCTGAAGACGCGGGCAATCAGCAGCGGTAGTGCTTCAATATCCTGCTGAAGCTGCGCCAGTTCGCTTTCCAGATCGTTCATACAACTATGCAAATCGCTAATCAAATCGTAACGCATCAGGGATCTCCGGCTAGTTACAACATTTCTAATGTGGCATTTTCTGGCTCCCGATACAAGGGAGGTAATTACAAAGGAGAAAGCTTAATAGTTACAACATACAAATAAAATAAAGTTAAAAACGTGCAAACCTGCCAAAGCCAGGCAGCAAGAACCTGCCGTGCTACGCTGGCATTAAGCGTTTTTTCCTTCGGGACTACCATGTTATAACAGCGGCTTGCGTTGTTATCAGGACCTGAGCGTGGAGCAGCAAACAAAACCCGGAACGCTGAACATTATTTTGCTGGGCATAGTACAAATTCTCTCATGGGGCGGATCGTTCTATTTACTGGCGGTGTTGGCCACCCCTGTGGCTGAAGAAACCGGCTGGTCTCAGCAGTGGATCTATGGTGCGCTTTCTATTGGCATTCTGGTCTCCGGTTTGCTGGCACCGCTGAGCGGACGCATTATCGCCCGTTCTGGTGGGCGCTTGTTACTGGCCCTGAGCGGCCTGGTGATGGCATGCGGGCTGACACTGATGGGGTACAGTCATACGCTGATACTTTTTCTGCTGGCCTGGGCGATCATTGGCGTTGGCATGGCGATGGGCTTGTATGATGCGCTGTTTGCGGTGCTGGGAACGCTGTATGGCGGGTTCGCGCGCGGCGCCATCACCGGTATAACTTTAATCTCTGGCTTTTGTACTACGCTGGTCTGGCCGGGTACGGCGCTATTGGTCCACTGGCTTGACTGGCGCGGCGCCTGTTTTGCCATTGCTGCTTTACTTGCTCTTACCGTGCTGCCCATTTATTTCTTTGCCTTACCGGCTCCCCCGCGTAAAGGGCAGAAGCGAGCGCGGGGTATTCAACCACAGACGGCGTCTCTTGCTCCCCGTCTGTTCTGGTTGCTTTGCGCTATCTTTACGCTGGCCTCCATCATTATGACCGCCATTTCAGTGCAGCTCATCACGCTGTTGCAATCCAGCGGCTATTCTCTGGCATCTGCCCTGGCGATCAGTGCTATTCTCGGTCCCTGTCAGGTCGGCTCACGCCTTATGGATATTGCGTTTAAAGGTGGTCATCCCATCTGGACCACCTTCTTTTCGGTAGGACTGGTCGCCACTGGCTTGTCGGTGCTGGCGCTATTTCCGCACATGGCGGTGCTCAGCATGCTACTCTATGGTGCCGGTAATGGCTTACGCGCCATTGTGCGCGGCACATTACCTCTTTCCCTGGTCAAAGCGGAAGAGTATGCGATAGTGGTGGGGAAAATGGCCCGTCCGGCATTAATTGGCCAGGCGCTGACCCCACTGGCAGGCGGCTATCTTTTTGAACAGATGGGACCATCCGCCATGCTCTGGTTACTCTGTCTGCTGGCGGTAATAAACGTGATGCTGGTTGTCATGTTAAAAAAATCGATGCCGACGTATGCGCCCGTGAGCTGATGTCAGGGCAGGGAGAGGCAATGAACTCACTTAGCCTGATATGGGTATTATGTGCCATCCGTGCGGGGCTGGCTTCTAAAAAGTAACAGTGTTTGTTATATTATTGCTCAATGATTATTCACATCTGCGGTAACCATTACAATAAGATACACCGCAACTCAGGATACAGAAATGCTTGATTACCGCTTCCCGACAGCGTTGCAAATGGTTTTAAGCGTAGCGATGGCGGAGCAGTTGGGTAAACGCTCTACCAGCGCCATCCTCGCCTACGGCCTCGAAGCTAATCCCAGTTTTATCCGGAAACTGATGGTGCCGTTAACCCGTGATGGCATTATTGTTTCAACGCTGGGACGTACAGGTTCCATTCATCTGGGCCGTCCGGCCGATCAAATCACGCTGCGTGATATTTATACTTCAGTGATTGAAGATAAAAAATTGTGGGCGTCGCGACCCGATGTTGCTCCGCGTTGCCTGGTGAGCGCAAATCTCTGCTGGTATTTTAAAGCGATTGCGGATGAAGCCGAGCAGGCCTCGCTTGAGGTGCTGGCAAAGCGCACCGTCGCGGATGCTCTCAACGAGTTGCGAAAGCGGGATACCAGCAATTGCGCACCGCTGCCTGAACCCGCAATTGATGAACAGTGTAAAAAGAGCCGCTAATGCGGCTCTTTTTGTTTCATGGTATATCTCTCTCACGTGAAGTAAGCCTGTCGGTAACTCAGCATGGTGGTTGCGAGATGTTGCACATAATTTGACGCTGGCAGGCATGACACGATCATTTTGATTTTCCCTGCATCAGGCCTTTGCTATTTTTAGCGCTGGAGAAGGACAGGAACTCAGGGAAAAGGCGTTGTTTTGAAAAGGTTGGTTGATGATCACGGTTATCACCTGTTGAGCCACAGGTATGGAGAGACACAGATGAACAAAGGAATGAGCACCCTGACAGAGCAAGTCACTTTGTTGCGGCAAGATGTCGCGATTATCAAATCCCATTACGCCACGCGACAGCATCTGGCCGAACAGATGTTAAACCTGAAAACCGAAATGCATGAACGGGATTGCACATTGCAGGAGGAACTGGCTAAACGCGATCGCGCTCTGCAGGACGAACTGGCTAAACGCGATCGTACCTTGCAGGAAGAACTGGTTAAACGGGATCGCGTTCTGCAGGAAGAACTTACTCAACGCGATCTCAACAACCGTGATGCCTTCACTCAGGTTTATAAAAATATCGACGCCCTGCGCACGGAATTTCATCAGGCCCTTAACGCACACACCAAATGGATAATCAGTACCATGGCGGTGATGCTCGGCCTGGGCCTGAGTCTTGCAAAATTACTTTTTTAAATCTCGCTACGACTGACCGGGCAGGTAACTGATAAGGCCATTTGCCCGGGTACCTCAACACACTGTTTCTGCTTCTGTTCCCGTGGGCAGCGCTTCTATCGAAACTCCCGCCCCGGGATATACACTTCTGGCCACGCCTTGCGCCAGGCGGGGCTCGGGCAGCCACAGACGCCGCCACAGGCAGGAATAAAAACCTTATTCTCTCAATTATTGTATGCTTTTCTGATACACTTTATGTTGCGTTATCGGACATCGTGCTGCTCTCCAGCGGCTAACAGGAAAGGCCCTACGGCGAGTGCGGCATTTAATGCAATAATAAAACTTGCATTTAGTGGCATAGTCAGTCACCTTTAAAGTGTAACTGCAACAGATACTGATACTGTTCGTCGTGACGACAGGAGAAAATGGGATGATGAGCAACGCATTTATTCACGATCTGATTAACTGGATCGACAATAACATTGAAGCACGGCTCGACCTGGATACGGTAGCGGAGCGCGCCGGGTATTCGAAATGGCACCTGCAACGCATGTTTAAAGAGCATACCGGCTATCCGCTGGGTGAGTATATCCGTGCGAAGAAACTGAAAAAGTCGGCGGATCGCCTGAGTAATAGCAATGAACCTATACTCAACGTCGCTATTTCTCTTGGTTTTGATTCGCAGCAGTCATTCAACCGTAGCTTTAAGCGCCAGTTCGGCGTGGCGCCAGGCGCATGGCGTCGTCACAGTTCACAGCCACAAGCGCAAACAGTACAGTAACTGCCGCTGGGGCCAGCAATGCTGGCCCGCGCTGTTCCATACCAGCAAAACTGCTATTATCAGCATCCGTTTATCCTGGATGCCATCATGTCAAAGAAACTCTGGATTGGGCTCGTTTTTATCCTGGCCGCGGGCTGGGCAGGGCTTAAACCTCATTTCACCCCGTCTGCGTCTCCGCAAACCAGCGCACCATCGACCTCTATCACCGCGCTGACCGAGCCGGTCAGGGTAGCCAGCTGGCTGCAACAACATCATCATTTACCCGACTATTACATCAGTAAAAACGCCGCACGACGTCAGGGGTGGGATGCCGCACAAGGTAACCTGTGTGATGTACTGCCGGGGAAAGCAATAGGCGGCGATCGGTTTGCCAATCGTGAAGGGCGCTTGCCAGAAAAGGCGGGACGTCAGTGGTTCGAGGCGGATGTTAACTACCGCTGCGGTCACCGTAACGCCGATCGTCTGCTTTACTCATCAGATGGACTGATATTTCTGACCACCGATCACTACCGCAGCTTTAAAAAGGTGCCATAACTATGTTGACCGTAACGCTCGATTTTCGTCAGTTGCGCGATCGTCAGGATCTCTATGTGCAGCTGGCGCGTCAGAGCGGCTGTCCTTTTGCCTTTGGCAACAATCTGGATGCGCTCTGGGACTGGCTTACCGGTGGAATGGCACTGCCTGCGCATATCCGGCTCTGTCACCTGACACAGCATCAGGATCCGGCGCAGTTTTATGCGGTGATCAAGCTACTGCAGGAAGCCGTCGTCTCCCTTGACGGCGAACTGCAGGTTACGCTCGATTAAAAGCTTAGCGGTACCAGCAGCGCTTTCAGTTCCGCACGCGCCTCTGCTGGCAGCTCACCGCCGCCGGTAAAGCCGTTGTTTTCTACGATCAGAGTATTCAGCCCGACCAGCCAGTCATAAATGTAGAACGCAGTATGGTTCGCCGGTACGGCGGAGAGCCGCGTCAGACGCTGACCGGCGCTGAAACTGACGCTGGGGGCAGGAGGTCGGGCAAAAATGGGCTGCCCGCGATTCACGCGGCTTGCCGGCCGTTCCGTTTCGGGGCGCTGCAGGAAGCCGAGCCAGGCGACAAAATCGCCCAGGACCGTCATCGCCCGGGAGACCTGACGATCGGCACGCGCCTCGTGCGCCGTGGTTTGCGCTTCGGGCTCATGCAGCGCCTGTTGCAGCTTATCGGCGATGCGCAGACGGAAACTGGCGGTAATCAGTTCTTCTACCAGCAATTCCAGCGTTGCTTTATCGACATTCAGCAGCATCAGCAGGCTGGGACTCTCCGGCAGCTGGCGCAGATGGCTAATCCACAGGGTCAGCACCTGCTGCGCAAAGCGTTGTTCCACGTTTTGCGTCTGCTCTGTCGCCATCTGTTCCTCAGCAAAAGGGGCGTCGCTGAAAAGATCAAATTCAAAACCGATACCAAAGTGAGACTGTGCTGTCGGCGCGCTGGCGGAGAAGCGTTCCGGGCTCTCCTGCGGCATCAGCCAGAGCTGACGCAGCGCCTCGCGCGCGGGCTGTAAACGCTCCAGCAACTCACCATGCAGGCCGGTGCGATGTTGCAAACATTTCAGCAGGGTATCGGCGATCGCCTGCTTTTTCTCTGCCTGTTGCGTACTGGCTTCCGCTTCCGTCCAGGGGCGCAAGCGCTCTATGACCGTTGATTGCAGCTGTGCCAGCTGTGCGCCACGTTTCTCCTGTTGACCCTCCAGCTGCATTTCCCCACTCAGCCATTCACCCATACGATCGACGCCAGCGCGATCGAGCGCCAGCATGGAGCCCCAGTTCTGACCGGGCTGACCAATCTGACGCTGCACCGCTTCGTCGACGTTATGCTGTTGATGACGCGCATCCCAGGCGGTGATTGCCCAGATCAGGCGCGGCTTTTCATGGGGTTGCAGGACCGGCCGATGCAGTTGCCACTCACGCAGCGTCTGGCTGGCCAGTTCACTGTCGTGACGCTGACTGGCGGCGGTACAAACCATCAGCAGATCGATACCCTGGCGCTCAGCATACCAGCCGGGCAGCAGGGTGCGTTTAGCCTCCAGCAACCGCGCGCGCAGCGGATCGCGTGCAGCAAGCAGACGGCGATCTTCCGCCACGTTCTCATCCATTGGCGTGCCGGGCGCAGGCAGTTCCAGCATATCTGCGTCATCATACAGCGCGAGACGCGGCGTCGAGCTGAGCGGCACCACCAGTTCGCGCGTCAGCAGAACCAGCGTGCTCAGCGCGACCATTTGCGGCTTGCCAATGCGGTTGCCCGTCAGAGGGCAGACCTCGATCGACTCAGCCGCATCGTTTTCCAGTCCGCTGGCAATCAGTCGCTCTGCAGGCAACTGGGCGTCATCGACCAGCAGGCTGAGCGGCGCCAGCAGGCGCTGGCAGTGACGTAACTGATGACGCTGGTGTATCAGCGTACGCCAGAGCGCGGTCAGCTCAGGCTGTGCAGGCCAGAGCAGGGCAAAGAGTTCGGCCCGGTCGTCGACGCTCAGCCAGGGGGCAAGCTCAATCGCCTGTGGCCAGTAGTGGCGATCCAGCAGGTCGCGATGCGCGCGGTTGCGGCGGCACCAGCTCCAGAGGGCGACCAGAGCATCGCTCTCCAGGCCGCCGGGAGCTTCCGGCAGTTTATGACGCTGCAGTTTTTTCAGCGTGGCTTCGATCTGACGCACATCCGGCGCGACGTCGGAGTGGGCGCAGGCGAGCAGCAGGCGTAAAACCTCTGCTTCGCTCAGCAGAACCAGTTCTACCGGCCATTGAGTCGAGAGCGGGTCACGCTGATGGGTAAAGCGGGTGGCGGCGGCGAAATCAAGGTTGCCCGGATTAATATGACTGAACCAGTCCAGGGATTTTTCTCCGGCCTGCATGATCAACTGGCCCTGGGCATCCGCCACCATTTCTTTCAGCAACCAGGCTTTGCCCGCCTGCGACTGGCCATACAGCGCCAGAGTGGCCGGACGCGCCAGCTGCTGGGCCAGCGTCGCTGCCTGAAAACGGGCGCGGTGCAGCTGTACGGTCAGAGTTTCCGCTTCCAGCGCCAGGCGCGGCGTATGCTGCCGATAGCGTTCCACCCAGTTCAGACTGACGCTGAGACACTCCTGCAAGGCATTTAAACGCTTGTTGAGCAGGTTTTGCGGTTGTTTCGCGCGAACAGTTTTCATTTTTTATAGACGCTCCCGCTGTCGATCCAGTACTGCGCGTTGGCGTTGCCCGTCGCGGAGAGGGTATTCAGTTTCAGACTCAGCTGCGTCAGCGGCACGCGCGTGCCGTCATCAAGACGGGCATCGCTCAGCACAAAACGCTCCGGACCGAGGGCATCGGGACCCGGTTGCACCGCCAGTTTAACGCGCAGCACGCTCTCGCCAGCCACTTTACGCGCCAGCGCCGCATCGGTAATGGAGAGACTGTAGAGCGGCGAGGCGGGCCAGCGTTCATTATCCAGCTGACGAAAGCCGAGGCAAACATTACCCCGAATGCGGAAGCTGCTTTTCCGGTCCAGCATGTAGCCGTTATCATCCAGATCGATTTCGCTGTAGCAGAGATTATCATCGCTCAGCGCCTGATTTTCATCCAGCATTCCCAGATAGCGGATCGTAGAATAGGGCTCGAAGTCACCGGCGCGGAACCAGAAACTGCTCAGGCGCAGATCGAGCGCCAGCAGACAGAGCATGGCACCGACGGCGGCAGTTGATTTCGGGTTATCGATGCGTCCCTGTTTGTTAAAGGGATACCAGTCGCTGGTGTGATAGCCTTCCAGCGATAGTATGCGGCTGCCCGGCAGCGGTTGAAGATGACGTACCAGCGCCTGAATGCCCGGGAAGCGCGACGGACGCCCGGTGAGCAGCAGCACGTCACATTGATAGAGGGAAACAACTTCACACATCGCGCGCAGCGCCGGAATAATTGCCATGCGATGCTGCAAAAACTCGGCATGCAGCTGCGCGAGGCTGACCACCAGCGGGACAGCCAGCAGATCAAAACGCTGATCGCCGCCCAGCGCCCGCTGGATTTCACCGTTGATAAAGCCGAGCACCGCATCGCCGGGCTGCTGAGGCAGCAGTTCACCGAACAGGGCGTTGATCTCCGCATGATTCTCCAGCGGATCCCAGTTTTCATAGCGCTCCAGCACCGCCTGCGCCAGCGGAATAAACAGCTGCAGTGTGGCCTGCTGGCGCAGCGTGGCCTGGCCATCCATGCGACTGTCGTAACCAAACAGGCGGCTCATCACCGGCTCCGCCAGGCTGAGACCCGCTTTTTGCAGCGCGCTTTGTAACGCCGGCAGGATCCAGAGCTGTATCACGTCCAGCAGAATATCGTCACCGGCTACCTTGAAGCCTTCACGGAACAGCAGGCGTGGCGTAATTTTGACGTTGTTTCCCTGACCATCATCGAGACGATACTGGGTGATGGCGAGATCGGTGGTGCCGCCGCCGATATCAATCGACGCGATGCGCAGGCTTTTACCGGGCAGCTCATCGCTGTCCAGTGGGCGATCCGGACGCACCATGCTGGAGAAAAAGGCTTCTGCGCGACCGGCAAAGTTGACCTGGGTTTCATTAAACAACCAGACCATCTGACCACAGGTCGCTTCATCCCACTCCATCTGCACATCCGGCACCGGTTTGCGGCACTGACGCAGACTTTCGTCGACAAAAGGCTCATCCGCCGGGTGCCAGCCTTCCGCTTTCCACACCAGCGCAATCGCTTCCTGCATGCGACGGCGGAAGATCTCGCGCTCCGGTTTAGGCATTGCGGAAGGAAGCGTCAGGATCACGTGACGCAGCTGTCGCGGCGCAAGGCTTTGCGGCATCCGTTGCCGCTGGGCGGCACTGTTCATCTGCATCAGCGCCTGCGCCAGCAGTTCACTCAGCATAAACGTCATCAGAGAGCTGCGGCTGTAGTGGGCAGAGAATACCGGCAGGCGCTCATCGAACGGCAGCGCATAGAGCGGCTGACCTTCATCGTTCACCAGATTGGTAAAGGGGGCACTACTGGCCATGGGTTCGCTGCTGCTTCCAGGCTGGTTAAAACGCCAGCCGGGCTGATAGCGCGCTTCGTCCCACAGGTAACGGCGCGGGCTGGAGATGCCAGTGGTGCCTTCAGTGCCGGCGCGTTGCAGCGCCAGACGGCTGGCTTCACGGCCAACACGGGTCAGCGATGGCCAGAGAAAGGCGTTTTCGCGTCCGCTTTCCAGCGAAAAGCTGGCCTTACCGAAACGCGCTTCGGCAAACTCCACGCGGCTTTCGAACATTTCATTATAAATCCGGTGCGGCTGTGAAAGATCGCGCAGCTGCAGCTCATAGGTCTGCTTCAGGCCATTACTCTCTTCGGGATGATCTTCCACCAGGATACCACAGGTGTGGGAGTTGCCGACATCGAGAATGATGTCAACATTCACCGCCGGGGTTTGCAGGTTGGTGGCCTGAATATGTATCTCTTCCAGTTTCAGCTGCTCGCCCAGCATTTCCAGCAGGTTGAGATAGTGCGCCTGGTATTCAAATTCACGCAGGGCCTGCTGGATCTCCTGTTCACGCCGCGCTTCCTGTTCCGTCACGCGATCGGTAAAGGTTTCCCGCAGCCAGCCATCCACCCAGGTAAGATCAAGAAACTCGCCCAGCTCATAGTTATGCCAGGCGAGGGCGAAATTAACGCCGTTCTGGGCGTCCGCCGCGCTCAGGCCGAGCAATTCACCGCCGTCTTCGCTCGCCACCAGCCGGGTATCAAAAGCCAGACAAACGCGATGGGTGTTGCCTGCCGCGTCGGGCTGATCCAGCGCCACAATACGCATACGCGCCCAGTTTTCCGGGCCGCCAATAAAGCGGCGCGGCGCGGTATAACGCAGCACCGGCAGCGGCAGCCAGCAATCGTTCAGCAGCGCCAGCGAGTCGGCAAGAGCGATATCTGATTCGGGCCGTACCACTTCCGGTGCGCCGCCGTCGGCGGGATAGAGCAAAAATTTGCCGCTGTTGCCATCCAGGTTCAGACGCAGCAGCGGGCCGTTGGCGGTCTGACGCACAAACTGGCGACGCGCATCGCGGGCCAGCAGGCGCAGACCAAAATCCAGAAACTGGACACCGCTATCTTCAATCAGCGTGATTTTCTGTTTTTCGTCGATCAGAGGAGCCAACATGGTTACTTACTCTCACGCTTAATCGTCATCGGGAATACCTGTTCATCGTTGTAACGCGCTTCACAGCTGGCGGCGCCTTCACCTTGCTTGCAGTAGAGTTGCGGCATGCGATAGCGGGATCCGTCGCTGCAGCGGGCCGGATAGCGGCTGCGTATCACCAGGTTGCCGGAGCTCATCAGCCCGGTGGTAATTTCTGCCTGACAGCGGATGCCGTCGCCCTGAGTGACCAGCGCCCGGCCCTGGCCGTTTTTAAACTGGTAACGCAGGCTGGGCGGTTTGCCGGTAGGAAGTTTCGTCTCCAGCAGGGTCACGCGCCAGCGCCCATCGAGAAATTTCGTTGAACCTACCCGCACCGCCTCAGCAGGCATCACCAGATCGTCCGCTTTCGCCGGCACTACCGGCGCAGCGGCCTCACTGGCGACGGGGGCCGCTGGCGTCGCCGGCTCGGGCGGCGCAGTGACGGTTGCGGTGGTGACTGGCAGGGTCTGCGCCAGCTGGCTGACGCTTTTCACCACTACCGGCGGCTGAGCAGGTCGCGGGGTGGCCACGCTTTCCGGTGCGGAAGCCTCGGGTGCCGGGGATTGCATGGCAAAGGTGATGGCCGCAGCGACCGCAGCGGCGACCGGCGGCACGACCCACCACAGGCGACGCGAGACGCGACGGCGCACAGGGGCCGGCTCTTCAGGCGCAACAGGGGCTGGCGCGGTGTCTGCCAACACAGGCTCAGGCAAGGAAGGTTCCGCGGGGAGCGCTTCCGGCACGGGCTCAGGCTCCACCGCATCACGTTTAAAATCGGGCGCCAGTAGCGCGGGCAACTCGTCATGCAGGGTTGCGCGCAAACAGTCGAGCGGATCGGGGCGTGAACGGGCATCAAGATCGACAAAACCCCAGAAGGTGATCACCGGCTTGCCGTCCACCAGATAGACATATTGCTGATCGGGAAACTGAAAGCTTTTGCTGAGCAGGGCGCCGAACAGACGCATTGCCGGGTTTCCCGCTTCACGCGCGCGGTTACTGAGGTCGGCAAAATCCTGTTGAGTCAGCGTCAGCTGTTGTAACGCGTTACGGCGTTCGCTGTCGCTGGCGGCCAGCCAGGATTTTACCCGGCCATTGACCGGCGCATACCAGTCGAGGCGGTCGCCTTTCTCATTGGGTTGCGGAATGGCAAGCACGTTTGCCAGCGTGGTCTGACGGCGCAGCCGCAGGGTTTCGCGAATTTGCAGCGCAGAAGCATAAACCGGCTGGCCATTTTCACCCAAAGCCAGTACTGCATCCAGTTTGCCGCTGCGAAGAAATGTTTTTGCCACCGGTTTGGGCCCTTATCTGAGGTTGTCTGAGGCAGAAAATCGTGTGTTATCGGCGATTGTGATGATTTTACCCGGAATAAGGGGCAATCAAACGCGGGAAAAAGGGCTGAATAAGGGGGTTTTTAGCGGGCTAATAAAGCAAAAGCGCAGCTCTGCGCTTACGCAACTGACCGACGCGACAGCAGTAAATGCGTCAGCATGCCACCCGCGAGGCCCCAGAATGCCGCGCCAATACCGAGCAGGGTGACGCCGGAGGCGGTAATCAAAAAGGCGATCAGCGCGGCGTCGCGCTGATCAGGATGCGTCAGCGCGCTTTGCAGGCTGCTGCCCAGGGGAGCCAGCAACGCCAGTCCGGCCAGCGTCTGGATCAGCGCCAGCGGAAGGGCGCTGAGCAGTGTGCCGATAAGTGCGCCACACAGACCGGCCAGCAGATAAAACATGCCGGCCAGCGCGGCGGCCAGCCAGCGCCGCTGCGGATCGGGATGCACCTCATCATTCATACAGATGGCGGCAGTAATGGCCGCTACGCAGACGGAAAAGCCACCAAAAGGCGAGAGCAACAGGGCGGTTACGCCGGTCCAGCTCATCAGAGCTGACACCGGAGGACGATAGCCATGCGCCTGTAAGGTAACGATGCCCGGCGCGTTTTGTGACGCCATGGTCACAAGGAAATAAGGTAAGCCAATGCCGATCAACGTCGCAACGGTGAAATGGGGCATGACCGGCTGCGGGAGCGTGAAAGTGACCTGCTGCGCCGGAAAAGCGATCATCTCCTGCCAGAGCGCAATCAGCAGGCCGGTCAGCAGCGTCACCAGAATGGCGTAACGCGGCAACCCGCGACGACAGAGCAGGTACGCCAGACACATACTGCCTCCGAGGACGAACTGATTTTGCAGGGCGGAAAACGCTTCGAGCCCAAAACGCAGCAGGATACCAGCCAGCATGGCCGCCGCAATCGCCTGTGGAATGTGATTCATCAGGCGGGCAAACAGGCCGGTGAGGCCGCTGATGACAATAAGCGCATTAGCGAAAATAAACACGCCAATCGCCTCATTGAGCGAGAGGCCGTGCAGACTGGTTGCCAGCAGCGCCGCGCCGGGAGTGGACCAGGCGGTCAGTATCGGCATGCGATAGCGCAACGACAGCCCGAGCGACGTGATACCCATGGCAATACCGAGCACCGTCAGCCAGCCGCCGATCTGCAGTGGGCTGGCACCGGCCGCGCGGGCCGCCTGAAAGATAATGGCGGCTGAACTGCTGTAACCGATCAACACGGCAACAAAGCCGGAGACCAGCAGTGAAAAGGAGAAGCCGGAACGGGTAACAGATGTCTGCATTGTGGGCAACCGTTTGTGCGTTATAACGCACAGTCTCCCATAGTGCGTCAGTGCCGACAAGTGATACACTGCGACTTTATCAGACAGGAGAGCCTATGGAGACGCTGCATCATTATCTGAGCCACTCCCTGAAGCAGCTGCGGCAAACCTGCGGCTGGAGTCTGGCCCAGGCGGCGGAACGCACCGGCGTCAGTAAAGCGATGCTTGGACAGATTGAGCGCGGCGAGTCGAGCCCCACGGTGGCGACCCTGTGGAAAATCGCCACCGGATTTAATGTCCCTTTTTCCTTTTTTATTCAGGGTGACGAACAGCAGCGCGGCCCCGGTCATGTCTACACGCAGCAAAATGCCCGCATGCGCGTCACCTCGTTGTTGCCCTATGACGAGCGTCTGCGCTTCGATTTGCTGGCCGTGGAGCTTGCGCCGGGAGCGCAAAGCGACTCTTCCCCCCATGAGGCTGGCGTGACCGAGCAGGTTGTGGTGATTGAGGGCGAACTGATGTTGAGCACGGACGGTCAGTGGCATCATCTGTACCAGGGACAAGCCTTACAGTTTGCGGCGGATGTGCCGCACAGTTACCGTAATCCGTTGCGCACACCGTTGCGTTTCCACAGTCTGATCCATTATCTGCATTCGCGCTGACGCCTTACAAATTGATACGAAGGTCCGCTATCCGCCTCTCCTGAGGGTTTATATACTGCCTCCTGGTCGCCGTTAAATCATTAATATGAGAGGAGTTCCTATGGCCGTCACTACGCTTGATGCCAACACTGCCCTGATCGTTATTGACCTGCAAAATGGCATTGTTGCGCTGCCGCTCAACCAGGATGCCCAGCCGGTGGTCGCGCTGTCGGCCCGACTGGCGGCGGCATTTCGCGCGAAAAACCTGCCGGTAGTACTGGTCAATGTTGCGGCTGGCGCGCCGGGACGCACTGAACAGGCACGTCATGCGGGCGAGTTGCCTGCAGAATGGGCGCAACTGGTGCCGGAGATGACACCACAACCGGGCGATATCACCGTGACCAAGCGTACCTGGGGGGCATTTCATAATACCGCGCTGCATAATGAGCTACAGCAGCGCGGCATCACTCAGGTGGTGATCTGCGGTATTGCGACCAGCATTGGCGTCGAGTCCACAGCACGTCAGGCCTATGAGTCCGGTTACAACGTCACGCTGGCGGTGGATGCGATGGCCGATTTGGATGCCACTACCCATGCAAACAGCATCCAGCGCATTTTCCCGCGTCTGGGCGAAACCGGCACCACGGAAGAGATTCTGGCGCAGCTTAACGCGCTGTAAGCGTCAGGGGATGAAAAAAGGCCGCAACGGTTATCCGCGGCGGCCTTTTTATTAACATCACCGGCGTCAGCGGTTACTGAAAGGTGTAGCTCAGGGTTAAGCCGAGGCTGTAGTTACGGCCTGGCGCTGGTTCAAAGTAGCGTCCATTGCTCTCATTGACGATCACCGAACCGACATACTCCCGATCAAACAGGTTATCTACGCGGCCAAACAGATCCACTGCCCAGTCAGCCAGTTGCCATTTGTAACCGCTGTTCAGCGAAGTCACGCTGTAGGCGGGCGCAGCGGCATCACCGCTGTCATCCGCCTGAATCTGACTCAGATAACGCACTTCCGCCCCGGCATACCAGCCCTGTTCCGGCGCATATTCCAGTCCGGCATAGGCCATGTTATGCGCAATGCCCGGGATGCGCTCACCTTCACAGCTCTCTGTGCCACAGGCGTTACTGCGATAGCGCGCATCGAGCAGCGTCCAGGCCATTTTCAGGTGCCAGTCCCAGTTAAACTGCTGATCAAACGCCAGCTCCAGGCCGCGACGGCGCGTTTCACCGGCGTTTTTGTAGGTGGTGCGACCTCCGCTGCTGCTGTCCACCACGATTTCGTCCCGGGTATCGGTCTGAAAAAGGGCGGCAGTCAACAGGCCGTTGCCAAGACGCTTTTTACTGCCCAGTTCAACGGTATCGCTGGTTGCCGGTTTCAGGCCGATGTTCAGGCCGGTCTGATTATCGGAACGGTAAGAGAGTTCATTGATGGTGGGCGTCTCAAAGCCGCGTCCGGCGGACACCCAGGCATTCCAGCTGTTATCGATAGCGTATTTCAGCGAGGCGGCAGGCAGCCATTTATGATAGCGCGCTTCGCCGCTGTCATCGCCGTTGCCGTTGGTAACGTAATGATCGTTGGAATCAAAGTTAACCGTACTGAAACGGACGCCCGCATCCAGCGACAGCTTATCGGTAAGCTGCCAGGCGGTTTGTACATAAGGATCGAGGTTCCACATCAGGTTGCGCTCGTTTCGCCGCATATCGCCCCGGGTGCCGTAACGGGTCGTGCCGTTGCTGACGCTGAAATTCTCGTAGCCTTTTCGCTGTTCGGTCATCGTTTCATAATCCAGCCCGCCGGTAATGGCGACCGGCAGCGAGAACAGCCTGTCGCGGTGCGTCCAGCGTGTATCGATGCCCTGGTAGTGGCGGGTAAGATCGATCACGCCGCCAGGGTGGCTGGGATTACGCTGGAAGTTGGCCGGAATAGACTGAAACTGCTTCGTTTCGCGCACCCCGGCATACATCATGAGGCTCAGGTCATCATTTTCGCTCATCTGGCGCTGGTAATGCAGGCCGCCCTGAGTCTGATCCACCGTTTTGCGGGTGTTATACAGCAGCACGTTGCTGACCACCTGGCGCGGATTGTCACGCCAGAGATCGGCCGTCAGTCCGCCCGGATCCTGCGCCTCCTGATGCACGCTGTTAAATATCAGGGTCAGAGTGCTGACGTCATCGATGCGTACGCCAAGTTTTGCATTCCCCAGATTTTTCTGGGCGGCACTGTGGTCGCGATAGCCGTGGGTGGTAAAGCGTGACGCGGAGACGGTGTAATTGACATCGCCCGCCTGCGTTCCGTCGCCGGTGGCGCCGCTGGCTTTGACGCTGTTGCGCCAGCTGCCATAGCTGCCGTACCAGCTACTGGTTTCCAGCGTTGGCGGCTGCTGGCCGGTCTGGGTTTCCACATTGATCACGCCGCCTGAGGCGTTGCCATACAGGGCGGAAAAAGGCCCGCGCAGCACTTCTACGCGATCAATCGAGTTGATATCGATATTGGAAGTCTGCCCCTGACCATCCGGCATGGTGGCAGGAATACCATCAACGAACATGCGCACGCCGCGCACGCCGTAGGTTGAACGTGAACCAAAGCCACGCACCGAGATTTGCAGATCCTGAGCATAATTCTGCCGGTTCTGGATCTGCAGGCCAGGCACGCTGCTGAGATTTTCAGAGAGGTTAACGCGCGGAGCTGACTGACGCATCTCGTCGCCGCTGACCACGTTCAGCGCAGCGGGCGTATCGAGTTCTGACAGGCCGCTGCCTGTTGGCGCGGCGCTGACCACCATGGTATTGCCGGACGCACTGGCAGCCAGCGCCGTCAGCGGCAGGACCACCGGCAGCATCAGCAGGGTGACGGGCACCTGACGAAGTAACCTGATTTGCATGTTGCAAAACCGTAATGAAGAGGAGGGAAGCCAATCCTGCGGAAAGGTATGGCGCGTATAGTACTGCTTTTTACTTTTGTAAGAAAAGTGTAACGCATATGCAGAAACATTTCAGTGCGGTCAGGAAGCTCGCCAGCTGACAGAGAGGCGCAGATATCATGCGCGTCTGCTGTACTGACAAAAGGCTGATGACTTTTTCGCGGCAACAGGTCAGTCTTACAGACCTGAAACAACCTCACCATAAGGAAGAGAGCATGAGTCAACAACCCTCGGTTGCGGTGCTGGGTCTGGGCGCTATGGGCCACGCCTTTGCGGCTAACCTGCTGAAAAAAGGTTTTACCGTTCACGGCTGGAATCGCACGCGGGCACGCGGCGAAGACCTGCTGGCGGCCGGTCTGGATCTGGCGGAAAGCCCGGCCCAGGCGGTAGCTGACGCCGATGTCATTATCGCTATGCTGTCGGACGGCGATACCACAGAAGGCGTTTTCCGGCAGATTGAAAACGTGCTGAAGCCGGATGCGGTTCTGTGCCAGATGGGCACCATTGGCGTGGAGAAAACGGACGCGCTGGTCGCGCATTTTGCCCGTGTACGTCCCGATGTGGTGTTTATCGACGCCCCGGTTTCCGGTACCAAAGCACCGGCAGAGAATGCCCAGATTCTGGTACTGGCCAGTGGCGACCAGGCACGGGCGCAAGCGGTGGAGCCGGTATTTGCCGCCATCAGTAAAGGGGTGAAGTGGCTCGGTGAAGCCGGTGCCAGCGCGCGCATGAAGCTGGTGATCAACAGCTGGCTGATTGGCATGATGCAGAGCCTGGCGGAGAGTACCCGTCTGGCGGAAGAGTTTGGTTTCAGCACCGACGATCTCTGGCAGGTACTGGATGGCGGCCCGCTGGCAGCGCCTTACGCCAGAATGAAACTGGCGATGATCGACAGCGGCGATTTTACTCCGCAGATGCATCTGATCTGGGCGCTGAAAGACGCGCGTCTGGCGCTGGAAGCGGCAAACCACAGCCAGCTGCCCGCCCTGAAAAACATTGCCGATCTCTGGCAACAAGCGGTAGATGCCGGTTATGGCGAGCAGGATCTGGCCGTCATTTATCAGTATCTGAAAGATCGCTAACCGCTGCCTGTCATGCCGCCTGCGCGCAGGCGGCATGACGTTATGCGTCTTACTGGCGAAACGTGCGCTTTGGTTTGGTGAAAGCGGGGCGGACGCGTAGCATGGCCTGATGTTATTTCATCTGTTTACGGCTCTTTATGTCATTTCCGGTGTTTGATGGTCATAACGATCTGCTGCTAAATCTCTGGTTGCATTATGCCGATGCGCCTGCCGCCACCTTTTTCAACGGCGTGCCCCGTGGGCATCTTGATTTTCCGCGCATGCAGCAGGGCGTTTTTGCCGGCGGCCTGTTTGCCATCTTTGTGCCGCCGCTGAGCTATGTGGAAAAGATGGCACCGACGCGTGTCGCTCAGGCGCAGGATGGCCTGACTATCATGTGGCAGCAGCTGGCGATTCTGCAGCAGATAGAAGCGGCGTCAGAGGGACGGGCCAAAATTTGTCGCAGCGCTCAGGAGATTGCCGCCTGCCGTGCAACAGGGGTGCTGGCGATGGTAGCGCATATCGAAGGGGCCGACGCCTTCGATGCGGAAGGTGAGGCGCTGGCGGCGTTTTATGCGGCGGGAGTGCGCAGCATCGGCCCGTTCTGGAATCTGCCCAATCGGTTTGGCGAGGGCGTTACCGGCGGATTTCCTGGCTCGCCGGACAGCGGGCCGGGACTGACCGCGCAAGGCGAAGCGCTGATCGCTCAGGCCAATGCGCTCCATATGCTGATCGATGTCTCCCATATGAATGAAAAAGCTTTTCGGGATACCGCAAGGCTTTCCCGCGCGCCGCTGGTGGCGAGCCATTCAAATGTGCATGCGCGCTGCCCTCAGCCGCGTAATCTGACCCATGCGCAGCTGTGTACGATCGCAGACAGTCAGGGCGTGGTGGGCCTCAATTTCGGCAATGCCTTTTTGCGACCGGATGGCAAACGCGATGCGGATACTCCGCTGGCGGAAATGGTACATCATCTCACCCATCTTATCCGGGTGATGGGAGAAGATCATGTGGCGCTGGGATCCGATTTTGACGGTATTACGCCGCCAGCGGCATTAGGCGATGTCAGCGGATTGCCCCGTTTGTTCGCCGCCCTGGCGCAGGCGGGTTATACTGATCACCAGATTGAGAAAATCGCCTGGGGCAACTGGCAACGGGTTTTGCGCGCCATCTGGGGGGCGTAATGTTAAATCTTTATCGGTTTAATGTTGATCTCTGTCACACTTTGGCGCAACATCTGTCGGCGAAAAGGCATTGTCAGGCGAATTTATAACCTGATGCAACAATGACTTAAGGTTAATTACCTGTCTGTTTACATTACGAGGAGCATTATTATGTGGAAAAAACCTGAGTTTGTAGATTTACGTCTGGGTCTGGAAGTTACGCTGTACATCTCCAACCGTTAAGATACCTGCCCGCCCTCTGCGCGGGCATTTTTATTTCACTTCCCGGTTTTTCTGCATGTATATAAAAGTCCTCGGATCCGCCGCAGGCGGTGGTTTCCCGCAGTGGAACTGTAACTGCGCTAATTGTCAGGGCGTGCGTAACGGCACCTTACAGGCCACAGCACGCACGCAGTCATCTATTATTCTCAGCGATAACGGCGAAGACTGGATCCTGTGTAACGCCTCGCCCGATATCAGTCAGCAGATCGCCCATACCCCGGAATTGATTAAAAAAGGGGTGCTGCGCGGTACGGCCATCGGCGCCATTATCCTTACTGACAGTCAGATCGATCACACCACCGGACTGCTGAGCCTGCGTGAAGGCTGCCCGCACCAGGTGTGGTGCACGCCGGAAGTGCATGACGACCTGACCAGCGGCTTTCCCGTCTTTACCATGTTGCAGCACTGGAATGGCGGCCTGCAGCATCATGCCATCGAACCGCTGACGCCGTTTCGCGTCAGCGTATGTCAGAACCTTGAATTCACCGCCATCCCCATTCTCAGCAACGCGCCGCCATACTCGCCGTATCGCGATCGGCCGCTGCCGGGGCATAACGTGGCGTTGTTTGTAGAAAACCGCGCCAACGGTAAGACGTTGCTTTATGCGCCGGGGCTGGGCGAGCCCGATGCGGTGATTATGCCGTGGCTGCAAAAAGCGGATTGTCTGCTGATTGACGGCACCGTCTGGCAGGATGACGAGCTGCTCGCCACTGGCGTCGGGAAAAACACCGGCAAAGCGATGGGCCATCTGGCGCTGGCGGAAGAGCAGGGGCTGATGGCGTTGCTGGCCACCCTGCCGGCCAGACGCAAAATTTTGATCCATATTAACAACACCAATCCGATCCTGAATGAGGAGTCACCGCAGCGTCAGTTTCTGCAGCAGCAGGGCATTGAGGTGAGCCGGGACGGTATGGCAATTAATCTTCAGGACTAAGCGATGCAGATAACAGAAACTCTGACGCCAGCCGCCTTTGAACAGGCGCTGCGCGACAAAGGCGCGTACTACCATATTCATCATCCCTATCATATTGCCATGCATAACGGTCAGGCGACCCGGGCACAGATTCAGGGCTGGGTAGCGAACCGTTTCTACTATCAGACCAATATCCCGCTGAAAGACGCGGCGATCATGGCGAACTGCCCCGATCCCGCCACGCGTCGCAAATGGGTGCAACGCATTCTGGACCATGATGGCAGCAACGGCCATGACGGCGGTATTGAAGCCTGGCTGCAGCTGGGTGAGGCTGTAGGCCTGGAGCGCGACGCGCTGCTTTCGGAGAAACATGTGCTGCCGGGCGTGCGCTTTGCGGTTGACGCCTATGTGAACTTTGCCCGCCGCGCCAACTGGCAGGAAGCGGCCTGCAGTTCGCTGACTGAGCTGTTTGCGCCACAGATCCATCAGTCGCGACTGGAAAGCTGGCCGCAGCACTATCCCTGGATCAAGGAAGAGGGGTATTTCTACTTCCGCAGCCGTCTGAGTCAGGCGAATCGCGATGTGGAGCACGGCCTGGCGCTGGCGCTGGAATATTGCGATACCCGGGAGAAGCAGCAGCGTATGCTGGAGATCCTGCAGTTTAAGCTGGATATTCTCTGGAGTATGCTGGACGCTATGACCATGGCCTATGAGTTGCAGCGTCCGCCTTATCATACGGTCACCGATAAGGCGGCCTGGCATACAACCCGACTGGTATAAATGATGACAGATAACTTAATTCCCGCGTTCCGTCGCGGTTATCGCCTGCAGTGGGAGCCCGCGCAGGAGAGTCATGTGGTGCTCTATCCGGAAGGGATGGCGAAACTGAATGAAACCGCGACCGCCATTCTGGAACTGGTGGATGGCAAGCAGGATGTCGCGGCCATTATTCATACCCTGAATACGCGTTTCCCTGAGGCGGGCGGTGTGGATGAGGATGTGAAAGCCTTCCTGCAGGCGGCGTATGAGCAAAAGTGGATACAATTTCGTGAACCCAATTAAACCCGGCGTGAATCCGCCGCTGTGGCTGCTGGCGGAATTAACCTATCGCTGCCCGCTGCAGTGCCCCTACTGCTCCAATCCGCTCGACTTTGCCGAACAGGAGAAAGAACTGACCACGGCGCAGTGGATTGAGGTGTTTCGCCAGGCGCGCGCCATGGGCAGCGTGCAGCTCGGCTTTTCCGGCGGCGAACCTCTGACGCGTAAGGATCTGCCCGAACTGATCCAGGCGGCGCGCGACCTCGGTTTTTATACCAATCTGATCACCTCCGGTATTGGTCTCACCGAGAAAAAACTCGATGCTTTCAGCGATGCCGGACTGGATCATATTCAGATCAGTTTTCAGGCCAGCGACGAGACGCTGAACGCCGCGCTTGCCGGCTCGCAGAAAGCTTTTCAGCAGAAGCTGGCGATGGCGAAAGCGGTAAAAGCGCGTGGCTATCCGATGGTGCTTAACTTTGTCCTGCATCGCCATAATATCGATCAGATTGACCGCATTATCGATCTCTGTATTGAGCTGGAGGCGGATGACGTAGAACTGGCCACCTGCCAGTTCTACGGCTGGGCGCACCTGAATCGTCAGGGGCTGCTGCCTACCCGTGAGCAGATTGCCCGTGCCGAAGGCATCGTAAATCAGTACCGTGAGCGCATGAAAGCCAGCGGTAATCTGACCAACTTACTGTTCGTCACGCCCGACTATTATGAAGAGCGGCCAAAAGGCTGTATGGGCGGCTGGGGAGCCATTTTTCTCAGTGTTACGCCGGAGGGGACGGCGTTACCCTGTCACAGTGCGCGTCAGTTGCCGGTACAGTTTCCGTCGGTGCTGGAACAGAGCCTGCAGGATATCTGGTATCACTCGTTCGGTTTTAACCGCTATCGCGGCTTCGACTGGATGCCGGAACCTTGCCGCTCCTGTGATGAAAAAGAGAAAGATTTTGGTGGCTGCCGCTGTCAGGCCTTTATGCTGACCGGCAATGCGGACAATGCCGATCCGGTGTGCAGCAAATCGCCGCATCATGACAAAATTCTTGAGGCGCGTCGGGAAGCGAGCTGCAGCGATATCCATATTGGCCAGCTGCAATTCCGCAACCGCGTCAACTCTCAACTGATCTATAAATCCCGGGTCGGGTAATGCCGCTGGTGTCGCGTAGCCTGCAACTGCCCAATGGGCTGCAATTGCAGCTAATCCATCAGCCGGATGCGAGCAGGGCGGCGGCGCTGGTACAGGTCGCCACCGGCAGTCACCATGAACCCGCGCGCTGGCCTGGACTGGCGCATCTGCTGGAACATCTGTTGTTTACCGGCAGCAGGGCTTTTGCGGATGAGCAGCGCCTGATGCCGTGGATTCAGGGTCAGGGCGGACGGGTTAACGCCACCACGTTGCAGCAGCGTACCGCATTTTTCTTTGAGGTGGCTGCGCCACAGCTGGCTGACGGGCTGTCCCGTCTGACGGATATGCTGACAGCACCGCTGTTTACCCCGGCAGCCATTGCCCAGGAGGTGGCGGTCATTGATGCTGAGTATCAATTGTTGCAGCGTCATACGCCAACGCTGTGTGAAGTCGCACTGCTGTCCGGCGTTACACAACCGGCAGCATTTCAGCGTTTTCAGGTTGGCAGCCGGGCCCATTTTGGTGATGACATCGCTGCGTTGCGCGCTGCACTGTTTGCTTTCCATCAGCGTGACTACCGGAGTGCAAATATGCAGCTCTGGTTACAGGGGCCGCAGTCGCTGGATCAGCTGGAGCAGATGGCTCGCCGCGCCTGCGCGCAGCTGCCTGCCGGGGGCGTTTCCGTTCCGCCCGGGCAGCCACAGCTGGCAGCTGTGCGGGATTGCCTGCTGCGCATCGAGGGCGCGCCGCACTTCTGGTTGAGCTATTTGCTGCCGGGCGCTGCGCCTGACGCAGGTGACAGTGTCACTTTATTGCGTGAATTTGCACTTGATGATGCGCCCGGCGGCCTGCTGTCCACACTGCGCGACCGGGGATTATGCGACCGCCTGAGCCTGCAGTGGCTCTATCTTTCCGATCGTTCACGCTGGCTGGTGTTGCAGTTTGAAGGGGAGACACTGACGCCCGCCGGGGCGCAGGCGACGGAAACGCTGTGGCATCGCTGGCTACAGGCGCTGGCGCGCAGCACACCTGTGCAACGAAGTCACTACGGCCAGCTGGCGGCGGCGCGTTTTGCCCGCCTTACACCGCTCGATCAATTACGTGAGCGCGCCTTTGGCTTTGCGCCTGGCGCAAGCGATGACCTTAATGCGCTTATTGCAGCGCTGGGTTGCGCTCCCGTGACACGCCTGTTTGCTGCATCGGATGTGCAGGGGGACACCGCCAGCGCGCTGGGTTTCAGGTTGCAGCGTTGCGCCTGGCACCAGCCGCCCATGGCAATACCTGCCGCCGGTGACTTCTATTTCCACCCGCTGCCTGCCGCTGTTGCTGATCCGCCATTGCCGTCACAGACCGCCCCCTTGTTACACTGTCACGCACAGGCAGCGCCGAACCGGCTGTTGCTGCGGCCCGCTTTCGGCCAGACCTTTTCACCGGCCGAAGGTACAGCGCGTGCCGCCCGATTACGACCGCTCTTCGCTACGCTGCGTCATCTCGGCGGAGAAGGTGAATTCAGCGCCTGTGAGGGCGTCTGGCAACTGCAGCTGCGTCTGCCCGCTCAACAGGGTCTGTGGGCCGTCAGGGCGGCACTCGACGGGCTGATGCCTCCTTTGTCACACTGCCCGGAGCCAGAAGAAGAGGAGATCGCCATTCGCGCTCTGCTCGCTGAGTTGCCGCAGCAGCTGGCGTCATCAACTGCGCCCGACAGCTGGTGTGCTGCCCTGAGCGGCGGCGATAAGGCATTTCATCAGGCGGTGTCACGTCTGCTGAGCGCCTTCCCCGTGTGCGCGGCCAGCGCAGCGCTGCCAGCAGCGGTAAAGCCCTCCCTGCGGCGTATCCGGCATCGCAGTGCTGAACAGGCGCTGCTGCTGTTTGTGCCGCTGCCTGACCAGGATGCCACCACGCTGGCCGCTGCACGGGCGCTGGCGTTACTTTACGAACCGCGTTTTTTCCGGCGTTTGCGCACAGAGCAACAGATTGGCTATGTGGTCAACTGTCGCTATCTGCGCAGCGCAGACCGTGACGGTATTGTTTTTCTGCTGCAGTCCCCTGATTGCCCGCCCGCCAGGCTGCTGCGCCACTGCAAAAACTTTCTGCGTGACGTCAGCGGTGATATCGATGCGCTCAGTGACGAGCTGTTCAGCACACTCCAGGCCCGGCTCCGTCAGTTAATGTCAGCGCAGGAGGCGACTGAGGCTCTCCGCACGGCGTTGCGGCGAGAGGCGGGATTACCTGAGCTGACGCAAGCGGCCATTGGGGCGCTGACCCCTGCCGGTTTGCGCCAGCTGCATCAGCAGGTGCTGCGTAGCCGACGTCGCTGGCAGGTACTGTTCTGCGGCGGGCGTATGGCACCCGCAAAGGGGAATTAAAACAGGCAGCGTCTGAACCAGATGCCAGAGCAGAATTTAGCGCCGGTGAGAGAGATAAAAAATCCGCGTCTGTAACGACGCGGATTTTCAGGAGGCCCGGCTCCGTCATTAACGGGGATCGCGGGACAGGCGCAGTTTGGCGAAGAAAGTAATGCAGTAAAGCGCGCAAAGGCCAACGATAATATAAATAATTCGGGAAAGAATCGCCGCCTGCCCACCAAATATGGCTGCTACCAGGTCGAACTGAAACAGTCCAACCAGCAACCAGTTAAGACCACCGACAATCAGCAGAACAAGTGCAACCATATCAAGGGTTCTCATAAGCTTCTCCTGTAAAAGCATGAGGATTTGCAGGGTTCAGGCCACAGATTGTCTTCTGACAAGACCAGAGAAAATAAAAACGAAACCGGTGCGTAAATAATATTATCGATTGAACATTAATAGCGTAGAAGTGACGCAGATAAAGCGCAACCTGATTAAATTAAAGCGTGACAAAAAACAGGTTTATTTTATTTACAGATAATAAAGATGATTATGCAACGCTGTTATATTTTTTTCTCCGCTGCGCTTAATAATGCCCGGGATTTAAAAGAATGATCAATGGCGCAACGATCCTGCGCAGGAACAACTACACTCAGCCATTATCTGGCTGAGGGAGAAACGCGATGCCACCTCCTTATTTGCAGCCCGGCGAGGCCGCAGTGCTTTATGACGGAACCTGCCGCCTGTGCAATGGCTGGGTTAATTTTCTGCTGCGTCATCATGTGGCGCGTCATGTACGCTTTGCCGCCGTGCAGAGCGAAAAAGGCAAAGCGCTGCTGCGCTGGGCAGAGATGCCGGTGGATAATGTGAGTACTATTGTGTTAATTGCCGATGGCAAGGTGTGGAAACGGGCGCAGGCGATATTTCGGGTGATGCGTCAGGTGCCGCAACCGTGGCGCTCTCTGAGCGTGCTGCGCTTTTTCCCGGATGCAGTCAGCAACTTTTGTTACGACCGCATCGCCCTGAACCGTTATCGCCTGTTTGGTCGCTATGACAGCCAGCAACATCTGACGCCCGATTATCCCGGTCGTTTTCTGGAGGATGAGGATCAGCCTCCGGCGGGTTCGCATGAAGCAGAGCCGCACCCGCCCTCAGGCTGATGGCAGAAAATCCTCGCGCTGCGGCGTGAAGGTGTCCAGCAGGGTGCCGGCTTCCAGGCAGACGCAGCCATGCACCACATCAGGTGCTTTGTAGAGTGTATCCCCGGCGCTGACCTCCCGGGTAACGCCATCGATAGTAAAGGCGAAGCGGCCTGAGAGCACATAAGTCAGCTGCTCGTGGGGATGATGATGCAGCGGCCCGACAGCGTTGCGCTCAAACGTCACTTCTACCGCCATCATACGGCCGCCATGCGCCAGCACTCGCCGGGTAACGCCGTTACCTAAATCTTCCTGTTGCGTATCGCTTTTATAGATAAACATGCCTGTCTCTCACTGTCAGGTTGAATCCTTACGCCTTACCCTAAGACGTCTGATTCTCCCTAATGTAGCGGCTCGGGAAGAAAATGAAACGATGTTTCAGTTAAAAACAGAAGCGGGATTATAAAATAATTTCACTCAGAGGAAAAAGCGGGACGGTAATTCTGCTCAGGTTGCCAGCGCCCAACATTTCACCTGCTGCGATGTAAAATGGTCAGGAAAAGAGAAAAGCTTTGGCTCTCAGAATGCGCCTGCCGGGTTAAAAAATCTCGCCAGAGAAAGTCACCCTTTTTCAGTCAGTTAAAATGCAGCGTCCTGCAAAACGGAAATTAGTACGCCTTCGCTTGTTGCAAAATAAAGAATCCTTTCCGATAAATTAAGAGGTTATGTCTGGAGGCGTCTGCACGCAATTAGACCTTTTTCTACCCCTTGAATGGACAGTAATTATGATGCAGGAGAGCGCAATGTTTCGTTATGTCAGGCAAAGACCCTTTGATCTGGCTGTATCCAGGCGAGAGTTAGTCCGTTTATTACCGGAACATGCTGGCGGGCCGCGCCCGCTATCTGAAATGTAAACCGGAGATAGCTGTCTCTGGCAGTTATCTCATCCGATAGCGAAAAGGTACTCCATTGCGTATTCATCATCTTAACTGCGGCTGTATGTGTCCCGTGGGCGGGGCGCTTTATGATGGTTTCAGCAAAGGCGCTGTTGCTCATCTGGTCTGTCACTGCCTGCTGGTGGAGACCGATCGTCATGGTCTGGTGCTGGTTGATACCGGCTTTGGCTTACGGGATATGCAGCGTCCGGCAGATCGTCTGTCAGGCTTCTTCCGCGCGATGAACAATATTCGCTACGATGAATCTCTGACCGCGGTAAAACAGATTATCGCGCTGGGTTTTCGCCCGGAAGATGTCCGGCATATTGTGCTGACCCATCTCGATTTTGATCACGCGGGCGGTATCAGCGACTTCCCGCAGGCGCGCATTCATCTGCTGCAAAAAGAGCTGGACAGCGCCACCACCCAACAGGGCTGGCTGCGTCGGCAACGTTACCGGCCGCAGCAGTGGAACAGCGACAACGGCTGGCGGGGTTATCCTTCCGCTGGCGAGAGCTGGCATGGCTTTAATGCGGTGCGGGCAATTGACGATCTTAACGATGAGATCCTGCTGGTACCGCTGCCCGGGCATACGCTGGGGCATGCCGGGGTGGCGATCCGTCATGGCGATGGCTGGCTGCTGCACGGGGGCGACGCCTGGTTTTACCGCGGCGAAATGTACCAGCCTGAGCGGCACTGCACACCCGGCCTGCGTTTCTATCAGTGGCTGATGCGCAGTGATACCGGCGCCTGGCAGCATAACCAACAGCGGTTGCGTGAACTGTCGCTTAACGCGGAGGCAAAGGTGACGATGTTTTGCAGTCACGATGCCCGCGAACTGGAAGCGCTGCGCCAGCGCCGCTGATGTCTGGATCCTTTTACTGGCTTACCCATCAACGCATCGTTACAGGTCGCCTGCCGGGCTGACGGGGCTGCAGCCTGCCCGTCGCCATGTCAGCAGCGACCCGGGAGAAAAAAATGAATACCCATTCTCGTTCCGAACCTTCGGCGCTGGCCGTGGCGCTGTATGAATTGCTTAATCCTGTTCCGCTCGGCTTTTTTGTTGCCGCCTGGATCTTCGACATTATCTATATAAACAGCGCGGTGGTGATGTGGACCCATGCCGCCAGCTGGCTGATTACGCTCGGTCTGATCATTGCCATTATCCCGCGCCTGATTAACCTGGTGCAGGTCTGGTTCCTTCATCGCGCTCGCACTGGCGCGGCGGGAAAAGCCCATTTCTGGCTTAATCTGCTGGCGCTGCTGCTGGCGATCCTTAACGCCTTTGTCCACAGCCGTGACGCGTATGCGGTGGTGCCGCTGGGCGTGATCCTTTCGACCCTGACAGTGATCCTGCTGCTGCTGGGAAATGTGCAACTCGCGTTACGTCAACGTGCTGCTTAAGGAGAAGTCATCATGAAAAAACGTCACGGAAGCCTGATGATGCTCATGCTGGCTGCGCTGCTGGCAGGCTGTGATGAGGCGGCTCAGCTCGACCCGCAAAAACAGATGGGGCCCAACCCGGAACTGCCGCAAGCGAAAAGTTTCTTTATGCCGCCGATGCAGGTGCCGGAAGGGGTCGCCTGGCAAGCGGGCGAGATGCCGAAGGTGGCGGAAGGGCTGAAAATCGAAAAAGTTGCCGGGGGGCTGAAACATCCGCGCCAGGTGTATGTCCTGCCGAACAATGATGTGCTGGTGGCAGAAGCCAATGCGCCCGGCGGACCCACCACCCGGCCCAAGCAGCTGATTATGGGCATTGTGCAGAAGGCGTCGGGTAAAGGCGGCAAGGGCGGTAATCGCATCGTGCTGCTGCGCAATGTGAACGGCAAATGGGAACAGCACACCTTTATCGAAAATTTGCACTCTCCCTTTGGTATGCAGCTGGTGGGCAATACGCTGTATGTCGCCAATGCTGACAGTCTGGTGAAATTCCCTTATCAGGAAGGGCAAACGGAAATCCGTACGCCGCCTGTCGAAGTCACCGAGTTACCGGGCGGCCCGCTTAATCATCACTGGACCAAATCACTGCTGGCCAGCCCTGATGGCAGCAAGCTCTATGTGGGCGTCGGCTCCAACAGTAATATTACCGAAAACGGCATCGGCGCGGAGTACCGGCGGGCGGCCATTCTTGAAGTCGATGCCGCCAGCGGGGCGAGTCGTATTTATGCCGGTGGACTGCGCAATCCCACCGGGATGCAGTGGGAGCCGGAAAGCGGGCGTCTGTGGGCGATTGTCAACGAGCGTGACGAAATAGGTTCCGATCTGGTACCGGATTATATGACTGCGGTACAGGAGAACGGCTTTTACGGCTGGCCTTACAGTTATTTTGGTCAGCATGTGGATGAGCGTGCGCAGCCACAGCGTCCCGATCTGGTGGAGAAGGCGATTAAACCTGACTATGCCCTCAGTTCGCACGTCGCGCCACTGGGACTGCTGTTCTATACCGGCGACAACATGGCGCAATATCGTGGCGGCGCCTTTATCAGTGAGCATGGCAGCTGGAATCGCTCGCCGCTGAACGGCTATCAGGTGGTATGGGTGAAATTCGAGCAGGGGCGGCCGGTGGGCATGCCGCAGCCGGTGGTTACGGGCTTCCTGACCGACGATCAGAAACAGGTACGTGGTTTGCCGGTGGGACTGGCCATGGATCAACAGGGCGGGGTACTGATTGCTGACGATGCCGGTAATACCCTGTGGCGGATCAGCGCCGCGCCCTGAGGCGTTTCTTACGGCAATAAAAAAAGGATTTGGCCTGGGCCAAATCCTTTTATTTTATGTTCTGTCAGCGGGTGGTAGCCGTTGGCAGAACAGGGATGCTCAGCATTCCTCACACTTTAATTCTAAAGAGAGGTTGAGAGGTTTTCAAGTTTCGCTAAAATACTGTATGCTTATACAGGTGTTGAATGTCCGGGCGGGGCACCGTTGCAACTTGTCGCTCCCAGGGGCACGGTTTCAAAATCCCGGCAGGTAACAGGTGGTGCTGGCCTGTAGCTTTCGCAACGAGAGCCGCTCAGCATTCCTCACAACGTGCTCAGGCTCCCGGCGGGTTAAGTAAAGGCTCCGGAAGCTGAAAAGCGCTCTCCTGCAGAGGAGAAGGAAAGTGATGGAACTGATTAAGCTGGTCCTGGATATCATCAGAATCATCTTGCAGATCATCGTTGCCCTTATGCAACTGACCGGCCACGCCTGTTAGCGGCAGCCGGAACTTGAAACAAGGCGGAGCTGACCACTCCGCCTTTTTTCGCGCCTGAGCGCAGGCTCAGGGAACAAACACCGCGCGTACGCAGCCATCCTCTTTGTGTTTAAACATCTCATAACCACGTGCGGCTTCTTCCAGCGGGAAGCGATGGGTCGCCATCATCGCCGGATTCAGCTCGCCCTGTGCGACATGCTCCAGCAGGCGTGGCATATAACGCTGACCGTGCTGCTGGGCGGTGCGGATGGTCAGGCTTTTATTGATAATCAGCCCCAGCGGGAATTTATCCATCACGCCATACACGCCGAGAATGGCGATATTGCCGCCTTTACGGCAGCTGTAAAGCATCTGCCGCAACGCCGCGCCAATGTCAGTTTCCAGATGCAGCAGCTGTTTGGTGCGGTCATAGACCTGAGTTAACCCCTCACCACGGGCTTCCATCCCCACCGCGTCAATACAGCTGTCAGGACCACGTCCGCCGGTCAGTTCCAGCAGCGCTTCGTGAATATCCTCTTTGCTGTAATCAAGGGTCAGAGTATCGGCATTTTGCTGGCGCGCCATTGCCAGTCGCTCCGGATAACGGTCGATGGCGATCACCTGGTGGGCCCCCATCAGCCAGGCGGATTGCTGCGCCATTAAACCGACGCCGCCACAGCCCCAGACCGCCACGGTATCGCCGGGATGAATGTTACAGAAGTCAGCGCCCATGTAGCCGGTGGGAACCGCATCCGACAGAAACAGCGCCTGTTCATCGCTGACGCTTTCCGGCACCACAAAACAGTCGTTATCCGCAAAGGGCACCCGGACATATTCCGCGTGCGAACCCGCATAGCCGCCAAAGGCGTGACTGTAGGCGTAGATACCGCCGGTAGCGTGTCCCAGTACCGACTCACCCAGCTCCCAGTGCGGATTCGTGTTATCACAGCAGGAGGGCAGTTGATGCTGACAGAACCAGCAGGAACCGCAGGAGATAAACGACGGCACCACGACGCGATCGCCGCGCCGGATATTGCGTACCGCGCTGCCCACCTCAACCACTTCCCCCATAAACTCATGGCCCAGGATATCCCCCTCATGCATGGTCGGGATCAGGCCATCAATCACGTGCAGATCGGAGCCACAGGTGGTGGTCAGCCGTACCCGAATGATCGCATCATGGGGATTGAGAATGCCGGGATCGGCCACGGTTTCTACTTTCAGATCATTGACGCCATTCCAACATAGAGCTCGCATCATACCTCCTTCTTATCTTTGCCCTGAGCATGACGGCCAGCAGGCTGGCTGTAGAGCGTAGGGATCTCACCGGTTTCAGCCAGACTTTTAAAACGATGAAGCGCTTTACTGGCGATCTCTTTCGGAAAGAGATCGAGCATCGAGGTCACCTTTTTACCGATAACGCCACCCGGCGGTGTAAAACGCAGCGTTAACGCCAGCTCCGTTCCCCATTCACCCGGCGCGGTGCTCAGTTCCAGCTGCCCTTCATTCGGAATATCCGCTCCCTCCAGCGAGCGCCAGGCGATCAGCCGTCCCGGCTCAATCTCCGTAATACGGCTCTCCCAGCGCCAGTTCTTTTTCACCGGACCATCCACTTCCCAGCGGGCATCGCTGTCGTTAATCACTTCGACACGGGCGAAATGCGCCATAATGCGCGGCAAAGTGTCGGGTTGTAACCAGAGCTGACACAGCTCAGGGGCGGGGCGTCCAATGGTGATCCAGCGGCGCAGAATCAAATCGCGATCGTTATCCACTGCAGCAAAAGTGTCAGTTGAATGGGTCAAGTGGCCTCCTTATACCCCTGAAGGGGAAAATAAAAGCGAATCAACGCTCAGCATCGACATGTTGAGTTAAGCACAGGCCAGGGAAACTGCGAGCGAAGCGGAAGAGCGGGCGTGCTGATAAAAAGGCGCACGGCGGACCGTCCGGGAACGGCCCGCATCAGGTGAAGTCAGGGGGATGGATTGCGCGCATTATGCCCGGGCGCGTGTCAGCGCATGCTTAAACAGCCGCACCTCGCTACGCAGCCAGCGGCGTGAGGAGAGCGGGGTGTGATCGAGCGACTCCGGCAGTGGCACACCTGCCAGGGTGCCGCGGTTGCAGATCGCCCTGATAAGCTGGCGCTCGTCAATACCGGTATAACAGGCCATTTCAAGTACGCTCATGGTTTGCGTTTTCATACTTTTCTCCTTAAGCCCGCGAACGGGACATCATGCAGAAAATCTGGCTTAAGGTATTGTTTGTCTGTTTTTTACCCGGCATCTTGATCCTGGTCAGTTTGCCAGCAATAAAGCTGTACCGGCGGCAATAAAACAGAAAATTTTTACGTTACGTTCCGGGGATGAACTACAACTAACATATCGGTTTTCTGGTGACAGACGGTTATGACTTTTTCCCTGCCCGCTTATTTTGCCCGTATCGGTTATCAGGGCGCGCCACAGCCAGATCTGGCGACCCTGCGGCAGCTGCATCTGCATCACAGCTGCGCCATCCCTTTTGAGAATCTGGATGTGCTGTTAGAACGGCCCATTGTTCTGGATGATGACGCGGTCTTTACCAAGCTGGTAAGCGCCGGACGCGGCGGCTATTGCTATGAACAGAACGCGCTCTTTAGTCGGGCGCTGGAGACTATCGGGTTTGAGGTGCAACCTCTGGCGGCGCGCGTCATGTTAATGCAGCCGGAAACGATGCCGCCACGCACCCATCGTTTACTCTGCGTGACGCTGGAGAAGGAACGCTGGATCGCCGATGTGGGTTTTGGCGGGCTGACGCTGACCGCGCCGGTGCGTCTCGACAGTGACGCGGAGCAACTGACGCCCCATGGCGCGGTAAAAATCGTGAAAACGGGCAGTGACTATCTGTTGATGCGGCAAAAAGAGCAGCAGTGGCTGACACTTTATCGCTTCGATCTGACCATGCAGTATGCCGCTGATTACCTGATGGCAAATCACTTTGTTTCTACCTGGCCTGATTCTCACTTCCGGCATCATCTGCAACTGGCGCGCCAGCTGCCTGATGGCAGAATAAACACGCTTTTCGACACCACCTGTACCCGGCACGGCGGGGCAACGCAACACCAGACGCTAAGTGCGGATGCGCTTTACGCGCTGCTGCCGTCAGGCTTCCGGCTACGCCTTGACGACCCACAACACGGCATCACCCGTACCGATTTTCGTCAGCTTATTGCGCGCTTAGCGTCTGCAAAGCAGAGCCTGCCGTGATAAATCACTCATTTGCCGCACTTTTTCCACCAGCGTTTAAACAAAAGATGCGGAATTTTTTGAGCATTCATTAGCGCTGCCCACCAGATTGAAAGGTGATTTTCATCACATTTATTCCCGATGCGTCTGTTTCAGGCCTCTCTGGCCAGGTATTGATAAGTATTTATTATGAAACTTTAATTTAACTATTTTTGCATTTTTGTTACCTCAGTTAAAATGATGTTGAAGTTATGTATTTTAATTTCAATACGTTAGTATTTATCTTGAGGGTTTTCAATGATTAGTAAAATTACCGGTGTGGTGCTTGCCATACTGGGTGTTGCGCTGGTGTATATGGGAGGCAAGCTGCTGTTCGCAGGCGGCAGTCTCTTTTATGCCCTGATGGGGGTTGGATTACTCATCACCGCGATAATGCTGTTCCTGCAGAAACGGGGGGCGCTGGCATTCTACGCAGTACTGATGTGGATCACCTTATTCTGGATTATCTGGGAGGTGGGTTTCGATAAATGGCAATGGATCCCCCGTGGCGATCTGTTCGGTATTATCGGCCTCTGGCTGGCGATGCCGTGGGTGGTTCGTCCACTTTTCCGCGGCGAGCGCGCTTTCCATCCATTTCTCGGCACAACGGTTATTGTCATGATCCTCGTGACGCTTGGTTTGTGCTTCTATGATCCGGTGACTCAGAACGGCACTCTTACCAGTGAGCGTAAGCCCACCGAACTGACCGTGCCGAAAGAGGACTGGACAGCCTACGGCGGTACTACCAATGGTCTGCGTTATTCCGCACTGAACCAGATTAATAACGGTAACGCGAAGGATCTGGAAATCGCCTGGACCTATCACACCGGCGATGTGCGTAAAGAAGACGACGCCAGCGAGTACACCTTCCAGGCGACCCCGCTGAAAGTCAACGGCATGCTCTATTTCTGTACGCCTCATAACGAGGTGCACGCGCTGAACCCGGAAACCGGGACGGTGCTGTGGAAATATATCCCGCCTAAAGATCGTTCTTACTTGCAACAGCATCAGACCTGTCGTGGCGTCAGCTACTATACCAACAGCCCAGCTCCGGCAGACAATACTGCTGCGCCCGCTCTGTGCCGTAAACGTATTTTCAACGCTACCGCGAATGCGCGTCTGGTTGCGCTGGATGCCGACAGCGGTAAGCTGTGTACCGATTTTGGTAACAATGGCGTTATCGATCTGCATGACAACATGGGCGAAACGCGTTCACATGCGCTGATGCATACCTCTGCGCCGCTGGTGGCGGGCGATCTGGTGATCGTTGGTGGTTCAGTGATGGATAACGGCTACCAGAACGGTAACCCTTCTGGCGTAATCCGCGCTTATGATGCCACCACAGGTCGTCTGGTGTGGAATTTCGATCCGGCTAACCCGGAAAATACCCGGCCGATTGCCGCAGACAAAAACTATCCTTATGACTCGCCGGTCGCCTGGGCGCCGCTGAGTGCGGATTTGCAAAACGGTCTGGTCTATGTGCCGTTCGGCAACGCTTCGCCGGATGAAGTGGGTATCGGACGTGATCCTGAAAGCAACACGGAAAAATTCCGTGACGCGCTGGTGGCGCTCGATCTGAAAACCGGCGCCTTCAAATGGCGTTATCAGAGTGCCAACAACGACCTGTGGGACCGCGATAACCCCTCTCAGCCTTCGCTGCTGAATATCGATTATCAGGGTAAAAATCAGCCGGTCGTCATCCTGCCGACCAAATCAGGCAACCTGTTTGTACTCAATCGCCTTACTGGCCAGCCGGTCTATCCGGTTAATCAGGTTAAAGTCTCTCAGGAAGGCGGCGTGCCGGGCGAGAAATTTGCCGCGACGCAGCCGGTTTCCAGCCTGAACTTTATCCCTGAGCCGTTAACCGAAAAAGCGATGTGGGGCGTGACGCCTTTCGATCAGATGGCCTGCCGTCTTGATTTCAAATCGCTGCGTTATGACGGTAACCCCTGGACGCCGGCTACGGAAAAAGGTTCGATTATTTTCCCGGGCAATATGGGTGTCTTTAACTGGGGTTCTGTGGCCATCGATCCGGAGCGTCAGCTGCTGATCGCTGCGCCGCTGCGCCTGGCTTATAAGTACACGCTGATTAAACGTACGCCAGAAACCGCCAGTGAACGTAAGTTCACCAAAGAGGGCGAACCTTACTGGAACGAAAACTTCCAGGGAGATTACGCTATCCGAATCCAGCAGCTGGCTTCCGATCTGGGCATCCCCTGTATTGCGCCGCCGTGGGGCCGTATGGTGGGCGTCGACCTGAAGACCGGTAAAACCGAGTGGCTGCGTCGTGTTGGTACCACGAAAAACCTGAAAACTACTTTTCTGCCGGGTCCTTTCCCGATTGGCTTCCCGATGGGAATGGTGGCGCATGGCGGTCCGCTGGTAACGGCAGGTGATGTGGTCTTCCACGGCGCGACGGCAGATAACTACTTCCGTGCCTATGACAGCAATACCGGTAAGCTGCTCTGGCAGATCGAGCTGAATGCGGGTGCGCAGGCCACACCATCAACCTTTATGGGCAAAGATGGTAAGCAGTACGTGGTGATTGCTGCCGGTGGTCATGGTTCGATGAAGACGACACCGGGAGATACGCTGGTCGCTTTCCGTCTGAAGTAACAATATACCGACTTGCTAAAGCGCCCCGCGGGGCGCTTTTTTTATGGCCGGGGATTAACGCAGCAGACGCGGGTCGAAGGAGAAGCTATGCTGTTGCACCGTTTTCAGCGCCGCCGTAAATGCGGGATGCTGAGGGTTGAGCAGGGCGTTACTCTCCTGCGGAATAATACTGGAGGGTACAATTAAGGCCAGGCTGCTGTTGCTCTCCAGCCAGCCGCTGCCGAGGTCCATGGTGGAGACCGGCGCCGGATCTGCGCGCCAGTCCTCAGGCAAATAGCGGTTTTCCAGTACCTGAACTTCCGTATCCGGCACCTCGAGCGTAAACAGCGCATAGTGCTCAAGCAGACTCTCTTTTTGCAGGTGGACCAGAATTTCCAGTGAGGCGAGGGCGATAGAGGTGGAAACATAGACGGCGGCGCTGCCTTTATGGTTCCAGCGACCGCCATACCATTTTGCGCCATTTCCGGTCCATGCTTCCTGCGCCCAGGCCGTTTTGGTCAGGCGGTAAAAGATCATGACCAGACACCGTGCTCCAGACGTCCAATCAAATCCAGTACTTCAATGGCGCCGCTTTCTGTAGCGACCAGAGTGACAGGCGCAATATTGCCCAGCGCTTTCACCGGATTGCGCAGCCACTGCCAGGCCGCATCTTTATCACCATTAAACAGCTGTACGGCGGCATCAAACACCCGCACCAGACGCGCGACGCGCTCGCTCTCATCCGGCGACAGCGTACGGCCTGCGCTTTTGCGCCGCGCCACATTGCGCTCATTAATCCCGGCAATACGCAAAATATCGGCCTTCGACATGTCAGCCCAGCGATGAATATTATCGAGAACTTCCACCGGCAACCCGGCCTGCAGAGCGCGCGTCAGTTCACGTCCGGTGTTGGCGGGCAACCCGGCAACGCGCCAGAGCGCCGCTTTACCGGGCTGTACAGCAGGAATGTAGGTACGCATAACTCGCTCCGCAAGCAGACAATTGACAGGGTTGATTATAGACAATTGTCTGGTTAAAGAACAGGGAAGATGATGTGATCAGCGCATCGGATGAAGAACGCAACGAGCGTGAGAGGCAATGCCAGGCCATCGGCTGTGCCAGTAAAGTAAACGGAAGGGAGCGTCAGAATAACGCACCCTGCAATTTATTCCGGGAAAAGTTATTTTTTATAATTTTGACGAACGCAGATTTTGTTGAAGCCACTGTTCAGGTAATTGCGAAATGATGAATAGCCAGGTTCATTCTCAGTCGCCGGGTGTCCTGTTTCAGCCGTAAATGCTGTAACACCAGACTGCTTGCCATCGCGTAACCGACGCATAATTAATGCCCTTTGCGTACCTTTCTGTCGCAATTCTGCCAGGGTTGTATCAATACCCAACCAGGCCGTGTGATGATCAATATAGATCGCCCCGGCGGCCACGGGCCGGTTATTATCCCAGGCAAGATAAGTTTTCCATTTTTCTCTGCCCACTAAAGCGGAAAACCATGGCCGGACCTGTTCAGGCAGCCCGAAACCTGACTGCACAACCAGACCAAAATTATCGGCATCATGAGTTCGAACGGGCCTGATTTCATAAGCCGAGGGGGGATGGGAGGTATCTGAAATAGCGGTATGATGCAGATAAAATTTTGCCCAGCCATTACCGGCAGGAGCCAGTTCTTGTTTGCGTAACCAGTCAATGGTTGCGGAGGTATTTAGCGCGGGATTTATCTGGAAGGCCCAGGCGTCAGCGTGAGTATTCAGCCATTGCAGGGCCTCAGCCAGTTCTTCATCACTGACGGGCTGCTCCGCACCCAGCGCCATAGCTCTGTTTAATTCGGTGATGGGTATCGCCGGACAGGCCAGTAAACCCAGACCATGAATAATAGTATGCTTTAATTTCAATTGTTCGCTTAATACTGCAGGCGCTGCGGCAAATAAATCCAGCCAGGCATCGCGCTCAACTTTTTCACAGGCAGAAATACTTTCAACGTCAATCATTTTAGCAACCCTCTGTTTGAGATTTATCGCATCGACAGACTTCAATAAAGAACTGTTTACTCAATTTTACAGAAAGAAATAGTTATTCAATATGCCAGATTTTATTTGCATGCAACATGCAAAGACCATGCGTTACACTCTTAATTAAACAGGAAAATCACGCGGCAAGAGCGATTAAAACAGATTTATTTTTCATTTGCATTTTACGCAGATTAAAAAAAATTTAGCGAATTGATATTGAGATTGCAGCACAAAAGGTGAATTTGAGAGTTATAACTTTTCAGGTTACGTCAGCAGGATGCGGATTAATATATTCACGGTTATAGATTATTTATATCCCTTGCCTGAGAGTGAATGATTTATCTGTGCGGCTTAACCGTTTTAGATTATGTTAATAACCATTAATGGGGCTGTACGACAGTAGTGAAGGTTAACGGGAGGAAAAATGGAGTTAGAGACGACGCGTCTGCGCCTGGAGCCATTCCGGCACGAACATTATGATGGCCTGCGGGCGATGGAGAATGATCCTGAGATTATGCGCTATATCAGTAATGGCAAGGTTAAAACGCCCGAAGAAACGCGAGCCAATATCGAACGCGTCACGCAGCGCTGGCAACAATATGGTTTTTCATGGTGGGCAATCCGGGAAAAAAAATCTGATGCGGTAGTGGGCGCAGCATGCCTGCAACATTTAGCCAACCAGGACGGCGCGCCTCTGGAGATTGGCTGGCGTCTGAACGCCAGTTCTCATGGCAAAGGTTATGCGACGGAAGCGGCGCAGGCGATTATTGAATTTGCCGCTGAAAAGGTTGGCGCAACGTATCTGGTGGCGGTGGCTGATCCTGAAAACAACGCATCGCAACGGGTGATGCAGAGACTGGGAATGAGATACAAAGGTATTGAACAGCATTATGATGTGCCTTGCGTGGTTTATGAACTGCAGATAACAGCGGCCTGATGGCCGGGGCCGGGATCTTACGGATTCCGGTTCTCTGAACCGGGAAGGCGATGATGACAGCGATACCCTGAGATCTTATTTAACATAATATACATTATACGCATCAAGGTAACGCAGCGTCGCTACTGACTATTTCAGCCTGTGTGAGACCGCTGTCGATTTTGCCTGTTCTGCGTCTCTTTCTTACGTCTGGCGATGTCTTTTGCCAGGCGCATCACTTTTTGCCTTACCTTCATGGCTTTGTTGGGCAATTCGCGTTGCCAGAATAATGGCGGCACATCATAGTGCTCTGGCTCTGCGGCGTAGATTGCAGCCAGCTGTTCAAAGATGGCATACAGTTTGAGATCGTATTCTGCCTGCTTTCTTGCCACCCGTTCTTGCATCACCAGCGCGAAAAGCGCATCCACATGTTTTTTCATATCACGAAACGTAGTTCCGTCACCTTCACAGCCTTGCTCAAGCTTCTCAAGCAAAAAGTAAACTGCTGGCAGCATCAACGCTTTAATGCGTCCAGTCTCGATCTCAGGATTTCGGCGTAAATCCATCAGATTGCTGAACCGCGATTTCAGACAGGCGATCGGGTTGATGACGCGAACCAGCTCATGTGACTCCGGCTCATCGGGACCCTGCGCTTCTATCCAAAAACGCTCAGTATTAAGCAGCAGTCGCTCTCCAGAAAAATCCTCCCAGGTGAAACCTGAAGGAAAATCAATGACATCAATGGTATTAGGTCTGAGCTCCTCACAATCCGGCTCAGCAAAATACCGCCCGTTAACTTCTTTTATGGCGTGTGTTTTGCTGTCCAGTAAAGCAAAACGGGCCAGCGATGGCGGATGCCCGCCTTCGTTCATGGCCGGATCGACGCCCAGAGCCTCAGCAATCGCAATGATATCGTGACGTCGTGCGGAATAATCTAAATCAACTGAAGTAATAATCCTTTGATCCGGCAGTACGCCCGAATATAACTCACGATAATACGCTACCCAGTACTGTACGGCCTGGCCACCAATAGTAATAACTGCATCATGAAGGTTATCAGCTCTGGCGATCAGCTGTTTGTTGAGAAGATAGGCCTGTTCGTGGGCGGGAATGATCAGAGCATCAGACATAAAAAAACCATCCTTTTATAGATGGTTTATTCTGTATCAGAAGTATTGTTCAGGCAAAGCTAACAACATGCTTAGTGCGTATTTTTGACGCTTTGCTGTAACGTGGTTTCTCGGCAGGTTTATAGCCTTTTTCCCCCTTCACCACGGCAAGGGCTTCTGCGTCATAACGCGCATGCTGTTCTGCTTTCAAACGTAATGGAGACATAATGCTGTTACCTGAACGAATCATATTTTAAATTTATACTCATTTTACCAGCAATACAATACCACTGCTTTGCGCGCATTTAACGTTCCTGCCTGCGAATTGCCGCACCTATCTGCACTGGTCCGCACAGGCCTGTACACACATCTGCGCTTCCGAGCTACAGCCGCCGCCTTCTTTATTATTGCAATGGCTACGCGCGACATAACAGTTCGCCTGACACGTCGAGACATCACATTTTGCCGCCGCGGGTGTGAAAAATGGCACGGCAGCTTTGGGCTGAAAAAGCGCGGGCTGCGCCTGTTGTGCCCACAGGTTGCCGCTGACCAGGCAGCCCAGAACGATAATCAGGTTACGTAGCATAGTAGTCATTTCATTGCTCCGCTAAGGATTGGCCTGTTATCAGTATGGCTGTAACCAGCGCGGATAACAGGCTTTGTAACATTTTTTCAGGAGAAAACCGCTGTCGGCGTATAAGCTTTTTTGACACACATATTGGAGGAAGTATGCAAAAACGTGCGCTTATCGTCGGTGTCAGCGGGATTATCGGCTCCTCGCTGGCAGAGCGGCTGATCCAGCAAGGCTGGACAGTATATGGTTTATCGCGCGGGCGTTCGCCCGTTCCTGCTGGTTGCCATGCCCTGACGGCCGATCTGACTGCGCCTGATGACGTCAAACAGGCGCTGGACGAGCTACAGATCGACGCCCTTTTCTTCTCAGTCTGGGCACGTCAGGAGAATGAAAAAGAGAATATTCGGGTCAATGGTGCCATGATTCGTCATGTGATCGATGCCTTGAATCACCGGTTAAAAGATAAGCATGTGGCGCTGGTTACCGGGCTGAAACACTATCTCGGTCCTTTTGATGCTTATGGCAAAGGCGCCGTGCCGTTAACGCCGTTTCGTGAAGAACAAGGCCGCCAGCCGGTCGACAACTTTTATTATGCGCAGGAGGATGAACTCTTTGCCGGTGCGCAACGCTATGGCTACAGCTGGAGCGTTCACCGTCCGCATACCGTGATTGGCTATGCGCTGGGCAATGCGATGAACATGGGACAGACGCTGGCCGTGTATGCTTCGCTCTGTAAATATCATGGCCTGCCCTTTATCTTTCCGGGTTCCTCAGCGCAGTGGCACGGCGTTACCGATATGAGCAGCGCCAGCCTGGTGGCGGAACAGCTGGAATGGGCGGCAACCTCGCCTGCGGCGCGCAATCAGGATTTCAATACAGTGAACGGTGACGTCTTTCGCTGGAAATGGATGTGGTCAGAGATCGCCAGCTATTTCGGCATTGAGGCCGCCCCGCTACCTGACACGCCGCAACCGCTGGAATCCCGGATGCAGAGCGCAGAAGCGGATCGACTGTGGCAGGCGCTGGCGCAACGCTTCCATTTGAAAGAGTCCGATATTAATAAGCTGGCTTCCTGGTGGCATACCGACGCGGATCTGGGACGTCCGATGGAGGTCTTTACCGATATGAGCAAAAGCCGTAAAGCAGGTTTCACCGGTTATCACGCCACACGCGACGACTTTTTTGCGCTGTTCGACAAACTGAAACAGGAACAGCTGATCCCGTCCTGAGCGACAGTCCGGGACCAGGGGTCTTAATGTTATGTTAAATTCCGGCCCGGCATCAGGGTGCCAGAGCCGGATTAAAGCCTGCCCTAATCCCGTGCTGATAAATTTCATTCAGCCGCAGGCTGTAAGTCAGCGGATCGTGCTGCTCACGGATGCGTTGAATAGCCTCCTCGCCTTTTTGCTGTAACTGCGCAGGATCATTAATGATGGACAGCAGTGTACTTTGTAGTTGATCCACCAACTGTTGCCGTATCTGCTCCTTTTTTTTCAGGCCGCTAACAGATAATTCCCGATCGTCATTCAGGTGATTTTCCAGCAGCCAGCCCACTGACGGCGGATTAATTTCCGGCAGCGCGCGCACATTGCTGGTGATCACCGGACAGCCGCTTGCTTGCATCTCCAGCACGGAAAAACCATAGGTTTCCTGCCAGGTAGGTAATAAACCGATATCGCTGCGCGCAAAAAGCGCCAGCAATGCCTCATTCGTCATCGCAGGCTGATGCCGGAAGCATGGATGACGTGCGATAGACTGCTCAATATGGCGATAAAACGGCTCTTCATCCTGAAACTGGCGATGCGCAATGTTATGACGTTTGCTCAGATCGCCAATCAGGTGCACCTCCAGGCGCTGCGCATCAATCTCGCCCTTCCCGATTAACTGGCTAATCGCCAGAACGACCTCGGCTCCCCCTTTACGATAAAACTCATTGCCGACAAAAACCAGACGCACTATCTCATCGATCTTCACTGCTTTTTGCTGAACGATAAGTTTTTGCGGTGGATGCATCACCACCGTTTTGGCGCAAATGCGTGCAGCCAGATCGGGCTGTTTGCTGAAAAGTTTTTTCTGCATATGCAAAGCCGAGTCCGAGATGGCAATCAGTCCCAGGCAATTGTCTTTTAACACCTGCGAAGCGAGCCGATAAAGTTCAGGATTATCCTGTTTGGCGACGCCAGGCACCGGCAATACACGTGGCAGTTCGGTTTCAAAGGTCGCGACCCATTTTTTACGGGTAATCGCCACCTCATTAAATAAGTGCAATACATCCACTTTACCCGGGGTTGTAAGCGGTATGGGTAAAAAAACGAAGCATTTATTCTTTTTAAATAATCGTCTGCGTAGGGGGTTAAGATAATAAAAAACATTGCTTTTTTTCAGGTTGATATAGTTATTTTCGGAATTAATCAAAATATTTTTTTGTTCCGGGTATAATGTGTTAGAGACGCCTACATTCATGATCTCTTTCGTCCTGCAGCATGATTTCTCTCATCTATAGCACAGAAAATTTGCCAGAACCTTATGCGAAATATCTTAAAGCTGCGCGGCGCTTAAAACGATTAAGTAAATTCCTCCCGGGAGACGCAATTATTTCCTCCGTCAGTGAGGTGGCTGATTTCAGGATTCAGCCTGAGTAACAAAAGTCAGCGCCAGTTAAACCTGTAGTTAAGGTTTTAAATAAATGAATTTAAGAGAGAAATAAATTGAAGGTTGTTTTTTTCTTTCCTGTCGACTGTTTTTACAGCGCACAAGTGGATAATTTTCACCAGGAATAACCGCAGCCGTTAATCCGCACAGGATGGGAAATTTTTAATGGTTATTGTCAGGGGCAGGATATTTAACAGCAATAGTTAAGTTTTTAGCCGGCTGAGAAGACACTGACTCTGCAACATTTCTGATTGCGTACGCGAGCAGCAGGCGGAAAATGCAAGCTGGTCACGCCCGGCAAAACAGCGCAACAGGATCAGGCTGAACCCCGACAGGCGTTCAGCCATCACAACAGCTGAAGGGTTACTCCGCCAGTCCGCGGTTTTTCAGCATCGGTTCGATGCGCGGTTCATGGCCGCGCCAGCGCTGATAAAGCGCTTTTAGATCGCAGCTGTTACCGCGCGACAAAATCATCTCCCGGAAGCGCTGCCCGTTCTCCCGGGTCAGGCCGCCGTTCTCAACGAACCACAGGTAGCCGTCATCAGCCAGCATCTGCGTCCAGATGTAAGCGTAATAACCTGCCGCATAGCCCCCGCCCCAGATATGCTGGAAATAACTGGAGCGATAGCGCGGCGGTACGGCTGCCAGATCAATGTTTTCCTGCGCCAGCACCTGGCGTTCAAAAGCGTCGGTGGCCGCGGGAATCTGATCCAGACTCAGGCTGTGCCAGTGCTGATCGAGCAAGGCCGCAGCCAGCAGCTCGGTCATGTCATAGCCTTTATTAAACTGCTCCGCGCGGATAATTTTTTCATGCAGCACCGCAGGCATCGGCTCGCCCGTTTCATAATGGCGGGCATAGTGCCGGAATACCTGCGCTTCGCTGGCCCAGTGTTCATAAAACTGCGACGGGAACTCCACAAAGTCGCGCGGCGTGGCGGTGCCGGAAAGTGTCGGATAGCGCTGTTCGGCAAACAGGCCATGCAACGTATGGCCAAATTCATGGAACAGAGTGATCACTTCGTCCCAGCTTAACAGCGCCGGCTCTCCGGCAGGCGGTTTGGTGTAGTTACAGACGTTGTAGATAACGGGCTTGCTGTTCAGCAAGTGGGACTGATTAACAAAGTTGCTCATCCAGGCGCCGCCGCCTTTGTTATCGCGCGTAAAGTAGTCGGTATAAAAAAGCGCCATCGGCGTGTCGTCGGCATCAAAAATCTCATAGACGCGCACATCCGGATGATAAACCGGCAGATCGTGGCGCTCGCTAAAGCGGATCCCGTAGAGGCAGGAGGCGGTCCAGAACACCCCTTTCTCCAGCACGTTATTAAGCTCAAAATAGGGGCGAATCGCATTTTCATCGAGATCGTAGCGGGCGTGACGCACCTGTTCAGCATAAAAATGCCAGTCCCAGGGCGTCAGGGTAAAACCGCCCCGCTGTTCATCAATGGTTTGCTGGATCGCCGCAGCTTCACGTTGTGCCCGTGCAGTGGCGGCAGGCACGATGTTGCGCATAAAGTTGAGTGCTGCCGCCGGGGTTTTCGCCATCTGATCCTGCAGTTGCCATTCGGCATAGCTGTTGAAACCCAGCAACTGTGCCTGACGGGCTCTGACCTGCGCCAGACGCAGCACCAGCTGGCGCGTATCGTTTTCATCCCCTTTTTCAGTGCGGCTGACAGAGGCATTGAACAGCGCTTCGCGCGTACTGCGGGACTGCAGCGCCTGCAGCGCGGGCTGCTGCGTGGTGTTCTGCAGGAGCAGCAGCCAGGCCCCGTCCAGACCGCGGGCGCGGGCCGCGTCGGCAGCGACCGCCAGATCGGCCGCGCTCAGCCCCGCCAGCTGTTGCGGATCCCGGATCGTCAGCGCGCCCGCTTTGGTCGCCGCCAGTAGCTTATTGGTGAACCTGGTACTCAGCGTACTGGCTTCCTGATTCAGCGCTTTAAGCGCGGCTTTGTTCTCTGCGCTCAGTCTGGCACCTGCGAGCTGAAACTGCTGCCAGGTCACTTCCACCAGGCGCAGGGATTCTGCATCCAGTTGCAATTGATGGCGCTGCTGATAAACCACATCGAGACGCGCAAAGAGCTGGCTGTTCAGATGGATATCATCCTCCAGCGCGGTAAGCTGCGGCGCTATCTCCTCATTAACCTGCTGCAGATAGTCGCTGGTATTGGCGGCGGTCATAGCGCTGAATACCAGATTCACGCGGTTCAGCAATTCGCCGCTGCGCTCCAGCGCCTCGTAAGTATTGGCAAAGGTGGGCGCGTCACTCGCTTCTGCAATACGGGCGACTTCCTGACGTTTGGCGGCTATCCCCGCCTGCAGCGCAGGCAGAAAATCTTCTTCACAAATATGGTCAAACGGGGGTGCCTGATATGGCAAAGTACTGGGGCTTAAGAAAGGGTTCTGTTTGCTGTTCATGATGACTCCTGACAGGCCGCGTAAAACAACATGCTAACAGCTTAGCGCGCCTTTGCCGCAACTTTACACCGTGCGTGGCCACACCGGCTGACCGTTAACCCAGGTCTGCATAATGTTCCGGTCGTCGCCCAGCGTCATTAAGGCAAACAGTTTCTCATCGATATCTTTGCTGTTGGCACCGCGCAGCTGTTGCAACGGGGAGACGGCGGGATCGAGCACCACAAAATCCGCCTCCTTGCCCGCTTCAAAGTTGCCGATCCATTTATCAAGGTCGAGCGCATGGGCGCCACCGAGCGTCGCGTGATAGAACGCTTCACGGGCGCTCAGCCGATAGTGATTCAGTTGCCCTACTTTTCCCGCGTCATTCAGGGTTTGCAGCAGATTAAAGGTGGTGCCTGCCCCGATATCGGTGCCGATCCCCATTTTTACCCGTTTCTGCCAGCAGCGTTGCAGATTAAACAGCCCGCTACCAAGAAAGAGATTGGAGGTCGGGCAAAAGGCGATGGAGGAATGGGTTGCGGACAGGCAATCCCACTCCTTCTCTTCCAGATGGAGACAATGAGCAAAAACGCTGCGGCGACCGGTAAGCTGATAATGATGATAAACATCGAGATAATTTTCCCGCTCCGGAAACAGCGATTTCACCCAGGCCACTTCCTGCGGGGTTTCGCTCAGGTGTGTCTGTAGCCAGAGATCGGGCCAGCGTCGGCGCAGCATCTGCACTTTCTCCAGCAGCGCCGGTGAGCAGCCTGGCGCAAAGCGCGGCGTCAGCGCGTAGCTCAGCCGACCGTGATGATGCCAGCGCGTAATCAGTTCACAGGTTTGCTGAAAACTGGTTTCCGCATCTTCAAGCAGATAGTCGGGGGCATTGCGATCCATCATCACCTTGCCGGCAATCAGCCGCATATTCAGCGCGCTGGCGGCGCTAAACAGCGCATCTACAGATTGCGGATGCACCGAGCCGAACACCAGCGCGCTGGTGGTGCCGTTGCGCAGAAGCTGATCGAGGAAAAAGTCAGACATGCGTGCCGCGTGCTGTGCGCAGTGATAGCGCCCTTCGGCCGGAAAGGCGTAGTGATGCAGCCACGTCTGCAACTCCCCGCCAGGAGCGCCTGTGATCTCAGTCTGCGGATAGTGGATATGGGTATCGATAAAACCCGGCATAATCAGTTTGCCGCGCAGATCGATCACCTCCGCCGCCTTTACATCACCTCCGGGAGCGATGGGTTGTAAACGCACAATGCGGCCTGCCTCAATCAACAACACGCCATCTTCAATATAACGGGCTTGCCCGGCAATCTCTTCTGCGCTGGACGCAGTGGCGCGGAAATCAAAGAATGATGCCCGAATCGCTTGTACCGTGCTGGAAGGCATAGAGATCCCTTATCGCTGGCGCATAACGGCGGAAAGCGCAGTGTCAGAGTTGTGTCTGTTAAATATACAATAAAATCAAGCCTGGTCAGGGTGGGCAAAGAGGAAATGTTAATGCTATGGTGAGTCAGCCGAATCTGAACACCTGTAAGGAACCGTGAGATGATCATTTTTGTGACCGGCGCAACTGCTGGCTTTGGACAGAGTATTACCCGTCGTTTTATTGCCGGTGGCCATAAAGTTATCGCCACCGGACGGCGTACTGAACGCCTGCAGGCGCTGAAAGAGGATCTGGGAGAAAATAGCCTCTACACCCTGCAGCTGGATGTGCGCGATCGCAGCGCCATCGAGACGGCCATCGCCAGCCTGCCTGCGCCGTGGCGCGATATCGATGTGCTGGTCAATAACGCTGGTCTGGCGCTGGGCATTGAGCCGGCCCATCAGGCCAGCCTTGATGACTGGGAAGCGATGATCGATACCAATAATAAAGGGCTGGTTTATATGACGCGCGCCCTGTTGCCACAGATGGTAGCGCGCAATAAAGGACATATTATTAATATCGGATCTGTCGCGGGCAGCTGGCCTTACCCGGGTGGCAATGTCTATGGTGCCACTAAAGCTTTTGTGCGTCAGTTCAGCCTGAACCTGCGTACCGATCTGCATGGCACCGCCCTGCGCGTCACCGATATTGAGCCCGGCCTGGTGGGCGGCACCGAATTTTCTCAGGTGCGCTTCAAAGGAGATGAGGATAAGGCCGAAAAAGTGTATGAGGGAACCACCGCGCTGACGGCTGAGGATGTCACCGAAGCGGTACACTGGGTGGCGACGCTGCCCGCCCATGTCAACATCAATACCCTGGAGATGATGCCGGTAAGCCAGACCCTGGCAGGGCTGAAAGTCGATAAAAAAGCATAAGCCGCCAGCAGGCCAGCCGCCGCGCTGGCCTGTTACGCTTTTCCCCAGCCCAGCACAATGATTAACATCCCGCTAAAGGCGATAAATGCTCCTGCCCAGTCCCAGGCGCTTAGCTTCACGCCATCCACCACACGCAGCCACAGCAGTGCGGTGAGCACATAGACCCCGCCGTAAGCGGCATAGACACGACCGCTGGCGGCAGGATGCAGGGTTAACAGCCAGACAAACAGCGCCAGACTGGCCGCTGCGGGGAGCAAAAGCCAGGCCGAAGCACCCTTCTTCAGCCACAGCCAGGGTAAAAAGCAACCCAGAATTTCAGCCAGCGCCGTCAGGAAAAACAGCAGTGTCGTTTTAATCAGCATATCATCTCCTTTTGGCAGAAAAACAACCGCGGGCGCCTCTGGTGGCGGCGGAAACGGCGATGATATACTGCTGCTGTCTGACGCGACAGCCGTTCTTCTGGCTGTGTCATCCTTAAAGGGAAAATATGATGAAAAAGCTGAGCCTCAATCTCTGCCTGACCCTGCTGCTTTCCGGCAGCGCGCTGCTGGCTTCTCCTCTGACGCTGGCGAATACCGAACGCCTGATCATTGATAATGGCAACAACGCGCGCAGCAATGAAGAAGCGCGTCAGAGCAAAGAGCAATGGAATGACACGCGCATGCTGCGAAACAAGGTCAACAGCCGCGTTGAAAAAGAGTTCGATAAAGCGGACCGCGCTTTTGATAGCCGCGACGCCTGTGAAAAGAGCTATAACCTGAACGCGTACTGGGAACCGGAAACCCTGCGCTGCCTGGATCGCCGTACCGGTCGTGCAATAACGCCCTGAAAAGCGTCGCCTGCTATAGTTAACAGAAGCGCATAACATAAGGAAACCGTGATGAAAAAACACACCGGAATGTTACTTACCGCGTTACTGGCGGCTCCTCTGCTGGCGCAGGCTTCCTGTGAAAGCGTCAAAGCGGATATCAGTCGGAAAATTGTTAACAATGGGGTACCTGAGTCGGGCTTTACGCTGGATGTCGTGCCGAACGATCAGGTGGATCAGGCAGGCGGTCAGGTGGTCGGACATTGTGAAAACGATTCCCATAAAATTGTCTATAAGCGACTGAATCGTGACACCGAAGAGACAATTCCCGCCACGGCGGGCAGTTCGCAGGACAGCACCACACAACTCTGACCGACGCTAAGGGCGGAGTTAATCCGCCCTCTTCACGCGCTCCGCAGTTACCCCTGTTCCGGCCGTGCAGGTGGCATCGCCCGCGCTACCCACAGCGACATCAGCGCAATCCCCAGCGCGACAATAAATACCCAGTGCAGTGACAAGGCGATCTGATGCACCATCTGCTGCAGCGTGCCGTCCGGCAACGCCTGACGGCTTTCGGCTGACATAATCTGTTGCACCGGATCTGTGGCCTGCGGCAGGCGTCGGGCCAGATTGAGATTCAGTACGGCCCCCATCAGCGCAGTGCCGATGGCTGAGCCTATCATCCGGCTGAACATAATCGAGGCCGTGCAGATGCCGCGAATTTCATAATGGGCATGATTCTGGACCGACACCAGGAAGGTAGTGCTGGTCATCCCCATGCCAGTGCCAATCACAAATGCGGTGATCCCGGCCTGAATAATGGAGCTCTCCGCCCGTAGCAGCAGCAACAGCGCGCTGCCGGCGATCAACAGCAGTGCGCCGAGCTGGGCGGTAAAACGGTAGGAGGTACGCAGCATCAGACGGCCGCTCAGCGTGCTTGCCAGCGGCCAGCCAATGGACATCATCGCCAGTGCGCTGCCCGCCTGCAGCGGCGTGCCGCCGGTAATACCCTGAATCCAGGTGGGCAGAAAAGCACTGATGCCCATCATCGCCGCACCAATGATCAGATTCCCCGCATTACCCGCCAGAATAATGCGGCTTTGCCAGAGCGCCAGCGGAAACAGCGGCGCCTCAGCGCGCTGTTCGTTACGTTTTAAGCGCAGCGCGGCCAGCCCTGCCAGCAGCAGGAACAGAATCAGCCAGTAGCCCAGAATTTCCGCCTGCAGCAGCGCAATTAACAGTGCGCTGATGCACAGCATCAGCCAGGCGCTGCCGGTAAGGTTCAGCGAAGCGCTCTGTTGCTGTGCCCGGTCCGGCAGCCAGCGCGCCAGCATCAGCATCGACAGCACGCCAATCGGCAGGTTAACCCAAAAAATCACCGACCAGCTGAAGTGTTGCACCAGCCAGGCGCCGGTCAGCGGCCCCACTACCGCCGCCACGCCCCAGACGCTGGAGAGCCAGCCCTGCACGCTGGCGCGCTCCCGGGCGGAATAGATGTCCGCCACAATGGTTGAGGTCAGCGGCATAATCGCCCCAGCTCCCAGCCCCTGAAAGGCGCGGAACAGAATCAGCCAGGTCATGGTGTGCGCAAAGCCGCACAACAGCGAGCCGATCAAAAACAGCGACGCACCCATAAAGAAGACCTTTTTACGGCCCCAGAGATCGGCCAGGCGGCCATACAGCGGTACGCTGACCGCCTGCGTCAGCAAATAGATAGAGAAAACCCAGCCGAAATGAGCAAAGCCGCCCAGCTCGGCCACGATGGTCGGCATCGCCGTCGCGACGATGGTGACTTCAATCGCCGCCATAAACATCGCCAGCATACAGGCAATGAGGATCCAGTGGCGTTGGCCAGCGTGTAACTGTGCACTCTCTGTCATGTTTATCCTTGTGTTATAGGCAAGGCCGATCGGAAACAGCCAGCACAGAGAAGTGACATTGTCACTTAATCTGCCACAGAAACGGCCTGCCACGCATCATCCCATACTCCGCGGGCTAAAGCGCGATCAGCTGTTTCTGGTTATCCGAATTTGCCGGACAAAACTGGTTACATCTCTTTTCTGCTGCTATAGGTTCAAAGCACTTATCTGCTTTTTTCCGGGGATGGTGCAAAAAATTACTCAATTCATCTGCACTTTAACGCAGAGATGTCACGGGACGGCAGCTAAGTTTAGCGTCTTCTGTTGGACTGTTACTGCCATAACATCACAAAAGAAGATGCAGAAAATGCCTTAAGTCATATCAGGGAGATTCACCTCATGCAAACTTCTGCGCTGGCTAAGCGCGCCGGGCTGGCCCTCCTGTCCATCGTTGTGATTGTGGGGCTGCTGCTCTGGGGTATTGGCCTGGAGACATTTCAGGCGCACAAAGTCGATCTTGTCTATCTCGGTAAACAGCACCTCTATCTGGTTTTCTGGTCGATGTTTTTCGCGCTGCTGGTGGGCATCCCCAGCGGTATCCTGCTCAGTCGTCCTTTTGCCCGCCGCTGGGCGGAATATGTGATGCAGATCTTTAACGTTGGCAACACGCTGCCACCGCTGGCGGTGCTGGCGCTGGCGATGGTGGTGATTGGTATCGGCGACCGCCCGGCCATTATCGCCCTGTTTCTCGCCTCACTACTGCCGGTAGTACGTAACACCTGGTCGGGGCTGCAGGCGGTGCCTGACGCGCTGCTTGAGGCGGCCAACGGTATCGGTATGACCCGCTTCCAGCGTTTGCGTCTGGTCGAGCTGCCCAATGCCATGCCGGTGATCCTCGCCGGTGTCCGTATCGCCACCGCCATCAATGTGGGCACGGCCCCGCTGGCTTTTCTCATCGGCGCGAGCAGCTATGGCGAGCTGATTTTCCCCGGTATCTACCTTAATGATTTCCCGACCCTGATTCTGGGTGCGGCGGCTACGGCGCTGTTCGCCCTGATTCTGGATATGCTGCTGGCGGCATTGGGACGTTACCTCAGCCCGCATACCGCGGCATAATCTTCAGGAGAAAAGGATGACGACAAAAAACCGGATAACGCGCTGGTTAACGCAGGCTGCGCAGGTACTGATGATGACGCTTATGCTGAGTCAGGCCGCCAGCGCCGCCACCCCGATCGTCATGGCAACCAAAAGTTTTACCGAGCAGCATATTCTCTCCGCCATGACGCGGCTCTGGCTGGAGAAGAACGGGTTTCAGGTGATCCCCAAAACCAATATCGCCGCCATCATTGGTCGCAATGCGATGGTGAATAAACAGATCGACATGACCTGGGAGTACACCGGTACTTCACTGATTAACTTCAACCATATTAATAAGCCTATGTCCTCAGAAGAGGCGTACGAAACGGTAAAGAGGCTGGATGCGAAGCTGGGGCTGGTCTGGCTCAATCCCGCGCCGATGAATAACACTTATGCCTTTGCCATGCAGCGCAGTCGGGCGGAAAAAGAGGGTATTACCACCCTGTCGCAGCTGGTGGCGAAAATCGACCAGCTGCGTAAAGATGACCCTGAACACAACTGGAAGCTGGGGCTGGATCTGGAGTTTTCCGGTCGCCCCGATGGCATGAAGCCGCTGCAGAAAACCTACAACCTGACGCTGGACCGTCCGCAGATCCGGCCGATGGATCCGGGCCTGGTTTATAACGCCATTCGTGATGGCTTTGTTGAGGCGGGCCTGATCTATACCACCGATGGCCGGATAAAAGGCTTTGACCTGAAGGTGCTGAAGGATGATAAGCACTTCTTCCCAAGTTACAACGTCACGCCGGTGGTGCGCCAGGAAGTGCTGGAAAGCCATCCGGGACTGGCGGAGGCGCTGAATAAGCTCTCTGCACTGATCACGGATGATGTGATTACCGACCTGAACAAGCGCGTGGACATCGACCATCAGTCACCGCAGCGGGTGGCGCGTGATTTTCTTCTCGCCCAAAAGATGTTGTAAGGAGATACCATGGATACTATTCATTACATCATCGATAACTGGCCTTATCTGCTCACACTCAGCTGGCAGCATGTCTGGCTGGTACTGGTCGCCGTGGGCTGCGCTATCCTGATCGGCGTGCCACTGGGCATTCTGATTGTGCGCGTTAAATGGCTGGCGGCGCCGGTACTTGGCATCGCTACCGTGGTGCTGACCATTCCGACTATTGCGCTGTTCGGCCTGATGATTCCGCTGTTCTCCCTGATTGGTCAGGGCATTGGCGCCGTACCGGCCATTACAGCGGTATTTCTCTATTCGCTGCTGCCGATTGTGCGCAACACCCATACCGCGCTGGAAAATCTGCCATCAGGGCTGCGTGAGGCGGGACGTGGTATCGGCATGACCTTCTGGCAGCGTCTGCGCTGGGTAGAAATCCCGATGGCGCTGCCGGTGATTTTTGGCGGCATTCGCACCGCTGTGGTCATGAACGTGGGCGTGATGGCTATCGCGGCGGTAATTGGCGCCGGCGGCCTGGGTCTGTTGCTGCTGGATGGCATCAGCGGCAGTGATGTCCGTATGTTAGTTGCCGGCGCCCTGATGATCTGCCTGCTGGCTATTATTCTTGACTGGCTGCTGCACCGCCTGCAGTCAGCGCTGACACCCCGAGGGATTCGCTAATGATCAAACTGGAAAATCTGACGAAAACATTCAGCCAGAAACGCGGCAGCGAGGTTAAGGCTGTAGATAATGTCAGCCTTGAGGTGCCGGAAGGCGAAATGTGTGTGCTGCTGGGCCCATCCGGCTGCGGCAAAACCACTACCCTGAAGATGATCAATCGCCTGATCCGCCCGACATCCGGGAAAATTTATATTAACGGTGAGGATACCAGTACCCAGGATAGCGTCACGCTGCGCCGTAGTATCGGTTATGTGATTCAACAGATTGGCCTGTTTCCGAACATGACCATCGAAGAGAACATTACCGTGGTGCCGCGCATGCTGGGATGGGATAAAAAACGCTGCCACGAGCGCGCCAGCGAACTGATGAGCATGATGGCGCTGGATGCGAAAAAGTTTCTGCAGCGCTACCCGCGTGAAATGTCCGGCGGGCAGCAGCAGCGTATTGGCGTTATTCGCGCGCTGGCGGCGGATCCACCGGTGCTGCTGATGGATGAGCCCTTTGGCGCAATAGATCCCATTAACCGTGAGATCATTCAGAACGAGTTTCTTGATATGCAGCGCCAGCTGAAAAAGACCGTGATGCTGGTGAGCCACGATATTGATGAGGCGCTGAAGCTGGGCGACCGTATTGCGGTCTTTGGTCAGGGAAAAATTGTGCAGTGCGCCAGTCCGGATGAGCTGCTGGCAAAACCGGCCAACGACTTTGTCGGCTCCTTTGTCGGTCAGGACCGCACCCTGAAACGTCTGCTGCTGGTACAGGCAGGTGACGTTACCGATCAGCAGCCCACCCTGACCGTGAAACGCACAACCCCGCTGGCGGAAGCCTTTGCGTTGATGGATGAACACGATATGCGCTCGGTCACCGTGGTGGATAATGACGGCAAACCGCTGGGGTTTGTAAAGCGTCGTGAAGCGCGCAATGCCAGCGGCCAGTGCGAAGAGCTGCTCCACACCTTTACCGTTACCGGTAAAGGGGAAGAGAACCTGCGTGTGGTTCTCTCAAAGCTGTATGAACATAACCTGGTATGGATGCCGATTGTGGATGAAGAGGGACGCTACAGCGGCGAGATTTCGCAGGATTATATCGCCAGTTATCTCAGCTCCGGCCGTACCCGCCGTCGTCTCAATCCCTGATGCTGGCTGCTCTCCCGCCCGGGAGAGCAGCTTTATCGCGCTTCAGCGCGTCACCGGCAGATCCAGCAACGAAAGATCAAAATAGTGGCTCAGGTCGCGCTGTTCTGCCCGGGGCAGATAAGGCAACTCGCCGAGCAGAGGCGCATCGATCTTGTTACGCAACACCCGGACGATCTCCTCATAGGGCGCCAGCCCCGGATTGATGCGATTGGCTACCCAGCCAGCCAGCGTCAGCCCGTCATGGATAATCGCCTGCGCGGTGAGTAGCGCGTGGCTGATACATCCCTGTTTAATGCCTGCTACCAGGATCACCGGCAGCTGCTCCTGCACCACCCAGCCGGAAAGCGGCCGCAAATCGTTCATCAGACAGCGCCAGCCACCGGTGCCCTCCACCACCACATTATCGGCCTGTGCGCGCAGCCGCTGCAGTCCGGCGCTCAGGCGACGGTAATTCAGCGCGCTGGCATTGCCGACCGCGATCTCCTCCTCCACCAGGGTGACTGGGTTGATCGCTTCATAAGGCAGCGCGAGGGCGGAAGCCGCCTGCAACAACAATGCATCTTTATTTCGCAGACCAGCTTCTGTCACGACGCAGCCTTTTGCCACCGGTTTATACCCTACAGCACAAAACCCGGCCTGAATAAAACATTGCAGCAATGCACGGGAAACCACGGTTTTCCCTACCGCAGTATCGGTGCCGGTTACAAAAAATGTTTTCACCCTGCTCCTCCTTCAGATGCCCGAATGACGGCGTTGATAACCGGGCAGCGCCCGGAAAGCAAATTCTAAAGGAGAGAAACTGAGCGGGGCTTGCGTTAGCGCAAGGTTAAGGCGAAGTTAACCCTGAAGAAGCTTAACCAGCAGAAATCCGCTGTAAAGCGCATCTTTAATCAGCGCGGCAGCGCAAAGCGTGCCGGGATCGCGAAAATCTGTGGGCTCCAGCACGATTTCCTGACTGTAGGCGGGCAGCGCCTGCTGGCGAATGGTGGTATGCACCGCCGGAAACAGCACTTCTGCCGCCTGGTTAAGCGGTGAACCAATAAGGATATGTTGCGGGTTAAAGATATTAACCATCATCGATAAGATGCGGCCAACATGATGGCCCACGCTGGCGATCACATCACGCGCCAGCTGGTCGCCCGACAGCGCTGCCTGGCACAATGTATCTATCGTAACGGGCTGCTGATGCAGCATACTGCCCGGTTGTACCGGCAGACGTTGCTCTGTCAGCGTCAGCAAGTTTTTGATACTGGCTACCGTTTCCAGACAGCCGTGGTTGCCACAGTAACACTGCTGCCCATAAGGATCGATCTGGGTATGACCCACTTCAACCAGCGCGCGTCCACTCTTGTGCAGCAGCTGGCCGGCACTGATCACCCCGGCGCCCACCGTATCATCAATCACAATCTGAATCACATCCTGGGCACCGCGCGACGCGCCAAACAGCGACTCTGCCAGCGTCCAGGCGGAAATATCATGCTGGACAAACACCGGCAGGCCAGTGCGCTGCTCAAGGGTGTCGCCCAGCGGCATATCCTGTACGTCATAGCCGGGCATACGATGCACCACACCGGAGGCGGCATTAATCAAGCCAGGCAGGGTAATGGCGATAGCCGTCAGGCGCTCCAGCTGGTGCTGATGGCGCACGAAGAAGTTATCTACCTGCTCCACCAGGCGATCCAGCAGCGGCTGTTCCGCCTGCGCAGGCAGTGGCAGCTGATCTTCAGCCAGCGCGCGACTGCTGAGATCGCGTAACGTCAGCGTAATCTGGCCGTGGCGAATGCGAATCGCCAGATAGTGCCAGGCAACGGTGTCCAGCATCAGACCGATAGCGGGCCGCCCACGGCTGCCGGGTTCCTGATACTCCGTTTCCTGTACCAGATGGGCATCAAGCATTTCACGAACGATTTTAGTGATGCTGGCCGGTGCAAGCTGGGCACGTTTCGAGAGTTCAATACGAGAAATCGGGCCATATTGATCGATCAGTCGATAAACAACGCCCGCGTTGGTCTGTTTTATCTGGTCAATATGGCCAGGCTGACTGTCCAGATTCACGCCCTGCTCCATAATATTTTCGTGCTTCAAAATAAACTGGAGCTATGTTGGAGCAGATTTAAAGGTTCCGTTAATAATTTGCCGCGAAATGTGACTCACTGCACATAAAGAGATGAAAGTTAGCAGATTATTCCGTTTCTTTTTCCGCGTTACGTTGTAACAGCGCCATCATATGCTGCATTTGTGCGCTGGGGTCGCGACCTTCAGCCCATACCATCCATACCTCTGACAGTGCATCGGGCTCCGTGAGTGGCAGCCAGACAACGTCATCCATTCGGGCGCGGCGAAATGAGGCGGGCAGAATGGAGACGCCCAGTCCGGTGGCGACCAGCCCCAGTATGGTCATCGCTTCCCCCGCTTCCTGGGTGATGTAAGGCTGAACCTGATAACGGTGCAGCAGAGAGAGAATTTCGCTGTACAACGCCGTACCGCCTTGCGCATCGAAAAACACAAAAGGCTCATTTGCCAGCGCCAGCACTGAGATGCGCCCGGCCTCCGCCTGCGGATGCGCCCGGTGCATCACTGCGCACAACGGTTCGCGCAACAGCAGCTGATAGCGCAAATCGTCCGGCAACGGCGTATTACGCATAATACCCAGATCAAGGCGTCCGTCATGCAGCGGCGCCAGTTGCTGACGCGTATTGATCTCCTGCATCTGAATATGCACCTCAGGCCAGCGCTGGCGAAAATGATAGAGCGCGTCTGATACCTGACCGATAAAGGGTGCCGATGAGGTAAATCCGATGCGCAGCTCGCCCGCGTCCCCACGATGCAGGCGCGCCGCGCGTTCCGCTGCCTGCTCCACCTGCTGCAGAATAGCGCGCGCATCCAGCAAAAACTGGCTGCCAGCGGCAGTCAGCCGCACACTGCGGTTGGTGCGGGAAAACAGCCGTGCCCCCACTTCCTGCTCCAGTTGCTGGATCTGCTGACTCAGCGGCGGCTGGGAAATATTCAGGCGCTGGGCGGCACGGCCGAAATGCAACTCTTCCGCGACCGCCACGAAATAACGCAGGTGACGCAGTTCGATATTCATATGTTAAACGTCTTATTTGAGATTATTAATATATTAGACAACATATGGCACCTTTTTTACAGTAAACCTCATGTTGAATTAACTGAGGATTTTTCCGTGAGCCGCTCTTCCCGGACCGCGCCGCTGCATGACATGGCACCTGTGCACGCGCCGGTCTCTGCCGCTGGACAACGCCCCCTGATCAAACGGGGCTCGCCACTTTTTATGCGTGTTACTCTGGCCTTCTTCTCTGCCGGACTGGCCACCTTTGCGCTGCTTTATTGCGTGCAGCCGCTGTTGCCGGTGCTGTCGCAGCAGTTTGGCGTCTCGCCTGCGGCCAGCAGTTTCGCCCTCTCGCTTTCCACCGGTATGCTGGCGCTGGGCCTGCTGATCACCGGCCCGCTCTCGGATGCGGTGGGACGCAAATCAGTCATGGTGACCGCACTGATGCTGGCGGCCATCTTTACCCTGATTTCGACCACTATGCACAGCTGGCACGGCATACTGATCATGCGTGCGCTGATTGGTCTTGCGCTGAGCGGCGTGGCGGCAGTGGGGATGACCTGGCTGAGCGAAGAGATTCATCCCGGTTTTATCGCCTTTTCTATGGGCCTTTATATCAGCGGCAACGCCATTGGCGGCATGAGCGGACGCTTGCTGAGCGGTGTGCTCACCGATTTTTTCTCCTGGCGTGTCGCCATGGCGACCATCGGCTGCTTCGCGCTGGCATCCGCCCTGATGTTCTGGAAAATCTTGCCCCCCTCACGTCATTTTCGTCCGGCGTCACTGAAGCCGCGCAGTTTACTGATCAACTTTCGTCTGCACTGGCGTGATGCGGGTTTGCCGCTGCTGTTTGCGGAAGGCTTTCTGCTGATGGGGGCTTTCGTTACCCTGTTTAACTATATTGGCTACCGCCTGTTGAGCGCGCCTTACTTTCTCAGCCAGAGCGTTGTGGGGCTGTTATCGCTGGTGTATCTCCTCGGCTCCTGGAGCTCGCCCAAAGCGGGGACGATGACGGTGCGTTTCGGGCGCGGTCCGGTGATCCTCGCCTCAACCGCGATTATGTTGACCGGCCTGGTATTGACCGCATTCAGTACCGTCTGGGCGATTCTGCCGGGAATTATGCTGTTTACCGCCGGTTTTTTCGCCGCCCACTCGGTAGCCAGCGGCTGGATTGGTCCGCGTGCGCGTCGCGCCAAAGGCCAGGCTTCCTCTCTTTATCTGTTCAGCTATTACGTCGGTTCCAGTGTGGCCGGTACAGTGGGGGGCCTTTTCTGGCATAACTTTGGCTGGTGCGGCATTACGCTGTTTATCAGCACACTGCTGATAATGGCGTTGCTGGTTGGCTGGCGTCTGCATCAACGTCAGCTGTAACGGACCGCGCTAACGGAACGAAAAAAGGCGCTACGGTGCCTTTTTGCAGGTTCTCGCTTAGCACGATCGTCGTTAGTTCCACATCAAACCGCGTCGCCCCGCCCACACTACACTCCCACTATCCACTCTTCTTCGCTGTTCAGTCGAGGCGTCAACATGGGCAGCTGGTATTACGTCAATAAAACCTCCGGCTTCAGTAATAACCATATCGTGCATCGGGCAGGCTGCCAGTTTCTTCCCGGTGTGCCGGCGCGCATTTTCCCTGGCACCTTTTACAGTGCCAGCGCCGCCATTCAGCAGGCAAAAAGATTATCCCAACGCGTTGGGCTGCGCGATTTGCTGTGCTATCCCTCCTGATAAACAGTGAACGCCCACCTGCGTCTGGCCGTACAGGCCAGGTCATTTTCTGAAAAAAACTTCCGTCTGCTGTTTCCCTGCGCGCACTCTTCATCCACAATAGCGATTAATTTGTGACGCAGGTCACTTAAACTGGGCGCACGTTGCGTCCGCATTTGCTGCTCTGACAGATCTGACTTCTCATGCAAACAACACCCGTTTCCCGTAAGACGGCATGGCTGCGCGTCGTGCTGTTGGCTATTGCTGCTTTTGTTTTTAATACCACAGAATTTGTTCCTGTCGGCCTGCTTTCCGACATCGCCACCAGTTTCGCTATGAAGACGGCGGACGTGGGGATTATGCTCACCATTTACGCCTGGGTTGTTGCACTACTCTCCCTGCCGCTGATGCTACTGACGCGACAGATTGAGCGACGTCTGCTGCTCTCGGTGCTGTTCATTATTTTTATTGCCAGCCATGTGCTCTCTACCGTCGCCTGGGATTTTACTTCGCTGGTGGTGTCACGCGTTGGCATTGCGCTGGCCCATGCGGTGTTCTGGTCGATAACCGCCTCACTGGCGATTCGCGTTGCCCCGGCGGGCAAGAAAACTCAGGCACTGAGTATGCTGGCTACCGGTACGGCGCTGGCGATGGTACTGGGGGTGCCGATTGGGCGCGTGGTGGGACAATATCTCGGCTGGCGTACCACGTTCGGCATGATCGGTATCTCGGCGCTGGTGCTGATGCTGCTGCTGGCTAAAGTGCTGCCCAAACTGCCGAGTGAGCATACCGGCTCGTTGAGCAGTGTGCCGATGCTGTTTCGTCGTCCTGCACTGGTCTGCATGTATCTGCTGGTTACCCTGGTGGTCACGGCGCACTACACCGCCTACAGCTATATCGAACCTTTTATGGCCGTTGTGGCACAGGCAAGCGAGAACTTCACGACTCTGCTGCTGTTGCTGTTTGGATCGGCCGGGATTCTTGGCAGCGTGCTGTTCAGTACGCTGGGCAACAAATTCCCGTCTGCGCTGCTGCTGCTCGCCATTGCGCTGATTACGCTGAGCATGGGGTTGCTGATTTTTGCCGCCGTGCATCCTGCTGCCATTAGCGTGCTGTGTATTGTCTGGGGAATGGCCATGATGACCATTGGTCTGGCGATGCAGGTACGTGTGCTGGCGCTGGCGCCTGATGCTACCGATGTGGCGATGTCGCTGATGTCTGGTATTTACAATATTGGTATCGGGGCGGGTGCACTGCTGGGGAATCAGGTGAGTGAACATCTGCATATGGCGGATGTGGGTAATGTGGGCGCGCTGCTGGGGCTGGCTGCGTTGTTCTGGTGTCTCTGGAGTTTTCGCCGCTATCCGCAGTTGCGCAGTAACGGATAAAGATTTTCAGCGGGCCGTGGCCCGCTGAAGTCTGCTGACTACGCTGTTATGCCGCTCAGTTATAGCGGTTCGCGATGCCATGCAGGGCGTTGTTGCCAGAGATCGAAGCGGTGCGGAACGACGTTGTTTCCGCCGCCACGCCCTTTGCGCCAAGCTGCTCCTCCAGCGGCAGCAGCGTACTGCTGCCAAAGGCGCTGATAACCCCGGTTTCATTATAAACACCAGGAATTTCATTAGCCTGCTGGGCGGCCTGGCTGGCAAGGGAAAAGAAACCCGACAGCAGTGCCAGCGTAATCACTTTCATTGTTGTCATGATAACCCTCCTTTCCTCTCTCCGGCGTCTGGCTTACTGATAAATCACGGCGGTGCCGTGCAGTTTGTTCTGGCCGGTGGTAGAGGTAATGCGGAACGATTTCGCACCGGCGGCATCGGCTTTCGCATTCAGCTGAGCTTCCAGCGAATCCAGGCTGCTACCGCCCTGGGCGGAGATGGTGCCTACCGGCTGTTGATGCAGCGGATCGCTGGTCACCTGTTCAGCAGCAAAAGCGCCAAAGGACATGGAAGTCAGGGCAACGGCAGCCAGGGTCAGTTTGATGTTTTTCATAGCGACTCTCTTCTTCAGATTTTGATAAGGTTTATGTCGTCATTTAATTAACGATCATTAATTAAAGAGTATGCCTCTTCTGTCAGGGCGTCAACTATTTTATTAATGATCGATATTTTAATCACAAGGTGGCGTCATTATGGCCGTGGCGGCCGGTTGCCACTGAACCAATCAGGCGTTTTATCCGGTCGGCACACAAAAGGTTAAATCTCGTCTCAGGCAGCCGCTGTGCGCCTTGCATATTTTTTTAATGATCGGTAATTTATTGGCTGTGTTTCTTTGTGTGTGAGGTGCTATGAGCCAGAATCAGGATACTGTGGTGAAGAAAAGTCGCGGGCGCCCGAAACGCTTTGACCGTGAAGCCGCACTGGATAAGGCGCTGGAGCTTTTCTGGGCACACGGCTATGAAGCGACCTCGCTTTCCGACCTGGTGAGCGCAACTGGCGCAAAAGCCCCTACGCTCTATGCGGAATTTGAGAGTAAAGAGGGATTGTTCCGGGCGGTCATGGATCACTACAGCCAGAAATTCACTGCCCAGCGCGATGCGGCGCTACGCAGTCCGGGGCAAAGCGTGACTGAGGCCATTGATAATTATTTTCGCGCCACTGCTGCCTGCTTTACCGATTGCAGCAAACCTGCAGGCTGCTTTTTTATCTGTACCTCGACGGCCCTGGCGGCTTCCTCGGGCGAACTGGCGCGCACACTGTTACAGCGCCATCAGGCACAGGAAGCCAGCCTGAAGGCTTTTCTGCAGGAACGGCTGGAACTGGGCGAGCTGAAAGCAGATACCGATACCACCGCCCTCGCGCGTTATCTTTCCTGTATACTGCAGGGCATGTCAGTACGGGCACGTGAAGGTGCGATACGGGAAGAACTGGACAGCATTATTGATACCATGATGGCTCTCTGGCCAAAACTGACAGGCGTGTGTCAGGCAAAAGCATAGCGCTGGCATACGAACAACTGGCCAGATTACATCGCTTGCGAGAGGGAAAGGATCATGAAATATCTGACGCTCTGCCTTTCCCGTCCGGTAAGCCGGGTGATGCTGGAGGATTTGAAAGCGATCATTCCTGGCGACGCGCTGCGCATCTTTATTAATGGCCTGGATGAACAGCGGTATACCACGCTGGAGTGTGTGCAGGATGAGCGGTTCTGTGCGCTGATCGCTTCAGCCATTATCGTCTGGCGGCAACTGGGTTATATCAACACTATTCTGTTTCAATCCGGCGAGTTAACGCGCCGGGCGGATGATGCCAGCCAGTTTCAGCTGTTCACCATGATGAAAACATCACGGGCAATACTGCAAGTTGCCTGACCCTGCAGGAAAAAAAGTGAAAATCGGCGTTCTTTTTCCCATTGCGATTATTGTTGTGGGCGTTTCATTTCTGGCCTGGTTTGTTCTCAGCGGCGCCGCCGTGCCGGGCAGTTAACATCAGGCTGTGACAGCTCAGCGCAACTGACTGTCTTTACTGCCGCGACGATTAAACAGCGCATGGTTATTCTGCTGTTTATCGATTTCCTGCTGGCAGGCGAGACAATATTTTACCCCTTTCAGCGCATTGCGCCGGGCGAGAGGTATCTCTTCGCCACACTCTTCGCAAAAACGCGCGCTCTCCCCCTGCCCGATCGACTGGCGCACGCGGGTAATTTCATCATTGACGGTGGTATCGATCTGGTCCTGTACGGCTCCGTCAGAAGCCCAACCGCTTGCCATGTTCGCCTTCCTGTTTATCTGACGTCTGTTTACTAACTATGGCGGCAAAAGCGGGAATTTCAATCACAAGCGGTAAAGTCTGAATGGCAGCCATAAAAAAACCCGCACCATGGCGGGTTTTTCAGCGTAAGGAGAATCAGCGGTTCCGGCCAGCGGCCATCATCGTTATTCTCATTTTCCTTTACGGCTAAATCTTATTTAGCAACCACGTTGATTGCAGAAGGACCTTTAGCGGGATTGTCCTGAATTTCGAACTCAACGCGCTGGCCTTCATCAAGCGATTTAAAACCGTCATTCTGAATAGCAGAGAAATGGACGAATACGTCTTTGCTGCCATCTTCAGGAGAGATAAAGCCGAAACCTTTCTCAGCGTTAAACCATTTTACTAAACCAGTCATTTTCTTAGACATAACTATTACCTTTAATTGATAGCCTTTCGGCGAACGTGGTCTGGGTACAGAATTTACAGAGCGCTTAAAGAGGAGACTCACGAAGAAGGGATATCGAAGGATAACACTTATGATGAGAACTGCTTTACTAAACTGCTTTGGCATGGTCTGCGTATCAAACCGATAACGCTATTAACGCACGTTTCCCCTGGGCTGGCAAGCACTGTTCGCTTTTTAATATAAAACTGCCTGCAGATTCCTTTGACGTGCCGGGAGTCGTGCTTGCTCTCCTGGCAGAGGTAATAAGTTACAGAGGTGGGCAAGGCGTTCATGCGCCTTGCTTTTCTGCTTGCCGTTACGCTAATGGAGGGGGCCAGGGTTCAGGCTTTAACTTCGACCAGAACCAGCGGATTTTTTTTAATCTGACTGGCGGCCTGTTGGGCTATGGAGCAGACCGCGCAAAGATCTTTCGTTTCCGTTTTATATTCATAATCAATAAAACACCTGAATTTTTCACCATAGGAACTGAGCCGACAAAACCGACGGGGTTCAAGCAACTCATCCAACTGTAAAAAGGTTAATGCTGACGGGTTATGAAACCCTACTCTTACGCGATATGTAGTCATGGGCTGATTATTTTGCCAAAACCGCAGGAGAGCCAGTTGTTAACACTTCTTTTTGGGATAGGTGAAAACTAACGTGTTAACGCCGGCAGAAAACAGGTTCTGCTCTGCTGTCAGGGTCACGTTATGCAGATACGAACTGCTCGGAAATGCGCAGAAATCGTAATTCAGCACTAAAGTTAACAAACCCTCACCTGAATAAGGATTTCATTCGTGAAAGCACTTACATATCATGGCCCTCATCGCGTCAGTGTTGATAACGTGCCCGACCCGGTGATTGAAGCACAGGATGATATTATTCTGCGCGTCACGGCGACGGCCATTTGCGGCTCTGACCTGCATCTGTATCGCGGTAAAATTCCTCAAACCAGGCATGGCGATATTTTTGGCCATGAGTTTATGGGCGAAGTGGTAGAAACCGGCCGTGATGTCACCGCCGTGAAAAAAGGCGATCGGGTCGTCATCCCTTTTGTGATCGCCTGTGGCGACTGTTTTTTCTGTCAGATGCATCAGTACGCCGCCTGTGAAACCACCAACACCGGGCGCGGTGCGATTATCAATAAAAAGCAGATCCCACCGCCGGCGGCGTTGTTTGGCTTCAGCCATCTGTATGGCGGCGTGCCTGGCGGCCAGGCAGAGTATGTTCGGGTGCCGAAAGCGAATACCGGCCCCTTTAAAGTGCCGCCGCTGCTGGCCGACGACAAAGTGCTTTTCCTTTCCGATATCCTGCCCACCGCCTGGCAGGCCGTCAAAAATGCCCAGGTAGGGAAAGGATCACGCGTCGCTATCTTTGGTGCCGGTCCGGTTGGCCTGCTGTCAGCTGCCTGTGCTCGTCTGGCTGGCGCGGAACAGATTTTTATGGTCGATCATCACCCTTACCGTCTCGAATTTGCGCAAAACCGCTATGGCGTTATCCCGATCAATTTCGATAAAACCGAGGATCCGGCTGAAGTGATTATTGATAACACGCCGGGCAACCGGGGTGTGGATGCGGTTATTGACGCAGTGGGTTTTGAGGCCAAAGGCAGCACCACAGAAACCATCCTGACTAACCTCAAGCTGGAAGGCAGCAGCGGTAAAGCGCTGCGCCAGTGCATTGCTGCAGTGCGGCGTGGCGGGATTGTCAGCGTGCCTGGCGTTTATGCCGGCTTTATCCATGGTTTCCTGTTTGGCGATGCCTTCGATAAGGGACTGACGTTTAAAATGGGACAAACTCATGTGCATGCTTACCTGCCCGAATTACTGAAGCTGATCGAGCAGGGACTACTGACGCCGGAGGAGATTGTGACGCATCATCTTCCCCTCGATGAAGCTGCCGAGGCCTATAAAATCTTTGAGAAGCGTGAACAGGATTGCCGCAAGATAATTCTTGTCCCGGGCGCGCAGACCAAAGGTGCCGAAACCCTCGGAACCAGCAGTGCCGGAATCAGTAACAGTTGACAGCAGTGTCTGACGCGCCCTGCCCGTCAGGTTGCAACAGCGTTGCTCTGCGCAGAAAGAAAAAGGCCGCGATACAGTGGCCTTCACGTAGCTGGCGCTTGCAGGAATGCGCTCACTCTCCTCTCCCCGATATCCGGCTTAACAGTAAACGCTGCAATGCCTGGTGCATCGGGGGCGAAGGCCTGGGGACCAGAAAGAAAAAATCCTGTACCTCAGGCCACCATAATTAAGAATTGTCTTAATAGATGCCTGCATCTGGTTCGGACATGGCAATCTGGCAAAAGGCGCTTAGGCTGTTAATTCAGTCACATTAATCAGGAGGTGTTATGCCCTCAGTTCAGATGCACATTAAAGATCAGCCGAAATATACCTTTACGGGCAACTATTACACCACTGACGTGGACGGAAAAAGCCACTTTGAAATTCAGAAAGCGAGGCAGCCTGTAGAGGCTTTTCAGAGTAAGGAGAAAGGCGATGCCGTAACTTTTGTTTCTCCAGGAGGAGAAGCTGAAGAGATGATTCTGGAAAGCGAAACGGCGACACATTTAATATTCACTTCAGCTGTGTAAGTGATAATAATTTACTATAGACGCCAGCGTTAAAAGGAGATTAACGCAGCGATGAAAATGGTTTATATAAAACGATTAGCCCCGGCAGAATCTGCCGGGGCCGGTGGTTAAAAAAGATAAATAACCTCTTTTTTATTTGGATGGACGTCCACCACCATGGCTATGCTCGCCACCTTTTTTACCTGCTTCAGAAGCTTTTTCGCGGTCATTAGCGAAGTTACCGCCGCTATTCTGCCCGCCTTTTTTACCCGCTTCAGAGGCTTTTTCACGATCGTTTGCGAAATTACCTGGATTATTTGAACCGGCCATAAATTCCTCCTGGACATATTTGTCATTGATTTAATGGCAACCAGCATAATGCTAATTACGCCGGACATTTTCGTGTTGCGTTATTAAGAGTAGCATGCGGACAATAAAGCGCAAATTTTTCTGCCTTATCTCTGTTTTTTATTCAGCCAGAAGGTTTAACTCGCTGTAATTAAAGAAAAGAAAATCATGAAATTAATTACCGCTTCGCTAATGGTGTGTTGCGATATTATATTTTTTACAATGAGAAAAGTTTTCTAAATTACAACCACCCCATGTAACAGTGTTATTTCAAAGCGATAGCACAGGAAATATGTCGCTTGCTTTTTAACCTCTTTTTGCCTCTCCCGGCATGAGTAGTGCCTTTTGGTTTACCATCGCGCCCTGCCCGCTCATGCGCTAAGCGCAGCAGTGAACGCGGGCCAGCAACAGTAAAGGGCTGTTAATCCTGTTTTGCCTTGTGCTGCTCTTTTTTTCTGTTTGCTCTTTTGCTGATGGGCCATAGTGTTGATACTTTATTATAGAATGTTGTAACTAGAGAGACTCAGACGAACCCGTAAAAGATGCGGGCTGGTCAGCTAGCCCGCCTTTTTCCTGTTACTCTTTAATATCAACCTGATAGAAGATATGTTTCCCAAAAGGATCAATCTCATAGCCGCTGACAGATTTTTGTACCGGCTCAAAGATTGTTGAATGGGCAATCATCACGGCAGGCATCTGCTCATGCATAATCTGCTGCGCCTGCAAATAGAGTTCGACCCGTTTGTCATGATCCTGCTCTGCCCGCGCCGTGGTGATGATTTTTTCAAACGGCGCATAGCACCATTTCGATGAGTTGGAACCGCCGTTGGCTGAGGTACAGCTGTAGAGCGGTCCAAAGAAGTTATCCGGATCGCCTGTTGCAGTGGTCCAGCCCATCAGCGCCGCCTGATGCTCCCCGTCCTTCACGCGCTTCAGGTACTCTCCCCACTCATAACTGACGATACTGGCTTTGATGCCGACTTTCGCCCAGTCCGCCTGGATCATTTCTGCCATACGGCGCGCATTCGGGTTATAGGGACGCTGTACCGGCATCGCCCAGAGCGCGATTTCCGTGCCGGGCTTAATCCCCGCTTCCTGCAACAGCGCTTTGGCTTTCACCGGGTCGTAAGTGTAATCCTGCAAACCTTTGTCTGCACTCCAGACGCCGGGGGGTAGAATGTTTTTCGCCACGCTACCGGTGTCTTTAAATATCGCGTCAATAATGGCCGGTTTGTTGATTGCCATCGCCAGCGCCTGACGCACTTTCACCTTATCCAGCGGCGCTTTTGTGGTGTTAAACGCCAGGAAGCCGGTATTCAGCCCTGGCTTTTGCATCAGCGTAATATCGGGGTTGGTGCGCATGCGCGGCAGATCGGCCGGATTAGGGAACGGCATCACCTGACACTCATTCTTTTCCAGTTTGGCGAAACGTACCGAGGCATCCGGGGTAATGGTGTAAACCAGCCGATCCAGTTTCGCCTTGCCCTGCCAGTAATCCGGAAAGGCTTTAAAGAGAATGCGGGAGTCTTTCTGATACTGCTGCAGCATAAAGGGACCGGTGCCAATCGGGTTCATATCCACCTTCTCAGGCGTCCCTGCGGCCAGCATCTTATCGGCATACTCCTTCGAATGAATAGATGCAAAATACCAGGCAAGATCGGCGAGGAACGGCGCTTCGGCATGGCTCAGCGTAAAGCGCACGCTGTAGTCATCCGGCTTGTCGATTTTTGTGATCAGCTTGCTGAGTTCAAGACTTTCAAAGTTAGCGTAGGAGCCGCCAGAGACATTGTGATAGGGGTTGTTACTGTCCATCTGACGCATAAAGGAGAAAATCACGTCATCAGCATTCATCTCGCGGCTGGGAGTGAAAAATTTATTACTGTGGAATTTCACCCCGCGCCGCAGATGAAAGGTATAGACCGTACCGTCAGGACTGATTTCCCAGCGTTCCGCCAGCGAAGGCACCAGGTCGGTCGTACCGACTTTGAAATCCACCAGACGATTGAACAGCGGCGCCGCGCTGGCATCCACGCTGGTACCCGAGGTATAGAGTTGAGGATTGAAATTTTCCGGCGACCCTTCCGAGCAGAACACCAGGGTTTTTGCTGACGCCGTGGTGGCCAGCGCCACGCTTAATGCAGTCAGAGCCAGTCGTACCATCACCTTTTTCATATTGTCTCTCGCTTTTTATTGACTTCCGCTGAGCGGGATTACTAAATGAAACATTAACTTAATAAACAGATAACATGAATCGCACATTAGCGAATAACCCTCCGGGCTCACAAATAAGGAAAAGTGATGACAGACAATCTGGCGAGGCAATTGACATCCCGTTTTTATCGTTATCTGGCGGTGACCAGCCAGAGCGATGCCAAAGCCACGACCCTGCCCAGCACGCCGGAACAGCATGCGATGGCGCAGCTGCTGGCAGATGAACTGCGTGCGCTGGGTCTGGCTGAGGTGGTGATTGATGAGCATGCCACCGTGACCGCAGTGAAAAAAGGCAACTGTCCGCATGCCCCGCGCGTCGGCTTTATTGCCCATATCGATACCGTTGATGTCGGTCTGTCGCCGCATATTCATCCGCAAACCCTGACCTTTACCGGTGAGGATATCTGTCTGAATGAACAGCTGCAGATCTGGCTGCGCACCGCCGAACATCCGGAGATCCTGCCCTATGTCGGCCAGGAGATTATTTTCAGTGACGGTACCAGCGTGCTGGGTGCTGATAACAAAGCAGCGGTCAGTGTGGTGATGACGCTGATGGAGAATCTGAGCGGCGATCATGGCGATGTGGTGGTCGCCTTTGTACCGGATGAAGAGATTGGTCTGCGCGGGGCAAAAGCGCTGGATCTGTCATCCCGTTTCAATGTGGATTTTGCCTGGACCATTGACTGCTGCGAACTGGGCGAAGTGGTGTATGAGAATTTCAATGCGGCGGCGGCGCAGATTCGCTTTACCGGCGTGACGGCTCACCCGATGTCGGGCAAAGGGGTGCTGGTGAATCCGCTGCTGATGGCGCACGACTTTATCAGCGCCTTTGATCGCGTTGAGACGCCCGAACACACCGAAGGGCGCGAAGGCTACGTCTGGTTTAACGATATGCAGGCAAACGCCAGCGAGGCAGTGTTGAAAGCCTCTATCCGCGATTTTGATCTCGCTTCTTTTGCGGCGCGTAAACAAAAAATCGGGGAGGTCGCGCAGCAGATCGCCGCCCGCTATCCCACCGGCAAGGTGGAAGTCACCATCAGCGATACCTACAGCAATATCAGTAATGCCATCGGTGATGACCGGCGCGCCATCGATCTGATTTTTACTGCCCTGCAGGAACTGGCGATTGAACCTAAAGTGATCCCGATGCGCGGCGGCACGGACGGCGCGGCACTGTCGGCCAAAGGGTTACTGACGCCCAACTTCTTTACCGGCGCGCACAACTTCCATTCAAAGTTTGAGTTTCTGCCGGTGCCGTCCTTTGTGAAGTCCTATCAGGTGGCGGAGAAGCTCTGCTACCTGGCGGCTAAATAGTGGCGAAAAAAAAGGCGGCTCACGGGCCGCCTGGTACAGAACTTATTTCGCTACGCTGACATCAATGCCGGGGAAGAATTTCTCCGCCAGTTTTGTCACGGTGCCATCGGTCTGCACCTTCTCGATAGCGGCATCCAGCGACTGTTTCAGCTGAGTATCATCTTTACGCAGACCAAATCCGATACCGGATCCGAGGATCTTGTCATCCTCAACCGGCTCACCGATAAAGGCAAAGCCTTTGCCCTGCGGTTTGTTCAGGAAGCCGGACTGACCGGCAGCCGACATCACCAGGGTGCCATCAAGACGGCCAGCGATCATATCGTTATAGACCTGATTCTGATCCTGATAGGCGGTTACGGTCACCCCTTTCGGCTCCCAGTGCTGCTTCGCGTAGGTTTCCTGAATTGATCCCTGCAACACCCCGATGTTTTTGCCTTTCAGCGCTTCGGCCGTCGGGGCCAGGCCCTGGCCTTCCTTCCCTACCAGCATGGTCGGAATACGATAAATCGGACGGGTAAAGCCGATGCTTTTGGCACGCGCTTCAGTGATATTCATCGCCGAGTTGATGGCATCAAATTTTTTCGCCTGCAGCGCCGGGATCAGCGCATCAAAGCTGCTTTCAACCCAACTGCATTTAAAATTGCCCACCTGGCAAATCGCTTTCCCCAGTTCGATATCGAAGCCTTCCAGCTCGCCCTGCGCATTGCGGCTTTCAAATGGCGGATACTGCGACTCCAGGCCGTAACGTAAGGTTTCCTGCGCCAGGGCGCTTACGGAGGTCAGCATGCCTAACGCCAGTAACAGTGCTTTTTTCTTGATCATTGTTATACCCCTTAATAGTTAGCTGTTCACCCGGCAAAGCGCCTGCGCGCCCGCCTGCAAGGTGGCATCGTCTTTGGCAAAAGAGAGACGAATTAATTTATTGTCTGTTCCGTCCATATAAAACGCTGAAAGCGGAATAGTGGCGACGCCGTAATCCCTGATAAGACGTTGTACCATTTCACTGTCGGCTTCGTCACTGAAATGTCCATAGCTGGCAAGCAAAAAAAAGGAGCCAGCACAGGGCAGCAGTTTGAAAGGCGAATCCTGCATCAGCGCCAGTAGTCGGTCGCGTTTTTGCTGATAAAAGTCGCCGAGCGACAGATAATTTTGCGCGTTCTGCAGATAGTGGGCAAAACCGACCTGCATCGGCGTATCTGCCGAGAACATCATAAACTGGTGCACTTTCACCACTTCCGCCATGAGTTCGGCGGGCGCCACGCAGTAGCCCACCCGCCAGCCGGTAACGTGAAAAGTCTTGCCAAAAGAGGAGACGATAACGCTGCGCTGTGCCAGCTCCGGATGGGTTGCCATACCGCAGTGGCGACGACCATCAAACAGGATATGCTCATACACTTCGTCTGACAGCACCACGATATCGGTGTTACGCGTCAGCGCCGCCAGTTGATCCAGATCCTGCGCGCTCAGCACCTGGGCGCTGGGGTTATGCGGGGTATTGATAATGATCATGCGCGTACGCGGCGTGATGGTGGCGCGCAGTTCATCCCAGTTGATGGCGAAATCGGGTACCTGCAGCTTGAGCCCCACCGGCGTGGCACCCTGCAAGCGGACGACCGGCGCATAGCTGTCAAAAGCGGGCTCAAAGAAGATCACTTCGTCACCTGCATGCACCAGCGCTGAGATCACCATATAAAGACCCTGGCTGGCGCTGCCGGTAATCAATACTTCACTGGCCGCATCGTAGTGCTGGCCATACAGCGTGTGGATTTTTTCCGCCAGCGCCACTTTCAGCGTGCTCAGTCCGGTCATCGGCGCATACTGATTGTGCCCGTCACGCATGGCACGACTCACCGCCTCTACCAGCGCCGGATCACAGGGGAAATTAGGCGCCCCCTGAGAGAGGTTAATGGCGTTATATTGCGCGGAAAGTTGCCCAATGACGCTGAAGATGGTAGTACCAACGTCAGGTAATTTTGACGCGGTATGAACGCTGGAATTAAGGGCCATAAGCACTCCGGGCTGATGCATAATAACGTAAAAGAAACAGATTTCTATTCAACGGGCTCCCACTTGTCCCGACAAGCGAAAAGTTGTCATAATAGCCATGACAAAAAATCATAGCTTGAGGCTGCCATGTCCCGTCGCGTCCCTCCCCTGAATGCCATCGATGCCTTTCTGGTTACGGCCCGCCATCTGAATCTGACCCGCGCTGCCAGTGAACTCTGCATTACGCAGGGTGCGGTAAGCCGCAAGATTGCCACACTGGAGAACTGGCTCGGTTTTGCCCTTTTCGAGCGCCATGCCCGCGGCCTGCATCTTACTGCCCAGGGGGCGGCGCTGCTGCCCGAGCTGCGTCAGGGGTTTGAGATGCTGATTAAAGCGACGGAAAAAGCCAGTCACCACCATGCCACGATCCGTCTGAAGGCCCCCAGTTGTGCGATGCGCTGGCTGCTGCCGCGGCTGATTTCACTGGAGGAGCAGCGGCCTGAGATCCAGGTCGCGCTGACCACCACGCTGGAGCACCATTCACAGCTGGAGAATTTTGATGCGGCCATTGTGTACGGCAAGCCGCCATCCGACGCCATTACCCTGTTTGATGAGGTGCTGACGCCGGTACTGGCCGCGCACCTTGCCCCCCCGGATAACCTTGAGGCGCTGGCGCGTTATACCTTTCTGCATCCCACCGCTGACAGCCGCGACTGGCGTCTGTGGCTTGATGCGCAACGGGCTACGCTGACGATGCGACGTAATCAGCACTTCGATACCATGGATCTGGCGATCAGCGCAGCGCTGCAGGGGTTTGGCGTTACAGTGGCGGATGTCAGTCTGGTAGAGAGCGATATTGCCAGTGGCCGTCTGGTGGCCCCTTTTGCGGCGGGGGTGAAGACGGGCGCAGCATACAGCTTGCTGCAGCGCCCGGAGGAGAATGCGCCGCCTTTGCTGCCGGCGCTGGTGGCATGGCTGTGTCAGCCTCAGAACGCGATCCACTCCTCAGAGGTGACAGGCTGACGCGGGGTCAGCAGGTGCGCCGGATCTGAAGGCTCTTTTTTCTGCGGCGGTGGCGTTACCGCCTCCTCACGGGAAAGACGGAACTGCGCCACCGAGGTCTGCAGCGCTTCGGTCTGCCGCTCCAGAGCGCTGGCCGCAGCGGACACCTGCTCGACCAGCGAGGCGTTTTGCTGGGTGACGCTGTCCATTTGTGTTACCGCGATCCCCACCTGAGAAATGCCTTTGCTTTGTTCTTCAGATGCCGAGGCGATCTGCGTCATAATGTCATTCACATCCAGCACCGACCTCAGAATGTTGTCCATGGTGCTGCCTGCTTCACTCACCAGTTGAGACCCCTTTTTCACACGCTGTACGGAATCATCAATCAGCGCAGCAATCTCTTTGGCCGCCCCGGCGCTGCGCTGCGCCAGATTGCGCACTTCGCTGGCAACCACAGCAAAACCGCGTCCCTGCTCACCGGCACGCGCCGCTTCTACCGCCGCGTTCAGGGCCAGAATATTGGTCTGGAAGGCGATACTGTTAATCACATGGGTGATCTCGGCAATTTTTTTCGAACTGTCGGAGATGCCTTCCATGGTTTCAACCACGTCCCCCACCAGCTTGCCGCCTTTTTGCGCCGTGCCGGAAGCGGTACTGGCCAGTTCACTCGCCTGGCGCGCGTTTTCCGCATTTAACTTCACCGTTGCGGTCAGCTGCTCCATACTGGCCGCCGTCTGCTCCAGCGCGGCCGCCTGCTCTTCGGTACGCGAGGAAAGGTCACGGTTACCGGCAGAAATTTCCGTGGCGCCGCGATAGATATTTTCTGTACCGCTGCGGATCGCGTTCACGGCATCACGCAGGCTATCCTGCATCGCGCCCAGTAAGGGCACCAGTTTACCCAGACAGTTACGCCCGAAATCCTCCACCGGGTGGGTTAAATCGCCTTTGGTGATCTGAATCAGGTGCGCTTTCAGCCGTTCAGAGGGTTTCACCAGTAACGCCACCAGATAGCGATCGGTAAAAACCAGTAACAGCATGCCGATAATCACTGCGCTAATAATAATCGTTCGCGTCACCAGCGTAAGTGTATCGACCGTTACGCGCGTCTCGCCGAGCCTGACGCTGGCAGTCTGGTTAAATTTATCGGCGCTGGCGCCAAAGGCGCGGCTGAGCGCCGGTGTTACGTTGTTGGCCTGCTGAAAATAGGCATCCAGATTCCCCTGGCGCGCCAGTTCCAGTTGCGGCCTGACACCTTTATCCAGCAGTTGCTGCCAGTTGTTCAGCACGCTGTTCACAATGGCACCCTCCAACGGGCCAGGCGCCATGGTCTTAAACTGCGCCAGCTGCTGCGTCATATTATCCAGTGCGCTCTGCACCGTCGCATACTCTTCCTCACCGGGCGTTTTGCCTGCCACCTGGCCCTGCATAACGCGGGTAAGCCGGGTGATGAAACGGAAGTATTGATCGTTACCTTTGCTCAGTATCGTCATCTGACTGACTAAATGGCGGTCGATATCGTTCCCGGTACCCAGTTGTGACAGCGAATGCACGCTGTAAAGGCCAACGCCGGTCCAGAGCAGACAAAAGAGTCCCAGGATGCCGAGCAGCACAGCGCGAACAGAAAAATTTTTGAATATACCCATAGCTGGTCCCTTACGATGAGAATCAGAAATGGCCCGATAAATCAGGCTGATCTTGTTTATCGGCAGCTCAGGGTAAAATGTAAGGCTTACTTAAGTAGATAATGAGATTTTTCTTAAGCACGCAGCAGAATTGTGATGTAATTCAGGCAATTGATCATAAATGACCGTAAATGTTATCTATTAGCCGCAGGTTACTGTAGCGTCCGTTCAGGAAAGGCGCACCTGGCTATGCATCATCAATCGACACAGGCGCATGCGGGCCTGCATAAAATTGCGCTTCAGCCGCAGTCCGCCCTTACCGCCCTCACCAAAAGCTAACGTCAGGTCGTCGCCGGGATGCCAGGCGGGCCAGGGCAGCTCCCCCGGCAGCGTGTGGGTAAATTCACTGGCATCACGGGCAAAAGCGATCCAGTACGCGCTGAGGTTGCGGGCAAAGGCGTCATCTGCCGCATTGGCGGGGGATTGGTTGCTGACATCCGCCAGCTGACTCAGCGTATTAAAGACATAGGGGATTTCGCTACCGTGCCAGCTGCCGTGCGGGTAGCTGTCGCGGGCATGTTCGGAAACATAATCAAACCAGTAACGCCAGCCGGGCATGCCGACATCATGTTGTGCCTGCACGACCAGTGTTGTCAGCGCGCTAAAGGCCATGTCGCGCGCCAGCGCGCGTCCCAGCAGGGTGTCATCATGAATATCATACAGCCATTTGACCAGGCGATAGATCAGGGGTCGCTGGGCACGCATCTCACGTATAATGCGCGTAACGTCAATGCCAAAATAGTCCAGCACGCTGGCTTCATCGCTGTTACTGCCAATGATCAGCGGCAGCCGCTGCTGCTGTCCGGCACGGAAGGTCGCCAGCATCGACCGGGGCAAAAGCGTATCACCAACAATGGGGACCGGCTGCGTAGCCAGCTCCCCTCCGAGCGACCAGAAAGCTTCGGCCGGAAGGCGGCGCAACTCCTCCGCAGTCGCGTTCTCAAGGCCAAAGTGTTTGGCCAGCGCGATGCCGTTGTTCAGCGCCTGACGGCGTTCAACATCGGGCAGGCTGTAAGCGCTCTGTACAATCCCTTTGTTAAACAGCCCTTGCGCCAGCGGCGAGCAGTACAACGAGAGTATGCTGCGCGCGCCGGACGATTCGCCAAATAGCGTCACGTTGTGTCGATCGCCGCCAAATGCCGGTATATTGCGCTGGATCCATTGCAAGGCAGCGATCTGATCGAGTAAGGCGAAATTATTGACCGTTTTCCCCTCAGGATACTCAGAGTCAAGCGCCGGATGGGCAAAGAAGCCGAGGTGGCCCAGCCGGTAATTGAGGGTCACCACCACCACACCACGCCCGGCGAGGTAACGGCCGTTATAGGGCGGCAGACTGCCTGCCCCCAGGGTAAAGCCGCCTCCGTGCAACCACACCATCACCGGCAGCGGTCGCGACGGAGTAATATCGGGCGTCCAGATGTTCAGATAAAGGCAATCTTCGCTGAACACGCCCGGATCGCCGCCGCCGACGTTAATGCAATATTCACGATTCTGCCAGCAGGCATTGCCCCACTGGATCGCATCGCGCACGCCCTGCCAGCGGGCCATTGGCTGTGGCGGCCGCCAGCGTAACGCACCCACCGGCGGGGCTGCATAAGGTAATCCTCTGAAGACAAAGAGGTTATCATCCATCGCCCCTCTGACCTCGCCTTCAGCTGTCATGAGCTTCAGATGACGTTGATTTTTCATTGCTTATTCCTGCAAATGCGTCAATCCATTATTTCCGCGCCTTCAGACAAAGTCCATATGTACACCTCATTTGCAGATTATGCCGAGATTTCAGACAGTTCACTGAACGCGAGTCCAGCCACAGCCAGAGAGCGTCAGGTCAGGCCACAACGCTGCAGACTGCGCTGCTGCCGCGCCTCATACAGCGCCATCTCATCCAGCAGCGGCGCGCCAAGCGCCTGCTCAAAAGCGGCCCGGCTGGCATGTCCGGCGGTACGCGCCCGGGCTTCATCGCCCAGATTTGACTGGAAAATGCCTGCCGCACTTACCGGCAGAAAATCTTCATACACGATAGGTTCGGCGATAACACGCCCCTGTTCAATCAGCGTCTCCAGCGCTTCTCCCGGCTGGGGCGGCTGTGCCCGTCCCTGTTCACTGAGACGATAATCAAACCAGGCCAGCTGCTGCTGACGCAGTTGCTTTTCATCATCCGGAAAGGCGCGGAACGTTTCAGCCAGCTGACGCTGATGCTGCTGGTTATCGCTGCCGCTGCCCGCCTCAGCCAGCAGACGATCATAGAGCGCGCGCCCTGCCGGCGTCAGCGCCACACCACGCTGTTCGATCTCGCCAAAGCGCGCGGTATGGGTGCCCGGATGACCATCTTGAAAGCGCACCGGCTCCTCTACGGCTTTAAAGCTGGTCTGGCGCAGTAAAATCGGCACGCGACGCTGCGGCGGACCCTCGATAATTGCTTTGGGCGTAATGCCGCGCGTGGGCATCAGCGCCTGCACCTGATCGATGTCCAGCGTGCGAGGCGTGAGATGATTAATATGGCAACCGGGAAAACAGACCACATCTGCAATCAGCCGATGCTGCTGGTTCAGCGCCTGCCAGGTGGCGCTGTCAACGGTGGTTTGCCGGTGCCAGCGAAAAGTTTCCAGCGCTTCCTGCACAAAAACCTCTGCCTGTGATGCAGTCAATCCGCCCTGTTGCTGATGCAGCGCAACCAGTTCCCGGCAGCGCGGCGTAAAGATATCGCGTGCCGCAAGAATACGTTCCGCCTGCGCGCGCAGATCCTCATCCTCGATCAGCTCCAGCCGCAGCAGCGAAGTAAACAGACGAAACGGGTTGCGGCGCAGCGCCTCATCCTCCACCGGGCGAAAAGCGGTGGAGTGCACCGGGACGCCCGCCTGGGAGAGATCGTAATAGCCCACCGGCACCATCCCCATAATGGCAAACAGCTGACGCAGCATATTGAGTTCGTCGGCCCGGCCCACGCGGATGGCGCCATGACGTTCAATACTGAGACGGTTCAACTCATCGGCCGCTTCAAGGCGCGCAGTCAGCGCCGGATTGCGGATTAATACCTGCTGATTTACCTCGGCGACCAACTGCATCAGCGTGCCATACTGCGGCACCTCCTGCTGATACATGGCTGACATCGCCCGGGAGAACAGGCTGAGGATCTGGTCGGCACTGAGAAAAGTCTCCATGTTTTTCACCTGTTTGAGTGAGCGTTGCTGCTACTGTAAAACAACGTTATGACGGCAGGCGAAAAAATCTCTGAACTGTGATCGTCGAGACAGTTAGTGTCTGGTAGCAGAGAAAGGCCAGAGAGACAGGGGTTGTTAACGCTGCCGGCGATCATCCGTTTTGGTAAAAAGATGAGCAATAATGATAGCGCGGGGTTAAGTATCGGGCGCTGAGTCGCAGAGCATCATAAAAAAGAATAAATAATATCCAGTGTAAAGCGTTAAATTTTACCGATTGAGCGCTCTGTTCATCTTGCAGGAAAAAATAAAATGATTTTAATAACAGAAAGTTATCGATTTTTCCTCTGCCACCCCGCCTTTGTTAAATAAATTTTGCAACAAAGTTAACAAAATCACATTTTAGCAGTTGATTGCGCGGGTGGATTGTCACTAACGTTGTGCAATGGACAAAAATATCCTTTTCAATCAGCGCATTCGTTTGCGCCATTTACATACTTTCGTTGCCGTAGCTCAGCAAGGTACGCTGGGTCGTGCGGCAGAAACGCTCAACCTGAGCCAACCTGCGCTCTCCAGAACCCTTAACGAACTGGAGGAGCTGACGGGCGTACGCCTGTTTGAGCGTGGCCGACTCGGCGCCCAGCTCACCACCATGGGCGAGCAGTTTCTCACTCATGCGGTACGCGTGCTGGATGCCCTTAACCATGCCGGACAAAGCTTTCATGCACCGCTCAGCGAACGTCCTACGGTGATCCGTCTCGGTGCGCTGACCACGGCGGCAATGGGCATGCTGCCGCAAATTCTTGACCGTTTTCATCAGCAGCAGCCCAATACCACGATTCAGGTGGCGACGTTACATAATAATGTACTGCTTGCCGGCCTGAAAGCGGGAGAATTTGATCTCGGCATTGGCCGTATGGCCGACAGCGAAATGATGAAGGGACTCTCCTATGAGTTGCTGTTTCTGGAGTCGCTGCGGCTGGTGGTGCGTCCCGAGCATCCGCTGCTAAGTGACAACGTCACGCTCTCTCGCGCCATGCAATGGCCGGTGGTCATCTCGCCGGAAGGGACCGCGCCACGCCGTATCGCCCAGCAGATGCTGGATGAACAGGGCTGTACCCTGCCAGCCCACTGTGTAGAAACCTCGTCGACCTCACTGGCGCGCCAGCTGGCGTTACGCTACGACTATATCTGGTTTGTGCCTTCTGGCGCGGTTAAAGAGGATTTAAGCCACAATGCGCTGTGCGCCCTGCCGATTAACGCGTCGGGGGCCGGAGAACCAGTCGGGATTATTACCCGTACCGGCGATACTCTGAGCCTGAGCGTGGAAATCCTGATGGCAACAATGCGCAAGCTGCACAGTTAGCGGCTATTAGCGGCTACGTTTGGCGTGCCGCTCGCGATTGTCGAGCCGTGCCTTATCAGTTTTACGCAGGCCGACATAAAGCGCGCCGGCGCCACCATGCTGCATCTGAGCCACACAATAGGTCTGGACATCATCAAACTGTCTCAGCCAGCGCGCCAGATAACTGCGCACGATATTGGCATGAGACTCGTCATTGCGGCCTTTGCCATGGATAATCAACAAATTGCGTAACCCCGCCTTGCGCGCCTGCTGTATAAAGTTGAACAGCGCCTGACGGCAGTTCTCTACCGGCTGACGCAACAGGTTCAGGCTGGCATCCAGTGGGTATTTTCCCTGACGCAGTTTGTCGAGTACACCCTGCTGAATGCCGTCCGCTTTATACTCCAGCGGCGTATTCAACGGAATAATATCGAGGTAGCCGCGCGTCAGAAAATTTTCCTCTTCGCTGCGCGCTTCCGGCTGTCGGGGTGCTTTCGTTGCAGGTGTTTTCAGCCAGTGCGTGCTGGCCTGATCTTTTAGCGGTATGACATCGTCCATGGCGTCTCGAAAAAGATTTTTATCATCAGGGTTCATGATTCATTCTCACGCCAGTTACATCCCGGACGCAACATACGCCGCGGAAGTGAAAATTTTATCAAAGTCGGACTGCTAAGCGTAACCCCCTGACAGTGATTTGCCAGCCTGCCGTCTTTTTCACCGTTTACCTTAACCGCCTGCTATTAACCCTGAAATTTCCGGGTTTATTACTGCTCGGATGAGTTCCATTCACCGCCAGAAATGTTAAAATTGACCTCAGTCAATCGTTGTCGAGCCCATACTATGATCCCGGAAAAACGTAACATTCGTCGTGTTCAGGCTGGTGGCTGTACCATTCATTGTCAGGATTGCAGCATCAGCCAGCTCTGTATCCCCTTTACGTTAAACGAGCATGAACTGGATCAGCTGGATAACATCATCGAGCGCAAAAAGCCGATTCAGAAAGGCCAGACGTTGTTCAAGGCAGGTGATGAACTGAAATCGCTGTACGCCATTCGCTCCGGTACCATCAAGAGCTATACCATTACCGAACAGGGTGATGAGCAGATTACCGGTTTCAACCTTGCCGGCGATCTGGTCGGGTTCGATGCTATCGTCAGCGGTCACCACCCCAGTTTTGCCCAGGCGCTGGAAACGGCGATGGTGTGCGAAATTCCGTTTGAAACTCTGGACGATCTCTCCGGTAAAATGCCCGCGCTGCGGCAGCAGATGATGCGCCTGATGAGTGGCGAGATTAAAGGCGATCAGGATATGATCCTGCTGCTGTCGAAAAAGAATGCCGAAGAGCGCCTTGCGGCCTTTATCTGGAATCTGGCGCGTCGCTTTGGTCAGCGTGGCTTTTCCCAGCGTGAATTCCGCCTCACCATGACGCGCGGCGATATCGGCAACTACCTCGGTCTGACAGTAGAAACCATCAGCCGTCTGCTGGGGCGTTTCCAGAAAAGCGGCATGCTGGCGGTGAAAGGAAAATATATCATGATTGAAGACCATGCCCAGCTGGCGGAGCTGGCCGGACAGAGCCACCAGGCAGCCTGAGGCGCAGCCGGGGAAATAAATCTTATTTTATTGATCCGGCTAGGGCTTTTTCCCTTCTTCCTGACGATGACTTAGGCTATCTTTAAACCAGACTCGCTTTGGTTTAAGGAGAATGTTTCATGTCCCGGTATCAAAATATACTGGTCGCTATCGATGCGCAGCAGGATGACCAGCCCGCGCTGCGCCGAGCGGTCTATCTCAACCAGCGCATTGGCGGAAAAATCAAAGCTTTCCTGCCTATCTATGACTTCTCCTACGAGATGACCACCCTGCTTTCGCCTGATGAACGCGTTACCATGCGCAAAGGCGTGATTAGCCAGCGTACCGAGTGGATCCGCGAGCAGGCGCAGGCTTATCTTGAAGCGGGCGTTGATATTGAGATCAAGGTTATCTGGCATAACCGTCCCTATGAAGCGATTATTCAGGAAGTGATGCAGCATAATCACGATCTGGTGTTAAAAATGGCGCATCAGCACGATCGCCTGGAGGCGGTGATTTTTACTCCTACCGACTGGCATCTGCTGCGTAAATGCCCCTGCCCGGTGTGGATGGTGAAAGATCAGCCCTGGCCTGAAGGCGGCAAAGCAGTAGTCGCCGTAAACCTGGCCAGTGAAGAACCCCATCACGACGCACTTAATCAGAAACTGATCCGCGAAACCACCCTGCTGGCAGAGATGGTGAACCACACGGAAGTGCATCTGGTAGGTGCCTATCCCGTTACCCCCATCAATATCGCCATTGAACTGCCCGATTTCGATCCCAGCGTTTACAACGATGCCATTCGTGGCCAGCATCTGGTCGCCATGAAGGCGCTGCGGCAGAAGTTTGGCATCGGCGAAGAGTTTACTCATGTGGCGAAAGGCCTGCCTGAGGAAGTGATCCCGGATCTGGCCGTGCAGCTTGACGCTGGCGTGGTGGTTCTGGGAACCATCGGCCGTACCGGCATCTCGGCCGCGTTTCTCGGCAATACCGCCGAACAAGTGATTGATCATCTTCGTTGTGATCTGCTGGCGATTAAGCCGGACGATTTCAAATCGCCGATTACGCAGGATGATGATGAAGAGGATGAGGAGGACTGACGGTCACCTCAGCAGACAGAAAAAGGGGCGAATGGTTCGCCCCTTTTTCATTACAGCGCTTTCAGAATCGCTTCCACGCTGGCTTTGGCATCACCAAACAGCATCTGCGTATTCTCTTTAAAGAACAGCGGATTCTGCACACCCGCGTAACCGGTGTTCATGGAGCGTTTAAACACAATAACATTCTGCGCTTTCCACACTTCCAGCACCGGCATTCCGGCAATCGGACTGCGTGGATCTTCCTGCGCCGCCGGGTTAACCGTATCGTTGGCCCCGATCACCAGCACCGTGTCGGTATCGCTGAAATCGTCATTGATCTCATCCATCTCCAGTACCACATCGTAAGGCACCTTCGCTTCTGCCAGCAGCACGTTCATATGACCCGGCAGGCGTCCGGCCACCGGATGAATGCCAAAGCGCACCTTGACGCCGCGTGCGCGCAGCTTTTCAGTGATCTCGGCCACCGGATACTGGGCCTGCGCCACCGCCATGCCGTAGCCCGGGGTAATAATCACCGATGAGGCGTTTTTCAGCATCTCTGCCGTCTCTTCCGCCGAAATCTCCCGGTATTCCCCGGCCTCGTCGCTGCTGCCATCGCTACTGCTGTCTGAACCAAAGCCACCGGCGATCACGCTGACAAAGGAGCGGTTCATCGCCTTACACATAATGTAAGAGAGAATCGCACCAGAGGAGCCCACCAGCGCACCGGTTACGATCAGCAGATCGTTGCTGAGCATAAAACCCGCCGCCGCTGCGGCCCAGCCGGAATAGGAGTTGAGCATTGACACCACCACGGGCATATCCGCCCCGCCGATGGAGGCCACCAGATGCCAGCCAAACGCCAGCGCGATGACGGTCATCAGCAACAGCGCAAACACCTGTATGCCGCTACTGTCAGTACGCACAAACCACAGCAACAACAGGAAGGAAACCACCAGCGCCAGCAGGTTGAGCTTATGGCGATGCGGCAGCATCAGCGGTTTTGAGGCGATCTTACCGCGCAGCTTGCCAAACGCCACCAGTGAACCGGTGAAGGTCACAGCACCAATAAAGATACCGATAAACACCTCGCTTAAATGGATGTTTTCCAGCACCGCCGACAGGCCCGGCGCATGGTCGATATAGCTGTTGAACCCCACCAGCACCGCTGCAAGACCCACAAAGCTGTGCAGAATCGCCACCAGTTCCGGCATTTCGGTCATTTCGACTCGTTGCGCCAGTCGGATACCGATGGTGCCGCCGATGATCATCGCCAGCAGGATCCAGACCACATGGTCCGAATCGGGACCAAAGATGGTCGCCAGCAGAGCCAGCGCCATGCCACTGATGCCAAAAATATTGCCTCGCTTTGCAGTCTCATGTTTTGCCAGACCGGCCAGGCTGAAAATAAACAGAATTGCGGCAACAATGTATGCTGCAGTCACTAATCCGCCAGACATAAGTTACCCCTTAATGCTTACGAAACATTTTCAGCATGCGCTGCGTAACGGTGAAACCACCGAAGATATTGATGCTGGCAATCAGTACCGCAACAAAGGCGAGAAACGTCACCCAGCCGCCGTGTCCCATCTGCAGCACCGCCCCGACAACAATAATGCCGGAGATAGCATTGGTGACTGACATCAGTGGCGTATGCAGGGCGTGGCTGACATTCCACACCACGTAATACCCCACCACACAAGCAAGGGCGAAAACGGTAAAGTGGGACAGAAACTCTGGCGGCGCTACGTTAGCCAGGCAGGCGAACAGCACAATCGCCAGCGCCAGCAGCAGATATTTGCGCCAGCCGGGAGCGGGCTGCTTCTCCTCTTTTTTCTGCTGCACCTGCGCAGGCTGTGACGCTTCAGGAGCCGCCGAAACCTGAATGGGCGGCGCGGGCCAGGTTATCTCACCCTCACGCACCACGGTGACGCCGCGGATCACCACGTCGTCAAAATCGATAGCGATTTCGCCGTTCTTCTCTTTACACAGCAGTTTCAGCAGATTCACCAGGTTAGTGCCGTAGAGCTGAGAAGATTGCGTCGGTAAACGGCCCGGCAAATCGGTGTAGCCAATGATTTTTACCCCGTTTGCGGTCAGGGTGATCTGATCCGCCACCGTCAGTTCACAGTTACCTCCAGTCTGTGCCGCCAGGTCGACAATTACGCTGCCCGGCTTCATGGCCGCCACCATCTCTGCGGTAATCAGTCGGGGCGCGGGACGGCCCGGGATCAGCGCGGTGGTGACGATAATATCGACCTCTCTGGCCTGAGCGGCAAACAGCGCCATCTCTGCGCGGATAAAAGCATCCGACATCTCTTTTGCGTAGCCGTCGCCGCTGCCCGCCTCTTCCTTAATATCCAGCTCAAGGAATTCGGCGCCCATGCTCTGCACCTGCTCTTTCACTTCCGGGCGGGTATCAAAGGCGCGGACAATCGCGCCCAGACTGCCTGCCGCGCCGATGGCCGCCAGGCCCGCCACGCCGGCACCGATCACCATCACTTTGGCTGGCGGGACTTTCCCCGCCGCGGTAATCTGGCCGGTAAAGAAGCGACCAAACTCATGAGCCGCTTCTACGATGGCGCGATAGCCCGCAATATTGGCCATGGAGCTCAGCGCATCCAGCGACTGCGCGCGGGAGATGCGCGGGACCGCATCCATCGCCATCGCGTTAACGCCGCGCGCCGCCAGTTTTTCCAGCAGCGCAGGATGTTGTGCTGGCCAGATAAAGCTGATCAGGGTTGCACCGGCACGCAGCAGCGCCACCTCCTCCTCGTCAGGCGCATTGACCTTCAGCACAATATCGGCCTGCCAGACCTGCTCTCTGTCCGCCAGCGTCGCGCCTGCTGCCAGGTAACTCTCATTGTCAAAGCTGGCGAGTTTGCCCGCGTCGTGCTCCAGCGTCACACTGAATCCCAGCTTAATCAGCTGTTCCACCGTTTTCGGCGTGGCCGCCACGCGAGACTCATTGTACAACCGCTCTTTGGGTATCCCGATAATCATACTTTTCCCTTTCGTCGGTGAATGATGATGGGCTGTAGCCGTATTCCCTGCCGCAGACGAAAACAGGTCGCCCTGGATAAAGGGAACACAGATGTTTCAAAGTGTTTATAAGCTACTGAAAATGTATTTAGCGATCTACAGCAATAACCCACACTTATGACATTCACACAAATATCCACAGCGAAATGCAAAATACTCTGGTTTGCTGCTGGCATTGCCTGCCAGCAAGAAATAATCTTCCGCGAAACATGGCGTCAAGGCGCAGCAAATACCACAAAAAACATTTAATTAACAATCAGTTACCAGTAATACCACTAAAGGTTAACATTCTGAGTGGTAAACTGATGCGGAAAAGGTCATGGTGATTTCCCGGCAGCAGCGATTTATTCAGGGTGGCGACGGGTGATTAGCATTACAGAAATTGCCTGAGACAGCGTCATTATTACATGCAATAATCAGCGGCTAATCTGTTATACATCAAGAGTCCAGCACGTTTTCGTACTCATTTTTGCGTAAGGCGAAGGATCATTTTTATGAAGCTGAAGAACACTATTCTGGCGTCTACTCTGTTATCCCTGCTGGCGGCAAACGCTTTTGCTGCCGAGGAGTTAGCGCCAGAAAAAGCGGCCGCGTTGAAGCCATTCGAACGTATTAATATCACCGGCCGTTTTAATAATATCGGCGATGCAGCAAAAGCCGTTTCTCTACGTGCGGATGAGCTGGGTGCTGAGGCTTTCTATATTCAGGGTATCAATGACACTAATGGCAACAGCGGCAACTGGCGCGTAACGGCCGATCTCTATCATGCGGATGCACCGAAAGCGCAGGAAACAAAACAATACCGCACCTTTAACGGGGTAAAAGAGTTACCGAAAGCGGAAGCCTATCGTCTTGAGCCTTTCGACACCGTGTCGGTAAGCGGCTTTTTTGCCAGCCAGCCTGACGTCAACAGCGCGATTGCCAAAGCGGCGAAAGAAAAAGGCGCGGCCTCTTTCTTTATCGTGCGTCAGGTGGATGCCAACAACGGTGGCAATCAGTATGTAACAGCTTATATCTATAAAGCGGATGCCAAAGAGCGTCAGGTGCAGACCCCGAACGCGATTCCTGCCGATTCTGAAGCAGGTAAAGCCGCCCTGGCCGCAGGCGGCGCTGCCGCGAAGCAGGTTGAAATCCCGGGCGTGGCTTCCTCTGAACGGCCAAGCAGTAACGTGGGTCGTTTCTTTGAAACGCAATCCTCTACCGGTCAGCGCTATACGGTAAGACTACCGAACGGTCAATCGATCCAGGAAGTGAACACCATCACTGCTGCGCAGATGCAGCCGTTTGATACCGTCACCTTTACCGGTCACTTTGGTACGCCAACAGAAATTTCTGAAGCGGTAGCGAAGCGCGCCGCGGATAAAGGCGCGAAGTATTATCACATTACGCGTCAGTGGCAGAACCAGAGCGGCGGTAACCTGACCGTAACGGCTGACCTGTTCAAATAAGTTGCCAGAGGGCAGCCTGCGCTGCCCTTTCTTCTGCATAATTCCTGCCCTTTCCTGCATAGTCACGCATTGCGTTCCTTGCCATCACTCCGTAGAATCTGCCGCCTGCTTTTCAGGGGATTCCGTTTCGTTTAAGGCGTAAAAGCACGCTAAAATTCGATGTGAATAAGATTAACCAGCAACTTATGCTGTTCGGGGATGGCGTTTTGGAGAAAAAATTAGGCCTCAGTGCCCTTACTGCGCTGGTGCTCAGCTCAATGCTGGGTGCAGGCGTGTTCAGTTTGCCGCAAAACATGGCGGCCGTCGCCGGTCCGGCAGCGCTGCTTATCGGCTGGCTAATCACCGGCACCGGCATTCTGTTTCTGTCGCTGGCGATGCTGCTGTTAACACGCTTAAAACCGGAACTGGATGGCGGCATCTTCACCTATGCGCGCGCCGGGTTCGGCGAGCTGATGGGCTTCTGCTCAGCCTGGGGCTACTGGCTCTGCGCGGTGATTGCCAATGTCTCGTACCTGGTGATTGTTTTTTCTGCCCTGAGCTTTTTTACCGATACTCCCGAACGCGTGATATTCGGTGATGGCAATACCTGGCAGGCGATGCTGGGCGCCTCCATCCTGCTGTGGCTGGTGCACTGGCTGGTGCTGCGCGGCGTACAAACCGCCGCCAGCATCAATCTGCTGGCGACACTGGGCAAACTGGTTCCGCTGCTGCTGTTTATCGTGCTGGCGGTGGCCGCGTTTAATTTCGATCGCTTTCGCCTTGATTTCAGCGGCGTGACGCTGGGCCAGCCGCTCTGGGAGCAGGTCAAACAGACCATGCTGATCACCCTGTGGGTGTTTATCGGGGTGGAAGGCGCGGTCGTGGTGTCAGCACGTGCGCGTCAGAAAAAAGACGTCGGACGCGCCACCCTGCTGGCGGTGCTCTCTGCCCTGCTGGTCTATTTGCTGGTGACGCTGCTGTCGTTGGGTGTGGTGCCGCGCGCCGAGCTGGCGGAGATGCGTAATCCCTCTATGGCAAGCCTGATGACCCATCTGATGGGCAACTGGGGCGACGCGGTGATTGTGGCGGGCCTGATTATCTCGGTGTGCGGCGCTTATCTCAGCTGGACCATTATGGCAGCGGAAGTGCCGTTTCTGGCTGCGCAGCAGGGCGCTTTTCCCCGCAGCATTGCACGTCAGAATCAGCGTAACGCGCCGTCCGCCTCGCTCTGGCTGACCAATGGCAGCGTACAGATCTGTCTGATCCTGATCGCCGTCACCCATGCGGATTACAACACGCTGCTGACCATCGCCTCAGAGATGATTCTGGTGCCCTATTTGCTGGTCGGTCTTTATCTGATGAAAGTGGTGCGCGGTCAGAACAAACCACTGGCGATGCTCACCGGGCTGCTGGCCAGCCTGTATGGTCTCTGGCTGCTCTACGCCTCGGGCCCGCTGCATCTGCTGCTGTCGGTAGTACTCTACGCGCCGGGTATTCTGCTGTTTCTCTATGCGCGTCGTGGCGGCCGTGGCGATATGGCCCTGACGCATCTGGAGCGGGTGGCAATTGTGTTACTGATGGCAGGATCGCTGCCAGCCCTCTGGCAGCTGACGGCTTAATGAGACACGCCGGGGATCAAAATACAGAGCAGGTCATCCCGCTGTGACAGGTTCAGCGGCTTGCGGTATTCATGATGAATCGCCTCAAGCTGCTGCGCCGAAAGCGGATACGGCAGCTGGATGGTAAAGCGACCAATCTGCTGCTGTTCTGCCAGGGTAATCAGGCGCGCAATATTAATCTCATCACTCACCTGGGTTGAAATGATTTGCAACGCTAATTCTTTCAACTGCTCATTGCTGGCCTGTACACTGTGAGCGGATTTACGTGTCACCATACCGAAAATAGGTAATACCCCGTAAATAGCGTCAACAAAGCTCCAGCGTTTTTTGCAAGATGCGGAAAGAAAATCACTGTAATTGAAGCAGATGCGGTCACTGTCTATGGCTGAAGCCAGCTCTTTATCAGACACCCTCATACTCCCCCTGTTTTTCAATAGGATTCCGAACCTTGCACCAATGCAGAGTGGTAATGATGGCACATTTTGCAGGGGAGATACCAGTAACCCAGGGATATTTAGTGCGGTAGCCCCGGGCGCTGTTACCGGATAAGCCAGGCTGCCGATCACGCTGAGCAGGCGCAGTGAATCATGAACAGAATCGTTTTTGTTGAGGATGAGCCGGAAGTGGGTGAACTGATCGCGGCTTATCTCGCCCGTCACGATATTACGGTGACCGTCGAAACCCGCGGCGATCGTGCCGAGGCGCTGATTGCCGAGGTAAACCCCGACCTGGTGATGCTGGATATTATGCTGCCGGGCAAAGATGGCATGACGCTCTGTCGTGACCTGCGCAGTCGCTGGTCCGGCCCGATTGTCCTGCTTACCTCGCTGGACAGCGATATGAACCATATACTGGCCCTGGAGCTGGGCGCCAGTGATTATATTCTGAAAACCACGCCGCCGGCCGTCTTGCTGGCGCGCCTGCGCCTGCATTTACGCCAGACGCAGCCATTTTTACGCGCCGATACCCCGCCCGCACCGCGCACGCAAAAAGTGTTGCGTTTTGGCGCTCTTACCATAGACAGTCTCAATCGCGAGGTGACGCTGTTTGCCGGGCAGATTGCCCTCTCCACAGCCGATTTTGATCTGCTGTGGGCGCTGGCCTCGCAGGCGGGCGAAATTCTCCACCGCGACGCCCTGCTGAAAGCCTTGCGCGGCGTCAGCTACGATGGTCTGGATCGCAGTATTGACGTCGCCATTTCGCGCCTGCGCAAAAAGCTGCACGACAGCGCCAGCGAGCCTTACCGCATCAAAACCATCCGCAACAAAGGTTATCTGTTTGCGCCTCAGGCCTGGGATACCCCGTCACCATGAAAAAGCTCTTTATTCAGTTTTATCTGTTGCTGTTTGTCTGCTTTCTGGTGATGACGCTGCTGGTCGGCCTGGTCTACAAATTTACCGCCGAGCGCGCCGGTCGTCAGTCGATGAATGATCTGATGGCCAGCTCGCTGTTTCTGATACGCAGCGAGCTACGGGAAATCCCGCCGCGCGACTGGAACAGGACCATCAGAAACCTGGATCTCGACCTCTCGTTCGATCTGCATATTGAGCCGCTCAGTAAATTCCACCTGGACGACCGCAATATGCGTCGCCTCAACGCCGGCGAAATTGTGGCGCTGGATGACCAGTACAGTTTTTTGCAACGCATTCCGCGCAGTCACTATGTGCTTTCAGTGGGACCGATCCCCTACCTGTTTTATCTCCATCAGATGCGGCTGCTGGATATCGCCCTGCTCGCGTTTATCGGCATGTCGCTGGCGCTGCCGGTGTTTATCTGGATGCGCCCGCACTGGCAGGAGATGCTGCGGCTGGAAAACGCGGCGCAGCGCTTTGGCCAGGGCGAACTGGATGTGCGGATCCATTTTGACAGCGCCTCCAGCCTGTTCCGCCCTGGCGTCGCCTTTAACCAGATGGCGGACAATATCAACAGGCTGGTGGCGAGCAAAAAGCAGCTGATCGATGGCATCGCCCATGAGCTGCGCACACCGCTGGTCAGGCTGCGCTACCGACTGGCGATGAGCGACAACCTGAGCCAGAGTGAATCCCAGGCGCTCAATCGCGATATTGGTCAGCTGGAGAGCCTGATTGAAGAGTTGCTGACCTATGCCCGGCTGGATCGTCCGCGCGTGGATCTCAATCTGCAGCTGCTCGATGTTGCCCGCTGGCTGCAGGAACGCATCGACGATGTGCGCGCCCTGCACCCGCAGCTCGCCATTACTCTGGATCTGCCGCAACGGGAAAACACCGGGATGGCCGATCGCCGCCTGCTGGAGCGGGTACTGGATAATCTGGTGAACAATGCGCTGCGCTATACGCGGCAGCGGCTGCGTATCAGCCTGTGGTTTGACGGCGATGACGGCATCTTGCAGATTGAAGATGACGGACCGGGGATCCCGCCGCAGGAGCGTGAGCGGGTGTTCGAGCCTTTTGTCCGCCTCGACCCGAGTCGCGATCGCGCCACCGGCGGCTGCGGTCTGGGCCTGGCGATTGTCCGCTCTGTCGCCCTGGCGTTGCGTGGTCAGGTGACTATCGGGAACAGTGCGCTGGGGGGTGCCAGCGTTCGCTTTTGCTGGCCAGTTCATTTACCCTTGCAGGAGATTCCGTCGCGTTAACATTACAAGGAGCCCGTTGTGACGTCAGCTTATCAACAACTTAGTGCCAGATTTTTGCGCCTTTCCCGTTTTGGTCATCTCGCTGCTATTGCCGGCTGGGATATGCAGACCATGATGCCTGGCGGCGGCAGCCGTGCCCGCGGCGAAGCCCTCGCCGAACTGAGCGTGCTGCGCCATGAAATACTGACCGACAAAAGCGTTGGCAGCCTGCTGGCGGCGGCGGAACAGGAGTCATTAAACGATGTGGAGCAGGCCAATCTGTATGAGATGCGCCGCGCCTGGCAGCAGGCGACCCTGCTGCCCGCCTCGCTGGTGGAGGCAAAATCGATTGCCGGCTCCCGCTGTGAGCATGCCTGGCGTCAGCAGCGCCCGGCCAATGACTGGCAGGGCTTTGCCACCAACCTGAAAGAAGTGGTGAGACTGAGTCGGGAAGAGGCGCAGCTGCGGGCGCAGGCCAACGGCGGCTCGCGCTACGACGCTCTGCTCGACCTCTACGAACCGGGCATGACCAGCGCCACGCTGGACAACCTGTTTGGCGAGCTGAAAAGCTGGCTGCCTGAACTGCTGCAAAAAGTGGTCGCCCGCCAGGCGCACCAGCCGGTAACGCAACCTGTGGGTCCCTTTGCCGTCGAGTCACAGCGTCAGCTGGGCCTGAGCCTGATGAAGCTGCTGGGCTTCGATTTCAACCATGGTCGTCTGGATGTCAGCGCCCACCCGTTCTGCGGCGGCGTGCCGGAAGATGTGCGCATCACGACCCGTTACAATCAGAATGAGTTTCTCAGCGCCATGATGGGCGTGATCCATGAAACCGGCCATGCGCGCTATGAGCAAAATCTGCCACAACAGTGGGCGGGACAGCCGGTGGCGCTGGCGCGCTCGGTGGCGGTGCATGAGTCGCAGAGCCTGTTTATGGAGATGCAACTGGGGCGCAGCCGTGAATTCCTTGAACATATTCTGCCGCAGGTGGTGACCTTTATGGGCGATCAGTCCGCCCTGCAGCGCGATAACTTTATTCGCCTGACGCAACAGGTGAAACCGGGCCTGATTCGCGTCGACGCCGATGAGCTCAGCTATCCGGCACATGTCATCCTGCGCTATGAAATCGAGCGTCTGCTGATCGAAGGCGAGATTGAAGTCGAGGATATCCCCGCGCTGTGGGATGAAAAGATGCAACAGAGCCTCGGACTGGATACGCGCGGCAACTACCGTGACGGCTGTATGCAGGATATTCACTGGACCGATGGCGCGTTTGGCTACTTCCCGACCTATACCCTCGGCGCCATGTACGCAGCCCAGCTGTTCCAGGCGATGAAGCGCGCCCTGCCAGATATCAGCACCCTGATCCGTCAGGGCGAACTGCAACCGCTGTTTGACTGGATGCAGCAAAATATCTGGCAGCACGGTAGTCGCTTCCCCACTGCGCAGCTGTTCCGCCACGCCACCGGCGAAGCGCTCAATCCGCACTGGTTCCGCCAGCATCTGGAACAGCGTTACCTCGCCGATTAACCTGTATGGCGACGCCGGGCGTCGCCATTTTTCCCATTTTGCTGCCAGCCCCGCCTCGCTTGTACAATCCGTTACACGCCGATACCAAACACCCACTGAAGCCGCCGTCCTTTTTCCCTAGAGTGCAGTGACCGGCCCCGTTGTGGGCCCGCTGATGAAAATGTTTGAGGAATCCGCAATGAAAAAATTACTCGCACTGGCGATTGCCGCTACTCTGAGCCTCTCTTCTGTCGCTTTCGCGGCGGATACCGCTGCAGCTCCCGCAAGCGCGGGCACCACCACCGCTGCACCGGCCAAAGCGCCCCATAAAATGTTGCATAAGCACAAAAAAGCTGCTGCACAGCAAGCGCAGGCGGCCAAAAAACATCATAAAAAAGTGATGCAAAAACCTGCTGCGCAGAAAGCGCAGGCGGCGAAAAAGCACGTTAAAAAAGGGAAAAAAGCGGCGGCCCAATAAGGCTATCCGCGTTTGACGCGGCCTGAAAGTACCAGCACACCCGGTTCTGCCGGGTGTGCGTTTACGGAAGGAGCGAAGAATGGTGCGTCGCTATCGCTTCGAAATTATCCTGCTGCTGCTGATCCTGTGCGGTATTATTGCGCTCTGCTTTTTTCTTTAGTTGCTGTAGCGTGCTGATTCCGCCAATAAAACTCCCTTTTTTACAGGGCACCCGCTATAGTTATTGCTCAAGCGTGACAACAATAATTTCCCTTATTCTCGCTATTGAGAGCCCTATGCGCCTGGCTATTCTGCTATTTGTTGGTTTATTCAGTTTTACTGTTGCTGTCCATGCCGATGATGATGAAGTACTCAATGCCGATGAGATCAAAACGCTGTTTTTTGGCAAAGATCAGCGCCAGGCGGTTGACGATATCAGCGCCATGCCCTGGGAGGCTATCGGCCAGCTGGAAACCGAAAGCGGCAACCTCTGCACCGCCACCTTAATTTCGCCGCATCTGGCGCTGACCGCCGGTCACTGCCTGCTTACTCCGCCCGGCGATTTTGATAAGCCGGTGGCGCTGCGTTTTATGGCAGGCGCGAAAGGCTGGCGTTACGAAATTCATGATGTTGACGCGCGTGTGGAGCCTTCCCTGGCGCACAAGCTGAAGGCCGATGGCGAAGGCTGGATCGTTCCCCCTGATGCAGCTCCTTTCGATTATGGCCTGGTGATTTTACACAACCCGCCTTCCGGGATTACGCCAGTCCCGCTGTTTGACGGCTCGCGCGGTGAGCTGACCGCCGCCCTGAAAGCCGCGGGACGCAAAGTGACCCAGGCGGGCTATCCGCAAGACCACCTTGCTGCGCTCTATTCACACAGTGACTGCCTGGTTACCGGCTGGGCGCAACGTGCCGTGCTCTCTCACCAGTGCGATACGCTACCCGGCGACAGCGGCTCCCCGCTGCTGCTGAAAAGCGCTGACGGCTGGCAGCTGGTGGCGGTACAGAGCTCGGCGCCAGCGGCGAAAGATCGCTATCTGGCGGATAACCGCGCCATCGCCGTTACCTCATTCCGCGATAAGCTGGAAGATCTGGCGTTATAAGAGCGGCACCAGACTGACGCCAGCCGTCTGACAGATTCCGGCCGTGACGGGACGACCCGCTCACACCTGAGGCCTTTTACGGGACGACCCGGACACGAAAAGGAGACGTTAATGGCATGGTTAATGCTGGTCGCCGCGGGCGTGCTTGAGATCGTATGGGCTTATGCAATGAAGCTTTCAGAGGGATTTTCGCGTCCGCTCTACACCGTCATCACCCTTGTCGGCATGATAGCCAGCTTTGCCCTGCTGGCGGCGGCGATGCGCTCGCTGCCGCTGGGAACAGCTTACACTATCTGGACCGGCATCGGTGCGGTCGGTTCGTTTCTTGCGGGGCTTTATTTTCTGGGAGAGCCTGCCACTCCGATGCGCCTTCTGGCGGCAGTTGTGATTGTCGCCGGCCTCATTATGATGAAGATGTCATCCTGATAACCTGAAGCTGACATCAGCGCCGCCTCGCCGACGTCGGGAAAGCCGCGTTGCTGCGGGCAGGTTTCACAACCTGATACAGCCTGAAAAATAACAGGTATAATCTTCCTCATTATTTAACAGATTCAGACAGCCAAATGACAAAACTTACCTTGCAAGAGCAGATGCTGAAAGCTGGATTAGTCACCAGCAAAAAAATGGCCAAAGTGCAGAAGACCGCTAAAAAATCGCGTGTGCAGGCGCGTGAAGCCCGCGAGGCGGTGGAAGAGAATAAAAAGGCGCAGCTTGAGCGTGATAAACAACTGAACGAACAAAAAAAGCAGGATGCTTTATCAAAAGAGTATAAAGCTCAGGTCAAACAACTGATTGAAATGAACAGAATCGTTATTGCCAAAGGCAATATCGATTTTAACTTCACCGATAACAATCTGATTAAAAAGGTTGTGGTGGATAAGGCGACGCAAGCGCAGCTGATCAATGGCCGTCTCGCCATTGCCCGTCTGGTTGTTAACAGCAAAGGCGAGAGTGAATATGCGATTATCCCGGCGAGCGTGGCCGATAAAATTGCGCAGCGGGACGCCAGCAGTATTGTCCTGAACAGCGTCCTGACGCAGGAAGCGCAGGATGAAGACGATCCTTATGCCGATTTTAAAGTGCCTGATGATTTGATGTGGTAATGCGCTTTACTGACGCTGATAGCGACAAAGGCCCTGCGGGGCTTTTTGTCCGCATGCCTGTAAAACGCGCCCGCCCTTTTCCATAATGCTATTGTGGCCTGGCGAAATAAGCCGTCACAGCGACCGAATTTAACCCCCGGGGATGACCGATGAACACTGAAATACCGCTGAAATTTTATGACATCCTGGATGAGTATGCGACGGAATCGGCAAAGCCGGTGAGCGAAACTGAACGCGAATCGCTGGCGCGCTATTTCCAGCTGCTGATCACCCGTTTAACCAATAATGAAGAAATCAGCGAAGAGGCGCAGCAAGAGATGGCGCGTGAAACCGGTATCGCCGAATTTCGCATTGATGAGATAGCTGATTTTCTGAATCAATGGGGCAATGAGTAGTTGCTGCGCAGGCCCGTTGCGAAAAGGCCAGTAAAAAAGCGGCTCTCTCCGGAGAGACAGCCGCTTTTTATGCGCCGCCTTGCTCTACTGGCAGGCGGCCTCCCGGCAGCACTGCCTTGCTCTCAGGCGGCGATCTGCTCCATCGCCTGCAGAATGCGCTTGTCGGAAACCGGATAAGGCGTGCCGAGCTGCTGGGCAAAATAGCTGATGCGTAACTCCTCCAGCATCCAGCGAATCTCCTGAACGTCCTCATCATCCTGGCGCTGCGGCGGCAGCTTGTTGCGCCAGCTCTGCCACGCCAGCTCCACCGCCTGCACTTTCAGCATGCGGGCGCGGTCGCTGTGCGGATCCACCGGCAGCTTCTCCAGTCGGCGCTCAATCCCCTGCAGGTAGCGCAGGGTATCCGGCAGCCGCTTCCAGCCGTTACGGGTTACAAAGCCGCGATACACCAGCCCGCTCATCTGCGCTTTGATGTCGGAGAGCGCCAGCGCCATGGTCATATCCACGCGCCCTTTCAGCCGCTTGTTGATGTTAAATACCGTGGTAAGGATCTGCTCAACCTGTTGCGCGATCTCCACCACGGTCTCGTTCAGTTCGGCGCGCACTTTCTCACGCAACTGTTCAAAAGCACTCTGCTGCCACGCCGGACCGCCCGCTTCCGCCATTAGCTTATCAATACCGCAGGCGATGCAGTCATCGATCAGCTCCATCACCTTGCCGTAGGGGTTGAAATAGAGCCCCAGCTTGGCTTTGTTGGGCAACTTCTCGTGCAGGTATTTCACCGGTGAAGGGATGTTCAGCAGCAGCAGGCGACGCTGGCCGCGCCACATCATTTTCTGCTGTTCATGTTCGCTGTCAAACAGCCGAATCGCCACGCTCTCTTTCTCATCCACCAGTGCCGGCCACGCCTTCACCTGATAGTTGCCGCGCTTCTGCTCGTAGCTTTGCGGCAGATCGCCAAAGCTCCAGATATGCAGGCCGCTCTGCTCGAGGCCCTCATCGGCGACTTGCGACAGCGTCTCCTGCACTTTGTCCTTCAGCTGCGCTTTCAGGGCCGTCAGGTCTTTGCCTTCCTGCAGCTTGCGGTTGTGCTCATCCACCACGCGAAAGGTCATTTTCAGATGATCGGGCACCTGTTCCCACTGCCAGGCATCACGCTCAATGGTCACGCCGGTCATGCGGCGAAACTCGCGCTCCATCGCATCCAGCAGCGGCATCTCCAGCGCAGTAACGCGACCGAGAAAGGCTTCGGCATAGTTGGGCGCAGGCACCAGATGACGACGCAGCGGTTTGGGCAGCGACTTGATCAGAGCGATAATCAGCTCGCGCCGCACCCCCGGGATCTGCCACTCAAAACCCTGATCTTCCACCTGGTTTAGCAGCGGCAGCGGAATATAAACGGTCACGCCATCGGCGTCGGCCCCCGGCTCAAACTGATAGCTGAGGCGTAGCTTCAGGTTGCCCTGATGCCAGAAGTTGGGATAGTCGAGCTGGCTGACCTTCTCCGCACCCTCTTTAATCAGCATCTGCTTGTCAAAGTTGAGCAGATCCGGGTTTTCCCGACTCGCCTGTTTCCACCAGCTGTCAAAATGACGGGCAGAAACCACCTCATGTCCGAGACGCTGGTCATAGAAGGCGAACAGCGTCTCGTCATCCACCAGAATATCGCGGCGACGCGATTTATGTTCCAGATCCTCAACTTCACTGCGCAGTTTCTGGTTGTTACGGAAAAAGGCGTGACGCGTCTGCCAGTCTCCCTCCACCAGCGCGTGACGGATAAACAGCTCACGGCTCAGGGCTGGATCAATGCGGCTGTAATTCACTTTACGCGCCTGCACAATCGGCAGACCGTACAGCGTGACTTTTTCCATCGCCATTACCGCGCCCTGAGATTTCTCCCAGTGCGGCTCGCTGTAGCTGCGCTTCAGCAGATGTTGCGCCAGCGGCTCGATCCACTCGGGATCGATGCGCGCCGCGATGCGTCCCCAAAGGCGGCTGGTTTCCACCAGCTCCGCTACCATCGTCCACTTTGGCGGCTTTTTGAACAGGCCTGAGCCGGGAAAAATGGCGAAACGGGTGTTACGCGCGCCGGTGAACTCCTGCTTTTCCGCATCTTTCTGGCCGATATGGGAGAGCAGACCGGTAAGCAGTGCACAGTGAATTTCACGGAACCCGGCCGGTTCGCTGTTCACCGGGATGCCCAGTTCACGCACCACCTGGCGCAGCTGAGTATAGATATCCTGCCATTCGCGCACGCGCAGGTAGTTCAGATAGTCGCTCTTACACTGGCGGCGGAACTGGTTGCCGGACAGCGCCTTCTGCTGCTCGCGCAGATAATTCCACAGATTCACAAAGGCGAGGAAATCAGATTCTTTATCGGCGAAGCGGCGATGTTTTTCGTCAGACGCCTGCTGGCGGTCAGCCGGACGCTCACGCGGATCCTGAATCGAGAGCGCGGCGGTGATGATCATCACTTCGCGCACACAACCAAACTTCTGCGCTTCCAGCACCATGCGCGCCAGACGCGGATCCACCGGTAGCTGCGCCAGCTGGCGTCCCGCAGCGGTGAGTTTGTAGTGCCCATCTTCATTAAGAGTGATAGCGCCCAGCTCCTCCAGCAGCCGCACCCCATCCTGAATGTTGCGTTTGTCCGGCGCCTCGACAAAAGGAAAAGCGGCGATATCGCCCAGCCCCAGCGCAGTCATCTGCAGGATCACCGAAGCCAGGTTGGTGCGTAAAATCTCCGGATCGGTAAACGCCGGACGGCTGAGGAAATCCTCTTCCGAGTAGAGACGGATACAGATACCTTCCGAGACGCGTCCGCAGCGCCCTTTACGCTGGTTCGCCGAGGCCTGCGAAATCGGCTCTATCGGCAGACGCTGCACTTTGGTGCGATAGCTGTAGCGACTGATGCGCGCCGTACCGGGATCGATCACATATTTGATCCCCGGCACCGTCAGCGAAGTTTCCGCCACGTTGGTGGCGAGCACAATCCGCCGCCCGCTGTGTGACTGGAATACCCGGTTCTGCTCCGCGTTAGAGAGGCGGGCAAACAGCGGCAGGATCTCGGTATGCGGCAGATCGCGCTTCATCAGCGCATCGGCGGTATCACGAATTTCCCGCTCGCCACTCATAAAGATCAGAATGTCGCCGCGGCTCTCCTGGCTCAGCTCATCAACCGCATCGAAAATCGCCTGCAGCTGGTCGCGTTCGCTGTCTTCCGCCTCTTCCACGACGGGACGGTAGCGCACCTCCACCGGCCAGGTGCGGCCGGAAACTTCAATCACCGGCGCATTATGGAAATGGCGCGAGAAGCGCTGCGGATCGATTGTCGCCGAGGTGATAATCACTTTGAGATCGGGGCGACGCGGCAGCAGCTCGCGCAGGTAACCCAGCAGGAAGTCAATGTTCAGGCTGCGTTCATGCGCCTCATCGATAATGATGGTGTCATACTGCAACAGCAGCCGATCCTGCTGGATTTCGGCCAGCAGAATACCGTCGGTCATCAGCTTCACCTGCGTGGTGTCACTGACCTGATCGTTAAAGCGCACTTTATAACCGATGCAGCCGCCGGGGGAGGTTTCCAGCTCGTCAGCAATGCGGTTCGCCACGGTGCGTGCCGCGAGCCGGCGTGGCTGCGTATGGCCGATCAGACCTTTTACGCCGCGGCCCAGCGCGAGACAAATTTTCGGCAGCTGGGTCGTTTTACCCGAGCCGGTTTCCCCGGCGACAATCACCACCTGGTTATCACGAATAGCGTCGGCAATATCCTGCTGTTTCTGACTGACGGGCAGATTGTCCGGGAAGGTAATACGCGGGGTCGCGGCAGCACGCTGCGCCACCCGCTGCTCCGCCCGGGCAATATCCTGCGCCAGCTCATCGGCAATCGCCTGCTGCGCCGTGGGATTTTTGACTTTGCCCGCCCCCTGCAGGCGACGTTGCAACCGCTGACGGTCACGTAACATCAGATTATCCAGCCGGGGCCAGAGCGCGGCGATGGGAGTTGTAACCTGTGATGACATAGTAATGATGTACCTTTTCTGCCAGGCTGAGAGCCGCAACGCGGTTCGCCCGGTCGGCCAGTTTAACTGGCTGATGCAGCGTTAATTGGGCGCATCATAGCACAGTTTGCCTGCGCCCGATGTTGCGGCCCGCTATGCTTGTTCAATAAATTCGAACATTGCTCTCGAAATATTGCGCTTTTCGCGAGCCTGTAATGACCTTAAAGTGTAACCCATTGAGCGGGAAGCCTTCCGCGTTACCGACAGGAAATAAGTATGAGCAAAGTATTAGTTCTCAAATCGAGCATCCTTGCAGGCTACTCCCAGTCCAGCCAGCTGGCCGACTTCTATATTGAGCAGGCGCGCAGCAAAGGTGATGACGTGACGGTACGCGATCTGGCGGCCGATCCGGTTCCGGTGCTGGATGGTGAACTGGTTGGCGCGCTGCGCCCGTCCGACACGCCGCTGTCGCCGCGTCAGCAGGAAGCGCTGACGCTTTCTGATACCCTGATCGCTGAGCTGCAAGCCCATGATGTGATTGTTATGGCGGCACCCATGTATAATTTCAATATTCCGACTCAGCTGAAAAACTATTTCGACCTGATTGCCCGTGCGGGCGTTACCTTCCGCTACACCGAAGCGGGTCCGGAAGGTCTGGTGAAAGGCAAACGCGTGGTGGTGATCACCAGCCGTGGCGGCATCCATAAAGATACCCCGGCGGACCTGCTGACCCCTTACCTGAAGCTGTTCCTCGGCTTCCTGGGTCTGAGCGAGGTGGAATTTGTCTTTGCTGAAGGTATCGCTTATGGGCCGGAAGCGGCCAGCAAAGCGGCCAGTGATGCCCGTGAAGCGATTAAACAGATTGTGGCTGCCTGATCCACAACACTATTGACGCTGGTTTTGCCGGGCCAGATGCCCGGCTTTTTTTGACTATTTTTTTAACAGCCACTGCCCGTTAATGCCGCGCACATACTCGCCGGACGAGGCGCGCTGCACCAGTTTTTCACCCGCAATACGCGCCACCTGCTCGGTGGTCAGGTTGTTCTGGCGCGCGACGCGCTGATATTCCGCTTCCCGTCCCTGGTTAATGCGCGCTACCAGCGCCAGGGTTTCGCTATCCTGCTGCCGCGGTGCAATATAACCGTTCAAGGTTTCACCAACCCGTCCCTGCTGCCGCGCCTCGTTGAGCGTGAGCGCCTGCGCGGGTGCCACCAGCACCATTGTCAGCCACAGCGCGGCCCATCTGCGTTTCATAACATTTCTCCTCAGAACAGATCGCTCTGATTTTTCAGTAACGCCTCGACATCTTTATCCACTTTGATATGGATTTCGTGCTGAATGTTGACGTTCATGTTAATGGTGATGGGTTCTTTTGGCGCGGCCACTTCAATGCGCGGCACGCAGCCGGCCAGCGGCAGCCAGAGCGCCAGAACCAGTAATGCCCTCAGGCTCATGGTGTGGGATCCTTTTTCGATGACAGGGTGGCATTCTCTTCCACCCAGGATTGCAAATTATCGCCAAAGCGCAGGCTGCGCCAGAGCTGAAACAGATTTTCCTGATGACGGTAATTCAGATTCACCCGCTGGCTGCGGTTACTGAAGCGGCTGATGCCGCTGAGCTGAGATTGCAGCGTCAGATTGCCCAGCGTGTCCAGATCCAGCGTTGCCCAGGCACGGGAAATTTCCATATAACGCAGCCACTCCATGGCCGCGCCCGCCGCGATATTATTGCTGACAATCGCATCGGCCATATCTTTATCCATACGCAGCGTCAGCGGGCCGCTGTTGGCGATCCAGCCCTTCTCTACCAGCCAGCGCGGCTGATTCACCCAGAGTGGCAGTTCGCCGTTGACCTTCCCCGACAGGGCGATTTGACGCGCTTTCAGCGCGGTGATCAGGCGGCTCATACTGATGTCGCGTAGCGTCAGTCGTGCGGCGTCGTGCTGCGGTAAACGCAGCTCAGCCAGGGCAATATGACCGTCGAGCATACCCAGGCTGACATTGCTTAAGCGCAGCGGCTGCTGCTCACTCCAGGGGTAGAAACCCTGCAGATCGGCGCGGATATTTTCGATGGCAAACTGATTTTGCAGCAACGCGATGCGCAGCGATACCGGACCGTGCACCCCCAGCTGCCACTGATGCTGGCGCAGGCGGAACGGCAGCGAGAAGTCGATGCCGCTTACCTCGCTGTCCGGCGTACGCACGCTGCCCTGCGTCACCGCCCAGTGACCACCCGCCTCGAATCCCTGCTCAGACGCGGCGGAAAACGCCATCTGCGCACGCAGCTGTCCCCCCTGAATCTTCATTTTCAGATCCGGACTCAGCAGCGGTTGGAACACCGTCAGCGACTGCGACGGCCACCAGGCTTCGCCGCGCAGCCGTTGCCCATCCCAGCGCCCATGCACGCGCAGCGGACCAATCTCATCGGCACGCAGCGCGCCGCGCCAGAGAAAGTCCGCCGGTCCCGCGCCTTTTACCTCAAAGTTCAGCGCTGAGGGCGGCAGACCGCCGCCGTTGCTGAATGCTGTTTGTTGGGACGTCAGTTGAAAAGCGCCGCTGAAAGCGGGATGCTGCGCCTCGCGCTGCCAGACCACGGGGGCACTCAGGGCCAGGCGCGGCGCACTTACCGTCACCATGCCATAACGTAGCTGGTCAAAACCGGTTGAGAGCGTGCTGAGCTCAATGCGCTTGCCCTGCCAGCTGCCGGTGCCCTTTACATCCCAGCTGGCCTGCAATGGTGCCATCACCCCCTCACCCCAGTAGCGCCAGTTCCAGCGTCCGCGGTCGGGCCAGAAATCGCTGGCCCCTCCGTCGAGGTGCAGAGTAAAGCGACCAAAACCAGCATCGTGGGCGCGCAGAATCGCCTGCAGGCGGCCATCCACGCCGCGCGAGGAAATTTTCACCCCCGCCAGCGGCCAGCGCGCCTCATCCACCTCCAGCGTTGACAGCAGACGGCCGCGCAGGCGCAGCAGCGCGCCGGGCCTGACCACGATCTGCGGGTCCAGCAGCGGCCCTGTCAGGGTGGCGGGAATCGTTCCATACAGCTGTAAGGCGGCCAGCTTGCTCTCGCCGGTGAGTTGAAACGGCAACGCGCTCGCCAGCCAGCCCAGTTTGCCCGGTCCCAGGCTGAGCACCATATTGCCTTTGCCGCCGCGTCCCCGTGTCAGCAGATTAGCGCGTCCCTGGACCTGCATCTCCTCCAGCCCCGCCTGCCAGTTATCCAGCGTCAGGCTCAGGCCACCGGCCAGCGGCTGATCGGCCAGCGGCCAGCGCCACTGGCCACCGCTAATCTGGATCTGCTGCTGGCTCGCCTGCCAGGGTAACGTCAGCAACGGGTCGCTTTCGCCCCGGGGCTGAATACGCAACTCCCCCTGGTGCTGCTGCCAGTGCAGCGCAAGGTCCAGCGGCACGGGATATTGTGACAGCGTCACGCTGCTCTGCACTTCACCCGCCTGCGGCAGCTGATCCAGGGTTGCGGGCAGCTGCAACCGCCCCGTCAGCGTCACTGGCTCGGGCAGTGCCGGATGGGTGACGCTGAACTGTTCAAGCTGCAGCTGCTGGCCCTGTAAGCTTGCCTGCAGGCGGAGATTTTCGCCCTGATAGCGCAGCCGTTGCTGATTTTTTTCCAGGGTAAGATCAAAAGCACCGGCATAGTGCTGCCAGGGAGAGATAATCAGCTGATCGAGATGGATGTGAGCGCCGGGCAGCAGCGCCTGCCACTGCGCCAGGGTTCGGGGAGTGGATGGCTGATCACTGGCGGGAAGCTGGCTCAGGCAATCACTGTTCAGCTGCACGCTCTGCGCCTGCAGCTGCCAGCGTTGCGCCGCGCGCGCCAGTGAAACAGAGCGCACCGCCGCCAGTTCGCACTGTTTTACCTGATAACGTATCTCCGGGAACCAGAGGCCGCCGTGACGCCAGCGCGGCGTGCCGGTCAGGACAATATGGGTGTCGGGCGGCAACCAGATCCCGGCCAGACGGGGCAGCCACAGCGTGACGCTCAGGAGTAAGCCCAGCACCAAAAGCGTCAGCGCCAGTAGTGCCGCCAGTGCTCGCCGAATGCTTCGCGTCATGGTATCGACTATCCTTTTCCTTGATCCCGTCCATACAAAGATGATGGCATGTTACAACAATGAGGTGAAGTTTTGCTGAATGAAATCGGCAATTTGCCTGCTGAGAAAAGGTAAAGCTATAGCGAAAATATAACTCTTTTCTGATATCCGCTTCCCCGCTTCAGGAGTAAATGATGAGAATCGCAGTTTATAGCACAAAACATTACGACCAGAAGTATCTGGAACAGGTTAACCAGCGTTACGGCTTCGAGCTGGTGTTTTTCGATTTTCTGTTAACCCCCAGCACCGCCAAAACCGCGCAGGGGTGTGACGCCGTCTGTATCTTCGTGAATGATGACGGCGGCAAAGAGGTGCTGGAGGAGCTGGCGGCGCTGGGGGTGAAATATGTGGCACTGCGCTGTGCCGGTTTTAATAACGTCGATCTGGACGCCGCTGCTGCGCTGGGCATTGAAGTGGTGCGCGTGCCCGCCTATTCGCCGGAAGCGGTGGCAGAACATACCGTTGGCCTGATGCTAAGCCTGAACCGCCGCATACATCGCGCCTACCAGCGTACCCGCGATGCGAACTTTTCACTGGAGGGTCTGACCGGCTTTAATATGCATGGCAAGACAGCCGGAGTCATTGGCACCGGCAAGATCGGTATCGCCACCATGCGCATTTTAAAAGGGTTTGGCATGCGACTGCTGGCTTTCGATCCCTGGCCGAGCGCTCAGGCGCTGGATCTCGGCGCGGAATATGTCGATCTCCCCTCGCTGTTTGCGCAGTCCGATGTAATTACCCTGCACTGTCCGCTGACCGCAGAGAATCACCATCTGCTTAACCAGAGCGCATTCAGCCAGATGAAAGATGGGGTGATGATCATCAATACCAGCCGCGGCGGTTTAATCGACTCGCAGGCCGCCATCGATGCGCTGAAACAGCAAAAAATCGGTTCGCTGGGCATGGACGTGTATGAAAACGAGCGCGACCTGTTTTTTGAAGACAAATCGAATGATGTGATTCAGGACGACCTGTTCCGCCGCCTCTCTGCCTGTCACAACGTGCTGTTTACCGGCCACCAGGCCTTTCTCACTGCCGAAGCGCTGACGGCTATTTCGGAAACGACCCTCAGCAACCTGAGCCAGCTAAGTAAGGGTGAGCCCTGTCCGAATCAGGTACGTCCGGCCTGAGCATAGTGCGGATCTGTCGCCCGCGATCAGAAGCGGGCGCAGTTACCGCTGATCAGGGCGTTCTCATCGCAGCGGCGTCCGTTATTTAGCTGACACATACCGATACGTGAGCCATCCAGCTGATGCGAGAAAGCCAGCGAGCCGCCGGCCTGAGCACAATTGCTGGCGGCCAGAGAAGACATGACAACCTGCGGCTGCATATGGGCAGCGGTTGCTTGTTGGGGCGGCTCGTTATCAACGTTGCTGCTGCAGGCTGACAGCAGCAGTGCTGCGCCGGCCAGCAAAAAAGGGGCTGCTTTCATCAGTGATGACTCCGGGAAGCTGTGAGGGAAAATCCCGCTCAGCATATGTCAGGGTGGCTGGCGGGTCGAGGGGAGAAATCACTTTTTACAAAATTCTCTCTAACTTTTTACAAGCGGAATAATCCTGTTTTCCCGCGAGGGGCCGGGCTGCAGCGCTTCTCATGCCGGGGCCGGGGCGTTTCACCGACTTTTCCACCGCTTCCCCCTGTTTTCCCTGAAAACGCGCTGGCTTTCAGCGCTGCAATCCGTACCATACAGTGCATATTTCCAGGTACAGAACGCGGTCAGCGGGAAGCAGCCGATTAATCCCGGTTTTCCCCGCCCCCTCTCCTTCAGGTCAGGCAATAAAATAATGCATCATAATCAAGACGTTACAAAAAAAGAGCAATACAATCTTAACAAACTTCAAAAGCGTTTACGCCGTAACGTGGGCGAAGCCATTGCCGATTTCAATATGATCGAAGAGGGCGATCGCATTATGGTGTGCCTCAGCGGCGGTAAAGACAGTTATACCCTGCTGGAAATCCTGCGCAATCTGCAGCAAAGCGCGCCGGTGAACTTTAGCCTGGTGGCGGTGAATCTGGATCAGAAACAGCCAGGCTTTCCGGCTCACGTTCTGCCGCAATACCTCGATGCCCTTGGCGTGGAGTATAAAATTGTCGAAGAAGACACTTACTCTATCGTTAAAGAGAAGATCCCGGAAGGCAAAACCACCTGCTCACTCTGCTCGCGCCTGCGTCGCGGCATCCTTTACCGCACCGCCAGCGAACTCGGCTGCACAAAAATCGCCCTCGGCCATCACCGTGACGACATCCTGCAGACGCTGTTTCTGAATATGTTCTATGGCGGCAAGATGAAAGGTATGCCGCCCAAGCTGATGAGCGATGACGGGAAACACATCGTGATTCGTCCGCTGGCCTACTGCCGTGAAAAAGATATTATCCGCTTCGCAGAGGCGCGCCAGTTCCCGATCATCCCCTGCAACCTGTGCGGTTCGCAGCCCAACCTGCAGCGTCAGGTGATTGCCGATATGCTGCGCGACTGGGATAAACGTTATCCGGGACGCATCGAAACCATGTTCAGCGCAATGCAAAACGTGGTGCCTTCCCACCTGGCCGACGCTACGCTGTTCGATTTTAAAGGCATCCGCCATGGTGATGCCGTGGTGGACGGTGGTGACCTGGCCTTTGACCGCGAGACGCTGCCGCTTCAGCCTGTGGGCTGGCAGCCGGAAGATGAAGACGCGCCAGATCTCAGCGCCCGTCTTGACGTGTTGCAGATTAAGTAAGACACAGAAATAGAAAGCGCGCTCCTGATTACAGAGCGCGCTTTTTTTACATGCGATTCGGCGGCGGATCGCCCACCGGAACCGTGTCGGGCGGCGGATCGGGCTGCGGCTGCGGTTGTGGGATAGGTTCAGGGATCGGCGGTGGATCGGTCGGGATTGGATCGGTTGCGCTTATCATTGACATGCCGTTCTCCTTTTCATTGTGGTTGTTTAAGCATAGAAAGGATGAGCAGCAGGAGCAAACCGGAAAAAAAAGCCGACACAGAAGTTATGCCGGCGTCATACGAATCAAATGTGCTATGCAGTAATTCAAAAGGAAGTAAGACAATGAAGAGTACAACGCCCATCGCTTGACGTTGCATTCACCTGCGGGAGAGAGTGTGCCGCTTTCTGCGCCGCGTCATATTGATTTCGATCAGCTTTTTTGCAGTTTCCCCTGCCCGCCCTGTTTTTTAACAAACAGTTAGCATAATTTCCTCTTCTCTGAAACGCAGCCCCCTTAAAGCCATTTGCGGCGGCGCAGCCACCAGGCGACACCAATGACCAGCACCATCAGCAGCAGACAAAACACGCTGAAGCCATAGCGCCACTCACCGCCGGGAATACCGCCGAGGTTGACGCCAAACAGCCCGGTAAGAAAGGTGGTGGGTAAAAACACCATTGCCAGCAGCGACATGGTATAGGTGCGGCGGTTCATCGCCTCCGCCATCAGCGAGGCGATTTCATCGGCCAGCACCGCAGTACGCGCTACCCCGGCGTCGAGATCGTCCAGCCCGCGCCCCAGCCGGTCGGCAATTTCCTGCATGCGCCGCCGCTCGCCATCATCCATCCAGCTCAGCTTCTCGCTGGCGAGACGCGCATACACATCGCGCTGCGGCGCCATATAGCGTCGCATAATAATCAGTTGTTTACGCAGCAGCGCCAGTTCACCGCGCGGCGGAATACGCTGATCGAGTAGCGCATCCTCCAGCTCAAGAATTTTATCGTGCAGCTCTTCGATAAATTCACTGACGTGATCGGTCAGCGTGTCGCAGACGCCCACCAGCCAGCTGCCGCAATCCACCGGCCCGTTGCCGTTTTGCAGATCGCCCAGCACCTCGTCGATGGCCGCCACTTTGCGCCGACGCGTGGAGACGATCAGCCTGTCGTTGATAAAGACGCGCATCGCTACCAGCTGGTCGGGTCGGGCATCGCTGTTATGGTTAATGCTGCGCAGCACAATCATAAAGCCATCACCCAGCCGACTGACACGCGGGCGCATGCTTTCGCCCGCCAGCGCATCGCGTACCGCATCGGGCAGCAGCGGCGTGGCATGCAGCCACGCCGCGCTGTTACGGTGGGTATAGTTGAGATGCAGCCAGCAGGGACGCTCCGCGTGGATCACATCCCGGTCTTCGATAGCGACTAACCCGCCCTTGCCATCCAGCTGGCAGGCGATAATCGCATCGGGGATCTGTAGTGCTTTCGCTTCAATCACCGTCACACATTCGCCTTAATGTTTTTCAATCCACAGTTCACGACTATAGGCGACATCTTCCGGGTTGGTCACCGGATATCCCTTCACCCACGGCTTAATCAGACGGCCATTAGTGTACTGATAAATCGGCGCTATCGGTGCCTGGTCGGAGATAATCTGCTCTGCACGGTTGTAATCCGCATTGCGCTCTTTTGCGCTGGATTCCAGACTCGCCTTTTCCAGCACGGCGTCATAGTCACTGTTGCTGAATTTCGCGATATTGCCGCTGTGACTGCGGGTTAACAGACTGAGGAAAGTGGAAGGCTCATTATAGTCGCCCACCCAGGAAGCGCGGATCACATCAAAGTTGCCGCTGTTCCGGCTGTCGATATAGGTTTTCCACTCCTGATTCTGCAGCGTTACCTCAACGCCCAGATTTTTTTTCCACATGGAGGCGACCGCCACGGCGATCTTCTGATGGTTCTCGGAGGTGTTATAGAGCAGCTTCAGGCGCAGCGGGTTGTTGGGGCCATAGCCTGCGGCCGCCAGCAAGGCTTTCGCCTGCGCATTCAGCTCCTGCTGGCTGTGCTGCTGCAGGAAGGAAGGCAGCGGCTTAAAGCCAGCAGTCACTTCCGGCGTAAAATGCCAGGCGGGTTTCTCCCCGGTGCCCAGCACTTTTTCGGCAATGATGCGCCGGTCGATACTCCAGGAGAGCGCCCGCCGCACGCGCACATCGGCAGTTGGTCCTTTTTGCGTATTAAACGCATAGTAATAGGTGCCGAGCTGATCGGGGGTGTAGACCTCGCCCGGCAGATTCTTTTTCAGCAGGCTGTACATATTTTTCGGGAAGGATTCGGTGATATCGATATCTCCGGCGCGGTAGCGTTTGGTGGCGCTCGACTCCTCATTCAGCGGCAGGAAGGTCACTTTGGTCAGCACCGAATGGGCATCGTCCCAGTAGTGGGGGTTGCGCACCAGCACGATCTTTTCGTTCACCACCCGCTCCTGCAACTGATAAGCGCCGTTACCCACCAGTTTGCCCGGTTTGGTCCAGTCAGCACCATGCTGCGTAATGGCGCTCTGCGGCACCGGATAGAGGGCGAAGTTGGCCGTCAGACTGGGAAACCAGGGCACCGGCCGCGCCAGCGTGACTTTCAAATGGGTCCTGTCCGGGGCGCTGACGCCCAGTTTTTCTACCGGCATCTCGCCTTTTACGATGGCTTCCGCGTTTTGCACCCCGCTCAGGGCGGCGAACCAGGCGAAAGGCGAACTGTTCTGCGGATCCACCAGCCGCTGCCAGCTGTAGACAAAATCCTGCGCCGTGACGGGTTTCCCGTCTGACCAGCGGGCATTTTTACGCAGCGTGAAGATCCAGGTTTTGTTGTCATTGCTGCTCCAGCTCTCGGCAACGCCAGGCACGATATTGCCTGCGGCATCCTGACTGGTCAGCCCTTCAAACAGATCGCGAATCACCTGAATTTCCGGCAGGCCCACCGCTTTCACCGGATCCAGTGAGGCGGGTTCATCTTTGATATGGCGTACAATTTCCTGCTTAGCCGCCAGCTGCGCACCTGCGGGAACATCGGCCGCCAGCGCGGGCGTGACAGCGCTGGCACTCAGCAGCGCGCAGAGCGTAACGCGAAATCTTATCTTCATGAACTTTCCTCAATGCCAGAAACAGGCGCGGCGTCCGGGGCACCTGCGCCTCAGGGTCGATTCTCTTCGGCACTTTAGCGCAAATTGCTGATCGGTAAATAGCTATTTTCTGAGACGCGGTTTTCCGTTAGTTTTAACTAAAGCCTGCTTGAGGATAAGTCTATGTCATCGTTACACCCGCGCCCGCTGCGCGGCAAGCTTGACGCCCACTGGCAGATCTATGGTCAATCACCGCTGGGCGCGCCGCTGCTCTGGTTTCCCGCCCCGCAGGCGGATGCCGAAAGCGGTCTGATTCTGGCCGGTACGCACGGCGACGAATATGCCACCATTGCCGTGCTCTCTGCGGCGCTGCGCACCCTGCCAGACTCACTGCGCCGTCACCATGTGGTGCTGACGGTAAACCCGGACGGCTGTCAGCTGGGACTGCGCGCCAACGCCCGCGGTGTCGACCTCAACCGCAATTTTCCTGCCGCTAACTGGCAGCCGGGCGACACGGTGTACCGCTGGAACAGCGTGGCGGAGCAGCGCGATGTACTGCTTTCTACCGGCGAACGCCCCGCCTCGGAGCCGGAAACGGCTGCGCTCTGCGCCCTGATTCATCAGTTAAAACCGCGCTGGGTCGTCTCCTGGCACGAGCCGCTGGCCTGCATTGAAGATCCCCACGCCAGCGCGCTCGGGCACTGGCTGGCCGCGCAGACCGATTTACCGCTGGTCAGCACGGTGGGTTACGCCACGCCGGGCTCGTTTGGCAGCTGGTGCGAGGATCTGAACCTGCCCTGCATCACCGCCGAAATGCCAGTGATTTCGGTTGATGAAGCCACCGAGCGCTATCTTGAGGCGATGATTAACCTGCTGCGCTGGTCGGCATAAGCTGGATAGCGCCGCCGACAAAGGGCACGGCAGGCTCCACATCGACGGCCAGCCAGGTCGGGCCGTCGAGATCGACAAAACGCGCGCGCGGGGCCAGCGGCAAGGCTGCCTGTATCGCGCGTGAGGTGCAGAGCATACAGCCGAGCATCAACTCAAAACCCGCGCTGCGCGCGGCATCCGCCAGCGCCAGTGCTTCGGTCAGACCGCCGGTTTTATCCAGCTTGATGTTGATCATCTCATAACGCCCCTGCAGCGCGGGCAGACTGGCGCGGGTGTGGCAGCTCTCGTCCGCGCAGATGGGAAGAGGATGGCGGAAATGGGACAACGCCTCATCCTGTTGTGCCGGCAGAGGCTGCTCCAGCATCGCCACCTGCAGATCCGCCAGCAGCTGGCAACGTGCCGCCAGCCCTTCCGGGTGCCAGGACTCATTAGCATCGACAATCAGTGTCGCCTGCGGCACCGCCGCACGAATGGCTATCAGCCTTTCGGTGATAAAGGTGTCATCCAGCTTCACTTTTAGCAGGGTTGCCCCGTTTTCCCACAGTGCGCGTGCGCTGTTGGCCATCGCTTCAGGCGTATCGATACTGACCGTTTGCGCCGTCACAATCTGTGCGGGCATCGTAGCGGCGGTCTGCTGCCAGAGGCTCTGCTGCTGCTGGCGCGCAGCCAGATCCCAGAGGGCGCAATCAATGGCATTACGTGCGGCACCAGGGGGCAGCGCCTGTTGCAGCGCCTCACGCGTCATTCCCTGCTGTAATGCGGGCAGCACCGAGGCAATCTGCGCCAGCACCGAGGCTTCGCTTTCGCCATAGCGCGCATAGGGGGTACTTTCTCCCACGCCTTTGACACCCGCCTCCTCCAGCTCGACCACCACCACTTTGGCTTCATGACGGCTGCCACGGGCAATGACAAAGGGGGAATGCAGCGGCCAGGCTTCGGGATAACTCTTAACCGTTCTCATGGCAACTCCTTGTTAAAAACGCGGTTTATACAGTGCAGCGACGATTACACCCTCTGTTATCCTAAACCCTTTTCATGATCTGTTATCGTAAATCCTTCAAATTTATGTCATATAATGGCGTGACACTTGCCCTGGCGGCAGCAAACCGTCAGGTTATTTACCATGATAAAAAAGGAATCTTTATGTCGCAGACAGTACAGTTTCAGGGTAACCCGGTTTCCGTAGCCGGCCAGTTTCCGCAGGCTGGCGAGCAGGCAAAACCGTTCTCGCTGGTGGCAAAAAACCTGGCGGATGTCTCTCTTGCTGAGTATGCCGGAAAACGTAAAGTGCTGAACATTTTCCCGAGTGTGGATACCGGCGTTTGTGCCGCCTCGGTACGCAAGTTCAACCAGCTGGCGAGCGAAATGGATAACGCCGTGGTGCTGTGTATCTCCGCCGATCTGCCGTTTGCTCAGTCACGTTTTTGCGGCAGCGATAACCTGGAAAACGTCGTGACCCTTTCAACGCTGCGCGGCGGCAACTTTAAACAGGATTACGGTGTAGAGATTGCCAGTGGTGCGCTGCAGGGCCTGACCGCACGTGCGGTAGTGGTACTGGATGAGCAGGACAAAGTGATTTACAGCCAGCTGGTGGATGAAATTACCACCGAACCCGATTATGAGGCGGCACTGGCTGCGCTGAAGTAATCAAAAAAAGCGGATAACAGGCGTTATCCGCTGCTTTCACCGGTTTTCTCCCTCGCCCGCTTCCCCTTCGCTTTTTTTCTGGCTCAGGCCATATTCGCGCAGCTTGTTGGCAATCGCCGTATGGGATACGCCAAGGCGTTTCGCCAGTTTGCGCGTGCTGGGATAAGAGAGATAAAGGCGCGTTAACACCGAACGCTCAAAGCGGCTGGTAATATCGTCCAGCGATCCCTCCAGCGCCTCATCGCCCAACGAAATATCGAGCGCCTGTTCCGGCAGCATAATATCCTGCGGGCGCAGCTCATAGCCCTCCAGCTGCGTCAGCGCGCGGTAGAGCGCATTTTTCAGCTGGCGCACATTGCCGGGCCAGCTGTAGCGCGTCAGAAAGGCATTCAGCTGAGAAGAGAGACGCGGACGCGGTATGCCCTGTTCATCGGCAAAGCGCGCCACAAACATTTCCGTCAACGGCAGAATGTCCTGCGGACGCTCGCGTAGCGGTGGCAGGTTCAGGGTTAATACATTGAGGCGATAAAAGAGATCTTCGCGAAACTCGCCACGCTGGACCAGCTCAACCAGATTTTTTTGCGTGGCGCAAATAACGCGCACATCCACATGCACCTCATGCTCCTCGCCCACGCGGCGGAAGGTACCATCATTCAGAAAGCGCAGCAGCTTGGTCTGCATGCGCGGCGACATCTCGCCGATTTCGTCCAGCAGTACCGAACCGCCGTTTGCCTGTTCGAAAAAGCCCTTTTTGCCTTCCAGCGCGTTGGGATAGGCGCCTGCAGCATGGCCAAACAGTTCGCTTTCGGCGACATCATCCGGCAACGAGGCGCAGTTCAGGGCGAGGAACGGCTTTTTGCCGCGTGCGCTGCGCAGATGACAGGCGTGCGCCAGCATATCCTTGCCGGTGCCGGTATCCCCGACAATCAACAACGGCGCATCATGCATCGCCAGCTTACGCGCCTGCTCAACTACCTGACGCATTTTGGGATTGACCGCTACGATATGATCGAAGCCGGAATCGTCAGTCACAGTAAGATTTTGCAGCTGGCGCCCCATGCGCGCGGTGGATTTCAGCATGATCATCGCGCCGACCGGCTGATCGTCCTGCTCATCTTCCGCCGCCAGGTAGATAGGCCGCGCTTCCATCAGAAAATCACGGCCCTGGATCACCACATGCTGCGCCTGCGCCTCGACGCGCTCGCTCTCCAGCCAGCGTTGAAAATTAAAACCACTGATTAAATTACCGGCGCTGTGGTTCCGCATTTTCTGCTCGTCGAGATTAAACAGGTTCTGCGCCGCCGGGTTTGCCAGCTCCACTTTACTTTTCAGATCGATAGAGAATACCGGCTCCGGCATCGCCACCAGCAACGCACTCAGCGCCCGGTGCTCGCGCTCGGAAGGTAAATAGGCCACCGTGCGCACATCGGTAACGCCGGGGGTACGTCGGATCTCCGCCATCAGCGTGCTGAACTGCTCAAACGCCAGAGCGGAAAAGCTGAGATAAATGCGGCCCAGAGGGGCAATTTCGATGCCGCGCAGATCGATATTGCGCGCGACCAGCAGATCAAGCAGCTCGCGCGCCAGACCAATACGGTCCTGGCAAAAAACTTCCAAACGCATTGCGATGGCCCTAGTCAGGTTCAGAATTCAGCGATAATACGCTAACTTGCGCTCCCTCAGAAGGCCCCTGTCATGAAAAGTTGACACTATCGAAAAAATAATGCACCGCACAGGGGGAAATTTTGGCAGATGATCACGCGTTAAGTGCCAGCACAAGGCAAAAATCCCCTCTTCCGCGCCGCAGCCGGTGCGAAAGAGAAATCCGGCGTGCTTATCTGGCGGGTTGGTCTGGCTTTGCGCCGCCTTTTTGTAAGGTCTCTTTCAGCTGGCCAATCAGTTCGCGGCGAAAATCGCCCAGCCGCGGCTTGTCATCCTCCAGCCAGGGCAGCGGACGGCAGAGTTCCATCGCTTTGATGCCAAGGCGCGCGGTCAACAGCCCGGCACCTATCCCTTGCGCTGCACGCGTGGAGAGCCGCGCAGCGATATCCTGCGACATCCAGTCCATGCCCACTTCGCGCACCAGCTCGGAGGCACCGGCAAACGCCATATTCAGCAGCACCAGGCGAAACAGGCGAATACGGCTGAAGTAACCCAACTCTATACCATAGATGCCCGCAATCCGGTTCACCAGCCGCAGGTTGCGCCAGGCGATAAAGGCCATATCCACCAGCGCCAGCGGGCTCACTGCAATCATCAGGGTCGATTCCGCGGCATGGCGACTGATTTCGCGCCGCGCCTGGCGATCCAGCACCGGTTGCACCAGCTGCGCATAGAGCGCCACCACTTCCCGATCGTTATGGGTTTCATGCAGTGCCGCATGCCAGCGCTGTAACGCCGGGTGTCCCTGGTCCAGTCCGGCCTGCTGCGCCAGTTTTTCGCAGAAAGTGCGTCCCTGACCGATGCCGTGACTGTTGAGCAGTTCACGCCCGCGATCGCGCTCTTCGGCGCGCTGACGCAGGCGCCACAGGCGACGCCATTCGCTTACCAGCGCCCCCGCGCCCGCTGCGACAATCATCCCTGCCGCCACACCGCCCCCCAGCGCGAACCAGTCATGCGCCCGCCAGGCATCGTGCAACCACTGCGCACCCTGCGCCACCACGCTGAGGCCAAACAACCCCACGCCCACGCCCGCCACTCTGCGCCACAGGCTGCGCTTTGGGCGTAACGCCGCTTCAACCACGCGTTCGCCCGCGTCCTCGTCCTGCGGCTCAGCCTCCTCAGCCTGTTGCACCAGAAAACGCGCCTGCGCGTCGGCATCAAATACCTGCGCCGGACGCAGCGCCTGTTCCGTCTGCTGATCCAGCGGACGGGCAAAATCAATTCTTGGTTTTAGCGACGGCTCTTTCATCGCAATTTATCTCCTAATAAAAACTCCAGCGCGGCATCCATCCGAATGTGCGGCAGAGGTCGATCCACATCAAGCTGTTGCGGCCGGAAGGCTTCAAACTGAAACCCCTGCTGCTGCCAGAAAGCGTTACCCGGCAAACGCGGCGGCACCTCGCCGGGATAAAAAGTTAACGCCTCGCCATCGCTGAGCCGGTGACCGCGTAACGCCGGCAGCGTTTCGCCCTGATGCTGCACCTGGCCGCTTTCGGTCGCCTGCACCGACGCCAGTCCAAGGCAATCCATGCTGATCCCCTCGAACGCCGCGTTTTGCCAGGCGTCCTGCACCATCTGCTGTAGCAGTGACACCATATTGGCGTGCTGATCGGCGGTAACATGGTCAGCTTTGGTCGCTGCAAACAGCAGCTTATCAATAACAGGAGAAAAGAGGCGGCGGAACAGCGTGCGCTGGCCGTAGTGAAAACTTTGCATCAACTGCGTCAGCGCCAGGCGCATATCGTTAAACGCCTGCGGCCCGCTGTTCAGCGGCTGCAGACAGTCCACCAGTACAATTTGCCGGTCGAAACGCAGAAAATAATCTTTATAGAAGCCTTTCACCACATGCTGGCAGTAGTAGTTGAAACGCGCCTGCAGCGTGGCGAAGTTGCTGTGTTTATCGGCCTGCGCCAGACGCGCGGCGCTGGCGTCATCCTGCGTGGGCCAGGGGAAAAATTGCAGCGCTGGCGCGCCCGCCATATCTCCCGGCAGGACGAAGCGGCCCGGCTGGATAAAATGCAGCCCCTGCTGTTTACACTGATGTAAATAATCGGTCCAGGCGGCGGCAATCTGCGCCAGGCGATTTTCATCTGCCGGCGCCAGCGGATCAAGATCGGCACAGAGGGCGTGCCAGGGTTTGGCCCACGCCGCGCGATCGCCCTGCAGCAGACCCGTCATCTGACGTGACCAGCTGAGATAATCCTGCGCCAGCATCGGCAGATCCAGCAGCCACTCGCCCGGATAGTCGACAATCTCCAGCCACAGCGTCGCGCTCTCTTTGAAGTAACGCAGCAGGGAGTCGTTAGTGCGATAACGCAGCGCCAGGCGCATTTCGCTGACGCCGCGCGTCGGGGTCGGCCAGTCGGGCGGCGTGCCGTAAAGCTGCGCCAGCCCTTCATCATAGGTAAAACGCGGAATGCCCATATCGCGCTGCGGTACACGTTTCACGCCCAGCAAGCGTTCTTCGCGTACCACAGAAAACAGCGGCAGCCGCGCGCCGCTGTGGACGTTAAGCAGCTGATTGACCAGCGAGGTGATAAAAGCAGTTTTCCCGCTGCGGCTCAGACCGGTAACGGCCAGGCGCAGATGGCGGTCAACGCCACGGTTGACCAGCGACATCAGTTCATTGTGGACTCTTTTCATCGTTCTCCCTGATGAAGCGCGCCGAGATGCGCTTCATCACTCTGGCCAGCAGCGGTTCCAGCGCCAGCGAAAGGAGAATACGTAACGGACGACGCGCCACAGATTTCACTGCCCAGCCGGTCAGTCCGGCGGGACCGTAAGTGACAGCATTGATAATGATGAATTTTCCGGCTGACTTCAATGCGGGCGCCGCATGACGGCGAAAACGGGATTGTCCCTGAACGGACATGGTGACCTCCGGCGATGGGTAGGGAATGCGGACCCGCTGCCGGGCCCGTGTAGCGCCTGCTCAGAGCTGACGGAAACGGCTGCGGACGCTGAATGTTTCGGAAGTGACGTAGCGCTCGATTTCACGCACGCTTTTTTCGTCACGCTGCAACTCGCCAGCCAGCTGATCAAGCAACTCGCTGGCGCTGGGTGGACGTTCATCCGGCGCATCGGCAGGTTTTGCATCCAGCATAAAACCCAGTGCCAGATAGGCGATGAGGGTAAACATAAACAGGCCGAAAAACAGCGACAGCACCACAATGACACGTATCAGACGCACCGGGATATCAAGATAATCGGCCAGGCCGGCGCAAACGCCCATCAGTTTACCCTGTTCAGGCAGACGCCAGAGCTTACGCTTCGCGTTCAGAATGCTCATGGCTGCCTCCAGTTCGGGTGCTCCGCATCAAGAATGGCTTCCAGCGCCTCAATGCGTTCGCGCATGCGGCGCGCATCCTGAGTCAGCTGCTGCAGACGTTGCATATCGCCTGCCGACAGCTCTGCCCCGCCGTTGCGTTTGTTGCTGTAATGCAGCCATAACCAGATCGGCACCACAAACAGCACAAATATGGTTAACGGTATGGCAAGAAAAAGTGCGCTCATCGACTCTCCTTAATCATTAAAAGGTCGCATGACGACCGGGCCAGCGGCCCGATCGGTTACTCGTCGCGATTCATTTTCGCTTTCAGCGCTGCCAGCTGTTCGCTAATGGCATCATCCGCTTTCAGTTCGGCAAACTGCTGATCCAGACCTTTGGGCTTACCAAAGCGCTGGCTTTCCGCTTCCGCTTCCATGTGATCGATGCGACGTTCAAACGATTCGAAACGCGCCATCGCGCCATCCAGCTTGCCGCTGTCGAGCTGACGACGAATATCCCGTGAGGACGACGCCGCCTGATGACGCAGCATCAGCGCCTGCTGACGGGCACGGGTTTCGCTCAGTTTTTTCTCCAGCTCACCGATTTCACCTTTCATGCGTTCCAGCGTCTCTTCCACCAGCGCCGCTTCCTGCTGCAGCGCGGCGATCAGGTCGGTCAGCTTCTGTTTTTCAATCAACGCAGAGCGTGCCAGATCGTCTTTATCTTTGCGCAGCGCCAGCTCCGCTTTTTCCTGCCACTCTGCCTGCTGAATTTGCGCCTGCTCAATACGACGCAGCAGCTGTTTTCTTTCGGCCAGCGCGCGGGCAGAGGTAGAACGCACTTCCACCAGCGTATCTTCCATTTCCTGAATCATCAGGCGTACCAGTTTCTGTGGATCTTCCGCACGCTCCAGCAGCGAGTTAATGTTAGCGTTCACGATGTCGGCGAAACGAGAAAAAATACCCATAATGATGTTCCTCTTAACGTAATGGTTATTGCGCCAGGCGCTGCTTACTCTATTCAAATTGCGTGCCAGTTTTTAACTAAATGATTTTACAGCAATTATAAATTTTACTCTGTTCAGTCGAGCCGGTAAGGTAAGTAAATTGATTAACAGTTGGTGAAAATCATCATGACTGGCAGCAACGATAACTTACTGGGTGAGTCAGATAACTTTCTGGAAGTGCTGGAACAGGTGTCAAAACTGGCGCCGCTGGATAAACCGGTGCTGGTGGTGGGTGAGCGCGGCACCGGTAAGGAGCTGATCGCCAGTCGCCTGCACTATCTGTCAGACCGCTGGCAGGGCCCTTTTGTCTCACTCAACTGCGCCGCGCTGAATGAAAACCTGCTCGATTCCGAACTCTTTGGTCATGAGGCTGGCGCTTTTACCGGGGCGCAAAAACGCCATCTTGGCCGTTTTGAACGTGCCGACGGCGGTACGCTGTTTCTTGATGAGCTGGCTACCGCGCCGATGCTGGTGCAGGAGAAGCTGTTGCGCGTAATTGAGTATGGCCAGCTGGAGCGCGTCGGCGGTAATCAGTCTCTGCAGGTCAATGTGCGCCTGGTGTGCGCCACCAATGAGGATTTGCCGGCGCTGGCTGCTGCAGGCAAGTTTCGCGCCGACCTGCTGGACCGGCTGGCGTTTGATGTGGTGCAGTTGCCGCCGCTGCGCGAGCGGCGCAGCGACATTCTGGTGATGGCTAACCATTTTGCGATTCAGATGTGTCGTGAGCTCGGGCTGCCGCTGTTTCCCGGCTTCTCGCCCCAGGCGGAGCGTATCCTGCTTGACTACCCCTGGCCGGGCAACGTGCGTGAGCTGAAAAATGTGGTGGAACGATCGGTCTATCGTCACCATAACAGCGAGACGGAGCTGAATAATATCATTATTAACCCCTTTTCCCCGCGTACGCCGCTGCCGGTAGCGACAACAGTGGATGGGCCGCACGGCGCCCTGCCTGGGCTGCCGCTCGATTTGCGCCAGTGGCAGAATCAGCAGGAGCGCCAGCTGGTGGAGCTGAGTCTGCAGCAGGCAAAATATAATCAGCGTCGCGCCGCCGACCTGCTTGGCGTGACTTATCATCAGCTGCGCGCCATGCTGAAAAAACATGGTATTCAGGCCGAGCGCTGAGGTTCAGGCAAAAAAAAGCCCGCAGAGGCGGGCAAAAAATACTGGAAGCAATGTGAGCAATGTCGTGCCCTTCGGCGGCAGAGTCCGGCGCAAAGGACACAAGAATAATAATCATTCTTATTATCATCTGTAAAGCGCTGATTGAGAACTTTTCTCATCCCCACACGATTTGCAGGCTGATTTCCTCTCGCCTGGCCCGTTTCGCCCGGCTGAATACAGCAAATTTTGGGTCGTAGCCGCCTTTGGGATACACTCTGCTTATTGCCTGTGAATCGTTGAGTTCTATGTCGAGATTATTCCCTGCGCTGTTGCTTGCCCTCGGCGTTTTTACTGCGCCTGCCTGGTCTGCGCCTGCTGGCGATATCCGTCAGACGGGTTTTATCTACTGTGTTAATGGCGTAATGAATACCTTTAATCCGCAGATGGCGAGCAGCGGACTGGCGGTCGATACGCTGGCGGCGCAACTCTATGACCGCCTGCTGGATGTCGATCCCTATACCTATCGTCTGATCCCCGATCTCGCCAGAAGCTGGGAAGTACGTGACAACGGGGCCACGTACCGGTTTCATCTGCGCCATCAGGTCGCTTACCAGCACACCAACTGGTTTACCCCGACGCGCACCATGAATGCGGATGATGTGGTCTTTAGTTTTGCCCGCATGTTTGACCGCAAGCACCCCTGGCATAGCGTGAACGGCGGCAGCTATCCCTATTTTGATAGCCTGCAGTTTGCTGAAGCGGTGCAGAGCGTGCGCAAGATCGATCGCGATACGGTCGAAATCCGCCTGAACAGCCCGGACGCCTCTTTTCTCTGGCATCTGGCGACCCACTACGCGCCGGTTTTATCGAAAGAGTACGCTGACCAACTGAGCGCGAAAGGCCAACAGGAGCGGCTGGACCGGGAACCGGTGGGCACCGGCCCCTTCCAGCTGAGTGAATATCGCGCCAGCCAGTATATTCGCCTCGCGCGCAATCCGCGTTACTGGAAAGGGGTGCCGCGCCTGCAGCAGGTCGTCATCGATATGGGTGCCGGAGGCACCGGACGCCTCTCCAAGCTGTTAACCGGCGAATGCGACGTACTGGCTTACCCTTCCGCCAGCCAGCTCTCCATCTTGCGCGACGATCCGCGTCTGCGTATGACGCTGCGTCCCGGCATGAACATCGCCTATCTGGCTTTTAATACGCGCAAACCGCCGCTCGACCGTCCGCAGGTACGTCACGCGCTGTCGCTGGCGATCAACAATGAGCGCCTGATGGAGTCTATTTATTACGGCACCGCAGAAACCGCTGCCTCCGTGCTGCCGCGCGCTTCCTGGGCCTATGACAGGGATGCCCGTGTTACCGCCTACGATCCACGTCGCGCGCGTGAGGCGCTGAATGAACTGGGCCTCGGCAAACTTCAGCTGCGCATGCTGGTGCCAGCCGCCTCGCAATCCTGGAACCCCAGCCCGCTGAAAACGGCGGAACTGATTCAGGCCGATCTGGCGCAGATTGGCGTGCAGGTGACCATCGTGCCGGTAGATGGCCGCTTTCAGGAAGCGCAGCTGATGGCGATGAACCATGACCTGACGCTTGCCGGCTGGGCGACCGACAGTAACGACCCGGACAGCTTCTTTCGTCCGCTGTTAAGTTGCGCCGCTATCCATTCGCAAACCAATTATGCCCACTGGTGTTTTCCTGCCTTCGACGAAGTGCTGCAAAAGGCGCTGCTGTCGCAGCAGCTGTCGGCACGTATCGACAGCTATAACCACGCCCAGCGCATTCTGGCGCAGGAGTTGCCGGTGCTGCCACTGGCCTCGTCGCTGCGTCTGCAGGCTTACCGCCACGATATTAAAGGCCTGGTGCTCAGCCCCTTTGGTAACGCCTCGTTTGCCGGGGTCTACCGTGATGAGAGTGAGGAAGCGCAACCGTGATTATCTATATTTTGCGTCGTCTGTTGCTGCTGGTGGTCACGCTGTTGCTGCTGTCACTGGTGAGCTTCAGCCTGAGCTACTATACCCCTAATGCGCCGCTGCAGGGGGCTTCATTGCTGGATGCCTGGTGGTTCTGGTTTAAAGGGATGCTGCAACTCGACTTTGGCGTCTCCAGCACCAATGGTCAGGCGATCCGTCTCCAGCTGCGCGAAGTGTTTCCCGCCACGCTGGAGCTCTGTCTGCTGGCGTTTGCGCTGGCACTGCTGCTGGGTATCCCGCTCGGGATCTGCGCAGGGGTAATGCGCAATAAGTGGCCGGACAAGGCGATCAGCGCGTTGGCGCTGCTCGGCTTCTCGATGCCGGTATTCTGGCTGGCGCTGCTGTTAACGCTGTTTTTCTCTCTGACGCTGGGCTGGCTACCGGTCTCCGGTCGTTTCGACCTGCTCTATCCGGTAAAAAATATCACTGGCTTCGCGTTGATCGACGCCTGGATGAACCGCTCGCCCTGGCGTGATGAAATGCTGATCAGCACCCTCACCCATATGATTCTGCCGGTGCTTACTCTGGCTGTTGCCCCTACTACCGAGGTAATCCGCCTGCTGCGTAACAGCACCAGCGAGGTGATGGACAGAAATTATATCAAGGCTGCCGCCACGCGCGGGCTGTCGCGTCTGACCGTCATCCGCCGTCATGTGCTGCATAATGCGCTGCCGCCGGTGATCCCGCGCCTCGGCCTGCAGTTTTCCACCATGCTGACGCTGGCGATGATCACCGAAGTGGTGTTCAACTGGCCGGGACTGGGGCGCTGGCTGATTAACGCCATTCGCCAGCAGGATTACGCGGCGATTTCCGCCGGAGTGATGGTGATCGGCGGACTGGTGATTCTGGTCAATGTGATTTCCGATATCGTCGGCGCGGCCATGAACCCGCTGATCCACAAGGAGTGGTATGCGCTCCGATAATATTTACGACGAGAAGCGCTCGCCAGGCGCCTTCCTGCGCACCTGGCGTCAGTTCTACCCTGATGCCCAGGCGATGGTCGGCCTGTACGGTTTTGCGGCGCTGCTGTTGCTCTGTCTGTTTGGCAGCCTGCTGGCGCCTTATAATATCGATCAGCAATTCCTTGGCTATCAACTGCTGCCGCCCTCCTGGTCGCGTTACGGTGATGTCTCCTTCTTTCTCGGCACCGACGATCTCGGGCGCGATGTGATGAGCCGTCTGCTGAGCGGCGTTGCTCCAACGGTGGGCTCGGCGCTACTGGTCACCTTTTTTTCCGTGCTCTGTGCGCTGGTGCCCGGCATCCTGGCGGGCATGACCCATGGCCTGCGCTCGGCGGTGTTGAACCATGTGCTGGATACCCTGCTCTCGATCCCCTCGCTGCTGCTGGCGATTATTGTGGTGGCCTTTATGGGTCCAAGTCTGGGCCATGCGATGCTGGCGGTTTGGCTGGCGCTGATGCCGCGTCTGGTGCGCGCCATCTACACCGCCGTGCATGACGAGCTGAAAAAAGAGTATGTGGTGGCAGCGCGCCTGGATGGCGCCAGTAATGTGAATATCCTCTGGTCGGCGATCCTGCCTAACGTGCTACCCTTGCTGGTCAGTGAAGTGACGCGCGCGCTGTCGATGGCCATTCTCGATATTGCGGCGCTGGGCTTTCTTGACCTGGGCGCGCAGCTCCCCTCGCCGGAATGGGGCGCGATGCTGGGCGACGCGCTGGAGCTGATCTATGTGGCCCCCTGGACGGTAATGTTGCCCGGGGCTGCGCTGATGATCAGCGTACTGATTGTTAACCTGCTGGGTGACGGCATCCGCCGCGCCATCAAAGCGGGAGTAGAATAATGCCGTTACTTGATATCCGTAATCTGACTATCGAATTTATGACTGCCGAAGGGCCGGTAAAAGCGGTTGATCGCGTGAATCTGACGCTGGCCGAAGGCGAATTTCGCGGTCTGGTCGGCGAGTCGGGCTCAGGCAAAAGTCTGGTGGCGAAAGCGATTTGTGGCGTCACCAACGACAACTGGCGCGTCTCCGCCGATCGGATGCGCTTTAACGATATTGACCTGCTGCGTCTGTCGCCGCGTGAACGTCGGCGCATTATCGGTCACCATGTGTCGATGATTTTTCAGGAGCCGCAGTCCTGTCTCGATCCGTCGGAAAGCATTGGCCGCCAGCTGATGCAGGCGATCCCCGGCTGGACAGTGAAAGGCCACTGGTATCGCCGCCTGTGGTTCTGGCGCAAGGCGCGCGCCATTGAGCTGCTGCACCGGGTCGGAATTAAAGATCATAAAGATATTATGCGCAGCTTCCCCTACGAACTCACCGAGGGGGAATGCCAGAAGGTGATGATTGCCATTGCGCTGGCCAATCAGCCGCGCCTGCTAATCGCCGATGAGCCAACCAACGCCATGGAACCGACCACCCAGGCGCAGATCTTTCGTTTGCTGAGACGCCTTAATCAGAACAATAACACCACGATTCTGTTAATCAGCCATGATCTACGCACCCTGAGCCAGTGGGCCGACCGCATCAACGTGATGTATTGCGGTCAGACGGTGGAAACCGCGCTCAGCGAAGAGCTGATGACCACGCCGCATCATCCTTACACCCAGGCGCTGATCCGCGCGATGCCCGATTTTGGCCGCGCATTGCCGCATAAAAGCCGTCTGAATACTCTTTCCGGCGCGATTCCCTCGCTGGAACATCTGCCAATTGGCTGTCGCCTGGGCCCGCGCTGCCCTTACGCACAGCGTAAATGTGTGGAGACGCCGCGTCTGGATGGCGGCAAGTCTCACCTTTTTGCCTGCCACTTCCCGCTGAATATGGAGAGTAAATAGTCATGGAAACCCTGCTGGAAGTGCGCAACCTGAGTAAAACCTTTCGCTACCGCACCGGGCTGTTTCGCCGTCAGCATGTGGAGGCGGTGCGAGATGTCAGCTTTACCCTGCGGGAAAAGCAGACGCTGGCGATTATCGGGGAAAACGGCTCGGGCAAATCGACCCTGGCGAAAATGCTCAGCGGCATGATGGCCCCTACCGCCGGAGAAATTATCATCGACGACCATCCGCTCAGCTTTGGTGATTACCGCTATCGCAGCCAGCGCATCCGCATGATTTTTCAGGATCCCTCTACTTCCCTCAATCCGCGCCAGCGCGTCAGTCAGATCCTCGATTTTCCGCTGCGCCTGAATACCGATCTGGATGCCAGCGCCCGCGAGAAACGCATTATCACCACCCTGCGCCAGGTGGGTCTGCTGCGCGATCACGCCAGTTACTATCCGCATATGCTGGCACCCGGACAGAAACAGCGTCTTGGTCTGGCGCGTGCGCTGATCCTGCAGCCCAGGGTGATTGTAGCGGATGAAGCTCTCGCCTCGCTGGATATGACCATGCGTTCGCAACTGGTGAACCTGATGCTGGAACTGCAGGAGCAGCACGGGATCGCCTATATTTATGTTACCCAGCATATAGGTATGATGAAGCATATCAGCGATCAGGTGCTGGTGATGCATCAGGGCGAGGTGGTCGAACGCGGCGGTACGGCGGATGTTTTCGCCTCACCGCTGCATGATTTGACGAAACGGCTGATTGCCAGCCATTTTGGTGAAGCGCTGACCGCTGAAGCCTGGCGGGTAAGCGGCAATTCACGCCTCAGCTAGCGGAATTCGCCGCCTGTTTTACCCGAATTCAGCGAGACGTGTTAGAATCGCCACGTCTATTAACGTCGGTCGTTTACTTTTTAATCATCACGACCGCCAACTACAGTGACCATAAGGATTACAGCTATGGGTTTTCTTTCCGGTAAGCGCATTCTGATTACTGGCGTTGCCAGTAAACTCTCCATTGCCTGGGGTATTGCACAGGCAATGCATAAACAGGGCGCAGAGCTGGCTTTCACCTACCAGAACGACAAATTAAAAGGTCGTGTGGAAGAGTTTGCTAAAGAATTGGGTTCAGACATTATTCTGCCTTGCGATGTGGCTGAAGATGAGAGCATCAAAGCGCTTTTCTCTGAACTGGCAAAAACCTGGCCAAAATTTGACGGTTTTGTTCACTCCATCGGTTTCGCCCCGGGCGATCAGCTGGATGGCGACTATGTGAATGCCGTAACCCGTGAAGGTTTTAAAATCGCTCACGACATCAGCGCCTACAGCTTTGTGGCAATGGCGAAAGAGTGCCGTGCGATGCTGAATCCGGGTGCCGCCCTGCTGACCCTGTCTTACCTGGGTGCTGAGCGTGCTATCCCGAACTATAACGTCATGGGTCTGGCAAAAGCCTCGCTCGAAGCGAACGTACGTTATATGGCGAACGCGATGGGTCCTGAAGGCGTGCGTGTAAATGCCGTTTCTGCCGGTCCGATCCGTACCCTGGCGGCATCGGGCATCAAAGATTTCCGTAAAATGCTGGCCCACTGCGAAGCGGTTACGCCGATCCGTCGCACTGTGACCATCGAAGATGTGGGTAACTCCGCAGCCTTCCTGGTGTCTGATCTTGCGGGCGGTATCACCGGCGAAGTGGTTCACGTTGATGGCGGCTTCAGCATCGCCGCAATGAACGAACTGGAACTGAAATAAGTTCTCCGGGCGGGCCTGACGGCTCGCCCTTCTCTTTTTTTGCCCCGCTCCCATTCTCGTCTCGTTATAGCTCAACGCTATTAATTATCACCGATCATTCTTTTGCCCTGCTGCGCCCTTCGGCGACGATAAGCAAGCGCTTCGCATCAGGCTGCATTTCAGATTACTTCTGTGTGCGCCGTGCCAGTCATTTGCAAAAGGAATCACTATGGATCAACGCCGTTACCCCGGCCATAGCCACTGGTTTTATGAAAGCCAGGCCAGTCCCCGCGCTTCGCAGACTGCGCCGCTGGTCCCCGCTGCGGCAGAGGTTGACGATCGTTTCCTGCTTGGCCTGGGTCAGGAGACCAGCGTGCCCGCGTCGCTGCTTGAGGCCAGTGAGCCTGTTCTGCAGATGGCGCGCGAGCTGAGCCAGCGCCTGCTTCCTGATGCCCTGAGCACTGACCTGCTGCATACGCTGACGCTCTATGATCGCCTCAGTGTCGCGCTGACGGTGGCTCAGGTGGCGGGCGTGCAACGTCTGTGTAATCACTATGCGGCGCGTCTTAACCCGTTGCCCGGACCGGATTCATCGCGAGAGAGCAATAACCGTCTGACGCAAATCACCCAGTACACGCGCCAGCTGGCGACGCAGCCCGAGCTGATCACCCCGGAAGCGCTGGCGGCGTTGGATGCGGTAGGACTGAGTGAACCGGATATCGTTACCCTGAATCAGCTGATCGGTTTCGTCTGCTATCAGGCGCGCGTGGTGGCCGGTTTGCAGGCGTTGATGGGATTCCCGGTACGCTGGCTGCCGGGAATGGCAACCCCGCCCGATGCTGACAGTGCGGCCTTTGCCGTCTCAACAGAGTGGCAGCCCGCCATCAGGCCAGTAGAGTTGCGCTATGCCAGTAGCGAACAGCTGGCGGCGATCACCTTTTGTCAGGCGCTGCCCGCGCTGCAGGATGCGATCTGGCTGCTGGCGCAGGATGCCGTAGCGCTTTACGGCTGGGCGCAATTGCAGTTATGGCTGGCGCAGCAGCATACGTCGCCCTTCATGGCACTGGCGCAGGCGGTAAGCGCGCGCATTAATGGCAGCGCACGCTGTTTTCAGCACTGTCAGGGGGAAATGCGCACCGCCCTGCTGGCCGGTGTCGATCAGGCAGCCGCGAATCTGAGTGATCGGGAATCTGCCACGGTGATCATGCTGGCGGCACAGATGACGCGTGCGCCTGAGCGCCTGAGCGCCGCCCAGCTGCAACCGCTGACCGACGCTGGCTGGTCGCAGGCAGACTGCTTTGCACTGATACAGACAGTGGCACTGGCGAACTGGAATAACCGTCTGTTTGCGGCGTTAAGCAAACAGCCTCAGTCAGCAAGATGACCCCGGGCCTCGTCGAAAAAGTGCTGTGACAGCGGCGTTGCCTTGCCCGGTTCGGCAATCACCAGCGCCGCCTGACGCGCCATGCCGGGGACATCAATCATGCGCTGCTGTAATTTTTGCAGTAATTCCGGCTGCAGATGTCCTACGGGCCCCACCAGCACCCCTAATCCTGCCTGTGCGCTCTGCAACAACTCCAGAATCGAGGCGCTTTCAACAATTACCCGCGGCGTAATGTTCGCTTCCCGAAACGCACTGTCGAGGTAACGGCGGAAATAACGCGTGGGTTCGGCCAGACAGAGCGGCAACGTGGCCAGCGCGGCGAGTGTCAGCCTGTTTTCCTGCACCAGTTCAGGGAAGTAATCCGGGTTAAAGAGGGCTTCGACGCCGCGATCCGCCAGAAGAGAGGTCTGGAAATGCAGTTCCCGCAGCGTCGCCATTTCAAAAAAGCCGATGCCGACATCTACGGTATGGCTGTTCAGCGCCTCAAGCAGTTGATCGGCACTCAGCACTGAAATGCGGTAATCGAGCTGCGGATAACGCAACGCAACGGCCTTCAGCAACCCGGGCAGTGAGACGCTGCATTGCGGCATCACCCCCAGCCTCAGGGTACCGTTGACGCCATGCTTCAGGGATTCCACTTCCAGTTTCAGCCCCTGATAGACCGAAACGATCTCCCGGGCCCATGCCAGTACGCGCTCGCCTTCCGGGGTGAAACCGGCAAAGTTATTGCTGCGGTTGATTAAAGAGAGCCCCAGTTCGCCTTCCAGATTCTTCAGGCGCATGGAGAGCGTCGGCTGACTGACGAAACTGGCTTCCGCAGCACGACCAAAGTGGCGCTCACGCTCAAGGTTACACAGGTAAATAAGTTGCTTAATGTCCATTATCTTTTATATTCAGTAAGTTATATTCAAATTGAATCAGGGAAATAAAAACAGGTACTTATCCGTGTACTCAATGTGAATCTGTCTGTTTTTCAGATAATGTCACATCTGCCAGGACTAATCTTACCCGAAACCGTTATGAAGCGCCTTTTCCATTTAAGCGGCCCTGGAGGGGGTAAATAACGCACTGAGCGCATAGCTTGTTGATTAAAGATTCTGGCAGCAGAAGAAAGTCGCAAAGGGTCAAATTTTAATCAGTGCGCCTTCCCGGTGCGTCAGCTTAGCGCCGGGAAGGCGGGTAAACAGCCTGTTATAAATGCTCATGAGATCTGTCAGGCGACGGCACGCTTTTTACCGGGAATTCCAGCACTTTTCTGATTAACCACTCTGCATTTGAGCGGGTAATTAACAGGACGACAAACAAAGCTATCACGATGGAGAACGCTAATAATCCCCTCTGCCCCATAAAATCCTCAAGCGTGGGTCGCGCCTGAGCGAAAACCAGGACAACAAAGCCATGAAGCAGGTAAACAGATAATGACCGGGCTCCAATATCAGACAGAAAACCCTGTTTATTACGTAGCAGGGTAAGTAAGGAAATAATCAGGCAAAAGGATGACAGCGTAGCGAAAAGCCTTAACCCGACCCCCTGTAAAAAAGAATACTCCATATCCACAAAGGTATACGACCCAAACCACAGCCTGTAATCAATGGAAAAATACAGGGTTATTATCAGGCTGAGAATGGCTGACCACAGAGAAGGTAATTTCAGCCGGCGCAAGAGTGGCGCGTTGATTTTATACAACGCCCCGGCAATAAAGAATGGCAGAAAATTCAGGGTCCTTAACCATGAAAAATCATAGCTTGATATTGATGCGGCACCAGCAACCAGCGCTATCAGTAAAGAAGATAACAGAACAATCCCTGATATGCCAAAAATGCCTGTAATAATATAAAAGCAGGCTAATGACAGAAGAAACCACATTAACCAATAGGGTTTGGTTAATGCAGTCTGGATATCCATCGTGTGATCAAGAACAAAGTACAGGCTGTACAGGAACTGAAATATTATGTAGAGGAAAATGATTTGTACGCTTCGCAACAGCCACTTTTCCCGCTTGAAAAGCGCGCCTGCCAGAAAGATAAAAGCTGGCATATGAATCATATAAATCCCTTCCATGATATGGTGGCTGATCTTCCACTCCCAGCCATTTTCAGACTCCATAAAATGGCCCAGCACAACAAAGATAATCATCAGGCCTTTCGCATTATCAATCAGGTAATTACGTTCCATCCGATCCCTACCAGCAAAATATATGACAATAGCAGCTGACGGATGGAATGATATATGGAGCGAGGATAATGTGACGAAAGTCACATCCTGATGCTGGCAGATTTTATCACCCTGATGATACTGGCGACCTTATTACCCTGTTGCGACAGCTTATTTCCTCTGCTGAATCCCGGCTTACTTTAATTATTAAAAAGCCACAGCATGGCCAGTCTCGCTGATGCAATCAGGCCACAGGCTGTGGCTGATTAAAAGCTACGGCTTCAGGTGCCTCCCGATGAGTGGTTAAATGGCCAAACCTGCTCACGCCTGATACACACAGCCTGGGAAAAAATGACCATTGCGCCCCTCCGCTCAGAGGGATTAGCCGCAACAGCATTACTATAGTAACCATTCAGCGCTGGAAAATAGTTGGTTATCCCATTTGTCATTTTTCAGGATTAATACCTTACCGCCGTACCAGTCAGAAATTTTATTGCGCATCAGAATCGCGTTGCGCCTTATAAAATACGCGGATCTGTTTGCGTCAGGTTTATCAGAATAAGCGCCAGCTGCCTTGCACGGTTTGCCGCGGGATGCGATGAGTAAAGGGGAAGACAGCAGCAGACCGACCCGTCTGTATGCTGCTCCCGACAAGAGTGACACTGCAAAGCCGTTATGCGTGACGGCTTGACGGTGCACTTTTGCACCAGAGCGCACTGCGGTGCGTAAATTCCACTGATACATCCTGTTTAGCCCCGACAGTAATGTCCGGGGCTTTTTTTGTCCCTGCGCTGTGGTGACCACAAGCAGAATATTTAATCCGTCTGGTATAAGCGAAACGGCAAGAGAGTGGGGAAAATCACAGTTAAAAAAATTTTTTTATTACGCTTTGCTTTTAAATGGTGCAGAGCAACCGGAATTATCTTATTGGCCTGATGGCCCGCCTCAACTACGCCGGGGGAATAATCCAAAGAGAGTATCAGTAATAAAGGCATTTCACCTGCTCTACGGATGACCTTAACGCGCCATTGTTGTGCAAAACGAGCCGGTAAAAAAGGACCGCAGCGATAATAACACTGTATATTTATCAGGATTCAGCTGTTCACAAGAGCGCGCTATGTTTGCCCTTCAGCCAGCCTGAGAGTGGGAAGCAGACGCATACAGCAAAGGAGGAATGGCTGGACACCTCTGCAAGGAGTATAAAAATGGCAAGTGCAAGCTTGAATGACGTTAATTTTAATCTTGAGTCTTTAGAAGTAGCAGCAATCGAAATTTGTAAGACCAAAGGCATGCTGGGTTTATTATTGAATCACGTGCCGACTGACATACAGCACTCCTATTTTCAGCGATTAAAAGATGCCGGTCTTGACGATGAGCTGGTCTGGCTCCAGCAGATCGTTGATGCCAGGTAATACAGGGAAGACAGCCCCGCCCTGTGTGCAGGACGGGGCTTTTTTCTGGTGACGGCCGGGTGTAAGCAAGCAGAACACCGTGTTCCTTACTGAGTCATGCATTGCTTCAGCGAATAAAGTCGCGAAGTTGTGCTTTATTTTCCACCAGCCAGCGGGGGAAATGCGCCTCAGTCAACGGGATAACTTTAAATTTACGCGGCCGGTTCCAGATATCAACATTATTCTCGACACAGTATCGTATGTGATCGGGATTATTAAACTCAGGTAAATCATACTCTGTATGAGAAATGGTCGACATTTTTTCACTGATGCGTGCATCTGTCATCACCCAGGAGAAATGCCAGCCACCGTCAGAAACGATTTTTGATCGCCATTTCAGCCAGTTCCACTTTAACCAGCTGTTACGTACAGGATTACCTTTTTGCTTCACATTGCGCAGCAACTCTGGCTGGCCAAGGAAAAAACCATTCAGATTTTTAAGGGCTACCATTTTAGGCAGTTTACACTGACGCGGTGTTTCATCCTGATTAAACACCTGCACATTAAATTTGAAGTTATAAAAATTCAGATAAACCGTAGTGCAAAGATGGCTGCGACTAAATTGCGCAATCGCTTCTGGCTTTATAATCTCATCAACATCAGAAACGATAATGATGTCGTCATCCCGGGCATCCGCCAACCCTTTCATAATAGAATTACGTGCTGCCGCCTCATTCACCCAGGGGTTTTCAGCAGGAGGGGCGTCATTAACAACGTAGATAATCTGCTCTTTAAAAGCAGCGTACTTTTCCGCATCAAAATGCAACTTTTCCCGTTTCTCGCCGGTAAAGGTGTAAAGCGACTCTACAATAACAAATTTATCGACATACTTATGTAAAGTATTCAGACGCAGAGATAAAAGCATATCTTCGTCATAATAAAGAAAACAATCATAAATCATGGTTATAAACTCAGGGGAATATAAAAAACAAGCGCTGTTGTGTGCGATATTCTGGCCTGTTTTTACAGAAAAAGCGATATTTCTCTGGAGTAACCTTTAAAAAAATCTGGTCATTTTACTGGCGCGCTACTGGCCAGACATCAGATGTAATGAAAAAAGCGCTTCAGTCAGTGAGGCTGCCTGAAGCGCCATTTGTTATCAGGCCACACCCAGTGCCCTTTTTACTTCGTTAGCTATCTTTTCTACCTGGGGTCCGTAAATCACCTGTACATCATGATCACTGACGCGGTTTACGCCGTTAGCGCCGGTAGTCAGCAACGTCTGATCAACCACCTCTTTCATCTCTTTGACGCGCACGCGCAGACGGGTGAAGCAGCAATCGACATCTTCAATATTGCCCTGCCCGCCGAGGCCGCTGATGATGACCTGAGTACGTTCATCGGCAGGCACCACCTCCGCTTTTTGCTCCTCATCAGATTCCCGTCCCGGGGTTTCTACCTGCATGCGCTGAATAATAAATTTAAAGCCATAGTAGTAGAGCGGGACATAGATAATGCCCAGCGCAATGGTCCACCACCAGTGGGTTTTACTGCCGCCGAGGATGCCAAATACCACCAGGTCAATGGCACCGCCCTGTACATTACCGATCATCAGATGCAGCACCGACATCAGCATAAATGAAAGGCCGGTCAGCAGCGCATGAAGCACATAGAGCACCGGTGAGACAAAAATAAAGCAGAATTCCAGCGGCTCGGTGATCCCGGTAGTAAAAGAAGTGAGCGCCCCCGCCAGCACCAGCGCTTTTACCCGTTGCTTATGCTCTGGCCGCGCGGTGTGATAAATAGCCAGCGCCGCAGCGGGCAAACCAAACATCATCACCGGAATTTTCCCCTGGGCAAGGAATTGCGTCGCCATACGCACCGTGTCATCAGGAATCGCCCCCGGGTTGGTAAGGGAGGTATTGAAGATATTGAGCGCGCCGACAATCGTTTGTCCGTCCACGGTAGCCACGCCGCCAATAGGCGTGAAGCGCACGGTTTCATTAAGAATATGGTGTAAACCGGTCGGGATCAGCAGCCGTTCGCTGGCGCCCAGTAAAAAAGCGCCGTATTGCCCGCTTTTGCCAATCATCTGACCGACCCAGGCAATCGCCGCGCCCAGCGTGGGCCAGATCAGCGCCAGCAGCACCCCCACCAGCGGCAGAATCACCACCGTCACGATAGGCACAAATCGCCGTCCGCCAAAGAAGCTGATCGCGGTAGGCAACTGCTGGGTGTAAAAGCGATTATGCAGCACCACCGTCAGTAAGCCGGCAATCACCCCACCCAGCACGCTCATGTTGTAGGTGAAGATGCCCAGCATTTCGATATATTCTGCAGACGACATCATCGCTGCAGTTTGATCCATCCCCGCCTGTTGCAACGCTTCCGGCGTGGTGGTAGCTGCCGTCAATCCTTTTGCCGCCAGCGTCGCGCTAATACCCACGTTCATGGCGATATAGCCGATCACCGCGGCAAATGCGGCCGTGGGTTTTTCCGCTTTTGCCAGGCCAATGGCACTGGCGACGGCAAAAAACACCGGTAAGTTGGCAAACAGTGCACCCGCCACCTTACGAATAAAGCCAATCACCAGCTGCGGCACCTGCAGACTGGCGAACGTTTCCCCTGTCACCGCCGGGTTCTGCATCGCGGCGGCAAGACCAAGGAAGATGCCCGCCGCAGCAATCACCGAAATTGGCATCATTAAGGCTTTGCCAAAGGCGTGAACCTGGCTGCCGAGATTTTTCATTTTTGCGCCCTTTCTTGTGGAGAAAGAGCAAGTATTAGCCACTTCCCTGGTGTTAGAGGCAAAACCGCAGCCGAAGGGAGAATAAAATTAGATCGCCTTCACACTTTCTGTCCCGGTGACGATAAACGCCAGCTATCGCACCATTAAGTCAATCAATTAGACAAGTTTTGCTGTGAGTCGCACACTTGCCACCCAGAGTAAGTCATAATTTATTAACAATTTTTCTACATAAAAAAGCCTGCACTCACTATGAAATTTAAACGCAAAATTAAACCCTACCGCGCTGCCGCGGGCGGCTGGGGATCACTGGAAGCAACCACCCGTTTCGTTTTTGACAGCAAAGCAGCACTGAAAAATATGCGCAACCTGATGCGCATGAACAAAGCACGTGGTTTTGACTGCCCGGGCTGCGCCTGGGGCGATGATAATAAAAGCACCTTTAGTTTTTGTGAGAACGGCGCCAAAGCTGTGACCTGGGAAGCGACACGCCGCGTAGTCGATCCCGAATTCTTTGCCCGTCACAGTGTCACCACCCTTTATGGTCAGAGCGATTATTTCCTGGAATACCAGGGTCGCCTGACTCACCCGCTGCGTTATAACGCTGAAAACGATCATTACGAACCCATCAGCTGGGATGACGCTTTCGCGTTAATCGCCCGCCATATCAAGGCGATGGACAATCCCAACCAGATGGAACTCTATACGTCAGGTCGCGCCAGTAACGAAGCCTCCTGGCTCTACCAGCTGTTTGGCCGCATGCTGGGCACCAATAACTTCCCTGACTGCTCCAACATGTGTCACGAAGCGAGCGGCTCCGGTCTGAAGCGCAGCATCGGCGTGGGTAAAGGCACTATTCGTCTGGATGATTTCGATCATGCCGATGCGATTTTTGTCTTCGGTCAGAACCCGGGCACTAATCACCCGCGTATGCTGCATAGCCTGCGTCATGCTGCCGACCACGGTGCGAAGATTGTGACCTTTAACACTCTGCGTGAACGTGGTCTGGAACGTTTTGCCGATCCGCAGAAACCGCTGGAAGTGGTGACATCCATGGCTGGCACCATCAGCTCCGCCTATTACCAGCCGAATCTCGGCGGTGATATGGCTGCCGTACGCGGTATGGTGAAAGCGCTGCTGGAGACTCATCGCGCCCGTCTGGCTGCCGGTGAAAACGGTCTGTTTGATCAGGCGTTCCTGAACGCAAAAACCCAGGGCGTGGATGCTTATCTCGCGGCGGTTGATGAAACCCGCTGGGAAGATATCGTGCAGCAGTCTGGTCTGAGCGAACAGCAGATTCGTGAAGCTGCCGCCATCTATCAGAGCGCCGATCGGGTGATCATCACCTGGGCGATGGGGATTACCCAGCATAAACACTCTGTGGATACGGTACGTGAAATCGTTAACCTGCAGCTGCTGTTTGGTCAGCTGGGTAAAAAAGGCGCAGGCCTCTGCCCGGTTCGTGGTCACAGTAACGTGCAGGGCAACCGCACTATGGGGATCGATGAGAAGCCGAACAAGGCATTTCTGGATGCCCTGGGCGCTCACTTCAATTTCGAACCGCCGCGCGAGCATGGTCATAATACTGTCGAAGCGTTGGGCGCAATGCTGCGTGACGAGATTAAAGTGCTGATTGCGCTGGGGGGCAACCTGGCCGCCGCCGCGCCTGACTCTCCGCGTACCGAAGAAGCGCTCGCGCGCTGTGGTCTGACGGTTCATATCAGCACCAAACTGAACCGCAGCCATCTGGTACCGGGTCATGAAAGTCTGATTCTGCCGACCCTGGGCCGTACCGAGCGCGATCTGCAGGCTACCGGTTCGCAGTTCATCACCGTCGAAGACTCGTTCAGCATGGTGCACGCCTCTGAAGGTGTTGGCATCCCGCTGGCAGAGACGCAGCGTTCAGAAACGGCAATTGTTGCCGGTATCGCCAATGCAGTGCTGGGCAATGAGAAAGTAGACTGGCTGGCGCTGGCAGGCGATTATAACCTGATCCGCGATCATATCGCCGCTACCATCCCGGGCTTTGCTGACTTCAACAACAAGTGTGATATCCCGGGCGGTTTCTACCTGGGTAACGCCGCTGCCGAACTGCGTTTCAATACGCCGTCGCAGAAAGCGGAATTCAGCGCTGCCGCCCTGCCGGCCTCGCTCTTCCCGCAGCTGGATGAAGCCGTGCCCTTTACGCTGCAAACGCTGCGTTCGCACGACCAGTACAACACCACCATTTACGGTCTCGATGACCGCTATCGTGGCGTCTACGGTCAGCGCGAAGTGGTCTTTATCCATCCGGAAGACATGGAAGCGTTGGGCTTCAGCGAAGGTCAGCTGGTGGATATTGAAACGGTGTGGAATGATGGTATCAGCCGTCGCGTCAGCGGCTTTAAGCTGGTGCCTTACAACATTCCACGGGGTAATCTGGCTGCTTACTATCCTGAAACCAACCCGCTGGTGCCCCTTTCCAGCTTTGGTGACGTGAGCGGCACGCCGACCTCAAAATCGGTTCCGGTGAAGCTGGCACTGACCGCGACAATGTCAACGCAACGTATCGCGTAACGGTATTGTTTTCCCAGATAAAAAGCCGGCTCTGCCGGCTTTTTCCCTTGTTTTGGCCTTGCCGCGCGCCCCTGATTCGCGTAAAACTGTCTGCCGCTGTTAGGCCACGAAACTAAATAAACTATGTTCCAGGATAATCCGCTGCTCGCGCAGCTCAAAGAGAAACTCCACGCGCAAACCCCGCGCGCGGAAGGTGTAGTGAAAGGCACCGAAAAAGGCTTCGGCTTCCTTGAAGTCGATGCGCAAAAGAGCTATTTCATTCCGCCGCCGCAGATGAAAAAAGTGATGCATGGCGACCGCGTTGTGGCCATCATCCACACGGATAAAGATCGTGAGAGTGCCGAGCCGGAAACACTGGTTGAGCCCTTCCTGAGCCGCTTCGTTGGCCGGGTACAAAAGAAAGACGATCGTCTTTCTATTGTGCCGGACCATCCCCTGTTGAAAGATGCTATTCCCTGCCGTGCCGTACGTGGTCTGACCCACGATTTTCAGGCGGGCGACTGGGCGGTTGCCGAGATGCGCCGCCATCCGCTGAAGGGCGATCGCGGCTTTTATGCTGAACTGACCGAATTTATCACCACTGCGGAAGACCATCTGGCACCCTGGTGGGTCACTCTGTCGCGCCATAATCTGGAACGCGAAGCCCCGGACGTCACTTTCGGCGAGATGCTGGAAGAGGATCTTACGCGTGAGGATCTGACCGCTCTGCCGTTTGTCACCATCGACAGCGCCAGCACCGAAGATATGGACGATGCCCTGTATGTGGAAGAGACGCCGGAAGGCGCGCTGCGCCTGACGGTGGCTATCGCCGATCCTACCGCCTATGTGACGCCCGGCAGCGAGCTGGATAAGCTGGCCGCAGAGCGCGCCTTTACCAACTACCTGCCGGGCTTCAATATCCCGATGCTGCCGCGTCAGTTGTCTGACGATGTTTGCTCGCTGCGTCCGCAGGTGCGTCGTCCGGCGCTGGTGTGCCGCGTCACGGTGGAAAAAGATGGTAGTCTGGCGGATGATATCCACTTCTTTGCCGCCTGGATCGAATCCAAAGCCAAACTGGTGTATGACGAAGTCTCTGACTGGCTGGAAAATGCCGGTGAGTGGCAGCCTGCCAGCGAAACCATCGCGCAACAAATTCGTCTGCTGCACCGCCTCTGCCTGGCGCGCGGCGAGTGGCGTCAGCAGCACGCGCTGGTGTTCAAAGATCGCCCGGACTACCGCTTCCTGCTGGGCGAAAAAGGCGAAGTGCTGGATATTCTGGCCGAGCCGCGCCGCATCGCTAACCGCATGGTCGAAGAAGCGATGATTCTGGCCAACGTCTGCGCCGCCAAAGTGCTGCGCGACAAACTGGGCTTTGGTATCTACAACGTGCACTACGGCTTCGACGCCGCCAATGCTGAACAGGTGGCGGGCGTGCTTGCCGGACACGGCGTTACCGTGGATGCCCGGCATATCACTACGCTGGAAGGCTTCCGCGCGCTGCGTCAGCAACTGGATGCCCTGCCAACACAATATCTCGACAGCCGTATTCGTCGTTTCCAGGCCTTTGCCGAGATCAGTACCGAACCCGGCCCGCACTTTGGCCTCGGGCTGGAAGCGTATGCGACCTGGACCTCACCGATTCGTAAGTATGGCGATATGGTCAACCATCGTCTGCTGAAAGCGATCATTCGTGGCGCCGACGTGGCGCGTCCCCAGGATGCGCTGACGCTCACCATGAGCGAACGTCGTCGTCTGAACCGCATGGCGGAACGTGATGTGGGTGACTGGCTCTACGCGCGCTTCCTGGCCCCTGCTGCCGGCAGCGACCGTAAGTTCAGCGCGGAGATTATCGATGTCTCACGCGGCGGGATGCGGGTGCGTCTGCTGGAGAACGGCGCCGTGGCCTTTATCCCTGCTCCCTTTATTCACGCGGTGCGTGATGAACTGGTGTGCAGTCAGGAAAACGGTACGGTACAGATTAAAGGCGAGACCGTTTACCGCGTTACGGATGTGATTGATGTAACTATCGCAGAAGTGCGCATGGAAACACGTAGCGTGGTTGCTCGTCCGGTAGCCTGACGACAATCTGAGTTAAAAACAGTGCGGGATAACAGAGTTATCCCGCTTTTTTTCTTTGCCCACCAGCAAAAGTTAAATTTGTCTTCTGCTTCACACTTCTTTACTGATTCTCTTTCCCTGACAAACAATTACATTACTTTTAACTTGTTTTTGATCGCTTCCCTCTCGATCCAACAAGGAGTCAGTAATGAACAACGTCAAAACCGGCATTATCTGGTTAGCTGTGGCGTTACTCGGTGCCTTTGCGTTTGCCATGCTGGCAATCAGTCGGGGCGAACAGGTGAATGCTGTGTGGCTGGTGATCGCCGCGGTTGCCTGTTACAGCATCGCCTACCGTTTCTACAGCCTGTTTATTTCCCGCAAGATATTCGAACTGGACGATCGGCGGCGTACGCCAGCAGAACGTTATAATGACGGACTCGACTACGTGCCCACCAATAAGTGGGTGTTGTTTGGTCACCACTTTGCTGCGATTGCCGGCGCCGGGCCGCTGGTCGGGCCGATTCTGGCGGCGCAGATGGGCTTTCTGCCCGGCACCATCTGGATTCTGGTCGGTGTGATGTTCGCCGGTGCGGTACAGGATTTTCTGGTGCTGTTTATCTCTACCCGGCGTGACGGACGCTCTCTCGGTGAGATGGCCCGCCAGGAACTCGGGCCCTTTGCCGGGGTTATTACCATGCTGGGCGCGCTGGGGGTGATGATTATTATTCTCTCGGCGCTGGCGCTGGTGGTCGTGAAAGCGCTGGCTGACAGTCCCTGGGGCCTGTTCACTATCGCGGCGACGCTGCCTATTGCGTTATTCATGGGCATTTACATGCGTTTTCTGCGACCCGGAAAAATCGCCGAGGTATCCATTATCGGTTTCGTACTGATGATGGCGGCGATTATCTACGGCGGCGATATTGCGCAGCATCCCTACTGGGGCCCTTTCTTTACCCTGAAAGGCACCACCCTTACCTGGGTGCTGGTGATTTATGGCTTTGTGGCCTCGGTGCTGCCGGTCTGGTTGCTGCTGGCCCCGCGTGATTATCTTTCCACCTTCCTGAAAATCGGCGTGATTATCGGCCTCGCCATTGGCATTGTGTTTGCCATGCCGGATCTGAAAATGCCCGCCGTGACGCGCTTTATTGACGGCAGCGGTCCGGTGTTCTCCGGTGCGCTCTTCCCCTTCCTGTTTATCACTATCGCCTGTGGCGCTATCTCGGGCTTTCATGCCCTGGTGTCCAGCGGCACGACGCCTAAACTGGTGGAGCGTGAAAGCCATACCCGCTTTATCGGCTACGGCGCGATGCTGATGGAGTCCTTTGTGGCGATCATGGCGCTGATTTGCGCCTCGGTGATCGATCCCGGCGTTTACTTTGCCATGAACGCCCCGGCCGCCGTGATTGGCTCTACGGTGGAAAACGCCGCGCAGGTCATTAACGGCTGGGGCTTTGTGGTCACGCCGGAAATGTTGAGCACCATTGCGCGCGACGTGGGAGAAAGTTCGGTGCTTTCCCGCGCCGGGGGCGCGCCCACGTTTGCCGTGGGCATGGCGCACATTATTACCGATGTGTTTAACAGCCGCGCGATGATGGCATTCTGGTATCACTTTGCCATTCTGTTTGAAGCGCTGTTCATTCTGACCGCAGTGGATGCCGGTACCCGCGCCTGTCGCTTTATGGTGCAGGATTTGGTTGGCACCGTGGTGCCTGCGCTGGCGAACAACCGCTCCTGGATCGGCAATATGGCGGGTACCACCGTCGCCGTCGCCGGCTGGGGCTTTTTCGTCTATCAGGGCGTCGTGGATCCGCTGGGCGGCATCAATACCCTGTGGCCGCTGTTTGGTATCGGTAACCAGATGCTGGCGTCCATGGCGCTGATCCTGGGCACCGTGGTGCTGTTTAAAATGAAAAAACAGCGCTACGCCTGGGTTACGGTGTTGCCGACCCTCTGGCTGTTTGTCACCTCGATGACAGCGGGCTGGCAGAAGATCTTTCATGAAAAACCCGCCATCGGCTTTCTGGCACAGGCGAATAAGTTCAGCAAGGGCGTGGAACAAGGCGTGATTATTGCCCCGGCCAAAAGCATGGCGGATATGCAGACCATTATCCTCAGCAATCAGATCAACGCGATTTTGTGCGGGTTCTTTATGCTGGTCGCGGTAACGATGCTTATCGCCGCCTTTTTTGTTATCCGCCGGGCGCTGAAGAGCAATGTCCCCACTATCCACGAAGCCGAAGTTTCTTTACGGGAAGAGGTGCGCCATGTCTGATGCCATTCGTCGCGCCGTGCTACCTGACAGCCTCGGTGCCATCCGCAGCTGCCGCCCGCTGTTTGCTGCGCCTGCTCCGCAGTTTTCCTGGCGGGCGCTGTGGCGTGGATTGCAACGATCGTTTCGCCTGATGGTTGGCGTGCAGGATTATCAAAATTACCTGCAGCATATGCGTACCCATCATCCAGACCAGACGCCGATGGATGAACGCGCCTTTCACCGCTACTGCCTTGAAGCGCGCTTTCCCGGTAAAGCGGGCAAGCTGGGAAAATGTCCGTGCTGAGATCCGAAGCCCTGCACAGCGGGGCTTTTTTCATCATTTTTCGCGGAAAGAAAAAATAAATTCAACAGGCTGCTTGTACTGAAGCTGGTTTGATGAATACTGTTGCTAAATAATAACATAACCCCTGCAGAGCATTTCTCCGGAGGAAGTTTTCATGACCGATGAACAAGGGCAATCGATGTTGTATACCTTGTTTGGTACCACCAGCCCTTACTGGCGTCTTACCGCGGACAGTGATGCTCTGCATCTGGCAGAAAATGAGAACGCACATATTAATCTTGCCGTGCCGCTGACACCTCCACAGGCCAGTCTGCTGCGTGCCATGACCGTGATTACGTCCAGCATCAACCTGACTCTTTCGCTGCACGGCGAGCCGGTAGCGATGCACTTTGTCGGCCGCAAGGTCAATCAGTCGAGCTGGGCTGGCACCGCCTCCGCCTGGGGCGATACCTCCTCGGTAGCGCGCGACCTGACGCTCGGACTCTCTTTTGCCGAACAGGTGGTATCAGAAGCCAATTCGGTGATTGTTATTCTCGATCAGCGCGGCAATATCCAGCGCTTCAATCGGCTGAGTGAAGAGTATACCGGCCTGAAAGAGCAGGAAGTGATTGGCCGTAATGTGTTTCAGCTGTTTATGACGCGCAAAGAAGCGAGTGCGTCACGGCGCAACATTGCCGGCTTTTTCCGCGACGGTAACTCCTACGAAGTGGAACGCTGGATTAAAACCAAAAAAGGTCAACGTCTGTTTCTGTTTCGTAATAAGTTTGTCCACAGCGGCAGCGGGAAAAATGAAATTTTCTTAATCTGTTCCGGAACCGATATTACTGAAGAGCGACGGGCGCAGGAGCGTTTGCGGGTACTGGCTAACACCGATACCGTCACCGGTTTGCCTAATCGCAACGCCATTCATCAGCAAATCAGCCTGGCCCTGGAGAAAGCAGGCCTGCAGGAAACCGGGGTGGTTTATCTCGATCTGGACAACTTTAAGAAGGTCAATGACGCCTACGGCCATATGTTTGGCGACCAGCTGTTGCAGGCAGTGTCGCTGGCGATCCTCAGCTGCCTTGAGAAAAACCAGACCCTCGCCCGTCTGGGCGGCGATGAATTTGTGGTGCTGGCCGAGCAGACCAGTCAGGCAGCGCTGGAAGCGATGGCCGCACGCATTCTGGAGCGTCTGCGCCAGCCGTTCCGCATTGGTCTGATTGAAGTTTACAGCGGCTGCTCCATCGGCGTGGCTCTCGCCCCGGCCCACGGGACCGATCGCGAAAGCCTGATCCGCAATGCCGATACCGCGATGTACCACGCCAAAGAGAATGGCCGCGGCCGTTTTTGCGTATTCGCCAGCGAAATGAATCAGCGCGTCTTTGAGTATCTGTGGCTGGATACTAACCTGCGCAAGGCGCTGGAGCAGGATCAACTGATCGTATACTACCAGCCAAAAGTCGATCGTGATGGCAAGGTGCGCAGTGCCGAGGCGCTGGTACGCTGGCATTCACCGGAGCGCGGTCTGGTGCCGCCGGGCGACTTTATCTCCTATGCCGAAGAGTCAGGGCTGATCGTCCCCCTTGGCCGCTGGGTGATGCTCAATGTTCTGCAGCAAATTTTGCAGTGGCGACACGAAGGCATCGATCTGCGCGTGGCAGTAAACGTCTCGCCGCGTCAGCTGATCGATCAAAGCATTTACAGCGATCTGAAACAGGCGATGGCGGAGAGCGATCTGGTGTGCTGCCCGATCGATATAGAACTTACGGAAAGCTGTCTGATTGAGAACGAATCCCAGGCGCTGATGTTGATGAAACAGTTTCAGGATCTGGGCGCTCAGGTGCATCTGGATGACTTCGGCACCGGCTATTCGTCGTTGTCGCAGCTGGCGCGCGTACCGATCAATGCCATCAAGCTGGATCAGAGCTTTATCCGTAACGTGAATGAGCAACCCGTTTCGCAGTCACTGGTACGGGCGATTGTGGCGGTCGCCAGGGCCCTCGATCTGCAGGTGATCGCCGAAGGCATTGAAACCGAGTCTGAGGAGGAGTTTGTGCTTAACAGCGGTGTGGATGGCCGTCAGGGCTATTACTACGCGAAGCCAATGCCCGCCGAACAGTTCGGGCATTGGCTGACTAAGCATCCTGCCCGCGTTTAATCTCGCTGGTCAGAATTAGCCGACTTTACGCAACGTAGCGCTGTGTCGGTTTTGTAACTGTACCAGGCGTTCCATATAAGCAATGTCTTTCGGCTCCAGCGTAAAGGCGTAATCGACCCAGTCCTCGGTGATGTCCATCAGCTCGGCGCGGGAGAGTTGCAGTACCCGCTGACGGGCTTTTAACATCGCCCGTATGCCGTTCAGTTTAGGACGTAAGGTATCAATGAATGTGCGCGTGGCGCGATAACTCTCCCCTGGCTGGAACACTTTATCCACCAGTCCGCGCGCTTCGTACCATTCGGCGCTGTGCGACTCCCCTTCGCAAATCAGCTCCTCCGCCAGTTTCATGCCGGCCCGGCGCGCCACCAGTGAGTAGCCGCCCATGCCGGGAAACAGGTTAAAGGCGATTTCCGGAAAGCCCATGCGCGCATTGTTTTGCGCCAGGATGAAGTGATGCGCCAGCGCGGCCTCAAAACCACCGCCCAGCGCGCTGCCTTCAATCATCGCCAGCGTCACCGCCCCGGTATCGAACCCCTTTGCCGCCGAATGGATGCAGTCCACGCAGGCGCGGGCATAAGCGCGCAAGGCTTCGCGACGCCCGTTGCGAATGCACTCGACAAAAAAGCGCAGATCACCGCCGGCATTAAACATCTGCGGCACCAGCGAACCGGTAACCCAGAAATCGATCGGCAAACCAGAACGCTGTGCGGCATAGCTCAGGTTCATGATCTCTTCGATCAACTCATGGTTGAAACTGGGGCGTGGTTGCGCCTGCAGCATCATCCACATGGTTTTGCGTCCTTCTTCATAATAAGCGACAAGCTGGCTGGTTTTTCCCGCTTCGGTGAACAGTCTGCAGGTTGGCTGATTAATTACTGACATAGTCTCTATCCTCTGTTTATTTGATGCGTTCTACGCCACATCAGCGTAATCCAGAGTGAGGCCATACCAAATGAGAGTTTGATTTCTAAAGTAAATTACAGAGATATTCCCGACGGGGTTGCCGGGAATTAATTAGCAGGCTTACTTGATAGCCGCGCGCTGGCCGACAGACAGATGAGCGCGCTTTACGCGTCGGGAATAGAGGGCGGTAATAATCGGCACCAGCACCGACGTCACAATCACCGAAGTGGCCACCAGCGCAGTCGCCGCCGGCGCCATCGGCTTAAACTGCGGGATCATTTCGGCAATCAGGACCGGCGTAGCCACCGCCGCCCCGGCGGTACTGGATGCGGCAATGCCCGCCGTACCATCTCCGCCGCCGATCAGTCGATCGGCAATTATCAGCGGAATACCGGTGATCACGATCACCGCCAGGCCCAGCAAAATTCCCGGCATACCGGTTTGCGCGATTACCGACAGATCAATGGTGTTACCCAGCGCGAAGGCGAAAAACGGAATCAGGGTATGCACCGCTTTAGCGAAAAATTCGCGCAGTTCCGGATCGAGATTCCCCAGGGTAAAGCCCACCAGGAAGGGTAATACTGCCCCGATGAAAAGATGTGGCTCAAAGGAGGCGATGCCGGCAGTGCCGAGGATCACCATGGTCATTAACGGCCCCGACTCCAGCGACATCAGCACAAAGGCCCCCGCCTCTTCACGGCTGCCGTACTGCTGCATGATCGAGGCATATAATCCGCCGTTGGTCATGTCCATGGCGGCAACCAGCGCCATGGTAGAGAGACCGGCGAACATGCCCACTTCGATGCCATTCTCTGGCATTACCCGTGCTGCGATGGCGGCAACTACCCAGGCCACGGCAATTTTGGTGATGACCAGCGTCCCCGATTTACGCAGTACCACGCCGGTTGCGCTGAGCTTAATCGACGCGCCCATACAGAAGAACCAGACCGCCAGAATTGGCACCGTGCCGCTAATCAGACCATTGGTAAAGGAGCCAAAATATTTCCCCGCATCGGGAGAAAAGGTATGGCACAGAGCACCGATGAATAATGGTACCAGCATCATGCCGCCGGGAAGTTTATCTATCGCACGCTTGATATGCATAATGGTGTCACCTTTGCTGATCCAGAGGAGATTGCGTTAGGGATGCCCGCAGGCAAGACCAGCAAAATAGCGAGAGTACGCAAAGAAAAAAGTGATCTCAGCTTAAACTTGAAATGCTGTTTTATTTTTATATATACATTGTTTCATTACTTTGGCCTGCGTCGCCATACCAGTGACAAAGGGTGCCCAGGGGCGCCCTTTGTGGTAAGCCGCGGCGCAGAAAGAATTAACGCTGTCCGTACCAGGCGTTTTTGCCATGTTTACGCTGATAGTGCAGATCCAGCAGGCTCTGCTGTATCGGCGGCAAATCAGCCCGCAACTGCTGCGTATAAAGCGCCATATAAGCCACCTCTTCCAGCACCACCGCGCTGTGCACTGCCGCCTGCGCATCGCTACCCCAGGCAAAGGGGCCGTGAGAATTGACCAGCGCAGCAGGAATACTTTCCGGTGAGAGCTCTCGTGTGGTGAAGGTTTCAATAATCACCTGACCGGTATTCCACTCATAGTTGTGGTGGATCTCCTCATCGCGCATGGCGCGTGTGCAGGGAATCTCGCCATAGAAATCATCGGCATGGGTAGTGCCCCAGGCGGGAAGCGCGCGACCCGCCTGTGCCCAGATGGTGGCATGGCGGGAATGGGTATGGACAATTCCGCCGATTTGCGGCCAGGCGAGATAGAGAGCGCGGTGGGTTGCCGTATCTGATGAAGGTCTTCTGTTCCCTTCGATAATGTTGCCGCTTTCCAGTTCAACCACCACCATATCGTCGCGTTGCATCTTATCGTAAGCAAGCCCGGAAGGTTTGATGACCAGCAACCCGCGCTCACGGTCTACCGCACTGACGTTACCCCAGGTAAAAGTGACCAACTGATAACGCGGTAAATCGAGATTCGCTTCCAGTACCTGCTGTTTAAGATCTTCCAGCATAAACATATTCTCCTGATCGAAGTTATCAGGTGATTTTGCGGACCGGCAGTGAAAATCGTTATGGAGGGATTGGCTGGAAAAGCAGCAGAATATGGCTGTGTGTGAAAATATGTGGCGCGAATTAAGAGTTTTCTACCTTTGTAACCGCAGCGTAAAGTTTAAACTTGTCTCAGGCAATCAGCGGATCTGTTTAGCAGGCCGCGCACGATGGCTGTTCACCCGCCCGGAACTGAAGCGCCCAGGATGCCCCGCTTACTGCGTACGTCACGGAAGAGAAGTGACGCCGACTCAGCGGGTGAAGAAAATCAGAGCAAACCACCTATACTGAAGGTGTTGCCTCTGCGAATAACTAAGGAGAAGTTTATGACAACAACGATGAAACGTATCACTGCAACAGTACTGGCTACCACGCTGGTAGTCGCCCTGAGCGGCTGTTCTAACTGGTCCAAACGTGACCGTAACACCGCTATCGGTGCTGGCGCAGGCGCTATCGGCGGCTCTGTACTGACCAACGGCAGCGCGTTAGGAACGGTTGGCGGTGCAGCGGTAGGCGGCATTATTGGTCATCAGGTTCATTAATGACCGATCAGCAATAAGAATAATTTTCGGCTTTACGCAGCGCATCTACCTGTCATCGGGCCACAGAGTGGCCCGCTCTTTTGTTAACCGCCCGCGAGTTTGACTTTCATCCCTTTCGCTTCCAGCAAACTTTTCAGCAGATCGCGCTTGTCGCCCTGAATTTCAATCACGCCCTCTTTCACCGCGCCGCCACATCCGCACTTTTTCTTCAACTCAGCAGCCAGCTTGTCCAGGGCAACGTCATCCAGATCAATACCACTGATCAGACATACTCCTTTGCCTTTGCGCCCGCTGGTCTGACGCTGAATACGTACGATACCGTCACCTTTCGGGCGTTCGGCTTTTGCCTGCGGCTGTTCAATACGGCCGCTCTCAGTTGAGTAGACGAGAGGATTGTCCTGCGCCATCAGGCCTCCTGTAAGCTGGCAAGAATGTTGTGCAGCGTTGCTGCCGGATCGGCGGACTGAGTAATCGGCCGGCCAATTACCATATAGTCGACGCCCGCCTGTTTTGCCTGCTGTGGCGTCATAATGCGACGCTGATCACCCGCCTCGCTGCCTGCCGGACGAATACCCGGCGTAACCAGCGCAAAGGCGTCGCCCAGCTGCTGTTTAAAGCGGGCTGCTTCCTGTGCCGAGCAGACCACGCCATCGAGGCCACAACGCTGCGCCAGGCGCGCCAGGCGTTCCGCCTGCTCAGCGGGCGTGATCGTAATACCGAGATCCTTCAGGTCATCGGCATCCATGCTGGTCAGCACTGTTACCGCTATCAGCAATGGCGCATCTTTGCCATAGGGCACCAGCGCTTCGCGCGCCGCTTCCATCATGCGCGCCCCGCCGCTGGCGTGGACATTTACCATCCAGACGCCGAGTTCTGCCGCTGCGGCTACCGCATGGGCAGTGGTATTGGGAATATCATGAAATTTGAGATCAAGGAAAATGTCAAAACCGCGCGCCTGCAGCGTTTTAACCAACGACGGACCAAACAGCGTGAACATTTCTTTACCCACTTTCAACCGGCAGCTTTGCGGGTCGATACGATCAACAAAAGCCAGCGCGCGGTTCAGATCGGCGTAATCCAGCGCCACCAGAACGGGAGAAGGGGTCAGGGCGTGAGAAGACATTAACAATTCCTCGGCAGTGCGCACCCGGTGCAGGCGCGATTGACAAACGGCAAGCATTCTACCTGCCGTCAGGGATAGCTGCCACTTCTTCATCTTCTGCCAGACTTTTCAGTGCACTCTGGTGCAGGTTGGCAGGTTAATTTCTTATGGGTATGTTGTAACTATAAACACCTCTGTCAGCAGACCGGGCAGATGGCCACTACTGGCCATCCAGTCCACGAATCGGTTTCACTGATGACCAGGCGCGACAGGAGGGACAATGCCAGTACAGCGCATGGGCCGTAAAGCCACATTTCTGACAGCGGTAACGCGGTTTGGTACGAATCTGCTCGCCTACCATATCGCGCAGCACCATCAGGCTCTCTTTCGCCCGACCATCCTCTGCTTCGTGCAGGTGGAAATCCATCAGGCGATGGAAAACGCGCATGGTAGGATGACGCTGCAGCTGACGGTTAATGTAATTTTGCGCCGCCTCTGCACCCTCCTGTTGCTCAATAATATCGGCCAGATAGAGTTCGGCCGCAGCACCGGTGTTTTCTTCCACACAGCGCTGCAGAAAGTGGGTCCAGGCGTCCGCCTGATTAAGTCGCTGATAGCAGGTTTGCAGCATCGGCAGCGTTTCGCTCACCAGCTCTTTGTCCTGTTCCAGCACACGCTGCAGGCGATCAACCGCTCTGGCATTGTCACCCTGCTCCATCAGGATCCGTCCCATCATGATCGAGATACGCGCGCTTTGCCGATCGGCCGCCTCGCCTTTTTTCAGCAGCCCCATCGCACGGTCAAGGTCGTCGCTGCTGATCGCCTGCAGCGCCAGCTCACAATAAAAATGGGCAATTTCACCCTTTTGCTTATCCTGACCCAGCTTCACCAGCCGCTCCGCTACTTCGATAGCCTGTTGCCAGTCGCTGGTGGCCTGATGGATCAGCAGCAGCTGTTGCAGCGCGCCGATACGGAAGTCTGTTTCGTCCGTCAGCTGGTTAAACATATCTTCGGCGCGGTCGTACAGGCCCGCAGCCATATAGTCGCGCCCCAGCTGCTGCACCGCCAGTAAGCGCTGCTCATAGTTCAGCGAGGCGCTTTCCATTAACGCCTGATGAATGCGGATAGCGCGGTCCACTTCTCCACGCGAACGGAACAGGTTACCCAGCGTCAGGTGCGCTTCCACCGTGCCGCTGTCCTCTTTCAACATATCGAGAAAAAGATCGACCGCTTTGTCCTGCTGGTTAGAGAGGAGAAAGTTCACTCCGGCCACATATTCGCGGGAAAGGCGGTTCGCTTCCTGTTGCTTACCTTGTTGCGCGCTGCGACGGCCCATATACCAGCCGTAAACCGCCGCAACAGGCAGTAACAGAAACAGCAATTCAAGCATCCAGATTATTCCCTGCTGGCAGGCACGTTTGCAGACGAGACGGTATTGCCCTGCTCAATCTGCGCCTGCAGGCGCTTTACTTTGCGCTGTGCATGGGCCAGCGACACGCGAACCCGCAGCCAGAACAGACCGCAAATCGCCCAGCCGAGCAGAAAGCCAGCACCAAAGAGCGCTGCCAGCAGCGTAGAGATACGGAATTCGCCCTGCGCCAGCAGATAATTGAAGGTAATGATCTGATCGTTATGTGCACCCAGGGTGACAGAGATGATGAAGATGACCAAAACCACTAAAAAAATCAGCAAATATTTCACAGTGCATCCTGTTGTGAGGTTATCCAGATGAATTATGCCAAAAACGGGGCCAGGATACTGCTCCCTGACAGCAATGTTATACCGGTAATGTCTACAATATGGGGATCAATGAGCGCTTTACAATCATCATTGCCGTTCCCGTATCTCCTGATGTTCGGCAGGCGGCACCGTGAGCGGGCCACAGAAACGCTGCGCCAGCGAGATAGCTACGGTTACCAGCAACCAGGCGATCAGGGTCGCCACCGCTAAATCCTGCGGCCAGTGCATGCCCAGCAGCAGACGACTCTCCATCACCAGCGCGGCCCAGATAAACAGGATGACGACAGTTTTAACATGCCGACGCGACCAGAGTAAGCCAATCGCCAGTAACGCCCAGCTGGCCGCAAACAATGTATGACCGGAGGGAAACGCGTAGCCGGTTTCAAAGGCCCAGTGCTGTTTCAGCCAGTCGGGCAATTGCGTATCGCCCGCCAGCAGCATGGCAACCTGCTCACTACGTTGCTGGCGCTCGAGCTGATAAAAAGCCTGTTGATTGATGCCATGATGTTGTTCCAGCCAGAGCACATAGGGGCGCGACTCCTGCACCTGCTCTTTAATCCAGGATTTGGTGTACTGCCCGGTCAGAATTGCGCCGTTCATGATAATCAGCAACAGGATCGCGGGCTTGAGACGAAAGCGCAGGCACCATAACACCCAGCCACTCAGCAGCACGCTGGTGATAATGCCCCAGGGGCGGGTTACGGTTTCCGTCATGATAAAAAAGAATTTCAGCACCGGGCCCGGGCTGTCGTCTGGCTGCCATTGCCAGCCAGAGAGCCAGAAAGCGGTTGGCGTGATAAGCAGTAATAGTGCGCCGAAGGTGGTACATTGAGCGATTTTAAACATCCTTTTCCCCTTTTACTGCTGCGCCTGTCTGCTGCCTGGCATAACTTTAGCTTGAAAAATAATAACATAACTCTTGCAGTCTGGATAATTGTGCTTTATCACTGCAATCGCTCTGACAGATTAACAGCCCTGTTGCCGGTTATGGCACAATAATGTCTGATTTGTCAGGCCACGCTGGCCTGTGCGCTACCATGATGATAGCGCATCCTCTGAAGGTTCTGGAGAGTCACATGCAGCTTAAACGGGTGGCAGAAGCCAAACTGCCAACGCCATGGGGAGATTTCCTCATGGTAGGTTTTGAAGAACTGGCAACGGGTCACGATCATGTTGCGCTGGTTTACGGGGATATCACCGATAATCTGCCGGTACTGGCGCGCGTTCACTCGGAGTGTCTGACTGGCGATGCGCTGTTCAGCCTGCGCTGTGACTGCGGTTTTCAACTGGAGGCCGCGCTGACGGCTATCGCTGAAGAAGGACGTGGGGTGTTACTGTACCATCGGCAGGAAGGGCGCAATATTGGTCTGCTGAACAAGATCCGCGCTTATGCCTTACAGGACAAAGGTTACGATACGGTAGAGGCTAACCATCAGCTGGGCTTTGCCGCTGACGAGCGCGACTTTACCCTGTGTGCCGATATGTTCAAACTGCTGGGGATCAACGAGGTACGCCTGTTGACCAATAATCCGCGCAAAGTGGAGATCCTCAGCGAGGCCGGGATCAATATTGTTGAGCGTGTGCCGCTGATTGTGGGGCGTAATCCAAAAAATGCGCACTATCTGGATACTAAAGCCGCCAAAATGGGGCATCTGTTACCGAGAGAATAAAAAATAAAGCCGGGTTTCCCCGGCTTTGCTTTCAGGTGAGCATATTGCGTATTACATAATGTAAGATGCCATCGTTACGGTAATAGGTCAGTTCATTACCGGTATCGATGCGACAACGGGTTTCCAGCGTTTCCGATTCCCCACCCGGCCGGGTCAGCGTTACTTTCACGCGGCAACCCGGCGTCAGATCGGTCAGGTTCTCCACATCGATGCGCTCTTCCCCTGTCAGCCCCAGCGTTTTACGCGTGACGCCTTGCGGGAATTCCAGCGGCAGTATGCCCATCCCGATCAGGTTTGAACGGTGAATACGTTCAAAGGATTCCGCAATCACCACACGAACCCCCTGCAAACGCGGGCCTTTCGCCGCCCAGTCACGGCTGGAGCCTGAGCCATATTCTTTACCGGCGATAACCGCCAGCGGGACGCCCTCTTCCTGATATTTCATCGCCGCATCATAGATGGCCAGTTGTTCGCCGCTGGGATAATGTCGGGTATATCCTCCCTCTACTCCCGGTACCATTTCATTGCGGATACGGATATTGGCGAAGGTGCCTCGCATCATCACCTCATGGTTACCACGGCGCGAACCGTACGAGTTAAAGTCGTTGCGCTCTACCCCGTGCGCCAGCAGATAGCGTCCGGCCGGGCTTTCCGCTTTGATACTGCCTGCCGGAGAAATATGGTCCGTGGTGACCGAGTCGCCCAGCATCGCCAGAATGCGCGCGCCGCGGATGTCCTGCACCGGCTTCGGCTCTTTTTCCATATCATCAAAGAACGGCGAGAGACGAATATAGGTGGATCCTTCGTCCCAGTCGTAGGTAGCGGCCTCGCTGACCTTAATCGCCTGCCATTCCGGCGTACCGTCAAAGACTTCAGAATACTCTTTGTGGAACATGTCGCTGGTCACCATTTGCACTGCATCGGCGATCTCTTCTGGCGTTGGCCAGATATCCTTCAGCCAGACCGGCTTACCTGTTGGATCCTTACCGATCGGATCCGTTTGCAGATTGATCTTCATATTTCCTGCCAGTGCATAGGCGACCACCAGCGGCGGCGACGCCAGCCAGTTAGTTTTGACCAGCGGATGAATACGCCCTTCAAAGTTGCGGTTGCCGGAAAGCACCGCGCCGACAGTGAGATCGCCCTCTTTAATCGCACTTTCGATATTATCCGGTAACGGGCCGGAGTTACCGATACAGGTAGTACAGCCATAGCCCACCAGGTTAAAGCCCAGCTTATCCAGATAAGGCGTCAGGCGCGCCACGGCAAGGTAATCGGATACCACTTTCGAGCCAGGCGCCAGAGAGGCTTTCACCCAGGGCTTGCGCTTCAGGCCAAGGTTGACCGCTTTTTTCGCCAGCAAGCCAGCGGCCATCAGCACGCTCGGGTTCGAGGTATTGGTACAGGAGGTAATTGCCGAAATCACCACTGCCCCATCTTCCAGTTCATGGGTCAGTCCGGTATCGCTGTCGATATAGCTCACCGTTTTATGAGCTTTTTGCGCTTGATTCACTTCCAGCTCATTACTGGCATCAAAAGCCGCGGGCACGTCAGCCAGGGAAACGCGATCCTGCGGACGTTTTGGTCCCGCCAGGCTCGATTCCACCTCAGCCATATCCAGCGCCAGCGTACTGGTGAAAATCGGCTCCTCGCCCGGGTTACGCCATAGCCCCTGCGCTTTGGCATAGGCCTCCACCAGTTCCACCTGCCCGGCATCGCGTCCGGTCAATGTCATATAAGCGATGGTCACTTCATCTACCGGGAAGAAACCACAGGTCGCGCCATACTCAGGCGCCATGTTGGCAATGGTCGCGCGATCCGCCAGCGGCAGATCCGCCAGGCCGTCACCGTAAAACTCAACAAATTTCCCGACCACGCCATGTTTACGCAGCATTTGCGTGACGGTCAGTACCAGGTCGGTTGCCGTGATACCGGGACGTAATTTACCCGTCAGCTTAAAGCCTACGACATCGGGGATCAGCATTGAGACCGGCTGGCCCAGCATGGCCGCCTCGGCCTCGATACCACCAACCCCCCAACCCAGCACGCCCAGCGCATTAATCATCGTGGTATGCGAGTCGGTACCGACCAGCGTATCGGGATAAGCGACAATGCTGCCGTCCGACTGGCTGTCGTACCAGACCGATTTACCCAGGTATTCAAGGTTCACCTGATGGCAGATGCCAGTGCCGGGCGGCACCACGCGGAATTTATTAAAGGCTTTTTGTCCCCAGCGCAGGAACACGTAGCGCTCGTGGTTACGATCCATCTCCAGACGGACATTCTCTTCAAACGCGTCGTCGTCACCGAAGCGGTCAACGGTAACCGAGTGGTCAATCACCAGATCGACCGGCGACAAGGGGTTCACTTTCTCAACATTACCGCCCAGGCGTTTTACGGCTTCACGCATGGCAGCAAGATCCACCACTGCCGGTACGCCGGTAAAGTCCTGCATCAGAACGCGTGCCGGACGATAAGCAATTTCACGATCAGCATGACCCTGTTGCTGCCAGTCAACCAGCGCCTGAATATCTTCGGTGGTGACGGAATCGCCATCCTGCCAGCGCAACAGATTTTCCAGCAGAACTTTCATGGATTTAGGTAAACGATCAATATTTCCGAGCTGTTGAGCAGCGCGAGGCAAACTGTAGAAGTGGTATTTTTGTGTCTTCACCTCCAGTGTGTCCTGACTCTGCTCGCGTAGGGTAGACGACATAGCTCCTCCTTTTTATCGTAATCTGGCTAACCTCAGCGGGAAAAAGGTTTATGTTAAAGATAGACCACAATCTTATTAACGTTTTTATTACAACACGAATGAACACATGCGATTGAATACAAAATGCCCCGCAACAGGCGAGGCATTTTGTGTTAACCGAGGAGGGGCAGGCTCAGAGAAGGATTAAGGCAGCGGCAGCCCAAAAGGTGAATGAGAAAGCGTATGCACTGAACCAGGATATTTTTATGATATTCATAAGTTACACTCCTGCCGCATGACGGCTGATAAAAACCACAGACCGTGCCCAACCCAGGGTTGAGTACACCATTTTTATGCTGAGTGTTTAGAAGCGCTTTTTATCGGCCTGCCAGGATGACGGGCTAATGAGCGTCAGAAAGAGATCGTGATCAAATAAAACAGATTATCTGCGTTATTTTTGTTTAGCGTCCAGAAAAGATTCAATGAAGTGACGCTGGTTTTCATTCAGCTCCCAGGAATCGGGAATCATCACTTTTTCATCTTTTCCTCTGGACTCATTGCTCTTACACGAACGTGTACTGAGCTGACGAGCAGATAACGGATGTTTACGACTGAGAGTATTTGCCCACATGGCTTAACCCCACATACGCCAAATCATGAATGCGACTACTACCCAAAAAAGTGCCGAAGCAGCAAAGATGGTTAACCAGGCCTTGCGACGGAGGTTACCCGTACGTTTCGCCTTAGCACTTTTCGCCCGGAAATCAGGTTGTACAGTTATTCTCGTAGCCATAGTTTATGATAATCACTCTCAATAAAACGATTGATAACATCGATTAAGATTTAGGACGAATCCTAAACACATTAAGACCAAAAATCCAGTTATTTTTATTGAGCTCAACGATTAAGGCTATTTATCAAACGTGGCGCAAAGCATCAAAAAATATTACTGCCAGATACTTTTCAACCACCCAAAATAATGCTACTTAAATTTGGCTTAAGTTAAATTTAGATCCAGTGATAATTAAAGCCTCCTTCTTAACACCCCATATTAGCGGCCTTTGTGGTATGTCTTAATCAGAGTATGGGAATAATCCTGGCAGGCTGCAAAGCGGGAAACGAAAAAATGTGTACTGTTTCTCATTTAACTAATAACAATAGAGAAACATGTGAGCCATGTTTCATTTATAAGAAAAGAAAGGCAACTTTTAATCTAATGTTGGCTCTAAAGAAAGCCCAATAAAAAGGGCCGCAAAGGCGGCCCGGCGGGAAACTGTTAGTTAAGCAATCATTTAAACGGAAGCTTAATATCCTTAAACATCGCTTCAATATCCTCATTTGAGCGTAACGCCACCGCCGTATCGACCACATCGCGCGTAAGATGCGCAGCGAAGCGCTGAATAAAATCATACATATAGCTGCGCAGAAAGGTACTACGGCGAAAGCCAATCTTGGTAGTGCTGTTGGTAAAAATTTCCGAAGCTTCAATACGCACCAAATCGGGATCGGATACCGGATCGACCGCCATACTGGCGATAACCCCGACCCCTAACCCCAGCCGTACATAGGTTTTAATGACATCGGCATCGGTCGCGGTGAAAACAATGCGCGGCGTTAATCCTGCCCGGTTAAAGGCAGTATCCAGTTCAGAACGACCGGTAAAGCCAAAGGTGTAGGTGACGATCGGATATTCTGCCAGTTCATCAATAGTGACCTGCCCTTTTCCGGCCAGTGGATGGTCAGGCGTCACCACGATCGCGCGGTTCCAGTGATAGCAAGGCAGCATGATCAGGTCGTCATAGAGATGTAACGCCTCTGTTGCGATAGCGAAGTCCGCATTACCTTTGGAGACCGCTTCCGCAATCTGCGTGGGAGATCCCTGATGCATGTGCAGAGAAACGCGCGGATAGCGTTCAATAAACCCTTTGATCACGCCCGGCAAGGCATAGCGCGCCTGGGTGTGCGTCGTCGCAACGTAGAGTGAACCTTTATCAGGCCAGGTATGTTCGCCAGCCACTGACTTTATCGCATCGACCTTCGACAATACTTCACGTGCAATACGGATAATCTCTTCGCCAGCAGGCGTGACCTGCGTCAGATGCTTTCCGCTGCGGGCGAAAATTTGTACGCCCAGTTCATCCTCCAGCATACGCACCTGTTTGCTGATACCTGGCTGCGAAGTATAAAGGCCTTCTGCTGTCGAAGAGACATTAAGATTGTGATTCACCACTTCGACGATGTAGCGCAACTGCTGCAGTTTCATAATGTTCCGTCCCGGTAAGGCTATGGTGCCGCAAGCCCCTGGGTAACGGAGCTGCGATACAGATGAGATGAGGCGTTAAGAAGGCGCGTAACGCTATAACTACTATATCATCACCTTCCTGAGAGTAGAACATTTCGTTATAAGGCAGTAAAAATCCGCCTTCATAGAAGGCGGCTTTGATTGTACCCCATAGGGGTGTACCAAAAACCTTAAAAAGCAGTTTCTGCCTGTTCCGTAAGATTCAAATCCAGAGACGATACGGCAGAGCCAAAAACTTATTGATGACCACGCCCGCAGGACGTGGTTTTAAGCTGGCAATAAAAAAGCCAGCCCGAAGGCTGGCCTGATAAGGAAAATATAAGGCGTTAGCTTATTTTTTCACTTCCTGCCAGCGGCCGTCGATATAGAAGACGGACCAGCCTGTCGCTTTACCCTCTTTTTCCGAGGCGACATATTGCTGACGGGTTTTACGACTGAAGCGTACCAGCGTTTTATTGCCCTCCGGATCGACGGCAGGCGCCTCTGCCAGATACTTCAGTTTTTCCGGCAAACGATCGCTGAAGCGTTGCAACTCTTCCACCAGCGGCGCGCGGGTTTCACGCGATTTCGGGAAGGTGTTGGCAGCCAGGAACACCCCGGCAGCGCCATCGCGCAGAACAAAGTAAGCATCCGACTTCTCGCACGGCAGTTCCGGTAACGGCACCGGATCTTCTTTCGGCGGTGCGACTTCACCGTTGCGCAGGATCTTACGCGTATTTTTACAGTCGTCGTTGGTGCAGGCCATATACTTGCCGAAACGTCCCATTTTCAGGTGCATTTCTGAGCCGCATTTCTCACACTCCACCACCGGACCGTCATAACCTTTGATGCGGAATTCGCCCTGCTCAATTTCGTAACCTTCGCATTCCGGGTTGTTACCACAGACGTGCAGTTTACGCTGGTTATCGATCAGATAACTGTCCATCGCCGTGCCGCATTTGCCGCAACGACGGCGGGCACGCAGAGCGTTAGTTTCAGCATCATCCCCTTCCAGCACGTTCAGGACTTCGTTTTCCGGAATCAGGTTGATGGTCTGCTTACAACGCTCTTTCGGGGCCAGCGCATAGCCTGAACAACCAAGGAACACACCGGTGCTGGCAGTACGGATCCCCATTTTGCGCCCGCAGGTCGGGCAATCAATGGAGGTCAGCACCATCTGGTTGGGCTGCATGCCCCCCTCTTCCGGATCCTTTTCCGCCTGGCTCAGCTGCTGGCTGAAATCGGCAAAGAAGTTATCCAGGACCGCTTTCCACTCCGCATGATTATTCGCTACCTGGTCGAGGCTGTCTTCCATGTGCGCGGTAAAGTCGTAATTCATCAGATCGCGGAAATTTTCTTCCAGACGATCGGTGACAATTTCCCCCATCTTCTCAGCATAGAAGCGGCGGTTTTCAACCCGCACATAGCCACGATCCTGAATGGTAGAAATAATCGACGCATAGGTAGACGGACGGCCAATGCCACGCTTTTCCAGTTCACGCACCAGCGAAGCTTCGCTGAAACGGGCCGGTGGTTTGGTGAAGTGCTGGCTCGGCACCAGTTGCTGCAGGTCGAGCTGTTCACCCACATTGACCGGCGGCAAGGTACGATCTTCATCATTTTTGCGCAGCGCAGGCATTACGCGGGTCCAGCCATCAAAACGCAGCGTACGGCCTTTTGCCTTCAGGCGGAAGTCGGCGGCGGCGACCGTCAGCGTGGTGGAATCATATTGCGCCGGCACCATCTGACAGGCCACAAACTGACGCCAGATCAGCTGATAGAGCTTCTGCGCGTCCGCTTCCATATCTTTCAGTTTTTCCGCCTGCACATTCACATCAGAAGGACGGATCGCTTCGTGCGCTTCCTGAGAGTTCTCTTTGCTGGCGTAGGTGTTCGCCGATGACGGCAGATATCTGGCGCCAAAGTTTTCATCTATATAGCCACGCGCCATTGCGATGGCATCCTGGCTCAGGTTTGTGGAATCGGTACGCATATAGGTGATATGCCCCGCTTCGTATAACCGCTGCGCCATCATCATGGTTTTCTTTACGCCAAAGCCCAGGCGGGTACTGGCCGCCTGCTGCAGCGTAGAGGTAATAAAGGGAGCGCCAGGCTTGCTGCTGGTCGGTTTATCTTCCCGATCCACTACCTCGAAACGCGCTTTTTGTAACAGCGCCACGGCCGCCTGCGTTTGTTCGCCATTCACCGGACGGAACGCTTTCTCGCCCTGGTGAGTGACCTGCATCGGCAGCGCGTCTCCCTGCGGCGTAGTGAGCTCGGCATTCAGTTCCCAGTACTCTTCCGGAACGAAGGCTTTGATTTCACGTTCGCGTTCCACCACCAGTCGCACAGCGACCGACTGAACGCGGCCCGCAGAAAGGCCACGGGCAATTTTCTTCCACAGCAGGGGCGAAACCATATAGCCCACCACGCGGTCCATAAAGCGTCGTGCCTGCTGCGCATTAACACGGTCAATGTTCAGCTCGCCGGGCTGTTCAAACGCCTGACGAATCGCATTTTTGGTGATTTCGTTAAACACCACGCGGCTGAAGCGTTTGTCATCGCCGCCGATCACTTCCCGCAGGTGCCAGGCAATGGCTTCCCCTTCGCGGTCAAGGTCGGTAGCGAGATAGATGTGGTCGGCGCTGGCGGCCAACGCTTTCAGTTCAGAGACCACCTTTTCTTTACCCGGCAGAATCTGATAATTCGCCTGCCAGCCATGATAGGGATCAACGCCCATACGACTGACCAGCGCCGCTTTTTCATCTTTTTTAACTTTTTTACCCGCTTTTCCGGGTGCCGCATCAGCACTCTTTTTGGCGGTTGAACCACTGGTCGGCAAATCCCGGATATGACCGACGCTGGATTTCACCACGTAGTCATTGCCGAGGTATTTATTGATTGTTTTGGCTTTTGCCGGGGACTCAACGATAACGAGTGCTTTACCCATAATAACCTTTACCTAATGAAAACGTCCTGATAAACGGGAGTGGATTAGATACCCAAAAACCCATCGGGTTCAATATTGCTGCGCCACTTTACTTTTTCAAGGCAGCAGGGTAAATCTCAGGCCAGATTGCATAAGCTTATGCAACTTTTTGATTACAATCGCGTTTTCTATCTGACTTTATCACGCATCCTGGCGTAATCTCCCCAAATTCTGAATCGCCCACACTCTACCTGATAAAATACGTTACGCAACTTAATTAGCACTCTGTTTAATTTTTCGCCACTTTTTATCGTCAGAAGTTCAATTCAGCACAGGGAGCAACTGGCATGTAATATAGAAAGGTTTCGTCTGGTGTCAAAAAATGTTGAGCACTGTAAAGTTAAAACGAAGCCATTTGCACACCAGATTTAACTGGAAAATTCCCTGCGCCTGAAAAAATAATACCAATTATTTTATCGCTTTTCCCTCAGATAAGATGATGTAAAAACAAACCCTGAGGGACGTTTCACAACTTCGCTTTTCCTTAATAAAAGCCGTTACTGAAAACGATAAACGCGCCCCTGTTTACCCGCTCTGTTTGCAGCATTCGCCGCTGACGTGCAGAGATAAAAAAACCCGGCCAGAGCCGGGTTTGCATTACGGCAGCGGCTTCTCGCCGCGCTGCCAAAATTTCAATACCAGCCGTTCTGCTACCGCCCCCATACTGTGGGTAAAGCGATCGATCATTTTTTTGCGTCGGGCATAACGCACGCCCAGCACATTATATGTTGCCATCTGGCTGATGATCAGTTCATCGCTGGTGCCAATCTCGTCGATCAGCCCCTTCGCCAGCGCCTGGCGGCCGAACCAGTATTCCCCGGTCGCGACCTCCTCAATATTCAGCCCCGGCCGCATCTGATGGACAAAATCTTTAAACAGCACATGGGTTTCATTCAGATTTTCGCGGAATTTTTCCCGGCCTTCTTCCGTGTTCTCACCAAACATCGTCAGGGTACGCTTGTACTCGCCTGCCGTGTGCAGCTCAACCTCAATATCGTTGCGCTTCAGCAGCCGGTTGAAGTTAGGGATCTGCGCGACCACGCCGATGGAGCCGATGATGGAGAAAGGCGCAGCCACAATGCGGTCCGCGACACAGGCCATCATATAGCCGCCACTGGCGGCCACTTTATCCACGGCCGCCGTCAGGCGTAACCCGTGGTCACGCAGACGCTGCAGCTGCGAGGCCGCCAGGCCGTAGCCATGTACGACGCCGCCCGGGCTCTCCAGACGCAGCAGCACCTCATCGCCAGGGACAGCCACGGCGAGCACTGCCGAAACCTCTTCGCGCAGCGAGGCGACTTCTGCCGCATCCACGCTGCCGCGAAAATCGAGCACATAAAGCGTGGGCCGGGCTGCAGGAATGATCCCCTGCTTTGCCTGCAGTTTCTCCGCTTTCGTCCGCTCTTTTTCCTCTTTTTTATGCCGTTTAAGCCACTCTTTTTGCTCGTGCGGCTTCATCTTCGCCAGCAGAAGATCATCCTTCATATGCTGATACTCTTCGCCCAGATGGCTCAGCCGTAGCTGGCCGCTCTGACTGCGTTTACGCTGACTCAGGTTAACGATAATGAGCGCGATAGCGGCAATCGCCACCACCAGTGTTACCGCCTTCGCCAGAAATAATCCATACTGAAACAGTAAATCCATTCCGCCGCCTTATTAAACAGTGAATTAGAGCAAGCCGTTAGTTTACCGGCTTCACAGCCATTCGTCGCCTGAATTGCCAGCAGCTGGCACAGAATGCGCCTGCCGGTGATTGCACCTGAAGAAGAAATCAGGCATAAAGCCCCAAAGTATCTCAGACCTTTGTTAAAGGATATCGCTGTGCACTATCAACCAAAAAGCGATCTGCTTACCAATCGCATCATCCTCGTGACCGGTGCTTCCGACGGCATTGGCCGTGAAGCCGCGCTGACCTACGCCCGTTATGGCGCCGAGGTCATCCTGCTGGGACGAAACCTGGAAAAACTGCAGGCGGTCGAACGTGCCATCAGTCAGTTAAACGCGCGTCCGGCGCGCAGCTTTACTCTGGATCTCTCCAGCGCCACGCCGGAGAGCTGTCAGCAGCTGGCGCAGGCGATTGGCGACCAGGTGCCCCGTCTTGATGGTGTGCTGCACAACGCCGGTATTCTGGGCGATATCGTTCCGCTGGCGGAACTGGATCCCCGGGTCTGGGGCGAAGTGATGCAGATCAACCTTGATGCGACCTTTTACCTTACCCAGGCCCTGCTGCCTCTGCTACTCAAATCCGCTGCCGGCTCGCTGGTTTTCACCACCTCCAGCGTTGGTCGCGAAGGACGTGCGGGCTGGGGAGCGTACGCGGTGTCGAAATTCGCTACCGAAGGCATGATGCAGGTGCTGGCCGATGAGTATAAAAATCGCCATTTACGGGTGAACTGCATTAACCCGGGCGGTACACGCACCAAAATGCGCGCCAGCGCCTTCCCGGAAGAGGATGCCAGCAAGCTGAAAACGCCAGCGGATCTGATGCCCCTTTATCTCTATCTGATGGGCGATGACAGCCGACGCAAGACGGGCATCAGCTTTGATGCGCAGCCCGGCAGAAAACCGGGGCCCGCTGAATAATGCAGGATGATCGCCATAAGCAGCGCCAGCAGCGGCTGAAAGAACAGGTGGATGCGCGCATCGCTGCCGCTGATCAACAGCGCGGCATCATGATGGTATTTACCGGAAACGGCAAAGGGAAAACCACCGCCGCCTTTGGCACTGCTCTGCGTGCGGTGGGACATGGCAAGAAAGTCGGCGCGATTCAGTTTATCAAAGGGGAATGGCCCAACGGGGAGCGTAACCTGCTGGCGCAGCACGGCGTCGAGTTTCAGGTAATGGCGACAGGTTTTACCTGGGAAACCCAGAACCGGCAGAGTGACACCGAGGCCTGTCTGGCGGTGTGGCAGCATGCCGAACGCATGCTGGCCGATGCCGATCTCGATCTGGTAATCCTGGATGAAATTACCTATATGGTCACGATGGATTACCTGCCGCTGGAGCGGCTGATGGCGGCACTCAGCCAGCGCCCGGCGCAGCAAAACGTAATTCTGACTGGCCGCGGCTGTCACCGGCAATTAATGGAGATGGCGGATACGGTCACTGAGATGCGTCCGGTTAAGCACGCGTTTGATGCAGGCATTCAGGCACAACAGGGCATTGACTGGTAGCAGGAAACTGCGCAGCCGTCTGGCGGCTGCGCGGCCTCGTTAGCTGCGTTTACTGCTGCGGCGCGCCCCGCTCACCTGGCTGTGACGTTTCACGGCCCGACGAATCTGGTTCGCTTTGGTACGACGACGATCTTTTTCCACCGCCAGTTTGGTCACGGTCTCTTCTTTCATCTCCACCAGGGTGCGTAAATAGTTCACCGCAGCGAGATCCAGCTCCATCCAGCCGCCACGCGGCAGTCCTTTTGGCAGAGAGATATCCCCGTAGCGTACACGGATCAGTCGGCTCACCTGCACGCCCACCGCTTCCCACAGACGACGCACTTCACGATTACGTCCTTCGGTCAGTGTCACATTATACCACTGGTTGATGCCTTCGCCGCCGCCAAACTTAATAGTTTTGAACGCCGCCGGACCATCTTCCAGCTGCACGCCACGGCTGAGCTGACGCACTTTGTCGTTATCCACTTCGCCAAATACGCGTACCGCATATTCACGTTCAACTTCCCGACTCGGGTGCATCAGACGGTTGGCCAGTTCGCCATCGGTGGTGAACAGCATCAGACCGCAGGTATTCACGTCCAGACGTCCTACCGCAATCCAGCGTGAACCACGCAGTTTTGGCAGGCGATCAAACACCGTGGGGCGTCCTTCCGGATCGTTACGCGTACAGAGTTCGCCTTCCGGTTTGTAATAGGCCAGCACGCGGCACACTTCGGTGGCGGATTCCGCAATTGATACCAGATGACCGTCGATACGGATTTTCAGGGACTTGCTGGGTTCGATACGATCGCCCAGGGTGGCGAGTTTGCCATCCACACTGACACGACCCGCAGAAATCATCGCTTCGATTTCGCGACGCGAGCCGTGACCGGCGCGCGCTAAAACTTTTTGTAATTTTTCGCTCATTGAGCTGCCTCGCTGTCGCCTTCACAGGCGTCGTGGTAATGAACAGAGTTGTCAGGGATTACCAGCCCCTGACCAGATAATCGGCATGGCTGATGCGCGTGGCACCGGCAAATGCGAGTTGACCGGCTATTCTACACCACTCCTTCCGCTTCTGGACATCTTTTCCTGAGATTGTCGCTGAGATAAATCGGCCAGGCAGGTTCACGTTAACCCAGTCTGCGCCGAAAAAGCTGGACATCCTCTGCCATTTCCCGCTACATCAGTATTTTATCTGGCACATTTCCGTTAGATCATGGCTGATACAGCGGTATAAATAAATTACCCCGTTTTTTCACATCGGGATTGAATTAAGGCGCTATTTTTTGTGTTATTTAATCGCCGCCGCCTGCCCTTAATTGTCTGGTTATAAAAGTTGTGTAGAATTCTTTTCCATGCCAAAGGTCGCGCCTGAATATGACTCAGTCATGCTTTAGCGCATACCTAAAATAAAGGCTTTGATCCTTAAGGTTAAATTTAAAATTTATTCTAAAAACAAGCGGCGTATAACGGACGCCTGCGCCACTCCTGCTTAGGGATGAGCTGGCATTAGTATGTCAATTTCTTCACCAGGAAATTTAACGACATGCTTATTAAAAGTTAATATCATGAAAAAAATCGCTTTATTATCAGCGCTCGCGGTGCTGGCGCTGAGCGGTTGCTCTGTGGGCCAGACCCGCTACAGCCGGGATGCGCTGCAGCATGTCGACATGAGCGTAACCGGCATTCCGACGATTTTAGGTCTGGGCACCCTGGGCACCAGCATTCCTGTTACCCCGCAATATAGTCTGACCGCTGCGCATGTGGCGAAATATGCCGTTCAGCGCGTTAAAGCCTGGCACCCTTATTGCGATATCGCCCTTATTTATCATAAAAATGATGCTGATACTCTGGCCCGATTTCGCAGCAGTGAGATCGGCGATCGGGTAAAGATGTATGGTTACAGTTTTATTTCCGCCCTGCCGGTTGAATCGTCGGGCGTTAATCTGGCGCGCACCGCTATTCGCAATCGCTGGAATAAAAGCCCTTGCCTGGCGATGGCGTCAAATGCGGGGGTGGTACAGGGCATGTCGGGCGGCGGCGTTTATAACGCAGACGCAACGCTGAGCGGAGTGATTGTCGGCTACAGCAACGAGATTAAGCAGCGCCGCAACGGGAAAGTAATATTGAAAGATGTCTCGCTCTATATTCCCTACGCCGATTTCAAAAACTGGCTGGAAGAGAATCTCGGTCAGACACCCGCCACAGGTGTCTGACTGCAAACATCACTGGAAGGGGCGCGTGTCTCCGACACCGGCACGCACGATCACCGGCGAGTCATCGGTCAGATCCACCACCGTGGTGGGTTGCTGACCGAGCGTCCCGCCATGCATGATCAGATCGACCTGTTTGCCGATACTCATCTGGATCTCCTCCGGGTCCGACTCGGTAAAGTCATTGCCCGGCAGCATCAGCGAGGTCGACATCATAGGCGCATTCAGCGCCTCCAGCAGCGCCAGCGCGACCGGGTTGGAGGGCACGCGCAGACCGATCGTTTTACGCTTCTCGTTCATCAGACGGCGCGGTACTTCTTTGGTCGCCTTCAGGATAAAGGTGTAGCTGCCTGGGGTATTGTTTTTAATCAGACGGAAAGCGCTGTTGTCGACGTGAGAATAAATGGACAATTCCGACAAATCACGACACATCAGCGTGAAATTATGCTGTTCATCCAGCTGGCGAATACGGCAGATACGCTCCATGGCGTTTTTTTCTTCAAGCCGACAACCCAGCGCATATCCCGAATCGGTCGGATAGACAATCACACTGCCTTTGTTCAGATAATCCACCGCCTGTTTGATCAGGCGCGGTTGGGGATTATCGGGATGGATATGAAATAATTGACTCATAAAAACCTCGTGTCACCTTTCCGTGTCGTTGATAGCCGGTGCCAGCGCAGGAAAACGTTCCCAAATCGGCTCGACGCCCGCCGGTAACCAAAGCTTGCGGCCCAGTTCGATCCACGGGCAGGGTTGATGAAAATCGGACCCCTGGGAAGCGGCAAGTCCATTGTCGCGTGCATACTGCGCCAGCTGACGACGCTCATCAGGCGCCTGCTGACATTGCGCCACTTCCATGGCATCTCCGCCGACCTCTTTGAAATGCGCGATCAGGCGCTTCAGCCATTTCGCCGAGAGGCCATAGCGCCCCGGGTGCGCCAGTACCGCATAGCCGCCAGAATGATGAATTGCATCAATGGCTTGTTTAATTGTACACCATTGCGGCGGCACATAACCGGTTTTGCCCCGGGCGAGATAATGTTTGAATACCTGCGCCATGTTCCCAGCGCGGCCGATCTCGATCAGGTAACGGGCAAAGTGACCACGCGTCAGAATGCCGCCTGCCGCCAGACGCTGTGCCCCTTCCAGCGCATCAGGGATCTGCGCTTTCGCCAGACGTTCTGCAATCAATACGGCACGTGCCTGCCGCGCCGCGCTCTGCGCCGCCAGAAAACTGACCATCGCCGGGTGAGCCGTAGCGATATTTAAGCCCACAATATGGATTTCATGATTTTCCCAGCAGGTGGAGGCTTCAATGCCAGGCACAATGCTGAGCGGTAGCGCCAGACGCGCCACGGCTTCCTGAGCCGGGGCCACCCCCGCCACGCAGTCATGATCGGTAATCGCCAGCACCCCGACCCGCATCGTCACTGCGCGTTGTACCAGTGCTTCCGGGGTCAATAATCCGTCGGATGCCAGGGTATGGCTGTGTAAATCATAAAGAGGAAAACGTGAAATTTCCGTCAAGATAACTCCCGCTGAATAATATTCTGTCGGGCATGATAACGATTTTGCCTTTCGGTGAAAAAGAGTATTGACTTTTTGCCGCTGAACCAGTTAACTAGTACACAAGTTCAGTTCACGGGCAACGGGTATTTCATCATGACAACGCTTAATTCACTGTTAATGGGTTGGTGGCGCGGCTCTCCCGATATCGGGCGACGCTGTCGTGCACAATTTGCTTAAACGCTGTGCAGATACCTGAGCCCGCCATTAAAGCGGGCTTTTTTTTGAGCGAAATTCAGAGAATTCATCATGGCTAATGCGACACCAGGATTGAAGTTGATTACCGGCACCGCGCCTTACCGCGAAGATCCGGCAGCAGTATTTCATCAGTTATGCGGATCACGTCCGGCTACCCTGTTGCTGGAATCTGCGGATATCGACAGCAAGCGCAACCTGAAAAGCCTGCTGATCGTTGACAGCGCGCTGCGTATTACCGCACTGGGCAATTGCGTCACGGTGCAGGCACTGACGGAAAATGGCCGCGCCCTGCTGCCGCTGCTGGATGCGGCGTTGCCGCAGAGCGTCAGAACTGAAGCACGTCCCGATGGCCGTGAGCTCTATTTTCCCCAGACCGAAAGCGTACAGGATGAAGATTCACGTCTGCAATCGCTGTCAGTATTTGATGCACTGCGCCTGATCCCCACGCTGGTAAGAGTGCCCGAGGATGAGCGTGAAGCGATGCTGCTGGGTGGACTTTTTGCCTACGACCTGGTGGCGGGTTTTGAAGAGCTGCCTGCGCTGAAAAATGAGCAGAACTGCCCGGATTACTGCTTTTATCTGGCAGAAACCTTACTGGTGATCGATCACCAGCAACGCAGCGCCCGTCTGCAGGCCAGCTTGTTTGTGCCTTCAACCAGCGAGTTTCAGCGTTTGCAGGGCCGCATTGAACAGCTGCACGGCCAGATGCAGCAGCCTGCGCCGGCGCTGCCGGTACAGACCATGGAGCAGATGACGCTGAGCTGTAACCAGAGCGACGAAGCGTTTGGCCAGATTGTGCGTCGTATGCAAAACGCCATTCGTGTGGGAGAAATCTTCCAGGTGGTGCCGTCGCGTCGTTTCTCGCTGCCCTGTCCTTCGCCGCTGGCTGCCTATGAGACGCTGAAACACAGCAACCCCAGCCCGTACATGTTCTTTATGCAGGACCGCGACTTCTCCCTGTTCGGCGCCTCGCCCGAGAGTTCGCTGAAATATGACGCAACATCCCGTCAGATTGAAATCTACCCTATCGCCGGTACCCGTCCACGCGGTCGCCACGCGGATGGCACGCTGGATCGTGACCTTGACAGCCGTATTGAACTGGAAATGCGTACCGATCATAAAGAGCTGGCGGAGCATTTGATGCTGGTGGATCTGGCGCGTAACGATCTGGCGCGCATCTGCGAGCCGGGCAGCCGTTATCTGGCGGACCTGACCAAGGTTGATCGCTACTCCTTTGTCATGCATCTGGTGTCGCGCGTGGTAGGCAAACTGCGTGCGGATCTTGATGTACTGCACGCTTACCGCGCCTGCATGAACATGGGCACGCTGAGCGGTGCACCGAAAGTCCGCGCCATGCAGCTGATTGCTGAAGCCGAAGGTACGCGGCGCGGCAGTTATGGCGGCGCAGTGGGCTATTTCACCGCGCACGGCGATCTGGATACCTGCATCGTGATTCGCTCTGCCTGGGTAGAAAATGGCGTTGCCACCGTACAGGCGGGTGCCGGTGTGGTGCTTGACTCTGAACCACAGGCGGAAGCGGACGAGAGCCGCAATAAAGCGCGTGCCGTGCTGCGTGCCATCGCCACGGCGCACCACTGTAAGGAGATGTTCTGATGGCCGATATCCTGCTGCTCGATAATTTCGACTCTTTTACCTATAACCTGGTTGATCAGCTGCGCACCTTTGGTCACAACGTGGTGATCTACCGTAATAACGTGCCCGCTGACACTCTGATTGCGAAGCTGGAGAGCATGGAAAATCCGGTACTGATGCTCTCCCCTGGCCCTGGCGCACCGGCAGATGCGGGCTGTATGCCGGCGCTGCTGCAGAAAATCCGTGGCCGCCTGCCGGTTATCGGTATCTGCCTCGGGCATCAGGCGATTGTGGAAGCCTATGGCGGTCAGGTCGGCCAGGCGGGCGAAATTCTGCATGGTAAAGCGTCGGCGATTACCCACGATGGCGCCGCGATGTTTGCCGGGCTGAGCAATCCGCTGCCGGTCGCCCGCTATCACTCGCTGGTCGGCAGCGATATCCCCGCCGGACTGACGGTAAACGCCAGCTTTAACGGCATGGTGATGGCCGTACGCCACGAGGCCGACCGGGTCTGTGGCTTCCAGTTCCATCCGGAATCCATTCTTACCACTCAGGGCGCACGACTGCTGGAGCAGACGCTGGCCTGGGCGCTGGCGAAATAACAGAGATATGCACATGCAACCGATACTGGAAAAGCTTTATCAGGCACAGACGCTGAGTCAGGCAGAAAGCCATCAATTGTTCAGCGCTATTATTACCGGACAACTGGAACCCACACAGCTTGCCGCCGCGTTAATCGCCATGAAAGTGCGTGGCGAGCGCCCGGAAGAGATCGCCGGTGCCGCTTCGGCGCTGCTGGAAGATGCGAAACCTTTCCCGCGCCCCGATTATGCCTTTGCGGATATTGTCGGCACTGGCGGCGACGGCAGCAACAGCATTAATATCTCTACCGCCAGCGCCTTTGTGGCCGCCACCTGCGGTCTGAAAGTGGCCAAACACGGCAACCGCAGCGTCTCCAGCAAGTCGGGCTCCTCCGATCTGCTGGCGGCGTTCGGTATCGATCTCGATATGCCCGCAGAACAGGCACGCCGCGCGCTGGATGAACTTAACGTCTGCTTTCTTTTCGCGCCGCAGTACCACAGCGGTTTCCGTCATGCGATGCCAGTACGCCAGCAGCTGAAAACGCGTACGCTGTTTAATGTGCTCGGCCCACTGATTAACCCGGCTCGCCCGCCGCTGGCGGTGATCGGCGTTTATCATCCGGAACTGGTGCTGCCGATTGCCCAGACCTTGAAAGTGCTCGGCTATCAGCGTGCGGCGGTAGTGCATGGCGGCGGTATGGATGAAGTGGCGCTACACAGCAACACTCAGGTGGCGGAACTGCGCGAAGGGGAAATCACCAGTTACCAGCTCTCGCCGGAAGATTTCGGTCTTAACTTCCATCCCAAAGAGGCGCTTGCGGGCGGTACACCGGAAGAAAATCGTGACATTCTCAGCCGTTTGCTCCAGGGTAAAGGCCAGCAGGCGCACGAGGAAGCGGTCGCTATCAATGTTGCGATGCTTCTGAAAGTATTCGGTAATGAGGATTTGCGAGACAACGCACAGCGCGCGCTGGCGGCTATTCGTAGCGGTCAGGCATACGAGCGTGTGGTTGCACTGGCAGCACGAGGATAACCATGCAGGAAACCGTACTTCACAAAATTGTTCAGGATAAAGCGGTGTGGGTCGCAGCGCGCAAAGCGCAACAGCCGCTGGCCACCTTTCAGGATAAGGTAGAACCTGCCACGCGCAGCTTCTACGCGGCACTGCAGGGACCCCGCACGGCCTTTATTCTGGAGTGTAAAAAAGCGTCACCTTCGAAAGGGGTGATCCGCGAAGATTTCGATCCGGCGGCCATCGCGGCAGTGTATCGTCATCATGCCTCTGCGGTTTCCGTTCTGACAGATGAGAAATATTTTCACGGCAGCTTCGACTTTTTGCCCATCGTCAGTGCAGCCCTGACCCAGCCGGTATTGTGCAAAGATTTTATTATCGACCCTTATCAGATCTACCTGGCGCGTTACTATCAGGCGGATGCCATTCTGCTGATGCTGTCGGTGCTGGATGATGAACAGTATCGCGCGCTGGCTGCCGTGGCGCACAGCCTGAAAATGGGCGTGCTGACCGAAGTCAGCAACGAAGCGGAGCTGGAGCGCGCCATTGCGCTGGAAGCGAAAGTGGTGGGTATCAATAACCGCGATCTGCGTGACCTCTCCATCGATCTGGAACGTACGCGTCAGCTGGCGCCGCGCCTCTCCCACGGCGTGACGGTGATTAGCGAATCCGGTATTCACAGTTACGCCCAGGTGCGTGAGCTGAGCCATTACGCCAACGGTTTTCTTATCGGCTCGGCGCTGATGGGCGAAAACGATCTCAACCTGGCAGTGCGCCGTGTTCTGCTGGGTGATAACAAGGTCTGCGGCCTGACCCGTGCGGAAGATGCGCGTGCAGCACACGAAGCGGGCGCTATTTATGGCGGTCTGATCTTTGCTGCCGGGTCGCCGCGCCAGATTACGCTGGAGCAGGCGCAGAGTGTGGTGGCTGCCGCGCCGCTGAACTATGTTGGCGTAGTGCGCAACGCAGAAATCAGTGACGTTGTCACTCTTGCTGAGACGCTGGCGCTGACAGCGGTGCAGCTGCACGGCGACGAAGACCCTGCATATGTCGCTGCGTTACGTGCGGCGCTGCCTGCTCAGGTAGAGATCTGGAAAGCGTTGAGTATTGACTCAGCGCTGCCTGCGCGCGACTGGCCGCATGTGGATCGTTATATCTTTGACAACGCCCGGGGTGGTAGCGGTCAGCGTTTTGACTGGTCGCTGCTGCAGGGGCAGGATTTAAGCAATGTGATGCTGGCAGGCGGACTCAGCGCCGCTAACTGCGTGGAAGCGGCACGGCTGGGCTGTGCGGGCCTGGATTTTAACTCCGGGGTGGAGTCTGCGCCAGGCATTAAAGATGGCAGCAAACTCGCGGCGGTATTCCGCTCCCTGCGCGCTTATTGATTGGCAGGCCCGTCTGTGGCGGGCCGGAAACAGGAAAATGAAAAAATGACCTTACTCAATCCCTATTTTGGCGAATTTGGCGGGATGTATGTCCCGCAGATCCTGATGCCAGCCTTACAGCAGCTGGAAGAAGCCTTTGTCAGCGCGCAGCGTGACCCGGAATTTCAGGCGGAGTTTGCCGATCTGCTGAAAAACTACGCCGGACGTCCCACGGCGCTGACGCTCTGCCGTAACCTGACCAAAGGCACCAAAACGCGTCTTTACCTGAAGCGTGAGGATTTGCTACATGGTGGCGCGCATAAAACCAACCAGGTGCTGGGTCAGGCTTTGCTGGCTAAACGCATGGGCAAAAATGAGATTATCGCTGAAACCGGTGCCGGTCAGCACGGGGTGGCTTCTGCGCTCGCCAGCGCCCTGCTGGGCATGAAATGCCGCATCTATATGGGTGCGAAAGATGTGGAGCGCCAGTCGCCCAACGTCTTCCGAATGCGTCTGATGGGTGCTGAGGTGATCCCGGTACACAGCGGCTCCGCCACGCTGAAAGATGCCTGTAACGAAGCCCTGCGCGACTGGTCAGGCAGCTACGAAACCGCACACTATATGCTGGGCACCGCCGCCGGTCCGCACCCCTATCCCACCATTGTGCGCGAGTTTCAGCGCATGATCGGGGAGGAGACCAAAGCGCAGATTCTCGGCAAAGAGGGCCGCCTGCCAGATGCGGTGATCGCCTGTGTTGGTGGCGGCTCTAATGCTATCGGGATGTTTGCCGACTTTATTGACGAAACCGCAGTGGGCCTGATTGGCGTTGAACCGGCGGGCCACGGTATCGAAACCGGCGAGCACGGGGCGCCACTGAAACATGGCCGCGTAGGTATCTATTTCGGCATGAAAGCGCCGATGATGCAGACCGAAGAAGGCCAGATTGAGGAATCTTACTCCATCTCCGCCGGTCTCGATTTCCCGTCCGTGGGGCCACAGCACGCTCACCTCAACAGCACAGGCCGCGCCGAGTATGTTTCCATCACCGATGATGAAGCAATGGCGGCCTTTAAAGAACTTTGCCGCAGCGAAGGGATCATCCCGGCGCTGGAGTCTTCCCATGCGCTGGCCCACGCCCTGAAGATGATGCGTGAGAACCCGGACAAAGAGCAGTTGCTGGTGGTTAACCTCTCCGGTCGCGGAGATAAAGACATCTTTACCGTTCACGATATCTTAACAGCGAAGGGAGAAATCTGATGGATCGTTATGATCGCTTGTTTCAACGTTTAGCGGCCAACAAAGAAGGCGCTTTTGTGCCTTTCGTTACCCTTGGCGATCCCTCTCCCGCGCTCTCCCTGCAGGTTATTGACGCCCTGGTGGAAGGCGGCGCGGATGCGCTGGAACTGGGAATTCCCTTCTCCGATCCACTGGCGGACGGCCCTACTATTCAGAGCGCCACGCTGCGTGCTTTCGCGGCCGGTACTACCACGGCGCAATGCTTCGAAATACTGGCGGCGGTGCGGGAAAAATATCCGGAATTACCCATTGGCCTGCTGATGTATGCCAACCTGGTGTTCAATAAGGGGATCGACAACTTTTATGCTCAGTGCGCTGCGGTCGGCGTGGACTCTGTGCTGGTTGCCGATGTGCCGGTGGAAGAGTCAGCGCCCTTCCGTCAGGCGGCGATGCGCCACCAGATTGCGCCTATCTTTATCTGCCCGCCTAACGCTAATGACGATCTGTTGCGGGAAATCGCTTCTCATGGCCGTGCTTACACCTACCTGCTGTCGCGCGCCGGGGTAACCGGTGCCGAGAATCGCGCCAGCATGCCATTACAGCATCTGGTTACCAAACTGCGTGAATACCATGCCGCGCCGCCGTTGCAGGGCTTTGGTATCTCTGAACCCGGTCAGGTGAAAGAGGCAGTGGCGGCCGGTGCAGCGGGTGCGATTTCCGGCTCTGCAATTGTGAAGATCATTGAACGTCACCATAACCAGCCGGACGTGATGCTGGCTGAGCTGAAAAACTTTGTCAGCACCCTGAAAGCAGCTACGCGCTGAGTTCCCGATGCCTTACCTGCGGGTAAGGCATGATTTTTCTGCTTTTTTACAGCTCCGGTTTGTACATTTCCTCTCTTCTGCACCACACTTTAAGCGCGCCGTTATGGTGACGACGCACGACATTGTGAGACAGGGAGAAAAGCCATGAAATTATTCAAAGTCTTTGCAGGTATGCTGGCTGCGGCAGTGATGGCGCTGACGCTGAGTGCCTGTGCCCCCACCTCAACGCAGGAAGGTACCGGTGGCTATATTGATGACACCGTGATTACAACCAAAGTCAAAGCTGAACTGCTGAAAGAGGATACGTTGAAATCGACAGAAATTAACGTGGAAACCTTTAAAGGACGTGTGCAGCTGAGCGGTTTTGTCTCTTCACCGCAGATGGCGAGCCGTGCGGTAGAAGTGACCCGTCAGGTGAAAGGCGTAAAAGCCGTAACCAATAATATGCAAATCAAGTAAGCCTCCAGCCGGGCCGGCGCTGCACCGGCCCGGCTGTTGTCCCCTCAGAAACGATAGCCCGCGCCAAAAAAGAATACCCAGGGATCAATACGCGTATTGATATTCTGCTGCTGGCCGTTCGCTTTGAATTTCACTTCCGTATCGATATCCATATACCAGAGCGAGGCGTTCAGCATCCAGTCGCGGTTAATCTGATAGTCCAGCCCCACCTGTCCGGCAACGCCCCAGGAATCCTTCACGCTGAGGTCGCTCAGGCCAGCATCACGCCCGGTCTGGTTAAAGTCGCTGTCAAAGAAGGTGGTGTAGTTAATCCCGACGCCCACATAGGGACGTACCGCGCTGCGGCTGTCAAAAAAGTAGTACTGCGCCATCAGGGTCGGCGGCAGCTGGCGCACCGTGGCCAGGGTACCGGTGGCAGCCAGTCCCACTTTATGGCGGAACGGCGTGGCGGCCAGCAGCTCAACGCCGATATTGTCGGTCGCCATATAGGTAAAGGTTAAGCCGAGCTGGGTATTGTTGCTGACGTCAAATCCCCCCAGCCCCAATACATTGTCAGAGCCTTCCGTGGGCCGGACCGTGGCAGAGCCCGCACGCATAAAGAAATCGCCGGCCTGGTGCGCCAGTGCCATACCCGGTAAAAGCAGCGCTATCGCGGCCGCCAGTGCAGTCCTTTTCATATTCACCCCTTGTCAGAGAAAATGGAGATTACGCTAAAAAATTCTGGCGACAGATTTAACGCGAAACGCGGCAAAAATCACGCAGAACATCCTGCATAAAAGGTTTAATAAACAGTGGGTTGATTTAGATCAACGTTGCCAGATCTCAGGGTTGAAAAAATCCGCTTGCGCAGATTCAGCGGCTTGATTATTTTGCTGTTCCCCGGTGATTTTGGTTCGATGCCTCAGGAGTGGCGGGCGATCAAATGAGCAATAACCTTAACCCTTGTATGAGCTGTGGCGCCTGCTGCGCCCACTTTCGTGTTTCTTTCTACTGGGCTGAAGCGGATGATGCTGGCGGGAAGGTCCCTGCTGCGCTGACGGAGCCGCTGAACCTGTTTATGCGCAATATGCGCGGCACAAACGCGTCTACACCGCGCTGTGTCGCGCTGCAGGGCGAGGTGGGCGGCTGCGTCTCCTGTGGCATTTATGATCAGCGTCCCACGCCCTGTCGCGATTTCATGATGTCTGGCGAAAACGGTGTTCACAACGACGCCTGCGATCGTGCCCGCGCGCGTTATGGCCTGCCGCCGCTGTCTGCCGCCTCTCTGCCTGTCATAACTGAAAGTTATGTAAGTCTGGGTGCCAGCAGCCCACCAGAACATGTACAATCGCCGGGTTAATTAACCCGGTTTTCCTCAAGGAGTGTACATGTCTATCACGGCAAGCTCGTTATACCGTGACACAGGAAATTTTTTGCGTCATCAGCTGGTTACTATTGTGCTGATGTCGTTAGTGGCCTCTTTCATTACGGTCATTATCGGCCATGCGCTGACCCCTGACGCCGGGCAGCTCTCCGTGCTGAGTCAAAGCGATGGAAGCGCCTCGTCACTGTTTGAACTGGTGCAGAATATGTCGCCAGAGCAGCAGCGTGTTCTGCTGCGCGCCTCTGCGGCGGGCACGCTTGCCGCGCTGATCGGCAATACGCTGCTGCTGGGTGGCATGCTGTGCCTGATCCCGATGGTATCTGCCGGTCAGCGCGTCAGTGCACTGCGCGCCATCGGCGCTTCCGCCCCGCAGTTGCCTAAGCTGCTGATCCAGACCTTCCTGATCACCCTGCTGGTACAGCTGGGCTTTATGGTGCTGATGCTGCCGGGCGTGCTGCTCGCCATTCTGCTTGCGCTGTCGCCGGTGATGCTGGTCAGTGAGAAGATGGGCGTGATGGGGGCAATGCGTGCCAGTGTGCGTATGGCGTGGAAGAATATGCGGCTGATCGCGCCAGCAATTGTGCTCTGGCTGCTGGCAAAAATCGTGCTGATGTTTTTCTTCTCGTCGTTTACGGTATTGCCCGCGACAGTAGCCTCAATCGTGCTGAATGCCCTGGGTAATCTGGTTTCAGCCATATTGATTATCTATCTGTACCGGCTTTATATGCTGTTACGTTAAAGGTCTGTGCGCCTGAATGATCAGGCGCACCGGCTTAACGCTCCTGCCCTGACTGGAATTATTATGAAGCAGTTACTCGATTTTCTTCCGCTGGTGGTTTTTTTCATTTTTTACAAGCTGTACGACATCTTTGTCGCCTCCGGCGCGCTGATCGTCGCGACCGGGCTGGCCCTGGTGGTGAGCTGGGTGCTCTACCGTAAGCTGGAAAAGATGACCATTTTTACTTTCGTGCTGGTCGCGGTGTTTGGCACCCTGACGCTGGTGTTTCACAATGATGAGTTCATCAAGTGGAAAGTCACGGTGATCTATTCGCTGTTTGCGCTGGCGCTGCTCTACAGCCAGTGGTGGATGAAACAGCCGCTGATTCAGAGCATGTTGGGTAAAGAGCTGCAGCTGCCGGAAGGTGCCTGGCGCCGCCTGAATATTGCCTGGGCGCTCTTTTTCCTGCTCTGCGGCCTGGCGAATATCTACGTCGCCTTCTGGCTGCCGCAGGCGGTATGGGTGAACTTCAAAGTATTTGGCCTGACGGCGCTGACGTTGCTGTTTACGCTGTTCAGTGGCTTCTATATCTGGCGACAGATGCCACAACAGGAAAAGTAAGCGGAAAAAAGGCGGTCATCTGACCGCCTTTTGTCATTCCATACTGGTGCCGTTGATCCGGAACACAATATTCATGGTCAGGTTCTGCCCTGGCCGTCCACTCTGATAACGCCATTTCTTCATCGCCTGCTTCACTTCGCGCTCAAACATGTTGCGCGGTTCGGCGGAGAGAATACGGATATTATCCACGCGCCCCGATCTGTCCACGTCGAACTGTACCCGCACACGTCCCTCTATACGCAAAGCGAACGCGCGTTGCGGATAGCCGGGTTTACTGACGCTGAGCGCTTTCGGACCATTCGACACCGTGGTTTGCGCAGGCGCTGTTGACGGTTTTGGCGCAGTCGCAGGTCGGTTCTGCGTCACGGGCACGCTATGATCAAACGGATTGGCCTGCTGACGCGGCTCCTGACGCGGTTTGACTTCGCGCTTCGGCGACTCCTGCTTTTTCACCGGTTTCGGTTTGGGCTTCGGCCTGGGTTTGGGCTGCGGTAGCGGCACCGGTACCGGCTCCGGCTTCGGTGGCTCTGCCACAGGTTCCGGTTCCGGAGTGGGTTCTGGCTGCGGCTCCGGTTCCGGAGGCGGCTGCACGGCCGGTGCCGGCTCTGGCTGAACTTCCGGAGCCACCAGGGAAACGCTAATCGGTTGCGACGCTTTTGGCACTTCAATAACCTGATGAAACGAGGCGTAAAGTAAACCGGCAATGGCTGTACCGTGCAGGATAACGGAAAGCAATAAAGATACAGGCGCACGTTTTGGAAAAGGAGTAGTCAGCGTCGTCATAACAATCGTGTTAATTGAGTGAGGCGTCAATATTAAATGCAAATAGCAATCAATTACAATAACAGGCGAAATCACCACCGCATAAAAACCCTTTCTTTAGCCCTTTATGCGTCAGCATCGGTCAGTTTGATGTTTCGTTTGCACTTCGATTAACAATCACATAACGTGTGGGCAAAATCAGAAAGCTAACGGGAGTGCTAACGTGCTTTATGTCATTTATGCGGAAGACAATGCCGATTCACTGGAAAAACGGACGGCCGTGCGCCCTGCCCATCTGGCGCGCCTGCAGATGTTACAGGATGAAGGTCGTTTAATCGTCGCCGGGCCGATGCCCGCAGTAGACAGTAACGATCCGGGCGCAGCGGGTTTTACCGGCTCAACCATTATCGCAGAGTTTCCTTCACTGGAAGCGGCGCAAGCCTGGGCAGAAGATGACCCTTATATTGCCGCCGGGGTGTATAAACAAGTTTCGGTGAAGCCGTTCCGCCGCACCTTTTAATGCCACCTCCCGCAATCATCTTTTAGCGGGTCTGACTGCCATGAACAGGGCGAAAAGACCCGCGCTTCCCGCCCTTTCTTCCTTGCCTTGCCTGCTGTGGCGTTTCCCGTAACCTCATTGCCCTGTCACGCCGGACCGCAGACGCCACCGAAAACCGATAAAATTTATCAATGTAAATTTTTTGACCATTCGGCAATTTTGCTCTTGACTTAGAAGTGTATCCGCAAGGAAAGGAGAGAGGAAATGGTTGAATTAATGCATATTTTATCTGTCAGCGTCATGGTCGGCGGCCTGTACCTGATTATGTAATTACCCTGTGCAGTTAGCCAGGATAGTGTAACAATCATTCAGTTCCACTTTGGTAATGTACCAGAAAGGGAGTTAACCTGACGCCTGAGAAGTTGTATGCGCGTTTACGCGCAAACGGGTGTGTTATGTGCCATGCTGACAGCCGACCGGGGGCTTGCCTTCATCACTGATTTACAGAAGATGCAGACTGCGCCATGGGGATTGTTGCGGGAGACGTCGAACACGGAGAGGCGATACTGATGACCGTGACAGCACGGGCATTTGAATTTTACGTTTAAGATAAAAACCTTCATTTTGTTGCTGTAAGAAAATCCACCTTAACACCTTTTTCGCCTGCCGTCTGTTTTATCTTGCGAAAAAGCGTACAGCCAGCCTTGCCCGCAATGTGTTGCAGGCAAGGCTGGCCACAGAACAAACGAAGGCACCGACTGTGCCTTCGTTTTACAGATGTTGGGTGGTAAACAGAATCGAGCGACGCTGCTGCTGAGCCAGTTGATGACGAATCGCGTGGATCCGCTTGTAGCGGCGTGATTGACCTTCCAGCCAGCGGGCGCGACGCCGCGTAGCCTGACGCAACATTCTCCAGCGGGCAACTTCATTTCTGCTACGTCTCATGACATCCTCTTTTGCTGCATTTACGCGGCGCATTATAGAACGCCGCGGCGTAATGCCAAGTCGGATTTCTTATCGATAACGTGCGACGATTAAGGGTTTCGTTGCTGCGCGTCTGCACGTACACTTTCTCCATCAAAGCGCGAACAGGATGTCCACTTACATGACCACATTTTACACGCTTGTCAGCTGGTTGCTGGTGTTCGGATACTGGTTACTGATTGCCAGTATTACGTTGCGCATCCTGATGAGGCGGCGTGCAGTGACGTCGGCCATGGCCTGGCTGTTAATTATCTACATCCTGCCGCTGGTGGGGATTATCGCTTACCTCTCCTTTGGCGAACTGCATCTGGGTAAGCGCCGCGCCGAGCGGGCGCGTACCATGTGGCCCTCAACCGCGCGTTGGCTGAATGAGCTAAAGCAGTGCCGCCATATCTTCGCCACTGAGCACAGCGATGTGGCGCGTTCGCTGTTTCAGCTCTGCCAGCACCGGCAAGGCATCGCGGGCGTGAAAGGCAATCAGCTGCAGCTGCTGACCAGTGCCGATGACGTACTGCTGGCGTTGATCCGCGATATTCAGCTGGCACGCCACAACATCGAGATGGTGTTTTATATCTGGCAGCCGGGCGGGCTGGCGGATGAAGTGGCCGAAGCGTTGATGGCGGCGTCACGGCGCGGCGTCCATTGCCGCCTGCTGCTGGACTCAGCGGGCAGCGTCGCCTTTTTCCGCAGTCCCTGGGCGGGCATGATGCGTAACGCCGGTATCGATGTGGTCGAGGCGCTGAAAGTCAGTCTGCTGCGTGTGTTTCTGCGCCGCATGGATCTGCGTCAGCACCGCAAAGTGGTGCTTATCGACAACTATATTGCCTATACCGGCAGTATGAATCTGGTGGATCCGCGTTTCTTCAAGCAGGAGGCGGGCGTTGGTCAGTGGGTCGATTTAATGGCGCGCATGGAAGGACCGGTTGCGACCACCATGGGGATTGTGTACGCCTGCGACTGGGAGATTGAAACCGGCAAACGTATTTTACCGCCGCCGCCGGACAGCAACATTATGCCGTTTGAGCAGGAGAGCGGCCATACCATCCAGGTGATCGCCTCCGGCCCGGGTTTTCCGGAAGATATGATCCATCAGGCGCTGTTGACCGCGGTCTATTCCGTGCGCGAGCAACTGATTATGACCACGCCCTATTTTGTGCCCAGCGACGACCTGTTACATGCGATCTGTACGGCAGCGCTGCGCGGCGTGGATGTCAGTATTATTGTGCCACGACATAATGATTCCCTGCTGGTGGGCTGGGCCAGCCGGGCGTTCTTTAGCGAGCTGCTGGAGGCGGGGGTGAAAATCTATCAGTTTGAAGGCGGTTTGCTGCATACCAAAAGCGTGCTGGTTGACGGGCAGCTGAGCCTGATCGGCACCGTTAACCTGGATATGCGCAGCCTGTGGCTCAATTTTGAGATTACGCTGGTGGTGGATGATGCCGGTTTTGGCAGCGATCTTGCGCGCGTTCAGGACGATTATATTGCGCGTTCACGCCTGCTGGACGCCCGGCGCTGGGCGAAACGTGCCTGGTGGCAACGTATCGTTGAACGACTGTTTTACTTCTTCAGTCCTTTGCTGTAAAACGAGCGAAATTGTTAAATGCCCGCAAGCGGCGTACAGGACAGATCATGGATTTAAATAATCGCCTTACTGAAGATGAAACCCTGGAACAGGCTTACGATATTTTTCTTGAGCTGGCAGGCGATAATCTCGATCCGGCAGATATCATCCTTTTCAACTTACAGTTTGAAGAGCGTGGCGGTGCCGAGCTGTTTGACCCGTCAGAAGACTGGCAGGAGCATGTTGATTTCGACATCAACCCTGACTTTTTCTCAGAAGTGGTGATTGGTCTGGGCGAAGCAGACGGCGAACCGATCACCGATGTGTTTGCCCGTATCCTGCTCTGCCGCGAGAAAGACCATAAGCTGTGCCATATTCTCTGGCGCGAATAACGCAGAACGGGCATGCTGCCCGTTTTTCCGCCTTGTGAATAAGTCACGCCTTTGCGTCCTTCTCCCTCACGGGAAAGCCGCACACGCCATTCCCCTCTCCTGCCGGGTGAGGGAAAGGTCAGGGAAAGAAGTGATGTGAAAAAGCCGGGTTATCCACCCGGCTTTTTTCTGCCCGTTATAATGGATCAACCTTCAGACAGGAGACCGCGTGACGGAAGCTCCCTTCCAGCAGCGGTCGGGTTTTCGCACATTCCGGTCCGGCAATCGGACAGCGCGTACGGAAAACGCAGCCGGATGGCGGATTGATCGGTGACGGCAGTTCCCCTTCCAGCAGCTGAATTTGCTTGTTCTTTTCCAGATCGGGATCGGGAATCGGCACCGCCGACATCAGCGCACGGGTATAAGGATGCTGCGGGTCGTTATAGACCGCGTCATAGGTCCCCAGCTCAACCGCATGACCGAGATACATCACCAGCACGCGATCGGAGATATGCTTCACCACCGCCAGGTCGTGAGCAATAAAAATCAGCGACAGCCCCATTTCGCGTTGCAGTTGCTGCAGCAGGTTCACCACCTGCGCCTGAATCGACACATCGAGCGCCGACACCGGCTCATCACAGATAATCAGTTTCGGCTCAAGGATCAGCGCGCGGGCAATCCCGATACGCTGGCACTGGCCGCCGGAAAACTCATGGGGATAGCGGTTGATCAGGTTGGGCAGCAACCCCACCTTCATCATCATCGCTTTGACGCGATCTTTGACCTCCTGACGCGACATCTCCGGATGGTAGGTACGCAGCGGTTCGGCAATGATGTCGCCGATGGTCATCCGCGGATTCAGCGAGGCCAGCGGATCCTGGAAAATCATCTGGATATCGCTACGCGCCTTACGCCACTCTTCGGCGCTCTGCCCGAGCAGGTCGCGTCCGAGCCAGGCCACGCGGCCATCCGTCGCCTTCACCAGACCAATAATAGCGCGCGCCAGTGTGGATTTCCCGCAGCCCGACTCCCCGACGACGCCCAGCGTCTCGCCCTCATACAGGCGCAGGCTGACGCCATCCACGGCCTTCAGGGTTTTGGCTGGCTGCCAGAACCACTGTTTGCCATCTTTGATATCGAAATGCACTTTCAGATCGGCGATTTCGAGCAATACTTTTTTCTCAGCTGTGGCGTTCATACTAACTCCTCCACCGGCTTGAAGCAGGCGCGCAGCCGGCCTTCAGCAAAAGGCTCAAGGGGCGGTGATTTGGCACAGATATCCATCGCATAGGGACAGCGTGGCTGGAACGGACAGCCCTGCGGCAGACGTAACAGGTTGGGCGGATTCCCCGGAATGGTCATCAGCGCGTCCCCCTCCGCATCCAGACGCGGCACCGCATTCAGCAGGCCGATAGAGTAAGGATGCGCCGGCTGATAAAACACATCGCGCGCGCGGCCATATTCCATGGTGCGTCCGGCATACATCACCAGCACTTTGTCACAGATCCCGGCCACCACGCCGAGATCGTGGGTAATCATAATAATGGCAGTATTAAATTCGCGCTTCAGCTCGTTCAGCAGTGTCATGATCTGCGCCTGCACGGTGACATCGAGCGCCGTGGTGGGCTCATCGGCAATCAGCAGTTTCGGACGACAGAGCAGCGCCATGGCGATCATCACGCGCTGGCGCATCCCGCCGGAAAACTCATGGGGAAACATTTTCATGCGCTTGCGCGCTTCCGGCATTTTCACCGCATCCAGCATACGCACCGACTCTTCAAACGCCTGTGCATTGCTCATGCCCTTGTGCAGCTTCAACACTTCCATCAGCTGATCGCCTACGCGCATGTAGGGATTCAGCGAGGTCATGGGATCCTGGAAAATCATCGCCATCTGCTCGGCACGCAGCCGGTTCAGCGCCTTTTCCGGCAGGTTGAGGATCTCCTGACCGTTAAAACGGGCAGAACCACTGATGCGCCCGTTTTTCGCCAGCAGCCCCATCAGCGCAAAGGCGGTTTGCGATTTCCCGGAGCCGGATTCGCCCACAATGCCCAGCGTCTCACCCGCGCGCAACGCGAAGTTGAGATCGTTCACCGCCGTCACATCGCCATCATGGGTAGAAAAAGTGACGCGTAGATCTTTGACCTCCAGCAGCTGTTCGTTTCCCGCAGCGGCAGCCGGCGTCGGCTGAAATTCATGAATAGTCATCGGGAAACTCCTTAACGATCTTTCGGGTCGAGGGCATCACGCAGGCCATCGCCAATAAAGTTGAAACAGAACAGCGTAACCACCAGGAAAGCGGCCGGGAACAGTAGCAACCATGCCGAGACTTCCATAGAGTTAGCGCCGTCGCTGAGCAGTGCGCCCCAGCTGCTCAGGGGTTCCTGGGTGCCGAGTCCCAGGAAGCTGAGAAAAGATTCAAACAGAATCATGCTCGGCACCAGCAGCGAGGCGTAAACCACCACCACGCCCAGTACATTGGGTACGATATGGCGCAATACGATACTGGCGGTAGTGACGCCCCCTACCTGCGCCGCTTCGATGAACTCTTTACGCTTCAGACCAAGAGTTTGCCCGCGCACAATACGCGCCATATCCAGCCAGGAGACCATGCCGATGGCGACAAAAATCAGCAGAATGTTGCGGCCAAAAAAGGTCACCAGCAGGATTACGAAGAACATAAAGGGAAAGGAGTTCAGGATCTCCAGAATACGCATCATCACCGAATCGGTTTTGCCGCCGAGGTAGCCGGCAACCGACCCGTAGAGGGTGCCGACAATCACCGCGATCAGCGCCGAAGCGATACCAACCATCAGCGAAATGCGTCCGCCAATGGCGACACGTACCAGCAGGTCGCGCCCGGACGAATCCGTACCAAACCAGTGACCCGAGGTGGTATCCGGCGGCGCAGACATCATGCCCCAGTCGGTATCGTCATAGGCAAAGGGCGATAACAGCGGCGCCAAAATCACAAACAGCGTAATCAGCAGCAGCACCAGCAGGCTGATCAACGCCGCACGGTTATGGATAAAACGACGACGTGCGTCCTGCCACAGGCTACGCCCTTCGACTTCCAGCTTTTCACTAAAAGCATCAAGAGCTTCGCTGTTTTTCTTACTCAGTAGCATGGCGAGCTCCAGAATCAGTAACGAATTTTCGGATCGATCACCGCGTACAGGACGTCGACAATCGCGTTAAACAGAATGGTCAGGACCCCCACCAGAATGGTCAGGCTCATCACCAGTGAATAGTCGCGGTTCAGGGCGCCATTCACGAAGAGCTGACCAATGCCTGGCAGACCATAAATGGATTCAATCACCATGGAGCCGGTAATAATGCCAACAAAAGCCGGGCCCATATAAGAGATCACCGGCAGCAATGCGGGTCGCAGCGCATGGCGCAGCACGATGCGGCGCAGCGGCAAGCCTTTGGCTCGCGCGGTACGAATAAAGTTCGAGTGCATCACTTCAATCATGGAGCCGCGGGTGATACGCGCGATACTGGCGATATAAGCCAGGGAGAGCGCCACCATCGGCAGCAGCATAAACTGCCACTGTCCGCCGTTCCAGCCGCCTCCGGGCAGCCAGCGCAGACTGATAGAAAAAATCAGCACCAGTAACGGCGCCACGACAAAACTGGGGATCACCACCCCGGTCATCGCCACCCCCATCACCATATAATCCCAGAGGCTGTTTTGCCGCAGCGCAGCGATCACTCCCGCAGTGACGCCGAGAACCACCGCCAGGATAAAGGCTGCCAGCCCCAGTTTGGCGGAAACCGGAAACGCATGGCCGACCAGATAGTTAACGGAATAATCTTTGTATTTAAACGACGGGCCGAAATCGCCATGCGCCAGCTGAATCAGATAGTCAACATACTGTTTGCCGATGGGATCGTTCAGATGATATTTGGCTTCGATATTGGCCATCACTTCTGGCGACAGCGTACGTTCCCCGCTGAACGGGCTGCCCGGTGCCAGACGCATCATAAAGAACGAGATGGTAATCAGAATAAAGAGCGTCGGAATCGCTTCCAGAAGACGACGCAGAATGAATTTTAACATTGCCATACCTACCAGGCCGTTGTTTCACCTATGTGAAAAGAGCGAAAAGGCGGCGCGAGCGCCGCCAGTGTCAATAAGCCCGTCTGCTATTAATGCTTAATGATATACAGGTTCTTGTCATAGACGTTATCGAGCGGATCTTTCCCGGTGTAACCGCCTACCCAGGGTTTCACCAGGCGCGCGTTCACATAGTAATAGACCGGTACGATAGCGGAATCTTTATCCAGAATCTGCTCAGCCTGCTGATAGTCAGCCGCACGCGCTTTATCGTCTGCTGCGCCCAGCGCAGCGTGCAGCGCTTTATCAAAGGCGTCGCTCTTATAATGCGAGGTGTTGTTGCTGCTGTCAGAAAGCATGGTATTCAGGAACGAAGTGGGTTCGTTATAGTCTGCACACCAGGCGGCACGCGCCACATCAAAGTTGCCCTGATGACGGGTATCCAGATAGGTTTTCCACTCCTGGTTTTCCAGTTTAACGTTAACGCCCAGATTTTTCTTCCAGATGGAAGAAGCCGCAATCGCCAGCTTTTTATGCAGATCTGAGGTGTTATAGAGCAGGTTAAAGGTCAGCGGCTTGTCAGCCGTGTAGCCCGCTTCCGCCAGCAGCTTTTTGGCTTCTTCGTTACGTTTTTCCTGTGACCATTTGAACCAGTCCGGCGGCAGTAGCTCTATCCCGTCAGTAGCAGGCGGCGTATAGCTGTAGGCAGGCACCTGGCCCTGGGCTAGCACTTTATTTACGATGATGTCACGATCGATACCCAGCTTCAGTGCCGCACGCACGCGCGGATCGGTGAACGGCGCTTTCTGGTTATTGATTTCGTAATAATAGGTGCAGAGATAAGGATCAACATGCAACTCTTTACCGTTGTCGCGCTGCAGCTTTTTGAACAGCTCGATCGGCATATTGTTGTAGGTCATATCGCTGCCGTTATCTGAGAAGTAACGGTTGACGTCACTGACCTCAGACGGGATCGGCAGAAAGGTGACTTTATCCAGCACGGTATGTTCGTTGTCCCAGTATTGCGGGTTACGCACCAGCACAATACGTTCGTTAATCACGTGCGATTCCAGTTTAAAGGCGCCGTTACCCACCCAGTTTTGCGGCTGCGTCCATTGATCGCCCGCTTTCTCAATGGCAGGTTTGTAGACCGGCGACATGGAAGGATGGATCAACAGTTTAAAGAAATAAGGCACCGGCTCGCTCAGCGTCACTTCCAGCGTGTGATCGTCAATGGCTTTGACGCCCAGTTCAGAAGGCTTTTTCTTGCCGCTGATGATGTCATCCACATTCAGCAGATGACCATATTGCAGATAGCTGGCATAGGGGGATGCGGTTTTCGGATCCGCCAGACGCTGCCAGCTGTAAACGAAGTCCTGCGCGGTGACCGGCTCGCCGTTCGACCATTTGGCATTTTTGCGCAGATGGAAAGTCCAGACTTTGAAATCTTTATTGTCCCAGCTTTCCGCCACGCCCGGTACCGGATGCCCTTGCGTGTTGCTGATCACCAGCCCTTCCAGCAGATCGCGGTTTACATTTGATTCCGGCACGCCCTCAATTTTATGCGGGTCCAGCGACTGAATTTCATCGCCGTTGCCCTTCACCAGTTCCTGCTTTGCTGCCAGTTCCACGCCAGCGGGAACGTCCGCGGCCAGAACAGGGTTGCCTGCCAGGGTGCTCAGCGCCGCCATAACGCCGACGGCCAGCAGGCTCTTTTTCGTGATGTTGGTCATTATTACACTCCAGTTTTTTTATAATCACCGCAGCCAGTCGCGCTGCGGCGTCCCCCGTTTCCGGGACGCTTACTGCTGTGTTACACAGGAAGCGTATTAACCCCTGCAGGGGTCTTGCCATCACAACGTGCATCCTGGCTGTCTCGTCAGGTATGCCCGTCGCGTAAAGTTACCTGATCTGTCCGCTTGTCGAACGGCTCTCTCCCCGCAACGCACGCCGGATCTCGCTGCCTGCCCTGCGCTTTATCCATGGCACCAGGGAGAGGCGGTGAGCAGAGCATTCAGTGATAAACAGGGATTACGCTGCCGCTGCGGTTTTATGTAAAGGAGAGCGTTGTCGCGCGTTTCGCCATCTCATTAAAAAAACGCCAGGCTTTAAACACCATCCAGAAAGTAAGTAAGCAAAATCCGTACTCGTTTTACTTTCTACCCTGAAAAATTTCAGTGCGGAGAAAATTAACAGAACATTTCCCTGGGTAGCAAAACAAAAATAACCATAATGTTAACTAATTCTCTTTTATCACGACTTTTGTCAGGGGGAAAGTGTTAATTTTCGCACCAAAATATCAGTTAACACATTGATTTTTAGGCGTTGGTTTTAACCAGTACCCGGCAGACAGACAGGCAGCTTTGTGACCCCTGATTTGTTCACATAATGTTTTCACATGAGGGATATTCATCATAAAAAAACCGTCATTTCAGGCATCCGGCGCTAAATACGCCAGATGATTCCTGGAAAGTAGCATTTTATCTTGTGATAATTATCACATTGTCAGGCGCAAGATGACGCCAGGGGAGGCACGCCAGTAATGGCGCTGATAATGACATCGCGCTATTAAGCAACGTGAATAGTGTCCTTGTTATGGTGCATCAGTTTGCCCTGATTGCACCATAAAGGGTCAAAATAAGATTTGTAAGAAAAAATAAGTGGAGCTACCCAGCCGGTTTAATTCAGCAAACCGGGGAAGGTGGCTTTTATGCCGGTGACCACAAATTCAATGCCCAACGCCATCAACAATAATCCCATGATACGCGTAATGACGTTAATGCCCGTCTGGCCCAGTACCCGTACCATCAGCGGAGCAGCGCGGAAAAGCAGCCAGCAGCAAAAGGCAAAAATAGCGATAGCCAGACTGAAACCCAGCAGATTCAGCCAGCTATGGTAACGCGTGCTCCAGACAATGGTCGAGCTGATAGCTCCCGGTCCGGCCATCAATGGCAGTGCCAGAGGCACCACGCCAATGCTTTCACGAATGGCCGTCTCCGATTTCTCCTGTTTATTCTGTTTATCTTCACCCAGTTTACCGCTGATCATCGACATGGCGATGGTGACCACCAGAATACCTCCGGCGATGCGGAAAGAATCTATCGAGATGCCAAACAGGCGCAGAATAGCATCGCCTAAAAACAACGAGGTCCAGAGAATGATGGCGACGGCAAGGTTCGCCGTCATGTTGGTTTTATTTCTTTCGGCGACCGCCTGATAGCTGGTCATGCTGATGAAAACCGGAATAATGCCCACCGGGTTAACCAGTGCAAACAGGCCGATAAAAAACTTAATGTAACCTGATAAATCCAGAATAGCTGGGTTCAAAGAGAGCTCCGTCACGCCAGGAAATTTCGCGCATAATGTAGTGCAAAAGCGGCAGTCGAGCCAGCACCATTGTTAAAACAGAGTGAAATGCCCTGCTTAATTTTCGCTCTGCTCGCTGTTGTTGCCACCTTGCTTTGCTGAGCACAATCCCCCGCTTCGCCTCGTGAAAAAACCGCAACTGAAACGAGTCAGCTTGCACAAAAATTGATCTACATCAAGCTCCCCCACAGCTAAACCCGATACTCTTTTTGTAACGAAAACGTTTCAGGCGCAATTTCCATGCTGACGAGCCGCAAACCCTTTCAGTAAACGGAAAACTTTCCCGCCCTCCTGTTATGCAATGTGACGACTGAGCGGGCATGTTTACTAAAAGAGTTTAATTTCCTTCAGGAGAGCATCATGGCCGTTACAAATGTCGCTGAACTTAATGCGCTGGTTGAACGTGTGAAACATGCCCAGCGTGAGTATGCCAGCTTCACTCAGGAACAGGTTGATAAGATTTTCCGCGCGGCAGCCCTCGCCGCTGCCGATGCCCGTATTCCTCTGGCGAAAATGGCGGTTGCCGAATCCGGCATGGGGATTGTGGAAGACAAGGTCATCAAAAACCACTTCGCTTCCGAATATATCTATAACGCCTATAAAGATGAGCAGACCTGCGGCGTGCTGGCCAGTGACGATACCTTCGGCACCCTGACCATCGCCGAGCCGGTAGGGGTCATTTGCGGCATTGTGCCGACCACCAACCCCACTTCTACCGCTATTTTTAAAGCGTTGATCAGCCTGAAAACCCGTAATGCTATCATTTTCTCCCCGCACCCGCGCGCCAAAAACGCCACCAACAAAGCCGCTGACATTGTACTGCAGGCTGCCGTCGCTGCTGGCGCGCCGAAAGATATTATCGGCTGGATCGATGAGCCCTCCGTTGAACTGTCAAATCAACTGATGCACCATCCGGATATCAATCTGATCCTGGCCACAGGTGGCCCGGGCATGGTGAAAGCGGCCTACAGTTCCGGTAAGCCCGCAATAGGCGTTGGTGCCGGTAATACGCCGGTGGTGATTGACGAAAGCGCCGACATCAAACGGGCCGTGGCGTCGATTCTGATGTCCAAAACCTTTGATAATGGCGTGATCTGCGCCTCTGAACAATCAGTGATTGTGGTGGATAGCGTCTACGATGCTGTTCGCGAGCGTTTCGCCGGTCATGGCGGTTATCTGCTACAAGGACAGGAATTACAGGCGGTGCAGAATGTGATCCTGAAAAACGGCGCGCTTAACGCAGCGATTGTCGGTCAGCCTGCGATAAAAATCGCGGCGCTGGCAGGCATCAGCGTGCCGGATACCACAAAAATTCTGATCGGTGAAGTTGAACGGGTTGACGAGTCGGAGCCCTTTGCCCATGAAAAGCTGTCGCCGACGCTGGCGATGTATCGCGCCACCACCTTTGAAGATGCCGTTGAGAAAGCGGAAAAACTGGTTGCGATGGGCGGTATCGGCCATACCTCCTGCCTTTATACTGACCAGGATAATCAGCGCGAGCGCGTGCATTACTTTGGCGACAAAATGAAAACCGCGCGTATTCTGATCAATACCCCGGCCTCACAGGGCGGCATTGGCGACCTGTATAATTTCAAACTGGCCCCTTCGCTGACGCTGGGTTGCGGCTCCTGGGGCGGCAACTCCATTTCTGAAAACGTCGGCCCGAAACACCTGATCAATAAGAAAACCGTGGCCAAGCGAGCTGAAAATATGTTGTGGCACAAACTCCCGAAATCGATCTATTTCCGTCGTGGCTCCCTGCCCGTCGCGCTGGAGGAAGTGGCCAGCGATGGCGCAAAACGTGCCTTTATCGTTACTGACCGTTTCCTCTTTAATAATGGCTATGCGGATCAGGTGACGCGCGTGCTGAAGGCGCACGGCATCGAAACAGAGGTGTTCTTTGAGGTGGAAGCCGATCCCACCCTGAGCATCGTACGTAAAGGGGCCGCCCAGATGCACAGCTTTAAGCCTGATGTGATTATCGCGCTGGGTGGCGGCTCGCCGATGGATGCCGCGAAAATTATGTGGGTGATGTATGAACATCCTGAAACCCATTTTGAAGAGTTGGCGCTGCGCTTTATGGATATCCGTAAACGCATCTATAAATTCCCAAAAATGGGCGTGAAGGCACGTCTGATTGCCATCACAACGACTTCCGGCACCGGCTCTGAAGTTACCCCCTTCGCGGTGGTGACCGATGATGCTACCGGCCAGAAATATCCGCTGGCGGATTATGCCCTGACGCCTGATATGGCCATCGTTGATGCCAATCTGGTAATGAACATGCCGCGTTCCCTGTGCGCCTTTGGCGGTCTGGATGCGGTCACCCATGCACTTGAGGCTTATGTGTCGGTATTAGCGAATGAGTATTCTGATGGACAGGCATTACAGGCGCTGAAACTGCTGAAAGAGAACCTGCCCGCCAGCTATCGGGATGGTGCAAAAAATCCGGTAGCGCGCGAACGCGTGCATAACGCCGCAACCATTGCCGGTATCGCTTTTGCCAACGCCTTCCTGGGAGTGTGTCACTCCATGGCGCACAAGCTGGGCTCAGAATTTCATATCCCGCACGGTCTGGCCAATGCCCTGCTGATTGCCAACGTCATTCGCTACAATGCTAACGACAACCCGACCAAGCAGACCGCGTTCAGTCAGTATGATCGCCCGCAGGCGCGCCGCCGTTATGCCGAAATTGCAGATCACCTGGGTTTAAGCGCCCCTGGCGATCGTACCACACAGAAAATCGAGAGACTGCTGGCATGGCTGGAGGAGATGAAAACCGCGCTGGGAATTCCGCAATCAATCCGTGAAGCAGGCGTGCAGGAAGCGGATTTTCTGGCGAAGGTCGATAAACTGGCGGATGACGCCTTTGATGACCAGTGTACCGGCGCCAACCCGCGCTATCCGTTAATTACCGAGCTGAAACAGATTATGCTGGACAGCTTTTACGGGCGGAAATTTGTCGAGCCCTTTGCGACTGAAGCTGAGGTTGCTCTTGTCCCGCCGGTAAAGCGCGAAAAAGCGGACAAAAACACCACCAAAGCGTAAAGCGCCTGCAGTAGCCCCCCAGCGTCAGGGGGAGGCTCTTCCTGGCGCTCCCCGAACCCGGCACTGCCGGGTTTTGTCTGTAGAGGCGCGCTTTACCGCAGCAGAGCGCGCCTGTCTGCTCCTCTTTCTGCCCACTCGCCCGTCCGCATCACTGCGGCGTTGCACGCCGTAGCTCGTCAGCCCTGTTCACCGGAAGTAGAGACGCCGGCACTGTGAACCGGCTGCAAACTGCCCTCTTCTATGGCCTGCTTATAGTGTTTGCGGCAGACGGAAATATAACGCTCATTACCCCCGATCACCACCTGCTCCCCCTCGCTGAAGGGTTTGCCCTCACTGTCGAGACGCAGAACCATGGTCGCCTTACGTCCGCAATGACAGATGGTTTTGAGTTCAACCAGTTTATCTGCCCACGCCAGAAGATAATGGCTGCCGGTAAAGAGCTCGCCGCGGAAATCGGTACGTAAACCGTAACAGAGCACGGGAATATCGAGTTCATCCACTACGTCGGAAAGCCCTTTTACCTGCTCACGAGTAAGAAACTGACTCTCATCAACCAGCACGCAATGAACGCTCTGGTGCGCATGCGCTGCGGCAATGTCAGCGGCAATATCTGTGGCGCTATTAAAAAGCGATGCCGGAGAAGAAAGGCCAATACGCGAACTGACTTTGCCGCTACCGAATCGGTCGTCAATTTCGGCCGTATAGACCAGCGTGCGCATGCCCCGTTCCTGATAATTATAAGAAGACTGCAATAAAGCCGTTGATTTACCGGCGTTCATCGCGGAGTAATAAAAATACAGCTGTGCCATCGCGCAACGCTCTCATTGAGATGTATAAATTTGTTGGCACGAAGTTTATCATAAAGCGCAGCGCACGCCGGAGTGCTTTATTCACGAAGAAACGCACAAAAGAGAAGCAAAACAGCAAGGTTAGCGCACGGTTTTTCTGTCACCAGCCAGAAAGTTAATGAATACCCACAAAAAAAATATGCCAGCACGTTGTTTTTTTCATCACTATTTTCTGAATTACTGCCGCCCGCCTTTAATTCCCCCCCTGATTTTCACTATCACTCACGCCTCAGCACTTAAAAGAAAAAGGCAGAGATAACTAATAAATGTTAGTTGTAAATTTTCATAAAATAGCGGGCGCTGTTTACTCTTTTTGCGCTTTTTACTTTCCCGCCCACTTAACTATTGAAGTTCTTTTATGCCACCACTATTATTAGCGGGCAGAACAATTCTCCCACCATAATATTCAGAGATTAGGACAATGAGCGAAGCACTTAAAATTCTTAATAATATCCGTACATTGCGCGCGCAAGCCAGAGAATGTTCACTGGAAACGCTGGAAGAAATGCTGGAAAAACTTGAAGTCGTGGTTAATGAACGCCGCGAAGAAGAGTCTCATGCTCAGGCAGAAAATGAAGAGCGCATTCGTAAATTAGCCCAGTATCGTGAAATGCTGATTGCTGACGGAATCGATCCCAACGAATTACTGCAGTCATTAGCTGAAACCAAAACCACCACCAAAGCGAAACGTGCTGCGCGTCCGGCGAAATATCAGTACACCAACGAAAATGGTGAAACGCAGACCTGGACCGGTCAGGGCCGTACTCCCGCAGTGATTAAAAAAGCAATCGAAGAGCAAGGTAAAAAGCTGGAAGACTTCCTGCTGTAAACCTGCCAGTCATGTGCTTCATCAGGTCAGCTTAGCCAGGGAGAGGTTTTGACATGTTGTCGTTAACATCAGGAAAAAAAGGAAGCCTCAGGCTTCCTTTTTTACGTCACGTTAAACATGGTAGAACTGACGATACCAGTCGACAAAGCGTTGTACACCCTCTGCTACGCTGGTTTGCGGCCTGAAGCCGATAGCGTTGTATAACGCCTGGGTATCAGCACTGGTTTCCAGCACATCGCCCGGCTGCATGGGCAGCATATTTTTTTTCGCTGTGGTTCCCAGCGCCTTTTCCAGAGCTTCAATATAAGCCATTAAGGTCACCGGTTGACTGTTACCAATGTTATAAACCCGATATGGTGCCGAACTGGTTGCCGGTGAACCCGTTTCAACCGTCCAGTTTTCATCTTTTTGTGGGATCACATCCTGTAATCGCACTATCGCTTCGGCAATATCATCAATATAGGTAAAGTCGCGCTTCATTTGCCCGTTGTTATAAACGTCGATGTTTTCTCCTGCGATTATCGCACGAGTAAATTTAAACAACGCCATATCCGGACGGCCCCAGGGACCATAGACAGTAAAGAAACGTAATCCGGTGGTGGGCAAATTATAAAGATGTGAGTAAGTGTGCGACATCAATTCATTGGCTTTCTTTGTCGCTGCATAAAGTGATACCGGGTGATCCACACTGTCATCAGTCGAAAAAGGCATTTTACGATTCAGGCCATAAACCGAGCTGGAAGAGGCGTACAGTAAATGCTCGACTTTATGCTGGCGACACCCTTCCAGAATATTCAGATGCCCGATGAGATTAGCATCTGCATAGGCGTGCGGATTATCAATGGAATAGCGTACCCCTGCCTGCGCGCCTAAATGGATAACACGCTGAATCGGGTATTGCTGAAACAGGGAAGCGATCGCCTGACGATCGGCTAAGTCAGCATGAACGAAGTGGAAGTCGGGATAGTGGCTAATCTGATCCAGACGGGCTTGTTTAAGCGTAACGTCGTAATAATCATTCAGGTTGTCGAGACCAACAACCTGGTGACCGGCGGCCAACAGACGTTGGCTGACATGAAAACCAATAAATCCTGCGGCGCCGGTTACCAGAAAGTTCATAAATCCCTCATCAATTATGCAATATTAATGGACGCTCCGCGGCCGATTGCATAATAAACGAATCCGCGTCTGCTCATACGCTCTGGATCATACAGGTTACGACCATCAAAAATCACGGGTTCTTTCAGTGAGTTTTTAACAATGTCGAAATCAGGCGCACGGAAATTCTGCCATTCCGTACAGATTACCAGACCGTCTGCACCCTGCAGCGCTGCCTCTTTCGTTCCCATCAGCTTAAGATCGCTGCGATGACCATAGATACGCTGCGCTTCATCCATCGCTTCCGGATCGAACGCCTGTACGGTTGCACCTGCTTGCCACAGCGCTTCCATCAGCACGCGACTTGAAGCTTCACGCATATCGTCCGTATTGGGTTTAAAGGCCAGTCCCCACAGCGCAAAGGTCTTTCCGCTCAGGTCTTCGCCAAAATGACGCTTGATAAACTCAGGCAGCTTGTTTTTCTGGCTGTCATTGACATCTTCTACAGCCTGTAGCAAGCGTGGCTTGTAGCCAATCGATTCAGCAGTACGAATTAACGCCTGCACATCTTTCGGGAAGCAGGAGCCCCCGTAGCCGCAGCCAGGATAGATGAAGTGATAGCCGATACGGGAGTCTGAACCGATGCCCTGACGCACCTTTTCAATATCCGCACCCAGACGCTCTGCCAGATTAGAAATCTCATTCATAAAGCTGATTTTGGTTGCCAGCATGCAGTTAGCCGCATACTTGGTGAGCTCAGCACTACGAATATCCATCAGGATCATACGATCGTGGTTACGGTTAAACGGCTCGTAAAGCTCACGCAGCAGCTCAACCACCTCTTCGTTGTCCGTACCTACCACGATACGCTCAGGACGCATGCAGTCATTAACCGCAGCCCCTTCCTTGAGGAATTCCGGGTTAGAAACCACATCGAAGCTGATGTTGGCATCGCGCGCGCGCAGGGTTTCATTCATTACCGTACGCACTTTATCTGCGGTGCCAACCGGAACCGTAGATTTATCGATCACCACTTTATGGCTGTCCATGTGCTGCGCGATTGTACGCGCCACCGCAGTGACATATTTGAGGTCAGCGGAGCCATCCTCATCAGGCGGCGTACCCACGGCGATAAACTGCATCACGCCGTGCTTCACCCCTTCTTCCGCATTGGTAGTGAACTGCAGGCGACCCGCTTCATAGTTAGACATCACAAGCGGTGTCAGGCCTGGTTCGTAAATCGGGATGATGCCTTTTTTCAGGTTCTCGACTTTATTTTCATCGACATCAATACAGAGAACGTCATGTCCGACTTCGGCCAACACCGCAGCCTGAACCAGACCGACATAGCCGATACCAAATACAGTGACTTTCATTAAGTTATCCTGTTTTTAATGAGTTACTTTTTGCTGTCGACCGTGCTTTCGAGCCACTGCGTAAAATCTTTGCCCAGCACCGGGTGACGCACGCCGTACTCAACAAAAGCCTGCATGTAGCCGAGTTTGTTACCACAGTCGTGGCTGACACCTTTCAGGTGATAGGCCTCAACCGTTTCTTTTTCCATCAGCATGGCGATAGAGTCGGTTAACTGAACTTCGCCGCCAGCTCCCGGAGGCGTTTTCGCCAGCAGTGGCCAGATATCCGCAGAGAGAACATAACGTCCAACCACGGCGAGGTTAGAAGGTGCTTCTGCCGCTTTCGGTTTTTCAACCACGCCAACCATCGGCGCGCTGTCGCCAGGATTCAGCTCTGCGCCCTGGCAGTCAACCACACCATAGGCGGTGACATCGGCAACCGGCTCAACCATGATCTGGCTACGGCCCGTCTCTTCAAAACGGGAAAGCATCTCCGCCAGGTTGTCTTTGGTGGGATTGGATTCATATTCATCAATGATCACATCGGGCAGGATCACCGCGACCGGCTCATCGCCAACCAGCGGATGCGCGCACATAACAGCGTGACCAAGACCTTTTGCGATGCCCTGACGAACCTGCATAATGGTGACGTGCGGCGGGCAAATAGACTGAATTTCGTCCAGCAGCTGGCGCTTAACGCGTTTTTCCAGCATCGCTTCCAGTTCAAAACTGGTATCAAAATGGTTTTCAATCGAGTTTTTCGACGAGTGTGTAACCAGCACAATCTCATTAATACCCGCGGCGATACATTCGTTAACGACATACTGAATTAACGGCTTATCAACCAGCGGTAACATTTCTTTAGGAATAGCTTTGGTAGCGGGCAGCATACGCGTACCCAAACCTGCTACCGGGATTACCGCTTTTTTTACTTTAGACTTATAGGCAGACATCAAGATACCTCTCTCATAGGCCGTTCAAGTTACTACTTGATATGTCGATTTAAAAAACGAAATGAGTATATCAGTTACCATCAGACGGATTTATCCTGGATGGACTTAATCCGTCGAATTTAAGACTATTACCCAAGTGTAAAGCGTAGAATTGGCCCTGTCTCCAGCACGTCAGTAAATAAAAGTTTTTTGCTTAAGATTCAGCCGATAACATCAGTCGCAGCCTGCCCCCGGCACCCCAGACATGACATTGCCAGTTGTCAGCGCGCTGACTGATTTGATTAAGATAGGTGTTCCCCATAGTACCGAGCGGAACGCCATTACTGAGTTGAATCTGCTGTGCATTAATGTGCAACGTGGCGTTTAAACCGGCGGAAACTAAAATCAGATTTTTTGTACCGCGATGGTAATAACCGACCAGTAAGGGAAACTGACCCTTGAGGTTGGCCTGACGCAATAATAAATTTACCTGACGCAATAAACCGTTTAATTCCGGCAGGCGCTGTTTTTGTCCCGACAGCTGCTCCTGCAACAGACCATTAAACAGCGCGCGCAGCAGCAAAGCGGCGAGAACGCCGTTATCGCCAGCACGCGTGACGTCGAGGCAGTAGAACGCGAGATCTTTTTCTGACAATGCGGCAATATCCAGCACCAGGCCCGGCTGTTCCGCCATGGTTAACTGCCGGTAGTTGACGCGACAGCTGGCAATGGTCTGTTGCACCGGGGGTTGTAACTGCTTCAACAGCTTCGCGGCGGCGGTAGGATCGCGCACCAGCGCGTCCCAGTCCTGAAAGAGTTGCTCATCCTCTTCCACTTTGGAAGTAAACATCGAAGGATAAAGGCACTCATAGACCGCTTCACGGAAGCGTTCGAGATTTTTGAGCGGTTTGAGCAGGACATCCTGCACTCCCAGACGCAGCACATACGCAATATCAGCCATGTTTTGCGTGGCTGAGATCACCAGGATCGGCACACTGTTGCCCCGGGTGCGAATATGCTCAACAAACTTGATGCCGTTCATGCGCGGCATTTCAAGATCGCAAATGACCAGGTCTACTGCCGTCGTCTGCAACCGGGCGATGGCTTCCAGACCATCCCCGGCTAACAGCGTGGTTGCGCCCAACGCCAGTAGAAAATTTTCCAGTAATGAACGGAAAATGGCCTCATCTTCGACAATGAGTATCTTTTTGCCGATTAGTGGTTTTTCCATTCTTTCCCCCTGCGTACCAGATAAATCAATAGTGGTTCATAAAACGCAGTTGCGCCTTTCAGAATCAACTGAACAAATCTCCGTGAATGAACAACCTGTTTATCTGTTACGGACCAGCGGTAATAGTTCATCCATTTTTTTCTCAACGGCAGCCATGCCAGCCGCGATCGCCTCTTCAGCACGATGAAAGTCCAGCGTCGAGATTTGCGGACAAAAAGGCTGAATAAGCACATCGGGTGGGTCGCCTGCCATACGGTTGCGTTTCAGGCGATTTTCCAGTACCTGAATCGAAGTGGTCATGATTTCCATCGCTCCAGGGGTTTGATAAACGCGGCGTTGTGTTAAGCCAGTCAGCCGCTGGCGGATCTTTTTCCCCCAGCTGAACGCCGCGGCCGTTGCGGCCTCTTCATCACTCTGTGGAGTCACGGAGAGGAGATCCTGCTGCATCAGATGCGCATCGTGCTGCAGGTCAACAGCAATCACGATATCGGCACCCAGCGCGCGCGTCAGTGAAATGGGCACAGGATTAACGACAGCACCATCGACAAGCCAATAACCATTGTAGCCAACTGGCGGCAATAAGCCTGGCATACTGCAGGACGCGCGTACCGCCTGGTGCAGGTCTCCTTCGGTGAGCCACAGCTCACGTCCGGTACTGAGATTGGTGGCTACAACCCCAAAGGGTTTATCGCACGCTTCAAGGTTGTCATGAGGAATCAGTTGACGCACATGGTTGAATACGCGTTCGCCGCGTAACAGGCCACCACGTTGCCAGGAGAGATCCATCAGGCGGATAACATCCCAATAGCGGAAAGCTTTAACCCATTTTTCCATGGGATCGAGGCGTCCGTTGACGTAAGCCGCGCCTACCAGCGCGCCGACGGAACAGCCAGCAACCACATCGATTTCAATCCCCGCACGCTCCAGTGCAGCGATCACACCGATATGTGCCCATCCTTTGGCGGCACCCGATCCCAGTGCCAGTCCAATTTTAACCTGTCTCATTTTACCTCTGGTGTCGGCTGCAACACGTAGCGTCACTACACCGAGTCCGCTACCATAGCCGCAATAGTACGTAACTTTACTACTCACAGGAGCGAATGTGTCAGAAAAATGCCCATGCTGCAGCGGAAAGCAGTATAGCCTATGTTGTGAACCCTATCTTTCCGGTGCTGAGCTGCCTGTCAGTGCAGAGGCGCTGATGCGCTCCCGCTATACCGCTTATGTGCAGAAAAAGGCGGCTTATCTGGTTTCTACCTGGTATCCCGGCCAGCGCGTACCGGAGATGGAACAGTTATTATCTGAAAGTTTTCACGATACGCAATGGCTGGGGTTGACTGTAACCTGTTGTAATCATGGAAGCCAAGAGAATGAAGCTTTTGTAACTTTTTTTGCGCGATACCTCGAAAAAGAGCGTCCCGCGGCTTTGTATGAGCGTTCGCGCTTTCTTCGTGAGGATCAACGCTGGTACTATGTTGATGGTACCTCGCCTGAAGTGGGGCGAAATGATCGCTGTCCCTGTGGCTCCGGGAAGAAATACAAAAAATGTTGTGGCTAAGGCCTCCTTTGCCCAACGGCACTACCATTATTGCTTTGACAGGACTCTGATCGAGATGCAAGCGCAAACTATACAAAGAAAAGTTTTACGAACCATTTGCCCTGACGCGAAAGGGTTGATCGCAAAAATCACTAACATTTGTTACAAACACGAACTGAATATCGTGCAAAACAATGAATTTGTTGATCATCGTACGGGCCGCTTCTTCATGCGCACAGAACTGGAAGGAATTTTCAACGACACTACCTTGCTGGCGGATCTGGACAGCGCCTTGCCTGCGGGCTCGGTGCGTGAACTGAACAGCGCGGGTCGTCGTCGCGTGGTGATTCTGGTAACCAAAGAGGCGCACTGCCTGGGCGATCTGCTGATGAAAAGCAGCTTTGGCGGTCTGGATATGGAAATTGCTGCCGTGATCGGCAACCACGATACCTTACGTTCGCTGGTTGAGCGCTTTGATATTCCTTTTGTGCTGGTCAGCCATGAAGGCCTGTCGCGCGAAGAGCACGATAATAAAATGGCCGATGAAATTGACCGTTACCAGCCCGATTACGTGGTGCTGGCTAAATACATGCGCGTGTTAACGCCCGCCTTTGTGCAGCGCTACCCGAACCAGATTATTAATATTCATCACTCCTTCCTGCCAGCCTTTATTGGTGCTCGCCCTTATCATCAGGCTTATGAGCGTGGCGTTAAAATTATCGGCGCGACGGCGCACTATGTGAACGATAATCTGGATGAAGGTCCGATCATCATGCAGGACGTGATTAATGTCGATCACAGCTATACCGCAGAAGAGATGATGCGTGCCGGACGTGACGTAGAGAAAAACGTGCTGAGCCGCGCACTGTATAAGGTGCTGGGCCAGCGCGTGTTTGTTTACGGCAACCGGACGATCATTTTGTAATCTTTCCGGGGCGCGACATTGTCTGACAATGCAGCGCCCCGGGCAAAAAGTGGACAAACAGGTCACTATTTTCTTTTCAGTGCTTTACACCCTGGTTTCATTTGGTATGATGCGCCCGCTTTCAGGCATAATGATTCAGGCCAGTGGTGGGATTCCCGAGCGGCCAAAGGGAGCAGACTGTAAATCTGCCGTCACAGACTTCGAAGGTTCGAATCCTTCTCCCACCACCATCTGAATTCATTCCCCTGTTCGCATCCGCATAGCAATAATATCCCTGGTGGGATTCCCGAGCGGCCAAAGGGAGCAGACTGTAAATCTGCCGTCACAGACTTCGAAGGTTCGAATCCTTCTCCCACCACCATCCTGAGATAACTCCCTGTCCCACGTCCCAATATGTTCTCTCTGCCTGCATATAGCTGATGGAGAAGGATGAGAACCTTCGATAAGGTTAGTATCGGGCAACGCGAGACAACGCCTTACTTTTCCCGCAACCCAGTCGATGACTTTTCTGCGGAAAACCGCTACCATCCTGCCACTCTTTTTTCCGACAGTGACTGGCCATATGAAATTTGTTTCATTTAATATCAACGGGTTGCGCGCACGCCCTCATCAACTTGAAGCACTTGTCGAACAGCATCAGCCCGACGTTATTGGCCTGCAGGAAACCAAAGTCCACGATGATATGTTTCCGCTCGAAGAGGTAAGCAAACTGGGCTACAACGTTTTCTACCATGGGCAAAAAGGCCACTATGGCGTCGCGCTGTTAACGAAAGCGACACCGGTGATGGTACGGCGTGGTTTTCCTGGTGACAGCGAAGAAGCGCAGCGTCGCCTTATCATGGCGGAAATTCCCAGTCCGATGGGGGATATTACCGTCATCAATGGCTATTTCCCGCAGGGCGAGAGCCGTGACCATCCGACAAAATTCCCGGCAAAAGCGAAGTTTTATCAGGATCTGCAAAGCTATCTGACCGAACATCTGACAGCTGATAAACCGGTGCTGATTATGGGCGATATGAATATCAGTACCACCGACAGCGATATCGGTATCGGTGAAGAGAGCCGTAAACGCTGGCTGCGCAGCGGGAAATGTTCTTTCCTGCCGGAAGAGCGTGAGTGGATGGATCGCCTGCTAGGCTGGGGACTGGTTGATACCTGGCGCGCGCAGCATCCGCACACCACGGATCGCTTCTCCTGGTTCGATTACCGCTCTAAAGGTTTTGATGACAACCGCGGTCTGCGCATCGATCTGATCCTCGCCAGCCACTCTCTCGCCGCCTGCTGTACAGAGAGCGGTATTGACTACGATATTCGCGCCATGGAAAAACCTTCTGACCATGCGCCGATCTGGTCGACGTTCGCCTTCTGAATGACGGCGTGGCGCTATGCCACGCTGCTGTTTAGCGCACAATTTTCCAGATCAGGTTATTGGTGCCCAGCGACTGTTCATCGCGTGCGCACTGCAGCAGCACCCCTTCCGCCCTGACCACTGCCCCTTCCGTGTAGCTGCGATTTTCATAGATGCAGCAGCGCGGGCAGTTAACCTGTCGGTTCTGCCCCTGCGACCAGACTTCGGCAGGCATCTCTACCATCACATCCGGCGTGCTGCTGCTCACTTCTTCCTGATGTCGCCCCGCCTGCGTGGATGTCGCGAGTAAGGTTAAGATCAGTATCGCTGCGTATTTGTATCCCATTATTCGGTCTCCTTGATCTTGCGTCTGGCTGATTTGCCTGCCCGCTTCTGCCTGGCGGCAGGCAGTCCGTGAAACGCGCGCGCAGTGGGTTGCTGGCGCGCCTGATGAATCAAATCGGTCAGGGTGGACACCAGCGGCTGCATAAAATCATCATAGCGACACGCTTTTTCACTGATACGCGTCAGGGTCGATTCCCAGTGCGCCGTCATATCCGGGCGTGCCGCCATTTCCGGCAGCGAGTGGATAAGCGCGCGCCCTGCTTCGCTGGCGTGAATATAGCGCCCTTTTTTCACCAGAAAGGTGCGGCGGAAAAGCAGTTCAATAATTCCCGCACGCGTGGCTTCCGTTCCTAAACCATCGGTTGCACGCAGCACTTTCTTTAGCTCTTTATCCTGAACAAAACGGGCGATGCCGGTCATGGCCGAGAGCAGCGTAGCATCAGTGAAGTGCCGGGGCGGCTGCGTTTGCTTTTCCACCACCTCCCCCCGTTCACAGAGGAGTTCATCTCCTTTTGCCACCACTGGTAAAGGCGTACCCTCATTCTCTTCATCGCGCTCTTTATTACCCAACAGTGCGCGCCAGCCCGCTTCGGCAAGAAAACGCGCTTTGGCCACAAACTTACCGCCAGCGATATCGAGCTCGATCACGCATTTGCGGAATACCGCATCCGGGCAAAACTGCATCAGATACTGGCGGGCAATCAGCGCATAAATTCGCGCTTCATTTTCCGTCAGATTAGCGCTGCTGCTGCGCGCGGTGGGAATAATGGCATGGTGTGCATCCACTTTCTTGTCATCCCAGCAGCGATTTTTCTGCTGCGGGTTAAAGTCGGCAGGCAGCGCCAGATCGCGCTGATGCGCCTGGATGGCTTTCAGCACCGCATGACGGCCCGCATAGTGCTCTTCCGGCAGATAGCGGCAATCGGAGCGCGGATAGGTGATCAGCTTATGGGTTTCATACAGGCGCTGACAGGTGTCCAGCACCGTTTGCGCGCTGAGACCGTAACGTTTCGCCGCCTCGATCTGCAGGCTGGAAAGCGAGAACGGCAAAGGGGCAATTTCATTCTCCCGCTTATCGTTGTAACCGGTGACCTGGGCCGGTTTGCCGTTAATACGTTCAACCACATGGTCGGCCAGCGGACGGTGCAGCAGACGCCCTTCCTCATCCTGCCAGGGCTCGCACGCTTCACTGGGGATCCAGGAGGCGATAAAACGCTCCTGCTTTGGCGTGACGATATGCGCTTTAACCTCAAAATAATCTTTGGGAATAAAGTTTTCGATCTCCTCATCCCGGCGCACCACCAGCCCGAGCACCGGCGTCTGTACCCGGCCCACGGACAGCACCCCATCGTACCCAGCATTACGCCCCAGCAGGGTCCAGGCACGGGTCATATTGATCCCGTAAAGCCAGTCGGCGCGCGCCCGCGCCAGCGCAGAGACACAAAGAGGAATAAACTCGCGATTCTCACGCATCCGACTGACGGCACGCTCAACCGCCTGGGGGTTGAGATCGTTAATCAGGCAGCGCTGCACTTTTTCGCGCTTTGCCGCAGGAAGCTGCAGATAATCGAGCACTTCATCCACCAGCAATTGCCCCTCACGATCCGGGTCTCCTGCATGGACAATTTCGCTGGCCTTTTTCAGCAGGCCCTCAATCACCTTCAGCTGTTTTGCCACTGAGGGGCGCGGCTGTAAGCGCCATTTATCCGGGATGATCGGCAGATCGGCCAGTGACCAGCGCGCATAGCGGCTGTCGTAGCTGTCCGGTTGAGCCTGCTCCAGTAAATGCCCCACGCACCAGGTCACGACCTGGTCATCGCCACAGGCGATATAGCCCTCTCCACGCCGGTGCGGTTTGGGTAAGACATCAGCAATAGCACGCCCCAGACTGGGCTTTTCCGCAATAAACAAACGCATGGATGGTGATAATCCTTTACTTCAGGCAATAAGGGTAATGCACGGTGATGGCGCTATGTTAGCCTGGCAGGAAGAATGGCGTAAGCACTGGCAGAGAGGTTCTCGATCTTTCGCACAATGCGCCATCAATCAGCAGGGTCAGCCCTTGCCGCCCTGCCGGCAGCGTGATGAAAAGTCGGTCAGAAATAACTGACAAAGGAGCGGGTGTCGGGCGGCAATACCGTGGTGCTCGATTTCAGCTGCGGCGTGCCCAGATAGAGGAAGCCGACAATCGCATCCTGTTCGCGACAGTTAAACGCCGCGCGCACTTTTTCATGATCGGTCCAGGGACCGCTGCGCCAGATACCGTTAAAGCCCTGCGCCAGCGCCGCCATCTGCATCGCCATCACGGCACAGCCAGCTGACACCACCTGCTCCCAGCGCGGCACCTTGGGATGCGCCTCGCAGTGTGCAACCACGGTAATAATCATCGGGGCGCGGAAAGGCGACTGGGTGGCTTTTTCAATGGCTTTCTCATCCAGACCATCTTCGCGCGCCGCCTGCTCCAGCAGCTGACTGAAGCGTTCACGTCCGTCGTTCTCAATAATAATGAAGCGCCAGGGCTGCAAAGTGCCGTGATCGGGCGCACGCATACCGGCACGCAAAATGTTCTCCAGTGCTTCGCCAGCGGGAGCCGGGGCCGCTAAGCGTGATGCGGAACGACGATTAACCAGTAATTCAAGTGCATCCATTTTTATCTCCTGATAGTACAGCGCATTTTCTTTAATCCTGGCACAAGCGTTTTTTTTGTAACAGTGCAGCGTGATTTCCTGCTGACTTTTACTACGCTGCTCTTTAGGATGATGGCGTGAACGAGGTGCGGCCTGTCAGGGCGTGTCACCTCAGTTAAGTGAATACGGAGATACTATGCGCACATTGTGGCGAATCATCGCAGGACTGTTTAAATGGTCCTGGCGGGTGCTGAATTTCATCAGGGAATTTATTCTCAATCTGTTTTTGATTTTGTTGGTACTGGTCGGTGTAGGGATCTGGTTGCAGATCAGCGGTTCAGACTCCTCCTCTACGCTGCAGCAAGGCGCATTACGCGTTGACCTCACTGGTGTGCTGGTTGATAAACCCTCCGTCAGCCATAAACTGAGCAAACTGGGACGTCAGTTGCTGGGCACCAGCAGCGATCGTCTGCAGGAGAACTCGCTGTTTGATGTGGTTGATGCCATACGCCAGGCTAAAAATGATAAAAACATCACCGGTATGGTGCTGGATCTGCGCGATTTTGCCGGCGGCGATCAGCCTTCCCTGCAATATGTTGGTAAGGCGCTGCGCGAATTTCGTGACAGCGGCAAGCCGATCTATGCGCTGGGCGACAGTTACAGCCAGGCGCAATATTATCTTGCCAGCTACGCCAACAAAATTTATCTGTCGCCACAGGGTACTGTCGATCTGCACGGCTTCGCCACCAACGGCCTCTATTACAGGACGCTGCTGGAAAAGTTAAAGGTGACCTCGCACGTTTTCCGGGTTGGCACCTATAAATCGGCGGTAGAGCCGTTCCTGCGTGATGATATGTCCCCTGCGGCCCGTGCCGCCGACAGCCGCTGGGTCGGCCAGCTGTGGCAGAATTACCTGAATACCGTTTCCGCTAACCGGCAGTTAACGCCAGAACAGCTGTTCCCCGGCGCGCAGGGCATTATCGCCGGTCTGCAGGCCGTTCAGGGTGACACGGCGCAATATGCGCTGAACAACAAGCTGGTGGATGCACTGGCGGCACGCGCCAGCGTTGATCAGTTGCTGATTAAGCAGTTTGGCTGGGATAAGCAGAATAACGATTATCATAACGTCAGTATTTACGATTATCCGGTTAAGCCGCAGCAGTCGCAGAACAATGGCAACATCGCTGTCATTCTGGCGAACGGCGCCATTATGGATGGTGAGGAAACACCCGGAAATGTGGGTGGCGATACCACCGCTGCGGAGATCCGCGACGCGCGCCTGGACGCCAGCATCAAAGCGATTATTTTGCGCGTCAACAGCCCGGGGGGCAGCGTAACGGCATCAGAAGCGATTCGTGAAGAACTGGCCGCCGCCCACGCAGCAGGGAAACCGGTGGTGGTTTCCATGGGCGGTCTGGCGGCGTCCGGGGGCTACTGGATCTCGACACCGGCAGATTATATTGTGGCAAACCCCAGCACCCTTACCGGCTCCATCGGCATCTTCGGCGTGATTAATACCCTGGAGAAGAGCCTGGATGCACTGGGCGTCCATACCGATGGCGTTGCCACCTCGCCGCTGGCCGATCTCTCGGCAACCAAAGCGCTGCCGCCGGAAGTGCAGCAGATGATGCAGATCAGCATTGAAAATGGCTACCGTAATTTTATCGGTCTGGTGGCGGCCTCGCGTCATAAAACCCCGGCGCAGATCGATGCCATTGCGCAGGGACGCGTCTGGACCGGCAGTGATGCCAAAGCCAATGGTCTGGTTGATGCGCTGGGCGATTTTGATGACGCGGTGAAGAAAGCTGCCGAACTGGCGAAAATTGCTACGCCTCAGCTGAACTGGTATCAGGATGATCCCGGTTTTATCGATCTGATGCTGAATAAAGTGAATCTTTCCGCCAGCGCGCTGCTGCCAGAAACGCTGAAAGCGCTGCTCCCGTCGCCGCTGCGCAGTGCACTGGTGACGCTGAATCAGCAGCCTGGCTTATTTAACAGCTTTAACGATCCGCAAAACCGCTACGCCCTGTGTCTTAACTGCGGCGACGTGCGATAGCGCGCACAGCCCGGCCGCTGGTCGGGCTGCTTTTCCCCCGCTTTCCTCTTATACTGCCTTTTTACGGCAAGCTTGAGTTTTCCATGAAAAAGAAAAATATTTACGTTGCTTATACGGGTGGGACCATCGGTATGCAGCGTTCTGCGCAGGGCTATATTCCGGTTTCAGGCCATCTGCAGCAACAGCTGGCAACTATGCCGGAGTTTCATCGCCCTGAAATGCCTGCGTTTACCATTCACGAGTATCAGCCGCTGATTGATTCCTCGGATATGACGCCAGCAGACTGGCAGGCCATCGCGGAAGATATCCGTCAGAACTACGACAATTATGACGGCTTCGTGATCCTGCACGGCACAGATACCATGGCGTTTACCGCCTCTGCGCTCTCATTTATGCTGGAGAATCTGGCGAAGCCGGTTATTGTTACAGGGTCACAAATCCCGCTGGCAGAACTGCGTTCAGATGGGCAGCAAAACCTGCTTAATTCGCTTTATGTGGCCGCCAACTACCCGGTCAATGAGGTGACACTGTTTTTCAATAACAGCTTATATCGCGGCAACCGTACCACTAAAGCTCATGCCGATGGCTTTAATGCCTTTGCCTCCCCGAACCTGATGCCGTTGCTGGAAGCGGGCATCCATATTCGTCGGCTGAATACGCCAGCAGCACCGCAAGGAACGGGGCCGTTAAAGGTGCATACCATTACGCCGCAGCCGATTGGCGTGGTGACGCTCTATCCTGGCATTTCAGCTGATGTGGTGCGCAATTTTTTGCGTCAGCCAGTAAAAGCGCTGATTCTGCGCTCTTATGGTGTGGGTAATGCGCCGCAAAATGCGGAGTTTCTGGCGGAACTGAAGCAGGCCTGCGAGCGCGGCATCGTGGTGGTTAATCTGACCCAATGTATGTCGGGCAAAGTCAATATGGGCGGCTACGCTACGGGGAATGCCCTTGAGCACGCTGGCGTCATCAGTGGTTTCGATCTCACGGTGGAAGCCGCCCTGACAAAATTGCATTTTTTGCTGAGCCAGGATCTTAATAGCGCACAAATTCGTGCCAGAATGCAGCAGAATCTGCGTGGTGAACTCACCGACGGATAAAATGGAGCGTAACATGAAGCGGGCCCTGATACTGATTGATATCCAGAATGACTTCTGCCCCGGCGGTGCCATGGGCGTTCATGAAGGCGACAAGGTGGTTGCTGTAGCGAATCGCTATGCGCAGGAATTTCATGCCCGTGGCGAGCCGGTGCTGGCGCTGCAGGACTGGCATCCTGCTAATCATGGCAGCTTCGCCTCAGTGTCAGGCGAACCGGCCTTTACCTGCGGCGAGCTGAATGGACTGGCGCAAATCTGGTGGCCCGATCACGCTATCCAGCACTCCGCTGGCGCTGACTTTCATCCTGAGCTTGATCGCTCGCTGATCGATGCGGTTTTTCATAAAGGGGAAGATGCGCAGGTGGATAGCTACAGCGCATTTTTTGATAACGGCCACCGGCGGCAAACTGCCCTGGACAGCTGGCTACGTGCACATGCCATCACCCATTTAGTGATGCTGGGACTGGCGACCGATTACTGCGTGAAATATAGCGTGCTGGATGCGCTGGAGCTGGGCTATCAGGTTGAAGTGATCCGCGCAGGCTGCCGTGGCGTCAACCTTAACGCCGACGACAGCGCAATCGCCTTCGCCCGGATGGCAGCACAGGGCGCAGTGGTGATCTGAACTCCGGGGCTGGCGCAACGCCAGCCCGTATCATTTTCAGTGCAGATTAATGCGGGTGACGTCCGGTTCAATCCCGAACTCTTCCTTTAACTGCCGTTTCGATTTCGTCACCATTTCACCGCCTTTGGCGATAGTCATATGTTGTGGCGTCTCGTTATGCTGTGCCTGCCACAGCATCACCAGCTGCAGACAGTGTTCCCGCTGCTCTGGCGTCAGTGCCACGCCATCTGGCCATTTACCGGTTTCGACGGCGGTCGCGAGGCGTTGGTAAACCTCAGGCGTCATCGCCGTCAGCAGGGCGTCGAGTTCCTGTTTCATCGCTTATCCTTTTACCTGTGCGCCGTTCTCATCGGTGAAACTCAGCGATGCGGAGTTGACGCAATAGCGTTCGCCGGTAGGCTGTGGCCCATCGGGGAAAACGTGTCCCAGATGCGCGTCGCAGTTGCCACAGCGGATTTCAATGCGCTGCATACCATGGGAATTATCTTCCAGATAGCGAATCGCATCGTCCTTAAGCGGCTGATAAAAGCTTGGCCAGCCACAGCCAGAATCGTATTTGGTTTCTGAAAGGAACAGCGGTGCATTACAAACCAGACAGTGATAAATGCCCTCCTGCTTGTTATGCAACAGTGCCCCGCTAAACGGCGGCTCGGTGCCGCGCTGCTGCGTCACATAGCGCTGCATCTCTGTCAGCTGGGCAATTTTCGCGTCGGGTGTGGTTTCTTTAGCCATTTTAACGGTCCCGGAGAGTGTTATTCTGGAAAATTCGACTACTATTCTAACAAATGGCTAACAAGAACCGGGTTGTTTTTCGTGCTTATCGTTGAACCCCGTCCGTCACGGCGCAGTTTTGTGACTCGGATCACCTTTTACAACTCATATCCCTTTATATTCGGCGATCCAGGCAAAAAAATCCGTGGCGACATCTGTACGCGCAAGCGGCTGCGCACTGGAATAATTCCGCGCTGGCGAATTGAGCTATCGCAATAATTGACACGATTCCGCTTGACGCCTGGTAAGGTTTTTGTAATTTTACAGCCAACCTTTTATTCACTAACAAATAGCTGGTGGAATATATGACTATCAAAGTAGGTATCAACGGTTTTGGCCGCATCGGTCGCATTGTTTTCCGTGCTGCTCAACAACGTTCTGACATTGAAATCGTTGCAATCAACGATCTGCTCGATGCCGATTACATGGCTTACATGCTGAAGTATGACTCCACTCACGGTCGTTTCGACGGCACCGTAGAAGTGCAGGATGGCGCGCTGATCGTTAACGGCAAAAAAATCCGTGTTACCGCTGAGAGAGACCCGGCTAACCTGAAGTGGGACGAAGTCGGTGTAGACGTAGTAGCTGAAGCAACCGGTATCTTCCTGACCGACGAAACTGCACGTAAACACATCACCGCTGGCGCGAAAAAAGTCGTGATGACCGGTCCGTCTAAAGATGCGACCCCGATGTTCGTACGTGGCGCTAACTTTGAAACTTATGCTGGCCAGGATATCGTTTCCAACGCTTCCTGCACCACTAACTGCCTGGCACCGCTGGCTAAAGTGATCAACGATAACTTCGGTATCGTTGAAGGTCTGATGACCACCGTTCACGCAACCACTGCAACCCAGAAAACCGTTGATGGCCCGTCTCACAAAGACTGGCGCGGCGGCCGTGGCGCGTCTCAGAACATCATCCCGTCTTCTACCGGTGCTGCAAAAGCGGTAGGTAAAGTGCTGCCGGAACTGAACGGCAAACTGACAGGTATGGCGTTCCGCGTACCGACCCCGAACGTGTCTGTGGTTGACCTGACCGTACGTCTGGAAAAACCGGCTACCTATCAGCAAATCTGTGAAACCATCAAAGCGGCGTCTGAAGGCGACCTGAAAGGCGTGCTGGGCTACACCGAAGATGAGCTGGTTTCTACCGATTTCAACGGCGAAGTGCTGACTTCCGTGTTCGATGCCAAAGCGGGTATCGCACTGAACGACAACTTTGTAAAACTGGTTTCCTGGTATGACAACGAAACCGGTTACTCTAACAAAGTACTGGATCTGATTGCTCTGGTTGCTTCTAAATAAGCATTCATACGCAATAATCAAGGGCGACTAAGGTCGCCCTTTTTTATGCTGGTCAGCTAAAAAGAGGGTCTTTTATGCAAGATAAGCTTTTTTCGCTACCCGTTGTCGAACAACTTTCCCCCTACCTTTCCCGACGCCAGGCGGGCGAATTGCCGGTGCTGGTGATTAATCATCCACGCCTGCGTGCGGCTGTCGCGCTGCAGGGCGCGCAGCTGTTAGCCTGGCAGCCAGGCGGTGAGCAGCCGGTGATCTGGCTGAGCGATAAAACCCCGCTGGCCTCTGGCAAAGCGATTCGCGGAGGCGTGCCCATCTGCTGGCCCTGGTTCGGCCCGGCCGGAGAACCGTCTCATGGCTTTGCCCGCACCCAGCCCTGGGTTTTGTCCGCCCATGACGAAAATGACGAGGGCGTGATCCTGACGTTTGTGCTGGAGAGTAACGCGCAGACGAAAAAACTCTGGCCCCATGACTTTACCCTGTTTGCCCGTTTCCGCCTGAGTCAGCACTGTGAAATTGAGCTGGAAGCCCATGGCGACTTTGAAGCTACCGGCGCGCTGCACAGCTACTTCCAGGTTGCGGATATCAGTCAGGTTGAGGTCAGCGGCTTAGGCACCGATTTTATCGATAAGGTGAACAACGGCGTGCAAGGCCAGCTGACAGGCAAACAGACCTACCCCGGCCGTATCGATCGCATTTTTACCCACCCGGAAGATTGCTCGCTGATCAGCGATAACGGCGGACAACGCTGCATAGAAGTGTATCACCATTATCACAGTGACGTTGTCACCTGGAACCCGGGTGCCGAACTGGCCTGTAGCATGAGCGATATGGCGAACGAAGGTTACAAAACAATGGTGTGCGTTGAAACGGCGCGTATTTCGCAGGCGATGACCAGCGCCGGGGAACAACCTGCCCGTCTGGCCACCACCTTCCGCATCCGTAAAAAAAGCTGAGTTTCTACGGCGCGCTCTGCGCCGTTACACCACATCCAGCGGCTGTTTGCCGCTCGGGGCCGGAAACGCCTGCTCAATGCGGGCCAGTTCCTCCGCGCTGAAAGCGATCGTCAGGGCTCGGGCATTCTCTTCCACATGCGCTACAGTGCTGGCTTTGGGAATTGCCAGCACGCCGGGATGCCGAATCACCCAGGCCAGCAGCAGCTGCGCTACGCTAATGCCCCTTTGTTGTGCAATGTCGCGCAGCGTGGCGTCGCTCATCAGGGTGTGCCGCAGTCGCCCGGCCTGCGCCAGCGGACAGTAAGCCATCAACGGCAGATGGTGCTGCTGGCACCAGGGCAACAGATCATATTCAATGCCGCGCGAGGCCAGATGATAAAGCACCTGATTCGTGGCGCAGCCTTCCCCGCCCGGTAACTGCCACAGGCGCTGCATCTCATCGCTGTCGAGGTTGGACACTCCCCAGTGCCGGATTTTGCCCTGCTGCTGCAGTTTTTCCATGGCTCGCACGGTCTCGTCCAGTGGTAGGTTGCCGCGCCAGTGCAGCAGATAAAGATCGAGATAATCAGTCTGTAAACGGCGCAGGCTGCGCTCGCAGGCTTTGCCTGCCTCTGCCTCTCCGGCATTCCAGGGGTAGACTTTGGATACCAGCCAGGCAGTGTCGCGACGTCCTTTTAACGCCGCGCCGACCACCTCTTCTGCGCCGCCATCCGCATACATTTCTGCCGTATCGATGACTTTCAGACCCTGTTCCAGTCCGACCTGCAGCGCGCGCACCTCCTGCTGACGTTGCGCCTGGTTTTCTCCCATATACCAGGTGCCCTGGCCAATGGCCGGAAGCGGCTGCGACTCTCCGGGAAAAAATAATGCTGTGAGCCATAACCTCTCCTTGCATCATCATGAGGCAGTCAAAAAAGCAGAGGGCAAGAATTGCCCTCTTTTAATGCAGACCTGACGCGATCAGAAACTGTAGCTGATGCCTGTCCAGAGGGCTGTCTGACCGCTTTTATCCACCATCGGGCTGTCTTTGATTTCATCATCAAAGCGGGTATAGCGCCCGATCAGAGAAGCATTCCACTGCGCGTTAATGCGATAATTCACGCTTAACTCCACATAGGGCGACCAGCTGTCATCGGGGCGGTAACCACGGATACCGGTACGAGCGGCCTCATGTCCTGACACGCCATAGTAATAGCGGTTTTGATTTGCGCTGTTCCATGTGGCACCAATGCCTGGCGTCACGCTGAACTGCCCGAAGTCGAGACGATAGAGCCAGGCGAGATCCCAGACGATACCGTTACTGTTGTTCAGCACATCGCCCAGCAGCCCGGTACGCAGGATGCCCCACTCCGCTTCATGACGGTAACTGACGCCGCCCATTAATGTCATACGCCGCTTGTCGAGTTCTTTCATGTCACCCAAATCGTTATCATCGGGATCGTACTGCTGCGGCGAACCTGACAGGGTTAGCGAGAGGCGGTTTTGCGAATCTTTCCACAGGTAATAGCCTCCCTGCAGACTACGCAACCAGAACTTTTCTCCTTCGTAGTTAATAACCGGAACGGGAAGATAGCGATCCTGGCCGCCCCGATACGGAGACTGGGCATAAATCACCGAGGCTCCCAGGGAGAGCGGTTCCGCTTCTACGCCACACACCGCAAAACAGCCAGGTAAAAAAGCAGCAACGACCTTAAGTTTGAATTGGTTCACAATTTATTCATTCCATAAATATAACAATCACCGCTGAGTCTACCGAATTCGGTATCGGGTTTACATTATAAGGTATCAGCGAAAAAGCAAAGGCCTTGCCGATCAGTCGTCCGCAGGCCTGAGCTCCTCTCACAAGCGCGCTGGCTGCGCTTATCTGACTTTGTTATTGATATATCGCTAAATAAGGAGGTGTCGCGGAGGTAAATTCTTAAATGCCTTCTACAGTTAAAAGTAAGACGAGACTTTTTGTTCGAGCAGAGTAACCATAACAATTGTGTATCCCGATATAAAATCGTCAGGTTGGCATAAGGGTTGCTGTACTCAAAAGAGAATATCTTCCGGGAGCTGCATGAGCATCTGAATTACGCTCCTTTACCTGTGCTAAAAACGAAAGGACGGGCATTGCTATGAATATATTCGATCACTATCGTCAGCGTTATGAAGCTGCCAAGGACGAAGAGTTCACACTGCAGGAATTTCTTACCATCTGTAAGCAGGATCGCAGTGCATACGCTAACGCCGCAGAGCGACTGTTGATGGCCATCGGTGAGCCAGTAATGGTCGATACGGCTCAGGAGCCACGCCTTTCCAGACTATTCTCTAACCGTGTTATCGCACGCTATCCGGCTTTTGAAGAGTTTTATGGTATGGAGGATGCGATTGAGCAGATCGTCTCCTATCTGAAACATGCCGCTCAGGGGCTGGAAGAGAAGAAACAGATCCTCTATCTGCTCGGACCGGTGGGCGGTGGTAAATCCTCGCTGGCCGAACGGCTGAAATCGTTGATGCAGCGCGTGCCTGTCTACGTGCTGAGTGCCGATGGGGAACGCAGCCCGGTCAACGATCACCCGCTCTGCCTGTTTAACCCTCAGGAAGATGCCCATATCCTTGAAAAGGAGTACGGTGTGCCGCGGCGCTATCTCGGCACCATTATGTCGCCCTGGGCAGCAAAACGGCTGCATGAATTTGGCGGCGATATTACCCGCTTTAAAGTGGTAAAAGTCTGGCCTTCCATTCTGGAACAGCTGGCGATCGCTAAAACCGAACCGGGTGATGAAAACAACCAGGATATCTCCGCGCTGGTAGGTAAAGTGGATATCCGTAAACTGGAGAACCATGCTCAGAACGATCCGGACGCCTACGGCTATTCCGGTGCGCTCTGCCGGGCTAACCAGGGCATTATGGAATTCGTCGAGATGTTTAAAGCGCCTATCAAGGTGCTGCATCCGCTGCTGACCGCCACCCAGGAGGGTAACTACAACGGTACTGAAGGGATTTCCGCCCTGCCGTTCAACGGTATTATTCTGGCGCACTCCAACGAATCAGAATGGGTACAGTTCCGTAATAATAAAAACAATGAGGCGTTCCTTGACCGCGTCTATATCGTCAAAGTGCCTTATTGCCTGCGTGTCTCTGAAGAGATCAAGATTTACGAGAAGCTGCTGAACCACAGTGAGCTGGCTACTTCGCCCTGTGCGCCGGGTACCCTGGAAACCCTGGCGCGCTTCTCCATCCTGTCGCGTCTGAAAGAGCCGGAAAACTCCAGCATCTATTCAAAAATGCGCGTCTATGATGGGGAGAGCCTGAAAGACACCGATCCCAAAGCGAAATCCTGGCAGGAGTACCATGATTACGCCGGCGTTGATGAAGGTATGAACGGTCTTTCTACCCGTTTCGCCTTTAAAATTCTTTCACGCGTGTTTAACTTTGATCATACCGAGGTCGCGGCTAACCCGGTACACCTGTTTTATGTGCTGGAACAACAGATTGAACGTGAGCAGTTCCCGCAGGAACAGGCAGAAAAATATCTTGAGCACCTGAAAGGCTATCTGATCCCGAAATATGCGGAGTTTATCGGCAAAGAGATTCAGACCGCCTATCTGGAGTCCTACTCTGAATATGGACAAAACATTTTTGACCGCTATGTGACCTACGCTGACTTCTGGATTCAGGATCAGGAGTATCGAGATCCCGATACCGGACAGCTGTTTGATCGCGAATCACTGAATGCCGAGCTGGAGAAAATCGAGAAACCTGCCGGGATTAGCAACCCGAAAGATTTCCGAAACGAAATTGTGAACTTTGTGCTGCGTGCCCGCGCTCAGAACAACGGACGCAATCCGAACTGGACCAGCTATGAGAAACTGCGCACGGTCATTGAGAAAAAAATGTTCTCGAATACCGAAGAGTTACTGCCGGTGATTTCGTTCAATACTAAAACCTCAACGGACGAACAGAAGAAACATGACGATTTTGTCGATCGCATGATGGAGAAAGGCTATACCCGCAAGCAGGTGCGCCTGCTGTGCGAATGGTATCTGCGTGTGCGTAAATCGTCATAATCCATACCTGTAAGCTGGCCGGCGCATGGGTGTCGGATAACCCAGGCCGGGCATGCCCGGCCTGGCTTGCACTGTAGTTTGGGGGAATCATATGGCCTATTTCATCGATCGGCGACTCAACGGCAAAAATAAAAGCGCGGTCAACCGACAACGCTTTTTGCGCCGTTATAAGTCGCAAATCAAGCAGTCGATCTCCGAGGCCATCAACAAGCGTTCGGTTACCGATGTGGAAAGCGGTGAGTCCGTCTCTATTCCGGTAGATGACATTAACGAACCTATTTTCCATCAGGGGCGCGGCGGCAATCGCCATCGTGTGCATCCGGGTAACGATCACTTTGTACAAAATGACCGTATTGAACGCCCGCAAGGTGGCGGCGGTGGCGGCGGAAGCGGTCAGGGTAACGCCAGTCAGGATGGTGAAGGTCAGGATGAGTTCGTCTTTCAAATCTCCAGGGATGAATATCTCGATCTGCTGTTTGAAGATCTGGCGCTGCCTAACCTGCGTAAAAATCAGCACCGGCAGTTAAATGAGTACAAAACCCACCGTGCGGGCTTTACCTCAAACGGGGTGCCCGCCAATATCAGCGTGGTACGCTCGTTACAAAACTCGCTGGCGCGCCGTACCGCGATGACAGCGGGGAAACGCCGTATGCTGCATGAACTGGAAGCGGAGCTGGAAGAGGTTGAGAGCACAGAACCAGCGCAGTTGCTGGAGGAAGAGCGTTTACGCAAGGAGATTGCCGAGCTACGCGCGCGCATTGAGCGGGTGCCCTTTATCGACACCTTTGACTTGCGCTACAAAAACTTTGAGAAACGTCCGGAACCCTCCAGCCAGGCAGTGATGTTCTGTCTGATGGACGTCTCCGGCTCGATGGATCAGGCCACCAAAGATATGGCAAAACGCTTTTATATTTTGCTGTATCTGTTTCTCAGCCGTACCTATAAGAATGTTGAGGTGGTCTATATTCGCCACCATACCCAGGCAAAAGAAGTCGATGAGCAGGAGTTTTTCTACTCGCAGGAAACCGGGGGCACCATTGTCTCCAGTGCGCTGAAGCTGATGGATGAGGTGGTGAAAGAGCGTTATGACCCGGCACAGTGGAACATCTATGCGGCGCAAGCCTCAGACGGTGATAACTGGGCTGACGATTCACCGCTGTGTCATGAAATCCTGGCAAAAAACATTTTGCCGGTGGTGCGTTACTACAGCTACATCGAAATCACCCGGCGGGCGCATCAGACCCTGTGGCGCGAATATGAACATCTGCAAACCATATTCGACAATTTTGCGATTCAGCATATTCGCGAGCCGGAAGATATCTATCCGGTATTTCGAGAGCTCTTCCACAAGCAGGCGGAGGATGTACGTTAGCGTTGCCTGGCGCCGTTTAACGCCGGATAAACCAGTCAAAAGCAGCCTGCACGGCTGCTTTGTTATTTCCGGTTGCGCTACCCCACTGCGCAAAAGGTGTTGCCGCCGTGCAAGCGCGAGAACAGGAAGCGACTGCAGAAAGTGATGACGATTAATGACACCGAAAAACAGCAGCTGATAGAAAAACTCCAGATACGCATCAGTGATTACCAGACACAACTGACGCGTCAGTGTGCATTAAGCGAAGAAGAGAGGTTTGATTATTACACTTGTTGTTTCGCTCTTGCCGCGCTGACTGCGCCGCCGGTTCTTTTGCCTTACTGCAGCGCCAGCCCGGTGTGCGAAATCGAAGCGGGTTATGCCAGTGGCGTGAATGACTGTAAAGAAGCGATACGTCGGGCAGGTTATCCCATTGAAGGCGATGACTGAGAGCAGCCTGCCGCGCACAGTAAAAATCTGTCTTCATAGAAGGCGGCTTTGATTGCACCCCATAGAGGGGTACCAAAAACCTTAAAAAGCAGTCTCTGCCTGTTCCGTAAGATTCAAATCCAGAGACGATAAGGCAGAGCCAAAAACTTATTAAGGCAGAGCCAAAAACTTATTGATGACCACGCCCGCAGGACGTGGTTTTAAGCTGGCAATAAAAAACCGGTGACAGCACCGGTTTTTAACAGAGCACCTGACTTGCCGCGCTTCAGGCGGCAGCCCCTTTCGGCTGGGAGGCAAGATGGCCCGCCCAGAGACTGGCTACCCATTTTACCCCTTTAGCGGTAAAACGCGCCTGCGAAAAGGCGTGCAGATTTTCACCCACCCCCGCGCGCAGCGTAAAGTAGCCGGCCTGCAGATGGTGTTGCTGAGGCGTCAGTACACCATTAGCGCGATACATAATATTGCGCTCCAGCAGGAACTGGCGGAACTCTGGCTCTTTTACCTTGAGCATTTTGCACAACTGGCGAAAGCCCATCGACTCTTCAACCTGCACGAAGCGGTCAAAGAACTCGGCCTTTGGGGCCGACAGGGCCAGCTGCTGCTCAGCGGCCTGACGCTGTTCAAACTGTTCAGCCCAGGCACGCGCCGCTGCCGCCGGATTGGTAAAATCGGGCAGATTGGTATGCTTCTCACGTTCCTGCCAGCGATCCAGAGCTTCGGCGGTAAAACCCGGAGAAAGGCGTGCAACAGCAAGCAGCGAATCACGCTTATTCAGGCAATACTCCTGGCGCATCTCACCATCAATTTCATAGACGCTGGTGTTCAGCGGCTGCGAAAGACGTTGCGCCGTTTCAAGACTTTTAATCAAACGTTTCACTTCGCCGTGGGTTATGCCTGTCATTTTGGCAATTTCACGGCTGCTCATTGTGACCGATTGATTCAGCGAATTCAGGTTTTCTGTCGAAATCATCATAGGCTTCACCACTTACTTACCAACAGCGTTCACCCGATTGGGCAGTAGAAATAGTATACAGCCACCTGTTTAAATATCCAGTGTTTTTTTTAGCCAGTTAGGTAAAACTACGTTGTAACAACAAAAAGAATTTTGTGGTGATAAGCGCTGACAAGCTGTTGATTAAGCGTTATCTTTTGACAAGTGAAGCGCTAATGCAACACACTGTTCTAAGCCATCACCCTCAGCTCGCAGGAGTAAGCGTCTTGAATGCCAGCATGATTTACAGTCTTTTCATCATCGGTTCTGTGCTGGTTGCAGCAAGTATCCTGCTAAGTTCCCTCTCCTCACGCCTTGGTATTCCAATTCTGGTCATCTTTCTCGCACTGGGGATGCTAACGGGTATTGATGGCATCGGCGGCTTTGCGTTCGACAACTATCCACTGGCCTATCTGGTTTCTAACCTGGCGCTGGCGGTCATTTTGCTTGATGGTGGTATGCGCACCAAAGCCAGCTCTTTTAAAGTTGCGCTCGGGCCAGCGCTCTCGCTGGCTACGGTGGGCGTGTTAATCACCGCCGGTCTGACCGGGCTGGCGGCCGCCTGGCTGTTCCGGCTGGATTTGATGCAGGGATTTTTGATCGGCGCCATCATCGGTTCCACCGACGCCGCGGCGGTCTTCTCCCTGCTGGGCGACAAAGGCCTTAACGAACGCGTTAACTCCACGCTGGAGATCGAGTCGGGCAGTAATGATCCGATGGCGGTCTTCCTGACTATTACCCTGATTGAGATGATCCAGCAGGGGCAAACCGGATTGAGCTGGATGTTCCTGGTGCATCTGGTACAGCAATTTGGTCTCGGTATTGTGCTGGGTCTGGGCGGCGGCTGGGCATTACAGCAACTTATCAACCGCATCTCGCTGGCGAATGGCTTATATCCACTGCTGGCGGTAAGCGGCGGTATCCTGGTTTTTGCCTTAACTACCGTGCTGGAAGGAAGCGGTATTCTGGCCGTCTATCTTTGTGGTTTCCTGTTAGGTAACCGGCCGATTCGCAACCGCCATGGAATTCTGCAAACCTTTGACGGTATGGCCTGGCTCAGCCAGATTGGCATGTTTATCGTCCTTGGTCTGCTGGTTACGCCATCAGACCTGTGGCACATTGCCGTTCCGGCCATGATCCTGTCCCTGTGGCTGATCCTGATCGCCCGCCCTCTCTCTGTTCTGATAGGACTGCTGCCGTTCCGTGGGTTTAATGGACGCGAACGCTTTTTTATCAGCTGGGTTGGCCTGCGCGGCGCGGTGCCGATTATTCTGGCGGTATTCCCGATGATGGCGGGTCTGGAAAACGCCTCGCTCTATTTTAATATCGCCTTCTTTGTCGTGCTGGTTTCTCTGATGCTGCAGGGCACATCCCTGGGTTTTGCCGCCCGGAAAGCCAGGGTCATTGTACCGCCGCTGGCCTCGCCGATTAGCCGCGTAGGACTGGATATCCATCCGGAAAACCCATGGGAACAGTTTGTCTATCAGCTCAGCGCGGATAAATGGTGTATCGGCGCCGCGCTGCGCGACCTGAAAATGCCGCGCGAGACACGCATTGCGGCCCTGTTCCGTGACAATGCGCTGATGCACCCCAGCGGCAATACGCGCCTGAAAGAAGGGGATGTGATCTGCGTGATCGGACGCGAACGCGATTTGCCGGCGCTGGGGAAAATGTTTAGCCAGACGCCGCCGGTGTCGCTCGATCAGCGCTTCTTCGGGGACTTTATTCTTGATGCCGATGCACGCCTGCGTGACGTCGCCCAAATCTACGGGCTGGAACTGAATGATGCGACAAATGACCTGCAGTCGCTGGGGCAACTGATTATGGGACTGTTAGGCAGTACCCCGGTTGTGGGTGATCAGGTAGAGTGGAATCATTTAATCTGGACGGTAGCGGAAAAAGAGGATAACAACATTATTAAAATTGGCGTGCGTGTAGCGGAACAGAAGGAATAATCCTGACGCGTGAACTCGATATTCCTCCCATAACAACTATGATTTCTATTTAGCCCAGAGCTTACGGGAGGAAATAATGGGTCACGTGCTTAAAATTAATCCTTATGAAATCGTCGATGCAGAAATGGATGTTGATAACCTGCAGACGGTGCGCATTCCCTGCCAGACTAATCCTGGTTTGGTTCGTCAGCTGGATGGCTGGGATAGTGAAACCAGCATATCGGCACAAATTGACGGCAATCAGGTGGAGCTGGCATTAGATCACTATGATAAGGAGCATGATTGCTGGGTTTTAAAAAAAGCGGTCTGATTTTTGTTTTTGCCGCCATTCCTGAACGTTTGGCGGTAATTCCTAAAAAGAGTCTTAAAATTTATTGTTATAATTCTCTACCCTCCTGATTTATCCTTTTTTTTCAAAAGATTAAAGAAGAGTAACTTTAATCTGTAGTGTCCTTTTCAGACTATTTCCATATTAACTAAGTCAAATATCTACTGCATACTCTTTAACGTTGCTGCAGCTTTTCGTGACGTTAATCACGTCACCGACAATCCTTTTGGTGCAGCGCTTATGGCAGCATTGACTCGTAGCAAGCTGAAACAGAAACGTTTTTTTCTGTCAGCCGATTACACCTGAGCGCGTACTTGATTCTGGTCAGGCCATCTTTTACTTAAGAAAAGAGAGCAGGTTTTATGGCAAGTACATTGGTAATGAATGATGCAAGCCGCTCCTGGAGCGGGTTGCGTAAAAATATTATTGCGAAAATTGCTCTGAGCGTTTCAGATCTTATCGCTTTAAATCTGGCATTGTTTTTATCTGCCGCAACTGTCCAGGGTATTTGGGGAGAGCTGGACAGTTTTATTCCGCCGCAGCAGATTGGCTACCGTTTTACAGCACAATTTATTATGTCGCTGCTGTGCACCGGCTGGTTCTGGATGCGTATGCGGCACTATACGTATCGCAAACCGTTCTGGTTTGAACTGAAAGAGATTATTAAAACGCTGGTGGTCTTTTCGCTGCTCGATCTGGCGCTGATCGCCTTTTCGAAATGGGACTTCTCACGCCTGATTTGGGGCTTCAGCTGGAGCTATGCGCTGCTGTTGCTGCCGCTGATGCGTGCCCTGGTGAAACGGGCGATTAATAAAGCGGGCCAGTGGCAAAAGGAAACCATTATTATCGGTTCCGGTAAAAACGCCATGGAGGCTTATGCGGCGTTGCAGAGCGAAGAGATTCTTGGCTACAACGTGCAGGCCTTTATTGCCGTTGATGAAGGTAATCATCCTGAAAACCTGAATGGCGTGCCGGTGATCACCTGGAAAGATATTAACTGGCAGACCATGGACCGGGATAATACTCAGTTCATCGTGGCGATGGAGTATGAACAGCAGTCGGCGCGTGATAAATGGCTGAAGTTTTTGTCAAAAATGCAGTGCCGCTCAATCTCGGTCATTCCGACGCTGCGTGGCGTGCCGCTTTACGGTACAGATATGTCATTTATCTTCAGCCATGAAGTGATGATTTTGCGCGTCAGCAACAATCTGGCGAAGCGTTCTTCCCGTATCCTGAAGCGCGCTTTTGATATTGTGGTCGCGTCTTTACTGCTGCTGTTTCTGGCCCCGGTATTTGGCGTGATCTGCTGGATGGTAAAACGTGATGGCGGCAATGCAATCTATGGTCATGAACGTGTCGGTCACGAAGGCAAAAAATTTAAGTGCCTGAAGTTCCGCTCAATGGTAACTAACTCACAGGAAGTGCTGCAAAATCTGCTGGCAACCAGTGAAGCGGCGCGGGCTGAATGGGATCGTGATTTCAAACTGAAAAACGACCCGCGCATCACCAAAATCGGCAATTTCCTGCGTAAAACCAGCCTGGATGAACTGCCTCAGCTCTGGAACGTGATCCGCGGCGAGATGAGTCTGGTCGGCCCGCGTCCGGTGATTGAAGCCGAACTGGAGCGCTATGCTGGCGACGTGGATTATTATCTGATGGCGAAACCGGGCATGACCGGCCTGTGGCAGGTCAGCGGCCGTAACGATATCGATTACGACACACGCGTCTATTTTGATTCCTGGTACGTGAAAAACTGGGCGCTGTGGACGGACATCGCTATCCTGTTTAAAACTGCGGGCGTGGTACTGCGTCGCGACGGCGCTTACTGATTCATCATCCGTACGCTGCCGGTGCCCGTTGCGCCGGCAGCGCATTTTTGTATGCTGCCCTTCCCTTTTTATCCCTGAATCATTACTCTCTCCGCTCTTTTGACAGGATGTTTGCCGGATAACATGCAAAAATTTACCCTGCTTCTGCTTAGTCTGGTGCTGCTGGCGCCGTTAGGCATCGATCTCTATTTACCTACCCTGCCGCAAATTGCGCAGGGACTCTCTACCCCCGTGACCAATATTCAGGCGACCATTCCGCTGTTTTTGCTGGTGATGGGTATCGGGCAGCTGGTCACCGGTCCGCTGGTAGATAACTTTGGCCGTAAACCGGTGGCATTAATTGGCCTTGCCCTCTATATCCTGGGCAGCGTAGTTGCCGCTACCGCCACCCTCTGGCCGATTTTCTTACTGGCGCGCCTGATTCAGGGCTGTGCCGTCTGTTGCACCGCCGTGGTGGCGTTCAGTGGCGTGCGCGATCGCCTGAACGGGGAAGAAGCGGCACGCGCCTATGGTTTTCTGAATGGCGCTTTAAATATCGTGCCCGCGCTGGCGCCGCTGCTGGGGGGGTTACTGGCGGAGGCTTATGACTGGCGTGCGCCTTTCTGGTTTCTGGCGGCGTATGCCCTGCTGATCACGGTGATAGTTTTCTTCTGGCTGCCGGAGACACGCCCGGCCAATACCCTGAAAGTAGTCGGGCTGCCGCTGCGTCAGTATGGCGCGATTTTGCGCCAGCCGCGTTTCCTTGCCTTCGCCTTTGCCAATGCGGGCGCGCTGGGCATGGTGCTAACCTATGTCTCTCTTGCCCCACAGGTTCTGATGATCGAAGGCGGATTGTCGCCGGTGCAGTTCTCCTTCGCCTTTGGCGCGAACGGATTCTGGATCCTTGCGGTCAGCGCCTTCGTCAATAAAACCATTCGCAAAGCGGGCCGCCCTTTCTGTCTGGGGATGGGATTTATTACTATGTTGACCGGCGCCCTGCTGCTGGCTGGCGGTGAGACGCTGCTGCCGCTGGCGTGGCAGACCCACTGGGCTCTCTATATGATCCCGGTGGCGATCGCCGTTGCTGGTCTCGCCTTTACCGTCGGCCCGGCGACCAGCTACGCCCTTGAGCCTTATCAGCAACAAGCAGGGGTGGCGTCGGCATTGCAGGGGTTTATTCAAATGGCGCTGGGCGCGGCGGGCAGTCTGTTAATGGTTGCCTTGCCGATTGCAGAAAAAACTGCGCTGGCGCTGATGATGCTGGTGGGTTCGGCGCTGGTATTTATCGCCTGGCGCTGCAGTAAAAAGATGCGCGGCACCGTCACCGCGCTCTGATTCAGATCACTTCTACCGGCACGCGTGGGGCGAGCGCGCACATCAGCTCATAACCCACCGTACCTGCTGCCCGGGCGACATCGTCGATTTTGACCTGTTCGCCCCACAGCTCCACTTTCGAACCGATACCCGCCTGCGGGCATGGGGTCAGATCGACCATCAGCATATCCATAGAAACCGCCCCCAGCGTGCGGGTCATCACACCGTCAACCATCACTGGCGTGCCAGTGGGCGCATGGCGCGGATAACCGTCGGCATAGCCGCAGGCAACGACGCCGATACGCTGTTCGCCGGTCGCATGATAGCGATAGCCGTAACCGACTCCATCCCCGGCACTCAGCTGCTGAATCGCAATAATCTCACTGCTGAGCGTCATTGCCGGCTTCAGACCGGTGCTGGCTATATCCTGCCACTGCCCGCTCGGCGAGGCGCCATACAGCACGATGCCAGGACGTACCCAGTCGTAATGCGCTTCCGGATGCCAGAGGGTCGCCGCCGAATTGGAGAGCGAACGCGGACAGTCGAGACCTTCGGCAGCCTGTTCGATGCGCCGCAGCGGCTCAATCAGCCCGTCCGGTTTCTCGGCATCCGCGAAATGCGCCATCAGCGTCATCTCACCCACATTGTCCAGCAACCGCAGTTTGTTCCAGGCCGCCGAAACCTGCTCGGGACGAAAGCCGAGCCGGTTCATGCCGCTGTTCACCTTCAGGTAGATATCCAGCGGCGCGTTTAACTGTGCTTTGGCCAGCGCATGAATTTGCCAGTTACTGTGAACACTGGTGGTCAGGCGATAGCGATCGAGCAGAGCCAGCTCGTCGCTGTGAAAGAAGCCTTCCAGCAGCAGAATGGGTTTTTTCCAGCCCTGCTCGCGCAACAGGATCGCTTCCTCCAGGTTAAGCAAGGCGAAGCCATCGGTTTCCGCCAGACTCTGCCAACAACGGGCAATACCGTGCCCGTACGCGTTGGCTTTCACAACAGACCAGACGCGGGAATGCGGGGCTGCCTGGCGTACAATCGCCAGATTCTGCCGCAACGCCTGTTGATGAATGGTTGCGACAATTGGACGTGACATACTTCTTCTCCCTGAATGCTTAACGGGTCGCGTTGGCGTTACGCAACGGTGAAGCCTGATAGTCAAAACCCGGCAGATAACGCAGCACTGACAGATCGTCGGCTGCGATTGCCGGTTTCTGTCCGGATATCACGTCGGCCAGCAGCTGACCAGAACCACAGGCCATTGTCCAGCCGAGCGTACCGTGGCCAGTATTAAGATAAAGGTTGCTGAGCGGAGTGCGTCCGACAATCGGCGTACCGTCTGGCGTCATGGGGCGCAGACCGCTCCAGAACGTGGCTTGCTCAATATGGCCGCCTTCAGGATAGAGATCACGCACCACCATCTCCAGTGTTTCACGGCGTGCCGGTAACAGTTTGGTGTTAAAACCGACGATTTCCGCCATACCGCCAACACGGATACGGTTATCGAAGCGGGTAACCGCCACTTTATAGGTCTCATCCAGCACCGTAGAGACCGGTGCCGCATCCGGGTTTTTCACCGGAATGGTCAGCGAGTAGCCTTTCAGCGGATATACCGGAATATCCACAATGTGATTCAGCAACGCAGTCGAATAGGAGCCAAAAGCCACCACATAGGCATCCGCTTTGACGATCTCTTCGCCGCACTTCACGCCATAGATACGATTGCCTTCTCGCAGCAGCTGATCAACCCGGGTATTGAAACGGAACGTGACGCCCGCCTGCTCAGCCATTTTAGCCAGACGCTGGGTAAACAGCTGGCAATCGCCGGTCTCGTCATTGGGCAGGCGCAGGCCGCCGGTGAGCTTATGTTGGGTCGCCGCCAGCGCAGGCTCAACGCTGGCAAGCTGACTCGCCTCCAGCAATTCATAAGGCACGCCCGCCTCCTGCAACACCGCGATGTCTTTGCTGGCGCTTTCATACTGCTGTGCGGTGCGGAACAGCTGCAGCGTTCCTCCCTGACGATCTTCATAGCGGATGCCGGTTTCTTCACGCAGCGCTTTCAGGCAGTCACGGCTGTACTCGGCAATACGCACCATACGGCTTTTGTTTTCCTGATAATGACGCATATCGCAATTGCGCAGCATGTTCCACATCCATTCCAGCTGGAAGCGGCTGCCATCCAGGCGAATCGCCAGCGGAGCATGACGCTGAAACATCCACTTAATCGCTTTCAGCGGAACGCCAGGTGCCGCCCAGGGCGCAGCATAGCCGGGTGAAATCTGTCCGGCATTGCCGGCGCTGGTTTCCAGCGCGGCGCCAGACTGGCGGTCAATGACGGTGACCTCATGTCCTGCTTTCGCCAGATACCACGCACTCGCCACGCCAACTACACCACTTCCAAGAATCACAATGCGCATATCAACCCCATCGCCATTAATAAAAGCATAATTCACTGCTCATTCCACCATGAGCAGCATGAACGAATCAGGCCTCATTACCCTTTTTTCCAGACAACCATTTCACATCTTTTTTACTCAACGGGTAACTAAAATCATAGCGCTGAGTAAAATTCAGTATTTTTTATGGCAAAAAATTATTTCTCAGCGGTTAATCAGGCTGAAAGCAGTTAAATGAACTTTTTTCAGGAGAATCAATTAGTGTCCCGACAGAGATGGGTTAGCAGATGCATATATTACTATTAATAAAATAATCAACATATCACACTATTAAATTTACGCAGTCCGCGGTTTGAATGATTTTCTGTGGCAGAATTCATTTGAGTTCCGGTTTCAGATAGATCAGAGTGGACTATCATTGAAGTGTTCGCTCAGTTCTTTGGGCTCTCTTTCTCAGGATGAAGCCTTAAATAACCGGAACAGGCTATGCCCGTCGGGCCAGGCCTGTTTGCATAACAGAGGTGCGCTATGACGACAATCTTTGACGATCCCATTAAGGACAGCAAACGACTCAGTGATGGACCTGACTGGACTTTTGACCTGCTGGATGTCTACCTGCAAGAGATTGACCGCGTTGCCAAACTCTACCGCCTCGATACCTATCCCCATCAAATTGAGGTCATCACCTCTGAGCAGATGATGGACGCCTACTCCAGCGTCGGCATGCCGATCAATTATGCGCACTGGTCATTCGGCAAAAAATTTATCGAGACTGAACAGCGTTATAAACATGGTCAACAGGGGCTGGCTTACGAGATTGTGATCAACTCCAATCCCTGCATCGCTTATCTGATGGAAGAGAACACCATGACCATGCAGGCGCTGGTGATGGCGCACGCCTGTTACGGCCATAATTCTTTCTTTAAAAATAACTATCTGTTCCGTAGCTGGACTGACGCCAGCTCGATCGTCGACTATTTGCTGTTTGCCAAAAATTATATCTCTGAATGCGAAGAGCATTATGGCGTGGAGGAAGTGGAGCGCCTGCTTGACTCCTGCCATGCGCTGATGAACTACGGTGTTGACCGCTACAAACGCCCACAAAAGATTTCGCTGCAGGAAGAGAAAGCGCGGCAAAAAAGCCGGGAAGAGTATCTGCAGAGCCAGGTGAATACGCTCTGGCGCACCCTGCCGCGCAGGGAAAAAGAGACGGTGCAGGTCGAAGCGACGCGCTATCCCTCTGAGCCGCAGGAAAACCTGCTCTACTTTATGGAAAAAAATGCCCCGCTGCTGGAGCCCTGGCAGCGTGAGATTTTGCGCATCGTGCGTAAGGTGAGTCAGTATTTCTATCCGCAGAAACAGACGCAGGTGATGAATGAAGGCTGGGCGACCTTCTGGCACTACACTATCCTCAATCATCTTTATGATGAGGGAAAAGTGACGGAACGATTTATGATGGAGTTCCTGCACAGCCACACCAACGTGGTGTTCCAGCCGCCCTATAACAGTCCCTGGTATAACGGTATTAACCCTTACGCGCTGGGTTTTGCCATGTTCCAGGATATTAAACGCATCTGTCAGTCCCCCACCGAAGAGGATCGCTACTGGTTCCCGGATATTGCGGGTTCAGACTGGCTGGAAACCCTGCATTTTGCCATGCGTGAGTTTAAAGATGAGAGCTTTATCAGCCAGTTTTTATCTCCCAAAATTATGCGCGATTTCCGGCTGTTTACCGTACTGGATGACGACCGCAACAATTATCTGGAGATTGCCGCGATTCATGATGAGGCGGGTTATCGTGCGATTCGTCAGCAGCTCTCTGCGCAATACAACCTGAGTAACCTGGAACCTAATATTCAGGTGTATAACGTCGATTTGCGTGGCGATCGCTCTCTGACGCTGCGTTACGTGCCGCAAAACCGCGCGCCGCTGGACAGAAGTCGTCGCGAGGTGCTGAAGCATGTTCACCGGCTGTGGGGTTTTGATGTTAACCTGGAGCAGCAGAACGATGATGGCAGCGTGGAGTTGCTGGAGCGCTGCCCCTCGCGCGGGTCGGCGCTGTAAAACAAAAAACCGGACCTGAGGTCCGGTTTTTTATTAACGCTTGCTGCCTAAATCTTCTGGCATCGATTTTTGCATGCTGTGCCAGATCTCGCCGCTACGACGTCCGTAGTCACGCACCGCCTCGACAATCTGTTCTTTGCCGGGGTTATTATCACACAACCAGAGCAGCTGCTGATAGAACTTCTGCGCCAGTTCACGCGCGTCCGGATTGGAATAGTAGTGACGTCCTACTCGCGTATAGAGCCCTTTCAGCCCGTTGAGAATCAGCCCGTAAATGGGATTGCCGGAAGCAAAGGCCAGCCCACGGAAAACGCGATAGTCGATCTCGGTATAGGTTTCCGCCTGTTCATCGGCGGCAACGGTATTTTCCAGCACCGGACGCGCTTTATCAGGATAATGGCGTAAGGCGCGCGTAATAAAAATTGACGCGATATTGGTACGCACCGAGAGTAGATTATCAATCAGCTGCGGTACGCTGTCGTGGTCGAGACGGGCAAGGGTTTCCAGAATATTCAGACCGGAGGTTTCCCAGAAATCGTTCACGCGCGTCGGCTTGCCATGCTGAATGGTCAGCCAGCCATCACGGGCGAGGCGCTGCAGCACCTCACGCAGCGTGGTTCGCGTAACGCCAATTAATTCAGAAAGCTCACGTTCAGCGGGTAAAATCGATCCGGGGGGAAAACGGCTGTTCCAGATGCTTTCTATAATATATTCTTCAGCAAATCCCGCAGGGCTCTGCGCCTTGATCACCATAACGTTTTATTCTCGTCGCTTTCTTAATCGTAATTTGCACTCATCATACCAGACGGTCAGAAATGGATATAGCCTGCCGGAGATTTAAAGCGCGCCATGCCGCAAAAAACAACGCAGGCGCAATTCCGCGCGCAGAATGATTGCCTGGGTGCGCGCTGACGTTTACCCTTTGCAGCACATTTTAAAAACTCAGTTTATGAGGATAGCTACACAGATGGAAATTTCATACGGCGCGGCGTTTAGCCGTAATTTTCTCGGCAAGTCGCCGAACTGGTATAAAGGGACACTACTCTTCTTTTTAGTGCTTAATCCCCTGCTGTTTTTTTTCGTCAGCCCTTTTCTCGCCGGCTGGCTGCTGGTGGTTGAATTTATCTTTACCCTGGCGATGGCACTGAAATGTTATCCGTTGCTGCCGGGCGGTCTGCTGGCGCTGGAAGCGATTGCTATCGGCATGGCCAGCGCAGAACAGGTCAAAGAGGAGCTGGCCGCGAACCTGGAAGTATTGCTGCTGTTGATCTTTATGGTGGCGGGCATCTTTTTTATGAAGCAGCTGCTGCTGTTTGTCTTCACCCGCCTGCTGCTTTCCATTCGATCTAAAGTGGTGCTGAGTCTCGCTTTTTGTCTCGCCGCCGCCTTCCTCTCCGCCTTCCTGGATGCCCTGACGGTGATCGCCGTGGTGATCAGCGTCGCAACCGGCTTTTATGGTATTTACCATCGCGTAGCCTCCAGCCAGAAATCCGATGAGGCAACCGCCAGCGATGAGAATATTCAGGAAGAACATCGCGCCACGCTGGAAAAATTCCGTGCGTTTTTGCGTAGCCTGATGATGCAGGCCGGTATCGGTACCGCGCTGGGCGGCGTAATGACCATGGTAGGCGAACCGCAAAACCTGATTATCGCCAAGGCAGCAGAATGGGACTTTATCTCCTTTTTCCTGCGTATGGCGCCGGTGACGCTGCCGGTGTTGCTCTGCGGCGTGCTGACCTGTGTGCTGGTGGAGCGTTTTAAACTGTTTGGCTACGGGGAAGTGTTGCCGGAGAAAGTACGTACCATCCTGCTGGACTTTGACCGTCAATCCACCGGGCAGCGTACGCGTCAGGAGTGGATCGCCCTGTGGATTCAGGGTGCGATTGGCATCTGGCTGATTGTGGCGCTGGGTCTGCATCTGGCTGAAGTGGGCCTGATTGGCCTGTCGGTGATTATTCTCACAACCTCGCTGTGCGGCATTACTGATGAGCATACCATCGGTAAAGCCTTTACCGAAGCGCTGCCTTTTACTGCCCTGCTGGCGGTGTTCTTTGCCGTGGTAGCGGTGATTGTGGATCAGAGTCTCTTCAGCCCGCTGATTCACTTTGTACTGCAGGCGGAACCTGGCGCTCAGCTGACCTGGTTTTATGTCTTCAACGGCCTGCTCTCCTCCATCTCCGATAACGTCTTTGTCGGTTCGGTGTATATCAATGAAGCAAAAAACGCCTTTACCAGCGGCGTGATTGATGCGAAACAGTTTGAATTGCTGGCGGTGGCGATTAACACTGGCACTAACCTGCCTTCTGTCGCAACCCCTAACGGCCAGGCAGCATTTCTGTTCCTGCTGACCTCAGCGCTGGCGCCGCTGATCCGGCTCTCTTATGGCCGTATGGTGTGGATGGCGCTGCCCTTTACGCTGGTACTGACGCTGGTGGGACTGTTCTGTATTGAATATACCCTGATACCCGCTACAGAGTATTTTATGCAACAGGGCTGGATCGCCCAGCCCTGAACCCTGTAGTACATTAAGCAGGATCAGGTTTAAGTCATTTTTTTAGATGATTTTTTTCAGAAGCCGGGCTGGCACGGCTTCGCTTTTGGTTTACACTGCGAAACATTAACGACAACAGGGAAAAGGCTATGTTGCGATTTTTGAACCAGTGTTCGCGCGGACGCGGAGCCTGGCTGCTGATGGCGGTCACGGCGCTGATACTCGAACTGGTGGCGCTCTGGTTTCAGCATGTCATGATGCTGAAACCCTGCGTAATGTGTATTTATGAGCGCTGTGCGCTGTTTGGTGTGATGGGCGCAGGTATCCTGGGTGCAATTGCGCCGAAATCCCCCCTGCGCTATCTGGCACTAGCCGCCTGGCTGGTCAGCGCCTGGCAGGGTGTACGGCTCGCTTATGAACACACCAATCTGCAGCTGCATCCCAATCCCTTTGTCACCTGTGATTTTGCCGCCCGCTTTCCTGGCTGGTTACCGCTGGATAAGTGGCTGCCGTCGGTGTTTGTTGCCAGTGGCGACTGTGCCGAGCGTAGCTGGAGCTTTCTGACCCTGACCATGCCGCAGTGGATGATGATCATCTTTGCTGCCTATCTGATGGTGGCCCTGCTGGTGCTGATCGCGCAGCCGTTTAAGCCCAAACGGCGTGATCTCTTTTCCCGCTAAACCCTCTGACACAGGGCCTGCCGCTGAGCTGCCGGCCCTTCTTTCCTGCCCTGATTCTTCAGCCGTTACGGTCCGGGGGATCAATGATGTGATCTTCCCAGTCGCGCACTTCACTTTCGCGCACGGCGATATAGCGTACCGAAATACGCTGCGCATGCATCGCGTTCTTCGAGCCCGTGAGCAACGGATGCCAGGCCGGCAGGCTTTTCCCTTCCGCCAGCAGACGATAGGCACAAGTGCGCGGTAGCCAGTTAAAGGTGGTGAGATTTTCACGCGTCAGCTTGATGCAGTTTTCTTCATATTCAAAGCGGCGTGCGTAGTTACGGCACTGGCAGGTTTTAATGTTGAGCTGATTGCAGGCGACGTTGGTGAAATAGATTTCATCGGTATCGGCATCCTGCAGCTTATTCAGACAGCACTGCCCGCAGCCATCACACAAGGATTCCCATTCCTCATCGTTCATTTGCTCAAGGCGTTTATGTTGCCAGAAAGGGGTCTCGGTCATGTTGCTGTTCCGCATTGAAAACAAAGCGCACCTTATAAAGCCTCAGGTGCGCTGATGCAAGCTTTAGAGTACGCGCGTGCTGATACCGTGTCCCGCCAGCGAGAGTTCCAGCGCATCGCCGGAACGCAACGGACCGACGCCTTCCGGTGTACCAGTCAACACCACGTCACCGGCGCGCAGGGTAAAATAGCGGCTCATCCAGGCAATAAGCGGCAGAATTTTATAAATCATATCTGCCGTGTTGCCTTGCTGGCGGACCTCACCATTGATCATTAACTTCAGCTCCACATTTTGTGGATCGGCGCTGAACTCCCCCACGGGAATAAACCCTGACAGCGGACAGGCGTTGTCAAAACCTTTGGCTTTTTCCCAGGGCTGTCCCGCTTTCTTCAGCCCGGCCTGCAGGTCACGCAGCGTCAGGTCGAGCGCAATACCGTAGCCGGCAATGGCGCGCGTCACATGCTCTTCACTTGCCTGCTTCAGCGTGGCGCCAATCAGCACCGCCAGTTCAATTTCGTGGTGCACTTCCCCAAAGGCGTCTGGAATCGACAACGGCTGTCGCAGGTCACAAAGCGCCGTTTCCGGCTTGATAAAAAGCACGGGCTCGGTCGGCGTCTGGCTACCCATTTCCTTAATATGCCTGGCATAGTTACTTCCCACACAAACGACCTTGTTGACCGGATAGTCCAACAGAGCGCCTTGCCAGTTACGATGCTGATACATGCTGTTCCCCTGCTTTCCATTGAGTGTAACGCCAGCGACTGGCGCGTTTATTGTGCGATGGCATCAGCAAGCATGCCGACGCTGATAGCGAAATAATAAGATCGATTCCAGCGCAGAAGTGTGCGGAAATTGTCAGAAACCATAAACGCCCGCCCGGTGCCCGCGTCCGGCAGTACGATCCAGGCGGTTTGCGCGGCAGCCAGCCGGTTCGCAGGCGCACTTACCCCGCGCTGTTGCCATTGCGCCACTGTTTTCCCCTGCGCTCTCTTCGTGCCCGCCAGCGCGCTGTCAAAGCGCTCGGGCAAGCTGGCTTCGCTGCCCCAGTGCCGCCCGCGCTGCCACCCTTGCCGTGCCAGGTAGTTGGCGCTGGAAGCAAACACATCGTCAGGCGTGTTCCAGATATCGATTCGCCCGTCGCCGTCGCCATCCGCACCGTAGGTCAGATAGGAGCCGGGCATAAACTGGTTTTGCCCCATCGCGCCAGCCCAGGAGCCTTTCATACTGCTGGCGTCAATGGCTCCGCGCTGGATCATCCGCAGCGCAGAAAAGAGCTCTTTTTTGAAAAAGGCTTCGCGGCGCCCTTCAAAGGCCAGGGTCGCCAGCGCCGAGACGATATCCTCTTTGCCCTGAATTTCACCATACTGACTCTCTACGCCCCAAAGCGCCACAATAACGGCGGGTTCAACGCCATAGCGCTGGCCGATGTTCTTTAGCGGCAGCTGGTATTGCGCCAGCAGGGTTTTGCCGCGCGCAATTTTTTCCGTACTCAGCACGCGCGCCAGATAATCATCCAGCGTCACTTGCTGTTCTGGCTGATTACGGTCGGCCTGGATAACGTGATCGACAAAATGGATTTGTGCGAAGGCTTCACGGATAACGGCGTCGGAGATGCCCTGCGCCCGCGCCTCTGCCCGTAATGTTTCGACGTAGGCAGGAAACTGCGCCGGATCGCGCCCCTGTTCAGAAAGACGTTGCGTGGTCGGGGCCGGTTTTTCCGCTGCGGGGATCGGGGCTTGCGTCTGATGACTCCTGGCAGCGCAACCCGTTAACAGTAGCGATAAAAAGAGAAGACGCAATGCAGAATGCTTCATGCCGATCACCTTTTATATTCAGTTAACGTTTTCGCTACCTATTTCATTACCAGTCAGAAGCCAGCAGATAATATTTACAGATGAATCCGAATTAACTTTTTTTAACTGATTCCAGATGAATCTTTAGCAGACTTTCTGGCGGAGGCGGCAGCTGTAAATAAAAGCCTTTTTCACTTAAATTCTGCTTCACTTTATTGATATCCGCGCCAGCCAGCTTGTCACGCTTATCCAGCGATAACACCATAGCTAACTGAGGTTTACCGAAACCTTTCATCAGTTCTTCAGGGACGCGCGAGAAATCGTCTTTTTTTTCAACATAAAGATAAGTCTGGTCACGGAGTGGACTTCTGTAGATCACACAAAACATATTTTTTACTCGAATTAACTGGGGTGGTGACTTGCCTGAATATAGCAGTAACTATAACATGCTTGCAGTACTTCGAATATTCACCGTTTTGGTATAAATGGCGATTTTATCAGCGCTTATCAGACGGTAAAGACAACAGGACTGAGTCAGGACAGATGTCGCAAACGCCAATCGAATTCAAAGGCAGCAGTTTTACCCTGTCTGTAGTTCATCTGCATCATTCGCAGCCCGAGGTGATTCGTCAGGCGCTCCTGGACAAAATCGAGCAGGCTCCCGACTTTCTGAAAAACGCCCCGGTAGTGTTAAACGTGGCCGGGCTGAGCGGCAACGTGAACTGGAAGCAGCTGCAGCAGGCCGTGGCGTCAACCGGGCTGCGTATTGTTGGCGTCAGCGGCTGTAAAGATGAAAGCCTGAAGCGCATGATCGTGAAAGCGGGCTTGCCGGTCCTTTCTGAAGGTAAAGAAGCAAAAAAACGCAGCGAAGAGGCTGCGCCGCCGGACGCACCGGCAGCCGCAGCGCCAGAGCCGGCCACCAAAACCCGTATCGTCACCACGCCGGTACGCTCAGGGCAGCAAATTTATGCCCGCAATGCTGATTTAATCGTCACCAGCAGCGTCAGTGCCGGTGCCGAGCTGGTGGCGGATGGCAATATACATATTTACGGCATGATGCGTGGTCGCGCGCTGGCTGGCGCCGGCGGCGATCGCGACTGCCAGATATTCTGCACGAACCTCGCCGCAGAACTGGTCTCGATCGCAGGCGAATACTGGATCATGGATCAGATACCGGCGGAGTTTTTCGGTAAGGCGGCGCGCCTGTACCTTAAAGACGGCGCCCTTACCATTCAGACATTAATTTAGGCCCCTTTTCTTTCGTTAAGGAAATCAACATTTATGGCACGCATCATTGTAGTTACATCAGGTAAGGGGGGCGTTGGCAAAACCACGTCAAGCGCGGCCATCGCCACCGGTTTAGCGCAAAAAGGCAAAAAAACGGTTGTCATCGATTTTGACATCGGCCTGCGTAACCTTGATCTGATCATGGGCTGCGAACGCCGTGTGGTTTATGACTTTGTCAATGTGATTCAGGGTGACGCCACGCTGAATCAGGCGCTTATCAAAGATAAACGCACCGAGCAGCTCTACATCCTGCCCGCATCACAAACACGTGATAAAGACGCACTGACACGCGAAGGCGTGGAGAAAGTGCTGAACGATCTCAACGCGATGGATTTTGAATTCGTGGTCTGCGACTCTCCGGCCGGAATTGAAACCGGGGCGCTGATGGCGCTCTACTTTGCGGATGAAGCTATTATCACCACCAACCCGGAAGTCTCCTCGGTTCGCGACTCCGACCGTATTCTGGGGATTATCGCTTCAAAATCCCGCCGCGCTGAAACTGGCGCCGAGCCGGTAAAAGAGCATCTGTTGCTCACCCGTTACAACCCTGGCCGCGTTAATCGTGGCGACATGCTGAGTATGGAAGACGTACTGGAAATTTTACGTATTCCACTGGTTGGCGTGATTCCGGAAGATCAATCGGTACTGCGCGCCTCTAACCAGGGTGAACCGGTGATCCTGGACACAACATCCGATGCGGGTAAAGCCTATGCTGACACTGTAGACCGCTTGCTCGGCGAAGAACGCCCCTTCCGCTTTATTGAAGAAGAGAAGAAGGGTTTCCTGAAACGCCTGTTCGGGGGATAAACCATGGCATTACTCGATTTCTTTTTATCCCGGAAGAAGAACACTGCCAACATTGCCAAGGAAAGGCTACAGATCATCGTGGCAGAACGCAGGAGGGGCGATAATGAGCCCCACTATCTTCCGCAGCTCAAGCGCGACATTTTGGAAGTGATCTGTAAATACGTCAAAATTGACCCTGATATGGTCACCGTTCAGCTCGATCAGAAAGGTGATGATATTTCGATTCTGGAGCTGAACGTAACGCTACCGGAAACAGAAGAAGTGACGAAATGACGCTCTGCATATCCTGAAATTCCCCTGCGCTGTAGCAGGGGAAATTGCCCGTCGGGCTTTTATTCGCTGGTCAGTAACTGATCGATGCCCGCTTTCAACAGCTCGCCACGCCATCCTGTCAGCAATTCCGGCATACGCATCTGCGGTTTTAATTGCCAGTACCAGTTTAAAACCTGATTGATTTGCCGACGTGACGCCAGCAGTTCCTGGCTGTAGCCCGTTTGCTCACTCACCTGCTGCACCAGCGCTTTAATCGCCTTAAACTTTTGCTTATAGTGCGGCTGATCCACCAGATTACTGAGCGGCGCTGGCAGCGTGCCTTCTTCCTGCGCCTGCGCCTCGGCCACCAGCGCCAGCAGCGTCTTGCCGTGGAAGCGGATTTCATGCCCTGAGAGGCCCAGATGATCCAGTTCCCCCAGAGAACCCGGCAGAAAACGCGCCACCTTCCAGAGATTCTCTTCGCGCACCACGAAATTGACTGCCATATCCTTTTCTCGCGCCAGTCTTAAGCGCCAGGCCGCCAGACGCTGCAGCGCCGCCAGCTGACGCGGTTGCAGCTGCCAGGCATTGGTAATGTCACGCCAGGCCTCTTCCGGCTGCTGAATATCGAGGCGACGCTGACAGAGGGTTTCACACTCACTCAGCGCGGCCGCCAGATGACCGGCCTCCTGCGCCTGCGCCATCAGCTTGTGGGCGATGGGCAGCAGCCAGGCCACATCCGCAGCGGCATATTCGCACTGACGGGTGGTTAACGGACGCGCCAGCCAGTCGGTGCGCGCTTCGCTCTTGTCAAGTTGCACCTGATGAAAATGCGCCACCATAGAGGCAAATCCCCAGGAGAGCGGCTGACCGGCGAAAGCCGCCAGAATCTGCGTGTCCACCATCGGCTGTGGCAGTACGCTGAAGCGGTGCAGGAAGACTTCCAGATCTTCCCCGCCCGCATGGAGAAACTTGGTGACACGGGTATCGGTGAGTAAATCGACAAAAGGTGACCAGTCGCTGATGGGCAGCGGATCGATGAGCGTCAGCTGTTCGCCGTCATACAGCTGGATCAGGCCAAGCTGCGGATAGTAGGTACGGGTGCGAACAAACTCTGTATCCAGCGCAACGCTCTGATACTGGCGCGCCGCCAGGCAGACTTCGGCCAGTCTGGCGTCATTATCGATCAAGGAATAATTCACGTTCAGATATTTTCACTGCGGCAAACTACGCGCAGCGCTCCATGTTGAAAACAGTAAAAATCCGCCTTCATAGAAGGCGGCTTTGATTGTACCCCATAGGGGTGTACCAAAAACCTTAAAAAGAAGTCTCTGCCTGTTCCGTAAGATTCAAATCCAGAGACGATAAGGCAGAGCCAAAAACTTATTGATGACCACGCCCGCAGGACGTGGTTTTAAGCTGGCAATAAAAACGCCGGTCAGTACCGGCGTTCAACCTGTGTTGCCAGACGCGATCAGCGCAGTGCGGCTTTCGCTTCATCACGCAGTTCGCGACGTAAAATTTTGCCCACGTTGGTTTTGGGCAGATCATCGCGAAACTCAATAATTTTAGGCACTTTATAGCCGGTAAGCTGGCGACGGCAGTGCTCGAGCAGCTCTTCTTTCGTCAGCGACGGGTCTTTCTTCACCACACAGGCTTTCACCGCCTCGCCGGAAAGATCGCTGGGTACGCCGATGGCGGCAGCCTCGCGCACTTTGGGGTGCAGCATCAGCACATTTTCAATCTCGTTCGGGTAGACATTGAAGCCCGAGACCAGAATCATATCTTTTTTACGATCGACGATACGGATAAAACCTTCATGGTCAACGGTAACAATATCACCGCTCCTGAGCCAGCCATTTTTTAACACTTCCTCAGTGGCCTGCGGCTGCTGCCAGTAACCGAGCATCACCTGCGGGCCGCGGATGCAGAGTTCGCCCGGCTCACCTTCCGGCACCTCATTGCCCTGCTCGTCGATAATACGGATATCCGTCGACGGCACCGGTAAGCCGATACTGCCGGTGTGGCAGGTAATATCATACGGGTTCACCGATACCAGCGGCGAGCACTCGGTCAGGCCGTAACCTTCCAGCAGATAGTGGCCGGTGAGCTTCTCCCAGCGCTCCGCTACCGCTTTTTGCACCGCCATGCCACCCCCTGCCGAAAGACGCAGGGTAGAAAAGTCGAGCTGATGAAACTTCGGCTCATTCAGCAACGCGTTGAACAGGGTGTTCACGCCAGTAATAGCAGTAAAAGGAAATTTACTCAGCGCCTTCACAAACGCAGGAATATCGCGTGGGTTGGTGATCAGCAGGTTATGGCCGCCCAGCTCGAGAAACAACAGCCCGTTCACCGTCAGGGCAAAAATATGATAAAGCGGCAGCGCGGTGACAATACACTCCTTACCGTCGCGCAGCAGGGAGCCGTAAGTCGCTTTGGTCTGCTCCAGATTGGCCTGCATATTACGATGGGTCAGCATCGCGCCTTTGGCCTGACCGGTGGTGCCACCGGTATATTGCAGAAAGGCCAGGTCGCTGTTGGTGATATCCGGACGCTGATAACGCAGCTGCCTGCCCTGCTGCAGCACGCGGCGAAAAGGTATGGCGCCGGGCAGCTGATAGTCCGGCACCAGCTTTTTGACATATTTTACGACGAAATTGACCAGGGTGGCTTTGAGCGGTGCCAGCGCATCGCCCATATGGGTCAGAATCACATGTTTAACGGGCGTTTCTGCCCGCACCTTTTCCAGCGTATGCGCGAAGCTGGAAACAATCACAATGGCGCTGGCGCCGCTGTCATTGAGCTGGAGTTTGAGTTCACGGGGCGTGTAGAGCGGGTTAACATTCACCACCACCAGGCCGGCACGCAGCACGCCAAACAAGGCCACCGGATACTGCAGCAGGTTCGGCATCATCAGCGCAACGCGATCCCCCTTTTTCAACTGCAGTTCCTGTTGCAGATAAGCGGCGAAGGCCCGGCTTTGGGTTTCAAGCTCGCGGTAGCTCATCTGCTGGCCCATGTTTTCAAAGGCCGGTCGGTCAGCGTAACGCGCCACAGCCTGTTCAAACAGATCGATTAATGAGTCATAACGGTCCGCATCGATCTCGGCAGGTACATTTGCCGGATAACGTTTCAGCCAAACCTTATTCAAGGAATCACTCCAGGATTTATTTATTATTGCCATCGCTACCCCTGCTGACCGTTTTTTAACATTATATTAACTGATTGTACCAGTATGATCGGTAGCGCCGTTTCAGGTTGCGAAGCACATCACTAAATTTTACGCCGCAGCAGTGCGCCAGTAAAAATCCGCCTTCATAGAAGGCGGCTTTGATTGCACCCCATAGGGGTGTACCAAAAACCTTAAAAAGCAGTCTCTGCCTGTTCCGTAAGATTCAAATCCAGAGACGATAAGGCAGAGCCAAAACGTATTGATGACCACGCCCGCAGGACGTGGTTTTAAGCTGGCAATAAAATGGCCCGGTCGTGCAGGTCACGGCCAGGCCAGTATGGCTTGCTTTTCCTCAGCAGCGTGCCTTATTCCGTTAAGATGGTTTCGACCCGTGCCGGGCCGGAACTGTACATTCCCCAGTAAGGATTGGGTCCCCAGTAACCGTGACGGTGACGCCCGGGGCCGGACCAGATCCAGGGATCGATCATCGGCTGCGGCGGTGCCACAACCTGTTTCACCATGCGCCAGCGCTGATAACCTTTCACATCGATGACGATAAAGCGATAGTTCGCCTGCCCCACCTCGCCAACTTCGCTGCCTTTGATGGTGCCCAGGACGGTGACATACTGGTTATTAAGATTGAGGGGATCCACAAAGCCGCGGATATCAGCATAGATACGTCCCACCGAGGCGCTGCCCAGACGGGGCCGCGCCTGCTCATCCAGGGGTTGCGTGGCGATTTCGAGACGGGTCACCTCGTTAAGATTGGTCACCCTGACGACTTTTCCGCCGAAACGGGATTCCTGGCCGACATAGAGCTGTGGTGCATTCATCACGCGTAACAGATCCTGCTGCGGGAGCGGAGAGCTACCTTTGAGGGTATCAGGCACGGAAACACAGCCGCCAAGCAGCAGCGCCACTGCTAACAGGAGGCCGTGAGTTCCTTTAGGACGTTTTGACATAAACCTCTCCTTTGTTCTCCTGTTAGACTGAGCGGAAAGCATTTAGTTGCGTGTCTGTCAGCGGCCCGGCAGCTTTTTCCAGGTCACTTCATTACGCAAATAGACTGGCTCTGCATGCTCCGGCGTAACCGTATCACCCGCTTCCCAGGCCTGTAGCGCCAGCGGCAGCATATCTTCGGCGGCCGGCAGCAAAACGTCGCTGGCGGTCAGCGTCAGCGCATGACCCTGCTGCAACTGCGGATACGCCTGCCAGCCGGTTCCCACCGTGGTCCAGGCACCGCCCAGCGCCTGCAGACGCGCCAGCACGGCTTCCGGCTTCAGGACGCTTTCCGTGACCTCGCCCTGCCAGTAGCCCTGGGCGTCACGTTGATATTCCGCCCAGTAGACTTCTCCCATACGCGCGTCGATTGCCGCCAGTACCCGGGTAGCACCCTGACGACGCCATGCGCCTTGCGCCATGGTCAGCAGTGTCGAAACGCCGATCATCGGCAGTCCGGCACCCAGCGCCAGGCCCTGGGCAATACCGATACCAATACGGACACCGGTAAAACTGCCGGGGCCGCGGCCAAAAGCCAGCGCATCGAGCGCGGTAAGCGTCAGTTGCTGCGCCTGCAGCAGTTCATTAACCAGCGGCAAAATGCGTTGCGTGTGGTCGCGCGGCGCGATTTCAAAGCGCGCATCCCGTTGCTGGCCATTCATCAGGGCCACGGAACAGGCTTCCGTCGCCGTGTCCAGCGCTAAAATTCGGGCAGACATAACATCCTCAGGGTAGTGCAAAATGGCGCACATTTTAACACAGACTGGTACAAATTACTGAGCCCTGTCGGCACGGATAAATTGCACCGCACGCGTCAAATCACGTGTACGCGGCGTCGGTGGCAGGCTGTTTAAAAAGAGCGCGCCGTAGGGGCGGGATACCAGCCGCTGATCGCAGATTACCAGCACACCGCGATCCTCAACGTCACGAATCAGACGCCCGACGCCCTGCTTCAGGGTAATCACCGCGTCCGGCAGCTGCACATCGTTAAAGGGATCGCCGCCGCGCAGACGGCAATCTTCCATGCGCGCCTTCAACAGCGGATCTTCCGGCGAGGTAAACGGCAACTTGTCGATAATCACCAGCGAGAGCGCATCGCCGCGCACATCTACCCCTTCCCAGAAGCTGCTGGTCGCGACCAGCAAGGCGTTACCGGCGTCGATAAACTGCTTTAACAGCTGTCCCTTACTGGTTTCGCCCTGCAGCAGCACTGGCAGCGTCATTGAGGCGCGAAACTCAATCGCCAGTTCACGCATCATGGCGTGCGAGGTACAGAGAAAGAAGCAGCGCCCTTTATTCGCCTCGATCAACGGCTTCATCATCCGCGCCAGCTGACGCGCGCCACCGGGCCGGTTCGGCTCGGGCAGATTGCGCGGCACGCAGAGCAATGCCTGCTGCGCATAATCAAACGGGCTGTTCAGAATCAGACTTTTAGCCTGGCTGAGGCCCAGCCGCTCGGCAAAATGCCCCAGTTGCTCGTTAACCGCCAGGGTGGCGGAGGTAAAAATCCACGCCGCTTTACGGTTATCCATGACTTCACGAAAACGCTCCGCCACGGATAACGGCGTCAGCGCGAGAGTAAAATGACGCGCGCTGCATTCATACCAGTAACTGAAGCCCGGCTCATCAATGGTGCGTAAGCGCCTGAGACGGCTGCGGTAGAGCGCCGCGCGCTCAAAGGCAGCATCCAGCAGCGCGGAGCGCCCGAGCGACAGCTTGATCACGTCGTAACAGAGCTCCAGCGCATCATCCAGCAGCGTCAGCATGCGCATCACGTTTGGATCGCTCAGCAGATCGCGCAGATTACCGCGAAAACCGGGTTCGCCCAGCGCCAGACGGAAATCCTGTGCGCACTGCGCCAGCCTGTCCGCTGATTTCTGCAGCTGCTGGACGTCCCGCACCTCGGTGCGGTAAGCGATAATGATATCTTTAGCGAGATCCTGCAGCTGGCGGCTGGAGAGTTGCTGACCGAAATACTGGCTGGCGATATCGGGGATCTGATGCGCTTCGTCGAAGATCATCACCTCCGCCTCCGGGATCAGTTCGGCGAAACCGATCTCTTTCACCACCAGGTCAGCAAGAAACAGATGATGGTTAACCACCACCACATCCGCTTCCATCGCCCGTTTGCGCGCTTTTACCACAAAGCACTCTTTGTACAACGGACAGTCGCTGCCCAGGCAGTTGTCATTGGTGCTGGTGACCAGCGGCCAGATGGGACTGTCTTCAGCCACGCCGCTGCAACTGCTGATATCGCCGTCGACAGTTTCCGAACACCAGGCGCGCAGCGTGACCAGATCGCCCAGCGCCTGAGCGCTGAGATCACCTCCGGCCATGGTCTGCTGCTCCATGCGCTCCAGACAGAGATAGTTGGAACGCCCTTTCAGCAGCGCGGTTTTGCCACTAAAGGTCAGGGCGCGCGCGACGCCCGGCAGATCGCGGTTGTAGAGCTGATCCTGCAGCGCTTTGGAACCGGTGGAAATGATCACTTTTTTTCCGGCACGCAGTGCGGGTGCCAGGTAGGCATAGGTTTTGCCGGTGCCGGTGCCAGCTTCGACGATCAGTTCACCGCCCTCTTTCACCGTTTGCGTAACCGCTGTGGCCATCTCCTGCTGCGCTGCGCGCGGCCTGAAGCCAGGGATCGCCTGCGCCAGCGCGCCATCTGTTGCAAAATCGTCCGCCACACATCCTCTCTCAACCGGGCAAAAACAGGGGGGATTATGTCAGTATCAGCGGGAGGGAGCAAAACCCTTCATGCGGTTAAATGACATTTCATGGTTACAGAGGAAAGCCCCGCCTTTTCCCTGAGTGAAATTAACGGATGAAAGATGCTGGTCATGTTTTTTAATATTAAAAGTTATATTTATAAAAACCCGTACCCGGGTAATTATTGTTGATACGGTACATTTCTTTATAAAACATCTTCAGAGATATCCGGATAAGCGCACTCTGCTTGACCATAAGCTAATCCACAAAAAAAGACACAGATGAAAAACCTGAGCGTTTTATTGAAACAGCAAATTTTAAAGAATGCCAGAATGTTATAAAAAGGAGATTAGCATGCCAATGACAAAAATTTCTGAAACCCAATGTATTAATGCATCCACACAGACTGAAAACGTTGAAAGCGCTGTTCCAGAAAAACCTCTGGGCGTTACTACGATCTCAGTAATTAATCATGCTGGCAATTCCCTCTTTACAGAGAATATCAAAAGCTTTATGGACAGGAATGGTCATGCCAGCAGTATAACATGTGATGATACTTTACGTTTTGCAGAAGCTATTATCCGTGTGTCTCAGGGCGAAAACTGGAAGCAGGTCTCCAGCAGACTGCCTATTAAAAATAAAGTTTATCAACGGGAGATTGAAAACTTTATTATTGCGCGGGCCCTGGAAGATATTGCTAACGGTGAAACCTGGAAGCAGGTTGCCAACAAATACGACCTCAATGAACAAAATCACCAGGATGTTCTGCAAAAATTTTCCGTCGACCAGGCCCGCAAGCGTATTGAGGAAAATGACGCTAAAAACCGTTGTGAAATCGCCAAAGCGTTTGATGTTCCGGCAGGTAAGATTAAAGATGATATTGATGATATTATAGACGCCGCTAAAAAGAGTATTCTCTCTAATAATCCCCGACATTTAACTTGTAGCGATGCAATAGTTTCTAACTGGCGACGGGACACCCCGAGCCTAGTGACAAATAAGTCGGACAATCTTGAAAATCCGGTCCCGGTTAACTGGCAGGAGGTCGCCGGGAAGTACCAGATTAATGTGGAAAGCCTCAAGTACAGCGTATTGCAGGAGGCAAGCTCGTATTTATATTCACTCAATGCCAAAATACGCGACGAACAACACTGGGCAGACGAAGACATAAAATTTCTGAAAGATATTTTAACCGCCTATCATTATGAAGACAGTGCAACAGAGCTGCTCAGAACAACGGTATGGACTGGAATATTAGAAAAGTCTGTGGAACCTGTTCTGAACGCGGGCTTTAAAAAAGACCAGCTTATCACTGCTCTGGTTCAGGTCGCTAAGGTACTTAAAAATCACAAGCATGCCCGTTATCTTGAAAGTTTCATCCAGAAGCATCAAAAACTCAGCGAAGAGGGTTTTGATTTGAGAAAATTAATCGCTGAACATGAAAGCACGACAAACATCGATACAATAACCAAAAAAGAAAAATTCTTTATTTACCGCTATGGCAACAAGTTACTGAGTCGCTAGTTTCCCGGTTGCGACGACGGCACTAAATCTGGAAAAACTTCAGCAACAAGGTGGCGCTGACAGCAAAGCTGTTAAACCTGCCAGCGCCGCAACAGATGACAGGTCGGTGGTAACTGTGCCAGGCTAGCGCCCGCGTCGTTAAAGGAGAAAACAATGACTATTACACGTATTGATCCCGAGCACCGTATGTCAGAAGCGGTGATCCACAACAACACTGTTTACTACACCAGCGTGCCGGAAAATCTGGATGAGGATGCGGAAGCGCAAACTGCTAATGCGCTGGCGGTGATTGATGCGCTGTTAACGCGTGTCGGCTCAGACAAAAGTAAAATTCTCGACGCCACCATTTTTCTGGTGGATAAAGCGGACTTTGCGGCGATGAACCGCGCCTGGGACGCCTGGGTTTCTCCCGGTAATGCCCCGGTGCGCTGTACCGTACAGGCGGGGTTGATGAATCCGAAATATAAAGTGGAAATTAAAATCGTCGCGGCAATGTAACCTGACGGGCGCGCCATTGCCGCAGCGAGCGTTGTCAGCGGGGCGCGCTACTCCTCTTCATCTTCCTCATCAAAGCGCATCGGAACCGGAGCGCCTTTATAGTTCTGGCGAATCTCCTGCGCCACCTGGGCGATCGCCTGGCCGCTGGACATCCCTTCCGCCATCAGCGCATGGATGCGTTCTACGGCCTGCTGTTGCTCTTCATGAGAAAGCGCGGGTAAACCTGTAATCATATGTTCCTCCTGAATGGCAAAAAGCTATTATTTCATGAGGCGTTACCAGGTGCCAGCAGCAAAAAAATATGGCAGGCTGTTTCCCCTGATTTTTATTTTTGACAGCTATGATCCCGAAGACTCTGAACTTAGCCTACACGCCTGATGCCCTGACGCATCATTTCTCACGTATTGCCCATCTGCCCTGGGCAATGCTGCTCTCGTCGGGTGCGGCCGATCATGCGGATAATCGCTTTGATATCCTTACTGCCGATCCGCGCGCAACCCTGGTAACCCGCGGCGAGATCACAGTGGTCAGTACAAGTGACGGTGTCACCGAAAGCGCGGCGGATCCCCTCACCCTGGTGCAGCAGCAGTGTACAGCTTTGGGAGAAATGGCGACAGCACATCCCGACCTGCCTTTTCAGGGCGGTGCGCTGGGTCTGTTTGGCTATGACCTCGGACGACGTTTCGAAAAGCTGCCGGTCCGCGCCAGCGCCGATTTGCAGACGCCGGATATGGCTGTCGGCATTTTTGACTGGGCGTTGATCGCCGATCATCATCTGCAGCGCCTGACGCTGGTCGCCCACGCGGATGTGCAGGACAGACTGCGCTGGCTGACAAGCTGGCCGGAGCGCCAGCCGGAACGCTTCCGCCTCACCAGTGACTGGCGCTCAAATCTCAGCTATGACGACTATGCCAGACGCTTTGCCGCCGTGCAGGCCTATATTCAGGCGGGCGACTGTTACCAGGTGAATCTTGCTCAGCGTTTTCAGGCCAGTTATCAGGGCGATGAGTGGCAGGCGTTCTGCGCGCTGAACAGCGCCAATCGGGCACCCTTCAGTGCGTTTTTGCGCCTGCCCGACAGCGTCATTCTGAGTCTGTCGCCCGAGCGTTTTCTGAAACTGGAACAGGGCGTGATTGAAACCCGCCCTATTAAGGGCACTCTGCCGCGCCTCGATGACGCCTGCGCCGATGCGCGACAGGCAGAAAAGCTGGCTGCCTCGGAGAAAGATCGCGCCGAGAATCTGATGATTGTGGATCTGTTGCGTAATGATATTGGCCGTGTCGCTCTCCCCGGATCGGTTTCGGTGCCGGAGCTGTTTGTGGTGGAGCCTTTTCCCGCCGTGCATCATCTGGTCAGCACGGTACGCGCCCGGTTACCGGCAGATTTGCACGCCAGCGACCTGCTGCGCGCCTGTTTCCCCGGTGGCTCAATCACCGGCGCGCCGAAGATTCGTGCGATGGAAATTATTGAAGAGCTGGAACCGCATCGCCGTAATGCCTGGTGCGGCAGTATCGGCTACCTCAGCCTGTGCGGCCGCATGGATACCAGTATTACGATTCGTACGCTGATTGCTGAAAATCAGCAGCTTTACTGTGCTGCAGGAGGTGGTCTCGTGGCCGACAGTGATGTGGCTGCGGAATATCAGGAAACCCTGCATAAATTACAGCGTATTCTGCCCTGTCTCTCTGGAGTCTCCTGTGACCCTCTCTTCCCTGACGCTGGATAGTTTTCTCAGCCGCTTTGTGCTGCAGATGCCCCATCAGGATGCGTCGCCGCTGCCCGCCGGACGCCATGCCGCGGTGCTGGTGCCGCTGGTAGCACGGCAACAACCGGGCCTGCTACTGACGCGCCGCTCGGCCCGGTTACGTAAACACGCCGGCCAGGTCGCTTTTCCCGGCGGTATGCAGGATGCGGATGATGTTTCCCTGATCGCTACCGCGCTGCGTGAAGCGGAAGAGGAAGTCGGCATCAGCGCCCAGCAGGTGCGCGTGATTGGCTCGCTGCCTGCAGTGACCAGCAGCACCGGTTTTCAGGTGACGCCGGTGGTGGGCATTATTCCGCCCGATCTCCCTTTACGTCTGAATCCTGCCGAGGTAGAGAGCGCGTTTGAAATGCCGCTTGCCGAAGCATTACAGCTGAGCCGCTATGTACCGCTCAATATTCATCGTCGGGGCCGCACCCATCAGGTCTGGTTATCCTGGTATCAGGATTATTTTGTCTGGGGCATGACTGCCGGGATTATCCGGGCCCTGAGTCACCAGATAGCACTGACGGACATGGAAAGTTAACGCAACGTTTGCGCGTGATCAGTCTTGTTCCGCAACGTGCGGGTTTACCTTTCCAGGATAATAATTTCTATTACCCGAAATTAGTTTATTTCATGTGAAAAGGTCATCTTTTCCCTGTGCGTACGTTTACTATTAGCGCCATTACTGCGGCTGCAGTACACACGTATTATTGTGAGGAGTGTCACTGTGATTAGCGTTTTTGACATGTTCAAAGTGGGAATTGGCCCATCAAGTTCCCATACCGTCGGGCCCATGAAAGCGGGCAAGCGGTTTGTCGACCTGCTCACTGAACAGGGAAAAGTGCAGGACGTGACGCGCATTGCAGTCGATGTCTATGGATCGCTGTCACTAACCGGAAAAGGCCACCATACCGATATCGCCATTATTATGGGACTGGCTGGTGCGGCACCCGATACGGTGGATATCGATGCTATCCCCGCTTTTATTAAAGACGTTGAACAGCGTCAGCGTCTGTTGATCGCCAACGGCACGCATGAAGTCGATTTCCCGCGTGAGGGCGGTATGATTTTCCGCAGCGAAACCCTGTCGCTGCATGAAAACGGGATGCGTATCACCGCCTTTGCCGGCGATCAGGTGATCATGAGCAAAACCTGGTTCTCCATTGGTGGTGGCTTTATTGTAGATGAAGAACATTTCGGTCAGTCCACCCTGGATGAAGTGAAAGTGCCCTGGCCGTTTCATTCAGCAAAAGCGCTGCTGGCGCATTGCCACGAGACTGGTATGTCGCTCTCCGGGCTGGTGATGCAAAATGAGCTGGCTCTGCATTCGCGTCAGGAAATTTACGATTACTTTGGCCACGTCTGGCACACCATGCAAGCCTGTATCGATCGTGGCCTCAACACCGAAGGCGTGCTGCCCGGCCCGCTGCGTGTCCCGCGCCGCGCTGCGTCGCTGCGTCGGCTGCTGGTTTCCTCATCGAAACACTCCAACGATCCGATGAACGTAATCGACTGGGTCAATATGTATGCCCTCGCGGTGAACGAGGAAAATGCCGCTGGCGGACGCGTGGTGACCGCGCCCACCAATGGCGCCTGCGGTATTGTTCCGGCCGTGCTGGCCTATTACGATCACTTTATTGAAAAAGTGACTCCCGATATCTACGTGCGTTACTTCCTTGCCTGCGGGGCCATCGGCGTGCTGTATAAAATGAACGCCTCGATTTCTGGCGCAGAAGTGGGCTGTCAGGGCGAAGTGGGCGTCGCCTGCTCTATGGCGGCCGCCGGCCTGGCGGAACTGCTCGGCGGCAGCCCGGAGCAAGTTTGCGTAGCGGCAGAAATCGGGATGGAGCATAATCTGGGGCTGACCTGTGATCCGGTGGCGGGTCAGGTGCAGGTGCCCTGTATTGAACGTAATGCTATCGCCTCGGTAAAAGCGATCAACTCCGCGCGCATGGCGCTGCGCCGCACCAGCGAGCCGCGCGTGTCGCTGGATAAAGTGATTGAAACCATGTACGAAACGGGCAAAGACATGAATGCGAAATACCGCGAAACGTCACGCGGTGGCCTGGCGATCAAAGTGCAGTGCGATTAGTGACACTGTCACCCGCCCCAGTCGATTTTCCCCGGCTGCGGCGTGCAGAATCCGCTTTTCTTTTTCAGCATGAGATCAGTACGCATGGCGCTGTCATCCAGCAGCGCCTGCGCAGAACCACTGATTAACTACGGCTAAACCCAACAGGCGGGATGCCGATAACACCCCCGTTAGCCTGCTGTTATTTTTATCTATGGAAGGTGGTTACTGATGCAAAGTGCCCAGCAATTTGTTGGACAGTTTCGCCGCAAACGTTTGTTTATTGCATTAATGATCGCCTTACTGGTTCTGATTATTACTCTGGCCTTTCGCTTTATAGAAGAAAAAGCGCGTGTGGAACAACAGTCGCTGAATTTTGCCAGTAATGCTATCCAGCGCTTTGATCGCATGCTCTCTCCGCTGGATGTCGCCGCCAACACAATGCTGCCTATGGTGGGCTTGCCCTGCCCGCACATCCGTTATCCGATCATTGAAAAAGTGTCTGCGCTGCAAACTGTGCGCGCCATTATGCTGGTCAATCAGGATACCCTGTACTGCTCCAGTCTCTATGGCGATCGGGCGATCCCTTTCAGTCAGCGCTATCCGACACTGGCGCGCGATAACCAGCGCATGCTGCTCACCAGCGATGATTTTCTGCTCAAAGGATCGCCGATACTGCTGCTCTGGACAGCGAAAAGCGAGGATAATCGCGCTGGTATTCTGCAGGTGTTGAATATCGAACTGATGAGTAATTACCTGCTGGAGCCGCAGTTGCCCTGGGTCGAGCGTGCGGTGCTGAATGTCGGCGATAAAAGTCTGGAATATGGCAACCCCCTGATTGAACCAACTTTCCCCGCAGAGAACCAGGTCCGTTATCATCAGACTTCATTACGTTATCCCTACTCCATCACGCTGTATGGTCCCTCTTCGATCAGCCTGGCACTGACCGCCTTACCTGCGCAGCTGCCTCTGGGGCTGTTGTTAAGCCTGCTGGTGGGTTATATCGTCTGGCTGGCGACCGCCAACCGTATGAGCCTCTTCTGGCAAATCAGTTACGGCATCAGCGCCAATGAATTTATGGTTTACTGTCAGCCGTTGATCAACGCCCGAAGTGGCCAGTGCGATGGCATCGAACTGCTGCTGCGCTGGTATAATCCGCGTCAGGGCTGGGTGTCGCCCGACGTTTTTATTCCGCTTGCGGAGCGGCATAACCTGATTGTGCCGTTAACGCGTTTTGTGATCAGACGCGCCGTCCAGCAGTTGCCTGACCTGCCGCGTTGTGCCGGATTTCATATATCGTTGAACGTTGCCGCCAGCCATTTTCACGAGCGGGCGATTGTGCACGATCTGCAACGCCTGTGGTGGCCCGCCAATCCGCAGCCCGGACTGGTGGTCGAACTGACAGAACGCGATGCGCTGCCGGTGATTGATCAAAAGGTGGTGACGCAGCTGCATGATATTGGTGTCCGCCTGGCCATTGATGATTTCGGTACCGGCCACAGTTCGCTCTCCTATCTGAAAGATTTACGGCCTGATGTGCTGAAAATTGATAAGATTTTTACTGCGGCGATTGGCACCGATGCGATTAACGCCACCGTCACCGATATGGTGATTTCACTGGCGCAACGGTTAAATATCGGTCTGGTGGCAGAGGGGGTAGAAACGGCGAAACAGGCGGAGTATCTGCGTCAGCGCGGTGTTGATCATCTGCAGGGCTACTTCTACGCCCGGCCGATGCCGCTGGAAGATTTTCCCGGCTGGCTAAAGCAGTATCAGCAAGCCAGTGAGGTATAAAAAACGGCGCCGTAGCGCCGTTTCGGGGATTACTCTTCATCCTCATTATGCGGTTGATCTTTGGTCACCCGCACGAGGTCAATACGATAATCAGTCGCCTCGACGATATGGAAATGCAGCGGCGGCATATCGATGATTTCACCCGGCTGCGGCAGTATGCCTTTCTGCGCAATTAACAGCCCCGCCAGCGAAGCGTGGTCATCTTCCGGTTTCACCAGCTCATGATAATCCAGCAGCTGCTGCAGCGAGTGCAAATCGGTGCCGCCTTTCACCAGCCAGCCATCGCCATCAGCAACGATATCGGGCGTTTCGTCTTCATCCGGGAACTCACCGGCAATCGCTTCCAGCACATCAAGCGGGGTAATCAGCCCCTGCACCACGCCAAACTCATTGGTGACAATCACAAAGCTGCCTTTTGCCCGGCGCAATACCCCCAGCAGGTTAATCGGATCCAGGGTTTCCGGCACGATAATCGCCGGCATTGCGGCGGCATAAGTCGCGACATCCTTGCCCTGATCCAGCGCAACCAGCAGCTCCTTGGCCCGCACCACGCCAATGACTTCATCCAGCTCGCCGCGACACACCGGGAACAGGCTGTGCGGCGTATCCAGCAGCTGCATACGGATCTCATCCTGCGGGCGTTCTGCGTCGACCCAGGAAATTTCACCACGTGGCGTCATAATGCTGCGAATAGAGCGGGATGCCAGCGTCAGTACGCCGTTGATCATATAACGCTCTTCATCCTTAAAGGTCTCCTGCGGCATCACTTCCGTCAGCGCGTTATCTTCACTGCTGGCCGAAACGTTACGCTGGCGGCCGCCCATCAGGCGCAGGATCGCTTCTGCGGTACGCTCACGCATCGGACGACGTGACTGATGGCGGATAAAATTACGGCGCGCAATCTGGTTAAACAGCTCGATAACGATCGAGAAACCAATGGCTGCGTAGAGATAACCTTTGGGAATATGAAAGCCAAAGCCCTCTGCTACCAGACTCAGACCGATCATCAGCAGGAAGCTGAGACAAAGCACCACGACGGTAGGATGCGCATTAACAAAACTCGTCAGCGGTTTGGACGCCAGCAACATCACGCCCATGGCAATGACCACTGCAGTCATCATCACCGGCAGGTTATTCACCATCCCCACGGCGGTAATCACCGCATCCAGCGAAAAGACCGCATCCAGCACCACAATCTGAATCACCACGGCCCAGAAGCTGGCGTAGTTTTTATTACCCTGATGCTCCAGCGGCCGGTTCTCCAGCCGCTCATGCAGCTCCATGGTGGCTTTAAACAGCAGGAACACCCCGCCCACCAGCAGAATCAGATCCCGACCGGAAAAGCTAAAATCGCCTGGGCTGAATAAGGGTCGCGTCAGGGTGACCAGCCAGGAGATTAAGGAGAGCAGTCCCAGACGCATCACCAGCGCCAGTGAAAGCCCAATCAGGCGCGCTTTATCACGCTGTTTCGGCGGCAGTTTGTCAGCCAGAATGGCAATAAACACCAGGTTATCGATACCCAGTACGATTTCCAGCACGATAAGGGTTAATAAACCCGCCCATATTGAGGGGTCGAGAAGGAATTCCATTAATGACTCCTTAACCAGCGGCAGGCTGCAGGATACCGCACCCATACAGGGCGGCCTGACAACCGGACAAGCGGAACAGGAAATAACACGCAGAAAGGGATAACAGCACGCGCCAGCTGGCGCAGGGAAAAGTGAAAGCAACGTCGGTGACGATCCATAGGGTGGGCTGGGGCCCGCTACTCCTGAATAATAAACAGAGGATTACTGTAGCAGTTGTAACAGCGGCGTCAAAAAACTTTCTTATATTTACAAATAGCTTGCCGGCGTTTCAGCGCTATCGGCCATACCGATGCGCAGCGATACACTCAATAACAGAGCAATGTCACATAAAATATTTTTTTACTTACTAAAATAAATCCGAACCTTTCGCCCGTTGACTGTTTGCCAATGAAACTACTGTGTATTGTCGTTTTGTCATATCCGTTCAGGTAACAACAATAACTTTCACCGATCTTAGCGTCCTGTTTAAGATCATGATGCGACTGGAGGTAGCAGGTGACCATTGCTCTTGTCATAGGTACACATGGCTGGGCGGCAGAACAACTGCTTAAAACAGCAGAAATGCTGTTAGGTGAGCAGGAAAATGTCGCATGGATCGATTTCGTGCCGGGAGAAAATGCAGAAACCCTTATCGAAAAATACCAGGCGCGCCTGAAGGAACTGGATACCTCACAAGGGGTGCTCTTTCTGGTGGATACCTGGGGCGGAAGCCCGTTTAACGCTGCCAGCCGCGTAGTGGCAGAAAAAGAAAATTATGATGTCGTCGCCGGGGTCAACATTCCCATGCTGGTCGAAACGCTGATGGCCAGAGATGATAATCCCTCCTTTACGGAACTGGTTGCGCTGGCGATCGAAACCGGCCAGGAAGGCGTGAAGGCGCTGAAAACCGAGATGCCCAAACCTGCCGCCCGCAGCAAACCGGCCCCCGCCGCCCCTCAACAACCCCTTGTCCCTGGCGAGCATATGAAAATCGGCCTGGCGCGTATCGATGACCGTCTGATCCATGGCCAGGTCGCTACCCGCTGGACTAAAGAGACTAACGTTTCGCGCATTATCGTGGTCAGTGATGAAGTGGCGGCGGATCAGATGCGTAAAACCCTGCTCACTCAGGTCGCGCCGCCGGGCGTCACGGCCCATGTGGTCGATGTCGATAAGATGGTGCGCGTCTGGAATAACCCCAAATATGGTCAGGACCGGGTGATGCTGCTGTTCACCAATCCCACCGATGTGCTGCGTATCGTCGAACAGGGTGTGGAGATTAAGTCGGTGAATATTGGCGGCATGGCATACCGCCAGGGGAAAACGCAGGTCAACAACGCGGTATCGGTCGATGCCAAAGATATTCAGGCCTTCCGCAAACTGAACGAGCGCGGAATCGAACTGGAGGTGCGTAAGGTTTCCAACGATCCCAAATTAAAAATGATGGATCTGATCGCGAAAGTGAATACCTGACAGCCAACGCATTCGCCCGTCTGGACGGGTAAATTTCCGCTACTTTGTGAGGAGAAGTGCAATGGAGATAACCACGCTTCAAATTGTACTGTTATTTATTGTGGCCTGTATTGCCGGTATGGGTTCGATACTCGATGAGTTCCAGTTTCACCGTCCCCTGGTTGCCTGTACGCTGGTGGGCGCGGTGCTGGGTGATATGAAAACCGGGATTATCATCGGCGGAACGCTGGAGATGATCGCCCTGGGCTGGATGAATATCGGGGCCGCGGTGGCGCCGGATGCTGCCCTCGCCTCGATTATCTCGACCATTCTGGTTATTGCCGGTGGGCAGAACATCGGGGCCGGTATTGCGCTGGCAATACCGCTGGCGGCTGCCGGCCAGGTGCTGACCATTATCGTGCGTACCATTACCGTGGCCTTTCAGCATGCGGCGGATAAGGCGGCGGATAAGGGCAACCTGACGGCCATCTCATGGATTCATGTCTCGGCGCTGGTGCTGCAGGCGATGCGTGTCGCCATTCCGGCGCTAATCGTCGCGATCTCCGTGGGCACGGAGGCCGTGCATAATCTGCTCAACTCGATTCCGGAAGTGGTTACCAACGGTCTGAATATTGCTGGCGGCATGATCGTGGTAGTCGGTTACGCCATGGTGATTAACATGATGCGTGCCGGCTATCTGATGCCTTTCTTCTACCTTGGCTTTGTTACCGCCGCGTTCACCGATTTCAACCTGGTGGCGCTGGGGGTGATTGGCGTGGTGATGGCAGTGCTCTACATTCAGCTCAGCCCCAAATATAACCGTGTCGCGGGTGACCCGGCAGCTGGCCGGTCGAATAACGATCTCGATAACGAACTCGATTAAGGAACAGGTGACAATATGGTTGATACTACCGGCTCTTCCAGAAAAGTCACACCGGGCGATCTTCGCGGTGTGTTTATACGCTCCAATCTGTTTCAGGGTTCATGGAACTTTGAACGCATGCAGGCGCTGGGTTTCTGTTTCTCCATGGTGCCCGTTATCCGTCGTCTTTATCCGGAAAATAACGAGGAGCGTAAGCAGGCCATCCGCCGTCATCTGGAGTTTTTCAACACCCAACCTTTTGTGGCGGCTCCCGTATTAGGCGTGACCATTGCCATGGAGGAGCAACGCGCTAACGGCGCGCCTATTGATGACGGGGCGATCAACGGTATCAAAGTGGGTCTGATGGGGCCGCTGGCGGGCGTGGGCGATCCTATCTACTGGGGAACGTTACGTCCGGTGTTTGCTGCGCTGGGCGCCGGGATTGCCATGAGCGGCAGCCTGCTCGGTCCCCTGCTTTTCTTTATCCTGTTTAACATTGCCCGCTTACTCACCCGCTACTACGGCGTCGCTTACGGCTACCGTAAAGGCGTCGATATCGTCAGCGATATGGGGGGCGGTTTTCTGCAGAAACTCACCGAGGCCGCCTCCATCCTGGGGCTGTTTGTGATGGGGGCGCTGGTTAACAAGTGGACGCACGTCAATATACCGCTGGTGGTGTCACGCATCACCGATCCCACCGGGAAAACCACGGTGACCACGGTACAGACCATTCTCGATCAGCTGATGCCCGGTATCGTGCCGCTGCTGCTGACCTTCGCCTGTATGTGGCTGTTACGCCGTAAGGTTAATGCGCTGTGGATTATCGTCGGCTTCTTTGTGATTGGTATTGTCGGCTACTGGCTTGGCGTGCTGGGGCTGTAAAAGGCTGGCCGGGAGATCGTCTCCCGGCTTTACCCGCGCTACTCAGGCTCTCTGCGAAAGAAACCGCGCTGAGGAAAAAAGATGTCGCTGACTGAAATGATTATTCTGCTGTTTATCGTGCTGCTGGCGGCCTATGCCTTCTATGATGAAGTGATTATGCCGCAGCGCAAAGGCCCCACGCGTTTGCTGGTTGTGCTGAAAAGAGGCAACAAACTCGATAGCCTGATTTTTATCGCGCTGCTGGTGATCCTGCTGGGGAATAATCTTCGTCATCAGGGGCCGCAACTTACCACCACGCTGCTGCTGGTCCTCACCTTTCTTGCCGTCTGGCTGTTCTGGATCCGACGCCCCAGACTGCTGCTCAAGGATCAGGGGATGTTTTATGCCAATGCCTGGATCGCTTATCACCGCATCCAGAGCATGAATCTGTCTGAAGATGGCATTTTGCTGGTGCAGCTGGAGCAGCGCCGGTTGCTGATAGCCGTACGCCAGCTTGACGATCTGGAACGTATTTATCACACCCTGGTGGAAATCCGCTAATCACGCTGCCAGAGGGTCAGACAGAAGTCCGCCTCGCAGAGGAAAAGATCCACACTCTCCAGTTGCTGCCAGACCATTTCCCGTGCCCGCCAGGCAAAGGGCGTCATCTGCAGCAGCGTGGCCGCTTCTGCGCCGGACAGCGCCATCTCGTAGCGTATAGCCTGCTGGTCGCCACGCCGGAAGCCTGCGTAGGTTTTCTCTTCGGCGCTATGCAGGCGGACGTCCCGATAGATAAGCGCCTTAAACTGCTGCAGATGATGTGGGCCGGGCGTCACCGTGAGCAGATAGCCCCCCGGTTTTACCACGCGTTTCAGCTCTTCCTCGTTACAGGGCGCATAAATACGCAGTACCGCGTCCAGCGAGGCGTCGGCAAACGGCAAGCGGTTGCTGGAGGCGACGCAGAATTGAATGTCGCGATAACGTTTTGCGGCAGCGCGTATCGCCACTTTGGCCACATCCAGACCATACACCTGTGCGCCTTCGCGCCCGCGCAGCGCCTCTGCAACCGCAGCCGTGTAATAACCTTCACCGCAACCGATATCCAGCAGCTGCGGCTCCGCTGCAGGCAGCAACTGCTGAAGCCAGCTCGCAACCTTCTGCTGTAACGGCTGATAGTGTCCGGCATCCAGAAAGGCACGCCGTGCCTGCATCATCTCTGCACTGTCGCCGGGCTCACGTGAACCTTTGTGCTGAACGGGCATCAGATTGACATAACCTTCTTTCGCCTGGTCAAACTGATGATGATTATGGCAGCGCCAGCTGGCGTGCTGCAGCAGTAGCGGCTGCTGACACAGCGGACAGATCAAACACATACTAAGCTCCCGGGAGAAAAACGCGCCGCAGTTTACCCTGTTCTGCCAGGCACAGAAAGCGCAAAGAAAAAGCCCCGGTCAGATGACCGGGGCTTTAGGATTCGTTTCAGTGGTGCATAGCACCCTGACAGGAGACGAAATCAGATAGCTACAACGTTAACCGCTGCCGGGCCTTTCTGGCCATCCTGAATTTCGAACTCTACGCTCTGACCTTCGGCCAGGGTTTTAAAGCCGTTACCCTGGATTGCAGAGAAGTGTACGAACACGTCTTTGCTGCCATCAGCAGGAGTAATAAAACCAAAGCCTTTAGACTCGTTGAACCACTTAACCTGACCTTTAATCTTTGCCATTTTGCAAATTCCTTAGAGTGTTTATATTGCCCGGAGGCTGACTTACAGAGAAACCAGAGACGTTACTGAATGAGGCACTAATTTAAGGTTCGGCAAGGAAGCGGTATTCAACGTTCACGTTTTTACTCGTAACTTCTTTACTGAAGATGCCATACATACACAGAACTGTACCTCGTTTAACCCACGAATTGTTATCACATATTCGCAAATTATTGGCAAGCCATTTTTAAACGTCAAACGATACGGTGCGCATTATTGTTAATGCTATCGCATTGTTGGCCTTTTTTACTGGCTAACCTGTACCGCTTAAGAGGCATAAAAAGCTTATACCTCAAAGACCTTGCGAGTAAAGAATACTGTAGCGCATCCGGACTGCACCGTCCAGATGCCATTTTTAATCCTCAGCCCCGGACGAAAAAATATCGCATATTTATTACAACGATAAAATTTTTAATGTGTTTACTCACCTCAGTATGAGCATTATCTGTAAACGTGATCCTGTACAGCCTTTGTCACCAGGTACAATTTAAAAAGGCATTTGCACCAAAATCATGAAAATAAGCCGCGCCATGCCCCAAATATAAGCAAAGCGTTATTTACGCAATGTGTGCTGGCATTCTGCCAGGCGCGAAAATTGTTGTTTAAAAATTCTGTTAAGAAAACATAGTTTTCTTTCAGCGTTTAGGATTAATCCTGGTTAATATTAATCAGGCTACGGCTTTCCCCTATTCGCCAGGGCAGGAAGCGGTCGCGCTTATATCCCGCAGCGCTGATAACGCGCATTAACTCACGCGGCGGCTCATCAAGCGATTCATCTGCCAGCTCAAAGACGCCCCAGTGAATGGGCAGCGTCAGCGGCTGACCTATCGCATCCCAGAGCGCCACCGCCTGCTCCGGGTCCATATGCTGGCCGCGCATAAACCATTTTGGTGCATACGCGCCTACCGGCAACGCGGCGAGATTAAAAGGCCCCAGCCTGGCAGCAACCTCCAGCAGATTTTCCGAATAGCCGCTGTCGCCGACAAACCAGAAGCGTACACTGGCCGTACGAATCACCCAGCCACACCACAGGGAGCGATTACGGTCATGCAGCGTGCGCATACTCCAGTGACGTGCCGGGACGGCATCAATTCTGATGCCGTCCGCTTGCATATGCTGCCACCAGTCGAGCTGTCTGATGTGACGGACGCCGTTGCGCCTGCACCAGGGTTCCAGCCCCAGCGGGACAATAAAGGTAGCGTCCGGGAAATGACGCACAATACGTCTGACGGTAGGCTTATCCAGATGGTCATAGTGATTATGTGAGATCAGCACATAGTCAAGACGGGGCAATGCCGTGATCTGCAAAGGAGCGGGCGTTTTGCGTTCCGGCCCGGCAAAAGGTAAAGGTGAAGCGCGCCGGGAAAGCGCCGGATCGATAAGCAGATAACGCTGATTAACGCGAAACAGCAGCGCAGCGTGCCCCAGCCACCAGAGGCGATCGTCCTCGCCGCTGAGATCCGCCTGCTGCCACCAGCGCGCCACAAAAGCAGGATATCCCTCCTGCGGCGGCCAGGGTAATCCCTGCGCCTTGCGCTCTTTGCGCCAGCGCTGCAGATCGCCCTGCTGACGCTGATCGCCTTCAGGATTACGGAAGCCATCAGGCGCATGATGAGGCTTGCTCGCATCGTACCAGGGATTACGCCACGCCATACCGTCTCCTTGTGGTTAAATCAGCGCTCAGGGATCAGCCGGATAAAGTCACGCTTCTCACTCTCTTCCTCGTTTCGCTTCTCTGCTGAATCGGGAAGCTGCGCTTCAATCAGTCTGCGCATCAGCGCATTCTGTTTTTTCTGTTCTTCCAGCAGACTTTCGAGTAAACGAATCTGCTCGCTGGCGCGCACGCTGGCCCGGTTTACAAAAAACCAGACAATGAGCCCAATAATAATGCTTCCTGCCACCACGCCAGGTGCAACCAGGCTGGATGCTCCCGCTGCCATCTCGTTCATAACTGCCTCAGAATGTGTTTACATCAGTTCGTAACTGTGAAGAGCTGATTCTACCTGCTGCGCGCCAAAAAGATAATGGGATCACTTTGAATGCAGATAATCCCGGCCAGTGCGCTTTCGGGTATCTCTGATCGATCGCGGGGAAAAAGCGATGCAAGATAACCGCCGTACAACAGCAGCGCAGCGCGGAGAGCGGCGTTCTGGATCACATGGAGACAAAATGAAAATATTTATCAGCGTGGTAATGATGATGGTCGCCCTCTGGGTGGCGATGTTGTTCACTGGCTACGGGGTGCTGGCGGGCAGCAGCAAAAATGCTGTCGGGCTGGGATTACAGTGCAACTACCTGACGGCACGCGGTGTGGTTACCGCCCAGTATCTGCATACCGAAAGCGGTATAATTGGCGTTACGGAATGCCCGCTGCTGAAGAAAAGTGGCGAAGTGATCGACAATTAAACGCATAAGGCGGGTTACGCATAACCCGCTTTTTTTCAGAATGGGTAGTTGTGATAACCCATCTGCTCTGAGACTGCTTTCGCGGCACGATGCAGCATGGCAACGTAATCCTTTTTCGCCTCTTCAGAGAAACGGATGGTTGGAAAAGAGATGCTGAGCCCGGCGATCACCACGCCAAAGCGGTCAAAGATCGGCACGGCAATGCAGCGTAATCCCTCTTCCTGCTCTTCATTGTCCTCACCAAATCCCTGCACTTTCACCTGATCCAGTACCTTTAACAACGCTTCCTGACTGGTAATGGTATTGGCGGTGCTGCGCTTAAACTCGACCTCTTTCAGAATATCTTCAACCTCAGCGCGGTCGCGCCAGGCCAGCAGTACCTTGCCAATCGCGGTGGTATGCAGCGGGTTGCGGCGACCGATACGCGAATACATGCGCAGATTGTAAAGCGAATCGATTTTATGAATATAGACAATGCTCTCTTCTTCCAGTGCGCCGAGATGGATAGTCTCTCTGGTGAGGCGCGACAGCTCGCGCATCTGCACATCCGCGCTGCGGATAAGATCCACGTTTTGCAGCGCTTTGGCCCCCAGTTCGAACAGCTTCAGGGTAAGCGAATATTTTTCGCTTTCCCCTTCCTGCGCCACGTAGCCCAGAGATTTCATGGTTTGCAAAAAGCGGTACACGGTGCTCTTGGACATCATCACCCGTTGCGCCAGTTCGGTGATGCCGTGGTCGCGCTCTTCACCCAGCGCCTGCAAAATGCCAAATACCTTGAGTACCGAGGAGACTGAATCGGGCTGTTTCTCATTATCGCCGCTGGCCATAGCGCAATCCTTTCGAAATTGTTTTAGAAAAACTGGAACAAGGTTGCCAGTATACGTTCAGGTCGGGGACAGCGGCAATGACAACGCAATGCTGACATATTCCCTGATGATTTTTTCCTGCGAAATGCGATGCTTTCCACAAGTGAATTCATTAGCATAATGATATTCACTCACTTTACTTTCACTGTCGGCGTTATGGCTCCCCTCTCTCCTCAGGATGGATTACCCCTTCCTCAGCGTTATGGTGCAATTATTACCATTGCACTCGGTATTACTCTGGCGGTACTGGATGGGGTGATTGCTAATGTCGCCCTGCCGACCATTGCGCGTGAACTGCAGGCCAGTCCGGCGGAATCGATCTGGATCGTAAACGCTTATCAGATCGCGGTGGTGATATCGTTGCTCTCGCTCTCTTTTCTGGGCGATATGCTCGGTTATCGGCGTGTTTATCAGGCAGGACTGGCGCTTTTTATCGCCACGTCACTGTTCTGCGCGCTCTCTACTTCGCTGGAAATGCTGACCGTGGCGCGCGTGCTGCAGGGCTTTGGCGGCGCGGCGTTGATGAGCGTCAATACCGCATTGATCCGCATTATTTTTCCCCAGCGTTATCTCGGGCGCGGCATGGCCCTCAATTCACTGGTTGTCGCCGTTTCGACCGCCGCCGGGCCTACCGTGGCCGCCGCGATTTTATCGGTTGCCGGCTGGCCGTGGCTGTTCCTGATTAACCTGCCGCTGGGAGCCATTGCGCTCTGGCTGGCGCTGCGTTACCTGCCTGACAATACGCAGAAAACGCAGGGACAGCGCTTTGACGTGCCGGGCGCGATAATGAACGCCCTGTTCTTTGGCCTGCTGATTGCTGCGCTGAGCGGCTTTGCGCAGGGACAAAGTCATCCGTTGGTCGGGGCGGAGGCCATACTGTTTCTGCTGGTGGGTTATCTGTTTATCCGGCGTCAGTTGCGCATGACGGTGCCGCTTTTGCCCATCGATCTGCTGCGCATTCCGCTTTTTTCGCTGTCGATCTGCACCTCCGTCTGTTCGTTCTGCGCCCAGATGCTGGCAATGGTATCACTGCCCTTCTTTTTGCAGAATGTTCTCGGGCGGGATGAGGTTGCCACCGGGCTGTTACTGACGCCCTGGCCGCTGGCCACCATGATACTGGCCCCCATCGCCGGGCGTCTGATCGAGCGTGTCCATGCCGGATTGCTTGGTGGTCTGGGACTGGCGCTGTTTGCTGCCGGACTGTTTCTGCTCGCCTTCCTGCCGTCGCAGCCGGACGATGGCGATATTATCTGGCGCATGATGCTGTGTGGTGCCGGTTTCGGCCTGTTTCAGTCACCGAACAACCATACCATTATCACTTCTGCACCGCGGCAGCGCAGCGGCGGCGCCAGCGGTATGCTGGGTACGGCTCGCCTGCTGGGCCAGAGCTGCGGCGCCGCGCTGGTGGCGTTGATGTTTAATCTGTTTCATGACGATGGCACGCACGCCTCTCTGCTGCTTGCCGGGGGATTTGCTGCCGTAGCCGCCGTAGTCAGTACCAGCCGGATGACGCAGCCGCGCCACCCGGCGGGCTGACGTATCAGAGACAGTAAAAATCCGCCTTCATAGAAGGCGGCTTAGATTGCCCCCCATAGGGGGTACCAAAATCCTAAAAAAGCAGTCTCTGCCTGTTCCGTAAGATTCAAATCCAGAGACGATAAGGCAGAGCCAAAACGTATTGATGACCACGCCCGCAGGACGTGGTTTTAAGCTGGCAATAAAAAAGGCGACATTACTGTCGCCTTTTTTGTCTGTGCTTACGCGAATTACTTCAGGTACTGGCCGCTACGCAGCGCCTCAATGCGCTTATCCAGCGGCGGATGCGACATAAAGAGCTCGCTCAGGGATTTCCCTTTACCGTTGATGCAGAAAGCCATCATGCTGCTCGGCTCCTGCGGCTCATAACTGGTTTTTAAACGCTGCAGCGCCGCGATCATTTTTTCACGCCCTACCAGTCTGGCTGACCCGGCATCGGCATGAAACTCACGGTAGCGCGAGAACCACATGGTGATAATGCTGGCCAGAATACCGAACACCAGCTCCAGCACCATGGCGACCGCAAAATAGACCATCGGGTTGCCGTTGCTGCTCTCTTCATCTTCGCGATTGCCGGACAGGAAGCCTGACGCCACCTGCGCGATAATGCGTGAAATAAAGATCACAAAGGTGTTCACCACCCCCTGCACCAGCGTCATGGTGACCATATCGCCATTGGCGATATGGCTGATTTCATGCGCCAGTACCGCCTCAGCCTCATCACGGCTCATGTTTTGCAATAACCCGGTAGAAACCGCAACCAGCGAGGCATCACGCCGGGCGCCGGTGGCAAACGCATTGATATCAGGCGCGTGATAGATTGCCACCTGCGGCATCGCGATCCCGGCCTGCTGCGCCTGATGTCCGATGGTGGTCATCAGCCAGCGCTCGGTTTCATTACGGGGTTGTTCAATGACTTCACCACCAACAGAACGCAAAGCCATCCACTTTGACATCAGCAGTGAAACAAACGCACCGCCAAAGCCAAACAGGCCTGCCATAATCATCAGGCCCTGAACACTGCTTGACCGGATTCCTGTCAGACTGAGAATCAGTCCGAATACCAACATCACAGCCAGGTTGGTGAGCAGGAAAAGAGCAATACGCATCATAAAAATTAATCTTCCTCAGTTATACACGCGCTTATACGCGGATCTACATCCTAAGGTCAAACCTTAGGTTTTCAAGCAACCTTAACGATTAAGTGCCTAAAAAGACATAACTTTACACTTTGTCACAGCCCCGCCTATTTACCCCGCCATGCAGGTATAAGCCTTGCTTAACACTATCGGGTATTTCGGGTGATCGATCGCTGAACAAAAGAAAGCACCGCGCTGCGGTGCTTGTTTTTTTGCGGACAACTGCGATTACTTTTTACTGTCGTTCTCTGGCTGCGGCTGCGATTTTTCCAGTCCCGCCAGGTCATGAGCAATTTTTACCGTTTCATCAAGATAAGGATCCGGCTCTTTGTAATCTTTCGGCAGCTCATCCAGACTTTTCAGCGGTTTTTTGCCTTCTGCCTGGTAGCGCGCGTTGATGCGCTCAAGGCGTAACGCATCTTCCTCATGATTCTCTTTTTCGCGTTGAGCAAAGTTGAGAGAAACAATGTTGCGTTTGTCCTTCATAGCGTTAAAACGCGCAATATCTTTCATGATGTAGCGGAACTCGCGATCCTGCGCGATACGCTCCTGATGATTTTTAATCAGCTGCGGCAGCAGCGGTTTGATATCACCCGTTTTCACGTAGGTTGCCGCATTGATGCTGTCCCAGGGCAGCGCGTTATCCTCAAACTTCTCGCCGGTTTCCGCCGCTTCAACACCGGTGGGCATCAGCAGATCGGGAGTCACGCCTTTACGCTGGGTGCTGCCGCCGTTGATACGATAGAATTTCTGAATGGTGTACTGGACCGAGCCCAGCGCAGGCCATTCCGGGCGCAGCATCTGATCGTAAATACGGTTCAGCGAGCGATACTGCTGCACTGTGCCCTTACCGAAGGTAGGTTCGCCCACCACCAGCGCACGCCCATAATCCTGCATCGCGGCGGCAAAAATTTCTGAGGCCGAGGCGCTAAAGCGATCCACCAGCACCACCAGCGGGCCTTTATAGTAGACCACGCCGTCATTATCGCTGTCTTCACGCACGCGACCATTGTTGTCACGCACCTGCACCACCGGACCGCCCGGAATAAACAGACCGGACAGGGACACTGCTTCCGTCAGCGCGCCACCGCCGTTAGTACGCAGATCGATCACCACACTGCTGACGTTCTGCTTCTGCAGTTTCTGCAACTGCACTTTCACATCATCGGTCAGACCGACATAGAAGCCCGGAATATCCAGTACGCCGACTTTTTCTTTGCCGACGTTATGCACCGTCATTTTCACGGCGCGATCTTCCAGACGGATCTTCTCACGTGTCAGCGTCACGGTACGGGTTTTGGTGCCTTTACCCGCTGGCAGAATTTCAAGACGAACCTTGCTGCCCTTCGGCCCTTTAATTTTGGCGACCACGTCGTCAAGACGCCAGCCGATTACATCTTCCATCGGCTTGCCAGGCTGGCCAACGCCGACAATACGATCGCCTACGCTGATCGCTTTACTCTTGGCAGCCGGACCACCAGCAACCATCGAGTTGATCACCGTATAATCTTCGTCCATTTGCAGCACAGCACCGATGCCTTCCAGCGACAGGCTCATTTCGGTGTTGAACTGCTCGGTATTACGCGGTGACAGATAATTGGTATGGGGATCGATTTCATGGGCGAAAGCGTTCATCGCCAGCTGGAAAACGTCCTCACTGTTGCTCTGCGCCAGGCGACGAATCGCAAAGTTGTAGCGTTTGGTCAGAATGTCGCGGATCTCTTTCTCATCTTTGCCGGTGAGTTTGAGATTCAGCGCATCATATTTTACCTTGGCATCCCAGAGTGCGTTCAGCTCTGCTTCGTTCTTTGGCCAGGGCGCTTTCGCCCGGTCGATATCAATGGTGTCATTACCATCAAAAGACATCGGGCGACTTAATACGCTCAGCGCATACTGATAGCGTTCAAAGCGGCGTTTTTGCGTCAGATTATAGAGCTGATAAAAGAGCTCCAGCTTGCCGCTACGCAGTTCATCTCCCAGCGTGCTTTTTTTATCCGCAAACTGCGCCACGTCAGACGCTAACAGCACATTATGGCTGTAATCCAGCATATTGAGGTAGCGGTCAAAAATTTTCGCGGAAAATTCCTGATTCAGGTCGAACTGGCGGTAGTGAGAACGGGTAAAACGGGAGGTGACGCGTTCAGAGACGGTAGGGCCCTGCGGTTCTTCATGAAGCTGTGGAATCTGGTCGGCGCGCGTAATATTGTCTGCGCCAAATGACTGGCCTGCTAACAGCAGGCCAGCGATCATTCCGATCTTAAAAATGGTGTTCATGCCGGGGTCAGCCTCCGCTTCAGAACTGCAAATGTTCTGCACGCACAATCATAGCCATGCCGGAAGCGAGCTGTACCCGAACGCCGTCTTTGGAAACTTCCAGAACGGTGGCGTCCATCGCACTTTTGCCTGCTTTAACTTTAATATTCTGGCCGGGCTGCAACGTTGAAGTATCAGTGATGGGTTTACGCGGAGCCGGCTTGTGCTCTTGCGTTGCAGCACGCGGTGCCTGAGCGCGCGGTTTACGCGCGGCAGCAGTCTCGCCGTCAGCAGCTTTGCGTGCGGCAGGCTTACGCGGACGACGTTCACCACCCTCTTCTCCTGCTTCGCGTTTTTTCGCCTTCTGCTGTTCGCGTTGTGCCTGAACACGGGCTTTTGCCTCTTCCAGCTGTTTACGCGCATGCTCAACGTGTTGCTCATCCAGCACGCCACAGGCGTTGCCGTCCAGATCGACACGTGTTGCCCCTGCCTTGATGCCGTAAAGGTAACGCCAGCTCGAGGTATAAAGGCGCAACGCCGAACGCAGCTGCGTTTTGCTCAGGTTCATTTCGCCCTGAACGCGCTCCACAAGATCCTGAAAGATACCGATTTTAAGCGGGCGCGCTTCACCCTCGGCGCTAAAGCAGTGAGGAAAACGTTCCGCCAGAAAGGTGATGACTTCTTTACTGCTGTTCAACTTAGGTTGATTTTCCATGAAATTTCCTGATTACAACGGGATTGCCGACCAGTGCAGGCATGAACAGGCGACATTATAATGACAACATTGCCAAATGCCATGTGATCCAGTCGATTAGCTGCATTTCAGCTGAAGAAATTTTTCAATCTCGCTGCCCGCAAGCACTTCGCAAAGCCCATCAGTAATAGCGACCAGCCCGGCTTCGTCATCGTTGTCGAAGCGATTGTACACAATACTGTCGATGTCCAGCACACCCACCAGGGTACCGTTCACTTTCAGCGGAATCACAATTTCTGCATTACTGGCCGCATCGCAGGCGATGTGACCCGGGAATGCATGTACGTCGTCGACACGTTGTACCTTCTCTTCGGCAAAGGCGGTACCGCAGACGCCTTTCCCGACGGGAATCCGCACGCAGGCAATTTTGCCCTGGAAAGGCCCCAGTACCAGCGTATCCGGTTCAGTCAGCAGGTAAAAACCTGCCCAGTTCACACCTTCAAGACGTTCATACAACAGTGCACTACAATTACCCAACGCAGCGAGAAAAGAGGTTTCCCCTGCCAGCAAAGCGCGCATGTCGCGGTTTAGATCTTCATAAAAGGCTTTTTTGTTCATTGTTTAACCATAACTATTAACACAAGGACGCTTTGTTCCATCGATCGTTAAAATAAGCATTAAATATCCAGGGCCACAAGGTGAATCATTCTATTAGTTACTATACCCTTAGCATCTTGTGGATCGAAAACCGACATCGCGTCGGCGTTTTCGTGGCGTAACGCGCTGTTAATCCACTCACGTTGAGTGCCGGAACCTGTAACGAATGATGGGCCAATATTGCATCACCCTATGAAAATACACGCTATCAGCCAGGCGTTGCCCCACGCACGTTATCAGCGTTGTCCGCAATGCGATACCCTTTTTTCTTTACCAGAGGTGAAATCGCACCAGGCGGCACATTGTCCACGCTGTTATGCGCAAATTATCAGCGGTCGCGACTGGTCGATGACGCGACTGACAGCGATGGCCGTGACGATGCTGGTGCTGATGCCTTTCGCCTTTACGCTGCCGCTGATCAGTGTGCGCCTGTTAGGCATGCGCATCGATGCCAGCCTGCTGGCAGGCATTATCCAGATGACGCAGCAGGGCTATATTCTGACCGCGGCGATGGTGACCTTCTGTACCATCGGCGCGCCCGTGACCCTGGTGGCAGCCATTGGCTACCTGTGGATCGGTCACCCCCTTGGCATGAACCTGCGCCCGGTGCTGCTGATGCTGGAGCGGCTGAAAGAGTGGGTGATGCTGGATATTTATCTGGTCGGCATCGCCGTGGCGTCTATTAAAGTGCAGGATTATGCCACTCTGGAGCCGGGTTACGGCCTGCTCGCCTATATCCTGCTGACCCTGCTCACCTTATTGACGCTGATTCATCTTAATATGGAGCAGCTCTGGCACCGTTTTTATCCGCAGCCGTTGTCAGACCTGGCGCCGGAAAAGCTGCAGGTCTGCCTGAACTGTCACTATACGGGCCAGCCGGACAGCCGTGGCCGCTGCCCCCGTTGCCATACTCCCCTCGATTTCCGCCGCCGCCACAGCCTGCAAAAATCCTGGGCGGCCCTGATTGCCTCCATCGTCCTGCTGCTGCCGGCGAATCTGTTGCCGATTTCCGTGGTTTACCTGAACGGCTCCCGCCGCGAGGACACCATTTTTTCCGGTATTCTCTCGCTGGCCTCCGATAACATTCCGGTCGCCGCCGTGGTCTTTATTGCCAGTATTCTGGTGCCCTTTACCAAGGTACTGGTGTTGCTGGCCGTGCTGCTCAGTATTCATTTCAAATGCGAACATGGCCTGAAAACCCGTATTCGCCTGCTTCGGATAGTGACCTGGGTAGGCCGCTGGTCGATGCTCGATCTGTTTGTGATTTCGTTAACCATGTCGCTGGTCAATCGCGATCAGCTACTGGCTTTTACCATGGGACCCGCCGCCTTCTATTTTGGTGCGGCGGTGATCCTGACCATTATGGCTGTTGAGTGGCTGGATAGCCGCCTGATCTGGGATGCACATGCAACAGGAAACGCCAACTACACCGACTAACGCGACCCTACGAAACAAGCGTAAGCTCTCTCCCTTCTGGTTATTGCCCATCATAGCCCTGCTGATTGCCGGCTGGCTGCTCTGGACCAACTATCAGGAGCGCGGCACCATCATTACCATCAATTTCCAGTCCGCGGATGGTATCGTGCCGGGCCGTACGCCGATACGTTATCAGGGCGTCGAGGTAGGCACCGTGCAGGGCATTAATCTGAGTGATGACTATCGCACAATTCAGATTAAAGCCAGTATCAAAAGCGATATGAAAGATGCGCTGCGGGAAAATACCCAGTTCTGGCTGGTTACGCCGAAAGCCTCGCTGGCCGGGGTATCTGGCCTCGATGCTCTGGTGGGCGGCAATTATATCGGCATGATGCCGGGCAAAGGCAAGCCGAGTGAGAATTTTACGGCGCTCGATACGCAGCCTAAATACCGTGTGACCACCGGCGAGCTGTTAATTCATCTGCATGCGCCCGATCTCGGCTCGCTGAACACCGGCTCACTGGTTTATTATCGCAAAATCCCGGTAGGCCGGGTATATGACTACAGCATTAACGGCAATGGTGACGGTGTCACTATTGATGTGCTGATTGAGCGCCGCTTTACCAACCTGGTAAAACAGCAGAGCCGATTCTGGAATGTATCCGGCATCAATGCCGATGTTGGCCTGAACGGGGCCAAAGTGCAGCTGGAAAGTCTGGCGGCGCTGGTGAACGGTGCCATCGCCTTTGATTCGCCCGAGAACAGCGAACAGGCGCATACCGATGAGAATTACGACCTCTATCCCGACCTGGCGCACAGTCAGCGCGGTGTACTGATTACGCTTGATCTTCCCGGTGGTGAAAATTTGAAGGCGGGCCGCACGCCGCTGATGTATCAGGGACTCGAGGTCGGCACCCTGACTAAACTCAACCTGCATGACGGGGGGAAAGTCACCGGTGAAATGACTATTGATCCTTCAGTGGTGGGTCTGATGCGCAGCGAAACGCGTATTGAGATGCGCAGCCCGAAAGTGACGCTGAACGAGCCCAATATCAGCGGTTTGCTCACCGGCAATACCTTTGAGTTAATTCCGGGCGATGGCCAGCCGCAGAGTCATTTTACCGTGCTGGCCGCCGTGAAGTCCCTGCTGCAAAAGCCCAACGTGCTGACAGTGAAACTCACGGCGCCGGAGAGTTACGGTATTGATGCTGGTCAGCCGCTGATGCTTTACGGGATGCAGGTGGGCCAGATAATGGAGCGTCACCTCGATGAAAAAGGTGTTAACTTCACGGTGGCGGTCGACCCGGAATACCGGAAGTTAGTTCACAGCGACAGCAAGTTTATTGTTAACAGCCGTCTGGACGTAAAGTTCGGCCTGAACGGCATGCAGGTACTGGGTGCCAGCGCGCGGGAATGGGTTGATGGTGGTATTCGTCTGGTGCCGGGCAATAAGGGACCCGTGAAGCCCATCTATCCGCTCTATGCTAATGAAGAAAAAGCGGAAGAAGGCATCACCGGTGATCGTCCGCCCACTACCCTGACCCTGACGGCCAGCAGCCTGCCCGATATTCAGGCGGGTTCGGTGGTGCTGTACCGCAAATTTCAGGTAGGCGAAATTGTTGACGTGGTGCCGCGCGCGACCGCCTTTGATGTGGCGGTGCATATTAAGCCGGAATATCGCAAGCTGCTGACCGCAGAAAGCGTGTTCTGGTCGGAAGGCGGCGCTAAAGTACAGCTCAACGGCAGCGGTTTAACGCTGCAGGCTTCGCCGCTTAACCGGGCGCTGAAAGGCGCTATCAGCTTCGACAACATGCCCGGCGCCCAGACGGCAAAAGGGACAAAACGCGTCCTCTACCCCTCTGAAACCGCCGCACGGGCCGTGGGCAGTCAGATTAAGTTACTGACCTACGATGGCAGTAAACTCTCCGCCGGTATGCCGATTCGCTATCTCGGTATTAATGTCGGCCAGATTGAGTCGCTGGCGCTGAGCGCAGATAAAAATCAGGTGGTGGCGAAAGCGGTGCTTTATCCGGAATATGAGCAGGACTTTGCCCGCAACGGCAGCCGTTTTTCCGTAGTCTCACCGGAGATTTCCGCCGCCGGGGTGAATCATCTGGAAACGCTGCTGCAGCCCTATGTGAATGTTGACCCCGGTAAGGGGCGCCCGGCACGTACTTTCGAGCTGCAGGAGTCCACTATCACCGATTCGCGCTACCTGAATGGATTAAATATCTATGTTGATGCCAGCGAAGCGGGTTCACTCTCTGTGGGCACGCCGGTGCTGTTCCGCGGCGTGGAGGTTGGCACCGTCACCGGCACCACCCTTGGCACCATGGCGGATCGGGTGCAGATCGCCCTGCGCATCAGCAAAAAATATCAGCATCTGGTGCGCAATAACTCGGTGTTCTGGCTGGCATCCGGTTATAACCTCGATTTTGGTCTGGTTGGCGGCGTGGTGAAAACTGGCACCTTCCAGCAATTTATTCGTGGCGGCATTCAGTTTGCTACGCCGCCCACCGTGCCGCTCGCTCCGCAGGCGACGCCCAACAAGCATTTCCTGTTGCTGGATGAAATGCCGAAAGAGTGGCGCAACTGGGGCACCGCAATCCCTCAACCGGTACAACGTTAACTTGCAGGGGCAGCCAGGCTGCCCCTGTTTCATTGCCGTGTTACACTGCTTCTTTTGCCTTTACTGGATATTGCTCCGTGTCGGATTCCTCTTGCCTTTTCCCCCCTGACTTCCTGGCTTTAATGCGCGACATCCTGTCGGATGAAGCAGAACTCAACCGCTTTCTGGCGATCAGCCAGCAGCCGCTGCGTCGCAGTCTGCGCGTTAATACCTTAAAAATCAGCGTCGCGCAGTTCCTTGACCTGACTGCCGATTATGGCTGGCGCTTAACGCCGATTCCCTGGTGTACGGAAGGCTTCTGGATCGAGCGTGACGATGAGTCGCTGCCGCTGGGCAGTACCGCCGGACATCTGAGCGGCCTGTTTTATATTCAGGAGGCCAGCTCCATGCTGCCGGTCAGCGCGCTGTTTGATGCTGCACCAACGGCGCTGAGCGTGATGGATATGGCGGCCGCGCCCGGTTCCAAGACCACGCAAATGGCTGCCCGGATGGATAACCAGGGGGTGATCCTGGCCAATGAATTTTCTTCCAGCCGGGTAAAAGTGCTGCATGCCAATATCAGCCGCTGTGGCGTCAGCAATAGCGCGCTGACGCATTTTGATGGTCGGGTATTTGGTGCTGCCCTGCCGGAACAGTTTGACGCCATCCTGCTGGATGCGCCCTGCTCGGGGGAAGGGGTGATCCGCAAAGATGTCGATGCACTCCGCAACTGGTCGCTGGAGAGCACCACCGCTATCGCCGGAACGCAGCGCGAATTGATTGACAGCGCCTTTCACGCCCTGAAGCCCGGCGGCACCCTGGTCTACTCTACCTGTACGCTGAACACGCTGGAAAATCAGCAGGTGATTCACGACTTACTGGCGCGTTACCCCGATGCTGTGCGCATTGATCCCCTTGACGGACTATTCCCTGGAGCACAACAAGCGCTGACGCCGGAAGGTTTTCTGCATGTCTTTCCTCACCTGTTTGACAGTGAAGGCTTTTTTGTCGCCCGCCTGCACAAAACGGCTTCGGTGCCGCCCCTGCCTGCGCCTGGCTATAAAGTGGGGAAATTCCCCTTTTCCCCGGTCAGCAGAAAGCTGAGCGCAGAAATCGAAGCGGCTGCGGCAGCGGTCGGGCTGGTATGGAACGATCAATTAACGCTCTGGCAGCGCGATAAAGAAATCTGGCTGTTCCCCGGCGCCGTTGAACCAATGCTGGGCAAAGTGCGTTTTTCCCGTATCGGTCTGAAGCTGGCGGAGACTTTCGCTAAAGGTTATCGCTGGCAACATGAAGCGATCATGGCGCTGGCGCATGCCGACAGCCCGCTCGCCTTTGCGCTAAGCGAAGCGGAAGCCGAAGAGTGGTATCGCGGACGCGATATTTACCCACAGACGTTACCGTCGCAGGATGAAGCGATTATTACGTTCTGCCAGCAGCCGCTCGGGCTGGTGAAAAAGGTAGGAAGCCGCCTGAAAAACAGCTATCCTCGCGAACTGGTACGCGACGGTCGCCTGTTCCGCTGATACAGCTACTGCACCTGAACCATGGTCAACCTGTTACCAAATACTGCGCCAGTATCGATATAGTGCAGGTTGGCCACATCCAGCGGCTGCTGCAGCGGTGTATGGCCAAAATAAAAGGCATCCGCGCCCGTGATACTCTCCCGATCGCCGCGCTGATAACGATTGAGCCGCGCGCGATTCCAGACCACCTCACGCCAGTCAACGTCCTGTCCCCAGGCGTAATGATCGGAGGGATAATCGGCGTGTGCCACCACCACGATCCTGTCGCTGAGTTGCAGATGAATAATCAGCGGCATCTCCTGACAGCGCTTCAGAGCATGCCGTGCGCTCACCAGCGAGGCGCCCCGTAACTGCCAGAACCATTCGCCACCGTTCATCGCCCAGAGCATCGATTCTTGCCCGGCTAAGGCGTCCAGCGCCATCTCTTCATGATTCCCGCGCACGCTGCGAAACCAGGGCTCCTCTAACAGCTGCAGACAGCCAGGGCTGTCTGGTCCGCGGTCGATAAGATCCCCGACCGCCACCAGCAAATCCTGCTGCTTATCAAAGTTATGCCTCTGCATCAGCGCGTCCAGCTGGCTGCGACAGCCATGCAGGTCACCGACAATCCAGATGTGCTGCCAGTTTTCGCCGTTCAGATACTGATAGTGCATGTCTGCATCCATACTGTGGGTTGGTGAGCAATGGCAGAGCGCCAAACCCAAGTATAGCCAGGGTCATAACAGGCAGATAATAATGCAGAGACGAAACAGGCGTATCAGGAAGGCGCTACAGTCAGGATGCGCGATCCGCTATGCGGTCACTGACGGAGAGATGTAGCCTGGGCCTCTCTGCTGTCAGAGCATTGTTGAAATCTGGCGAGGATGACAGCAGTAGCGAGAAAAAAGTGTAAGGGGCCAGCAGCGGCAATCCGACCCGGCAGGATTCCGCTTATGATAAGGGTTCTCTTTTCTGCGGATAACAGTTCGCTGCTTCCCGATTCATCAATGAGTCCACCAGGCATTTACGAATGATCGCCGGCAGGCTTTGAAAATCATGGTATTTCACCGCAATATTCTGCAAATCTTCTACTAATGCATCAATCTCAGTCACCGGGATCACTTCGCAGCCGGGTCGGAGATAGTAAACATTGCCCATACGCTCAACCTCTTTATGCAGACCATTCGGTAAAAATTTTACAGACGCTATACTGCCGCTCAGAAAAATTTTCTATCGGTCATTAAACACTGCATCTGCCCGCTAATTCTGCGCTTAAGTTGGTGATATGTCGCTGATCTGTGCATTATTAGTCGTTTTTGGCAGCAATTCTGCCTCTGCTGCGTTCTTAATGGAATAACAGGCCAGAAAAGGCGGTATAAAGGTTACCGGTAGCAGCCAACCCCACGAGAGCCGGATCAAGGACAAAACCGGCAAAAGCTGCCAGTTTTCAGGATACAAAGAACCTGGAAAATCAGCCACCGTTTAAGGCGGCTGATGCTATCGCTAAGCCGGCATTTAATTGATTTTAGTCATGGTTTTGACGTCGTCGCGATTAATTTGCAGCGTTAAGCCGCTGACATCTTCATATTCTATCAGACCGGTTTCGTCATCGATATTCGGTTTGCCCGAAGTGATAATGGTGCGTCCATCATTGGTTTGTATTGCGTAATCTGAAGAGCAAGCGGAAAGCATAGAAATGGATATTACCAATAGTAACCCCGCAGCTATCTGGCGTTTTTTCATAAATTTTTCTCCCTATAATCAAAATGAGACCGAGGCTTGTGCCTCAGGATAATCATAAGTGATTTTGCCACTTTCCGATTTTAACCTGCCACTCTCACGATAAACTGCAGACTCACCGGCGCATTCGGCAAGGAACAAAGGTAAACAGAGGTAGCATAAAAAATCGTTTTTTCACAGAGACCTCCCGAGCCACAATAAAAAACCGATAACTGGTTAATTATCACTAATAATTTAATATTCTGCGAACCGGGAAAGAGTAAAAAACATCACTGGCAACATGCTTTGAACTAAACACTGTTTGTGCGGGCACGCTTAGCCTGCAACGTTGCTGCCTGTGCTGCGGGCTTGTCGCACCTCATCAGGGGAGCGAATGTAAAGGTAAAGATGTGGTTTCCGTATTGCCATCAGACATTTACATTTGACAGATTAACGCAATTTTTATCAAAAAAAGCCGCGTGGCTGGTAACAGTCTGGTGAGACAGTTAACAAACGCAACGCGGCTTTTCAATTAATCTATCATTTAATGTTAGTGTGTTAACCCAAACGTTCAGGTGCCTGCAATGGCTCCTCAAAGAACGATTCGATAAAACTGCGTTGCTGCGATGTTAACACCCATCCCTCTAACACATCTGGCTTAGGTTGTTGTTTTTTGGACTTTACTTCGTGTTTTTTGCCACTTTCATATTCATTAGCCTGTAATGCTGACAACATAGCTCGAAATCCCCTGATAAAAAAATAAAAATCTACCATCCAACATCTCCGTCAAATTTTAACGCAGAGATTATCGTTGTGATTTATACACCTGTTACTGGGACTAAACCTAGAATTATCAGTTTAATATTTATAATATCAGATTGACGTTAACGGTGAAGAAGCACTCTGTGCCATCGTAAGGTGTGATTGCGCTTCGTTATCTGGTTATCGGGCGGACAAAAGTAAGACCAGAACTGACCAGAGGAGGAAAGGTAAATCAGGACCGCCGTCAGGGAATCGAACCCATACCCGCAGCAGAGTAAGCTGCTGCTCTTTCCGGATGAGCTAACGGCGGATGCTGCTATTATAGCCGGAAAAACCTGGCTGCATGCAAAAATGAAAAGGTAACAGCTGGCCGCTCAGGCGACATGCTGAATGGGCGTCACGGTAGCGTCCACCTTTCCCGCCTCACTGTACAACTCCCGCGCCAGCATACCCATGATACGGATTGTCTCGTTAGCGTCCTCCAGCGTCCCGTTAGGCTTCTCGCTGAGATTGATAATGGCAAGGGCAAGCTTTTTCGCTACCAGCAACGGGCACAGGTCATCAGTGACGGGCGTATCATTATTCATTATGGGTTCCTGTGGAGATCGGACGCTGTTAATGCCCCCGATCGTACAGAGAGGAGACCGAGCAGTAAACCTGTTCTTTGCCAAAACGGTGATGACCATCAGCAACGATCTGATCGCTGGCACGCATCACGTTGAGCTACGCTTGAGGCCGGGCTTATTCTTTTTCTATTGATTATCACGAGAACCTCTTATGCATAATCCTGATCCGCAGATGTTACTGTTGCTTTATTTCGTGTTACCCGTATGGCTGATTGCAGGCTTTGCTGACTGGTTATGTCACCGGGCCACGGAGATAGAGACCACCACAGGTTTGAAAGAGACCTGGATTCACATCTTAATGTTTCTCGAGATGGGCTTGCCGTTGCTCTCCGCGCTGTTTCTGGACGTGAACGCACTGGTGATCGGTTTTATGATCGTGCTGTTTTTTTGTCACGAAGCGACTGCCTTATGGGATGTCAGTTACGCCGTAACCGCGCGCAGAGTGTCGCCCGTTGAACAGCATATACACAGTTTTCTTGAGATGGTGCCGCTGATGGCGCTGCTGCTGGTGATTTCCCGCCACTGGCCGCAGTTTCTGGCGCTGTTCGGTGCAGGCGATGAGCCCGCGCGCTATGAACTCAAGCTGAGAGCCGATCCTCTGCCAGAGGCTTATATTATTGCCGTAATGACCGGGATCTTATTGCTGGAAGTGCTGCCTTACCTTGAGGAGGAACGCAAGGCACGGGCTAGTGGGCTAAACATGGACTTTGGGTATCTCCGCAAGAGTCCGCCAGCCCAAAATAATATAAAGTGCGCTACGCTATCTGCAATCTCAGGGTAAGACCTTCCTGCGATTTACCTGCGCCGGGCAGAATGCCAGTAACCTTTCATATATTGCCCCTTGAAGCTTGAGACATCATCTTCAGGAAACCGATTCTCCTTCCCGGCATTGACGTCATTAAAGGCAATATCATACAGGCGTTTTGATTTTGCATAGCTTTAAGAAAGATGAGCCTTCTTCCGTTCATTTTTTCACATCAGGTTCGAAGCCTTTCGGCGTTCACATGCTCACGTTAAATATTCAGGCTATCACCAGTCTTTTTATATCTTATATTGCACAGCAGTTGTATTGCTGCGCCAGCCAGCAGCAGAGCTGTAGCGACAGACATATTGCTCTCGTCGTTTCCAGCCGCACCACCACAAGCGAGGAAGTAAAATCCGGCAAATAATGCTTTAAAAATTTTTTTAGTATTGCTTTGCTGCTTAATACAAATACTGCGCACAGACCATGCACCTAAGATCAACCCCAGAAGTGCTAATACTGTTACCATATCTTTATCCTGTTACCCGTTAAAACCCACCGTCAAAAAAACGCCTTTCGCCCCATAAGCCTTTGAAAGACAAAGGTGATGCACTGCAACTATTATACCTGTTTAAAAGCCATTAAAAAAGGAGAGATTTATGCCCTCACCCTCTTTATGCACGACGCGAAACAAATTTATTGACTCCTTTAATCATCTCCTCAATATCACCATTGTCTTTACTCTTCAGCGGATGAGCTATTAGGGTAAACTCTGTACGCTGGCTTTAATAATTTGAATATCACAAAATAAGGTGTCAGTATAATAACACCAGGTACTTTTACTAACAATACCTGGACCAGTCAGCATAAAAACCCCCAACAATACATAAGAGAATCGCAGTTAATTTATTTATATTTTTTTCAACGATGTCATACTCTGCATTACATACGTTTTTGTGCCAACACGAAATTGAGCGCCGGATACACTTACCTTGCCATCATTAGAGTTCCACTTCGTCCACTTTTATTCCTTATAAATCATTGTTTGCGTGCCCGGGGCATATTAATGATTTTTTTGTTTGGCAAAGCCCTTAAAAAGATCTTTTAATCGTCTGTTTATGGGATTCCAGGTTAAGCCATTATGTCTGAACAAAGTAACCGCCCCATGAACCTTGCGTCATGAATTTAGCGGTATGATGTGATAACCGTGCCATTGTCTTCCTCTACGCAAGGCCAGCCCCGACGGTCAGATGCGTATCTCTTCATATTTACTTCCGGACTTTCCTACCGAACTGCTTCATCGACTTACAATTTCTGACACTGGTTAAGTCATAAAGCCTCGTCAATTGAGTATACCTTCACAGCTAGCGCCAGCTCTTCCAGGTGGTCATGACTCTGAGCGACATACCTGCGTACAGGTTATACCTGAAGTTGAATACCTGAACGTTGTGTCGGCTCAACTCAACCCTACATATCAAAAACGGAGCCCCAGTTTAATACCGATTTGCTGCCGGGGTTCGGGGTTCGGGCAATGAAAAATCCGTCATTGCTGGAAGCACTACAATCGGCCTGCCTTTAAAATCAGGCCGGAAAACGGTTCGCAAGATGGGTAAAAACTGTTCACGGCAAAAATGGCGAGTACGATGCTACGCCGCTGCAGACATTTAACGGTAAATTCTCCATCAACGGCTACAATGACGAGATATCCATGTTCTGCATCATCGAACCAGTAAGTTTACTTGCCATAACTCTGTGATAAATATTTACTGATTAAGTTGCAAATAAATCTATTAATAATAGAATACTATGTAAAATTGCATAATTTTATTATATTCTCATGCTTTAACAAAGGATTCTGTCAGTATAACTTTAAATCTATAGAGTTGTTCAAGAAAACACTGCTTGATGAAAAATGTAAACCACCTTCTAAACAGCATATAAAGGTTTTATAATGAAAATTTTTATAATTAGCCTTGCACATTCATTTGAAAGAAGATCTGCCATGCAGGCACAATGTGAAATGTTGGGCCTATCGTATGAGATTATCGACGCAGTCAATGGCAAAGACTTTAGTAAAGAAGAAGTTAAAAAGCATACCCGTTTAAACAACTACGCTTTCCTGCCTGGTGAAATTGGCTGTAGCTTAAGCCATATCTATATTTACAAGAAAATGCTCACTGACAACATAGAAGAAGCTCTGGTACTTGAAGATGACGTATTGTTACCTGATAACTTACCTAACATTCTTGAGAAAGTATCCATAGCACAGGAAGAGCCAAAAGTTCTTTTACTCAGCCGGGTAAATAAATATTTAAAGCGTCCGGTCAGGAAGGTTAGTCCCAATATTAAAATACACAAAGCGCACCATGCAACTACTTCACATAGTTATATAATTAATCTCGGCGCTGCAAAGAATTTATCACAAGCTTTATATCCTGTATGGATAACAGCCGACAAATGGAACCTGTTTGAAGATCTCTCTTTAATTAAAGTTGAAGCTGTGATCCCTGCCCCTGTAAATTTAGGGCAAGCTGCCAGCAAATCTACTATTAATGCACAAAAAGAAGACCCGCAATTACAATTTCGTAAAAGGAAAATATGGAATCAACTGATGAAAGCAAGACCTTTTCGCGCAAAGCTGAAAAATAAATTACGTCGAAGCATTTATCCGATCTTTAACAGGGTTGTAGATCAGGGTAAAGGGCCGCGGTAACCGTACGGTTCTGTTTATGCGCAGCGATAATACGCCATTAAGTTAATCAATGCGTTAACTATGGGTACTGCTTCGCGAAACTTACATCAAAAGTGGTGCCCAAACAGTATTTCAGCGCGCACCGGTTGTCACAGTGCGCCTATGGGCGCCTGCAATCTCCGCACGGATGAGTATGTTAGTATCTCAGTTCCTGCCGTTGGCAATCAGAAATGATGCTTCTATAAAATAGGCTCAACGCGAAAACCCATCTGATTTAAACAGCTATTACGCAGAAAAGCGCATCGCACATGAATTGCAGTACGCTTTTCTTAAACAGGATATTGGAAATTCGGACATTTTTGGACAACGTGTTATTTTTTGGTTATAAAACAAGGAGATAAAAAAAGACCGAATACGATTCCTATATTCGGTCCAGGGAAATGGCTCTTTGAGAGCCGTGCGCTAAAAGTTGGCATTAATGCAGGCTATGTCGCCTTGCATTTTAAGGGTAGAACAGTGCAGCAGATTTGCCAGCTAACCCTTTTGGGTACGCAAAAAAGCTGTTCACTCTGTGATCGTTCTTGCAGAAATCTGTGACGGCGGGCGCAGCTGAGACTGTACCCGCACAGGCTGGGGAAAATTATTGATTACAAAGCGCCTGAGCGCGCTCAACAAAAGGCTGCAGGCTCATCTTCTCGCCGGGACGATTTTTATCATCGATCTGAATCACGCTGATCGGCTGGGCTTTCACCTGGTTGGCCTTCATACGCGCCTCCGCTTTGTCATTCAGCGGATACTGCATCAGCGTGCCGGGGTTAATCGCGAACAGAGAGCCATCCTTTTCACAGCTCAACATCACCTCTTCACGGTTAAAGGCCCACTTCTCTTTGCCGATTTCAAAGCGGCTGACGGTAATAATTTGTGCCGCCAGGGCATTGCTGCAGGCGGCTAACAACAGGAAAGCGGGGATCACTTTTTTCATCAAAATAGAGCACCTTTCTGACTCGATCAGGAACAAATTTACTATTCAGGCTGGCGGCAGCGTCGCAAATACGCTGACCAGACCGACCACCACCAGCGACAACAACAGCTCCAGCTGCGTCATACGGATAAATTGTTGCAGCGCACCGGCACCCGCAAGGCGAAAACGCGGCACCAGCCAGTAGCGATTCAGCAAGGCGATCAGTACCATCAACGCTACCAGGGCTATTTTCCACAGCAGTAATGTCGTGTAAAGCGAGAGCCCCGACGGTAGCGGCCAGCCGGTGATCAGCAAAGTGTTGATAACGCCTGTCAGCAACGCCAGCGCCACCGCCAGATGACCATAGCGGGAAAAGCGCATCATAGTGCGAATCGCATCGGTACGTCGTTCAATACGGCGCGCCTCCCCCATCAGGATCAGCAGCGGCAACAAACCACCGGCCCAAAACGCTGCAGCCAGCAGGTGAACGGCATGGTTAACCTGCTGCGCAATGCCTGGCCAGCCGTCACGCATCGAAGCATGCCCGGTGCAGGCCAGCGCGATAAGCTGCAGCACGGCTGTCATGCCCAGCAATAGCTGATAGCGGCGCTCTTGCCTGACAGCCAGCAGCGCGGCAGCCACGGCAAACACAATCTGCCAGCACCAGACCGTGCCAAAACGGGTCTGTAACACTGCCCGCCAGGTGGCACCATCGGCGATGTTTTGCCAGCTCCCGCTCATCAGCCCGGTCTGGACCGCCAGCATCGCCAGCGCACAGCCAGCCGCCAGCCGCGTACTGTGAAGCAGGATGCCCGCCAGCCGCTGCGACAGCGCATCGCGGTAACGGGCCGGGGCCAGTAAGGTGGTATAGAACACCGTGCCTGTCAGCAGCATCACAGCAGCAAAATGCGTGGCGCGCAGCAGGATCCAGAGGATACTGAGGAGCATCACTTCACGCTAAAATCGTAGCTTCCTTTGGTTTTATGACCATCCACCGAGAGCACATGCCAGTTCACCTGATAGTTCCCGGCAGGCAAAGGCTGCGTCAGCGGCACGATCAGTTGATTATGCTCACGGCCATTGCGTTGCACTTTACCGGTGGACATTTTTTGCTGTTGACTGTTCTGCACCTCAACGCTGCTAAACGCAGGTTCGACGTCCTCACTGAAGGTCAGCGTCAGCGCCTGCGGCGAGCTTTCCATAACAGCCCGGGCAGCCGGGTATTGTGACTCCAGGTGAGCATGAGCCAGCGCAGCCTGGCTGACCAGCGACGCTGAGGCCACCAGCAGTATGGCGGCAAGGCGGGGAAACGCGCATTTTTTCATCAGAGCATCCTTTTTCACTACAGCGATTTCTGCAAACGTGGCGCAAGGATACGCCGCAACAGAAAAGGTGTCGAGGCTCAGGCTGCGATTCATTCTCCTTGATCCGCGCCGGGGAAAACATTACTTTTGCCCCTCGTAATCAGGAGAAAAGCATGAGCCAGAACCTTGCCCTGCTGTCGCAAGAAGAGAAAGACAAAGTGAATGTGGATTTGGCCGCCGCAGGCGTCGCGTTCAAAGAGCGCTACAATATGCCGGTGATCGCCGAAGCGGTGGAAAGAGAGCAGCCTGAGGCGCTGCGCGACTGGTTCCGCCAGCGGCTGATGCATTATCGCCAGGCTTCGCTCGCCTTCTCTCGCCTGCCTTATGAACCGAAGCAGAAATAATCTATGTTACGCGTGATCGATACCGAAACCTGCGGGTTACAGGGTGGCGTGGTGGAAGTGGCGTCAGTGGACATTATTGATGGTCAGATCGTCAATCCGATGAGCGATCTGATTTCTCCCGATCGCCCTATCAGCCCGCAGGCGATGGCGGTGCACCGTATTACCGAAGCGATGGTAAGGGGGAAACCCACCATTGAGGAGGCGATTGGCCGCTATCACGGGAGTCCCTGGTACGTTGCCCATAACGCCAGTTTTGATCGTCGTATGCTGCCGGAAATGCACGGTGACTGGATCTGCACCATGACGCTGGCGCGCCAGCTCTGGCCGGGCCAGAAATACAGCAATCAGGCGCTGCGTCACAGTCTGCAGCTGGCAGTGACGCCACCGGCGCATCTGCACGCCCACCGTGCCCTGTATGACTGCTATGTCACCGCAGCGCTGCTGATTCGCATCATGGAAACCTCCGGCTGGGATGCGGCACAGATGGCGGCGCTGAGCCGCCCTGCCGCCGCGTCGGGCGATATCCTGCCCTTTGGCAAATACCGCGGCCAGCCGGTGGCGGCCGTGGCAAAGAAGGATCCCGGCTACCTGGTCTGGATGCTGGAGAACGTGCGCGATTTACGTCCTCCTTTACGTCAGGCGCTGCGTAAATACCTGAAGGATGTTCAGTAGTTTGATCCCGGCAAGCTTTCCTGCGTCAGGGCGATCAGGAAAGTGTATTCCAGCGCGACACCTTCATAAGATTTAAAACGCCCTGATTTCCCGCCGTGCCCGGAATCCATATCTGTGCAGAGCAACAGCAGATTATCATCGGTTTTCAGTTCACGCAGCTTCGCCACCCATTTTGCCGGTTCCCAGTACTGCACCTGCGAATCGTGTAAGCCGGTGGTGACCAGCATATGCGGATAGGCTTTCGCTGCGACGTTATCGTACGGGCTGTATTGTTTTATATAGTGATAAAACGCTTCGTCATTGGGATTGCCCCATTCGTCATACTCACCGGTGGTAAGCGGGATCGACTCATCCAGCATGGTAGTGACCACATCCACAAACGGCACCTGAGCAATCACCCCTTTAAAGCGTTCTGGTGCCATATTGATCACCGCGCCCATCAGCAGCCCGCCTGCACTACCGCCCATGGCGTACAGCTGCGCGGGATCGCCATAGCCCTGCGCCACCAGTGCATTGGTGACGTCGATAAAATCGGTGAAGCTGTTCATCTTATTCATCAGACGCCCGGCGTCGTACCACTGCTGTCCCAGCTCGCCGCCGCCGCGCACATGCACCAGCGCATAGATAAAGCCGCGATCGAGCAGGCTGAGACGACTGGCGCTGAAATCCGCGTCCATTGTGCTGCCATAGGCGCCATAGCCGTAAACCAGCATCGGGTTTTTACCAGGCTGATAATGGTGGCGGTGATAGACCAGCGAGACCGGCACTTCAGTACCATCGCTGACTTTAATCCACAGATGCTCGCTCTTGTAGTTTTCGGCATTGAAGCCATACACCGGGGTGCGCTTCAGCACGCGTCGCTCGCCGCTGTCCATATCCAGCTCAAAGATGGTGGTTGGCATGGTCATGGAGGAGTAGCCGTAGCGTAACTTATTGCTCTCTGGCGTAGGGTTGTAAGCCAGCCAGGTGACATAGGTAGGATCGTCAAAGGCGATACCGAAGGTTTCACCGGTTTTCCAGCAAATCTGCCGCAGACTGGTAAGCCCACGTTGCCGCTCCTCAATCACCAGCCAGTCACGGAACAGCTGGAAATCCTCTATTACCACATGCTCACGCGGTGGAACCAGGGCTTCCCAGCGTTTTTCCGCCAGCCAGGCGCTGCGGTAGATACCAAAGTTTTTACCGTCACGATTAGAGCGGATATAAAAGTGATGGTCGTAATGGTCGATGCTGTATTCATGCCCTTTGCGGCGCGGGCAGAATACCTGCGGTTGCGCATCGGGATATTCAGCATCGATCAGCCTGATTTCGCTGGTGGTGGTGCTGTACAACGCAATCAGAACAAAGTGTTCAGACGTGGTTTTATGGACGCTGAGGTAGAAGGTGTCATCCTCTTCCTCATAAACCAGCTCATCATCATCCTGTCGCGTGCCCAGCTCATGCCGCCAGACCTGATAAGGCAGCAGCGTTTTCGCATGCTTGAGAACGTAATAGACGGTGCGAGAGTCGTTCGCCCACGCGAAACTGGGAGAAGCGCAGCTCAGCACTTCCGGATACCAGCTGCCGGTTTCGAGGTTACGAAAGCGGATGCCATACTGACGACGGGAAAGGAAATCTTCGGCCAGCGCCATAACGCGGTTATCGGGGCTCACCGCCAGAGCACCCATAGTGTAAAACTCGCTGTGCGCGGCGCGCTTATTGGCATCCAGCAACAGCTGCCACTCATCTTTATCGGGATCGGCAGAGGCAGGTTGCCGGTAATAGGAAGCGTACTCATTGCCAGGCTCATAACGACTGTAGTAGCGATAGCCGTTTCTGACATAAGGTACGGTGCTGTCCTCCTGGGGAATGCGATCGACCATCTCTTTGAGCACCCGATTTTGTAGCGTCTGCTGCGACGCCATCACCTGGCGGCCATAGTCATTTTCCGCCCGGAGATAATCGAGCACCTCGCTGTCCTCACGCTGATCGTCGCGCAGCCAGTAGTAATTATCAATGCGCGTATCACCATGAAGGCTCATGCTGTGTGGAATTTTTTTTGCTGCAGGTCTTTTCATTCGCTCGTCTCCCTGAATACAACATCTTGTAAGCGTGGCATTTATCGACCGGTAAGCCAAGCGCAAGCAAGAAATGAGCGGACCTGAACCCCCCTCCCTGGGGCGTCACACAGATTAACCCGCAGCGGATCCCGCGACTTTCTCCCGTTTGATATCCTGCTCAATGCCATCGCGCACATCCTGAGGGATTTTCAGGGCATCGCCTAAGGCATTGAGATAGCTGCGCTCCATAAAGTGGTCGGGATCAATGGCGGCGCAGCTGAGAAAATAGAGCTCCAGCGCCTCCTCTTCATTTTTCACCCCGCTGGCCAGCCATGCGGGATCAAGTGGTCGATCCATCGCCTGCTGAATCAGTTTCTCGGCCTCTTTGCCATAGCCCGCCTGCTGAATATTCTGTTCAATGCCGGCCCGTTCCCGGGCATCGATATGGCCGTCACTTTTCGCCGCAAAAACCAGTGCGGTGACCAGACGTTCAGCGCGCTGATCCACTGGCGTTGCCTGCTGACCAAATTCCGGCTCCGCCTGATGGCTTTCGCGTATCCGATCTTTGTATTTATTCCATAATACCGTTCCGGCCACCGCGCCCCCGCCTACAACCAGCGCCTTGCCGCCATATTTAGTCAGCATGCTGCGCGCCGATTTGCTGGAAATCAGCATGGCCGCCAGTCCTCCCAGCGCCCCGGAGGAGAGCATACTGTTGAGCCCCTCGCCGTTCTGCTTACCGCTACTGCTCTTCTGCGTCAGCACAGACTGAATTTGTTGCAGCCAGTTATTCATTATCAACTCCTTTAAGACAGGACAGCTCTTATCCTGACGCAACGGGTGTCAAGAAGCGTCAGTGCGGGAAAAAAAAGGAAAAGCGCGTCGGAACAGGCAAAGCGTGAGTGCGCAAACGTTTTCGTATATACTGCGCGCGCTTTTGACTGTTAAGGTGATTTGTTATGACGACTCTTGGAACTGCGCTGCGCCCCGGTGCAACGCGTGTCATGCTGCTGGGTTCAGGTGAATTAGGTAAAGAAGTAGCGCTGGAATGCCAGCGTCTCGGTGTGGAAGTGATTGCCGTGGATCGCTATGCCGATGCTCCGGCAATGCACGTTGCCCATCGCAGCCACGTCATTAATATGCTGGATGGCGCTGCGCTGGCGGCACTGATTGCCCGGGAGAAGCCGGACTTTGTGGTGCCGGAGATTGAAGCGATAGCCACGGAGAAACTGGTTGAGCTGGAACAGCAGGGTCAGCGGGTAGTCCCCACCGCACGCGCGGCGCGTCTGACCATGAACCGCGAAGGCATTCGCCGTCTGGCCGCCGAAGAGCTGTCACTGCCCACCTCAAGCTACCGTTTTGCCGACAGCAAAGCCGCTTTTATTGAGGCCGCCGATGCGATCGGTTTTCCCTGCATCGTCAAGCCCGTTATGAGCTCGTCCGGCAAAGGGCAAAGCTTTATCCGTGACGCCAGCCAGCTGGACGCCGCCTGGGAGTATGCCCAGCAGGGCGGCCGCGCCGGTGCTGGCCGCGTTATCGTGGAAGGCGTAGTGAAATTTGATTTTGAGATCACCCTGCTCACCATCAGCGCCGTGGATGGCATCCATTTCTGTGCGCCGATAGGCCATCGCCAGGAAGATGGCGACTACCGCGAATCCTGGCAGCCTCAGCAGATGAGCGCACTGGCGCTGGAGCGCGCGCAGGCTATCGCTGAGAAGGTGGTGAAGGCGCTGGGCGGCCACGGGCTGTTTGGTGTTGAGCTGTTTGTTTGTGGCGATGAGGTGATTTTCAGCGAAGTTTCGCCGCGTCCGCACGATACCGGTATGGTGACGCTGATTTCACAGGATTTGTCTGAGTTTGCGCTACATGTGCGCGCCTTCCTGGGCCTGCCGATTGGCGCGATTCGTCAGTATGGCCCGGCGGCCTCGGCGGTGATCTTACCCCGGCTGACCAGCCAGAATGTGCAGTTCGCCAGTGTCGAGGCGGCTCTGGGAGCTGGCCTGCAGCTGCGTCTGTTCGGCAAACCCATGATTGAAGGCTCACGTCGTCTGGGCGTAGCGCTCGCCACCGGTGAAACCACCGACGCGGCGGTGGCACGCGCGGTTGCCAGCGCAGCCGCCGTGAAGGTTCAGGGCTAATCCGCTGGCGGTGAGCCTGCTGCTCACCGCCAGTTAACTTATTTCGCCCCTTCCACCGCTTCGCGCGCCAGCCGGGTGATGCGATCCCAGTCTCCCGCCTCTAAAGTCTCACTGGGCACCAGCCAGGAACCGCCAATGCAGAGCACGCTGTTCAGTGCCAGGTAGTCACGGTAGTTTTGCGGTGAAATGCCGCCGGTCGGGCAGAACCGCACCTGCGGGAACGGACCGGCAATCGCCTGCAACGCCTTCACGCCACCGTTAGCTTCTGCCGGGAAGAATTTAAATGCACGCAGCCCATATTCCATACCGGTCATCAATTCGGATACAGTGCTGATGCCAGGGATCAGGGGAACCGGACCCTCTATCGCTGCCTTTAACAGCGACTCGGTAATTCCCGGGCTGATGACAAACTGCGCGCCCGCTTCGGTCACTTCCTGCAATTGCTGACTGTTAATCACCGTTCCGGCCCCGACAATCGCTTCCGGCACCTCTTTAATCATCATGCGCAGCGCATCCATGGCGACCGGGGTACGCAGCGTCACTTCCAGTACCCGCACGCCGCCCGCAACCAGCGCTTTTGCCATGGGCACGGCATGTTCCAGTTTGTTCACCACAATCACGGGCACAACCGGGCCAGTGGTTAAAATCTGTTCAGCACTCTGTTTCCAGTTTTTCATACTTCCCCTCTGTTCTTCTGCCCGGGATAAAAGGCCCGGCACGCGGGCGCATCGCCCTGCCCTGTTTACATCGCGCAACTACCATACAGGATGACTTTTATCGCCGTCTATCTGACTTTTCACAATTTTAAAACGCGGGTTCAGATCCAGCAGAGCGAACGTACCGGCAAAAAAAAGCCCGCGTTACGCGGGCTGTTTATCAGCGCTTATTCAAACTCGTTCCAGGAACGGCCGTCGCGGGTAATCATCGCGACCGAGGCGACCGGGCCCCAGGTGCCCGCCTGATAAGGCTTAGGCGCATCGGCATCCCCCGCCCAGGCGTTGATAATCGAGTCTACCCAGCCCCAGGCTGCTTCCACCTCATCACGACGCACAAACAACGCCTGGATACCACGCATGGTTTCCAGCAGCAGACGTTCATAGGCATCGGCCAGATGTGACTGGTTAAAGGTTTCTGAGTAACTGAGGTCGAGCTTGGTGGTCTGCAGTTTATGCTTGTGATCCAGCCCCGGCACCTTGTTGAGGATCTCAATATCCACGCCTTCATCAGGCTGCAGACGGATGGTCAGCTTGTTCTGCGGCAGCTCAGCGTAGGAATCCTTAAACAGGTTCATCTCCGGGTTTTTGAAATAGACCACCACCTCGGAACATTTGGTCGGCAGACGTTTACCGGTACGCAGGTAGAACGGTACGCCAGCCCAGCGCCAGTTATCAATATCGACACGGATAGCCACAAAGGTTTCGGTGGCGCTGGCTTTATTCGCCCCCTCTTCTTCCAGATAGCCCGGTACTTTTTTCCCCTGGACAAAGCCAGCGGTATACTGACCGCGCACGGTTTTTTCCCGCACGTTGGTGTGATCGATACGACGCAGTGAGCGCAGCACTTTCACTTTCTCATCACGAATGCTGTCGGCGCTCAAATCTGACGGCGGCGACATAGCGATCATAGTGAGGATTTGCAGCAGATGGTTCTGGATCATGTCACGCATCTGGCCTGCTTTATCAAAGTAGCCCCAGCGTCCTTCGATCCCGACTTCTTCCGCCACGGTGATCTGCACATGGTCGATGGTGCGATTATCCCAGTTGTTGACGAAAATCGAGTTGGCAAAGCGCAACGCCAGCAGGTTAAGAACCGTCTCTTTCCCCAGATAGTGGTCGATACGGAAGACCTGGCACTCTTCAAAATATTCGCCGACGCTGTCATTGATCTCCTGCGAAGTTTGCAGCGAAGTGCCCAGCGGCTTCTCCATCACCACGCGCGCCGGTTTGGCATTCAGCTTCGCCGTGCCCAGACCTTTACAGATAGCGCCAAAGGTGCTCGGCGGCATCGCGAAGTAGTTAATGGTGACGCGTTTTTCCTGATCGAGCATTTTGCCCAGTTTCGGGAAGTGCGAGGTATCGTTGACGTCGAGGTTGCAGAAATCGAGACGACCGCTGAGCTTGTCCCACAGCGCTTCGTCGATTTTCTCCTTCATAAAGGTTTCCAGCGCTTCACGCACAACCCGGGTATATTCGGCTTTATCCCACTCAGCACGGCCAACGCCAATAATACGGGTATCATCATGAATCTGGCCCGCTTTCTCTAACTGATACAAAGAAGGCAACAGTTTCCGGCGAGCGAGATCGCCTTTGGCACCGAAAATCACCAGATCGCATGCCTGGGCTGTTTGTGTTACCGCCATTTTACTCTCCTCGTTGCAGGACTTACCCGGTAGTTGAGTACCTTCAACCACCAGGTCCTGATTGTCATTTTCTTTCAATACAATGTACTTATTTCCCCGTCCCGGGTAAACCGGCGAGCGGAGAGATCCTCACTGCTAACTATGGCCGCATTCACGTATCAGCGTATGATGTAGTGTGCGTCAACCAGATTTTTTTGCCGTTTCGGCCCTTTTCTGTCTGAAACTTAACTGCCGTCAAAGTATGACAAAAAAAGCGCGGCATCATTTGTCCTCTCTTGCCTGTTATACCGTGCGGCACGGTATATTCTCTACAAGTTCACATCGATTTCTGCAGACGATGAAAGTGATAAATGTGACGAACACTCAACAGGTTATCAACATACTACAAAAAATTGAGTCACAGCTCAGCAGGCTGAGCAAGTCGGAACGCAAAGTGGCCGAGCAGATCCTGGCTGCGCCGCAGGAGGCAATTCGCGTCAGCATCGCCTCGCTGGCGCGTTCGGCTGAGGTCAGCGAACCGACCGTAAACCGTTTTTGTCATCGGCTGGGGATTCGTGGCTTTCCCGACTTCAAGCTGCAGCTGGCGCAGAGCCTGGCGCAAAATGTTAACTGGGTCAGTCACGATGTTGATGAAAATGACTCTGTTGAACGTTACAGACACAAGATTTTTGATTCCGCTCTGGCCGGTCTGCAGCGGGTACGCAATCAGCTTGATCCCGCTAAGGTACAGCAGGCGGTCACCATGCTTGCCAGGGCCGATAAAATCGCTTTTTTTGGTCTGGGCGCCTCGGCGGTGGTGGCCCACGACGCCACCAATAAATTCCTGCGTTTTAACGTGCCGGTCATCTGGTCAGATGATATTGTGATCCAGCGCATGAGTTGCATAAATAGTCGCCCGAATGAGGTGTTTGTCCTTATTTCACATACTGGGCGCACAAAAAATATGGTAGAACTGGCACGCCTGGCGCGTGTAAACGGTTCCACGGTACTGGCGATCACCTCAGGGGATTCCCCGCTGGCTGCCGAAGCAACGCTGGCATTGACGCTCGATGTCCCTGAAGATACCGATGTCTATTTGCCGATGGTTTCGCGCCTCGCGCAGTTAACCGTGATTGACGTGCTGGCGACCGGTTTTACACTTGAGCGCGGCAGCCCTTTTCGCGGCAACCTTAAGCGTGTGAAAGAGGCGTTAAAAGCATCACGCTATGAAAAAAATGCCGACTGGCAAAAAGATACACAGGGAAAATTTTAACATCACATTTACAATGTGAGTCGCATCACAGCATAACCTTCATATAGACTACGTGTCCCGGCAGTGGCTGGCTGCAAGGGTCACCTTTATTTAGCAACGGAGTCCTTCATGTCAAGACGTCTCAGAAGAACCAAGATCGTTACTACCCTCGGACCGGCAACCGATCGCGATAATAATCTCGAAAAAATCATCGCCGCAGGTGCGAACGTGGTACGTCTCAACTTCTCTCATGGCACGCCAGAAGATCATCAGCTGCGAGCCAATAAAGTACGCGAAATCGCGGCGAAGCTGGGACGCCATGTGGCGATTCTCGGTGACCTGCAGGGGCCAAAAATCCGTGTTTCTACCTTCAAAGAAGGTAAAGTCTTCCTGAACGTAGGCGATCGCTTTCTGCTGGACGCCACCCTGGATAAAGGCGAAGGGGATAAAGAAAAAGTCGGCATCGACTATAAAGGTCTGCCTGCCGATGTGGTACCAGGCGACATTCTGTTGCTGGACGACGGCCGCGTACAGCTGAAAGTGCTGGAAATTCAGGGCCTGAAAGTCTTTACCGAAGTCACGGTAGGCGGCCCGCTCTCCAACAATAAAGGCATCAACAAACTGGGCGGCGGTCTTTCTGCGGAAGCTCTGACGGAAAAAGATAAGGCCGATATTATTACCGCAGCCAAAATCAACGTCGACTACCTGGCGGTCTCCTTCCCGCGCAGCGGCGCAGATCTGCATTATGCGCGTCGTCTGGCGCGTGAAGCTGGCTGTGAAGCGATGATCGTCGCCAAAGTTGAACGTGCGGAAGCGGTGGCGACACAGGAAGCCATGGATGACATCATTCTTGCCTCTGACGTGGTGATGGTGGCGCGTGGCGACCTGGGCGTGGAAATTGGCGATCCTGAACTGGTCGGTATCCAGAAAGCCCTGATCCGTCGTGCACGTCAGCTGAACCGTACCATTATTACCGCAACGCAGATGATGGAATCGATGATCACTAACCCGATGCCGACGCGCGCGGAAGTGATGGACGTGGCTAACGCGGTGCTGGACGGCACTGATGCGGTAATGCTCTCAGCGGAAACCGCGGCAGGTCAGTATCCGGCGGAAACCGTCTCGGCGATGGCAAAAGTCTGCCTCGGCGCTGAGAAGATCCCCAGCGTGAACGTCTCCAAACACCGTCTGGACGTACAGTTCGATAACGTGGAAGAAGCCATTGCCATGTCGGCGATGTATACCGCCAACCATCTGCAGGGCGTAACCGCTATCATTACCATGACAGAATCAGGCCGCACCGCACTGATGACCTCACGTATCACCTCCGGGCTGCCGATTTTCGCCATGTCGCGTCATGAACGCACCCTGAATCTGACGGCGCTGTATCGCGGCGTGACGCCGGTCTATTTTGACAGCGATAATGACGGCGTGGCTGCTGCGCACGATGCCATCAACCTGCTGCGTGATAAAGGCTTCCTCGTCTCTGGCGATCTGGTGATCGTAACGCAGGGCGATGTGATGGGTACCACCGGGACCACCAACACCACCCGAGTGCTGCGCGTCGACTAACATCACGCCCGCTTACCGGCTATAACTTCATGGATAACGCGACTGCTGCCAGTCGCGTTTTATTTTCTCTGACAAGGAGGCCGGATGGCCCGTTATCAACCTGTATCCCGTCTTAACGGCCGCGCCCTGCTGTTTCCTCTGGCACTGGTGCTGTTTGAGTTCGCCACTTATATTGCCCATGACATGATTCAGCCTGGCATGCTGATGGTTACCCATGAATTTGCGGTGGGCCCGCAATGGGTGTCTACTTCCCTCACCGCCTACCTGATGGGTGGCGTAGTGCTGCAATGGTTGCTGGGACCGCTGTCAGATAAATATGGACGCCGCCCGGTGATGCTGTGCGGTATTCTGTTTTTTGCCGCGGCCTGTATCGCCACCACCTGGGTAACAACGATTGAGCAGTTTGTGACGCTGCGTTTTGTCCAGGGGATCAGTCTCTGCTTTATCGGCGCAGTAGGCTATGCCGCCGTACAGGAAGCGTTCGATGAAGCGCTGGCGGTGCGCATGATGGCGCTGATGGCCAACGTGGCGCTGCTGGCCCCGCTGGCCGGACCGCTGGCGGGTGCAGCCTGGCTGACCGTGGCCAGCTGGCGCAGCATGTTCTGGCTGTTCAGCGCCTGCAGCCTGCTGGCCTTTTTTGTGCTGCTGCGCGTGATGCCAGAAACCGCAGGAGACCGCAGCCACTCCATCGCCCTCGGCAATCTGGCGCGCAGCTATGGTCGTCTGGTGAAGGATCGCCAGGTAATGTACGGATCTCTCGCCATCGGGCTGGTGTTTATCCCGATACTCACCTGGGTAGCGCTCTCACCGGTGATTCTGATCCATGATGAGGGCTTGTCGCGCATGCAGTATGCCCTGCTACAGTTGCCGGTGTTTCTGGCGATGATTCTGGGTAACCTGGCGCTGGGGAAACTGGCCGGGCGGGTGCCGATTGAGCAGCCGGTAAAATTTGCCGCCTGGCCGATTCTGATCGGGTTGAGTCTGGCGTTCGGCGCTAATCTGCTCGACCGCCACAGCTATCTGCTGCTCACGGCGGGCCTGAGCCTCTACGCCTTTGGTGCTGGCATGGTGAATGCCGGTCTTTATCGCCTGACGCTCTACGCCAGTAATGAAGGGAAAGGCAGTGTGGCGGCGATGCTGGGTATGGTGAGTATCCTGGTGCTGGCCGCAGGCATTGAGCTGGCGAAAAGTGGCTACTTCCACGGCGGCCCGCCCTGGTTTAGCGCCATCAATTTCGTCAGCGGGCTGCTGTGGTTTGGGTTAATTCTGCTGTTTATGCAGGAAAGGAAGCGACGCAGTAAGCTGCACGCGGCCTGACAGACAGCGGGCCGTCACAAAAGGCCCGTTATCTGCTTAGCGCGGATAGATATCTTTGCGCTTGTAAGGTTCAATATCCCCGACTTTGCGCGTTTTCAGCAGTTTCAGAATCCAGGTGTACTGCTCAGGATGGGGACGCACAAAAGCTTCGACCTCTTCATTCATCCGGCGCGCCTGGGTGTTATTATCCGCCTCCAGCAGATCATCCATGGGCGGATGGATATAGATTTCCAGCCGATGCGTGTCGCTGTTATACACCGGAAACAGCGGCACCACGCGTGCCCGGCATACCTTCATCAGGCGTCCAATGGCGGGCAAAGTTGCCTTGTAGGTGGCGAAGAAGTCGACAAACTCGCTCTGCTCAGCGCCGTGATCCTCATCCGGCAGATAGTAGCCCCAGTAACCCTGACGCATTGAGCTGATAAAGGGCTTGATGCCATCATTGCGTGCATGCAGACGACCTCCGAAACGGCGACGCGCCCGGTTCCAGACATAATCCATCAGCGGATCGCTCTGATGATGGAACATCGCCGCCATTTTCTGCCCTTCCGCCGCCAGCAGCATGGCGGGGATATCGATGCCCCAGCCGTGAGGAACCAGTAAAATCACGTTTTGCTCTTCCGCGCGCATCTGGTCGATGATTTCCCGTCCATGCCAGTCCACGTGCTGCAGAATGCGCTGCGGATCGCGCATGCCCAGTTCCGCCATCATCGCTATCGCCTGAGGCGCCGTGGCGAACATACGATCGATAATCGCCTCCCGCTCCGCCTCAGAGCATTCCGGCATGCAATAGAAAAGATTGATGCGGGCACGACGACGTGCGCCTTTTGCCAGTTTACCTGCCATTTTCCCCAGGCCACCCAGCAGCGGATCGCGCACAGAGGCTGGCAGGCAGGCCATACCGGCCAGAGCGCCAAGCGCCAGCCAGTTGCCCCAGTATTTAGGCCGTAAAAATGAAGTTTGAAAAACGGGAATAAATTCGCTGTTATTTTTCTTTCTGGTTTCCATGCACTCGCCTCAATCAATGACCGGCTAATGATAATGTTGGCGACTGATTTTGCAATCATCTGACCTGATATAATAAAAAACCGACGGATTTCCGTCGGTTTTCGCGCGTTCAGCAACAAAAAGTTAATTCATTGCCAGTTGTGGACGCCACTCTTTCACCTGCTTCAGATAATCGGCGCGATCTTTACCGGTCAGGCCTTCCATACGCGGCAGTTTCGCCGTCAGCGGGTTCACAGACTGGTTGTTAATCCAGATTTCATAATGCAGATGGGGGCCGGTGGAACGCCCGGTATTGCCGGAAAGCGCAATACGATCGCCACGTTTTACTTTCTGTCCTGGTTTTACCAGCACTTTTTTCAGGTGCATATAGCGCGTCATATACTGACGGCCATGGCGAATCGCTACATAATTCCCGGCAGCGCCGCCGTTCTTCGCCATCACCACTTCGCCATCGCCGACCGCCAGCACCGGCGTACCAATCGGCATAGCAAAATCGACGCCTTTATGCGGCGCAATACGTCCGGTCACCGGGTTAAGGCGGCGCGGATTGAAGTTAGAAGAGACACGATACTGTTTCACCGTCGGGAAGCGCATAAAACCACGCGCCAGACCTGCGCCGTTGCGATCGTAATATTTGCCATCTTCCGCGCGAAAAGCGTAATAGTCCTTGCCCGAGGCGCGGATGCGCACCCCTAACAGCTGGCTCTGTTCGCTTTTTCCATCCAGCATTTCTCGCGACATCAGCACGCTGAACTTATCGCCGCTGCGCAGCTTGCGAAAATCCATCTGCCACTGCATTGCCTTAATCACACTGTTAATTTCAGTGCTGCTCAGGCCAGCACGGCGCGCGCTGCTGGCAAAACTGCCGCTCACTTCCCCGTTCAGCACGCTGTTTTTCCATTCACCTTTCTGCAGCACCTGCTGCATGGTGAAGCCGCCTTTCGCGTTGCGCTCATAGATGCGGGTCTCACGCCGTGACATTTCCCAGGTCACGCTTTTCAGCTGTCCCTCATCGGTGAGTGTCCAGGCCAGGGTCTGCCCGATCTGTAAGTTGCGCAGCGTTTTATCGCTGCTCACCAGCGCGCTGATATCGCCTAAATCAATACCGTACTGATTCAGGGCACTGCTCAGCGTATCGCCGGAGGAGATGGTATATTCATGAATGCCGGGCGTGGGAGGCATATCCTGATCGATATCGTCAGCAGGCAGCTCCTCTTCTGGCTCAGGCGTGCTCTGATCGATAGGCTCGCTCGCTTCCGGCAGCACCGTGCGCAGCTGATTGCTGTCCAGTTCGATATCGCGGACAACCGGCGCGACTTCTGCGGGATGATAAACGTAAGGCCGCCAGACAGCGACGGCCAGCGTTATTACAGTTAGTGACCCCAGCATAACGCGGTGGGGGCGCGGCAAATTATTAAATGCGAGGGCGACAGAGCGGACTATCTGCTGCACGTTGACCTTTTCCTCTATGCTCCGTTCAGGCAGCTCGCATACTGGCTCGACAGCTGTGAGAGGAATTTCACATAGCTGTCTTTGGTTAAGCTGATACCCGTACCCAGCGGATCGAGCGTGCCTTTACGCACCTGCGTTCCGCGGGCGACGGCATCGATGACTGCCGGCCTGAATTGTGGTTCAGCGAAAACACAGACGGTTTTCTGCTCAACCAGCGCTGTTCGTATTTGGTGTAAACGCTGCGCACCAGGTTGAATTTCCGGGTTTACGGTAAAATGGCCTGTAGGGGACAAACCGTAATGCTTTTCAAAATAACGATAAGCGTCATGAAAAACGAAATAGCCCTTATTTCTGACCGGTGCGAGTTGCGTGTTAATGGCTTCGTTTGCCTTAGCCAGGCCAGCCTCAAATTGCTGCAGGTTGGCGTCAAGTTTGGCTTTGCTTTGCGGCATAAGTTCTAATAATTTGCCGTGGATTGCAACAGCAGATTGCCTTGCTATCTCAGGGGATAGCCACAGATGCATATTGTATTGACCATGATCGTGATGATGATGAGCCGCAGCAGATTCTTCAGAATTTTCTGAGGTGTGACCCGCTTCATGTTCTTCATCCTCTTCCGCACCGGCGATCAGCAGCGGTTGTACCCCAGGCAGAGCGGCAAGCTGAAGATTTTTTTCTGCTGACAACGAGGCGACGGAACGGGTCATAAAGGCCTCCATTTCCGGACCAATCCACACCACTAAATCCGCGTTTTTTAAGCGTTTTATATCAGAAGGACGTAGCGCGTAATCGTGTTCGGAAGCGCCATCCGGCAGCAGAACATCCACGGGCGTTACCCCGTCGGCAATGGCAGCAGTGATAAAGCCGATGGGTTTTAACGAGGCTACAACGTTAGCCTGGGCGCGGGTGGCAAGCGAAGCGGCTAAAGTGACCGCAAAAAGGGTAAAAGTGAGTGGCTTTTTAATGTGTAACATAATGCTTCATTCCATCGTGACTTGTGGGTGAAATGTGATATTATAACATTCTAAATTCAGTGCAACCTGTAAATAACATGCCTTCACTCGTCTCGCTTGAAAATGTTCAGGTCAAATTTGGCCAACGTCCGGTGCTGGCGGGCATCAGCCTGTCGCTGATGCCCGGTCGCATTCTGACATTACTCGGTCCCAACGGTGCCGGCAAATCTACGCTGGTACGCGTGGTGCTGGGTTTGATTGCCCCCACGGGCGGTCGCGTCCAGCGCAGCACCGGGCTACGTATCGGTTATGTGCCGCAAAAACTACATATCGATCCCACCCTGCCGCTGACGGTGGAACGCTTTATGCGCCTTTCCCCCGGCAGCAAAGCTTCAGGCATTCTGCCCGCCCTGAAACGTGTGCAGGCGGGCCATCTGCTGCATGCCCCGTTGCAAAAACTCTCGGGGGGTGAAACCCAGCGCGTGTTGCTGGCGCGGGCGCTGCTGAACCAGCCACAGCTGCTGGTGCTGGATGAACCCACGCAGGGGGTGGATGTGAATGGTCAGGTGGCCCTCTATGATCTGATCGATCAGCTGCGCCAGGAACTGAATTGCGCTGTTCTGATGGTTTCCCATGACCTGCATCTGGTAATGGCGAAAACTGACGAGGTGCTCTGCCTGAATCATCATATCTGCTGCTCAGGCACGCCAGAGGCGGTTTCCCAGCATCCCGAATTTATTGCGATGTTCGGCCCCCGCGGCGCGCAGCAGCTGGCTATCTATCGCCATCATCATAATCATCGTCACGACCTTCAGGGACGCATTGTATTACGCAGAGGACAGGGCCAATCATGATCGAATTGTTGTTACCGGGCTGGCTGGGCGGCGTGATGCTGGCACTGGCGGCTGGCCCGCTGGGCTCGTTTGTAGTCTGGCGCCGGATGTCCTATTTTGGCGATACCCTTGCCCACGCCTCCCTGCTCGGCGTGGCGTTCGGCCTGCTGTTGAACATTAATCCCTGGTACGCGGTCATTATGGTCACGGTCTGCCTGGCGCTGGGGTTGGTCTGGCTGGAGCGTCGCCCCCATCTGGCGATTGATACGCTGCTGGGGATTATGGCGCACAGCGCATTGTCACTCGGTCTGGTGGTGGTGAGCCTGATGGCGGACGTGCGCGTGGACCTGATGGCTTACCTGTTTGGCGATCTGCTGGCGGTAACGCCACAGGATCTCGGGATGATGGCGGCTGGCGTGACGCTGGTGTTAGTGGTGATGGCGTGGCAGTGGCGCGCGCTGCTGTCAATGACCATCAGCCCGGAACTGGCGCAGGTGGACGGGATCAATATTCAGCGCACGCGTATGTTGCTGATGCTGGTGACGGCGTTAACCATTGGCGTGGCGATGAAATTTGTCGGTGCGCTGATTATCACCTCGCTGCTGATCATTCCGGCGGCGACCGCAAGGCGCTTCGCCCGTTCGCCGGAACAGATGGCTGGACTGGCCGTGCTGTTCGGCATCGTCGCGGTTAGCGGCGGCCTGAGCTTCTCCGCGCTTTATGACACGCCGGCGGGCCCTTCTGTGGTGCTGTGCGCCGCCGTGCTGTTTATTCTCAGTATGGTCAGGAAACCCGCAGCCTGAGGCAAATCAGCTTTCGCGCGTGATGCCAAAATGACGGAACGCATGCTGTGTGGCCATCCGGCCGCGCGGCGTGCGTTGAATAAAGCCCTGCTGGATCAGGAAGGGCTCAATCACATCTTCGATGGTTTCCCGCTCTTCGCCGATAGCAGCCGCCAGGTTATCCAGTCCCACCGGTCCGCCGGTGAACTTGTCGATAATCGCCAGCAGCAGTTTGCGGTCCATATAGTCGAAACCTTCACTGTCGACGTTCAACATATCCAGCGCTTTGGCCGCCACTTCTCCACTCATCTCCCCTTCCGCACGCACTTCCGCAAAGTCGCGTACGCGGCGCAGCAGACGGTTGGCGATACGCGGCGTACCGCGTGCGCGACGCGCCACTTCACGCGCCCCTTCCGTGCTCAGAGTCAGGCCAAGACAGGCGGCGCTGCGGCTGACAATATGCTGCAGATCGGCCACGTTATAGAATTCGAGCCGCTGTACGATGCCAAAGCGATCGCGCAGCGGTGATGTCAGGGAACCGGCGCGGGTGGTGGCACCAATCAGGGTAAAGGGGGGCAGATCAAGCTTAATCGAACGTGCCGCCGGACCTTCGCCAATCATAATATCCAGCTGATAATCTTCCATCGCCGGATAGAGCACCTCTTCCACCACCGGTGACAGACGATGGATCTCGTCAATAAACAGCACGTCGTGCGGCTCAAGGTTGGTAAGCATGGCGGCGAGATCGCCCGCCTTTTCCAGCACCGGGCCTGACGTGGTGCGCAGATTCACCCCCATTTCATTGGCGACGATATTCGCCAGGGTAGTTTTCCCCAGCCCCGGCGGGCCGAAAATCAGCAGATGATCCAGCGCATCGCCGCGCATTTTGGCCGCTTTGATGAAGATCTCCATCTGCTCGCGCACCTGCGGCTGACCAACGTACTCTTCGAGGAATTTAGGCCGGATGGCGCGATCCAGACTCTCTTCTTCATTAATGGTGCCGGCGGAGACCAGGCGATCGGCTTCAATCATGTTTTACCTCAGATGGCGGCGCGCAGCGCTTCGCGAATCAATGTCTCACAGTCTGCGTCGGGACGACCAATTTTACTGACCATCCGGCTGGCTTCCTGCGGTTTATAACCCAGCGCGACCAGCGCCGCAACCGCCTCGCCTTCCGCGTCATTGGCTCCTGAGGTGGCAGAAGGCGCGCTCAGGGTAAAGGGCGCGTCGCCGCCAAACAGATCGCCATGCATGCCTTTAAAACGGTCTTTCATCTCCACCACCAGACGCTCAGCGGTTTTTTTGCCAACGCCTGGCAGTTTCACCAGCGTAGAGACCTCTTCGCGTTCCACGGCCGTGACAAACTGCTGCGCCGACATGCCGGAAAGGATCGCCAGCGCCAGCTTGGGACCGACCCCGTTCACTTTGATCAGCTCGCGAAACAGCGCGCGCTCCTGTTTGCTGTTAAAGCCAAACAGCAGTTGCGCATCTTCACGTACCACAAACTGGGTAAAAATCACCGCTTCCTGGTGCAGTTCAGGCAGCTCATAGAAACAGGTCATCGGCATATGCACTTCGTATCCGACGCCATTCGCTTCAATTAATACCAGCGGCGGCTGCTTCTCAAGAATGTTGCCACGTAAACGACCTATCACCTGATGGCTTCCTTAAAACGATATATGAGGCCCGATTTATAACATAAAAAAGGCTGGATGAATATCCAGCCTGAAAACAAGCGATTACCTGACGGGGTATCAGCCGGAACGCAGTCGTCCACGCGCCAGGGTCAGTTTGTTGTCGCTCAGACGCGTAGCGTTCTGGCTGACATGGCAATGGGTGATGGCGATCGCCAGCGCATCCGCCGCATCCGCCTGCGGGTTGGCGGGCAGTTTCAGCAGGGTACGCACCATGTGCTGCACCTGACTTTTCTCTGCGCTGCCGATACCGACCACCGTCTGCTTGACCTGACGCGCCGCGTATTCAAACACCGGCAGCGCCAGATTCACCGCCGCCACGATGGCCGCCCCTCGTGCCTGCCCCAGCTTCAACGCCGAGTCGGCGTTTTTCGCCATAAATACCTGCTCAATAGCAAAATAGTCAGGCGAGAACTGGGTGATAATCTCCGTTACGCCCGCGTAAATCAGCTTCAGGCGTGACGGCAAATCTGCCACGTTGGTGCGTATACAGCCGCTGCCGAGATAGGTCAGCTGGCGGCCGGTTTGTCGGATCACACCATAACCGGTGATGCGCGAGCCGGGATCGATGCCGAGAATTATGGCCATGCTGCGCCTCCACGGGTTACTTCTGATGTGCAGGTCAGCGCCATTACAGCGTCGCCGCCACCTCGTCAGAAATTTCACCGTTATGGTAAACTTCCTGCACGTCGTCACAATCTTCCAGCATGTCGATCAGACGCAGCAGCTTCGGCGCCGTTTCCGCATCCATTTCCGCTTTGGTGGAAGGGATCATCGACACCTCTGCGCTTTCCGCTTTCAGACCCGCCGCCGCCAGCGCATCTCTGACCGCACCCAGCTCTTCCCAGGCGGTAAAGACGTCGATTGCGCCATCGTCGTAGCTGACCACATCTTCCGCCCCCGCTTCCAGCGCCGCTTCCATCACGCTGTCTTCATCCTGACCCGGCGCAAAAGAGATCACCCCTTTTTTGCTGAACAGATAGCTGACGGAGCCATCAGTGCCCAGGTTGCCGCCGGTTTTGGTGAAGGCGTGACGCACTTCAGACACGGTACGGTTACGGTTGTCGCTCAGGCATTCCACCATAATGGCAGAGCCGCCCGGGCCATAACCTTCATAAATAATGGTTTCCATGTTGGCGTTATCTTCACCGCCTACGCCACGGGCGATAGCGCGATCCATGGTGTCACGCGTCATGTTGTTTGACAGCGCTTTGTCCATTGCCGCACGCAGACGCGGGTTGGAGTTGGGATCGCCGCCGCCCAGCTTCGCCGCTGTGACCAGCTCACGAATGATTTTGGTGAAGATTTTACCGCGCCGCGCATCCTGTGCTGCTTTACGGTGCTTGGTATTTGCCCATTTACTGTGTCCCGCCATCTGATATTTTCTCCGATCCTGGCATCGTTCAGGCTGGCCTGCGCAAGACAAGGGTCGCTGCGCGGGTTGCCCTGACTTTTATAAGTGCGACGTTAACGCCTTTTCGGGGAGCGTTAACGTCCGTTTCAGGTAGTGAACAGCCATGTTGTTCCTGCGCCGTTCGTGCAGAAGGAAGCTATCCGGCATCGGGGCGGTAAAAGCGCGCCGCGATCTCCTGTCAGATAAATTCCTCAATTGCCTGGCGATTACTCCAGGACTTGGTTAATGCTGCGGCCTCTGCCGGGGGCAGCCAGCGTGCTGCCAGGTGTTCCGTCAGCGTTACCTCGCGCTCGGCGGGTAACGCCAGCCGAAACCAGTGTTCACGATTATGGGTGACGCCCGGCGCATAGCGATGACGATAGTGAGCAAAGATTTCGAACTCAATCTGCCGTCCGCAATCTTCAATCACCAGTTGCTCAGCCTGTACATCAATGGCCAGCTCTTCCATCACTTCCCGCTGTGCGGCCTGGTGCGGCGTCTCTCCCGCTTCCAGGCTGCCGGTCACAGACTGCCAGAACGCCGCATCATCGCGCCGCTGCAGCATCAGCACCCGGCCCGTATCGCGCGCATAAATCACGACCAATACCGACACAGGGTACTTATAAGCCATTATTGCTTTCCGCTGTTGTCGTCCGCTTTCTCTTTTTTCACCACCTGCAGAGCCAGTTCCTCCAGCGCGGCCGGATTGGCAAAGCTCGGCGCTTCCGTCATCAGACAGGCGGCCGCCGTGGTTTTCGGGAAAGCGATAACGTCACGGATATTATCGGTACCGGTCAGCAGCATCACCAGACGATCGAGGCCAAAGGCCAGACCGGCGTGCGGCGGCGTACCGTATTTCAGTGCGTCCAGCAGGAAGCCGAACTTCTCACGCTGCTCGTGTTCATTGATGCCTAAAATGGAGAACACCGCCTGCTGCATTTTGCCATTGTGGATACGCACCGACCCCCCGCCTACTTCATAACCGTTAATCACCATGTCGTAAGCATTCGCAATGGCGTTTTCCGGCGCCTGGGTCAGCTCTTCCGGGCTCATATCGCGCGGCGCGGTAAACGGATGATGCATCGCCGTCAGGCCGCCCTGATCGTCGCCTTCAAACATCGGGAAATCGATCACCCAGAGCGGTGCCCAGGCTTTATCGTTGGTGATCTGCAGATCGCGGCCCACTTTCAGACGCAGCGCGCCCAGCGCGTCCGCGACCACTTTTGCCCGATCGGCACCGAAGAAAATGATATCGCCATCCTGCGCGCCAGTACGGGCGAGGATCGCTTCAACAATCTCGCCTGTCAGGAACTTCGCCACCGGGCTCTGTACGCCTTCCAGGCCCTGAGCGCGCACGTTGACCTTCATCCAGGCCAGACCTTTCGCGCCGTAGATTTCGACAAATTTGCCGTACTCATCGATCTGCTTACGGCTCAGTTGCGCACCGCCTGGTACGCGCAAGGCCGCCACGCGCCCTTTGGCATCGTTCGCCGGGCCGGAGAAGACCTGAAATTCTACCGTTTTCAGCAGGTCGCCGACATCCACCAGTTCCATCGGGTTACGCAGATCAGGCTTGTCGGAACCGTAACGACGCATCGCTTCTTCAAAAGTCATCTGCGGGAAAGCGCCGAGATCAACTCCTTTCACTTCCAGCCACAGTTCACGGATCATCCGTTCCATCACTTCGCGCACTTGCGGCGCGCTCATGAACGAGGTTTCCACATCGATTTGAGTAAATTCCGGCTGACGGTCAGCTCGCAGGTCTTCATCGCGGAAGCACTTCACAATCTGATAGTAGCGGTCGAAACCTGACATCATCAGCAGTTGTTTAAACAGCTGTGGTGACTGCGGCAGCGCGTAGAACTTGCCTTTGTGAACGCGGCTCGGGACCAGATAGTCGCGCGCCCCTTCCGGCGTGGCTTTGGTCAGCATCGGCGTTTCAATATCCAGGAAGCCTTCGCTGTCCATAAAGCGGCGCACAAAGCTGGTGATGCGCGCACGTGCTTTGAGGCGCTGAGCCATTTCCGGACGACGCAGATCGAGGTAACGATATTTCAGACGCGCTTCTTCGCTGTTGTTCTGGTTTGAGTCCAGCGGCAGCGGCTCCGCGCGGTTAATGATGGTGAGATCGGTGGCGAATACTTCAATCTCGCCGGTGGCCATCTCCGGGTTTTTGTTACGCTCTTCACGCGCACGTACCGTTCCGCTGATCTGAATACAGAATTCGTTACGCAACTCCGAGGCCAGCTGAAACGCCTCCTGGCGATCGGGATCGAAAAAGACCTGCACGATGCCTTCACGGTCGCGCATATCGATAAATATCAGGCTGCCCAGATCGCGACGGCGGTTGACCCAGCCGCAAAGAGTGACTTGTTGACCTACATGAGACAGATTGAGCTGTCCGCAATATTCTGTACGCATAACGCTATCCTTTTAACTTCGCCGCTGCAGCCTGGCCGCGTCGGGCCGCATAACCTTTTGAGATGCTGCCGCAAAAATGGCGGCCATTATAATGGAAAAACCAGGTAAGGATAAGTAGAGGCGCGCCAAAGCGCCTATTTCATCGCCGTTTGCGCCGCGCCTGCCGCATCGCCATAATAAAACGACGTATTTACAAGGTAACTTGCCGGTCAGAGAGGCGCCAGGAGGAAGGTTTTGACAATCCGCATCGGTTTACCCCAGTGGCAGCACCCGCACTGGAAACGCCTGGGGCTGGAGAGCCTCGCTGACTATGCGCGTTATTTCAACTGTGTGGAAGGCAACACCACGCTCTATTCCGTGCCCAAAGCGGAAACGGTGCAGCGCTGGCGCGACATGACGGACGACAATTTCCGCTTCTGCTTTAAGTTTCCCGCCACCATCAGTCATCAGTCCGGGTTGCAACATACCGATGATCTGGTGACGGATTTCTTCCGCGCTCTCGATCCGCTCGCCGATCGCATCGGGCAATACTGGTTACAGCTGCCCGCCACCTTCGCGCCAGCCCAGCTGCCGGCGCTCTGGGCGTTCCTGGATACGCTGCCGCGCCGCTTCGCCTATGGCGTGGAGGTGCGTCATGCGCAGTTCTTCGCCAGGGGCGAAGCGGAACAGGCGCTGAATCGCGGGCTGCTGGCGCGAGGCATCAATCGCGTGATTCTCGACAGCCGCCCGGTACACGCTTCGCGCTCTCTGAGTCCGGCAGCCATCGATGCGCGCAATAAAAAACCGCGCGTGCCGCCTCATGTAGTGCGCACCGGCAGCCAGCCGATGGTGCGTTTTATCGGCAGTGACAGTGTTGACGAGAGCGTGCCGCTGTTTCAGCCCTGGCTGAGTAAGCTGGATGCCTGGCAACAGGCGTGCATCCCAATGCTGTTTATTCATACGCCCGATATGGGCCAGGTATTCCCGCTGGTGCAGGCGCTCTGGCCACAGCTGCAGCAAATCGTGCCTGACCTCGGCGCGCCGCCCACCTGGCCGCAGCAAAGCGCGCTGTTCTGACCACGGCTTTCCGATAGCCCCGTATTAACAGCACGTCAGACTGATGCGGATTGCCCTGCGCGGCCGGGTAAGTTTTAATCTGTCGGACGGCCCCGGCAACGGGGCTTCACGCTACACTGATGAAAGGGTGCAGCAACAGGCACTTTCTGCCAGAATAGCGCCCTTTCCGTCATCTCTTCGGATCTTTTGTTATGTCTGATCGCGATACGCTATTTTCCGCCCCCATAGCCAGACTGGGTGACTGGACATTTGATGAGCGCGTGGCTGAAGTCTTTCCTGACATGATTCAGCGCTCTGTTCCCGGTTACTCCAATATCATTTCGATGATTGGCATGCTGGCCGAGCGCTTTGTGCAACCCAACAGCCGCGTTTACGACCTCGGCTGCTCGCTGGGTGCCGCTACCCTGTCGGTGCGCCGCAATATCCATGTTCCGGGCTGTACCATTGTTGCTGTTGATAACTCCCCGGCGATGGTGGAGCGCTGCCGCCTTCATATTGATGCTTTTCGCGCCGATACGCCGGTTGATGTGCTCGAAGCCGATATTCGTGATATCCCCATCGAAAACGCCTCGCTGGTGGTATTGAACTTTACGCTCCAGTTTCTGGAGCCTGCCGCACGCCTGCAGTTGCTGAGTAAAATCTGGCAGGGGCTGAACCCCGGCGGCGCGCTGGTGCTGTCGGAGAAGTTCAGTTTTGAGGATGGCGAGGTCGGCGAGCTGCTGTTCAATATGCATCACGATTTTAAACGCGCTAACGGCTACAGCGAACTGGAGATCAGTCAGAAACGCAGCATGCTGGAAAACGTGATGCTGACTGACAGCGTGGAAACCCATAAGGCGCGCCTGAAGCAGGCCGGTTTTACCCATGCTGAACTCTGGTTTCAGTGCTTTAACTTTGGTTCTCTGGTGGCGTTGAAATGATCGACTTTGGCAAATTTTATCAGCAGATCGCCACCGGCCCGCTCGCCAGCTGGCTGGAAGTGTTGCCCGCGCAGATCGCCACCTGGCAGCGGGAAAACCTGCACGGCCACTTTCGTCTGTGGCAAAAAACCCTGGATCACCTGCCCGATCTCACGCCCGTGCAGTTCGATCTGCTGCACAGCGTCAGCGCCGATCGCGACGATCTGAGTGATCGTCAGCGTCAGGGAATTGAGAAGCTGCTGCGCAATCTGATGCCGTGGCGTAAAGGCCCCTTTTCTCTGTATGGCACCCATATCGATACCGAATGGCGCTCCGACTGGAAATGGCAACGGGTACTGCCGCATATCTCTCCGCTGGAGGGTCGTCTGGTGCTGGATGTGGGCTGCGGCAGCGGTTATCACCTGTGGCGTATGGTCGGTGCCGGGGCGCAGCTGGCGGTGGGCATCGATCCCATGCAGCTGTTCCTCTGTCAGTTTGAAGCGGTGCGTAAGCTGCTGGGGGACGATCGTCGCGCCCATCTGCTGCCGTTAGGGATTGAACAGTTGCCGGAGCTGAAAGCCTTCGATACCGTCTTTTCCATGGGGGTGCTCTACCATCGCCGCTCGCCGCTGGATCATCTGCTGCAGCTGAAAAATCAGCTGGTCAGTGAAGGCGAACTGGTTCTGGAAACGCTGGTGATTGAGGGGAGTGCCAACGAGGTACTGGTGCCGGGCGAACGCTACGCGCAAATGCGTAACGTTTACTTTATCCCTTCAGCGGAAATGTTAAAAACCTGGCTGGAGAAATGCGGCTTCGTTGACGTACGCATTGCGGATTATGCCGTCACCTCCACTGATGAGCAGCGGCGTACCGACTGGATGACCAGCGAATCGCTGGCGGATTTCCTCGATCCCGCCGACAACACCCGTACGGTTGAAGGCTATCCGGCACCGTTGCGTGCCGTACTTATTGCCCGTAAGCCCTGAGGCTCAGCGTCGCGATAAGGCCAGTTTTGCGGCAAAGGCGATAAACACACATCCCGTTACACGATCCATGATTTTAATCATGCCCGGCTGGCGCAGCCGTCGGGCAAAATAGTGGCTGCCCGCAATCAGCAATCCATTCCATACCAGACCGATCACCATATGCGTTAACGCCATCAGGGTACACCACAAGGGTACGGACGCCCCTGCCGGAATAAACTGCGGCAGAAACGTGACGTAAAACACTCCAATCTTGGGGTTCAACAGATTCCCCAGCAGCCCGCGGCGGAAATGAGTCAGGTAGCCCGCTGCCGCGCGGGAGCTATCCTCTGCGCTCTGTAGCGCGTTTCGCGGTTTCAGCAACAAGCTGACCCCGAGCCAGAGCAGATATGCCGCCCCCAATCCTTTCAGCCAGTGATAAACTGTTTCTGAGGCCAGCAGCAGCGCGCCCAGCCCGGCACCGACGGCAATACCCCACAACATACAACCGAGCGTAACGCCCAATGCACTGGCACTGGCGCGGCGCCAGCCCTCAGTTGCGGACGTACGTAGCACCAGCGCGGTATCGAAACCGGGTGTGAGGGTCAGTAACGTAATAGCAATAAGGAAGGAGAGCTGCGTCGCGGTCATAAATGATCTCCAGGAAAGCGTATCACGACTCTGACAGCAGGAAAGCGTTAATGCAAGGATAACAGGGTGTTATTAAAAACATTTTTCCGTAACCTGCCATCTTTTGTTAATGAAATTGCTTCCGGTTGTGTCAGGTTATTTCAAAAGGTCTGCATCATTCATGTAAGGAGTAGAGGTTATGAATAAGCTTATTTTCTCTTCACCACGAAAATATGTTCAGGGCGCTGGCGCGCTGGACGATCTGGGACAGTATCTGACGGAGCTGGGCAGCCGCGCTTTTCTTGTCGCGGATGAGGTGGTCTGGCAACTGATCGGCGAGCGCAGCGCGGAGACATTAAAAAAAGCGGGCATTGAATTTCACTATCAGCAGTTTAAAGGGGAAGCCTCCACTAATGAAATCACCCGCCTGACGCAGCTGGCCCGGACATGGAATAGCGATATCGTGGTCGGCCTCGGCGGTGGCAAAACGCTGGATACGGTAAAAGCCATTGCCGATGAACTGAAACAGCCGGTCGTGATTGTGCCTACCGTGGCTTCCACCGATGCGCCCTGCAGCGCCCTTTCCGTGATCTATTCCGACAGCGGCGTATTTGAAAGCTATCGCTTCTACAGTAAAAACCCCGACCTGGTACTGGTAGATACCGCTGTCTGCGCCAGCGCGCCGGTACGTCTGTTTGCCTCCGGCATCGCCGACGGGCTGGCCACCTGGGTGGAGGCGCAGGCCGTACAGCGTTCACATGCCAAATCGATGGTCAATGGCGAGCCGACGATCGCCGGGATGGCGATTGCCCGCGCCTGTGAAGAGACGCTGTTGACCTGGGGTTACAGCGCCTATACCGCCGTTGCGCAGAAACGTGTCACGCCTGCCGTTGAAGCGGTGGTTGAAGCCAATACCCTGCTCTCCGGGCTGGGCTTTGAAAATGCGGGTCTGGCCGGCGCCCATGCGATCCATAACGGCTTTACCGCCATTGATGGCGAAATCCATCATCTGACGCACGGCGAAAAAGTCGCTTACGGCACGCTGACGCAAATGGTGCTGGAACGCCGTCCCGATGAAGAGATCGCGCGCTATATTCGCTTTTATCGCGCTATCGGGATGCCGACCACGCTGCAGGAACTGCATCTGGAAAATGAAAGCTGGGAAAATCTGGTGAAAGTGGGCGCCCTGGCGAACAACGAAGGCGATACGCTGAAAAACCTTAACCCCAACCTGACGGCGGAAGATATTGCCAGCGCGATTCTGGCGGTGGATGCCTTCAGTAAAACGGTGAAATAACAGCGCGGGACGGCGCGAGCCGTCCCGCATTACTCGGCCGGTTGCTCCCAGTATTCATACTTATAGGCCGTACTGAGGTGACGCTCAATGGCGCCCTGCGAAAACACTTCCGTTTCATGCAGATAGCTCAGGGTGCAGTTGCCCACCCCATCCCACAGCTGACACTCATCCACCGAGCGAATGGTGCTGACCGGCGTGCTGGTCAGTCCATCCAGCCGTAGCTCGCGCAACTGTTCATCGTAGGTATAGGTATCTTTACCGCGCGCGCTGGTAGTGCTGACCATCAATCCGTGTGGATTCCAGCGATAATGACTTTCACCATTGGTCAGTTCATCGGTGCCGCGCGAGACGCTTTTTTGCAGGCGGAACTGGTCGTCGTAGTGGTAGGTGGAGTCGGTAAAACCGTGTTTGCCCATGCTGATAAATTTGTCGGAGGCGCTGACGATATTACCCTGCCGTCCTGTCAGCCAGTTGATGGTGCCCTGCCGGTTGTCTACCACTACCTCTTTGCCCTCTTTTACGACTTTAACCAGGTAAGCATACTCCGCCATCCAGCCATCTTCTACCCGGGCAATATGCTGCTCCATGCTCAGCCTGACATTGTGTTCCGACTTATCGTAACTGACATCCGCCACCATCAAATCGCCACAGGGATCAAACTGCCCGAGGATCCGCTTCTGCGAATTGACATCTTTCCCAAATTCACCCGCGATCACCTGACGCACCGCCCCTTTGGCATTGCCGCCCAGCATGATCCAGTTGTTGCTGCTGGCAATCGCCTGACTTTGGGGATCGCAGCGGATAGCCGGGGCAGCCGAGCTGAAAAAGCTGGCGCTCAGGAGGGTAAAAACCAGCAGGTTCAGGCGTTTCATGTTGGGTGTCCGTCAGAGTGGATAAAGTAAGTGTAACGCCTTCCGCGCCTGTGTGGGATCTTCTGCTGCGGCCAGGAGTCATGCTGCATCAGACCAGAGCGGCGCGCATTCACTCTGACCTGCAGACCGATGAGAGTTCAGAACCGGAACTGCAGGCTGAATACCACAATTCCTGGCAAGATCACCCCCGACCTTACTCCTACGTAGGGGTTCACATCATACCTGACACCATGATAGATATAAGGGGCAAAGCCCACCCCGGTTATCCTTTTAAATTCATGATAAATGCCCCGGTCACCACAATGCGAGAAAGGCTCAATGAAAAACTCGCCCGCGTAAACGTAGAGGCCTTCAATAACCAGCTTTTTATATTCTCCCCATTGTTTGCCCATTCCCAGTAATACACAGCGATTATCTTCGCTGTTAATCATGGTGCCCGCATACAGGCTGTACTCTGACTCTGCGCTGAGCCGCTTTTCTACCGCAATTAATTCATTTTTAAAATACTGGGTATAGTCTTTCGTGGGAGCATAAGCATGGTAAACAAATGAAGCGGTATGAACAGAATAGAGGTCCCGTTGATCAGCAAATGTAGGCGTAAAAGGGGTAACTACACCCATAAGAATGATGTAAACAGAAGTACTGACTTTACCTGTCAATGATTTACCTCAGGCATTAAAAAAACAGCTGAGGCTTCCCGGCCCACAATAAGCCAACCGCCTGATACGGCCGCTCCCCCACACAACAGATTAACAACACAGATGAGATCAGGAACAACAGCAAAACCGGGAAGCGTTACTCAATAAACTATTGTTGATAATGTGATTTACGCCAGATATAGGCATATTCCAGCAGAACGCTTATTGGCTCTGTCTTTTCTTACTTTACCGCGCGATTGATGCCAAAAATCCACAGCAACATGCTAACAACGCCTCTGTTACACCGACACTATCGCACCAGTAGTTATTACAACCATCAATCAATTCCATGCCTCGCGCCCAACGCGGTGAGGTTACCTGGCTTTTACAGGCGCTTTGTAAACTCAGGCAAATTTGCTCCTTTTCTGGCTATTTTCATTACGGAACTTTGTTAAGTTTCTCCGTGCGGTGCATTCAACTTTATTTTATGATGGAGCTAAAATGCTTTTGTTGCGATTACCTCTTTTACTGCTGCTTTCACTCCCTCTTGTCTCCTGTACCGCCAGCTATACCCCTGACAGACAGGATAACAAACCGCTCCCCTCCCCCAAGTCCCCGATATATCGTGTTGATGGTAATGGAAAGCTCAAAAAAGACCGACGTATGGAACGCGTGCGCAACCGGGGCTGCCGTGACAGCAGTACTGATTGTGGCAGACCCTTCGGCTGGTAGCGGTTTTCCGGACAGCATTGACCGGCTTCAGGTCATGCTGGTTACACAGTGATAAGGATGGCGGACTTCCTGGGGATAACAAGCGCCATCATTGCCTGTCATCCTCCTGGTTACTGTTCCGTAATCGGAACCTTAGCGAGCTCTGACCACGCTGGCAGGCTCCGTCTGCGCATGCCGTACACTGCCCCGGTATTGCAGGACCGCCACCAGCGCCAGCAATGGTAATGCCATCTCCAGCAACTCTTCCTGCGACGTTTGCAGGGCAACCAGCCATTTTGGTCCGTGCCAGCCGAAGGTTTCTTTCACCACGCCCAGGGAGCGATCAAGCATGCTGGTCAGGATAATCAGACTGATAAACGCCAGGATAGTGACGGCGTGCGCTTCGTGCGCTTTGGCCGCGTGCCAGATTTTACGGCTGTGACGCCACAGAAGGTTTAAACAGGCCAGGACAACAGGCAGCAACACCGCCAGCGCCAGCAACTTATCCTGCCAGGGCAGCGCGCCGGTCCAGAAACGCAGTTTCAGCATACTCATGTCATCAACAGCTTTATGTAAATCCGCCTCACGAGCCATCATGGCGAATAATACGAAGATCACCGACCAGCGGGTGGTCAGTTTTACCCCGGCCAGTGGAGTAAACATCAGCATAATGAGCACCGCAGCATAGAAATACAACGTCAGGCTCTCAATCAATTGCCCCTCCTCAGCCAGATGGATCAACGCTTCCGTGGGCATAACAGTCCACAGTATCAGGGCAAAGGCTGAGATAAAAAGGGTAAATTTTAGCGAAAAATATGAGCGATGAAGCACGTGTCTTATTCCTGCAAACAAAGGGTCAACTATGGACACGGTTTCCATTTATGTCTTATGAATTTATGCTTCGGCCAGATAACACTCTGTCACCAGCACAGCGTCTTGTTGTCTAAAAAAACACGACGGAACAGCCACTTGCCATAAAACATCTCCTTTCAGGCTGACAGCGGAGCCTGTATGCAAAATGTGGCACAGCGCAAAAACTCCAGCTCCTCTAAAGCAAGCCAAAGCCAACACACAGGCTACACACCATAACATTGACTGGCGGTGTGTAGCCTGTGTGTATTTTTAACGTCAGTGCACAAGACGGAGAGAGATTGAAAAAGTTCGGAACTGATAAAGCTGTCAGAGAAAAAGGGTTGGCAGCTTGAAAGGGTGAAAGGAAGCCATCACTTATTTGGCCACCCGGATTTCGCTATTGTCATAACAGTTCCACATCCAGAGAAGAACCTGAAAACAGGCACGGTCCACCAGATTCTGAAGATTGCGAAACTAAACCAGTGCGGAGCCGCCCATAAGGACGCTCTTTTCAGACAGAGGTTTTATATGATTTATACAGGCTTAGTTGAAATCGGTTCTGACGGCAGTGCCAGCGGCTGGTTTCCTGATGTGCCTGGCTGCATCTTTGCCGGGGAGCATTTTCAGGAAGCATTTAAAGATGTCGGATCTGCACTAAATGCGCATTTTACGCTGTTGGCAGAAAAAGGGCTGCCTGTTCCTGAAGCGACTGATGCGCATTTAGCTGACCAGGCGCAAAATATAGCCAGCAAAGCACCATCGACGCGTCTGGTTTTCATTGGCATTGAAATGGACATCACCAAATATCCTGGCAAGTCATAACGTATCAATATCACTATGCCCCATCTGTTAATTGAGAAAATTGATAAGGCGGTAAGTAAAGACTCCCGTTATACAAGCCGCAGCCATTTTCTGGCCGAGGCAGCACGTAAAGAATAGTCTTACCTCTGAAGGCTTTTCCTTCGTCTCTTCCGGCTGCAACAGGCGGCTGTCTGTCCGGTTTGCAGCGCAGCTTTTTACCGCTCCGGCTCTGTCCCTGAGGCCCTTTATTCTGTTCGTCGGGTTGTAGATAAAAAGAACCCCAACAAGATGCTGGGGTTTGGTACAGGCAAACATCACGTCGGTTTTCGGCGTGCTGCGCGGCAAAATCACTGGTGATTCAGGCCACCCGGTCAGGGGTCATCTGCATCACACTTTTCATGGCTTCTACCACATCACCATCCACGCAGTAGCGGCTGAATTCATCCGTTTCGGCTTCGGAACACATGGAAACCCCGGCTTTCCGGTAACGCATCGGGGAGGAAATGAGACGGCTGGCGGAGCTGTGAATCTCCTTAATCCCCATCTCAAGAAACTTCTGCAGGTTGCTGAGACGCACACCTGCACCGGCCATAATAATAGGACCTGTGCTCAGCTCATTAAGTTCCCGCAATAACGCAATTCCGTTTTCGGCATTTTGCTGCTGGCCCGAAGTCAGAATGCGCGCGATGCCCAGAGCGGTCAACTCTTTCAGGGCGCGTTTCGGACTATGACACAGGTCAAATGCGCGGTGGAAGGTGACCTCCAGCCCGTCGCACAGCGCCATAATGTGTTCCATACGCGCATGATCGATATGGCCATCCTCATCCAGCATACCGATCACCAGACCGGGAAAACCGAGCTCGCGGATGATCGCCACCTCAGATTTCATCACGTCGAACTCACGCGCGGTATAGCAAAAATCGCCGCCGCGTGGCCGCACAATAGGGTGTACGGCAATGGTGAGTTCACGCCGTGCGGCTTCCAGCAGGCCCGCTGAGGGCGTCAGTCCCCCTTCGCGCGGCGCGGTGCAGAGTTCAACGCGATCTGCTCCTGCCTGCTGCGCCGTGATTGCACAATCCAGGCCATAGCAACAAATTTCCAGCTTTGTCATGTTCTTCTCCTTTACGTGTCTGCTGGCTCGGGACAGGTGCTTCAGTTACTCTGACAGAGTGACTTATTTTAGGCGGAAACGTAACTATGGCATTTAATTTTGACCAGGCGCTCGATCGGCGTCACAGCGATAGTTTGAAATGGAACAAATATGGCAATCGTGATGTGTTGCCGCTATGGGTGGCAGATACCGATTTTCGCGCCCCAGACTGTGTGATCGAGGCGCTGCAAACGCGTGTGGCACATGGCATTTTCGGCTACGGCGACACGCCGCATAAACTGCTTGAGATCACGGTACAGCGGATGGCGGAGCGCTATCAGTGGCAGATCCAGCCGGAGTGGATAGTATTGCTGCCCGGCGTGGTGAGCGGCCTGAATCTCTGCGTACGCGCATTTACCGCGCCCGATGAAGCCACTGTCGCGCCGGCGACCATTTATCCTCCGTTTCGTTATTCCGCAAAGCTGGCTGAACGTCCACAGGTCAACCTGCCGCTGCGACTGCAGGATAACCGCTGGGTCATGGATCTCAGCGACGCGGATAATCAGCTGACGGGCAAAGAGAAACTGCTGATGCTGTGCAACCCGCAAAATCCGGGCGGCACCGTTTACCGGCGGGAAGAGCTGCAGGCGCAGCTTGAGTTTGCACAACGTCACGATCTGATCGTCTGCTCAGATGAAATCCATTGTGATTTGATTCTGACGCCTGGCCTGCAACATATTCCGTTCGCCAGCCTGAGTGAAGAGGCTGCCCAGCGCACCATTACCCTGCTCTCGCCGTCCAAAACCTTTAATATCGCCGGCTTAGGGGCATCGATGGCCATTATTCCCAATCCGGAGCTGCGCAAACAATTTACCCGCACGCGCCAGGGGATTGTGCCGTCCGTGGACATTCTGGCGCTGGTGGCCGCTGAGGCCGCCTGGCGTGATGGGGAAAGCTGGCTGGACGCCCAGCTCGACTATTTGCGTGCAAACCGCAATCGTCTGACGCAGCAGGTCAATGCCTTACCGGGCCTCAACATGGCGGCACCCGAGGCGACTTACCTTGGCTGGATTGATGCCAGCGGACTGGATGTCGCCAGCCCGGCGCTCTATTTTGAGAAACACGGGCTTGGCTTCTCGCCCGGACGTGATTTTGGCGACGATCGCTTTGTGCGTTTTAACTTTGGCTGCACGCGCGCCACGCTGGAAGAAGCGCTCTCCCGCCTCGCGCGTGCGGTGCAGGAACGTTAATCCGCTTCGCTGGCGACAATCTCCTCCAGTCGCCAGGGATGAAATTTAATTGTGGTCTCCCCGTCCGTCACCGCCAGGGTCGGATTGGGCAGGCGTTCATTCTCCCCCTGCGGGCTACTGGTTTTGAACGAAATCCCCGGCTGCGCTAACCCTTCGTCAGAAAGCAGCGCCATGGCGCGCACGCCCAGCGTTTCCGGTGCGCCGCGCAGCACCACCTCCACATGCTCCCAACCTTCGTGGCGATAAAGCTTCTGACCAGGCCAGGGCAATTCGATCACATCCAGCTGCCATCTGGCGACCTGCAGAGGCTGATGCAGTTTAAACAACGCAATGGGACGACCATTAATCATCGCTTCTGAAAAGAGCGTGCCTATGCGCAATAAGCCCTGCTTCCAGCGTTCAGCGGTAGCGATTTGATGACAGCGCAGCGCGATATGATCGACCTCAAGATCGACCAGCGGCAAGCCCAGGCGCTGCGCCAGATTCTCGAGTGCAGACTCAAAGCGCACCAGATCGGTACGCAAGTCCTGTAGTTCTGGCAGTAAAAAGCCGTGATGCGTCATGTTTCCTCGGTCTATGTTCAATAATTTTAAATGATCGAATCCGGCCTGCCGTCTGGTTTCGCGGCCAGAAAAGGCTCAGATTCATCTGATTTGTGCTAAATTTCGTCAAAAAACTGCATAATCTGGCCTTTCATTTCGGAATATTCGTCTGTTTAGGGCCAAACGTTAGTTGACAAAGTGCTCTTAAATGCATGATTAAAATGGCATTTGTTAATTCAATGAGATAACTCTTAATTAGCCTGCAAACATTTGCAGGGGACGACCCTTTCTTATAGATTTGTCTCACACCTCATACAAGGAATGGCTCTATGTCTATGCTCATTATTGTCGCGGCTTTGATTGCCTTGATGGGATTCGCTATAGCACGTCACTGGAAAGTGCGTGAAGACAAAAGCGTCAAGAATCCCCGTCGTCACCTGAGACGTCGTTAGACCTGTTACGTCGCCAGGTGTTGTTTACGCCAGACAACACCGCCCTTGATTTTGCTGGTTATCAGGCTACTGACGCCCGGTAACAATTCACGTATACTTTCCCCCTTATTTTTTCTTTTTTCATCCTGCCTGTCACCTTTCCTTCCGGGCAGGATGACGACAACGGCTCGCTGTGCTGCAGATGAGCCTTTTCAGCATACTAAGGTAACTCGGTGAATATTCAGGCTCTACTTAGTGAAAAAGTCAGTCAGGCGATGATGATGGCTGGCGCACCGGCCGATTGTGAACCTCAGGTTCGTCAGTCTGCTAAAACGCAGTTTGGTGATTATCAGGCCAACGGTATTATGGCCGTAGCGAAAAAGCTGGGGCAAGCGCCGCGTCAGCTGGCAGAGCAGGTTTTACAACACCTCGATTTAACCGGCATCGCCAGTAAAGTCGACATCGCCGGACCCGGCTTTATCAATATTTTTCTTGATCCGCAATGGCTGGCACAGCAGGCTGAGCAGGCGCTGAGCTCACCCCGCCTGGGCGTTGCGCCTGTTGAGCCGCAAACCATTGTGGTGGATTACTCCGCACCGAATGTGGCGAAAGAGATGCATGTGGGCCATGTTCGCTCCACCATCATCGGGGATGCAGCGGTGCGTACACTGGAGTTTCTGGGCCATAAGGTGATTCGCGCGAACCACGTCGGGGACTGGGGCACCCAGTTCGGTATGCTTATCGCCTTCCTGGAAAAACAGCAGAACGAACACCACGAAGAGATTGCGCTGGCCGATCTGGAAGCTTTCTACCGTGAAGCAAAACGCACTTATGATGAAGATGAAGCCTTTGCTGAACGCGCGCGTAACTATGTAGTGAAACTACAGGGCGGCGACGAATATTGTCGCGCTATGTGGAAAAAGCTGGTGGATATCACCATGAGCCAGAACCAGCTGGTCTACGATCGTCTGAACGTAACCCTGTCACGCAACGATGTGATGGGTGAGAGCCTGTATAACGATATGTTGCCGGGCATCGTGGCCGACCTGAAAGCCAAAGGGCTGGCGCAGGAGAGCGAAGGCGCCACCGTGGTGTTTCTCGACGAGTTCAAAAACAAAGAAGGCGAACCCATGGGGGTTATCATCCAGAAAAAGGATGGTGGCTACCTTTACACCACAACCGATATCGCCTGCGCCAGATACCGTTATGAAACGCTGCACGCTGACCGCGTGGTTTACTACATCGATTCACGTCAGCACCAGCACCTGATGCAGGCCTGGACCATTGTGCGCAAAGCAGGCTATGTGCCGGAATCGGTACCGCTTGAACACCATGCGTTTGGCATGATGCTGGGCAAAGATGGTCGTCCGTTCAAAACCCGTAGCGGCGGCACTATCAAGCTGGCGGATCTGCTGGATGAAGCGCATGAGCGCGCGCTGACGCTGGTGAAAGAGAAGAACCCGGACATGACTCCTGCTGAGGCGCATGAGCTGGCGGAAGTGGTAGGTATCGGCGCGGTGAAATATGCCGATCTCTCGAAAAGCCGCACCACCGATTATATCTTTGACTGGGATAACATGCTGGCCTTTGAGGGTAATACCGCGCCCTATATGCAGTATGCCTATACGCGTGTGCTTTCCGTGTTCCGCAAAGCGGGTATTGATATCGATAGCCTGAGCGGCGCGATCACGCTCTCTGACGCGCGGGAAGCTGCGCTGGCAACCCGACTGATTCAGTTCGAAGAGATTATCACTCAGGTTGCGCGTGACGGTACGCCGCATGTGATGTGTGCTTACCTTTACGACCTGGCCGGGCTCTTTTCAGGCTTCTACGAGCACTGTCCGATTCTGGCAGCAGAAGATGAGGCTACCCGCCAGAGCCGCCTGAAACTGGCTGCGCTGACGGCGAAAACCCTGCGTCAGGGTCTCGATACCCTCGGTATCAAAACCATCGAACGTATGTAATCGTCTGCCCGCTCTGAGACTGTTTTATCAGCAGCGGGCAAACCCCGGCGGCAGAGAAAATGCTTTGCCGCCTCTGTTGCCCCTTTCGCTGTTTTCCCCGTGTTATACCTCGCTACAGGTTGCTCTCAGCAATAGCTGAATGCCGTCAGGATTAAAAATTACGTTTGTTAATTATTATTACAAAGGCGTTTTTTGAAAATATGATCCTGATAAGCTTTGTAAACTCGCTTCGTCAATAGTTAACAAGTGGATAGCAGGAAATGACATCATCGGTTCAATTTGTCGCAAACACACAAAACCTGTTTGCCAGTATCGGCGATAGTGACAAAAGCAAATCTAAATCTGAGGATAAATTTAATTTCATCAACGTACAAAACAACCCCTGGAAATTAAACCGGGACGGAACCCCTTTTACTGGCGTCCCGGTTAAAATTAGCTGGCCGGAAAAGATTAAAAAGGTGGTTTCGCCTTCTGCTGAAAGCGCTCACCGTACAATCGCTTTCCCCGGTGATAAGGTGGCCAGCCTGCGTGCGGCATTTGAAAATCGTGTTTCTCAAGCCCGCACACCAGCCATGACGGCTTTAATGAAAAAAGAGGCATCGCCCGGCTACTCACTTCCCCCCTGTGCTGTAGCAAAGGATGATTTTAACCCCTGTAAAATGGATGGAAACAAAAAACCTCATTATCCACCGACACCACTGAACCGATTTGGTAATTATTTCCAGGGATTCGATGCGTCCGCATACTCCAGCAATGAAGCCAAAATCAAGCTGGCGGAAAGAATGCCGAAAGTTGAATACATCCCCGATGAAGAGAGCGACGATGAAGAGCTTGAACAGCATCTGATGGATCTTGACCATTTTCTCAGTGATGTTGATAAACGTAATGCGCATTTAGCGGCTTATCAGCAGGCAGCAAAGCTGCAATATACCCAGGCTATGCAAGCTATCGAAAGAGAAGAAGAATATGCCGGAAAAAGCGGGCAGGAAACAGAGGACGCGCAGGAAAGAAACGCAGCAATAAAAAGCCTTAACCCCAATTATTATCGTATTGCTTTCGACACAGATAGCGATTAAATCGTGCCTGTAATATCCGGTATACTCTTTTCATCATAAACGTTATTTCAGGATGATAAGCGACGCACGCTTTCATCCTGAGATCGACAGGAGATAGTTTCTTGCCAGAAAATGCCTCATTGAGCCATACAGGTCGCGGGCGATTTTACGCTCCCCGCCAGACACTAATGGTAATTCACCATCACTTCGCTGCTGACCACCCGTAAGCCTGGCGGGAGATGGCCTTTCCCCATCACGCCAAACACCAGATGCAGCGTTTCATTCGCCGCCACATTCGCCAGGCCACGGGTATAGCCGCTCCCCCCCTCCAGCACGGCACAGCGCTGCGATGCGCAGAGCCGGACCTGCAAGCCGGAAGGCGCCGGACCGCTCAGCTGGTAGCGCCAGTGGATCACCCGAATGGCGCCCTGAGCATCCGCCGGGGGTTTCAGCGCGGGTGAACGCAGCCAGCTGCCACGCAGGCTCAGCGTTGGCCCACTGGCGCTGGCGTGCCAGGCCATATCCGCTGCGCCCGTAATACCGGGTAACAACAGCATTGTCAGCAGCGCTGCGCGAAACATTATTTGCCTCCGATGGTGGCAGTCATACGGATCTGACGATTATCGGTCAGTTCCATATTGGAGAGCACTACCAGCTGTGGCAGCGTACGGCGCAGGAAACGCGCCAGCAGCGCGCGCAATGGATGGTTAACCAGCAGCACCGGTGGCGCACCCAGCATCTCCTGACGCTGCAGCGCCGTCTGCGCCTGTTGCAGCAGACGATCCGCCAGCCCCGGCTCCAGACCGCCGCCGCCCTGCAACGCCTGCAGCAGCAAGCGTTCCAGCGTCGCGTCCAGACCTATTACCTGCACCTCGCCATTGCCCGGGAACCACTGTTGGGTAATCGCACGTCCCAGCGCGACGCGTACCACGCTGGTGAGCTCCTGCGGATCGTTCTGTACCGGCGCATGCTCTGCCAGAGTCTCGAGAATGGTGCGCATATCACGGATAGAGATGCGTTCCGTCAGCAGGTTCTGCAATACTTTGTGCAGTGTGGTTAAGGTGATCACGCCGGGAACCAGATCTTCCGTGAGTTTCGGCATCTCCTGGGTGACACGGTCAAGCAGCTGCTGCGCTTCCTGACGGCCAAACAGCTCGCTGGCGTACTGACCAATCAGATGATTCAGGTGCGTCGCTACCACGGTACTGGCTTCCACCACGGTAAAGCCCTGGATTTGCGCCTGCTCTTTCAACGCGCTGTCGATCCAGATCGCTGCCAGGCCAAACGCGGGGTCGACCGTCGCTTCACCCGGCAACGTACCGGCAGCCGTACCGGGGTTGATCGCCATCCAGCGGCCCGGGAAGGCATCGCCACTGCCGATCTCCACCCCTTTCATCAGAATACGGTAACGCGCGGGCGGTAACTCCAGATTGTCGCGTATGTGCACCACCGGCGGCAGAAAGCCCACCTCCTGCGCCACCTTTTTACGGATACTGCGGATACGTCCCAGCAGCTCGCCATTTTGCTGTTGATCGACCATCGGGATCAGGCGATAGCCGACTTCCATGCCCAGCGTATCTTCCAGCTGCACATCTTTCCAGGTCGCTTCCAGGTTCGCCGGGGTCTCCTGCGGCCGGGCCACGCTGCTGGCAGCGGCGGCCGGTTTCGGCGCCATTTCCCGTCCGCGCAGCCACCAGGCCAGCCCAAGCAGGGCCACAGTAAACAGCAGGAACACAAAGTTGGGCATGCCGGGCACCAGGCCCAGCAGACCCAGCACGCCTGCACTCAGCAACATCACCCGTGGGTTTTTAAACAGCTGACTGACCATCTGTTCGCCCACGTCCTGATCGGTGCTGACGCGCGTAACAATAACGCCCGCTGCGGTAGAGATTACCAGCGCCGGGATCTGCGCCACCAGACCATCACCGATGGTCAGCAGCGTATAGCTCTCTGCCGCATGGCCGACATCCATGCCATGCTGCAACACGCCCACCAGCAGGCCGCCGATCACGTTGATCACCATAATCATGATGCCCGCGATGGCATCACCACGTACGAACTTACTGGCACCGTCCATTGAGCCGTAGAAGTCCGCTTCCTGTGTTACTTCAGAACGACGCTTTTTAGCTTCATCTTCACCGATCAGGCCGGCATTGAGATCGGCGTCAATCGCCATCTGTTTACCCGGCATCCCGTCGAGCACGAAACGCGCGCCCACTTCTGCGATACGGCCGGCACCTTTGGTGATCACCATAAAGTTAATGATGACGAGGATGATAAAGACCACGATACCGATGGCAAAGTTGCCGCCCACCAGGAAGTGACCGAAGGCTTCAACCACCCGTCCCGCCGCTGCTCCGCCGGTATGCCCTTCCATCAGGATAATACGGGTAGAGGCGACGTTCAGCGCCAGGCGCAGCAAGGTGGAGAAAAGCAGAATGGTCGGGAAGGCCGCGAACTCCAGCGTGCGCTGGGTAAACATCGCCACCAGTAGCACCATCAGCGAAAGCGCGATATTAAAGGTAAACAGCAGATCGAGGATGAAGGGCGGCAGCGGCAGCACCATCATCGACAGGATCAGCAGAATGAGCACCGGACCGGCCAGCACCTGCCATTGCGTATTTTTGAAATCATTTGGTAAACGCAGTTTAGCGGCCAGATTAGCCATCGTTTCTGTTCTCTCCAGCAAAGTCCAGTTCCGCCGGTACTGGCAGAACCTGAGGTTTTTTCGGGATCAGGCCGCCTTCACGCTTCCAGCGTCGCAGCTGCCACACCCAGGCCAGCACTTCCGCCACGGCGGCATAGAGCGCGCCGGGAATATGCTGATCGATTTCAGTATGTCGGTAGAGCGCACGCGCCAGCGGCGGCGCTTCCAGAATGGGAATCCGGTGCTCTTTTGCCAGCTCACGGATTTTCAACGCCACATCACCGGCGCCTTTTGCCACCACTTTCGGGGCGCTCATTTTTTTCTCGTTATATTGCAGGGCGACGGAATAGTGCGTCGGGTTGGTGACCACCACATCCGCTTTCGGTACATTCGTCATCATGCGGCGACGGGCGGCGGCGCGCATCTGCTGGCGAATACGCCCTTTAACATGCGGATCGCCCTCCTGCTGTTTGTGCTCGTCGCGAATTTCCTGACGCGACATGCGCAATTTTTTGTAGTAGCTGTAGAGCTGCCAGAAAACGTCATAGCCGACCATAGGAATCAGGCCAATCATCACCAGCAGGCAACAGACCGCGATCATATTCAGGCCATGCGCCAGCGCACTCAGCGGCGATTCACTCATCAGGCGCAGCATTTCCGGCCAGTGTGACCAGATGTACCAGCCCGCCACGCTGCCAACCAGGACCGCTTTCAGGATCCCTTTCAGCAGTTCCGACCAGGCCTGACCGGCAATCATACGCTTCAGTCCACTCAGCGGATTGAGCTTCTTGATGTCCACTTTGATTGACTTGCCGCTGATCACAATGCCGCCCAGCAGCATCGGCGCGGCAATCGCCACCAGCACCAGACCTGCCATCAGCGGCAGCAGTGCCATAATCGCCTGACCGATAAGATTGCTGATATGCGCGATGATCAGCTTATCGTCGTTCACCATGCCGTGATCGAAGTGCAATCCTGCCGCGACCATGCTGGCTAACCGATGCGCCATGTTTTCGCCCCCCAGCCAGAGGACCATCAGGCCGGTAGCAAGCATTAGAACCGAGGTCAGCTCACGGGATCGTGGAATCTGCCCCTCTTCCCGCGCTTTTTCTAATCGGTGGGGTGTGGGCGATTCTGTTTTGTCCTCGTCGCTCTCTTCAGCCACGACAAACCTCTGCTGGCAGGAATTCTGAGTACAGGATGCCAAAGTTAGCGGTCAATGAAGCGGGGATTAACGTACGAAAAATAGAGCTTATTGGGGCTTTGCGCCGGGGCGGAAGCAGTGCGGGGTTCTTGTCCTCATCCAAAGGGAGAGAAAGTAAATTGTGCGGAACCGGGAGAAGAGAGTGGGAGAAACCGCCTGCCCTCCCCGCAGACTATCAGCGTTGAAGCAAAGCCGCTATCCCTCTGTCTCTCAGCCACGACTCAGCCGAAGAACGGCGGCTGGCCGTGCCGCGGGACCGTGGAGCGGCCTTTTCATCGCTGAGCGGAAGAAGGATTTCAGGACGTCGGCGAGAGCGACGGGCCGCGCCAGGGACGGCGCGTCCCGGGCGGTCCGGCTGAAATCCTGAAGACGCGAAGGTACCGCGCAGCGGCGATGAAGGGGGCCGCAAGCCCAGGGTCAAGGGGGCGCGGCGACTGGCGCCCCCTTGTCGGTCGCCCGCAGCAGGCGGGCTGAAACTGCCGGTTCGCTCTGGCGAACGAAACCTTCTCAACGGTCACTCCGCTGCACCGATGAACGAAACCTGCTCCGTGGTTACTCCGCCGCACCGGCGAACACAACCTTCCCCGTTCCCCGGCGCACGCCGCTTAAAAGCCTAAGCTATCCAGCAGGTCATCGACCTGATCCTGGTTCGCCACGACCCCTGGGGCCGCCGTATTAATCTGCGGGCCGTTCAGCAGGCTCTCGCCCTCTTTACGCTGCGAAGCATTCGCCTCCGGCAGATTCTCCAGCAGCACCATCAGCAGCTGACGCTCGATCTCCTGGATCACATCCATCATGCGCTTGATCACCTGACCGGTAAGGTCCTGGAAATCCTGCGCCATCATAATGTCCAGCAGCTGCTTGTTGGTGAACGAGGTGTGTTCCGGCACCGCCGTCAGATATTCGCGCGTATCCGAAACCAGCGCACGCGCATCAGCCAGCTCAATCGGGTTCTCAAACCAGGCATCCCAGCGCTCTTTCAGACCGCTGGCACCCGCTTCCAGCGCATCCTGATGCGGCTGAGCAGCCTCAACGCTGTTCAGGGCGCGATCGGCGGCCTGAGCGGTCATTTGTACTACATAATCCAGGCGATCGCGGGCATCCGGAATCGCTTCTGCCGCCTCAGCAATTGCCTGATCTAACCCCAGCTCACGTAAGCTGTCACGTAACATGCGCGTCAGTGCGCCAATACGGCCGATAATATCGTGTGCCGTGGCGTCCGCTGCTGGCTTCGGAAGTTCGCTCATCACGTCTCCTTACATACCCAGTTTTTCGAAGATTTTGCCCAACTTCTCTTCAAGGGTGGCTGCAGTAAATGGTTTAACAACGTAACCGCTGGCACCTGCCTGCGCGGCCGCAATGATGTTTTCTTTTTTCGCTTCTGCGGTCACCATCAGCACCGGCAGTTTGCCCAGCGTGGCGTCGGCGCGAATGGTTTGCAGCAGCTCAAGGCCATCCATGTTTGGCATGTTCCAGTCGGAAATGACAAAATCAAAGCCGCCTGCCCGCAGTTTGGTTAACGCGTCAACGCCATCTTCCGCCTCTTCAACGTTATTGAATCCCAGCTCTTTCAGCAGGTTACGAACAATACGACGCATCGTATTAAAGTCGTCCACCACCAAAAAACGCATGTTTTTATCAGCCATATCTACTCCTGAGTTGTCTCGCCCGGCAGGACGGGCTTGTTAAATACGCAATGCCTGTCCGGCGCTAATTTTGGCCAGCATGTGCTGGCTGATTTGTCCTAAATCCACTACTTCACTGGTCCCCCCGAGAGCAATCGCTTCTCGCGGCATACCAAAAACCACACAGGTCGCTTCGCTCTGGGCGATGGTCCAGGCGCCTGCGCGATGCATAGCAAGCATCCCGGCCGCGCCGTCGTTACCCATTCCGGTCAGAATGACCCCCACGGCGTTACGTCCGGCATGGGTTGCTACCGAATTGAACAACACATCGACCGACGGCTTATGACGATTAACCGGCGGTCCTTCATTCAGTTTCACTACATAGTTGGCCCCGCTGCGCGCCAGCTCCATATGCATGGCACCGGGAGCGATATAGGCGTGGCCCGGCAGAATACGCTCGCCATCTTCCGCCTCTTTCACGGTGATTTGACACAGCTTGTTCAACCGCTCGGCAAAGGATCGGGTAAAGCCAGGCGGCATATGCTGGGTAATCAGCAGCGCCGGGCTGGTTGCCGGCAGCGGTTGCAGCACATGGCGAATCGCTTCCGTGCCGCCGGTTGATGAGCCGATGGCTATCAGCTTTTCGCTGCTGAGCATCGGTCCCGCCTTCAGCATGATTGGCGGCGTCATGGTGACACGGGCATGCAACCTGGCGCGCGCGGCGGCGCGAATTTTATCCGCGATCATCTGGCTGTAGGCCAGCATCCCTTCGCGAATACCCAGCTGCGGCTTGGTAACAAAATCAACCGCGCCCAGCTCCAGCGCACGCAACGTCACTTCTGAACCTTTACCGGTCAGCGATGACACCATCACCACCGGCATGGGACGCAGACGCATCAGCTTCTCCAGAAAGTCGAGGCCATCCATGCGCGGCATCTCGACATCCAGCGTCAGCACCTGCGGATTGTGCTGCTTGATCAGATCGCGTGCCGCCAGAGGATCCGGTGCCGTAGCCACCATCTCCATATCGGGATGACTGTTTATGATTTCGGTCATCAGCTGCCGCATCAGCGCTGAGTCATCCACACACATTACGGTGATTTTGCTCATCGTCTTTCCTTAGTCAGTCCATAGACGGTTTGTCCCCGCAGCCAGAACTCTTTACTGATCTGACTAAAATTCTCTGAGTGACCGGCAAACAGCAGACCTCCCGGCTTTAACAGCGGAACAAAACGGCGCAGGATTTTTTCTTGCGTCTCTTTATCGAAATAGATCATCACGTTGCGACAAAAAATCGCATCAAAGGGGCCGGGGAGCGCCCAGTCGGGCGCCAGCAGATTCAGCCGGGCAAACGAGACATGCCCCGCCAAATCAGGTCGCACGCGCACCATGCCATCGTGGGGGCCGGTGCCGCGCAGAAAGAAACGCTGCAGCTGCTGCTGTGACAGCGTGCGCAACTCCTCATGGCGATAGATGCCCGCTACCGCCTTCTCCAGCACCTGGGTATCGATATCGCTGGCATGTACCTGAAACTTACCCGGACCGGTACCCAGGGTTTCCGCCAGTGTCATGGCAATAGAATAAGGTTCTTCGCCGGTCGAGGCGGCGGTGCTCCAGACGCTATAGCTGCCCGAACGCTTTTTCGCGTGTTCAGCCAGAATCGGGAAATGGTGTGCCTCGCGGAAAAACGCGGTCAGGTTGGTGGTCAGCGCATTAATAAACGCCTGCCATTCAGCGCTGTTAGGATCGTTCTCCAGCAGTGCCAGATAGCGTCCAAAATCATCAATGTTTAACGTGCGCAGGCGTCGAACCAGACGGTTGTAAACCATTTCCCGTTTGTGGTCGGCCAGCACAATCCCGGCACGTTGATAAATCAGCTGGCTGATACGACGAAAATGTGTATCCGAGAGCGGCAAACGCTGCACCATCTGCGAAAGCAGCGTTGTCGTTTCGTTTTGATCCAGTAACGTCGTTTTTTTCATCTAAAGGTCACCTGACACGTACTGATTAAGTGGTTATCGCCACATCGGTTTGCGGCAACGGCAGCGACGTATCAGCTACCGGCGCGCTGCTGGTCAGCCTGAAACGCTGGACGGTCGCGCTGAGGTTTTCCGCCTGGGTTTCCAGCGCATCAGTGGCAGCGGCGGCCTCTTCGACCAGCGCAGCGTTCTGCTGGGTGACCTGATCCATCTGGCTGACCGCCTGCGCCACCTGTTCAATCCCGCGACGCTGTTCATCGGATGCCGAGGCGATTTCGTTAATAATGTCGTTGACGCGCGTGACGGACTGCACAATCTCTTCCATGGTGCTGCCCGCGCTCGCCACCAGGCCGGAGCCCTGATCTACCCGACTGATAGAGTCTTCAATCAGAGTCTTAATCTCTTTTGCCGCCTGGGCGCTGCGCTGCGCCAGATTACGCACTTCACCCGCCACCACGGCAAAACCGCGCCCCTGCTCACCGGCACGCGCGGCTTCTACCGCGGCGTTCAGGGCGAGGATATTGGTCTGGAAGGCGATGCCGTCAATCACGCTGGTGATGTCACCAATCTTCTTCGACTGGCTGGCGATATCACTCATCGTTTCCACTACGCTGCGCGTCAGCGTGCCCCCTTTGTGCGCCGTGCTGGTCGCTTCATGCGCCAGTTGCGCCGCCTGACGGGCATTCTCCGCATTACCGGTTACCGTCGCGGTGAGCTGCTCCATGCTGGCTGCCGTCTGCGCCAGGGAAGCGGCCTGCTGTTCGGTGCGCGCAGAAAGATCGTTATTACCCGCTGCAATTTCCTGAATGCCGACCTGCATGGTCTGACTGCCGTCGCGCACCTGCGCCACGGTTTCCGCCAGCTTTTGCTGCATTTCACGCAGCCCGGCAAACAGCAGCCCTATCTCATTACGCCCCGTGACCTGAATCTCACTGTGCAGATCGCCAGAGGCGATACGCTCAAAGTGGCTGCGCACCACCGCCAGCGGCGTAAAGAGCGCGCGTTTTAACCAGAACAGCGCCAGCAGCGTGATGCCCAGCGCGATCACTACCGCAGCAATAAAAGTCAGCAATGACTGCTGATAAAACCCGTCGCTTGCCATGCGCGCATGGCCGAGGAACTCGCCGACGTGGCTGTTCCAGCGGTTATACTGCTGCAGGAAGTTGTCCTGCACTTTCTGGGTTGGCGAGTCGAGAAAATCCTGCAACTGGAAATTCTCCAGATAAACAATCAGATGCGCCAGCTCCTCGTGGTAGGCGTTGTAGCTCGTCTGAACCTCTTTGGTCAGCGTCTCGTTTTTCGCTGAAAGAGAAGGCACCGCGAGAAAGGCTTTGAAGCTCTTATCGGCACTGTCGAGATCGGCCTGCGCATTCTTCATCAGGCTGAGCACATCTTCCCGCGGCAGGCTGAGCGCCGCACGCGTGCCAGCCCGGCTCAGGGTAACGCGGGCGCTGAGCAGTGAAGCCCAGGTCTGACTCAGCGCATCGCGCTGCTGTGCCCCCTGGTCAACCTGCGACAGATTCTGGCTATCCAGACGAAAAGCGTTAAATGACAAACCGCTGCTCAGGATCTGCATCAGGCAGAACAACAGCAACACAGCCACCAGCAGGGTGGATACGCGCATACGACTCAACATCACACACTCCCCTCAGTGCCGCCTGAAAACAGCAGCCAGTCATGGTTAAAAGATTTACCAGGTCTTCAGACATCTGCGCGCGTTCTGCACGCAACGCAGCCAGCGATATTTTGACTCTGTAGACAGGTTAACGGCGCGGGTGGGAAATTCTTTACCCATATTGAATGCGGTCACTGCTTGTTTTCAGCGGCAACCCCTTCGGACCCTGACATGAACCCCACCAGCATGCATTATTTTGCCTTTGTTACTGACTGGCGAGTCGGCTCTGTTATCGGCGAAAGATAAAAAATCTTTACAGCAAACGGGTGAGTCAGACTCACCCGTTAAAGGAAATCAGAACGTTTCCCAGTTATCGTCACTGCTGTTTTTACTGTTGCTGGTGGCCAGCGCTTTTACCGCTGCCGGGGCGCTGGTCTGCGGCTTTTTCACTACCGGCGCCGCTTTGGCGACCTGCTTGCGTGGAATGCTGAATACCGATACCGCCTGGCTCAGCCTGCTTGCCTGCGCTTCCAGTGAAGCCGCGGCTGCCGCTGACTCCTCGACCAGCGCGGCGTTCTGCTGGGTAACGCGGTCCATTTCGGTCACCGCTGTGCCAACCTGATCGATACCGCGGCTCTGCTCATCAGAGGCGGAGGCGATCTCACCCATGATATCGGTCACGCGCGTAACGGCGTTCACGATATCATTCATGGTTTCCCCGGCGGTGCCCACCAGCGTAGAGCCGGTATTGACACGACTGACGGAGTCCTCAATCAGGCCCTTGATCTCTTTCGCCGCCTGGGCGCTGCGCTGCGCCAGGTTGCGCACTTCACCCGCCACCACGGCAAAACCGCGGCCCTGCTCACCGGCACGCGCCGCTTCCACGGCAGCATTCAGAGCAAGGATATTGGTCTGGAAAGCAATGCCATCGATAACGCTGATGATATCAGCGATTTTCTTCGAGCTGCCTGCAATGTCGTGCATGGTTTTCACTACCCCATCCACGACTTCGCCGCCTTTGAGGGCAGTTTCCGACGCGCTCAGCGCCAGCTGTGACGCCTGGCGGGCGTTTTCCGCATTCTGTTTCACCGTGGCGGTCAGCTGCTCCATGCTGGCTGCCGTCTGTTCCAGCGAGGCGGCCTGCTGTTCAGTGCGGGCAGAGAGATCGTTATTGCCAGCAGAAATTTCGCTGGCACCGGTAAAGATGGCGTCAGATCCGTCACGCACGTTGCTGACAGTACGTACCAGCGCCTGCTGCATCTCATGCAGGCTGGACGCCAGCTGGGTCATTTCATTACGTCCGCTCACTGTGATGGTTTGCGTCAGATCGCCCTGGGCGATACGCTGAATATGACCGATATTGGTGTTAAGCGGGTTGAGCAGCACCTTACGCAGGCCCATCCAGCAGAGCGCAATCACCAGCACGACGGCCACCAGAACGCTGCCAAAGACCCATTGCATGCGGGCAAAAAGCGTTTCGCTCTGCGCGAAGGCATTTGTCGCCAGGCGATCCTGATCGGCGCGCCACTCCCTGTAGAGCGCTTTAAACGCATCCTGATTCGGCGCAACCGGCAGCTGGTCGGCCAGCGCCAGATCGCCCGCCTGCAGGGCATCATGCATCTGCCCCAACACAGCCGCATAGGCGTTATAGCCTGCTTTGAAACTTTGAATCAGTTTCTCTTCCTGTCCCGGCGTGTCAGGCAGAGCCAGATAACGCTGATAGCTCTCTGCGGCATTTTTCTGGAAAGCCTGGCTTTGCTTAAACAGACCGGCAATATCCGGCTCGCTGTTGGTCAGCTTGCTTTTCGCAATGCGCAGCTGAATGCGGGTCAGTACCACGCGGGTCTGGTTGAGGCTCATATAAGCGTCGGTCATCTCAGCAATATTCTTGCTGGCAAGACGGGAGACAGTGAAGCTCTGCTTATCACTATTCAGCGCTGTAAAAAAGACGCTGCCAGACATGACCTGTAACAGGCCAAACATCAGTAAAACCAGCAGCAGGCTGGTCACCACCCGAACTTTAGTCAACATAAGGAACCCTGAAAGAAGAAGTAAGGAAGAAGCGAGGGGATTATCGGCGCAGCAGGATAAAAATTTAGGCAGGCGGACGAAATACTTGCTTTTACGCTCTGATTTTATTACTTTTTATTAACATAAACTAGTCACGGATCGCATCTGTCGCGATCCGTGACTATTACGCTTATGCGCTGCGCAGAGAATCCATCAGCGCCATCTCTTCGCTGCTCAGCAGTTTCTCAATATCTACCAGAATCAGCATACGATCACCCAGCGCACCCAGGCCGGTGAGATATTCGGTCGACATGGTAACTGCGAACTCCGGCGCCGGACGGATCTGATCCTGGGTCAGTGACAGCACATCAGAAACGCCGTCCACCACAATACCCACGACACGCTGTAACAGATTCAGCACGATCACTACAGTGTTGTCATTGTAATCCACATCAGGCTGGGCAAATTTTATGCGCAGATCGATGATCGGCACGATGACGCCACGCAGGTTGGTTACACCTTTAATAAAAGAGGGCGTGTTAGCGATACGCGTGACCTGATCGTAACCGCGGATCTCCTGTACTTTAAGAATATCGATACCGTACTCTTCATCACCCAGTGTGAATACCAGGAACTCTTGGCCCACGGTTTCACCAGCGAGTTTCGTAACGGTTGCCATTCCAGTCATTGTTTTTACCCTTTCGTTATCAGTTACGCTGCGGCCCCGGCCACACGTTTTTCACGGTTTAGCGATTGCAGTGCAGAGACATCGACAATCAGCGCTACGCTGCCATCGCCAAGGATGGTGGCGGCTGAAATACCCGGCACTTTACGGTAGTTGCTTTCCAGATTTTTCACGACGACCTGGTGTTGGCCAATCAGCTGATCCACCAGCAGCGCATAGCGCTTACCGGCACTCTGCAGAATGACCACAATGCCCTGCGTGGCTTCAGTTTTCGCGCCCTGCACGTCAAAGACGTTCCACAGTTCGACCAGCGGCAGATATTCGCCGCGTACTTCCAGCACACATTCGCCGCCAGCCAGCGGTTTTAACTCTTCGGCGCGCGGCTGGAGCGACTCCATTACTGCATTCAGCGGCAGGATAAAGACTTCGTCCGCGACCCGTACTGACATGCCGTCGAGAATAGCCAGCGTCAGCGGCAGCAGGATGCGAATGGTGGTGCCTTTGCCCTGCTTCGAGGCGATCTCGACGTGGCCGCCCATTTCCTGGATGTTACGTTTCACTACATCCATACCGACGCCGCGTCCGGAGACATCCGTCACCTGCTCCGCCGTAGAGAAGCCCGGGGCGAAGATCAGCATGCCTACTTCTTCGTCGCTCATATTCTCGCTGACCGGCAGGCCGGAAGAGAGCGCTTTCGCCAGGATACGTTCGCGATTCAGGCCTGCGCCATCATCGCTGACTTCGATACAGATGTTGCCGCCCTGATGTTCCGCAGACAGCGTCAGGTTGCCGGTCGCCACTTTGCCTGCAGCCAGGCGTTTTTCCGGCGATTCAATCCCGTGATCCAGGCTGTTACGCACCAGGTGGGTTAACGGATCGATAATGCGTTCAATCAGGCTCTTATCCAGTTCCGTGGAGCTGCCCAACAGGGTCAGTTCCACTTCTTTACCGAGCTTGCTGGCCAGATCGCGCACCAGACGCGGGAAGCGACTGAAGACATATTCCATCGGCATCATACGGATGGACATCACCGATTCCTGCAGATCGCGCGCGTTACGCTCCAGCTGCCCCATGCTGTTCAGCAGATCGCCGTGCACCACCGGATCGAGCGCGCCAGAACGCTGCGCCAGCATCGACTGGGTGATCACCAGCTCGCCTACCAGGTTAATCAGCTGGTCAACTTTCTCTACCGCCACGCGGATACTGCTTGACTCGTTGCTTTTGGCTGGCGCCGCGGCACGCTTGACTTCGCGCTTCACGGCCGGGGTGATATCGGTCACGGTGGCGCTCTGTGCTGCCGGCTCTGTGCTCGCCGCTTCAGCGGGGGCCGCGGCGGCGGCAGGCGCTGCGGGCGCTGCGTCAATGGCAGGCGCAGGTGCGGCTTCACTGGCATCGGGGAAGCGAATCTGCGCTTCCTCGATGACAAAGCAGAGTACCGCGACGATATCCTCTTTGCTGACACCTTCGATCCTGGCTTCCAGCGCATTTGGGCCTTTCTGCACGCCGCTGAGCTGGCCCAGATTGCCCAACTCTTCCAGCATCAGATCAACCTCTTTTTCTTTCAGATCGACCAGCTGGATACGTAAGCCTTTACCGGCTTCCGCAACGGGCACCGGCGCGCTGACGGCGGCCGGTGCGGAAACCGCCGGTGCGTCAACAGGTAAGCCTTTGGCTTCTAAAGCCAGCTGCCGCAGGGCCTCGCAGATATAGTTAAAGTTTTCTGCGTTCGGCTCTTGCGCAGTTTTATAAGCATCGAGCTGTTCCTGCATAATATCTTTGGTTTCCAAAAACAGGTTGATGATGTCGGTGCTGAGCTGCATCTCGCCGCGGCGAGCACCATCCAGAATGTTCTCCAGGATATGGGTTGTTTCCTGTAAGACGGTAAAGCCGAAAGTCCCCGCCCCGCCCTTAATGGAATGGGCGGCGCGGAAAATGGCATTAAGCTGTTCGGCATCGGGCTCCTGGGGATCCAGTCCCAACAGGTGTTGCTCCATGTCCGCTAACAGCTCATCGGCCTCGTCAAAAAACGTCTGGTAAAAATCGCTGATGTCCATGCTCACGGGATCACCTCTGCTGTGAGGAGTGGTCGTTGGTCACTGCGCTATCCCCTGGTGGGGTGGGTGCAGTAATTTGTTGAATCGTCGCCGGTTCGACAACCTGTACGGCGTCATTCTCGGCATTCTCTTTTTTAATGGCCTCTTCGGTGTCATGATTCAGCACCAACAGGCTAATACGACGGTTAACCGCGTCATTACCGCCACGGTTTTTCAACTTCATGGTGTCGGCCATGCCAACCACACGCAGTATCTTGTTGCCCTCCAGCCCACCGATTACCAGCTCACGCCGTGAGGCGTTGGCACGATCGGCTGACAGCTCCCAGTTGCTGTAGCCGCGATCGCCACCTGCATACTGAAAATCATCGGTATGGCCCGCCAGGCTGATTCTGTTAGGAATGTTATTCAGAATCGGCGCAATGGCGCGCAGGATATCGCGCATATAAGGCTCGACCTCGGCGCTACCGGTTTTGAACATCGGGCGGTTCTGGCTGTCGATAATCTGAATACGCAGCCCCTCTTCCACCATGTTAATAATCAGGTGCGGGCGCAGCGTTTTCAGGCGCGGATCGGATTCAATCAGCTGGTCCAGATTCTCGCGCAAACGGTTCAGACGAATATCGTCCAGCTGACGCTGGGGATCATGCATCTCAATCGCTTTATTCACTTCTCCCTTTTTCTGCGTGGGGTCGTCACCGCCCCCCGGAATCGGGCTGTCGCTGTCGCTGCTGCGCGCGCCGCCGGTCAGCGCAACCTTAAGCGGCGTTTTAAAGTAATCGGCAATCTGCACCAGTTCCTGAGGGTTAGCGACGGAAATCAGCCACATCACCATAAAAAACGCCATCATGGCCGTCATAAAGTCGGCATAGGCGATTTTCCACGAGCCGTGACCGCCCTCATGCTTTTTCACCTTGCGCCGCTTGACCAGCACAATGGGCCGATTATCGTGCTTCATGCATTCCCATCCGAAGTTTGCTTAGCCGGATTTTTGGCGTTACGTACATGCTCTTCCAGTTCTGTGAAGGATGGGCGTTCACTGGAATAAAGGGTCTTACGACCAAACTCGACGGCGATCTGCGGCGCATAGCCATTCAGACTGGAGAGCAGCGTGACTTTGATGCACTGCATCATCTTGGTCGATTCGGCGCATTTCTGACGCAGCACCGAAGCCAGCGGAGAGACAAAGCCGTACGAAAGCAAAATACCAAGGAAAGTCCCCACCATCGCATGGGCGATGAGTTCACCCAGTTCAGCCGCCGGACGATCCGCCGACGCCAGCGCGTGCACCACGCCCATTACCGCCGCGACAATACCGAAAGCGGGTAACGCGTCACCTACCGCCGCTAAACTTTGCGCTGGTACTTCGCACTCATGTTCGTAAGTCTCGATCTCTTCATCCATCAACGCTTCAATTTCAAAAGCGTTCATATTTCCGCTGATCATCAGACGCAGATAGTCAGTAATAAAATCGACCAGCTTTATATCGGCAAGAATACGCGGGTAATTAGCGAAAATTTCACTTTCGTTAGGCTCTTCGATATCGCGTTCAAGGGATAACATCCCTTGCTGACGCGATTTGGCCATCAGGCGATAGAGCAGCGCCATTAAATCCATGTAAACCGCTTTATTATATTTTGAACCGCGCATCAGCAGCGGCAGCGCTTTTAAGGTCTTTTTAATGGCTTTACCATTATTTCCCACCAAAAAGGCACCGACTCCCGCCCCGCCAATGATCAATAATTCCGATGGCTGGTAAAGCGCCCCCATGTGGCCGCCAACCATCATATAGCCGCCCAACACGGAACCAACGACTATGATATAACCTAATATAATCAGCACACTAAATCCTTACGTCCGTAACGTGTGGGTGGAAGTTAAGCCAGAAGCCGCAGGTGTTATTCCCAAACGCGAGGCAAAAAAAAGCAGCGGTATCAACCGCTGCTGGATGTCTTCCACGTTGCGAACAAACTTAAACGGCGTGTTTAACCTGTTCATCCAGCAGTTGTGGAGGGGTATCGGCAGAATCTGCAGAAAGTTTACGTCTTTTTACCGCTCGCGACGGCGGCTGGCACAGGCTGCAGACGAAACTGCCCACAGGCTGATGCGCATGGTTGATAAAACTTCCGCCGCAGCATTTGCAGTCGGCCAGCTCAAGCATGCCACTTTCTACAAAGCGCACCAGGGTCCAGGCGCGCGTCAGCGCCAGCAAAGGCCCTTCGTCCGATTGCGGACACTGCTCCAGATAGAGCCGGTAAGCTTTGATAACCGCATCCACGCCGCTGCTGAGCCGGGTTTTCAGCAAAAACTGCCAGGCGTTGCAGAACATGGAGGCATGAATATTTTGTTCCCACGTCATAAACCAGTCAGTGGAGAACGGCAGCATGCCTTTAGGAGGAGGACTGCCACGTAACTCTTTGTAAAGCTTGATCAAGCGACCACGGCTAAGCTGGGTTTCACTCTCCAGCATCTGTAACCGCGCGCCAAGCGAAATCAGTTCCATCGCCAGCTGAATATCACGAGCTTCCTGAACGATGCTTTTTTCGCTCATTACACTGCCCTCTTCTTCGCTGCGGCTTCCTGCTGAGAAGCGTTACGCAGTAAACGACTGGACAGTAAAATTCCGGTATGAATTTGCTGCAGTTCGTCCACGCGTGATTCCTGCGTCAGGCGGTTAATATGGTTGTGATCGGTAAAGCGAAACTGGCAAACCAGCTGATTAGTTTCAGCTAACTTAACCATTTCTGGCAAAGTTAATTGGGATAACGCATCTGCCATTGGCTCATCAATCCCTAAACGAAACATTGCTGATGCTTTTTCCTGATTTATTAAGCGTTGCGCAAGCAACAAATATGACAGATTGATATCATAAATATGTTTTAGTAATTCTGATGTACCCATTTTTCCATCCTGATAGATGCTACATAAAGCTACCGCGAATAAATTATTTCGCGTATGAATTTGCTGGTTGGTAAATCTAAAGATGGCAAAAATAATCAGGCAAAAGCCAAACGTTTACTGAAAGCTGTTTATTTTCCCGGTGGGAAAAATAGTCAGTTGTAGTCATAACCCCAGGCCAATCTTTTCTTGAGTCGTAACCATCTTCCGTGACGTCTGCTTACAAGTTTTAAGACTAATCCGAAAACAAGGCAAATCTATCCGTTCTGATTTGCACATACAACGACACCAGCATGAAATTTTAGATAAAGTGTGATGCAGATCACACTTTTGGGCGGATTATTTTTCATAAAGCTTCAGAAACGCTTTCCTGTTGTCTTTTTCATCACTAAAAACCTTTTGTCTCGCTAATCTTTTTTTCTAAAACAGGTTATCTGGATGTTAATTCAGCGCAGCGAAACGGGTTAAGGCCTTTCCGCTGCCTGATTGTCATTATCACCATACACTCAACCAATAATTGGCATTTATGCAGAGTTAACCCCTGTTTATGCAGGCAGATATTAACTTTGAAATTAATCACTTAACTAAATTACCTCTCTGCATTGTCAACGAAAAGGCAAATTTTTGTAAAAGTCATTAGCATCTATTCTGAAAACTGATGATAAAAAACGGCGCTTAAGGCTGCATTCTGAAACAAGAACGCAACAACCAATTAGTTAAGAGATACGGATGAATAGGTGCACTGAGTGTTCGCCACAACAAAAGTATTGCCACTAAGGCACTGGCATAACGCGCATGAGAGAAAGCAGATAAAGCGGCTGCCGCAGGAAAGAGAAGGGAAATCGATTAAAATCAGGATATCAGGAGGACACAGAAGCAAAATCGGGTTTCTGCGCCCTGCTGGCGTAGAAACCCAAAGCTTAATACGATGATAAGTGCGGGCGCGCCAGGCGGCGCACCCGCAACGTCAGGCGAGTTTCGGGAAGGTAGCAATCTTGTTTTCAGTCTGGTGAGCATCGCTGCGCGCCGTCACCGCGCGCAGATCCTTCAGAAAATTCTCACGCCAGTGGTTGATATCATTCTTGCGTAACACATGCATCATATCGTTATAGCGAGAGATTCTTTCCGTGCGCGGCATGGTCAGCGCTTTATCCAGCGCAGCGGCCACTTCATCGCGATCGTACGGGTTGACGAGCAGCGCGGAAGTCAGCTCGTTAGCGGCACCAGCAAAGCGTGACAGGATCAGTACACCCGGATCGTCAGGGTCCTGCGCAGCCACATACTCTTTCGCCACCAGATTCATCCCGTCACGCAGCGGCGTAACCAGACCGACGTCCGTTAAACGGAAAATTTTCATCAGTAAGCGGCGATCGAAATGCTGGTTAAGGTAATACAGCGGCGTCCAGCCCAGGGTGCCATATTTACCGTTAATACGTCCCGCTTCAGTTTCCAGCTGATGACGAATATCCTGATAAGCCTGCACATCGCCACGGGAAGTCGGCGCTATTTGCGAGTAGCGGATTTTTCCCCGATGCTGCGGATAATTTTCCAGCAGGGCTTCATAAGCGAGGAAGCGTTCCGGCAACCCTTTGGAATAGTCAAGACGCTCACAGGCAATAATATTCTTCGCATCGCCCAGTTCACGCTTCATCGCCGCCATTTTCGGCGGCAGCGGACCTTCCGCCATCTCTTTAATGCTGTCGGGTTCAATACCGATCGGATAGACCTCGGTCATAAAGCTGTTGCCGAAGGCCCGATGCTGTTTGCCCTCTTTGGTCTGCACCTGGGTCAGCTGGCTGAGACACTCCAGGAAGGCCTGGCGGTCAGATTCGGTCTGAAAGCCCAACAGATCGTAGTCACACAGCATCTCCAGCAGTTCCTGATGCGGCGGCAGCGCATTGAAAATCTCCGGCGTCGGGAAAGGAATATGCAGGAAGAAACCGATACGGTTGGTCACGCCGAGATTGCGCAGCGCGGCGGCAAACGGCAGCAGATGATAATCGTGAATCCAGAGAATATCGTCCGGTTCGATAAGCGGCTGCAGTCGCTTCGCCAGTTCTTCATTCACATGGCAATAGCCATCCCAGGCTTCACGCTGGAACTGAACAAGATCGAGGCGATAGTGAAAGGCGGGCCAGATGACGGTATTGGAAAACTGACAGTAATAGAGATCGTAATCATTCTGACTCAGCGGAAACGAGGCGTAGGTAATGCCATCATGCTCCATGCGGGATAGGGTAGCGTTTTCATCGTCATCTTCAGTAATTTCGCTTATCTCTCCATTCCAGCCAAACCACAATCCGCCGGTGGCTTGCAATGCGTCAAGAATACCTACGGCAAGGCCGCCCGCACTGGTTTTTGAACCATCTGGAATAGCGATACGGTTAGATACGACCACTAAGCGACTCATAATCTTGACTCCTTAACGACGTTGTCTTGTCTTTCTCTAATTGTAATAGTAATTGTTCAAGCCACTGATGGACCTCTTTTACCCCGTGCAGGCGGTAGCGGGCGTGACTTGAACCTTCTCCAACTTTTACGGAAATGCCTTGCATGGCATTCACAGCGAGAAATCCTTTTTCATCTGTAAGATCATCCCCAATAAAGACCGGGATTCGTCCGGTGAATGGCGTTTCTTGCATAAAGGCACTGATTGCAGCACCTTTGTCGATTCCCTGCGGTTTAATCTCCACGACACATTTACCTGGCTGAAGCGCCAGCGCCGGATAACGTGCTACGGCCTCTTCTGCCAGCTGCAGAATGGCCTGTTCATATTGCATGGCCCGGCGGTAGTGCAGCGCAAAAGCCATGCCTTTGACTTCAAGCTCTGTTCCTGGCCATTGATCCAGCGTGCTCTGCAGCTGATGCTGCAACGCCCGGGCGACATCCTCCGGCAAACTGACGCAATGCATTTCACCCTGCGCATCACGGCGCTCCGCACCATGTACGCCGGCTGTCGGCAGCGTTAAAGGTGCGGCCAGTTGATCGAGTTGCGCAACAGGTCGGCCAGAAACCAGCGCCAGCGCACCGTGACATAACTCAGCAAGACGCTGCAGATGCGAACATACCTCAGCGGGGATAGAGACGTCATCGGGACGCGGCTGCAGTGTCGCCAGTGTGCCGTCCACATCAAAGAAGAAGGCATACAGGCCACCGCTCAGAGCGGGTAACATGCTGTTTTCATTGGCTGTCTGGGTCACACCTGTGCTCCTGTTTGCATGGTATTACGCGATGCGCAACCTGACATATCGGGCTGGTACAGGCAGGCCAGGTTACGTACCTGAATTGCCATCGCGTGAGGAGTAACTGATGCCACGGAGAGGTTATGTGAGTCTGGAACAGGCAACGGCGGGCGTTGCGATGAACCTTACAGCGATGAGGTTTGAACTGACAGAGAGTATTTCAATGGGTAACGCTCCACAAACCAATAAGTTATTGCTGACACATCAACCTGACTACGAACATCATCAGGCTTAAGTGTAGAAGGCATTTCTGGTTTTGCCAGAAAATAGCCGTCATCACTTGCTAAATGGAGATATTTGACTACTTTATCCGCGATTAGCCGCCCTGATACCCGCTTTATGCCGCAGCACTGCGCTGAAAAGGGCAGCGACGCTATGTTGTCGCCTCACGGCGATGGCGATACCGCTACACTTAAAGGCGAATTCCTGTACAAAGGAGTAACGCCATGCGTCAACGCATCCACAAAGTCGATTTCCCGGTTGAGAAAGCGCGCAAATATCTGGAACCCGGCCCGGTGCTGCTGCTCAGTTCGCAGTTCGGGGCTCACAGCGACATTATGACGCTGGGGTGGCACACCATCCTCGAATATTCCCCGTCGCTGGTGGGTTGCATGATATCTGGCATGAATTTCAGCCACGAGCTGATCCGCAACAGCGGCCAGTGCGTGATCAATGTCCCCACGGTCGAACTGACCGATGCCGTGGTGGCGATCGGCAATAGCCACGGCGATAAGCTGGATAAGTTTGCCGCTTTTGATCTGACCGCCGAGCCCGCCAGCAAGGTCAACGCGCCGATGATTGGCGAATGTTTTGCCAGCTTTGAATGTCAGCTTTATGACGACTCGATGGTGGATACTTACAACCTGTTTATTTTTGAGATCGTCAAAGCGCATGTCGCCGCGCAGCCGGAGTTTCCTGTAACGCTGCACTATACCGGCGAAGGCCGTTTTACCGTGATGAGCGAGAAAGTGCTGGATCAGAGCCGGGCCTTTAAACCGGAGATGTTGATTTAACGCTGGTTGAATTTGCTTTAGGCTGTCCCCACAGATAAAGCACGATACCTGAACGGGAGTAAATCATTATGGCAATCGAATACGCAGTGATCGCGGGCGGCTGCTTCTGGTGTACGGAAGCAGTATTCAAGGACGTGATTGGCGTCGAATCGGTTGAGAGCGGCTATACTGGCGGGGAACGTCCGAACCCGACTTATGAACAAGTCTGTAGCGGCGCAACTGGCCATGCAGAGGCGATTCGCATTGGCTTCGATCCGGAGCAAGTCTCCTATGGCGACTTGCTGGATATCAGCTTTGCGACGCACGATCCCACCCAGCTTAATCGTCAGGGCAATGATATCGGAACGCAGTATCGCTCCGCTATTTTCCCGGCTAATGCGCAGCAGGAAGCGGAAGCGCGCGCGGCAATCGCTCGTGCTCAGCAAGATCATCAGGAGCCTGTGGTAACAACCATCGAGCCTCTTAAAGCCTGGTATCCGGCGGAAAATTACCATCAGGATTACTGGGAAGGAGCCGGTCAGCGCAACGGCTACTGCCTGGCAGTGATTCCACCAAAACTGCAAAAGCTGCGAAAAAGCTTTGCTAACCGGGTGAAAAGTTAATTCAGCGGGCGGACCTCTGGTCCGCCCTTTCTGTTACTGGATCCCCAGCGCGTTGCGCATGGTGAAGAAAAGATCGGTCTGATCGGTCAGTCCCACTACGTTCGCCGCCTGCGGACCATAGGCGGCAATGCGCAACTGCGTCCCGGTATGTTCCTGCGCATCCCCTTCTGAATTGCCGTAGCTCATTGTCATTACCGCCCCATCCCGGGTGTGCAATGCCTGCGTCAGTCCCGGCGCTTTGGTGCCGTTTTCCACGATCTGGCTGCTGTGCGCATGGTCGGCAGTGACGATCACCAGCGTATTCCCCTCTTTACGGGCAAACTCCAGCGCTTTCTGCACCGCTTCGTCGAGATCAACGGTTTCGCCAATCTGCCCGCACGGATTCGCCGCATGATCCTGTTTATCAATGGAAGCGCCTTCCACCTGCAGGAAGAACCCGTTCGGGTGCTGGTTCAGTAAGGCGATCGCTTTTTCTGTCATCTGCGCCAGCGTCGGCACCGTGGCGTTACGTGCCTGATTGGGCTCGCAGGTCACTACCGGTTTATCAATATTGCCGTGGTAACTGGCTTTGGGCCCCTGCCAGCGTACCGGCATATTGCCCTCTGCGAACAGGCCGAGCAGCGGTTTCTCCTGGCTGGCGCTACTGACCGCCTTCAGCCCCTCCAGATCGCTGATCAGCTGATAGCCCAGGCTTTCCGCCTGTTCACGCAGCGTTTTTCCCTGGAAATCGCCCGCTTTCGCCACCTCGCTGAAGGTTTTCGCGCCGCCGCCCAGCGTGACATCGGCGCGGGTTTTCAGCAGCTGTTCTGCGATCGATCCTTTTCCGCCCCGCTCCAGCGCGTTGCCCGGACAGAGTTCGCTGGTTTTTTCCGGTCCATAACATTTGCGTGAAGTGACATGAGCAATCAGCGCGGCGGGCGTGGCATCTTCCAGTTCCGCCGTGGAAACATTGCCTGTGGCTTTCCCGGCCGCTTTCGCCAGCTCCAGAATGGTGACCTGATCCTTGCCGTTCACATCGACACCCAGCGCGCCATTGTAAGTTTTGGTGCCGGTTGCCCAGGCGGTGGCAGATGCCGCCGAGTCGGTTACATAATTCGGCTGATGCGTTTTTTTATCCAGCGAGTAGTGCGTGTACTGGCCGGTGAGCGGCAAAGCATCAATACCTTTAAAGAAGCCGCCCGCGCCCCGCGCCAGGTTGCGCGCCGCGGTGATCTCTGAATCCCCCATGCCATCGCCAATCAGCAGGATGACATTTTTTGCCGTGCGGTTGCTGAGTGAGGCTTTCAGCCACTCCGTTTGTTCCTGAGTGACACGGCGGGCACCGCCCAGCTGCGTGAGATCGCCCTGCGCAGCACGGGAATAGTCATCCGTGGCAGCAATAGTGGGTGTGGCAATCAGCGCAGAGAGGAGAGAAACGGTAAAAAGGCGAGCGTAATGCATTCTGGTTGTCCTTATCAGCAGATCATCATTATTTTCCTCCCGCCAGTGTGGCGCGCCAGTGTGACACTTTTGTGTTATGTCGATGGCATTCTGATGACAGCCAGAGGGGATTGATGAGCAAAAAAGCGATTCGCTCACACCTTAAGCGGATAGAAGAAAAGAAAAAAATAGTGCTTGACCCTTTTAATCTCCCCCCCTATAGTAGCGCCCCGTTGGCCAGCGCGGTCAGCAAAAAAATGTGGTGAGGTGTCCGAGTGGCTGAAGGAGCACGCCTGGAAAGTGTGTATACGGCAACGTATCGGGGGTTCGAATCCCCCCCTCACCGCCATCATTTCAGAAGAGAGCCTGAACGCAAGTTCAGGCTTTTTTCGTTTATAATCTGCCTGTGAGGGGGATGATGAGAACCCCCGCCGGGGTTCGACAAAACGGCAGGAAAGCCGTTTTGCATGGCCGTCAGGCCACCCGCAGGGCGAGCGCCAGGGAGGGCGCGAGTGACATCCCTCCCTCACCGCCATCATTTCAGAAGAGAGCCTGAACGCAAGTTCAGGCTTTTTTCGTTTATAATCTGCCTGTGAGGGGGTGATGAGAACCCCCGCCGGGGTTCGACAAAACGGCAGGAAAGCCGTTTTGCATGGCCGTCAGGCCACCCGCAGGGCGAGCGCCAGGGAGGGCGCGAGTGACATCCCCCCTCACCGCCATCATTTCAGAAGAGAGCCTGAACGCAAGTTCAGGCTTTTTCCGTTTATAGCATTATGCATAAACACAATGACGGAATCGTTTACAGGGCCGCATAAAGCGTACTATTTTGCTACTTCCATTCCAGAATTACGCCTGATCAATTGCCAGCGCAGCGGCAACAGGCATTATAGGGCCATGATTTAGTAAGAGAGTATGAACATGATTCGCGTGGCGCTGGTCGATGATCATGTAGTAGTACGTTCCGGCTTTGCGCAATTACTCAGTCTGGAAGATGACCTTGACGTCACCGGGCAGTACAGCAGCGCGGCGGAAGCCTGGCCTGCGTTATTGCGTGATGACGTTAATGTTGCGGTCATGGATATCGCCATGCCGGATGAAAATGGGCTGAGTTTGCTGAAACGCCTGCGTGCGCAAAAACCGCATTTTCGCGCCATTATTCTCAGCATTTATGATACCCCCACCTTTGTACAGAGCGCACTCGAAGCAGGCGCCAGCGGCTATCTGACGAAATGCTGCGGGCCGGAAGAGTTAGTGCAGGCAGTTCGCTCTGTCGGGATGGGCGGTCATTATCTGTGTGCCGATGCGCTGCGGGCTCTGCGCGGCGGAGAGCAACCCACTCAGGTGCTGGATATTCTGACCTCACGGGAACGTGAGGTGTTCTTTTTGCTGGTCAAAGGTCACAGCGTGAAAGAGATCGCCTTTCAACTCGATCTCAGTCATAAAACGGTGCATGTGCACCGGGCCAACGTCTTAAGCAAACTGCAATGCCACAGCACCATTGAACTGGTGCATTTTGCCCTCGATCATCGACTGCTGACGGGGCAGTAATGTCGCACCCTCTCCGCTACTGGGTCATCTCGCTGTTTATTCTGCTGGCCTGGGGTAGCAGTTGGCTGATGCTGTGGACGCTTGGCTTCTATCTGACCCGGGACGGCCAGCAAGCGGCGCTGTTGCTGCCGCATGGCGTCTATCTGGCGCTGTTGATCCTGCTTGCGCGTCGTTACTGGCCCGCGCTGGTGCTGCCACCGCTCCTGATGCTGCTCTGGCTACACCAGGAACAGTTACTGAACGGCTATATTCTGCCCGCTACCCTGTTTATCAGCTTGCTGCCTGCCCGCTTCGCGCAAAGTTTCTGGCACCGTTTCTCCCTTTACTGGCAACGGTTAACGCTGTTACTGGCAGCAGTTACCGCCACCGCCTTGCTCAACACCGCCCTGCTGTCGCCCTTTGTGAAAAGCCCGGCCTTGCTGCTGGGGCTCTCCTCCTTTACCGGCGGTGTGTTGCTGACGCCTTTCATCTATTTGATCTTTGAATTCCTGCGCCAGCAGCATCACCATCACTTACTGGGTCTGGAGATCACGAACCCGCCGCTACGCACGTCGTTAATTATCTGGTGCAGCCTGTTCTTTATTATCGGCATCGGCACGCAGATGGTGCTGTCACCGGAAATTGAGCGCCTGTTGCTGATTGTAGTCTTTCTGCCGAATGTGGTGATGGCCTGGAAGTTTGGCTGGCAGGGCGGCGTGCTCTCTGCCCTGCTGGGCAGCATCATGATCACCATCGCCCGTCAGGTCAGCGTAGGATTCAGCAATCTGATCGAGCTGGAGATTTTTCTGGCCTCCCAGGCGCTTCTCGGCATCGGACTGGGGATAGCCATCAGCCGTCAGCAGCATCTGGCGCAAAACCTGCACCATTACCGCCAGCGACTGGAAGCGGAACTGGCAGCGCGACGCGCGCTGGCTGAAAAACTTATCCATACCGAGGAGGACACGCGTAAAAATCTGGCGCGTGAACTCCATGATGAAATCGGCCAGAACATCACCGCCATTCAAATCCAGTCCCAGTTAGTGAAACGATCACGCGATGCGGCGCACACCCAGGCCGCCGCCAGCCAGATTCATGAGCTTGCCCTGCGTATTCATCACTCCACGCGCCAGCTGTTACGCCAGCTACGCCCCCCGGCGCTGGATGAACTGACCTTTCAGGAGGCGTTGCACCATCTGCTCAACGAGTTCGCCTTTAATGAACGCGGTATCCGCTGCCGCTTTGACTATCAGTTAGTCGCCACGCCGGAAAGCGAAACGTTGCGCTTTACCCTGTACCGTCTCCTGCAGGAGTTACTCAATAATATTTGCAAACATGCTGCCGCCAGCGAGGTGGTTATTGTGTTACGCCAGCAGGGGGATTTTTTGCATCTGGAAGTAAAAGACAATGGCGTAGGCCTCAGTCCTGGTAACCTCTCTGGTTTCGGTATTCAGGGAATGCGCGAGCGCGTCAGCGCCCTGGGCGGCGAACTGGCGCTGGAAGCGCAGCCCGGCACACGCGTAATTGTTAACTTGCCCACAAATTTGCAACAAAACGTCTGATAACCAGGAAAAAGTCTTAGTCACTCCGGAATTTCTCTCATCCCCTTTCAATTTCACTTTCTTATAGTCAGCAAAACGGAGACGTCTATGCACGCAGACTCAGCAATTGAAATCAACCAACGTTACCGGACGCTGCGTCCACGCTTGTTGCTGTGCATTGTCATTGGCTATGCCGCGTTTTACCTGACGCGTAAAAGTGTGAACTACGTACTGCCGATGCTGCAGACAGATCTGGGACTGGATAAAGGGGATATCGGGCTACTGGGGTCGCTGTTTTATCTGACTTACGGCCTGTCGAAATTTATCGCTGGACTGTGGCACGACAACTACGGACAGCGCTGGTTTATGGGCGCAGGCCTGTTCGCTACCGGTTTGCTGAACGTGTTGTTCATCTTTGGTGAGTCACTGCCCTTGTTGCTGGCGGTATGGACCCTGAATGGCTTTTTTCAGGGCTGGGGATGGCCACCCTGCGCCCGACTACTGACCCACTGGTATTCGCGCAACGAGCGGGGTTTCTGGTGGGGCTGCTGGAATACCTCGATCAATATCGGAGGCGCGATTATCCCGTTGATTAGCGGTCTGGCCGCCCACTGGTGGGGCTGGCAGGCAGCGATGCTGATCCCCGGGACGATCAGCATGGTCTTAGGCGTCATGTTAATACAGCAGCTGAAAGGAACGCCCGTGGAAGAAGGTTTGCCGTCGGTAGGAAGATGGCGCAACGACCCGCTGGAACTGCGCCAGGAACAACAAAGCCCGCCCATGGGGCTGTGGCAGATGTTGCGTATCACGGTGCTTAAAAATCCGCTGATCTGGCTGTTGGGTGTTTCTTATGTGCTGGCCTATTTGATCCGTATTGCACTCAACGACTGGGGCAACCTCTGGCTGATGGAAAGCCATAACGTCAATCTGCTCAGCGCTAACGCCACCGTGATGTTGTTTGAAGCTGGCGGTTTGCTCGGTGCGCTGTTTGCCGGATGGGGCTCGGACTTACTGTTCAGCGGTCAGCGCGCGCCCATGATTTTGCTGTTCACGCTGGGGTTGATGGCCTCTGTGACCGCATTGTGGCTGGCCCCGGTTCATCACTATGCGCTGCTGGCGGCCTGTTTCTTTACTGTGGGCTTTTTTGCCTTTGGCCCACAGATGTTGATTGGGCTGGCTGCCGTGGAGTGCGGACACAAAGCAGCGGCGGGTTCTGTCACCGGTTTTCTCGGCCTGTTCGCCTATCTGGGCGCTGCGCTGGCGGGCTGGCCTCTGTCGTTGATTATTGAAAACTACGGCTGGTCGGGGATGTTTAGCGTGCTTTCGGTCGCCGCGATACTGATGGGTTTATTACTGATGCCGCTTCTGATGGCGGTCATTACTACCTCTCCTACTCCTGATCAAAGGATAAAACAATGAAAAAAACACTGGTCACGACGCTGATTGCTTCCGGCATTGCGCTGGCAACATTAAACGGGGCCGCACAGGCTAAAGGTCGTCTGGTGGTCTACTGCAGTGCGACCAATGAAATGTGCGAAGTGGAAACCAAAGCCTTCGGCGAAAAATATGATGTTAAAACGTCGTTTATCCGTAACGGCTCTGGCAGCACCCTGGCCAAGGTCGATGCAGAGAAGAAAAACCCGCAAGCCGACGTCTGGTATGGCGGTACGCTGGATCCGCAATCTCAGGCCGGTGAGATGGGTCTGCTACAACCTTACAAGTCCCCTAACCTTGAGCAGGTGATGGAAAAATTCCGTGATCCGGCGAAGCTAAAAGGCAACTACTCCTCAGCGGTCTACGTTGGCATTCTCGGCTTCGGCGTGAATACCGAACGCCTGAAAGAAAAAAACCTGCCAGTGCCCAAATGCTGGAAGGATCTGACCAAACCCGAATACAAAGGCGAAATCCAGATTGCCGATCCGCAAAGCTCCGGTACGGCTTATACCGCACTGGCGACCTTCGCCCAATTGTGGGGTGAAGATGAGGCCTTTGATTACCTCAAGCAGCTGAACGCCAATATTTCTCAGTACACCAAATCGGGCATTGCCCCGGCGCGCAACGCCGCACGCGGTGAAACCGCCATTGGTATCGGCTTCCTGCATGACTACTCGCTGGAAAAAGAACAGGGTGCGCCACTGGAGCTGATTTCCCCCTGTGAAGGCACCGGTTATGAAATTGGCGGCGTCAGCGTGTTGAAAGGCGCACGTAACCTCGACAACGCCAGACTCTTTGTTGACTGGGTATTGTCCAAAGAGGCCCAGGAGCTGACCTGGAAGAAAGGCAAGTCCTATCAGATCCTGACCAACACCACCGCCGAAACCTCGCCGAACTCACTGAAGCTCGACGATCTGAAACTGATCAATTACGACATGGATAAATATGGCTCAACTGATGTCCGTAAAGCACTGATTAATAAGTGGCTCAGCGACGTAAAAATGAGCAAATAAACCTCTGTTTTACGGTAATTGCCGGGTAGCGGCGCGGCCTTACCCGGCCTGAACATCCGGAAAAAAACTATGTCACAGACAATTGCATTACATCCCGTGAAAAAACGGGATGCGATCTTCTACTGGGTTTTGCTGGGCTGGCTGGGTTTCGCCCTGCTGCCGAGCTGGAGCCTCGATTACAGCCTGCTGGAGTCCACGCGCGAAGAAATTATCGACGCCTACGGCTGGTCTCAATTCAATATCAGCTGGTTATGGTATCTCCTCCCCAGCCTGTTACTGATTCGTCCGTTTCATGAAGCCGGACGGGAACAGGGTAACCGCCATTACCTTGATGCCGGTTGGGCATTTTGCTGCATGGCCTTTATTGTTATCAGCGCCACGCTGGAGGGACGCGGTTTAGGCTATGCCACTATCGTGTTGTTTGTTGCGCTGGGCGCCATTATGACGCTGGCGCTCGCCCGCCTGGAATGGCTGGGCGGCGACCGTTTTGTGATTGGTTCACTAATCACCATCCTGGCGTTAATTGGCGTGTTTATTATCTGGCCAAGCATCGCCATTTTCATTCCCATCTTCACTAATGATGCAGGCGAATTCGCCCCGCTGGCCTTTGTTCATGTATTGTCGCAGTCCCATATTCTGCAGGTCATTCTGAACTCCATTGTGCTGTCAATTGCCGTAGGGGTGGGATGTACCTTCTTTGGCCTGGTGCTGGCGATTTACACAACCCGTATCGCCAGACGTAGTGCATTCATTGGTCGCATCTTCTCTATTCTGCCAATCGTTACGCCGCCCTTTGTTGTGGGTTTAGGCGTGACGCTGATGATGGGTCGCTCCGGTTACATCACGGAATTTATGGTGGACTGGTTTGGACTGACTAACACGAACTGGCTGTACGGCTTTACCGGCATCTGGCTGGCGCAGGTACTGGCATTTACGCCGATGGCGTTCATGATCCTCGACGGTGCGATCAAGACCATTCACCCCTCGCTGGAAGAGGCTTCCTATACGCTGCGCGCCAACCACTGGCAGACCTTTAACGGCGTATTTGTCCCGCTGCTGAAACCGGCACTGGCGAACGCCTTCCTGATTGTAGTGGTGCAATCGCTGGCTGACTTCAGTAACCCGCTGGTGCTGGGCGGAAACTTTGACGTTCTGGCCACCCAGATCTACTTCTACATTACCGGTTCGCAGCTCGATTATCAGGCCGCCAGTACCTTGGGTGCGTTCCTGCTGCTGTTCTCGCTGCTGGTGTTCTGTATCCAGTATATGTGGATCGGCAAACGTTCCTACGTCACCGTATCGGGGAAATCATACCGCGGCGACGTTCAGCCGCTGCCGGTGGCGCTGGTGTGGAGTGTCATCGCCCTGCTGGCGGTGTGGGTTGCCTTTAATACCCTGCTTTACGGCAGCATCTTCTACGGCAGTTTTACCGTTAACTGGGGCGTGGACTACACCCTGACGCTGGATAACTTTATCAAGCTGTTCGGCCAGGGGATGAACGACGGGGCATGGCCTTCACTGCTTGATACCCTGCTCTACGCCGGGATCGCTGCGCCTGTTACTGCCGCTTTCGGCCTGTTGATCGCCTGGATCGTGGTACGCCAGCAGTTCAGGGGCAAAAAGACCATTGAGTTCACCACCATGCTTTGCTTTGCCGTTCCGGGCACCGTGGCGGGCGTCTCTTATATCCTCGCCTTTAACAGCGCACCGGTCTATCTCACCGGCACCGCCGCGATTGTCATCATGTCCATGGTGATGCGTAACGTACCGGTAGGTATTCGCGCCGGGATTGCCGGCTTAGGTCAGATCGATAAATCGCTGGATGAAGCTTCGCTCAGCCTGCGCGCCGGCTCCCTGCGTACCATTACAAACATTCTGCTGCCGCTGCTGCGCCCGGCGATCCTCTCAGGTTTGATTTACAGCTTTGTCCGCGCCATTACCACTGTCAGTGCCATTGTGTTCCTCGTGACGCCGGATACCCGCGTTGCGACAGCCTATATTCTGAACCGCGTGGAAGACGGCGAATACGGTGTGGCCATTGCCTACGGTTCGATTCTGATTGTGGTAATGCTGGCGATTATTTTCATCTTTGACTGGCTGATCGGTGAAGCGCGTATCTCCCGTTCAAAAGCCAAAAACCAGGCGTAATGGAGTGCTCTATGAGTCAGAAAAATTTCGTTGAACTGCGTAACGTCACCAAGCGATTCAACAACAATACGGTAATTGACAAAATCAATCTCACTATTCCGCAGGGGCAAATGGTCACGCTGCTCGGCCCATCGGGCTGTGGAAAAACCACCATTCTGCGCCTGGTGGCGGGTCTGGAGAAACCAAGCGAAGGACAAATGTTCATTGATGGTGAAGATGTCACCCATCGCTCCATTCAGCAGCGCGATATCTGTATGGTGTTCCAGTCTTATGCGCTGTTCCCGCATATGTCGCTGGGTGACAACGTGGGCTACGGCCTGAAGATGCTCGGCGTATCGCGCCCGGAGATCAAAGCCCGGGTGAAAGAAGCACTGGCGATGGTAGATCTGGACGGCTTCGAAGATCGCTATGTCGATCAAATTTCCGGGGGACAGCAGCAGCGCGTGGCGCTGGCGCGCGCCTTGATCCTGAAGCCGAAGGTGCTGCTGTTTGATGAGCCCCTGAGTAACCTGGATGCTAACCTGCGTCGCAGTATGCGTGACAAAATCCGCGAGCTGCAAAAGCAGTTTAATATCACTTCTCTGTACGTGACTCACGATCAGAGCGAAGCCTTTGCGGTTTCCGATAAGGTGCTGGTCATGAATAAGGGGCATATCATGCAGATGGGCTCCCCGCAGGATCTCTATCTCCAGCCAGCATCGCGCTTTATGGCGAACTTTATGGGGGACGCCAACCTGTTCCCGGCCAGCTTCAGCAAGGATTATGTTGATGTCTACGGTTATCGTTTACCGCGTCCGCAACACTTTGTCGCGCAGGGGTCAGGTACCGTCGGCGTGCGTCCGGAGGCGATCACACTGAGCGATCGCGGCGATGAAAGTCAGCGTTGTGTTATTCAGCATGTAGCTTACATGGGGCCGCAGTACGAAGTGACGGTAGTCTGGCATGGCCAGGAGATACTGTTACAGGTCAATGCCACCCGTCTGCAACCGGATGTGGGCGATCACTATTACCTGGAAATCCACCCGTACGGCATGTTTGTCTTAGCCGATGCGGCGTAATCTGATGCCGGGCGTGACATTATCCTCTCCCCGGCACACTTTCTCGGCCTGAAGCAAAAAAACCCGGCTGGCGCCGGGTTTTTACATTTTTACTGTCATTCGTAAGCATGCAGTGTGCGCTGGCAGAGTGCCGAACGCACGCAGTCCTCTTTCTCAAAACGGATGATGCCAATCATCTCGTCCTCTTCAAAGCGCGCCAGCGCATCGCTGAGACCGGACTTCACGCCTGCAGGCAAATCACACTGGGTAATATCGCCGTTCACGATAACTGTCACATTCTCACCCAGTCGCGTCAGGAACATCTTCATCTGTGCAGCAGTGACATTCTGTGCCTCATCCAGGATCACCACAGCATTTTCAAAGGTGCGTCCTCGCATATAGGCGAACGGGGCAATCTCAACCTTGCCAATTTCAGGACGCAGACAATATTGCATAAAGGAAGCGCCAAGACGTTTAACCAGAACGTCATAGACCGGCCGGAAATAGGGGGCAAATTTCTCGGAAATATCTCCGGGGAGAAAACCGAGATCTTCATCCGCCTGCAATACCGGGCGCGTAACGATAATCCTTTCAACATCCTTATTTATCAGGGCCTCAGCCGCTTTTGCGGCGCTGATCCAGGTTTTCCCGCATCCGGCTTCACCGGTGGCAAAGATCAGCTGCTTTTTCTCTATGGCATTAAGATAGTGCGCCTGAGCCTCATTCCTGGCCTCAACTGGTGACCGGTCGCGCGTATCGCGCGCCATACCAATCGCATCCAGCCCACCCATTTGCACCAGCGAAGTGACCGATTCATCTTCACGCTGACGATGACTACGAGAGTCATTACGAAGCACTCGTCTGGCTTCACGACGCGCTTTGATCACTGCTTTCTGTCTTCCCATAGTGGCACCTTACAGTTGGTTTCATTTCCCGCTTCGGGTTCTGGCCCGTTGCGATTACGTGAACGCTTTAGAGGTTTTTGGCTTCCTTTTGAGCCTTGATAAGCCATGAGAAAAGTGTGCAACAGCGCCGAAACGCGATTGCGCACCGGTTAAAAGAAACAGCTGTATGATTTGGCAGAAATAAAAGGTGAAGAAGATAAACCCGAGGGAAGTAAACCCCCGCGTGGTGGTGCGATGTTAAGCGGTAATCACTTTGTCCTTTAAAGGACCTGCCCATTCACGATCTCCAGAGTGAAACATCAGCACATCCGATGACGCAGATGATTAAAGTGCACCACATTTCAAGAATTTTGCAACTCTATTTTTACATGCCGCTTTAAAAAAGTGGACACTGGCTAATACACACCCGCGCTTCTGATAACTTTAACCTTATCTTTCAAAGCATTATTAATTAAGAATTTACTTAAACTTTTTCAGAGAATTCGCAAATCTGCCTCGATAAACGCAAAACAAGTAAACGGCCCTTTTACGCGAAACAGCAACCTGACGCAGCCAGTGCGCTGAAAAAATAATCAATTTCAGCTATCCAGGTTCTGAGAGAATGTTTTTATCAGGACAATCAGCGAGCAAAGAAATTAAATGGTCCCGTACAAGCGGGCATATTCCGCGCTTAGCAGTCAGACTCGCTTCTTACTTGCGTCATTCATCGACTCACCATACGCGCATTGTCTGTTTTACCCGGGCGGGTAATGGCAAATGGAGAGTAAAAATCCGCTTTTCTGGAAGGTGGCTTTGATTGCACCTCATAGGGGTGTACCAAGAACCTTAAAAAAAGTCTTTGCCTGTTCCATAAGATTCAAATCCAGAGACGACAGGCAGAGCCAAAACGTATTGATGACCACGCCCGCAGGACGTGGTTTTAAGCTGGCAATAAAAAACGCCCGGGTCAGCAATAACCCGGGCGTTGGAAGAAAAGTCAGGTGTTACTTAGTCAAAAACTCCGCTTCGGCAGCATCAAAGCGTTGCTGCGCTGCCGCTGAAGGTTCACGACCCAGCAGGCTGACAACCACAATAGCAATGCTGGCAAACAGGAAGCCCGGAATGATTTCATACAGGTCCAGCCAGCCATACTGTTTCCATACCAGCACGGTCAGCGCACCAATGATCATACCCGCCAGCGCGCCGTTGCGTGTCATACGCTTCCAGCATACCCCGAACAGCACCACCGGCCCAAAGGCCGCGCCAAAACCGGCCCAGGCGTAGCTGACCAGGCCGAGCACGCGGTTATCCGGGTTGGCGGCCAGCGCAATGGCGACCAGCGCCACCAGCAGCACCATCAGGCGCCCTACCCACACCAGCTCTTTCTGGCTGGCGTTTTTACGCAGGAAACCTTTATACAGATCTTCCGTCAGGGCGCTGGAGCAGACCAGCAGCTGACAGCTCAGGGTTGACATCACCGCAGCAAGGATAGCGGACAGCAGGATGCCAGCAATCCAGGGATTAAACAGAATACGCGCCAGTTCGATAAACACGCGCTCGCCATTTTCGCTGACACCTGACGCCAGTTGCGGATGGTTCTGGAAATAGGCAATACCAAAGAAGCCCACCGCCACGGCACCGGCCAGGCAGAGGATCATCCAGGTCATGCCAATACGCCGCGCGGTACGAATCGAACGGTGTGAATCTGCCGCCATAAAGCGCGCCAGAATATGCGGCTGTCCGAAGTAGCCCAGTCCCCAGCCCAGCAGCGAGATCACCGCGACAAAGTTAAGGCCCTTCAGCATATCGAGGTTTTCTATGCTTTTCGCTTCGATCACCGCCAGTGAATCGCTGAGTCCGCCGACTGCCACAATCACAATCACTGGCGTCAGGATCAGGGCAAAGATCATCAGGCTCGCCTGTACGGTGTCGGTCCAGCTTACCGCGAGGAAGCCCCCCACCAGGGTATACAGAATGGTGGCGGCGGCACCGGCCCAGATAGCCGTTTCATAGCTCATGCCAAAAGTGCTTTCAAACAGGCGCGCACCAGCAACAATGCCGGAGGCACAGTAGATGGTAAAGAAAATCAGGATAACCAGCGCCGAAATCACACGCAGCACTTTGCTGTGATCTTCAAAGCGGCTGGTGAAGAAATCGGGCAGCGTCAGGGCGTTATTGTGATGCTCCGTCTGTACACGTAAACGGCCCGCCACAATTTTCCAGTTCAGCCAGGCCCCGATGGTCAGACCAATGGCGATCCAGCTTTCTGAAATGCCGGACAGAAAAATGGCTCCGGGCAATCCCATCAGCAACCAGCCGCTCATATCAGAGGCACCGGCGGAAAGCGCCGTTACCAGACTGCCCAGGCTACGCCCACCAAGGATATAATCATCAAAGTTATTGGTTGAACGGTATGCAATGAGACCAATCAATACCATCCCGAGGATGTAAACAATAAAGGTCACCAGCATCGGTGTACTTACAGTCATCTGTCTCTCCACTTATTATTCGATTTCCTTTGCGGAAACCTCTCCTGGCCTTATGCCGGAACGAAGCATAACGTCAGGCTATCTTGCACCACCGAAGCGGTGCCGTGTCCTGAGGCGCGGTATCCTGCCGCAAAGACGCAGCGCGCACAATGGATTTAACACACCCGTTATCGCCATTTCACCTGTCGTTTACGGAAAAATACGCAGAGGTTGCACTGGCTCACACAAATCCAGTTGCACCTGACATAAAGCTGCAAAAATGTGCGTTTTTGCCGCTGTTACGCCTGGCGAGATTCTTGCAGCAATATCTGTGCCGTCTTTGAAAGGGCGAATATTCAGCTGTGCGTCAGAGGTGTTAGCTGACTCACACTTATGCGGTTGCACTAAGTTGCAACCTGGGTGATATTGCTTGCCACGCAGGATTCTTACTTTTTTGAGGAGTGTTTTGTCATGGGTATGACGACAATGGGGGTAAAGCTGGATGAAGCGACCCGCGACCGGATTAAGCTGGCTGCGCAAAAGATTGATCGCACGCCACACTGGCTGATTAAGCAGGCGATTTTCAACTACTTAACGCAGCTGGAAGCGGGAGAAGCCCTGCCCGAAATCCCGTTGCAAAACGCGCTGACAGAAAGTGAGGAGCAGCCGCCGGAAGAAACGCATCAGCCCTTCCTCGACTTTGCTGAGCAGATTCTGCCGCAGTCGGTAACCCGCGCGGCGATTACTGCGGCGTGGCGACGTCCGGAGACCGATGCCGTCCCGATGCTGCTGGAGCAGGCGCGCCTGCCCGCCCCGCTGGCAGAAAAAACCCATCAGCTCGCTTACCAGCTGGCAGAAAAGCTGCGGCACCAAAAAGGGGCAAGCGGACGCGCCGGTATGGTGCAAAGTTTGCTGCAGGAGTTCTCGCTCTCTTCTCAGGAAGGGGTGGCCCTGATGTGTCTGGCGGAGGCACTGCTGCGTATTCCCGATAAACCGACCCGTGATGCGCTGATCCGCGACAAAATCAGTAATGGTAACTGGCAGTCCCACCTGGGACGCAGCCCTTCGCTGTTTGTTAATGCAGCCACCTGGGGGCTGCTGTTCACCGGGCGCCTGGTTTCTACCCATAACGAAGCCAATCTGTCGCGCTCGTTAAACCGTATTATTGGTAAGAGTGGCGAACCGCTGATCCGTAAAGGGGTCGATATGGCGATGCGCCTGATGGGCGAACAGTTCGTCACCGGCGAAACCATCGCCGAAGCGCTGGCAAACGCCCGCAAGCTGGAAGAGAAAGGTTTCCGCTACTCCTATGACATGCTGGGAGAAGCCGCGCTGACCGCCAGCGACGCAAAAGCCTATCTTCATTCTTACCAGCAGGCGATTCATGCCATTGGCAAAGCCTCTAACGGTCGCGGCATTTATGAAGGCCCGGGGATCTCTATCAAGCTCTCCGCACTGCATCCCCGCTACAGCCGGGCCCAGTATGAGCGGGTAATGGAAGAGCTGTATCCAACACTGAAATCACTGACGCTGCTGGCCCGCTCTTATGACATCGGCATTAATATTGATGCTGAGGAAGCCGATCGTCTGGAGCTCTCTCTCGACCTGCTGGAAAAACTCTGTTTTGAACCGGAACTGGAAGGCTGGAACGGCATCGGTTTCGTTATTCAGGCCTATCAGAAACGCTGCCCCTTTGTTATCGACTATCTGATCGACCTTGCGCAGCGCAGCCGTCGTCGTCTGATGATCCGTCTGGTAAAAGGTGCTTACTGGGACAGCGAAATCAAACGCGCCCAGATGGAAGGCCTGGAGGGCTACCCGGTCTATACGCGCAAAGTTTATACCGATATCTCTTACCTCGCCTGCGCGCGCAAACTGCTCTCGGTGCCTAATCTGATCTATCCACAGTTTGCGACCCATAACGCTCACTCACTGGCCGCCATCTATCAGCTGGCGGGCAATAATTACTATCCGGGGCAGTATGAGTTCCAGTGTCTGCACGGCATGGGCGAACCGCTCTACGAGCAGGTGGTAGGCAAAGTCGCAGACGGCAAACTCAACCGTCCGTGCCGTATCTACGCCCCGGTAGGCACGCATGAGACGCTGCTGGCTTATCTGGTGCGTCGCCTGCTGGAAAACGGCGCCAATACCTCGTTTGTTAACCGTATTGCTGATACCAGCATGCCGATTGATGAGCTGGTGGCCGATCCGGTGACGACCGTCGAGAAACTGGCGGCCAGCGAAGGCGCCATCGGCCTGCCCCATCCGAAGATCCCTCTGCCACGCGATCTCTACGGGGAAAAACGCGCTAACTCCGCCGGTCTGGATCTGGCGAACGAACATCGTCTTGCCTCTCTCTCCAGCGCACTGCTGAACAGCGCCTCGCACCCGTGGCTGGCGCAGCCGATAATTGCCGGTGAGTTAACCGGAGGCGAATCCCGCCCGGTGCTTAACCCGGCAGCGCCCGCCGATGTGGTGGGTCAGGTGCGAGAAGCGAGCGAACAGGAAGTGTCGCAGGCGCTGGATGCAGCAGTCAATGCCGGACCGATCTGGTTTGCCACCCCGCCGCAGGAGCGTGCTGCAATCCTGGAGCGTGCCGCTGTCATGATGGAAGGTCAGATGCAGCAGCTGATTGGCATTCTGGTGCGCGAGGCAGGTAAAACCTATAACAACGCTATTGCCGAGGTCCGTGAAGCGGTAGATTTCCTCTACTATTACGCGGGCATGGTGCGTGATGATTTTGATAACGAAACCCATCGTCCGCTGGGGCCTGTCGTCTGTATCAGCCCGTGGAACTTCCCGCTGGCGATTTTTACCGGTCAGATTGCCGCCGCGCTGGCAGCGGGTAACAGTGTGCTGGCGAAACCTGCCGAACAGACACCGCTGATTGCCGCCCAGGCGGTGCAGATCCTGCTGGATGCCGGCGTACCTGCGGGCGTACTGCAGCTGCTGCCCGGTCAGGGTGAAACCGTCGGCGCACAGCTGACCGGCGACGATCGCGTGCGTGGCGTGATGTTTACCGGCTCAACCGCTGTGGCGTCGCTGTTACAGCGCAATATCGCCGGACGACTCGATCCTCAGGGCCGCCCAACGCCGCTGATTGCCGAAACCGGCGGCCTGAACGCCATGATTGTTGACTCCTCCGCGCTGACGGAACAGGTAGTGATCGATGTTGTCGCTTCCGCCTTTGACAGCGCGGGTCAGCGCTGTTCCGCCCTGCGCCTGCTCTGTATCCAGGAAGATGTCGCCGATCACACGCTGAAAATGTTGCGTGGCGCCATGGCGGAATGCCGTATGGGCAATCCGGAACGCCTTTCCACTGATATTGGTCCGGTAATCGATGCCGAAGCGAAAGCCAATATCGAACGTCACATTCAGACGATGCGTAGCAAGGGCTTTAATGTCTATCAGGCGGCGCAGGAAAATCCGCAGGACAGTAAAGAGTGGGCAACCGGCACCTTTATTAAGCCGACACTGATTGAGCTGGATCAGGTGAGCGATCTCGATAAAGAGATCTTTGGTCCGGTGCTGCATGTGGTGCGCTTCTCGCGCAACGCCCTGCCGCAGCTGATTGAGCAGATTAATGCTTCCGGCTACGGTCTGACGTTGGGTGTGCATACGCGTATTGATGAAACCATCGCTCAGGTTACGGCTGGCGTGAAAGCAGGCAACCTGTACGTGAACCGCAATATGGTTGGTGCCGTGGTTGGCGTCCAGCCTTTTGGTGGCGAAGGCCTTTCCGGCACCGGACCGAAAGCGGGCGGCCCGCTCTATCTCTATCGTCTGCTGGCCCATCGTCCGGATGGTGCGTTGCGTCTGACCTTTGATCGTCAGGACAGCGAGCGCCCGGTTGATGCCACGCTGCGTCAGTCTCTGCTTACCGCGCATCAGGCTCTCAGCGACTGGGCGCAAGATAAACCTGATCTGGCGGCCCTTTGTCAGCACTATGCGGAGCTGGCACAGTCGGGTACGGTGCGTCTGCTACCCGGCCCAACCGGTGAGCGTAATACCTTTACCCTGTTGCCGCGTGAACGCGTCCTTTGCGTTGCAGATAACGAGCAGGATGCGCTGATTCAGCTGGCGGCAGTGACCAGCGTCGGCAGCCGCGCCCTGTGGCAGGATGATGAGCTGCATCGCAGCCTGTGGAAATCCTTGCCGAAACGGGTGCAGGAGCGTGTCGAGCTGGCGCAGGATACCCTGAATGACCATTTCGACGCGGTGATCTACCACGGCGATGCCGATCAGCTGCGGAGCCTTTGTGCGCAGATCGCTGCGCGCGAAGGAGCTATTGTTTCAGTACAGGGCTTCGCACGCGGCGAAACCAACCTGCTGCTGGAGCGTTTGCTGATTGAACGCTCCCTGAGTGTGAATACCGCCGCGGCTGGCGGCAACGCCAGCCTGATGACAATCGGGTAAGGCGTTCCCTTCCCTTTGGCAGAGCCGCACGGAGCCGTCCCCTCTCCCCCCGGGAGAGGGTCAGGGTGAGGGGGAAGGCCGCACAGAGCAGTCCCCTCTCCCCCCGGGAGAGGGTCAGGGTGAGGGGGAAGACCGCACGGACTATTCCCTCTCCCCCCGGGAGAGGGTCAGGGTGAGGGTGAAGACCGCACGGGACAGTTCCCTCTCCCTCCGGGAGAGGGCCAGGGTGAGGGGAAGGCCGCACAGAGCAGTCCCCTCTCCCCCCGGGAGAGGGTCAGGGTGAGGGTGAAGACGCACGGACTATTCCCTCTCCCCCCGGGAGAGGGTCAGGGTGAGGGGAAGGCCGCACAGTTCCGCCCGCCAGACGAGCGGCAGTTCCAGCGGCTGCGCCACACGCGGCCGGGTTAAGGGGCCGTTTCGCCGGCCCCTTAACAATCCCCGCGACCGGCTGCCGTTGCGCAGCGCTGCGCGCTGTCCCTTCGTCACTCACGCCGCCCTACGGACCGCCCGGGACGCGCCCTCCCTGGCGCGGCCCGCACTCTCGCCGACGTCCTGTCGGCTCGTCCTGACCGTCGTTCCCTCCTCAGCGCCCCGGAAGCCGGAACCGGGGAGCCGTCTGCAGGTCCTCGTTTCTTTCTTTGGGTGTGAAGTGGGCTGGCTGTAAGCGAGTTCAGAGTCAGTGCGGTTTTTCCCTCACCCCGGCCCTCTCCCAAAGGGAGAGGGGGAAAACGTGCGGGCCGGGAGAATGGTGAGAAGGACAAACCACACGGGCAGTCCCCTCTCCCTGCGGGAGAGGGTCAGAGTGAGGGGGAAGACCGCACGGACTATTCCCTCTCCCTGCGGGAGAGGGTCAGGGTGAGGGTGAAGACCGCACGGACTATTCCCTCTCCCCCCGGGAGAGGGTCAGGGTGAGGGGGAAGACCGCACGGAGCCGTCCCCTCTCCTCGGGAGAGGGTCAGGGTGAGGGTGAAGACCGCACGGACTATTCCCTCTCCCCCCGGGAGAGGGTCAGGGTGAGGGTGAAGATCGCACAGAGCAGTCCCCTCTCCCCCCCGGGAGAGGGTCAGGGTGAGGGGGAAGACCGCACGGAGCCGTTCCCTCTCCCTCCGGGAGAGGGTCAGGGTGAGGGGGAAGATCGCACAGAGCAGTCCCCTCTCCCTCCGGGAGAGGGTTCGGGTGAGGGAAAAAGCGCAACATTGCCCAACGCCCGCAACCCCGGCAGTAACAGGACTGCCTCCCTTCAATCTTTCAGCCATGACTCAGCCGAAAGAACGGCTGCTGACCGTGCAGCGGGGCCGTTGGTGCGGCCTTTTCATCGCTGAGCGGAGGAAGGATTTCAGGACGAGCCGACAGGAGGTCGGCGCGAGCGAAGGGCCGCGCCAGGGACGGCGCGCGGCTGAAATCCTGAAAACGCGAAGGCACCGCGCAGCGGCGATGAAGGGGGCCTCCAGCCCGGGGTCAAGGGGCGCGGCGTATGGCGCCCCCTTGTCAGTCGCCCCCAGCAGACGGGCTGAAACTGCCGGTTCGCTCTGGCGAACGAAACCATCTTAGCAGTCACTCCGCCGCTCCGGCGAACGAAACCTTCCCCGCAGTCACTCCGCCGCACCGGCGAACAAAGCCTTCTCCGCAGTCACTCCGCCGCACCGGCGAACAAAGCCTTCCCCGCAGTCACTCCGCCGCACCGGCGAACAAACCCTTCCCCGCAGTCACTCCGCTGCACCGGCGAACAAAGCCTTCCCCGCAGTCACTCCCCTGCACCGGCGAACAAAGCCCTCTCCGCAGTCACTCCGCTGCACCGGCGAACAAAGCCTTCTCTGCAGTCACTCCACTGCACCGGCGAACAAAGCCCTCTCCGCAGTCACTCCGCTGCACCGGCGAACAAAGCCTTCCCCGCAGTCACTCCGCTGCACCGGCGAACAAAGCCTTCCCCGCAGTCATCCCGCTGCACCGGCGAACGAAACCTCCCCACAGTCAGCCCGCCGCACTGGCGCACGAAATTTTCTCAGCGGTCACCCCACGGGTTGTTTGCGCCCTTTCATCCCAATCAGGGTCGGGAAAATAAACAGGGATTTACCCAGTCCGCGGTTCGTTAGTGACCAGACGGCTACCGAGCACACCGAGCAAATGCCCACAATCGCCAGCGGATAGAAACAGGCCCACAGCAGCGAGAACCAGGCATGCTCAAACAGATGATGACGCAGGGCGAACAGAATGGCGGACATCCCGAAAAATTCAATAAATATCCGGTGGATAACATAAATCTGCAGTGTATTGCGCCCGACCCAGTTTAAAAAAGTCATTTTGAAATGCGCATTCAGCCAGCGGCAGGCCGCCACGCTGCACAATACGGCAATGATGCAGAGAAACAGGCTCTTATCCATGCCGAAGATGATATGCAGCCCGGAGAGCGCTGCCAGCACGGCCCAGGGCAGGATGTTCTCGCGACGCCATTCGCTCAGGCGCAACATAGTCTGGCTCCAGAATGCACCCAACAGGAAAAACAGAAAATATTGCGCCACGCTCTGCGGCCCCCAGTAAGGAATAATTTTCTCTAGCGCGAGATAGTTAAGCACCACAGCCGCTACCAGCAGCGCAATTTTGTGTTGGTGGAACAATTTCGCCAGCAGGAAATAGATCCCCAGACCATATAAATACCAGGATGTGCTCATCGCCAGGAAAGTTAACTTCAGGAATTCAAACAGCGAACCGGCGTAAGCTGCGTTCAGATTCTGTGAAATACGCTGGCCGGTAATTTCTGTGGAAATGCCAGTAATCGACCACCACTGAATAAATCCCCAGAGAATATAAAGGTAAAACAAATTGGTGATTCGGCTGGTAAAAACCTGTTTCCAGGAGCGGTTTAAAATGCCATTTGTCGCCAGTAAACCGGAAACAAAAAAGAAAGCTGGCATACGCAGCGGCGAAAGCACGGTATTAAACTGCACCCATATTTCAGCAGGAATAAAGCCTGCAGAAAGATATTTTAGTGTGTTTTCAAAGCCTGGCAGTACAGTGTGATAAAGGACAACCAGTAATATACAAGCGCCCTTCAGGGTGTTTATCCATAATATCTCATCCCGCTTTGCGTTATTCATGTTGGACTCCCGCTGTGTCAGTCGTAACAAAATGTAAGGCGCTTAACAGCGCGCGGTGCTTATGATTATTCAGCGAGTATTGGGGATGGGTCCGCTAATGAATGTAGCGATAGTCTTAAAAAAGCCGTTTCGGTACTAACAATACAATTATTTACCTGCCAGATTTTTTATTTACAATTTCATGCAAAAATATATTATTCCTCTGTTTTTAATTACTAACAAAAACAGACCCTATAAATAGATGGCTTGCCATAACGAAATATTTCAGAGAAAACAAGTAGAATAAAAACCATAAAAATCTGCCAACGATAACCTTTGATAATAAACAACATTGCCAGCCGGGACTGTTTACCGTAAAAATAAAAAAGGGAAATGCATTTAAATGACTGATATACGGAAATTAAATGCGATAAGCCAGACGGCAATTTTCAGTCCTTTATTTCTTCAGCTGCTGTCTGATGTTGGTTTGCGCCATCGCCAGGCGTCAGGCTCCGCGCGTTATCGTTAATCCCACCAGTGCCTGCACAATTACAGTAAAGATGTGTAAAGCGAAACGGCAATTACCGCCGCAATCAGCCTTAACGGAAAATAAACGTTACTACAGGCTGGCAGACAGCATCGGACGTCAGGCGTGACAGGAGAGGCGAAACGAGCAAGCTCGGGGATAACACTGTCAGGAAAAACAGGGGAAAAGGAAAATAACCGTGCCGCCAGTGTATGACGGCACAAAATTATTGATTAAGGAATTTATCGAGAAACTGGCGGGTACGTGCCTGCTGTGGCTGACTGAACAGCGTTTTCGCCGGACCCTGCTCCACAATGCGTCCCTGATCCATAAAGATAGCGCGATCAGCGACATCGCGGGCGAAGCTCATCTCATGCGTCACAATCACCATGGTGCGCTTCTCTTCCGCCAGCGCGCGGATGGTATTCAGTACCTCGCCTACCAGCTCAGGATCGAGCGCCGAGGTCGGCTCATCAAACAGAATCACCTCGGGTCGCATTGCCAGCGCACGAGCGATGGCGACACGCTGCTGCTGACCGCCAGAGAGGCGACGCGGGAAACTCTCTTCCTTCCCCGTCAGGCCCACTTTCGCCAGCAACTCACGGGCGCGGGCAGTGGCTTCCGCTTTAGGTTCACCCTTCACGATAACCGGCCCTTCAATAATGTTTTCCAGCACCGACCGATGCGGAAACAGATTGAAGCTCTGAAAAACAAAGCCGACCTGCTGGCGCAAACGACGCACCTGCTCTTTCTGCTTGTTCAGGGGACGTGCGGCGTCAATGGTAATCTCGCCGACCCGAATAGTGCCGCTGTCGGGCACTTCCAGCAGATTAATGCTGCGCAGCAGCGTGGTCTTACCGGAGCCGCTGGGGCCGATAATGGCCACCACTTCCCCGGAGGCGACTTCCAGATCGATGCCATGCAGCACCGTCTGCCCGTGAAACTGTTTCACCAGTTTACTGACTTCAATGGCGCTCATTTTGACTCCCGATCCTGACGATTAACATGATTTTCCAGACGGTTTTGCAGCGCGGAGAGCAGTGTCGCCATTACCCAGTAGATCAGCGAGGCCGCAAGGTACATGGTAAACACCTCAAGGGTCCGTGACGTGATCAACTGCGCCTGACGGAACAGCTCAGGCACCTGAATGGTTGCCGCCAGCGAGGTGTCTTTTACCAGGCTGATAAAGCTGTTGCCGAGCGGTGGCAATGCCGTACGCGCAGCCTGCGGCAGGATCACCCGACGCAGCGTCTGCCAGGGAGTCATACCAATACTGGCGGCAGCTTCCCACTGTCCACGCTCGATAGAGGCGATAGCGCCCCGCAGCGACTCAGAAGCGTAAGCGGCGGTATTCAGCGACAGGCCAATCATCGCCGAGGGGATAGGATCCAGCTCAATGCCAAACTGCGGCAGACCGTAGTAGATCATAAACAGCTGAGCAATCAGCGGCGTGCCGCGGAAAATGGAGACATAAAAGCGCGCCAGCCAGGCAATCGGCCAGAAACGGGAGAGACGCATCAGTGCCAGTACAAAGCCGAGCAGCAGGCCAAAAAACATGCCCCCGATGCTCAGTTGCAGGGTAAAGAGCGCCCCTTTCAGTAAGAAAGGTGCTGAATCCAGCACCAGTTGTACACTTTCCAGCATTATTTCGTCACATCCGCGCCGAACCATTTCTCAGAAAGTTTGCTCAGCGAGCCATCTTTCTGCATGTCCGCAATCGCCTGGTTCACCGCCTGCAGCAGATCGTCGTTGCCCTTACGCAGCGTAACGCCCGCTTCCTGACGGGAGAATGCCTCTCCTGCTACCGCCATGGTGTTGCCGGTTTTTTTCACCAGATCCAGTGCCGCCAGGCGATCCACCAGAATCGCATCAATACGCCCTGAGCGCAGATCCTGATACTTGGTCGGGTCGTCATCATAGGTACGCACATCCACGCCCTTCACATTCTCGCGCAGCCACTGTTCGTAGTTGGTTCCCAGCCCCACACCCACTTTTTTGCCAGCCAGATCTTCCGCTTTGCTGATGCTGCCCTCTTTGTCTTTACGTACCAGCGCCTGAATCCCGGAAATGGTATAAGGCGTAGAAAAATCATATTTCTTTTTACGCTCATCGGAGATGGTCACCTGGTTGATCACCACATCGATGCGCTTAGATTCCAGTGAAGCCAGCATGCCGTCCCACTTGGTGGGCTTCAGACTCGCCTTCACACCAAGGTGCTGCGCCAGTTGTTCGGCGAAATCGACTTCAAAACCCGTCAGCTTGCCGTTTTCATCCTGATAGCTGAACGGCGGATAAGTACCTTCCAGTCCCACCAGCAGGGTGCCACGCTCTTTAACTTTGTTAAGCAAGTTTTCCGCCGCGAAGGTTTTCACATTAAAACCGGCGACCAGCGCCACCGCCATTACCCCCATCACCAGCTGACGACGAACCTGAGAAAAAGCCATAGATACCTCATTTTTATTGGTGTTGTCTGAAGTTGCCCGGGCAGAGAAGTGCCGCCCTGGCGTTGTTTCTGCATAACAAACGGATTATAAACTCATTTTCCTGCTTAATGTCAGAGCGAAGGGTGATAAGCAAATAACGCCGGTGCCCCGCCAGTATGAATAAACAGCAGCGGCCCTTCACGCTGGAAACGCTGCTGGCTGATGCCATCGATCAGACCGGCCATCGCTTTCCCGGTATAGACCGGATCCAGCATGATCCCTTCCAGACGCGCCAGCAGTTTTACCGCTTCCATACCCTCTTCGTTCGGCTCGCCGTAACGCGGCGCAAAGTAGTCGTCCCACAGGGTGATGGGCGCGCGCGGCTGCAGCTCCAGGCTTTCCGCCAGCTGCTGGCGCAGACGCTCCACCACCGGCAGCTGATCGGCGACTTTGCGCGATACGGTGACGCCCACCAGCTCGCTCTCCGGCAGCAGCTGCTCCAGACCCATCGCCAGCCCGGCATGAGTACCGGCGCTGCCAGAGGCCACGACCACGGCGGCGAAATCCACCACCCCTTCACTCTGGTGAGCGATTTCCTGCGCGCAGCCGACATAGCCCAGCGCGCCCAGCGCATTGGATCCGCCTGGCGGTACGATATAAGGACGAAATCCCTGGGCTTCCAGACGCTCAGCCTGTTCCGCCAGCTGTTCTGCCGGGTTATGCAGCGCCTCGACCATCACCACTTCGGCGTCCATTAACTCCAGCAGCAAACGGTTACCGTTATGCAGATAATTGGGGGCGGTCGTCGCGATGGGATTTTCCAGCAGCGCCACGCATTTCAGGCCCAGCTTAGCGGCCACCGCCGCCGTCTGGCGCACATGGTTGGACTGAATCGCCCCGGCGGTCAGCAGCACATCCGCGCCTGCACGCAGAGCATCCGCAGCAAGGTACTCCAGCTTACGCAGCTTATTACCGCCCAGCGCCACAGGCGTGACATCGTCACGTTTGATAAAAATATCGCGGCCCAGGTAGTCAGAAAGACGTGGCAGATGCTCCAGCGGCGTAGGCGCGCCGAGCAGTTCAAGACGAGGAAACTGGTGCAAAAGATGTAAGGACAATGCAGCCTCCGGGGCAATCAACATTTATCCTTACAGTGTTACAGAAGATGGAAAAAGGATCATCCTTAATCCCGCTTATGGTGCCCTTGTTGCTGTCTGTTTCAACAGCAGCCAGGACACCACAAGGCTTAACCGCGGCGCCAGCCTAAAAACTGGTCATATTTACGCAGTGCGATGCGGTAATTGTTGTTACCCGCATCCGGCAGATCGTTTTGCAGACACTCGTGCCAGCTGCTGCCGCCCAGCTTTTCTGCCGGATAATTTTTGGCCTTTAACATATCGTCCAGCCGACGCAGGCGCACCACATACTCACGGATGGTACTGTGGCTCATCTCGGTCTGCTCAAACAGATACTGTTTAAACGCCATAATATCGAAGTAGTTGGGCTGGGTATTGCAGAAAATATCGCTGCAAAAACGGCACAGCGCGGTCAGTTCGGTCTGCAGCTTGAGCCACACCTGCTCATCAATCACCTGATCCATACGGGTGATGGCTTCTTTATTGATGATCTGCCCACGAAATACCAATGCCATCCTGTCCAGCACCTTGCCACAATGCGAACAGTTACTCTGGCTGTGTTTATAGTCTTTAAGATAACGGCTTAAAGGTCTGGCTTTTGTTTTGGCTCTCATTAAAGAGTCCCCGGTTTATTATATTTTTGGATCGCCAGGAACTGATGGCTGTTAGCGCGCACCCGTTAACCGGGCGCGCAGGCGTTTGATCGCCTGACTGTGCAGCTGGCTGACGCGGGATTCCCCCACTTCCAGCACGGCGCCAATCTCTTTCAGGTTCAGTTCTTCCTGGTAGTACAGTGTCAGCACCATCTTTTCGCGTTCGGGCAGCGCTTCGATCGCTTCAATGACGCGCTCACGCAGATTCCCTTCCAGTAGCTGATGCAGCGGATTGGCCTCTTCATGCCCTTCCGTCACCAGTTCCGCGCTATCGCCATGCTCTTCCCGATACTCGTCGTAGGAGAAGAGCTGGGTATTATTGGTATCCAGCAGAATCTGCCGATACTCCTCCAGGGAGAGATTCAGCCACTGAGCAATTTCCTGCTCGGTTGCGGAACGTCCCAGCGCCTGCTCCACCTGATGCATGGCATTGGCTACCTCACGGGCATTACGCCGTACGCTACGCGGCGCCCAGTCACGGCTGCGTAACTCATCCAGCATCGCCCCACGGATACGTTGCACGGCATAGGTGGTAAAAGCGGTGCCCTGCAGCGCATCGTAGCGCTCTACCGCGTTTAACAAACCGATACCACCCGCCTGTAACAGATCGTCGAGTTCGACACTGGCGGGCAGCCTGACCTGGAGACGCAACGCTTCATGACGTACCAGCGGGACGTATCGCTGCCACAGCGAATGTTTGTCCATCACGCCTTCGGCGGTATAGAAATCGTTCACGTTGACTACCCTGCGTTATTAAGTTATCGGCATAATTATCCAATTCTGTAGGGGATTCGATTGGCAGAATAGGCGGGCAAAAGCGAGGTAATTTCAAATTTGACAGGATCAATGGCGGAGCTTTCCGCCATAAGGACAATGACTAGCGCGCGGCGCGCAGCCTTTCCCGGGTGGCGGGCGGCACCGCATCCCACAGGGCGCACACCCTCCCCTCTATCTCCTGATAAAAAAGGCTTATGTTTTCCTGCGCCTCAGCGCCGGGATGAAAGTGCACGCGCCCGCTGTCCGCATCGATACTCAGCAGACCATTGATAAACAGCCGTTGCAGATCGCTGCGCAGAAACAGGCCGTTGTCGACACTGTTATCGGCGAGAAAACCTTCCTCATTCTCTGCGGTGTTGATGTGGCAGGCTTCCAGCCAGGGCCAACGATAGCGTTCGATCAGCCGCGTGCCGGTGATAACGCAGGCGCCATAGCGCGTCTTCAGGGCGGCAACGAATTCAGCCTGGCTGGCGCGCTGGAGCACTTTCGCTTTCACCTGACGCCCCACTTCAGTGCCGGGCATCACCGCGGTGGGCACTTTCTGCTGTGGCGTGCTCAACACCACGATGAACTGAATGCGACGTGAAGTGGCGAAACAGGGATGCGCCTCGCGGTCAAACAGCTGCCAGTAACTCTCCTGCTCGTCCTGGCGCATCAGTACCAGTTTATAACCGCGGCTGTTTAACAGGTGTTGTGCGTCGGCAGAATGGGGATCGATCATCGCATAGACCTGACTTTTACCCATCACCTTCCACAGATTCTCTTTTTGATCTTCCGGGATGCGGCGGAAATAGTGGAAGGATTGCTGCGATTTCAGGTAGTGCTCGAAGCGGCGCAGATAATTTTTACGCTCGTTGTCGCTGGAGATAAACAGTAAATCTTCCAGCGGGCTGTTGCTCTGCTGATGCGCGAATACCGCACGGATCACCAGCTTGCGTGGGCTGACCGAGGGGGTGAGCAGCGCACGGGCCGTGAGCTCCTTCTCCTCCGGATGCAGACGCGCATAGCGCATGGCGATCTCCTCAAAACTGAGGTGCGCACCGGGTAACAGGTCATAGTTGAAGCGCATGGACACTCCAGGATCGAGACTCATTCAATATGAAGAGGTTATCGGCACCGGGGCGGGGAACTGTAACAAATTGATAATCTTTGGGATTAAACGCAGAGATAAAAAACCCCGCCGAGGCGGGGTTTGGGGTAAAGCGTGAATCTGCGAGCGATTAGCCCTGCAGCAGGGACAGAATCTGCTGAGGAACCTGGTTCGCTTTCGCCAGCACGGAGTTACCTGCCTGCTGAACGATCTGCGCTTTAGACATGTTAGAAACTTCCACCGCGTAGTCAGCATCCTGAATACGAGACTGCGCTGCAGCCAGGTTAGTGGTGGTGTTGTTCAGGTTAGTTACCGCTGAATCCAGACGGTTCTGAATCGCACCCAGGCTTGAACGGAATTCGTCGATGGAGCTGATAGCAGCATCCAGCGCAGCCAGCGGATCTTTAGTAACTTCAGACTCACCGGTAGCCTCTGTAGTGAGGCTACCGTCAGCAGCTTTATACAGCGCTGCACCTTTATCATCATAAATGTTACCGTTGGCAAACTCATGGTAAGTATCAACCTTGATGGAAGTGGCATTAGTGGTCAATGCACCATCGGCATCAGTGAAGACAGCAGTAGCACCACCAGCAGGAGTTGTCACCGCGCCACCAGCAGCAACCTGATAAGACTCAGCACCAATAGCTACGCTATAGGCCTTACCATTTAACGCTGTAGCCATTGCATCCGCAGAAATTGATGCACCAGTAAAATCAACTGTGTCGGCAGCCGCATCAAAATGAGCTGACATCCCACTGACGAATTCGACAGTGGCATCCTGAGTACCAGTACGAGTCTTATCAAATAAACTGTCCACCGTTGCCAGATTGGTAGCATTAAGACCTGCTTTGTTTTTAGTCAGGTTGCCAGTACTATCAATATATAAAGCATCGCCATTTGTATCGGTGATCGTGCCATCTTTAGCAATATTTACTTCCTGTTTACTACCACCAATGTCAATTGTAGCAAGGTTATCACCTGTTCCTAAATAACCTTTAAGTGCCGTTGCTGCTGCGCCGGATGTAGCAACAGCGCCTACTACATCAAAAGTATATGATTGCGTCGCTGAATCATACTTATAATCTGTAGTAGCTGCGAGCCCTAAACCAGTGTCTGTGCCAGCGTAACTGATAGTGCTGTTATCACTGATTTTAGACAGTACATTTGCTGCTGTCGCTGCATTGTGAGTAGTAGTGGTAGTTTTAGTCCAGTCGCTGTTACCGTTAGCGTCCACGGTACCTTGAGTAAAGCCAGCTGCGGTCAGATCTGCTTCAGACGCTTTAGCGTTATCCACAGCGACCTTGCCATTCACGTTAAAACCATCCAGACCCAGCGTTTCAGAAGTGATTTTTTTCAGGTCGATAGAAACGGTTTCGCCGTCGTTTGCGCCAACCTGGATTTTCAGGGTGTTGTCTGAAGCCAGTACTTTCACGCCGTTGAACTGAGTCTGACCAGATACGCGGTCGATTTCGTTCAGACGAGAAGTGATTTCGTCCTGGATGGAGTTCAGGTCAGACTCAGAGTTGGTGCCGTTCTGTGCCTGTACAGTCAGTTCACGGATACGCTGTAAGTTGTTGTTGATTTCTGACAGTGAACCTTCAGTGGTCTGTGCGATAGAGATACCGTCGTTGGCGTTACGTGCCGCCTGGGTCAGACCATTGATGTTAGCGGTAAAACGGTTAGCAATGGCCTGGCCAGCAGCGTCATCTTTCGCGCTGTTAATGCGCAGACCTGAAGACAGGCGCTCAATCGCGGTAGACATCGCAGACTGAGATTTGTTCATGTTGTTCTGGGTGACCAGCGAGAGGCTGTTGGTATTAATGACTTGGGTCATGATTTAGTTTCCTGTATTTCAAGTCTTTGATTAAGTTGTGGGTTTCAACCCGTCGGCTTCATCGCCGTCAACCCTGTTATCGTCTCTCCCCTGCCAACCTTTAGAATTTTTTTTCGTGACGGGACAATTTTTTTAGTCGCTGAAATGCCCTTCTCTATTTGTTCTGTTCCCGCCATTAAGCGCTGCACATTCAGCATAAACTTTCTGCCATGCTGGCCGATAACCCCGGTATTCATTCTCCGTGTCATTTTGATAAGGAAAAAAACATGGCAAGTATCTCTACCCTGGGCGTAGGATCCGGTCTGGACCTGAGCAGTATTCTGGACAGCCTGCAGACTGCGGAAAAAGCGTCGCTGACGCCTATCTCTACCCAGCAAAGCGCATACACCGCGAAGCTAAGCGCCTATGGCACCCTGAAAAGCGCCCTCACCAGTTTTCAGACGGCCAATACTGCGCTGAACAGCGCCGACCTGTTTAGCGCCACCAAAGCCACCACCAACTCAACAGCCTTCACTGCCACCACGTCGGGCAATACCATTGCCGGAAAATATACGGTGAGCATTGAGAAGCTGGCACAGGCACAGACGCTGACCTCAAGCCAGACGCAGAGCGACACCAAAACGGCCATCGCCAGCAGCGACAGCACTATTACTATTCAGCAGGGGAACGGCAAAGATCCGGTTACCCTCTCCCTGAAGCCAGAAAACTCCTCGCTGAGCGGCATTCGCGATGCGATCAATGGTGCTAATGCGGGCGTCAGCGCCAGCATTATTAAAACCGCAGAAGGCAGCTATGTCCTTTCTCTGACCTCTAACGAAACCGGCACCAAAAACGCCATGACGCTGAGTGTCAGCGGCGATACGGCGCTGCAGGATTTTCTCGGTAGCGGCAGTAACGGGATGAAAGAGAGCGTTGCAGCACAGGACGCAAAAATCACGGTGAATAACGTCGCCATTACCAGCAGCAGCAATACCATCAGTGATGCGCTGGAAGGGATCACCCTGAATCTCAGTGAAACCACCACCAGCGACCAGACGCTGACCATCACTAAAGATACCTCTAAGGCCGAAGATGCGGTGAAAAGCTGGGTAGACGCCTATAATGCGCTGCAGGATACCTTCTCAAGTCTGACGAAGTACACCGCGGTGGATGCGGGTGCCGATGCCCAGAGCTCAAGCAACGGCGCCCTGCTGGGCGACAGCACGCTGCGTACCATTCAGACCCAGCTGCAAGGCATGCTGAATAACACAGCCAGCACCTCCAGCTTCAAAACTCTCTCACAAATAGGCATCACTACCGATCCCACCAGCGGCAAACTCACCCTGGATGACAGCAAACTGGAAAGTGCCTTATCCAGCGATGCGGCAGGCGTAAAAGAGATGATTGTTGGCGATGGCAAAACCACCGGTATCACCACGAAAATCGCTACTAACCTCACCAGCTGGCTCTCCAGCAGTGGTATTGTGCAGTCGGCCACTGATGGCGTGAGTAAAACGCTCAACACGCTGACCAAACAGTACAACAGCACCAGCCAGCGTATCGATGCGATGATCGCCCGCTACAAAGAGCAGTTTACTCAGCTGGATATCACGATGAGTAAACTGAACAGCACCAGCGATTATCTGACGACTCAGTTCGAAAACATGACCACCGACAATAAATAACGGAGAAGGTAACTAATTATGTACAGCGCTAACGGCACCCAGGCCTATGCAAAAATTGGTGTTGAGAGTGCCGTCATGAGCGCCAGCCAGCAGCAGCTGATGGTAATGCTCTTTGACGGTGCGCTCAGTGCTCTGGTGCGCGCCCGCCTGTTTATGCAGGATGGCAATGTGGAAGGCAAAGGCAATTCCATTTCCAGGGCGATCAATATTATTGAAAGCGGCCTGAAACAGGGCCTGGATGACAACAGCAACGACGAGCTGGCACAAAACCTGATGGGACTGTACAGCTACATGGTACGTCGTTTGCTGAAAGCCAACCTGCATAACGATGTGGCCGCGATCGAAGAAGTGGAAGCTTTACTGCGCAATATCGCCGACGCCTGGAAAGAAGTCGTCCAGGCTCCCGCTCAGGACGCACTTTAAATGACCACTCCGCATCTGCTTGCTATTCATCAACAGTTACTCGGCCTTAGCCAGGAGATGCGACGTCTTGCTGTCGCCGGTGAATGGGATGAGTTGATTCAGAAAGAAGTGGACTATGTCAGCAAGGTACAACAGCTGGCGCAATCCACCGGGACAGCCGAGGTTTCCGGCCTGCTGCAGAACCAGTTAAAGCCCATGCTGCGGCAGATCCTTGATAATGAGAGTGAAGTCAAACGGCTGCTGCAGGCGCGGATGAATGAGCTGGCTGCGCTGGTGAGCCAGTCATCCAGGCAAAAGTCGGTATTGTCGGCCTACGGTAACAGCGGCACCGTGCTGCTGCCGCAGGATAAGCCCTGATTTACGCCCTCTGCTGTTCGGCACGCCGCGTCTGATAAGCTTTTTCAGACGCGGTGCCGCTGAAAATCAGGATGCGCTGTCTGCGCCTGTGGCTTGGGGACGCATAATTTCCGGCTCAATATTCTGAATGATCTTCTGCTCAGGATTCTCTGCCGCCGCTGCCAGGGCCTGCTGACATTCCAGCGTTGGCCGTTCTACCTTACGCATCACCAGACCATCATAGTGCAGCTCGTCCCCCTCCAGCTCCAGCGGCATGACCCGCACCTGCTTGTTGACGTTGACATACTCACCATTGAGCTGCGTCAGTTTGCCGGGCTTGGCAATGACGCGCTGCCACTGACGACAGTCAAGCGTATCTCCCTGCGCGCTGATGATCAGCGAGCCGATGGCATTTTCGTTAATTAAACCGCTCTGAGGCCCTGCGGTCTGCCAGTTGCCCTGCAGTTGTGCAGGCGCGGGGGTTTTCACTGCCTGCTCATAGTTACTGATTTGCGCACAACCGCCTAACGCCAGTGCCGCAACGGCAATCCACTTTTTCATGCTGTATCCCTGACTTCTGTTCAATGGCGGCTAAGTTATAATTTTTCACTGTGGTTACGCAAGATATCTGCTGCGTTGGCGCGATTTTCCTCGCAGCAGCGCAGTGCCGCCTGGCCTTTCTGGCACCGGAAAGGGTACACTTGAGCCCTGAATAAAATGCAGGACACACGCATGAAAACCCCTGAAGAGTATTACGCCCGCGCGCGCGACATGTTTTTCTCAGCACATCCCGATTTCCAGCAAGCGCTGGACGAACTGACGCCCGCCGATGCCAGCGCCGCCGGGATGACGCTGGAGGCCCTGAAAAATTTACACGCCGAACGCATCTATGCGGCTTTTCTGCGCCAGAAGAAACTGGACGGTATCCTGTTTTCCATTCAGCTTGCTGAGCCGGATAAAGCCGTCGCGGCAGAAGCAATCGAAGCTTATCTGAAATCACACGCGCAAGCGCTGGGAATGAGCTGGGAAGCCTTTTGCCGGAAAAATGACTTATAACACAGCCAGTTAAAGTGCATTTAAAATACACCTCCAACCACTACTTTTCTGCGTTGCGCAAATTGTACAACCGGTTAAGGATGATATAACTTTTAATCTGCGACCCAAGTCGTTGATTGTCCTTGAACGAATAGTGTAATTGCACTGCCTCTGGAGGTGTCACTGGATTTCCACCTCCAGAGGTTCATTTTTTCATCTCCCTTCCTGTCTTTAACTCCGTGTCACTTTGACTTCAATCATACGCGCTACGGCCAACAGCCGATTAACGTGCGTCAGCAATAAATCGACATCTGACTGTAGAAATTCCGTGGAAGATACCGAGGCGGTGACAATCGCTTCCTGCACCGTCTGCGTTATCGTCAGTGCGTTATCTGACTTAGCCTGAATCAGCAACGCCGCAACCAGCAGGGATTGCGCTTCGACCTGTGCGGTCAGCTCTTTGGTGCCGACATCCATGGCGGCCATCTTCATGAGAATATCAATGACCAATTGTTTCATGCTGTCACTCCTGTCAGGGCCACCCACTCTCCTCTTTTATCCTCTCAGCAAGCATAAGAATGCGGCGGGTTTGCGGGATGTGGCGTAAAAAGAAATTATTTTTCGTTGCCTGCTGCTCCGCGCTTGATACTGTTTGGATTTACAGTATTATTGCGGGGTTTAGTGTTAGCTTATTGGAACCCCCTAATGTTTGTTGAACTGATTTACGACAAGCGCAACGTCGCAGGTCTGCCCGGTGCCCGTGAGATGATCTTGCAAGAGCTGGAAAAGCGTGTACATCGGGTTTTTCCTGAGATTGAAGTCAAGGTGAAACCCATGGAACGTAATGCTATTGATACGGATATGAGCAAGAACGATAAAGCAACCCTGGCACGCATCATCGAAGAGATGTTTGATGAGGCGGATATGTGGCTGGTCGCTGACTGACACCCGGTTGCCTTCTACTGCATGCACCGCCGGGTGTTGTACCTTTTTCGGGCCTCGCACTGCACGATACCCGGATGAGCGAGTCTGTGCCTGTTGTCTGCTTTACGTCCGCTCAGGCTGACTGATGGCGATGGTATTTTCCCGTATCGCCATCATGAAATGCTGATCTGCGTTGTGCTGTCCTTCAGGGCGTCTTGCTGGCCAAAAAAATAGTATGCTAATAAATAGCATGGCATACCAGAAAAAATCTCGCTGCCTCTCTGGCTCTCTCCATCTATTTTGCTGTTTTTATGTTTTAAAACAAGCCTGCTGACAGTTTAGCCTAGCCGTAAATAAACCTGCTTGCTGGTAAATATACCGAACGGCAAAACCCTGCATTATTAAAAAAGAATAATTAACCTCAGCGGCTAAGTAAAAATATTTCCTGTGAGCCGTAAAGATCGCACATAAAAGCCAAAAATTTTAGCTACCTCACCGATAATTTAAATATGTTCATGACAGGAGGTTACCCACATGATCATAAATTCCACAAAACTTACACCCTCCGCTTTATCAGTAATGTTGTTTGCGCTTTTTATTCCTGCGCTCCTGTTTATGCCCGCTTACGCCGCCGATTCCGGCACGGTCCATTTTCAGGGAAGAATTGTCGAAGATGGCTGCTACACTGGCGGCCTGCCCGCTGCGCCTCAGGTGAGCTGCTACCGCGAGGGCCAGTGGCGGTCACAGCCGGTGCTGATAAATACGAACGTGCAAGGGACCTTGCCTTACCATATCGGTACAACACAATTCAGCTGGATTGACAAAAATAAAAATCTCGCCCTGGTAACCTATAATTATTATTAAATGACAGCAAGGCTGACAGCGCATTTATTTTCTTTACAAAAATAAATAGCTCAGAGTGCAGCGGTCATTATTAACGCTTAGTCAAGGGTATCAATTAATGTGAACGTGGGGTAAAAATTAAAACTCAGCGCTGATTATCGCTGCGTTATTTTTATTTACCTGCGCCGTTTTAAAGCAACAGGGCTACCCTGCCCTGTTGCTTTGTTAAATAAGCGGATCGTTAATTTCTGCAATCAGAGTTTCGTCCTGATTATGAATATTGCCTACCTGACGGCTTACCGGATGCCAGCTGAACGCCTCTTCCGGCAACGCGCCATCATGTGCAATCTCTTCTGCGTGTTGTGGTGAGGTGTCGGCACTCATCCATGCCAGGGCCGCCTCAGCCGTGAGTACCAGCGGGCGACGGTCGTGAATATCTACCATCCCTTTGTCGCTGGCTGCCGTAACGATCACAAAGCCCTCTTTTTCATGTGGCCGATCGTAAGGCGCTTTGCCAATTGCCGCAAACCAGAGCGGCGCATCGTCCTTTGCATGGATGAAATAGGGCTGCTTTTTATCTCCTGCCCGTTTCCATTCATACCAGCCGTTGGCGGGGACAACAGCCCGCCCGTTGCGCCATAGTGGCTTAAACATACGTCCACTGGCGGCGGTTTCGCTGCGCGCATTAATTAAAGGCGCCTTCTCCCACCACTCTGGCGCATATCCCCAGAACACAGGATCCAGATGCAGCAGTCCATCACGCTGATTCAGCAGTAGCACCCGGGTGCCCGGTGCCACGTTATAGCGCCCGATGGGCACCGGGTCATAAGGGATAGCGCTGTCAGACAGATGAAGCGGCGCCAGCAGAGCGTCCCGAGGCTGATACTGAGCAAATCGTCCGCACATAAAGACCTCCTTGTTTCAAGCATAGCGCGCCTGTCAGGATGCTGCTGCGCTCATTGCGCGAGGTCTGCGCGCTTTCACTGCGCAGCCTCCTCTTTTACCGCTTCTTTGACCTTGTCTGCCGTCTTGCTGGCGGTTCGCTCAGGCAGCGCATCCAGCTTTTTTTGTAACGCCGCGACTCTGTTGGAGAGCTCCTCTACTTTATACTCACGCCGATCGGCAATGTCGCGATATTCCGCCCGAATGCTGGCCACTCTGCGGTTCGCTTCGCTACTGACGTAGAGAAAAATAATGGTCATCATTATGCAAATCAGCGCTGAGATAAGCAGCACACAACCCAGGATCAGGTTCCGCTTGTAAAGTTTTGGCCGCACTTCATTATTGACTGACATCATGATTGCTCTCCTCCAGAGTTTTAATTAGCCGATCCACCTCACTGCGAAACTTGTCGTTCTTATCAACCTCGGTCATTGCCAGCAGAATAGAAACCGAGCTTTTGATCAGACGCAAATCGGTTTCGAGCGTCGAAATACGCTGGCGACTTTTGTCGTGCCGCTCGCGTAACAGATCATTTTCCTTCCTGAGTCGTTCGTTGCTCTCTTTCAGCAACATTACCTGCTCTTTGTAGCTGGTAATGATCTCGCCGCCCGCCCGATTAGTCGTCATGAAAGAGGCAATACCTGCTAATAGCGGTTTCCAGAAAAGAGCAGCTGCACTCCCTCCAAGGAGTAACGCACCGACGCTGGTTATCAAGCTATTCTCCATGCCACACCTCTCGCATTGGGCAATTCACGATAAACACACTGAACAGAGCGCTATCACAATCGTAATAACCTCTGACAAATTAAAGATTGCTTAAATTATTAAGCTAAAGGAAACTTAAGTCAAGCTCATTTAAGATAACTTAATTATGATTAAAGCTACTGCTGGCGATCGCATCAGAGCGAGACGCAAAGAACTTCAGTTAACCCAGAAAGCCCTCGCCGCTAAGGTGGGGGTATCGCATGTCGCTATTTCACAATGGGAGAAAGATGAGACCGTGCCACGCGGTGAGAACCTGCTGCGCGTAGCAGAGGCTTTAGGCTGTGCTCCCGCCTATATCGTGGATGGCGAAGGACAGGTTTTTCAACTGAGCCCTGCTCCTGTCGACTTTTATAGCGTGCCGGTAATCGGTTATGGCCAGGCGGCACACTGGACTGCGGATGAGCAGCTGCGCCAGACGCTAAACAATGTTGAATATGTGCAGAGTCATATGGCGCTGTCAGAGGCGGCATTTGCCCTGATGATCAAAGGAAAGGCGATGGAGCCGGAACTCCGTGAAGGTGACTGTGCCATTTTTGAACCTGAGCTTGCTCCGCTGCCAGGCGACGTTGTGGTGGCCCTGTGTGGTGACGAAACGCGGGTGGCGAAGTACCGTTCACGCGGTATCGTCGGTGGTAAAGAGTGTTTTGAACTGGTGCCGTTAAATGAGGATTACCCTCCCGTGCGCTCGCAGCAGGTTTCTGTACGCATCATTGGCACGCTGGTTGAACAACGTCGCTATCGCCAGCGTAACGAATGAGACCAGTTGCGGATGATGAGAAGGACAGAAAAACGGTGGCTGGCGCGGCAGAATTTAGTTTTTTTAAATTAAGAAACCAGAGCGCGCGACCTGGTCCCTGATGCTGTCGCAGCGCGCTCAGCCGTTGTCAAGGCCGCTGCGGCGGCCCTGTGCCTGGCCGTGCTACTCAGAAGCCAGCGCGTCCTGGAAATTGTCCGGGAACGGCACGCCGGAAGCCTGCAGACGGGTCAGCTTCTGGCGGATATCATTTTTCACCGTATCATCCCCCGCCTGCCAGTAAGGCTTGACCGTAGTCATAATCTTATTGGCTGTTGACGCATTAAACCCGGTAGCCTCATCGCCATCGAGTATTTCATGGATTTTTTCGTTCATTTCTCTCAAGTCGACCATAGCTTCCTCCTTTGCGAAAGGGTAAGTATAGTCCGCCGGGAAACTCCACGAGCAGGTCGGGTCATATTCAGGCTTTTTGCTGCGGCGAAAGTGCGTCAGAGCCTGGTGCCGGAGAGACGACTGCTCAGGGTGAGCCGAAAAATTCACTTATACGCCCGGCGGTTGGAGTATCCAGCCGCCGGGCGTTTATTTCAGTGAAGAAGCGCGCTTCAGATGTGGTTTTCACAGCCGGGTTGAGACTTATCGATGATAAGCGTTCCTTCTACGCGGTATCCGATAGTGCCGACAATAAAGGAGTGATTCAGCTGTGAAACGACGACGTCGCTCAGACCCACAGCACACTTATCTTTCTCAATGGCACGATCCATCGCCGTTTTCACGTTAGGAATACCCAGAGGAAAGAGCACCACCGGAACCTTATCGTCACCAGTAACACGCTGGCCCTTTTCAAATTTAGCCGCATTCAGATTGTAATTTTTCGTGCTCCCTACCGTCATATCGGCCACACGCACGGTACAACCGGAAAGTAAAACTGATGCAGCCACTGCCATTAATGCTAATTTTTTCATTTTTTACTCTTTAGATTCAACTATCCCGCCAGAATCGGCAAAAAACATAATCGGCAGAAACGCGAAAAAGATTAGAAAAATTAACAAAAATGGTGATCTGATGCACACGTCCGCGCCTTGTGTAATCGCAGTTAACGGCAGCGCAGCCCGTGACAAAGCTAAGCCTCAGTGATGTAACATCTCATCGACCACCTGCTCTTTCAGTAACTGGTAAGGATAATAGGTTGGCCAGTTATCCATTTCCTGTAGTAACGCTTCCTGTGAGGTATTACCGGTAAAGATATGGAAATGCGTTGATTTACGGGGCGCAATAATGTGATCGCTGAACTGAACGTACGCAGGCGCTTCACTGCTGGCATCCTGACAGCTGAACAGATAGCGCACGCCTTTTTTACCGGAGGCATAGGTGAGGATCTTATAACCCGCATATTTATAGTGGCAGGAGGAGACCTTATCGCCGCGGTGAAACTCGATTACCCCATTCTCAATGCCAATGGTGTCTACATCGGTAGCGTAACCTTTGCGGTAATACTCTTTGATCTGCTGGACGCTTTTCCCCTGCTCCTTTTCCGCCTTCTTTCTGAACACGGGATCAAGTTCATTCTGCTGTAAAAGCGGATAAACGGACTGCCACATGCCCTCCCAGTCGCTCAACTGTCTCTCTTTCACATCGTTATCGTTAAAAATGCCCTCAGAAGCTTTCTGCTCCTTTTCGGTCAGAGGTGCGCCATGGGAATGGTGATTATGAGCAAACGCAGGAGCGGCAATGCAAAGCGCCGCCAGCGTAAAGCGCTTTATTAATGAGTAACTGGTCAATGTAAAATCCTCGGTGTGCTTCAGAGATACATACGTTATAACATAACAATTACTGTTTCAAGTATCGGCATATCCGCCATTGTTTCCCTGTCAGCAACAGAGCCGCAGACGTCTGATCCAGGTTACGCGGGTTGCATTATGGCTGACCTGCATCTAATTATGATATTCAGGCAAAAGCATTATTTCTGATCACCAGGCTGCACCTGCAACACAGACAGGCAAAGCCCTCAGTATGCCAGGCGGGAGTCTCGCCGCGCGTCGGCCCGACAGATAAAAGGAGAAAGGATAATGAGCGTACAGCACCTACTGCTTGCAAAGGACGGCAACAATACGATTATTGAAAAAGAGGAATTTGAAAGCCCGCTGGAGATTTCTGCCCCCATGGCGTCGGCGGCTGGCACACCTACTGACAACCAGTCGGGCCGGCAGGTCGCGGTAAACAAGCATTATTACAGAGGCAACTATTATGCCGTGGCGGTTGAGCGGCACGCGGCCAGTAATGATATCGACGATCTGATTGAGTTACTGCAACTCAGGCCCATCGACTAAATCTGTCTGTAACAAGCCCACCTGAGGGTGGGTGGGTGATGTCTGCTGATATCGCGCAGTGGCGAGGTCATTCATGACACGGTGGATTATCTGTGCGCTGAAGTAATACGGCGTAATGGCCTGTTTTCCGGTCTGAATATGCTTATCCATCCGGTACAAAATCACCTGCAATGGCTTACTCTTTTAGCTCATCGTAAGAAACCATGACATGCTCGTTGAACGCAGGCCGTGCCTTTAGTCGGGCATAATATGCCTTGAGATTCGGCAACGTCATGCGGTCAATATCTATATCGTAATAGCGATACAGCACATGCCCAAATTGAATATCTGCGAGAGTAAACTCATCACCCACCAGGAATTGGCGGCCCGCCAGTTGCTCTTCTGCAATCACAAGTTTTTGCTCAAAGGTATTGACCGCGATCTTAATCGCTTTGTGGTCGCGCTCTGCAGCAGGAGTACGAACAACACGCCAGAAAACCGGCGCGGTAAAAAGGAGCGCAATATTTAATTTCGACCACTCCATCCACCGATCCACATCTGCTCTGGCAACGTCATCAGCAGGCCAGAAGCTCTCTTGTGCGTAGCGGTTAGCCAGATACCGCAGGATTGCTCCTGTCTCCCACAGAGGTTTATGATGCCCGTCTCTGAGTACAGGGATAGTGCGGTTTGGGTTCAGCCCATAAAATTCAGGCGTATCCGTGCCGCCAAATCGGTGACCAACATCATATCGATGATACGGCAAACCCAACTCCCCTATGCACCACATCAAGGCCTGCACGTTGGAGGATGTTTTTCTACCCCAGACTTCCAGCATGATTCTTTTACCTCACGCGAGCATTAACGCCATCAACTGAAGTGGTTTACTGAATTTGGCCACCTGAACAGAGGTGATATGCTCACCTCAGAACATTACAGGTGCCTCAATGAAAAAAAGAAATTTCAGCGCAGAGTTTAAACGCGAATCCGCTCAGTTGGTCCTTGATCAGAACTACACCGTTGCAGCTGCGGCCAGTGCTATGGATGTGGGTCCTTCTACCATGACGCGATGGGTAAAGCAGTTGCGGGATGAACGACAGGGAAAAATACCTAAAGCCTCCCCTATAACCCCAGAACAGATTGAAATACGTGAGCTGAAGAAAAAGCTACAACGCATTGAAATGGAAAACGATATATTAAAAAAGGCTACCGCGCTCTTGATGTCGGACTCCCTGAACAGTTCTCGATAATCGGGAAACTCAGGGCGCGTTATCCTGTGACCACTCTCTGCCACGTGTTCGGGGTTCACCGCAGTAGCTACAGATACTGGAAAAACCGTCCTGAAAAACCAGACGGCAGACGGGCTGTATTACGCAGTCAGGTACTTGAGCTACATGGCATCAGCCACGGTTCGGCCGGAGCAAGAAGCATCGCCACAATGGCAACCCAGAGAGGCTACCAGATGGGGCGCTGGCTTGCTGGCAGGCTCATGAAAGAGCTGGGGCTGGTCAGTTGCCAGCAGCCGACTCACCGGTATAAGCGTGGCGGTCATGAGCACGTAGCTATCCCGAATCATCTTGAGCGACAGTTCGCTGTAACAGAGCCAAACCAGGTGTGGTGCGGTGATGTGACCTATATCTGGACAGGTAAGCGCTGGGCGTACCTCGCCGTTGTTCTCGACCTGTTCGCAAGAAAACCAGTGGGCTGGGCAATGTCGTTCTCACCGAACAGCAGACTCACCATTAAAGCGCTGGAAATGGCATGGGAAACGCGCGGCAAGCCCGCCGGAGTAATGTTCCACAGCGATCAGGGCAGTCATTATACAAGCAGGCAGTTCCGGCAGTTACTGTGGCGTTGCCAAATCAGGCAGAGTATGAGCCGACGTGGAAACTGTTGGGACAACAGCCCGATGGAACGCTTCTTCCGGAGTCTGAAAAACGAGTGGGTGCCAGTGACAGGTTATATAAACTTTAGCGAAGCTGCTCATGCGATCACGGACTATATCGTCGGGTATTACAGCTCGCTAAGGCCGCATGGCTATAACGGTGGGTTACCCCCAAACGAATCGGAAAACCGATACTGGAAAAACTCTAACTCGGTGGCCAGTTTTTGTTGACCACTTCAAACAATAAGGATGATAATGACTACGTGGTAGCATTATTTCTGCAGATGTGGCGTGCAACGACCAAAAAAGCCAGACTGACGTAACGAAAGCTCAGCCAGTCCAGACACACTTATCGCTTCTGCGCGCGCTCTGCTGGAGGAGTAAACTTACTACTTCATCGCCAGCCAGAGGGCTATGCAAATGCGCAGAGGGTTTACCTGGTTGTACGGAACCAGGATGCAGGAGAACAACAGAGCGCAAGTAATCCTGATGTACTCAAAATTTACTGACGTTGTCCTACATATGCCCTACCGGAAAACAGATCCAGGATAATAGTATAAAATTTCAGTAATTTAAAAAAACTATACCTGCATATTCATAATATCCGTATAGGCTGAGACCAGCTTATTCCTTACCTGGATCCCCATCTGCATAGAGATAGAAGACTTCTGCAGATCGACCATCACATCGTTCAGTGAGATGCCCGGCTTGCCCATCTCAAAATCCTGTGCCTGGGTCCGCGCCTGGCTCTGAGTCTCGCTGATCTTATCCAGTGCCGCTTTCATGGTCGCCGCAAAATCGACATGGTTAGTGGCTTCGCTGGTTTTGTTACTGGCCTGCAGGGACGTGATTTGCAGCTGTTGCAATACGTTATCAATCGCCTGAATGGACATGCACTACCTCATCAAAGTAGGGGGTGATTTATCTACGCAGCGAAAGTTAACACATTGTCAATGAGACAAAGGCTTTAAATGACCCTAAAAAGATGGGCTTTTTGGCCCATCGAATTTCCTGAGTTAACAAATAATGCCATGCATTGGAGTGGAACTTAATTCACGCAGTATCAGGGAGTCAGTTTTGTCACCACAACAAACACGGTCAAATTTGTCAGGCAGGAATTGGTCATGAATGCGAGTGCAGCAGCCACACAGGATTCAGCAAAAAAAGGCGTAAGTGACCTTGTTGCCCGTTTGCGTGCAAACCCACGTATCCCCATTATTGTCGCCGCCGCAGCGGCTATCGCCATTGTGTTCGCTCTGGTGCTCTGGGCAAAAGCGCCCGACTACCGCGTCCTTTATAACAATCTCTCTGATGAAGATGGCGGCGCTATTGTCACCCAGCTGACGCAGATGAACATTCCCTATCGCTTCAATGAAAGCGGGGGCGCCCTGATGGTGCCGGCAGAGAACGTCCATGAACTGCGCCTGCGACTGGCGCAACAGGGTCTGCCGAAAGGCGGCTCGGTGGGCTTTGAACTGCTTGATAAAGAAAAGTTTGGCATCAGCCAGTTCAGTGAGCAGGTGAACTACCAGCGCGCGCTGGAAGGCGAGCTGGCACGTACTATCCAGACCCTCGGCCCGGTCAAGGGTGTGCGCGTGCATCTGGCGATGCCGAAGCCCACGCTGTTTGTGCGTGAGCAGAAAGCGCCCTCCGCCTCAGTGACCATCAGTCTGCAGCCAGGCCGCGCGATGGATGAAGGTCAGATCAACGCCATTGTGCATATGGTTTCCAGTAGTGTTCCCGGCCTGCCGCCGGGCAACGTCACGGTAGTCGATCAGACAGGTCGCCTGCTGACGCGTACCGATGCTGATGGCCGTAACCTCAATGATGCACAGCTGAAATACACCGGCGAGGTGGAATCGCGTTATCAACAGCGCATTGAAGCTATCCTCAACCCGATTGTCGGCCAGGGTAATGTGCATGCGCAGGTCACCGCTCAGATTAACTTCGACACGCGTGAGCAAACTGACGAGCAGTATAAACCCAACGGCAGTCCAGATAATTCAGCGATCCGTTCGCGTCAGACCAGCACCAGCGATCAGTCCGGCAGCCCTTATCCGGGTGGCGTTCCGGGAGCGCTGTCGAATCAGCCTGCGCCGGCTACCGCTGCTCCGGTAGAGACGCCGAACGCCAATAACGCTAACGCGAATGGCAATAACGCGAATAACCCGGCAAACAACACCACCACGACCAGCACCGCGCGTCCCGCAACGCCCACCAACTCGCGTCGCGATGACACGGTGAACTATGAAGTAGACCGTACCGTCCGCCACACCAAAATGAACGTGGGCGATGTGCAGCGTCTCTCGGTCGCGGTGGTAGTGAACTACCGTACCGACGAAAAAGGCAAAACCGTTGCGCTGACCGAGCAGCAGATCAAACAGCTGGAAGATCTGACGCGTGAAGCGATTGGCTACTCGCAGCAACGTGGCGACAGCATCAACGTGGTGAATTCACCCTTCAACGCGGTGGATAACAGCGGCGGTGACCTGCCCTTCTGGCAGCAGCAAGCCTTCTTTGATCAGCTGATGAGTGGCGGACGCTGGCTGCTGATTGCCCTGGTTGCCTTTGTGCTCTATCGCAAACTGGTCCGTCCGCAACTGATACGTAAGCAGGAAGTGGAAAAAGCGGCCCTTGAAGCAGCAGCACAGCAAGCGCAGGCGAAAGAAGAACAGGAAGCTTATAACGTTCAGCTCAGCAAAGATGAGCAAGATCAGGAGCGTAAGTTCCAGAATCGAGTGAGCGCTGAAGTGATGAGCCAGCGCATCCGCGACATGTCTGAAAACGATCCGCGCGTCGTCGCGCTGGTTATCCGCGAGTGGATGAGTAACGAACTATGAGTGTGAATCTGACCGGTACAGAAAAAAGCGCCATCCTGATGATGACCATTGGCGAGGAGCGCGCCGCTGAGGTGTTTAAACACCTGAACCAGCGTGAGGTGCAGCACCTCAGCTCGGCCATGGCCAATATGAAGCAGGTTTCACACAAGCAGCTGACTGAGGTGTTGCGCCAGTTCGAGATGGATGCCGAGCAGTATGCTGCCCTGAGCCTCAACTCCAACGAGTATCTGCGTTCGGTGTTGGTCAAAGCGCTGGGGGAAGAGCGGGCCTCTACCCTGCTGGAAGATATTCTGGAGACGCGCGAAACCACCAGCGGCATGGAAACCCTCAACTTCATGGAACCGCAGGCGGCAGCCGATCTGATTCGCGACGAGCATCCGCAGATTATCGCCACCATCCTGGTGCACCTGAAGCGGAACCAGGCGGCAGATATTCTCGCCCTGTTCGACGAACGTCTGCGTCACGATGTGATGCTGCGTATCGCCACCTTCGGCGGCGTGCAGCCCGCCGCGCTGGCAGAGCTTACCGAAGTGCTCAACAACCTGCTGGATGGTCAGAATCTCAAGCGGGCGAAGATGGGCGGCGTGAGAACGGCGGCAGAAATCATCAACCTGATGAAATCGCAGCAGGAAGAAGCGGTTATCGAAGCGGTACGCAGCTTCGATGGCGAACTGGCGCAGAAAATTATCGACGAAATGTTCCTGTTCGAAAACCTGGTGGAAGTCGACGACCGCAGTATTCAGCGTTTGCTGCAGGAAGTGGAGTCCGAGCAGTTGCTGATCGCCCTGAAGGGGGCCGAGCAGCCGCTGCGCGAGAAGTTCCTGCGCAACATGTCTGCCCGTGCGGCGGATATCCTGCGCGACGATCTGGCCAACCGTGGCCCGGTACGTATGTCGGCGGTAGAGAACGAACAGAAAGCGATTCTGCTGATTGTACGTCGTCTGGCCGAAGCGGGCGAAATGGTGATTGGCGCTGGCGAGGAAACCTATGTCTGATGCCTTTTCTTCCCGTCCCTGGCAGCGCTGGCAGCCTGAAGACCTGGGCCGTTTAAACGAACCGGAAATCGAGCCGTTACCGGAAGTGGAAGTGGTCTACGACGCGGTAGACGAGCAGCAACGCCAGCTGGAGCAGCTGCAAATGCAGGTGCGCAAAGACGCGCAGGGTCAGGGCTATCAGGAAGGTCATCAGCAGGGCTTTGCCGAAGGTCAGAAAGCGGGCTATGACGCCGGTTTCCAGCAGGGCCTCGCCGATGCCCGGCAGCAGCAGGCGCCGCTCCAGGCGCGTATGCAGCAGCTGGTCACCGAATTCCAGCACACGCTGGAAGCGCTCGACAGCGTGATCGCCTCGCGTCTGATGCAGCTGGCGCTGGAAGCGGCGCGGCAGGTGATTGGCCAGGCCACCGCAGTGGATGGCAGCGCCCTGCTCCGTCAGATTCAGCAACTGCTGCAGCAGGAGCCGATGTTTAACGGCAAGCCGCAGTTGCGCGTTCATCCGGACGATCTGCAACGCATCGAACAGACGCTGGGTCCGACGCTGGATCTGCACGGCTGGCGACTGCTGGCCGACAACACCTTGCATCCTGGCGGTTGTAAACTCAGCGCCGAGGATGGCGATCTCGATGCCAGCGTCGCGACACGCTGGCAGGAACTGTGTCGCCTCGCCGCGCCAGGAGAACTGTAATGACCTCACGTCTTTCACGCTGGCTCGGCGCGCTCGATGCGTTTGAAGAGCGCATCTCACAGGTACAACCGGTACGTCGCTATGGCCGCCTGACGCGCGCCACCGGCCTGGTACTGGAAGCCACTGGCCTGCAGCTGCCGCTGGGCGCTACCTGCGTTATTGAGCGTAATGACGGTAAAAACATCACCGAAGTCGAAAGTGAAGTGGTGGGCTTTAACGGTCAGAAACTGTTTCTGATGCCGCTGGAAGAGGTGGACGGTATTTTACCGGGCGCACGCGTTTACGCCCGTCTCGCCGGCGACAATGCGCAAAGCGGCAAACAGCTGCTGCTGGGGCCGGAACTGCTGGGGCGCGTGCTGGACGGCAGTGGCCGGCCGCTGGATGGCCTGCCCTCGCCCGACACCGGCTACCGCGCGCCGCTGATTACCGCGCCCTTTAATCCGTTACAGCGTACACCGATCACCGATGTGCTCGATACCGGGGTGCGCGCCATCAACGCCCTGCTTACCGTGGGACGCGGTCAGCGTATGGGTCTGTTCGCCGGTTCCGGCGTGGGGAAAAGCGTGCTGCTGGGCATGATGGCGCGCTATACCAAAGCGGACGTCATTGTAGTTGGCCTGATCGGCGAACGTGGCCGCGAGGTGAAAGACTTTATCGAGAATATTCTCGGCGCGGAAGGCCGCGCGCGTTCGGTGGTTATCGCCGCCCCGGCGGACGTCTCGCCGCTGCTGCGTATGCAGGGTGCCGCCTATGCTACCCGTATTGCCGAAGATTTTCGCGACCGTGGTCAGCATGTCTTGTTGATTATGGATTCGCTGACCCGTTACGCCATGGCGCAGCGTGAAATTGCGCTGGCGATCGGCGAGCCCCCGGCGACCAAAGGTTATCCGCCTTCGGTGTTTGCCAAGCTACCCGCGCTGGTGGAGCGCGCCGGTAACGGTACGCATGGCGGCGGCTCTATTACCGCCTTTTATACCGTGCTGACCGAAGGGGATGACCAGCAGGATCCGATTGCCGACTCAGCGCGTGCCATTCTGGACGGACACATTGTGCTGTCACGCCGCCTGGCGGAAGCGGGTCACTACCCGGCTATTGATATCGAAGCCTCAATCAGCCGTGTGATGACCCATCTGATTGATGAAACGCAGTACGCGCGCGTGCGCCAGTTTAAGCAGTTGCTCTCCACCTTTCAGCGTAACCGCGATCTGGTGAGCGTGGGCGCCTACGCGGCAGGCAGCGACCCGATGCTGGATAAAGCGATCTCGCTTTATCCCCAGATGGAAGCTTTCCTGCAACAGAGCATTTATGAACGCAGCAATTACGACGATGCCTGCCAGCATCTGCAGACACTGTTCGGCTGATCGACGCTGAAAGCAAGGTGACGCCATGAAAACCGCAAATGCTATCGATACGCTACGCGATCTCGCGGAAAAAGACCTGGAAAAAGCCGCAGTCCATCTCGGCGATATGCGCCGTGGCGTACAACAGGCTGATGAGCAGCTCAACATGCTGCTCAATTATCAGGATGAGTATCGCCATAAGCTTAATGACGATATGTCTGGCGGTATCGCCAGCTCGCGCTGGACCAACTACCACCAGTTTATCCAGACGCTGGAAAAAGCGATTGAGCAGCATCGCCAGCAGCTGCAGCAGTGGAACCGACGCCTGGAGCAGGCACTGGCCAGCTGGCGTGAGAAGCAGCAGCGGCTCAACGCCTATCAAACGCTGCTGTCACGGGCGGCGGAAAATGCATTACGACAGGAAAACCGTCTCGATCAGAAACGGATGGATGAATTTGCCCAACGGGCAGCCATGAGGAAAAGCGAATGATTACGCTGCCAAACATCATTACCAGCACCCCAGTTACCGGCCGTGCTGGCGAAGGAGAGAGCGTGCCGCAGGGGGATGGCGCGCCGGGAATTGCGGGGCTGCCGCAAGACTTTCTGGCAGAATTAGGCCAGCAATTGCTGACGCTGGCGAATCAGCCTCAGGATCTGGCGCAAACCGCGGAAAAACCGGTGGACGCAGAGGCAAAGGCGGCGCCGACTGAGGCGCTGGATGCCCTGCTCGCCTCGCTGGAAAATCCCGATACGCTGAACACCCTGTTATCACCGGAAAAGATTAAAGCCGCCCTTAAATCCGCCGATGATAAAGGAAATTCTGAAACGGTCACCCTGAGCGCGACGGATCAGCAGAACCTGCAGGCGCTGTTCGCCATGTTACCGGTCACCGTGCGTTCTGCGGAGAACCAGCCCGGGATTAACCTGCGCCCTGCAGGTGCGCAGAGTGCGCCTTTGACGGCCGCCAGCCTGCTGAGCGCCCGTAGCGACGCGACACAGGAGACAGGCAGCGTGCTCACCGGCACTCAGGCACAAGAAGGGAACCGGACGCATGCATCTGGGGCTCAGACGCTTTCCGCTGCGCCGCTTACCCTGGACAGCAGCTTCCGTCAGGCATCCGGCTCGCTGGAGGAGAAGAGCTTTACTGTGGATACGCAACCTGGCAGTTCCCCTGCCAGCGCCATGCTGAGTAGCGCCAGCGCAGTCAGCGCGCCGGTAACGCCTTCCGCGAATATCAGTTCGCCCTCAACGCCGATGCTGAATGCTCAGCTCGGCAGTTCCGAGTGGCAGCAGGCGCTCAGCCAGCAGATCCTGATGTTTACGCGCAACGGCCAGCAGAATGCGGAGTTGCATCTGCATCCTGCAGACCTCGGGGCCATTCAGATCAGCCTGAAGCTGGATAACGATCAGGCGCAGCTGAATATGGTTTCCAGCCACAGTCAGGTGCGCGCGGCGCTGGAAGCGGCCATGCCGCAACTGCGCAGCGCCCTGGCAGAAAGCGGGATTAACCTGGGACAGAGCAATGTCAGCAGCGACGCCTTTGCACAGGGACAGGGCTATCAGGGCCAACAGGAAGCACGCCGTGACGGCCAGCATGGCCGCTTTCCGCTCGCCGCGGAGAGTGACGGTGATATAACGCCGATCGCCGTACCAGCCTCGTTACAGGCGCGGGTAAATGGCAACGGCGCCGTTGATACTTTTGCCTGACAGCGACAAACGCTGAAGGTAAGCGTAAAACCCGCGTCTTTTCTTCCCATTGTTTGACTTAAGACGCGGGATAATCTGTTCAGACAAGCTGAGAGGCTTGCCCCTAATTCACAGGAAGTTACTGCAAAAATGTCTGATAACGCGAAAGCTAAAGGCCGCAAACGTTCAATATTAATTCCGGTGTTACTGATAGTAACGCTGGCCGCTTGTAGCGTTGCCGGCTATGCAGTCTGGCGAATGATGAATAAACCTGAAGGTGGACAGGCGGAAGCGGCAAAAGGGCAACCGCCTGCGGCACCGGTATTCTTTGCACTTGATACCTTTACCGTTAACCTGGTTAATCCCGACAACAATCCTGATCGGGTGTTGTATGTAGGGTTTACCCTGCGTATGCCGGACGAGGATACGCGTCGTCGGATGGCTGAATATCTGCCTGAAGTGCGCAGTCGTCTGCTGCTGCTGCTCTCGCGCCAGAACGCTGCGGCGCTGGCAACCGAGCAAGGCAAGCAGGATCTGGTTGGGCAGATCAAGCAGGTGCTGGCACCGCCGCTGGTTAAGGGTCAACCTCCTCAGGTCGTAAACGATGTGTTGTTTACCGCCTTCATTTTGAGGTGAATCAATGGGCGACAGCATTCTCTCCCAGGCTGAGATAGACGCGCTGCTCAATGGAGACAGCGACAGCGCAGAAGATGATAAAAGCACGAAGGGACTCGAGGGGGATATTCGCCCCTATGATCCCAATACCCAGCGTCGCGTGGTGCGCGAGCGTCTGCAGGCGCTGGAAATTATTAATGAACGCTTTGCCCGTCAGTTTCGTATGGCGCTGTTTAACCTGCTGCGCCGCAGCCCGGACATCAGCGTCGGTGCGATCAAGATTCAGCCTTACCATGAGTTTGCCCGCAACTTGCCGGTGCCGACCAACCTGAACCTGATCCACCTGAAGCCGCTGCGTGGCACCGCCCTGGTGGTGTTTTCACCCAGCCTGGTGTTTATCGCTGTAGATAACCTGTTTGGCGGTGATGGCCGTTTCCCTACCAAGGTAGAGGGTCGGGAGTTTACCCATACAGAGCAGCGCGTTATTCGTCGTATGCTGAAACTGGCGCTGGAAGGCTACAGCGACGCCTGGAAAGCGATTTACCCGCTGGAAGTCGAATATGTGCGTTCGGAGATGCAGGTGAAGTTCACCAACATCACCACGTCGCCGAACGACATCGTGGTCAATACGCCGTTCCAGGTGGAGATTGGTAACCTGGTAGGGGAATTCAATATCTGTATTCCCTTCTCCATGATTGAACCGCTGCGTGAACTGCTGGTAAACCCGCCGCTGGAGAACTCCCGTCAGGAGGATACCCACTGGCGCGATAATCTGGTGAAACAGGTCCAGCACTCGGAGCTGGAGTTGATTGCGCACTTTGCTGATGTCTCGCTGCGCTTGTCGCGTATTCTGCAGCTGAAACCCGGCGACGTGCTGCCCATTGATAAACCGGACCGCATTATTGCCCATGTGGATGGCGTTCCGGTATTAACCAGTCAATATGGCACGCTGAATGGCCAGTACGCCCTGCGTGTTGAGCATTTGATTAACCCGATTTTGAATTCGCTGAACGAGGAACAGCCCAATGAGTGACAGCAAGAAACCGTCCGATGACAATATCTCTGCGGACGATCTGTGGGCTGAGGCGATGAACGAGCAGGCGGCGACCAGCAGTAGCAGTGCGCCGCAGAGCGAGAACGTCTTCCGGTCTTTTGAAACCAGTGATGTTACCGGTTCCCTGCAGGATATCGACCTGATCATGGATATTCCGGTAAAGCTGACCGTTGAACTCGGCCGTACCAAGATGACCATCAAAGAGCTGCTGCGTCTGACGCAGGGTTCGGTGGTGGCGCTGGACGGTCTGGCCGGTGAGCCGCTGGACATCCTGATTAACGGTTATCTTATCGCCCAGGGGGAAGTGGTGGTGGTGAACGACAAATATGGCGTACGCATTACCGATATCATTACGCCTTCTGAACGTATGCGTCGTCTGAGTCGTTAATGATGAACAACCCAACCCAGGCAACGCACAGCGCCTCCACCCAGGCGCCAGTCTACTCTACCGGCTCGGTATTGACGCAGGTGAGTAGCGTGCTGGCGGTGATCGTGTTGTTGATTCTGGTTTGTGCCTGGCTGGCGCGCCGCCTCGGGTTTGCCCCGAAGCGGGTCAGCGGCCAGCAGGCGCTGAACGTCAGCGCCAGTGTGCAGGTGGGACAGCGTGAGCGTGTGGTGATTGTCGATACCGCCGATGCGCGTCTGGTGCTGGGCGTCACCGCACAGCAGATTACCCATCTGCACACGCTACCACCCGCCGCGCCGGAAGAGCAAGCGCCCGCCGCGCCGCAAGATTTTCGTCAGCTGTTACAAAACCTGGTTAAACGTCCCGGAAAACCTCAATGATGCGTCGACTGCTTCCTTTTCTGCTGCTGTTGCTGGCACCGGCTGCCCATGCGCAACTGCCGGGTCTGGTGAGCCACCCGCTGCCCAACGGCGGGCAGAGCTGGACACTGCCGGTACAGACGCTGGTCTTTATTACCGCCCTGACCTTTATTCCGGCCGTGCTGCTGATGATGACCAGCTTTACCCGCATCATTATCGTTTTCGGCTTGCTGCGTAACGCCCTCGGTACGCCATCGGCACCGCCAAACCAGGTGCTGCTGGGCCTGGCGCTGTTTCTGACCTTCTTTATTATGGCGCCGACTTTCGACAAGATTTATCAGGACGCCTATTTGCCTTTCAGCCAGGACAAGATCAGCATGGAAGTGGCGCTGGAAAAAGGGGCTCAGCCGCTGCGTGACTTTATGCTGCGTCAGACACGTGAAGCCGACCTGGCGCTGTTCGCCCGCCTGTCCAATACGCCGCCCATCGCCGGGCCGGAAGCGGTGCCTTTGCGTATTCTGCTGCCCGCCTACGTGACCAGCGAGCTGAAAACAGCGTTCCAGATTGGCTTTACCGTGTTTATCCCCTTCCTGATCATCGACCTGGTCGTCGCCAGCGTACTGATGGCGCTGGGGATGATGATGGTGCCGCCGGCAACCATTTCTTTACCCTTTAAGCTGATGCTGTTTGTGCTGGTTGATGGCTGGCAGCTGCTGGTAGGGTCGCTGGCGCAAAGCTTCTACTCCTGACCGCTTCTTATATTCCTTTTCAGCCACAGGAAAACGCACATGACACCCGAATCGATTATGGTAATGGGTCAGGAAGCGATGAAGGTCGCCCTCGCCCTTGCCGCGCCGCTGCTGCTGGCCGCTCTGTTCAGCGGCCTGATTATCAGCCTGCTGCAGGCCGCCACTCAGGTAAACGAGCAAACGCTCTCCTTTATACCGAAGATCCTCGCCGTGGCGACCACCGCGATTATTGCCGGTCCCTGGATGCTGAATCTGGTGCTGGACTACATCCGCACGCTGTTCTCTAACCTGCCTTATATGATCGGCTGATGATTGACATCGACAGCAGTCAGCTGGTGCGCTGGGTCAGCGAATTTTACTGGCCGCTGGTGCGGGTGCTGGCCCTGCTGGCCACGGCGCCGCTGCTGGGCGAGCGTAACATCAGCAAGCGGGTCAAGCTGGGTTTAGGCGTGATGATTACCTGGCTGCTGATGCCGCTGCTGCCGCCCGTCGAAGTCACCCTGTTCTCCCCCGCCGGATTATGGTTGCTGATTCAGCAGATCATGATCGGCACCGCTCTGGGGCTGACCATGCAGTTTGCCTTTGCTGCCGTGCGCACCGCCGGTGAAGTGATCGGCTTACAGATGGGGCTCTCGTTCGCCACCTTCTTTGATCCTGGCAGTCGTCTGAATATGCCGGTGCTGGCGCGTTTTCTTGATATGCTTACCATGCTGCTGTTTCTCAGCTTCGATGGTCATCTCTGGCTCATCTCGCTGCTGGCAGACAGTTTTCATACCATGCCCATCGGAGGTGCGCCGCTCAACGCTAATGCTTTTATGGCGCTGGTGAAAGCAGCCGGACTAATTTTCCTTAATGGCATGATGTTAGCGCTGCCCTTAATTATTCTGCTTCTTACGTTAAACCTGGTCCTGGGTTTATTAAACCGGGTTTCACCACAGTTGTCAGTGTTTGCGATTGGTTTCCCCATTACCTTATCAGTGGGTATTCTCTCTATTGGCCTGATGATGCCGTTGCTGGCCCCGTTCTGCGAGCATCTGTTCGGCGAACTCTTCGATTTGCTTGCACGCTTCCTTACTGAACTTACTCATGACTAAGGGTTAAGTATTCCTTTATCAGGGTGATCACACACTTAAGTGGTTAAAAACATTGAGTGCATTTTTTGAACCAATTTTTTCAGAAATCAACTAAGGAAATTCTGATAAGTGCTGAAGTGTGCTGAAAATTATTCTTATTAAATGAGCCTTGGCGTATTTTAAGTAGAAGATTCTTAAGGCGCATAACCTTATGTATCTGTTGAATTAATGCGCAAATGGTTGTTTTATAAGAGGAAATATTTAGAAATAATTTTTCTTGTCAGAATCCTTTTTTTCCGGCATTGTCAACACGCTCTGAATCATCACGCTTTTGCCTTTCAGGCCTTTTGAGAATTGTCCTATCAGAATTAACTGAGTTATCGGCGATAGTGACGGACATCTCAAAAGCGCGTGATAGCAACGCACGCTACCCGCTGCCAGCGGCTTTCTGTCGCCGGCGGATGAGTGACGTTACAGTAGCGTAAAACATTACTTTCGCAGTCAGGGTCAGGGATGTATCTTCTGGACAGGCTTTTTGCCCGTCGCCAGGCTGCAATGCAAAATAAAGTATCATTGGAAAACTTGCTTGTACCGCAAACGCGTATTCATCGTTGATTTAAACGGATAACAAATTGGTGAGGGTCGCTAACATGCCAACTATTATTATGGATTCATGCAACTACACACGCCTGGGTTTGTCGGACTACATGTCGTCAAAGGGAGTTAAAAAGAAAAATATTAGTTCTGTATCAGATATTGATCAGTTACAACAGAAATGCGAGCAATTAAAACCGGGTGTCGTCTTTATTAATGAAGAGTGTTTCATTCATGAATCGGACTCCAGCGATCGCATTCGTAACATTATCATGCAGCATCCTGATACGCTGTTTTTTATTTTCATGGCGATCTCTAACATTCATTTTGAAGAATATCTTTACGTCCGTAAGAACCTGATTATCACTTCTAAATCGGTGAAAACTTCAACTCTGGACTCTCTGCTGAGCAGTTACCTGCAAAAGAAAGCCAGCACATCACCGCGTATTTCTGCCGGGTTGGACGTGCATCCGTTGACTCTGAGCCAGACCGAGTCAAACATGCTGAAGATGTGGATGTCAGGACACGACACCATCCAGATCTCGGATAAGATGCAAATTAAGGCGAAAACGGTTTCGTCACATAAAGGTAATATTAAGCGTAAGATTAAAACTCATAATAAGCAGGTTATTTATCATGTGGTACGTCTTACGGATAATGTGACCTCGGGTATTTACGTTAACATCAGATAACCCTGCCCGATTTAAAAACCGACCTCCGGGTCGGTTTTTTTATTGCCAGCTTAAAACCACGTCCTGCGGGCGTGGTCATCAATACGTTTTGGCTCTGCCTTATCGTCTCTGGATTTGAATCTTACGGAACAGGCAGAGACTGCTTTTTAAGGTTTTTGGTACCCCCCTATGGGGCGCAATCAAAGCCGCCTTCTATGAAGGCGGATTTTTACTGCCAGCTTAAAACCACGTCCTGCGGGCGTGGTCATCAATACGTTTTGGCTCTGCCTTATCGTCTCTGGATTTGAATCTTACGGAACAGGCAGAGACTTCCTTTTAAGGTTTTTGGTACCCCCTATGGGGCGCAATCAAAGCCGCCTTCTATGAAGGCGGATTTTTACTTTTAACGAAAATTGCGAAGTTGATCCCATTATCCCCACTAATCCTTTCTGTTTTCTTGCCGATGTCTTTATCTGCGGCCCCTACAACTTATAAGAGAGCACGGATATGAACACAGCACTGGTGACCGATGGGCAAAGCAAGCTCAGTATCTGGCAGAACATCCGCCTGATGCCGCTCTTTTCCCTGATTTTTGGCGGTATTTTATTGCTTTTTGCCTTATGCATTGGCCTCGCAAGCTGGTTTCTGGCGCAGAGCAATAACTCTCTTGCTGATGCTACAGAAGAAATTCAGATTCGCATGGGAATCTCTAACAGCTCAAATCACCTGCGTAGCGCGCGCCTGAATATTATTCAGGCTGGCGCTGCCGCGCGTATCGGCGAAATGGACCAGTATCGTGCCGATGTGGCCCACACCGAGAAACGTATTCTGCAGGCGCGCGAAGGCTTCAAAGTCTATATGAGCCGCAATAACAAGACGGCTGAGGGTATCGCTCTTGATGCCCCGTTACAGGAACGTTTCAACGCTTATATAGATAAAGGGCTGCAGCCGATGGTCGATGCTGCCAAACAGGGTAGCTTTGAAAGCGTCATCGCGCTGGAAACCGATGTGACCCGTAAGCTTGATGATGCGTATAACGAAGTGCTGTTAAAGGCGATTAAAATCCGTACCGACCGCGCTGAAGCCATTAACCGGAAGGCAGAAGAGCAGTCACGTATTGGCAATATCGCGATGGCGGGTGCCTTTGTTGCCGCCCTGCTGCTGACGCTGCTCACCTTTGTGTTCCTGCGTCGTGTGGTGATCACGCCACTGCGCCACGCTGTGGCGCGCATTGAACGCATTGCGCAGGGCGATCTCACCGCGCCTCATCAACCCTGTGGTCGCAGCGAGATTGGCCTGTTGCTGCATAATCTGCAGCTGATGCAGGATGCGCTGGTGAAAACCGTTGGCTCCGTACGCGAAGGTGCTGTGGCTATTTATCAGGGTTCCGGTGAAATTACCGCTGGCAACACCGATCTCTCTTCACGCACCGAACAGCAGGCGGCAGCGCTGGAGCAGACGGCAGCCAGCATGGAGCAGCTGACCGCCACGGTGAAACAGAATGCGGAAAACGCTCATCATGCCAGTCAGCTGGCGGCTGATGCCTCCGGAAAAGCGCGCAATGGCGGCGAGATCGTCAGCGGCGTGGTGCAAACCATGAATAATATCTCCGGCAGCTCGAAGAAGATCGCTGAAATCACCAACGTGATTAACAGCATCGCCTTCCAGACCAATATTCTGGCGCTGAACGCCGCCGTAGAAGCGGCGCGCGCCGGAGAGCAGGGCCGCGGCTTTGCCGTGGTGGCGAGCGAAGTGCGTAATCTGGCGCAGCGCAGTGCACAGGCAGCGAAGGAGATTGAAGGGTTAATCGCGGAGTCGGTAGCGCTGATCAATAACGGTTCGCATCAGGCTGGCGCAGCGGGCTCAACCATGAGCGAAATTGTCGAAGCGGTACGGCGTGTCACCGATATTATGGCGGAAATTGCCGCTGCGTCAGATGAGCAGAGCCGTGGTATCCAGCAGGTGAGCCAGGCGGTCACCGAGATGGATAACGTCACGCAGCAGAACGCCTCGCTGGTGGAAGAAGCCTCAGCCGCTGCGGCAGCGCTGGAAGATCAGGCGGGCAAACTCACGCAAGCCGTGTCAGCGTTCCGCCTGAGTGATACGCCACTGTTAGCCGCACCGGTGCAGAAAGGGGCTCCGGCAGAGAAAGCCGCGCCTGTTGCCCGGCGCCCGGCGCTGGCAGCAGGTGACGATAACTGGGAGACGTTTTGACAACTTCTGGCGCAGATAAACCGAAGGGGTACTATGCCCCTTCTTCATAAGGTTCCACGAAAACGCCCTCCTGCTGGGCGTTTTCATTAAAAAACCAGATCCCCAGCGGATAATCTTCCAGAGCGACCAGATACATGGTGCCTTCGTTAAAGTCTTCCACCGCCAGGATAGTGCCGACCCGGCGTGGGCCGCCATCCGTTTTTACCGTGACGCGGTCATTCACCTGCATATTTCTTTCTCCCCTGATTCCCGGTCAGACCCCATTGTAACCGAAGAGAAAGCGCGTTGCCGAGCTTAGCGGCGGGCAATCACCCAGATGGCGTGAACAATACCGGGAATATACCCCAGCAGCGTTAACAGGATGTTTAACCAGAAGGCGCCGCGAAATCCCACCTGCAGAAACACGCCGAGCGGTGGCAGCAGAATAGCGATAATGATACGTAACAGATCCATAATCTCTCCTTGAGTTCATAATAAAATCTGCGAAACACTGATAAATATAGTCTTTCTGATCGCAGGATGCTTACCTGTCAGGTAAAGATTCGTCAGGAGCCTTTTTGCCTGCTTTCTGATCGGCGCCCGGTTTCTGGCACGCTGCATACTTTCCTTTTCCCGCAGCGATTATACTGAACAAAAGGCTGCCGGGGGTATCATGAACATAATGAAGCGATCTGAGGGCAATGTCAGACCAGAGGACCATGCTGCCGATATTGAGCAGCTGCTGCAGGCGATTCAAACGCGTACCTCCGGTGAGATTAGAGAGTGGATGGATAGCGATGCAGCGCAGCCCCGCCCCCGCCCTGAAGCCACAAATCCGGCGGCAGGCTGTGAACTGGCCGATGCATTTGAGCTGGATATTCACGATTACAGCAGCAATGAGCTGAATCGCTAACCAGGAAGATGAAAAAGCGGCGCCGCCGCCAGCTGAAAGCAGCTTGCAGGCGTTGGCGCTGCAACGTCCACTGCGGAGCAGATTTGTGCTCTGCTGTCTGCTCGCCCTTCTCTCCTCTTTCCCGCTTCGCCCATCCGGATTTAAGACGATTCCTGGCACAGAGTTTCGGGGCCGACAGGCAAAAACCCGTAGAGCGGTTAAGCTAGTATTTCGAATTTTATCTGCTTAACTGCCATGGGATGGTACAGGAGAGGTGAAATGCCCGATTTGCAGCAGCCCTTAATGATCGTGACCGATCTCGACGGTTCCCTGCTTGACCATCATACCTATCAGTGGGAGCCCGCCACCGAATGGCTGGCGCGTCTGCAGCAGTACCAGATCCCGCTGGTTATCTGTTCCAGTAAGACCGTAGCGGAAATCGTTCCACTGCAGGAGAAGCTGGGTATTAGCGGTGCGCCCTTTATTGCCGAAAACGGTGCCGTGGTCCATCTGGAAGATGGGCAACTGCAACATATTCCGCATGGAGGTCGCGATTATCAGGCGCTGTGCACCACCCTCAGCGCCCTGCAGGGTACCTATCGTTTTTCCGGCTTTTGTGATTTCACCGACCAGGACGTCGCGAAAATGACCGGGCTGACCGTGGCTGAATCCGCGCTGGCACGTCAGCGTGACGCCTCAGAGGTAGTGATCTGGCGCGACAGCGACGAGCAGTTTGAGCGCTTTAGCCGCGCGCTGCAGGCTGAAGGCCTGATGCTGACCCAGGGAGGACGCTTCTGGCACGTAATGACGCAGGGCAGCGGCAAAGGCGCGGCGCTGACCTGGCTGCGTCAGCATCTGCAGCAGGCAGAAGGCGTGCAGCGCCAGACCATTGGCCTCGGCGACGGTCCCAACGATGCCCCGATGCTCGACAGCGTCGACTATGCGGTGGTAATCAAAGGCTACAGTAAAACCCCGGTTACGTTGTCCCGCCAGGATCAGCACAACGTTTATCATACTACCCACTACGGCCCGGAAGGCTGGCGCGAAGGTCTCGACTATTTTCTTGCGCAGCCCTGATGCCGCGCATTCTGAATCCAAAAGAAGGATGAGGCGATGAGTGATTTTTACCAGAATGGCGTGATTACCAATTTTCATAATCTCACCCACCGCAATGTGGAAGAGCTGGAAAAGGAGTTAGTGCAGTTTTCCCGCAAGCGCAAAATGGGCCTGATGCTGCCATCGCTTTTTTCCGAACTGGAAGGCCCGGCCCTGAGCCATATCGTTGATGAGCTGGCGAAGGTGCCCTACCTGGAGGAGATCGTAATTGGCCTCGATCGCGCCGATCGCGACCAGTTCCTGTATGCGCGCGAATTTTTCTCGCGCCTGCCACAGCGTCACCGCATCTTGTGGAACGATGGACCGCGTCTCAAGGCGCTGGACGCTGAGCTGGATAAAGAAGGGTTATCGCCCACGCAGCCGGGCAAGGGGCGCAACGTCTGGTTCTGCACCGGCTACACCCTCGCCTCCGATCGGACCAGCTGTGTGGCCTTACACGATTGCGATATTGTCACTTATGAACGCGGCATGCTGGCACGCCTGCTCTATCCACTGGCTAATCCCTCGTTCCAGTATGAGTTCTGTAAAGGCTTCTATGCCCGGGTGGCGAACGGCAAGCTGAACGGGCGTGTGGGACGTCTGCTGGTGAGCCCGCTGCTGCGCTCGTTGCAAAAGGTTTACGGGCATTCCGACTATCTCGACTATCTTGCCAGTTTCCGCTATCCCCTGTCCGGGGAGTTCGCCATGCGCACCCATGTGCTGAACAATATTAAAATTCCCGGTGACTGGGGACTGGAGATTGGCGTGCTGTCGGAAATCTACCGTAACTACACCACCCGCCAGAGCTGTCAGGTGGAAATCTCTGACAACTACGACCATAAACATCAGCCGCTCTCGGAAGAAGATGGCACCGGCGGGCTGAAACGGATGAGTAACGATATTGTACAATCGCTGCTGCGCAAACTGGCCACCATGGGGGTCAATCTCACCAGCGACTCCTTCCGCGTGCTGAAAGCCACCTACTACCGCAACGCGCTGGATATGATGGAAACCTATAACCACGAAGCGGCAATGAATGGCCTGAAGTTTGATCAGCATTCGGAAGAGGCAGCGGTGGAAATGTTTACTCAGTCAATTCTCGATGCGGGCCAGGCCTTTATTGAACGTCCGAATGATAAGCCCTTTATTCCGAGCTGGAGCCGTGTTCAGTCCGCTTTTCCGGATATTCTGCAGCGTATTTATCAGGCGGTAGAAGAGGATAACGACGGTAAGGTATAAAGCTGCGGGCATCAGACGGGGCGGACGTTATCGCCCCGTCTTCGTTGCGGTCAGCACATTAGCTGGCCAGCTGGCGCTGTGGTGTCAAAACAGAAAGTTCTTCTTTACGAAACGCTTCGCGGCGCACGCTGAAACCATCATACCAGCGACACTCAACCATACCGCTGGCGTAGCCGGTTACCACCATTACAGGTCCGCCGTCTTTATGCTGAACTTCATCACTGATGGCAAAATACATTTCTTCTCCTCCTCTATAAATGATTACTGATTTATATAGCAGCTATGCACGAAATTTGCGCATCAGAAGAAACGGAAAGCGGATAACTCGTCATTAAGCAGTTAAAAATGTTGGAAATAAAAAAAGCGGATAAGATTTCTTATCCGCTTTTAAACGTATCTGCTGGCTCGCTTAGATCTTACAGCCTTCGCAATCCGCTTCATCACTCAGATCGTCAGGCACTTCACTGGCCTTTTTTTCCGCTTTCGCCTCGGCCTGCTCCAGCTGGGCATCGATATCAAATTCAAACATATCGTCGTTCACGCTTTTTCTCCTGACTTATCGAAATAAAGTGCGCTTTATACCGACTTCCCGCGCAGTTTAGCAATCAGATTTACCGTCCACAGCACGATAGTACCCAGAATAAAGCCGAGCACCAGGTTAGCCCCGTTGCTTAACAGCGCGGCAATCACGCTGTTGAAGCCGGCGCTGTAATGCTCAATGGCGTGATGCAGCGGCGCAATGCCATGGACAACAATCCCTCCGCCCACCAGAAACATCGCCAGGGTGCCTACCACCGAGAGAATTTTCATCAGCCAGGGGGCGGTAAACAGCAGTGCGCTACCGATGCTCTGCGCCAGCTTTGAACCTTTGGTTCGCAGCCAGAGACCGAGATCGTCCAGTTTTACAATCGCCGCCACCAGCCCGTAAACACCCACGGTAACCAGAATCGCAATGCCGGACAGGACAATCACCTGATTCAGCAGCGGCGCATCTGAGACAATACCCAGCGTAATGGCGACAATCTCCGCCGATAAAATAAAATCTGTGCGCACCGCGCCCTTGATCTTCTTCTTTTCAAAATCGAGCGGCTCCTGCTGCGCCAGTTTTTCCAGCCTCTGCTGGCTCGCCTCCGGGCTTTTTTCCGCTTTATCGCGATGCAGGCTGTGGAACACCTTTTCGGTGCCTTCATAACAGAGATAAGCGCCGCCGATCATCAGCAGCGGCGTTACCAGCCAGGGAGCGAAAGCGGAGATCAGCAGCGCCAGCGGCACCAGAATCAGCTTGTTCAGAAAGGAGCCTTTCGCCACACCCCATACCACCGGCAGCTCGCGATTGGCTTGCACCCCGGATACCTGCTGCGCATTCAGGGAGAGGTCGTCTCCCAGTACGCCAGCGGTCTTTTTCGCCGCGACTTTCCCCATCATGGAGATGTCGTCGAGCAGGGTGGTAATATCATCCAGTAAAGTCAGTAAGCTTGTTCCCGCCAAAATAGCATCCTTATTCCGGTTCGTTATGCTGGCAACAGGGGCAGCGTTCCATTTCCGTGACGGTCATGTCAGCAATTCCTGCGCAATCCCACTCCACCCGTACCGGCTGCCCGTGGGTTTCCCCGGCATGTAGGTATTTGCTTACCGGGCTTTCGGTCATGCCGGTAATCTCCTCCGTAGCGACCAACGCCTCACCAATGTAAATACGTGCCGTAGCACGGGTATTCACCATGCGCTCATCCTGAATCTGATACAGACGTTTCACCGTCAGTTTGATACTGCTCATTGAAGCATCCTTCGTCACGGAGGAAATGGCAATCTAACCAAGTATGGTGCAAATTGGCAATGGTTGCGCAGCCGCTGCGTATGAGAAAAGATGAATTCCCTGTCCGAAAACCGCTTGCGTCCCGCGCGCTTTCCCCGCAGTCTGAGCATCCTGTTTCTACGTTGAGATTATGGATAATGTCACCTCGCGCCCGGGCGCTTCTGCCGTTAATACTGTCGTTGTTTATCCTCTATGTTGTCTGGGGTTCTACTTACTACGTTATTCGTGTGGGGGTTGAAAGCTGGCCGCCGCTACTGATGGCAGGGGTGCGTTTCTTCAGCGCCGGCCTGCTGCTGTTACTGTTTTTACGGCTGCGCGGACAGCGGCTGCCGGGCTGGCGCGAAATGCGTAACGCCGTGATTGTCGGCTTTCTGCTGCTCAGCGTCGGCAACGGACTGGTGACGCTGGCGGAGCATCAGCATGTTCCCTCCGGGCTGGCGGCCGTCATGGTCGCCACGGTGCCGCTGTTTGCCCTGATCTTTGGCCGTCTGTTCGGCCTCCCGTCACGTCCGCCAGAATGGCTGGGAGTTATTATCGGCATGATCGGAATTCTTCTGCTGAACAGTGCGGGACATCTGGCGGGCAATCCCTGGGGGGCGATAATGATTTTGCTGGCGGCTCTGAGCTGGGCATTTGGTTCCGTCTGGGGATCGCGCGTGGCGCTGCCGCAAGGGGCGATGGCCGGGGCCATTGAACTGATTGCCGCAGGAGTGATCCTGCTGCTGGTGAGTCTGTTCAGCGGCGAACATCTGGATCATCTGCCACCGCTCAGCGGCTTTCTGGCGCTGGCTTATCTGATAATCTTTGGTTCAGTGATCGCCATCAGCGCCTATATGTATCTGATCCGCCACACCTCACCGGCAGTGGCGACCAGCTATGCCTATGTAAACCCGGTGGTGGCGGTGCTGCTGGGCACCACCTTTGCCGGAGAGTCTCTGTCGCCGCGTGAATGGCTGGCACTGGCGATTATTATTGCGGCCGTGGTACTGGTGACGCTGGGGAAATATCTGTTTCCGGCGCGCAATATTACCCGGGGTGAGCGTTAAACTACCGGATAGTGATGAAGGCCGAGATGATCGATCTCGGCACTCGTCTCCATCTCCAGCAGCCACTCCTCCAGCCGCTCGGCCAGCGCCGTCTCACCCAGACGAAGCTTGTTGCGCAGCGCGCATTCCCAGACGATAAGCACTTTCCAGCCCGCTTGCTGCAGTTCGGCAATATAGCGCCGGTCACGTTCCACATTACTGTTGATCTTGCCTGCCCAGAATTCAGTGCGGGTCGCCGGAAGGCGAAACAGATAACAATGGTGGCGATGCCAGAAGCAGCCGTGGACGAAAATGATCGCCTGCTGCTCGCTGAGGACAAAGTCAGGCCGTCCCGGCAAGCTTTTATCCTGAACGCGAAAGTCAAAGCCTAGCTCTTTCAACAGCAGCGCCACCCGCTGCTCAATGGCGGTATCCCGGGTGCGGATAGCACGCATGTTTTTGCTGCGTATTTCGCTGCTGTGCACGTCTGCCATAAGCGACTCCTTTTTTCTTATCCCAGGACAACTGTAGCGCACGCACCGCCAGGCTGACTGTAGCTGGCGACTCAGCGCGCTTGCTGATGCATCACCCTGGCATACCGCTTATTACTTCAGCCTGCAAGGAGTGATAGCATAGCGCCTTCACTGTTAAGGAAAAACGCATGCACGCCGTTGACACTTCCATGCTCGCCGCACCGTATCTTTTGCCTCACCCTGACCCGGCGGACGATGCGTCTCTGCTGGCGCAGGTATTGACTATCTACAACCCGCGCACCGTGGCAGCTGCGCTGAACCAGGCGGGCGGGCGTGACTGGTCCCATGAGCGGCTGGCGCGTATACGCCAGGGCAAAGCCAGCAGCAAACCGCTTATTGCTGACGAAGTCGCTATGCTCCGCGCCATGCTTCCGTCCCGTCCCGCGCACTATGATAATCCGCAGTTCCGTTTTATCGATCTCTTCGCCGGGATTGGCGGTATCCGCACCGGATTTGAAGCTATCGGCGGCAAATGTGTTTTTACCAGCGAATGGAATAAAGAGGCGGTCAGAACCTATCGGGCGAACCATTATAGCGATCCCGCCGAGCATCGCTTCAACACCGATATCCGCCAGATCACCCAGCCGGAAGGTCTGAGCGACGAAGCGGCCATCTATCAGTATATTGACCGGGAGATCCCGGATCACCAGGTGCTGCTGGCGGGCTTTCCCTGTCAGCCCTTCTCGCTGGCCGGAGTAAGTAAAAAAAATGCGCTGGGACGCGCCCATGGCTTTGAATGCCAGGCACAGGGCACACTGTTTTTCGATGTGGCGCGTATTCTTGCCGCCAAACAGCCTGCAGTTTTTGTGCTGGAAAACGTTAAAAACCTGAAGAGTCACGATAAAGGCCGCACCTTCCAGATTATTATGCAGACCCTGGATGAGCTGGGCTACGATGTGGCTGATGCCGACGCGACCCTGCCCGACAGCAAAATCATCGATGCGCGCCATTTCCTGCCGCAGCATCGCGAGCGTATTGTACTGGTCGGCATTCGTCGCGATTACCCCTTCAGCCGCGATTTTACCCTGCAGAATCTGCGTCAGCTCTACCCTGCCCGCGTGCCGTCGTTGCACAGCCTGCTGGATCGCGAGGTGGACGATAAATATACGCTTTCGCCCGATCTGTGGCGCTATCTCTATCAGTACGCGAAAAAGCATAAGGCGAAAGGCAACGGATTTGGTTTTGGCCTGAACGATCCGCGCGACAGCCACTGCTGTACGCGCACCCTCTCAGCGCGTTATTACAAAGATGGCTCGGAAATTCTGATCGATCGTGGCTGGGATAACGCGCAAGGCGAAGCGGATTTCCAGCATCCGGAGAATATGGCGCGCCGCCCGCGCCGCCTGACGCCGCGCGAATGCGCGCGTCTGATGGGCTTTGAAGCGCCGGGCGAGCAGCGTTTTCGCATCCCGGTGTCCGATACCCAGGCCTACAAGCAGTTCGGCAACTCGGTGGTGGTGCCGGTGTTTGCGGCAGTGGCTCAACTGCTGCTGCCAGTGATTCAACAGGTGATGAAAATTACCCGGGCAGCTGATTCGTCGCGCACTTAACAGATATCATGCTGTTGGCGGCCCGCGCTCAGGGTCACCTTCAGCAGAAGAGTGCCGATGTCCGTTGCGGGCTAAAATCACGCAGCACCGAGGCATCCAGGTTTAGCAGATCGCCCTGCAGCTCGGCACACAGTTTCGCCATGTACCCCACCAGGAATTCCGCGTTGTGCTCGGCCAGCTGGCGTCCCGCTTCGGTTTGCATGGTGGCAGGCAGCCGCAGCAACTTTTTCTGAAAGTGATCCAGCGTCCAGGCAATATCATTTAATTCGCGCTTTTTCCCCAGCGGATCCTCGCTGTCAAACAGCGGACGTCCCAGCGCGCCGGCGGTATAAAACACGCGCGCCAGACCGATTGCTCCCAGCGATTCCAGCCGATCGGCATCCTGCACGATTTTCGCCTCCAGCGTTTCCGGTTTAATCGCGGCGCTGAAACTGTGCGCCTGTACCGCATGGGCGACCGGTTCCCGCAGTTGCGCAGGGAAATCCGCAAAGGCCTGCTGCAGAATGCGTTTTGTCTCTGCCGCCGCCAGCGTAGAAGCAAGATGACGCTCAGGGTGATTTTTTGCCAGGTTAACAATGTCATGAAAATAGCAGGCAGCCAGCACCACCAGGGGATCGGCGTCGCTGCCCTGCATAATACGTTGCGCGCTCATCCAGACGCGGCGCAGATGAGCAATATCATGCGCTTTATCGTCATGTACCCAGTTAGTCTGTAACCAGCTTTCGAAACGAGCTTGCCAGAGCGTCAGTGACATCTTCTCTCTCCCTGCAAAATTTATTTTCGTTACACTGGTCCGGCCAGCATTAATACGTGGCACAGTATAGCGGTTTTCTGATGACACTTTTCTGAACATGCTTCTGCCAGTGAAAGCAAAAAAAGCGCGAGGCAGCAGCAAAAAATGGGATCCGGATCCTATTTATAGTGCGCTTCTGTACCCATGCCCAGTCATTAGCGGGTTTTCAGTTTTTCCTCAGCGCAGTTTGCCTTAAAATGATATGTTAAAAATTGATAATGCTTTTATACAGAGAGAATATATGGGCAACGCGGCTTTTCACGGCTATGATCAGGGTCATATCGCTGTAAAAACTGATGTAAAGCAGTGAATCAGTCTAAAAAAGTTCCCGTACCTGCCGATATAACGTACTGTTACTGGAGAAAATGGCCTGAGAAGATGCGAGATAGATCACTTTTATTTCGCCATTTTTCGTGAATGCCTTGTGAATCACGGAAAACAGAAAACTCATGCTTATTATAAGGCGGCAAATTATTAAGCAAAATGATTTATCCCCCTTATGCCAGGGCATAATGGCTTACGCCGATGGCTTTTTACCGTTTATACAACGGGTTCTACACATAACAAGAGGTGTGCAATGAAAGAACGGCCGATTCTTTTTTCGGAACAGCGGGTTCGCGCCCTGTTAATTGGCCAGCAAACCCAGACCCGGCGTATCATGAAAACGCAGTCCTTTGGCCCTGGTCAGGATCACCATGAAGGGGTACACGCGTTTGACGTCAGCGCTAACCACCTGCATGGTTATAAACTGATGTCGATGAGCGATATCAGCTATCACTGCCCTTACGGCAAGCCGGGCGATATTCTCTGGGTGCGTGAAACCTGGCGCGGTCCGATGGTGCCAGAAGATAAAGTCTGCGCCTATGAGCGCGATCCCGTTGCCTTCCGCACCCCGGAATTTTGTCAGTACCGTGCGGACAGCGCCGGGCTGGATCATAATCCTGAAGCCGAGCAGTTCGGCTGGCAAACTGCGATTCATATGCCACGCTGGGCAAGTCGCATTAATCTGGAAATTACCGCCGTCCGTGCGCAAAAAATCCAGGATATCACTGATGATGAGATTATGGCGGAGGGCGTGCAGACCGATACGCACTTCCTGAACAACTTTTTTACCATGAGTATGAATGCGGAATCGCCGAAAGAAGCGTACCGCAAAGCCTGGCAAAAACAGTATGGCGCAACCAGCTGGGAAGTGAATCCCTGGGTATGGGTGATTGAGTTCAGACACGTCAAACGTGAATAATCGCGGCAGACGCCCCGGTTTGCGGCCTGCATCACAGATTAATCTTGCACTAACGGGTTGAATATTGCTCCCTCAGCCCTGTAGATGGCGGCTCCCGGTGACTTTTCTTTTGCCCGCGCGCGGGATGACAAGATTTGCCGGACGCACCAGGGCTGCTTCAGCGTCGTTCACCACAGCGAGTGTTTCATGTTCAACTGGCCCTGGAAAGCAAATCATGATGCGATGCTGGCCGAGCTGCCCTGGCAACAGGGTCTGGCACAGCCTGTTTTCACCCTGCTTAATCACGATGAACAGCAGGCGCTAATTGCCCTCGCCCGCCGCTTTTTACAACATAAAAGAGTGGTGCCATTGCAGGACGTAAAGCTCGATGAACTACGCTCGGTACGCATTGCGCTACTTTTCTGTCTGCCGGTGTTAAAGCTGGGATTTGAGTGGCTCGACGGCTTTCATGATGTCCTTATCTATCCCGAACCCTTTAAGGTTGATGATCACTGGCAGGACGATGCCGGACTGATGCATCACGCCTGCGCCGTGCATGCTGGACAAAGCTGGACGCAGGGGCCAGTGGTGCTGAACTGGCTCGATATCCAGGATTCGTTCGATCTTTCGGGTTATAACCTGGTGATCCATGAAGTGGCACACAAGCTGGATGCGCGCGGCAGCGGCTATACCAATGGCGTCCCGCCCATTCCGCTGCGTGAAGTGGCAGGCTGGGAACATGACCTGCATGCCGCGATGAGTGAAATTGAGGCAGAAGTGGAACTGGTAGGCGAACAGGCGTCGACCATCGATCCTTATGCGGCCAGCGATGCGGCAGAATGTTTCGCCGTGTTGTCTGAATATTTTTTCAGCGCCCCGGATCTGCTGGCGGAGCGCTTCCCGGCGATGTACCACCGGCTCAGTCAGTTTTACGGGCAACATCCGCTGGCGCGTTTACAGGCAATTCCGGCCGTCTCCGCCTGATATCTCGCCAGTTTGCTTTAAAGCTAGCCAGTTGAATGCTAATGCGTTTTTTGCTGTTGACACACTATGGGCGCGCCGTTAATATGCGCCCCATCGAAACGATTCCTCTGTAGTTCAGTCGGTAGAACGGCGGACTGTTAATCCGTATGTCACTGGTTCGAGTCCAGTCAGAGGAGCCAATTTTCTGTTTTCATGCATCTTCACGAATCTCTATATGATTCAGATTCAACAGGTTAGCGTGAAAACTCTTCCCGGTGCATTTTGATTTTACCCTCTGCATCGGGAAAAATTGATGGTCAAATCTGGGGTCAGGTTAGTTCGATAATGGAGTGATCCCATATATCCCTTACCGACGCGAAAATCCGCACTCTCAACCCTACTGATAAACCCTTTAAAGTCTCCGATTCTCACGGCCTGTATCTGCTGGTCAAGCCGGGTGGCTCCCGCCACTGGTATCTCAAGTATCGTATTAACGGCAAAGAATCCCGCATTGCACTGGGTGCCTATCCTGCCGTCTCCCTTCTGACGCCAGGCAGCAGCGGGAGGTGTCCGCAACATGCTGGCGTTTAACATCAACCCAGCACAGCAGCGTGCTACTGAGCGCAGCTTACGCAGACCGGAAACAACGTTTAAAGCCGTGACGCTGGCGTGGCACAGGAGCAATAAAAAGTGGTCGCAGAATACCGCTGACCGCCGGCTCGTCAGCCTGAACAATCATGTCTTTCCGGTTATCGGGCACCTGTCAGTACCAGAACTTAAACCCCGTCATTTCATTGACCTGCTGAAAGGCATTGAGGAAAAAGGCCTGTTGGAAGTTGCATCCCGCATGCGGCAGTACCTCAGCAACATCATGCTTCATGCGGTTCATCAGGGATTAATCGACACTAACCCGGCGGCAAACCTTAACGGCGTGACGACTCTCCCATCAGACGTCACTATCCTGCCCTGCCGCTGGACCATCTGCCTGAGCTGCTCGAACGCGTTGAGGGCTATCATCAGGGCCGTGAACTGACCCGGCTTGCCGTCCTGCTGACGCTGCATCTGTTCATCCGTTCCAGTGAACTGCGCTTTGCCCGCTGGTCAGAGATTGATTTCAGAAACAGAATCTGGACGATACCTGCCACTCGTGAGCTCATTGCCGGTGTCCTTTATTCCGGGCGTGGTGCCAAAATGTGCACACCGCATATCGTTCCGCTCTCGCGCCAGGCTCTTGCCATTCTGAAGCAGGTTAAGGATATTTACAGTGATGGTGAAGTGGTCTTTCCGGGCGACCACAACACGTATAAACCTATGTGCGAAAACACAGTCAGCAAGGCGCTACGGCTAATGGGTTATGATACAAAACAGGATATTTGCGGTCATGGCTTTCGGGCGATGCATGCAGTGATGGAATCCGGTTTATGGTCGCAGGATGTGGTAGAACGCCAGATGAGTCACCAGGAACGTAACACCGTGCGTCAGACATACATTCATAAGGCAGAGCATCTTGAAGCCCGCAAGGCAATGATGCAGTGATGGTCGGATTATCTGGATATGTGCAGAAAAGCCTATGTACCGCCTTATATAATGGTTCAGGAGAACCGCTGAATTGTCAGGTATAATAAAGCCGTCTCCGCTTAGGTGGGGACGGCTTTATTGATTTATCAGTAATACAAAAATGCCATTGAACTTTTTCTCCTGAACCTCCGCTATTTCTCATGTTATAAATCTGTAACAAATATTTTTTAAACTGCCCTGTATTGCCACGCAAATCTATGGAAATCACAGGAAAACGATATGAGCAGACCCCTTAAATCAGTGTTTAAAAAGGAGCACAGCGATGAGATCAGTAACCACAGCGTGAACCCTGTCTTTTCTGAGGTAGTCAGCGCTTTTATGTCCCGTCGCCGCTTTCTGCAAATGGGAATGGTGGCGGGCGCTGCCGTCTCCTTTCCCTATCTAGTCAAGCCAGAAAACGCCTTCGCGGCAGAGGCAAATCCCTCAGCATTATCCAAAGCGGTGTCGCTGGGCTTCACCAGCATTCCCGTTTCGACCGCAGACACGGTTACCGTGCCGGAAGGCTATATAGCCCGTCCGTTTTATCGCTGGGGCGATGCTGTGGGCATAAAGGGCAATCTGCCGGAATTTAAATTCGACGCCAGCAACACCACCGAAGAACAGGCGGCGCAGGCCGGTATGCACCATGACGGCATGGCCTGGTTTAGCTTGCCGCAGGGCGAAGAGAACCCGGCACACGGTCTGCTGGCGCTCAACCATGAGTACATTGATAACGGCATGCTGTTTAAAGACGGTACCGCCAACTGGAATCTTGATAAGGCCCGTAAAGGGCAGAATGCGATGGGCGTATCTGTTATCGAGGTGAAAAAAGATAACGTGGGCTGGCAGGTGGTCCGTCCCTCCAGCTTTGCTCGTCGCATAACCGTCAATACACCCATGCAACTGAGCGGTCCGGCGCGTCATCAGGCGTTGATGAAAACCGCCGCCGATCCGCAAGGCGAAGTGGTACTGGGCACCATGCAAAACTGCGCCAATGGCCAAACCCCGTGGGGGACGTACCTGACCTGTGAAGAGAACTGGTCGGATATTTTTGTTAAAAAAGCGCCGCGTAACGTGCTGGAGAAGCGCTACGGCATTAGCGATAGCGATGAATCCTACCGCTGGAACGAGGTTGACGAACGTTTCAGCGTCGATAAAACGCCCAACGAGCCGAACCGCTTTGGCTGGGTGGTGGAGATTGACCCCTACGATCCGACCTCCACGCCGCGCAAACATACCGCATTAGGCCGCTTTAAGCATGAAGGCGCCGCCGTGACGCTGGCGGAGGATAATCGCGTTGTGGTCTATATGGGCGACGATCAGAAATTTGAATACATCTATAAATTCATCTCCGAGAACAAATATGACCCGAGCGATCGCAAGGCAAATATGCAGTTGCTGGAGTCAGGCACGCTCTATGTCGCAAGATTCAATGACGACGGTTCCGGCGACTGGCTGCCGCTGGTCTTCGGTGAAAATGGCCTTGATCAAAGCAATGGTTTCGACAATCAGGGCGATCTGCTGATCAAAACGCGCCTTGCTGCCGATACGGTGGGCGCAACGAAAATGGATCGCCCGGAATGGATCGCCGTTGATCCGCATGCGAAAGGCAGCGTGTATTGCACGCTCACCAACAATTCCGATCGTGGTAAAGAGGGCAAAGCCCCGGTAGACGCGGCCAACCCGCGCGCCAACAACCAGTTCGGCCACATCATGCATTGGCGCGAAGCGAGTGCCGACCCGGCATCAACGAAATTTAAATGGGATATTCTGGTGCTCGCCGGGCGTACAGACAGTGAAGATCCTAAAGTGAAAGGCTCCATGCAGGGGGCGGAATTCGGCAGCCCTGACGGGCTCTCTTTCGATCACCGCGGCGTGCTGTGGATCCAGACCGACGTCTCCTCCAGTACGATTAATAAAAAAGCGTATGAAGGGATGGGGAATAACCAGATGGTGGCGACCCTGCCCGGCACCAATGAGTATCGCCGCTTTTTGACCGGGCCACGCGGGTGTGAAATTACCGGTATCGCCTTTACGCCGGACAACCGCACGCTGTTTATTAATATCCAGCATCCCGGCGAAGGTGGCGACGACATTACCGATCCGAGTAACCCTCGTGCTATCTCCAACTGGCCAGATTCTAGATCAGACGGACGACCACGTTCTTCAACAGTAGTTATCACCAAATCCAATGGCGGGATAATCGGTACCTGATGCATCTGGTGCCCTTTTGGGCACCATTTTTATGGCAACAGCTTGATCCTCCCTAATTTCCCCAGGTATCAAATATTCAATCTCGCTGTTATCTGAAGGAATTAACCTTAGCTTTTTATGTTTTTTCTTATTCTCTGAAATGATTATCAAGTTTAACGCTACCTTAAGCTTAGCTTCGTACATGCACGTTCCATATCAAAAAATCGATTAATCGTTTACATTATAATTGTTATGTTATAACACTCAAAAAAGTAACTAATTATATGGAATGGATGTCATGCACGGCTTCTTTTTGCGTTTTGCAAATCTGGCGCTGGCGCTGGGTTATGAGGGTTTACCTGCGATACAAAATAGGTGGAGGAATCTGGGCCATAAGCCTTTATCCAGGCATAAAGACTGTGGGTGGTAATATCAAGACGTATTGCCACCCTGGTAACAGAATGACCACGATCAACCACTTGTTTTACCCCTGCAATTTTGAACTCTTCGTGATAGCGCTTACCGCTCATGGGCACCTCTCTTTAAGCCATCTTAAATGACTCTGAGGTGTCTGTTAAACCCGTGGCGATTGATTTCCCATTAGTAAACAGGCTAAAACTGGCTGATTAACAGAGATCCAATCAGTGAAATTTTTCCACGGATGATGGCGGACAGTGTGGAAAATCAGCGCGAACTATCACTCTGACAGTAATGTATCGATTGATACATTATTATTGCGTTCTGAAACCTGTCAATATATAGAGACCAGACGGTATATTTATATTTCCAATTAATTTCAAATACTTATAAAAGCAGCGAGCGCTTAGGCACAGATTAAAGCACGGAAGGTTTATTCAGAAAGTGGTAAGCCCAATTTCGCCATTTTGTCGGAAATTCTGCAGAGGTCTGATTATTGCGTATTGCCTGCTGCCGCCTGCCAGCGAATCCTTTAACATGGTGACAACATTAATGGCGTTAAATATAGCCGGTTATGAACATAAAGTAATCAATGGGACTTTTTAAGGGATGCGTGATGGACATTATTTCAGATATGCCGTTTATCTTCCTTGGCAGCCGCCTGAAGCGACTGGCCGAGCGTATGCAGGCCGATTCCAGTCTGCTCGCCAGCGACACCGGCACCAATGTGCCGCCCGGCCTCTATCCGGTGCTTGCCCAGCTGAAAAAAGAGGGGGGGCAGAGCATCAGCGACCTGGCGCGGGCGATTGACGTCAGCCAGCCCGCCATGACAAAAAACATCAGCAGACTGGCGGAGGAAGGCCTGATCGCGACCCGGGCTGACGAAACGGATCGCCGTAAAACGGTAGTGGTACTGACCGAGGCGGGTGAGTCGGTTGTCGAACGCGGGGAAAAAATTGTCTGGCCACTGCTTGATCTGGTGGTCAGAGAACTGGTGGAAGGGCTGACAGGGTCTTTTGTTGATCAAGTGAGCGAGCTGGAAAAGCGTCTGGCAGCGGAGCCGCTGACCAAACGGGCTGCCCGCCTCTCCCTGCCGCAACTGCAGAGGGCCCGTGAAGAGGATATGCCAGCCGTGGCCTCGCTGTTAAATCGTGCCTATCGCAACACACAGGGTGAAGGCGGATGGACCACAGAAGTCGGCATTATTGACGGCGATCGCATCAGCGAGGCCACCCTGCGCCAGGAAGTCGCCGCAAAAGGCGATGCCACCCTGCTGGTGTGGAAGATACAGGGCAACGTCAAAGGTTGCGTCTGGCTTGAGCCGGTCACCAATGGCACCTGGTATCTGGGTTCCCTCGCCATTGATCCTCAGCTGCAGAACACGGGCTACGGGCGAAAACTGATGGCCGCCGCCGAAAACTGGTGCCAGGCCAGGGGCGGCACACGCATCCAGATGACGGTGCTGGAAGTGCGCGATACGCTCATCAGCTGGTATGAAAGACGCGGCTATCATCAGACGGGCGAAACCGAAGCCTTTCCCGCCGGGGATACCCGCTTCGGTACGCCGGTCAGCCCCGACTTACGCTTTGTGTTTATGGAAAAAATTCTGTAAGAGACCCGGATACACGCCACGCTTGCGGGCCGTCACTTCCGACGGCCTTGTCAGGCGCACACGTTTTTCAGCGGCACTCTCCGCCAACCCCGTTCTGCGTTGCTTAGCCCCGATTCTGCCTGATCCCATCGCCCTCCCATAAATTTCTCCTTGCGTCATCAGCAGGCCAACAGCTTAGCCATCACCCCGCCAGATCGAGCAGATTTGGACGCCCCGGATAACAAGCGGCTCTGCACGCTCGGATCCTGCGCTTGTTTCCATCTGTGGAAAAGATCACATAATTGTATTTTTGTATATTGTATTACTGTAATACCTAAACGGCACACAGACGCCAGCGGCGGCAGAAAAAACGACCATTTGTTGAATCATTCAGGGTTAATCATCAAAGGAGAAGTGCGGTGGGACAGATAACATTGCTAAGCAACCTGGTTGACCAGGCACTATCACACGCCGTTTTTCCTGAATCAGCGCGCGTAAAAGCCGCGATTTGTTTTCTTGATTTTTTATCCTGCACGCTGGAGTCAGCACATTTGCCGTGGAGCCAGCAGGTACGGGATATCGCGGCGAAAAGCAGCGGCGTGGTACCGGTGGCAGGCGACGCGGTATGCGCCAGTGCAGAAGAGGCAGCCTTTGCGAATGCAGTCAGAGGCCACGGCCTGGTGCGTGAAGATATGCACACCGGCAGCATTTCCCATATGGGCGTGGTGATTTGGCCAGTGCTGATTTCACTGGCAGCGGAAAATCCTGCGCTGAACGCCTGCCCGCTTGCAGCGGCCATTTTAGGTTATGAACTCGGCGGACGCATTGGACGCGCGCTGATTACACCGGCGATGGCGCGTCACTTTCGCCCTACAGGTCTTATTGGTCCACTGGCGGCCACCCTTGCGGGTGCCGCACTGCTGCAGCTCGATCGGGAAAAAACCATCAACGCCCTTGCGTTCGCCGCCAATGCCTTTGGCGGTTTAAATGAGTGGCCGCACAGCGGTGCCGACGAGATGTATTACCATCCGGGATTCGCTGCCCGCAACGCCATTACCGCACTCAGACTGGCGATGCTGGGCGCGCAAGGCTCTGCTTCCGCGCTTGATGGCCAGGCCGGGCTGTTCGCCGCCTTCGCGATTCCGCTGAAGGAACCGCTGTCACTGTTTCCACAGGATGAATACGAAATAACCACGGTATTCAACAAAGAAGTACCCGCCTGTAATTTTGCTCAGTCCCCCTGCCAGGTCGCGCTGGCGGCGGTCGAACGCATAAAAAACATTGACGAAATAAAACGTATTGAACTTTCCACCTGTCAGGCGGCGATAAATTATCCCGGCTGTGCCTGGCGCGGGCCGTTTAACACGCCGTTACAGGCCAAAATGAGCATTTACTTTGGCGTCGCCGCGACCCTGGCACAGCGGGAGATTGCCGAGTCGAATTATGCCCGGCTGGAAGATGAACGCATTGCACGTCTGATCGAAAAAATCACGCTGAAGGTTTCTGCGGATCTGGATAGCGTCTTTCCTGCCCGCCAGGGAGCGGCGATTCGCATTGAAACTCTGCAGGGTGAAGTCATCCATGAATCCCTTGAAGACGTGCGTGCAGCATCGCCAGAACAGGTGATAAACAGGCTGAAGCAGGTGGCAAGCGAACGCCTTTCCGCCGCCGCCTGTTCGCACCTGACGACCGCCATCACCACACTATCCACAGGGGAAGCAACGGCAGAGCATTTATTGTATCTGGTGCGGCTGTGCAGTGGCATGCACCTTTCAGCAGGTTGTTCGCTGGCTACAGAGTGAACCGCGCCGAAATCCTGCATCGTTGCAGGGGAAATGACAGACGCCTGTGTCACCTTGCCAGAACACATGGCGCTTACTTTTTTATTCCGGAACCCTGCAGGGACGCTTAACTGAAGCGTATCCCGCTCCACCTGTGTAAAAGGGCAGCTTTATGTCAGCAGAATGTGAAAACTATCAGATCTATGCCATTCGCTATGCGCATCATAACCGGCAAGCCAGAGAGAACTTTATTGGCGGCGACATTCATGATGGTCCGATGCCCATGGACTATTTCGTCTGGGCGATTGTCGGCAGGCAGCAAACTCTCATTGTCGATATGGGGTTCGATGCGGCCATGGCAGAAAAGCGAGGCCGTACCCTCACCCATCCTGTCGAAGCGGGCTTACAGCGGGCAGGCGTTGATGCCAACAAGGTGAAAAATGTCATTGTGACCCATATGCATTATGACCATGCCGGCAATCAGCATCTCTTTCCGGCAGCGACCTTTCATGTTCAGGACCAGGAAATGGCCTTTTGTACCGGTCGCTATATGTGTCATGAGGGCGTACGCCACCCTTTTGCCGTTGAAGATGTCCAGGCGATGATCGGGAAACTTTTTGCCGGACGGGTCTGTTTTCATCATGGTGACAGCGAACTCCTGCCGGGCATCACACTCCACCGGGTGGGCGGCCATTCCGACGGTTTACAGATCGTCAGAGTGCGTACCGAACGAGGCTGGGTCGTGCTGGCTTCAGACGCCGCACACTATTACGCCAATATTGATCAGCAACTGCCCTATCCGGTGGTCTTCAACATCGGCGATATGATGGAAGGCTACCAGCGGGTCAGGCAGCTGGCCGATTCCGCAGACCACATCATCCCCGGACATGACCCTCTGGTTTTGCAACGTTATCCGGCACTGCAACCCGGCACAGAAGCGTGGATTGTCCGTCTCGATCTGGCGCCGCTCCCGCTGAATTAATTCCCGTTATCAAGGAGACCTTATGCTCTATGAACTGCGCGTTTACCACTGTCTGCCGGGGCGTTTACCGGCACTGCTCGAACGTTTTCGCACCACCACGCTGGGGTTCTTTGCTACCTATGGCATTGAAGCTGTGGGTTTCTGGACCACCCAGGTCGGCGAAAGTAACCATACGCTGACCTATCTGCTGAAATGGCAGGACATGGCCGATCGAGAAGCGCGCTGGAACGCTTTTCAGGCGGACAGCGACTGGATAGCCAAACGCGCCGGGAGCGAGCGGGAAAAGGCTATTGTCGCGCGGATTGAAAACAGTTTTCTGGCACCAACCGATTTTTCTTCGCTGCGTTAGGCGATAACTGAGCTGAATCAAGAGAGGTAAGAGTGAAAGCGATCAGCAACATTGGTTTTATTGGGCTTGGCATGATGGGGACGCCCATGGCGACATGTCTGGCACGGGCGGGATATCACTTATATCTGAACGATACCGACGAAGCCCGCACCCGAGCGCTCTGCGCCTCGACAGGCGCCAGTGTCTTAACCACAGACAATATCGCCGACTGCGAGGCCCTGATCACGATGCTGCCTGACTCCACTATTGTGGAGGAGGTGTTACTGAGTCGTAAATGGGCGGCAGGATTAACTGCAGGTGCAGTGGTGATTGATATGAGTTCTTCCGTGCCAACGCGCTCACGCCAGCTTGCCGCCAGGCTGCAGGCGATGGGACTGGCGTGGCTGGATGCGCCGGTATCAGGAGGTGTGAAACGCGCTGAGCAAGGCGAGCTGGCGATTCTGGTTGGCGGCGAAGAGAAAGTACTGGCGCGCTGCCAGGCGCTGCTGGAAACCATGGGGCGCTCGGTATTGCACATTGGCGCGGCCGGCGCTGGCCATGCGGCGAAAGCGCTGAATAACTATGTTTCGGCGGCGGGCCTGGCAGCCACTGTCGAAGCGCTGCATATCGCCCAACGTTTTGGTATTGACGCGTCGGTAATGACTGATGTGCTCAATGCGTCGACCGGGCGCAGCAATACGTCAGAAAACAAAGTGAAGCAGTTTATGCTCAGCGGCAGTTACGCATCCGGCTTTGCCCTGAAACTGATGGATAAAGATCTGCATATCGCCCAGGCGCTGGCAGACGACGTGAACTACCCGATGACGCTTGGCCGCAGTTGTATCGCGCTATGGCATCGGGCCGCAGAATCAGCTTCCGCTACCACCGATCACACCGAAATGTACCGTTTACTGGCGGATAACCTTTAATGTCAGGAGATTGTGATGTCTCATGCTGCACAATTTTATATTGATGGCCAGTGGGTGGAACCGGACGCTCCCCGCCCGTTCGACGTCATCAATCCCGCAACGGAACAGCCGATCGCTTCCCTGGCGTTGGGGAATCACCATGATGTGGCGCGGGCAGTCAGAGCGGCACGGCGCGCTTTTCTGCCCTGGGCCGCCACCTCTGTTGCAGAACGGCTGGCGTTATTGCGGCGTATCCTTGACGGCTATCAACGGCGTTATGACGAGTTTGTTGAGGCGATTCGCCTGGAAATGGGGTCACCCGTCACCTTTGCCCGCGACGGACAGGCAGCGCGTGGGCCTGCACATCTGAACGCCATCATTGAGGTACTGGAAAATTTTTCTTTTGAGACGATGCGTGGCACGACCCGGATTCGCCTGGAACCGGTGGGTGTGTGTGGGCTGATAACCCCCTGGAACTGGCCGGTAAATCAGGTGATGGTAAAAGTGGCACCGGCGTTGGCGGCAGGCTGCACAATGATACTGAAGCCCAGCGAATATTCTCCCATCAGCACGCTCCTGCTGGCTGAAGTCCTGCATGACGCTGGGGTTCCCGCTGGGGTGTTTAATCTGGTCAATGGCGATGGTGAAGGAGTGGGTGCGGCTATCGCGGCGCATCCGGATGTGGATATGGTCTCTTTCACCGGATCCACCCGCGCCGGAATTGCGGTCGCGAAACTGGCAGCCGATAGCGTGAAACGTGTCGCGCAAGAACTGGGTGGAAAATCCGCCAATATACTGCTGGATGATGTCGATCTGGAAGAGGCGGTAACGCGTGGCATCGCTGGCTGTTTCACCAACTGCGGCCAGTCCTGCTCCATCCCGACCCGTATGCTGGTGCCGCGCGCCCTGCTGCCGCGTGTTGATGAAATAGCCCGACGCGTGGCGTCAGGTTACCGTCCCGGCCCGACGGAAGATCCACAAACAGAGCTGGGGCCGCTGGTGAACCTGGCGCAATTCACCCGTGTGCAACAGTTGATCGCCCGCGGCATCCAGGAAGGCGCAAACCTGATTGCAGGCGGAAACGGCAAGCCGGAAGGCCTGGAAACCGGCTACTACGTGCGTCCCACGGTATTCAGCAACGTCTCACCCGATATGACCATTGCCCGGGAGGAGATCTTTGGTCCGGTGCTCTCTATCATTCCTTATGACAGCGATGATGAAGCCGTCGCTATTGCCAACGATTCCGAGTATGGGCTTGCGGCTTACGTTCAGTCCGGCGATCTGATGCGCGCGCGTAATATCGCCCGTCGTCTACGGGCAGGCCAGGTGCATATCAACTATCCCCGTCCCGATTTTCATGCCCCTTTTGGTGGCTATCGCCGCTCCGGTAATGGCCGTGAATGGGGAGAGGCCGGTCTGCGCGAATACCTCGAAGTCAAAGCCATGGTGGGATATGGCGACGCCTGAGCGCAAAAAATTTTCTCTGAAATTATTGTATGACAATATTATTGAATAATCTGAAGTTGAGAAACTAAAGGAGTCAGAATGGACGAAAGCGAACTGTTTCAGAAGGGTTTTAACCACCGTAAACAGGTGTTGGGCGCAGCGCATGTCGATCGCTCCTGGGCCAGTGCCGACGAGTTTAATCGGCCGATACAGCGACTGGTCACGGAATTTTGTTGGGGTGAGGTCTGGGGCGATGAGACGCTCAGTTTTAAAACGCGCAGCATGCTGAATATCGCCATGCTGACCGCGATGAGCCAGCATCACGAGCTGGCGGTGCATGTCCGTGGCGCGCTGAATAACGGCGTGAGTCACGAAGAGATCCGTGCCGTGCTGATGCAAACGGCGGTTTACTGCGGTGCACCCGCTGCGCTGGCAGCGTTTCGCGTTGCCAGTAAAGCCATTAGCGAGTGGGAAAAAGAACATTCCGCCTCGGCTTAACCTCTCATCCAGCCCTCTGGCCCTACAACCCATGATCAGCGGCGCTGGATTTCCACCCAGAACAAGGCATCCACAGAGATGCACTGAGAAACGGGAGACATTATGGTTAGCGTAAGCGCCAATACGACTGTTGTGGATAATGTTCACGATCAGTCGCTGGAAGAAAAGAGAAAGAACGCCATTAAAGGTGCTTTCTTTTCTGAATATATAGATATGTTCGATATTTATCTGCCGGTCGTTGTGCTGTCGCCGATGCTATTCTATTTTCAGCCGCCCAACCTTTCTGCCAGCACGGAAACCATTCTCGCGTCACTGGTTTTTATCACTACTCTCCTCGGCCGTCCTTTGGGTGCGCTGCTGTTTGGTATTGTGGCAGATAAACTCGGCAGGCGGAAAGCGTCGATCTATTCGGTATCGGGCTTCGGGATCGTGACGCTGTTAATCGCCCTGCTGCCTGGCTATCAAACGCTGGGCCTGGGATCCTATATCCTGCTGGTGTTGCTGCGTTTTATTGATGGCATTTTCCTGGGTGGCGGTTATACCGGTGCCATGCCTCTGGCTATTGAATATTCGAAAAAAGAGAAACGTGGTTTTGTCGGTGGCCTCATTATCGCCGGGTTCCCGGCCGCGTATGTCAGTATTAACCTGATTACCATGCTCATGTTTGCCTTGTTTCCGCAGGGCGGTATGGATTCCCCCTATGTTCAATGGGGATGGCGTATCCCTTTTATCATCGGCGCGCTGATGGCGGCAGGTCTGGCGCTATATTATGTCTATAAAGTCGCGGAATCTGAGGTATGGCAAAGCGGAGATGGCGCAGTACGCGAAAAAGTGCCTCTGCTGGATCTGCTGAAAGGAAAAAGCGCCCGCAATCTTTTCCAGGTGCTTATTATGATGAGCGGTTTCTGGTTAACGCAAAATATCATTACCATCTTTCTGCCAACGGGCGTGCTGTTACATACCCTGCATCTGAGCGGTTTTGAAATGACCGCGACGCTGATTATTTGCTATATCCTGTTGTTTTTCAGTTATATCGGTTCTGGTTTATTAGGGCAAAAAATTGGCCGCCGCCGCTTTTTCATTATTGTTGGCCCGCTAATCGCCACGCTGGGTGCCGCCATTCTCTGGGCGCTGTTGCACCTTCCCAACCTGTCGTTACCTGCCATTATGCTGTTGGTCAGTCTGCTGGCGGTGCTGGTGACTTCGCCCTGGGGCGTTATCGTTACCTATATCAATGAGCGGTTTGTTACCGATGTGCGTGCAACCGGCTTTGGCATCGGTTTTAGCCTCTCGGTGATCCTGCCCTCCTTTTACGCCTTTTATATGGAGTGGCTGAGCGCGCTGATGCCGTTCAGTCTGACCGCTGTTGTCCTGCTGGTACTGGGCGGCGTGATCGGAATGATCGGTGCGCTGATGGGGCCAGAAACCAAAGATGTCGATTTCTCGACGCATCAGGATTAAGGAGGTCATCATGGAAAACAGAAAAGTGGGTTTTATCGGCCTGGGCAATATGGGCGGACGCATGGCGCGCCGTCTGGTGGCTGCCGGTATTCAGGTAACAGGATTTGATACACAGCGCGCAGCGGTGGAACGTGCCGGGGCACTCTCTGCCTCCTCCCTTGCACAACTGGTGGAAGCCAGTCCGCTGATCATGCTCTCACTACCCGACAGTAAAGCGGTGGAAAGCGTGATAAGTGGTGAAAACGGTGTGCTGACGTATTGTCAGCCAGGCCAGACCGTGGTGGATTTAAGCACTGCCGCCGCCAGTTCAACCCGGCGTTTATACGGCCTGCTGGCAGCGAAAGGCGTCCACTATATTGATGCCGGGATATCCGGCGGCGCGGCGGCGGCAGAGAAAGGTACGCTAACTCTGATGGTTGGCGGGGATGGTGCCGCCATTGAAAGCATCGCATGGGCATTTGACCCTATTGCCAGCAAAGTTGTGGTAATGGGAGGCAGCGGTGCCGGTCACACCACCAAATTACTGAATAACTTTCTCAACGCCGTCAGCCTCGCGGCCACTGCCGAAGTGATGGTGGCAGGGAAAAAAGCGGGCCTCGACATGCATCGTCTGCTGGAGGTGTTTAACAGCAGCAGTGGCGTTAATTTCGCTACCCTCAACCGTTTTCCGCATATTGTCGAGGGCGATTATCTGGAAGGCGGTCTCACCGGCAAACTGATGACGAAAGATCTGGTGCTGTACACGGACCTGCTACATGAACTGGGCATCGCGTCACTGAACAGCGCCGGACCGCTGGCCAGCTTCGGGCTGGCGACTGCGCTGGGCTATGGTGATGCCATCAGTAACCGCGTGGTCGATGCGATTGGCGATATTTCCGGCGGCGTACGCCTGCATACCCCCGATTAATTAACAGGAGTCAACGATGCAAATTTACCATGGTCGTCAACAACAGGCGTTGTCAGAAAAGCGCGGCGCTACTTTCACCGGCGAAGTCTGGGCCGATCCGGTCATGCCGACGACGGATGGCGTCACGATGAATAATGTCTTTTTCACACCGGGCGCACGCACCTGGTGGCATAGCCATGAGCAAGGGCAAATTCTGCAGGTGGTGGCTGGTCAGGGATGGATCTGTGTGGCAGGCGAGCAACCTCAAAAGATCCGTAGCGGCGACAGCGTCTGGATTCCGGCGAACGAGCGTCACTGGCACGGCGCGGCGGCAGATAGCTATTTACTGCATACCGCTATTTCTCTGGGGAAAACCCACTGGCAAGAGGAAGTCTCCGATCGGGATTATGCGCAACCGACCGGTTAACTGAATCCTCTGCAGAGCCAGAAAGCGCGACAGGTGACGCCTGGCGGGTTGGAGAGTCAACCCGCCAGGCGGATCTTAACGGGCTGGCTTTCCCTGCTGCACCGGGTAATCCTTGCTGCGTGACAGGAGCTGTGCTAAAAACAGCGCATATTATTTTGTCATACAGGAACACAATCATGACCGCTGATATGGGGTTGATCAGACCGGAAACCTTGCGCCATCAGGTAGAAAATGCCTTGCGGGCAGCCATTACCTCGGGACGCTTTTCTCCGGGAGAGCGGCTGATTGAGCGTGAGCTTTGTGAATCGCTGGGGGTCAGCCGAACCTCCATTCGTGAGGCGCTGCGCAAACTGGAAGCAGAAAAGCTGGTTCATATTGTGCCGCATAAAGGCCCAATGGTGGCGATGATTTCGCTGCAGGAGGCAAAAGAACTTTACGCCCTGCGCGGCGTGCTGGAAGGGTTTGCTGCGTATGAATTCGCCCGCAACGGCAGCGATTCCGCCATCGCCCGTTTTGCGCAAGGCGCGCAGGCGCTGCGGGATGCGGCGGAAAGGGGCAATCAAAACGACGTCTTACAGGCGAAAACCGCCTTGTATGACATCATGCTGGACAACTGTGGTAATCATCTGGTGAAAGAGATCCTGACCAGCCTCCACTCCCGGGTGAATCTGCTGCGCGCCACCTCCCTGATGGAGCCACAGCGTATGCCATCCAGTCTGGCGGAGATCGATCAGCTATCACTGGCGCTGCAACGACGTGATGCACAGGCAGCCCAACAGACCGCCTCGTTACATGTGGCGAATGCCTGCGAAGTAGCGTTAAAAATCCTGGCACAACAGCAAAAAAACAGCGCTGGTTGAGGGAGGCTTTTAGCGGCTGGCTGCGGGCTTCCTTTCCCTCCTTTTTCCTTACGCATTGATGCCCGCCTTTTCTTCCTTTAACTGGCAGAAGAGGCGTCAGCTATCCTGACGCAACAAGACAGGCAGTGTTGCTCCGGCCATCACGGGTAACGAACCCCTCATTTCCGCCTGTCTCTGCACTTATCCACGGCTCCAGCGAAACAATAAATTAACAATAAACGTGCAATTTATTAACAATTGCACAGCTTTAGTGCATTTATTGCACCATTTATAAGCAGAAATTCTTCCCCCTGCCTTCCCTCGCTGTATGCGCCTGTACCGCTAAGAAATATATTCATCTTATTAATCAAAGAGATAAAATTTAAAATCAGCAAAAAAAGCAAACCAATGCGGAATTGGTTCGTTAATTGCTAAATCATTAGCTGATTAAGTAATTAACCGGAACTTATTGCTCATCCGACCCGACTCATGATGACAACAGGCGGATCCTGATGGAAAAACAGTCACGATTTCTGGCCAACTCCAGTACCGCGCTTGAGCAGTTACGCGGTCTGATTAACCAGTACGAATCCATGCCGGGTACGCCGTTGCCCGCCGAGCGCGAACTGGCGGAAAAACTCGGCGTCGGGCGGCGCGAAGTGCGTCGCGCGCTGGATGTGCTGGAAGAAGAAGGACGTATCTGGCGCAAGCAGGGCAAAGGCACCTTTATCGGTCCCGCCGCGCCGGTGGAGCCGCTGATGCTGCAGGGCCTGGTGCAACAAACCAACCTGCTGGAAGTGATGGAAGCGCGTCTGCATCTGGAACCCGCCCTCGCCCGCCTCGCGGCGCTGCGCGCCACGCAGGAAAATCTGGCTCTGATGCAGCGTATGCTGCAACGCATCAATAACGTCGGCCCGGAGGATCGCGATCTTAACGAACTCTGGGACAGCGCCTTTCACCGGGTGATTGCCGAAGCGGCGGGCAACCGGCTGATGCTGGGGTTGTTTGAAGCCATTGACGCGGTACGCCGCGAACCCGCCTGGCAACATCTGCGTGAACAGGCGCGCACCGCAGAGCGCGTCGATAACTACAACGCGCAGCATCAGAAAATCATGAATGCCATTCTGCATCGCCAGCCCAACGAAGCGGCGGTTGCGATGCGTGAGCATTTGCTCTGCCTGCAAAATGCCCTGATCCAGGCCATCCACCTTGAGGACGATATCACGCTATGACGACGATCCCCTTTAAGGAGTCAGCCCCGGTACTGCGTCTGCATAATCTCAACGTTAAATTCACCGGCTCGCCGGTCAGCGTACTCGACGGTATCTCGCTCAGCGTGCGGCCTGGGGAAACCCTGGCGCTGGTAGGAGAATCGGGCTGCGGTAAAAGCATCACCTCGCTGGCGCTGATGGGACTGCTGCCCGCCAGCGCGCAGATTATCAGCGGTGAAATGCAGTTTCGTCATCATAATCTGCGACAGCTGTCGCCGCGCGCTTATGCCGATTTACGCGGCAGCGAACTGGCGATGATCTTTCAGGAGCCGATGACTTCCCTTAATCCCGCCTTTACCCTCGGCGATCAACTGAGCGAAGCGGTGATGCGCCACCAGCAGGTCTCGCGCGCTGAAGGGTTAGCCACTGCGCTGCAGATTCTGGAAAAAGTGCAGATCCCGGCCGCAGAGATGCGGCTGAAGGCGTATCCGCATCAGCTTTCCGGCGGGATGCGCCAGCGCGTGATGATCGCCATGGCGCTGATCAATCACCCGCGTCTGCTGATCGCCGATGAGCCCACCACCGCGCTGGATGTCACCATTCAGGCGCAAATTCTCAGTCTGCTGAACACCCTGAAAGCTGATACCGGCACGGCGGTACTGTTGATTACCCATGATTTGGGCGTGGTCGCGGAAGTCGCTCAACAGGTGGCGGTGATGTATGCCGGGCAGGTGGTGGAACAGGGCAGCGTCGCGGCGATATTTGCCGATCCGCAACACCCCTACACTATCGGCCTGATGGGCTCGATCCCCTCCTTTGCCGCACGCGCCGGGTCCCTCTCTACCATTCCGGGCGCGGTCCCCCTGCCGGAAGCGATGCCAGAAGGGTGCCGCTTTGCTACCCGCTGCCCGTTCGCCCTGCCGCGCTGCCATGTTGAGAAACCGCCCCTTAACGCGCTGGCACCGGGACATCAGGTTGCCTGTTTTCGCGTTCCGCTGGAACACCATATTGCACCGGGAGAAACTGCATGACCGCCCCCATCCTCGAAGCTCAGGATTTGAGTAAACTGTTTCCCGGGCCGAAAAAGCTGTTCTCCCCTGCCCGCTATGTCACCGCGGTGGATCGGGTCTCGCTCGCGGTAATGCCGGGCGAAACCCTGGCGATTGTCGGTGAATCCGGCTCCGGCAAATCGACCCTTGGCCGCCTGCTGCTGCGCCTGCTGGCGGCGAGCGAAGGACGGGTGTTTTATCAGGGGGAAGAGATTACCCATGCCTCCGGCGCACGCCTTAATCAGCTGCGGCGCGAACTGCAGATTATCTTTCAGGACCCTTTTGCTTCGCTCAATCCGCGGATGACGGTGGAGCAAATTGTCGGCGAGCCGCTCTGGCTGCATGAAAAAATGAACAGGGCCGACCGGCGCGATCGTGTCACCACGCTGCTGAATACCGTCGGACTTCCCGCCGCCTGGGCGCATCGCTATCCCCATGAGTTCTCCGGCGGACAGCGTCAGCGTATCGGCATCGCCCGCGCGCTGGCGTCCGGGCCGAAATTGCTGTTGGGTGACGAGCCGGTTTCGGCGCTGGATGTTTCGGTGCAGGCGCAGGTGGTTAATCTGCTGGAGAGCCTGCGACACCAGTTTGGTCTGACCATGGTGATTGTCGCCCACGGCCTGCCGGTGATCCGCCATATGAGCGACCGCGTGGCGGTGATGTACCTCGGGCAGATTGTGGAACTGGCGCCGGTTGACGCTCTCTTTGATGCGCCGTTGCACCCCTATACCCAGGCGCTGATCGCCTCGGCACCGCAGATGGAGCCGGGCGCGCCGCGCACCCAGCCGCTGTTACAGGGCGATTTGCCGAACCCGTCCAGCCCGCCTTCCGGCTGCCGTTTTCATACCCGCTGTCCCTGGGTTACCGATGAATGCCGCCAGCAGGAGCCGATTAACCAGGTTCTTGACGGTGGTCGTCAGGTCGCCTGCCATCGCTGGCAGGAGATTAATCGCGATCGTGGCGTGATTCAGCCAGCTCCCCCCTCCGCCGCGTTTCTGCGCCGCCGTGCGCTGTTTGAACAGGCGGCTTCTCACTCATCTCTGCCAGCAAGGAATTCATGATAATGACAATGCGTAATTCTCTTTTGACCGTTCTGGGAAGTGTGATGTTACTTGGCGCGGCGCTGCCTGCGCAGGCCGAAAGCGTGCTGCGCGTGGGCCTGGGTGCCGACCCGGACATGCTCGATCCGCATCTGGCACGCACCTACTATGGCCGTTTTGTGTTTGCCTCCTTGTGCGACCGGCTGGTGAATGTGGACGAACATCTGAAGATCGTGCCGGGCCTGGCCACCGCCTGGTCGTGGAGCGAGGACGGGAAAACCCTGACCCTGGATCTGCGCGCAGGGGTGACCTTCCACGATGGGGAAAAATTTGATGCGGCGGCGGCGAAATTTAACCTCGACCGCGCCATGACGCTGAAAGGCTCGCTGCGCAAAAGTGAAATCTCTTCTATTGAATCGGTAGAAGTGGTTAGCCCGACGCGGATCGCCCTGCACCTGAAAACGCCCGACGCGGCGCTGCTGATGCAGCTTACCGATCGCGCCGGGGCGATGCTGGCACCGGAGGCGGCGAAAAAGCCCGATTTTGCCGCCCATCCGGTCTGCTCCGGTCCCTATAAATTTGACAACCGAGTGTCGCAGGATCGCATCGTGCTGACCCGCTTCGATAACTACTGGAACAAAGCGGCCTATCACTTTGATAAAGTCATCTATCTGCCGATTCCCGATGCCTCGGTGCGCCTGGCGAACCTGCGCGCGGGCGATCTGGATCTCACCGAAGGCATCGCCGCCAGCGACGTCAAAACCGTGGAAGCGGACAGCAAGCTGGCGCTGGCCAAAGTCACCGGGCTGGGTTATCAGGGCATCACCTTTAATATCCGGAACGGCAAGGTGCCCGCTAACGATCCCTTTAAAGATGCGCGCGTGCGTGAAGCCTTTTCCCTGGCCATTGACCGCGAGGCGCTGAACCAGGTGGTGTTCGAAGGTCTCTACACGCCCGCCAATCAGGCCTTCTCCCCGGTGAGTCCGTACCATGTCAATATCCCGGTCGCGCCGCGTGATGTGGAGAAAGCCAAAGCCCTGCTGCAAGAGGCGGGCGTTACCACGCCGCTGAACGTCAACCTGCTGGTGCCGAATAACCCCACCTCGCAGCAGGTGGGCCAGGTGCTGCAGGCGATGACGGCGGAAGCGGGCATTAACCTTAACCTGCAGATGACCGAGTTCGCCACGCTGCTCGACAGGCAACAAAGCGGCGATTATCAGCTGAGCTTCTCCGGCTGGTCCGGCCGTCCCGATCCCGATGGCAGCATCTACGGCTTTATTCACAGCAAAGGTACCCTGAACGACGGCCGCTACAGCAACCCGCAGGTCGATGAGTGGCTGACGCAGGCGCGTCTGCATAACGATCAGGCGCAGCGTCAGCCGTTGTACAACCAGGTGGTCACGCAACTGCAGAGCGATATGCCCATCGCCTATCTCTATTTTGAACCGCGCATTTTTGGCATGAACAAGAAAGTGCAGGGCTTCACTCCTTACCCGGACGGCATTGTACGCCTGGCGGGCCTGTCGGTAGCGCAATAACCCAGGGCGTAAGGAGCCACCATGCTGGAACTGATTTGCAAACGCCTGCTGCTCGCCGTTCCGACGCTGCTGCTGGTGAGCATTATGGTGTTCGGGCTGCAGAAACTGCTGCCCGGTGATCCGCTGCTTGCCATGGCAGGTGAGGAGCGCGATCCGGCGGTGCTCGCCCAGTTGCGTGCGGATCTGCATCTGGATGATCCCCTGCCGCTGCAGTACTACGACTGGCTGACGCGCGCGCTACAGGGCGATCTCGGCGTCTCTTTACGCACGCACGAACCGGTTACCACCCTGATCGCCAGCAAGCTGCCGGTGACGCTGGAGCTGTCGTTGCTGGCGATGGTGATTGCGCTACTGTTCGGCATCAGTATGGGCATTCTGGCGGCGGTGCATAAGAACAATTGGATCGACCACGGCGCGAACTTTGTGGCCATCTCCGGCATTTCGATACCGCACTTCTGGCTGGGGATCCTGCTGATTCTGGTGTTCTCGGTCAATCTGCAGTGGCTGCCCGCCTCCGGCTATGTGCCGTTCAGCGAAGATGCGCTGCAGAACCTGCGCACCCTGCTGCTGCCCGCGCTGGTGCTGGGCACCGGACTGGCGGCCACCCTGATGCGTCATACGCGTGCCTCGATGATTGCGGTGTTAAAGGCGGATTATATCCGCACTGCACGGGCGAAGGGGCTGTTGCCCAGGGCAGTAATCCTGAAACACGCCTTTCGCAACGCGCTGGTGCCGGTGATCACCCTGACCACCCTGCTGTTCGGCGAGCTGCTGGGCGGCGCGGTGCTTACCGAGCAGGTATTCACCATTCCGGGGTTCGGCAAAATGATCGTCGATTCGGTCTTCAACCGTGATTACGCAGTGGTGCAGGGCGTGGTGCTGGTGGTGGCGATAGGTTTCCTGCTGCTGAACCTGCTGGCCGACGTGCTCTACATACTGATTAACCCCAAAATGCGAGGCTGATGATGGCGGAAATGACGACGCAACAGGTGGCGGCAGCGCCGCCACGCAGGCAAAACCGGGTGCTGAAAAAATTTCTCGCCAATAAAAGCGCCGTCACTGGCGCGGTGATTGTGGCCTTCTTCGTTCTGCTCGCCCTGCTGGCTCCCTGGATCGCGCCGCTTGATCCGGTCAAAGCGAATTTTCTGGCGGTGCGCAAGGCGCCGTCAGCGCTTTACTGGTTCGGCACCGACGAACTGGGGCGCGATATTTTTTCGCGCATTATCTGGGGGGCGCGTACCTCGCTGATGGCGGGCTGCGTGTCGGTGGTGATTGCGGTAGTTATCGGAGTACCGCTCGGTCTGGTGGCGGGCTACTTTCAGAAAATCTGGGACGGGGTGATTTCACGGGTGATCGAAGCGCTGCTCGCCTGCCCTTTTCTGATTATGGCTATCGCCCTCGGTGCCTTTTTGGGCCCCAGCCTCTCCAACGCAATGATCGCCATTGGCCTCTCGGCAATGCCGATTTTCGCCCGCCTTACGCGCGGTCAGGTGATCGCCATTCGCAACGAAGAGTATATCGACGGCGCACGGGCGATTGGTCTGCCGGATCGCTGGATTATCCTGCGCTATGTCCTGCCCAACGTGATGTCACCGATCCTGGTGCAGGCCACGCTGGCGATCGCCTCGGCGATTATTGCCGAAGCCAGCCTCTCCTTTCTTGGCCTCGGTCAGCAGCCGCCTAATCCCTCCTGGGGCTCCATGCTGAATACAGCAAAAGGGTTTCTGGAGCAGGCCCCCTGGATGTCTGTTTTCCCCGGCGTCGCCATTTTTCTGGCGGTGCAGGGCTTTAATTTACTCGGCGACGGGCTGCGCGATGCGCTCGATCCGCGCCACGACTAAGGAGTCATGATGACGAAAGCGCTTGATTTTAACACGGGCTATTCTTCAAGACGCCCGCCGATGATGGGGCACAATGCGGTAGCGACTTCACAGCCGCTGGCGGCGCAGGCAGGCATGCGCATGTTGCAACAGGGCGGCAACGCAGTGGACGCGGCCATCGCCAGCGCCATGGCGCTGACGGTGGTGGAGCCGACCGGCTGTGGCATCGGCAGCGACGCCTTCGCCATTGTCTGGGACGGTAACAAACTGCATGGCCTGAACGCCTCGGGTCGCTCACCGGCCAGCTGGCACGCCGATCTGTTTGCCGGCAAAACGGCGGTGCCGGAAACCGGCTGGGATGCGGTCACCGTTCCCGGCGCGGTCTCCGGCTGGGTGGCGCTGGCGGAGCGCTTTGGCTCCCTGCCCCTCACCACCCTGGCGCAGCCCGCCATTGAGTACGCGCGCAACGGTTTTCCCGTCTCGCCGCTGATTGGTCACCTGTGGCAGCGCGGTTATGAAAAACTGAAAGATCAGCCGGGATTCAGCGCCTGCTTTGCCCCGCAGGGACGCGCCCCGCATATCGGCGAAATTTTCCGTAATCCGGCCCAGGCCGCTACTCTGGAACTTATCGCGCAGACCCGTGGCGAAGCCTTTTATCACGGCGAACTGGCGCAAAAAATCGCCGCATTCGCCAGCGAACATGGCGCGCACCTGACGCTGGATGATCTGGCGAGCCACCGTGCCGACTGGGTCGAGCTGCTGTCACGCGATTTTGCCGGTGGCTCGGTGCAGGAGTTGCCGCCAAACGGCCAGGGGATCGCCACGCTGGTTGCGCTCGGCATCCTGGAGCAGTGCGATATCGGTCGCTACGATCCCGATTCGGTACAGTCGCTGCATCTTTCCATTGAAGCGATGAAGCTGGCGCTGGCGGATCTCGATCGCTATGTGGCCGATGAAGCCCATATGCCGTTTGCGGCGCGCGAGCTACTCAGCGATCACTACCTGCAATCCCGCGCCGCGCTGATCGATCCCGATCACGCCTCTGACTTCACCTATGGCGCACCGACCCAGAGCGGCACCGTCTATCTCTCCACCGCCGATGCCAGCGGGATGATGGTCTCTTTTATTCAGTCGAACTATATGGGATTCGGTTCCGGCGTCGTGGTGCCGGAGACCGGCATCAGCCTGCAAAACCGCGGCTGCGGCTTTGTGCTTGATCCTGAACATCCGAACGCACTGGCGGGCAGTAAACGTCCTTTCCACACCATTATTCCCGGCTTTGCGCTGGATGGTGAAGGTAAGCCGTTGATGTCGTTTGGCGTGATGGGCGGGCCGATGCAGGCGCAGGGACACATGCAACTGGCGCTGCGCATTATGCTGCACGGACAAAACCCCCAGGCGGCGATTGATGCGCCGCGCTGGCGCGTGGTGCAGGGACGTGAAGTCATTGTGGAGTCCACATTCAGTCGCAACACCATTGCGGGACTGCGTGAACGGGGCCATCAGATTGTGGTGGAAGATCCGTTGCAGGAGTACAACTTCGGCGGCGCACAGGTGATTTATCGGCTGCCGGAGGGCCACTATGTGGCGGCAACCGAGAGCCGCAAAGATGGTCAGGCGCTGGTGAGTTAACCACACGGGCGTTTCCCTGACGCCCGCTTACTCTGCCCCGCGCCTTTCCGCAAGGCCGGGGCGTTGTTGCCAGGTGCGCTGCGTTAACCACTCTGGCTTTTCGCCACCATCTTACGATAGTTATTCAGCCATTTGCCGCTGTTCAGCCGCCACCAGAAGCAGGCGCCGCGTACCGCCCAGTCAAGGAACATGCCGAGCCAGACACCAACCACCCCCATGCCGAGTACAATCCCCAGCAGATAACCTGCCACCACGCGCGCGCCCCACATGCTGAACATTGAGACATACATGGTGTAACGCGCATCGCGCGCCCCTTTCAGCCCGGAGGGTAAAACCCAGGAGGCGGCCCAGATGGGCATAAAGGCGGCGTTAAGCCAGATCAGGTGTTTTGTAACCCGAATCACCTCAGGATCGCTGGTATAAAAGCGCGCCAGCAGCCCGGCAAAGGGCACGGTAAGAAACGCCAGGCAGCAGAGGGAAAAGGTCGCCAGCCAGTAGACGTGCCGGATCTGCCGTTCCGCCTGAAAGACCTGATTTTTCCCGAGGCGGGTGCCGGTAATAATGGTAGAGGCCGAGCCCAGCGCATTCCCCGGCAGATTAATCAGCGAGGCAATGGAGAAGGCGATAAAGTTACCGGCGATTTCGCTGGTGCCCATGCCCGCCACAAAGATTTGCGTCAGCAGCTTGCCGCCGTTAAACAGCACCGACTCGATACTGGCCGGTACGCCAATGCTCAGTACCTCGCGCAGAATATTGCTGTTCCAGCGGCGAAAATAGCTGGTCAGCGTAATCTTCAGCGAGGCGTTAAAGCCGATCATCAGCACATAAATCACGCCAATAGCGCCGATATAGCGCGATATGGTCAGCCCCAGCCCGGCACCGATAAAACCGAGCCCTTCCCAGGAGAAGCAGCCATAAATCAGCACGGTACTGATCACGATATTGAGAATATTCATACCGCCGTTAATCAGCATCGGGATTTTGGTATTGCCCGCCCCGCGCAGCGCGCCGCTGCCGATCAGCGCAATGGCCGCCGCCGGATAGCTCCAGGCGGAGATTTGCAGGTAGCTGAGCGCCAGCGCTTTCACCTGAGGCTCGGCACTACCGGCAATCACATCGATAATCAGGTGTCCCCAGAACTCAATGATGATCACCAGCAGAAAGGCGAGTATGGTCATCAGGCCAAGGGACTGACGCGTCGCCGCGCGTGCGCGCTTGCCGTTGCGTTTTGCCAGGCTGAACGCTACCACCACCGTGGTCCCCAGATCGATAGCGGCAAAAAAGGAGATGATCACCATGTTGAAGCTGTCGGCCAGACCAACGCCAGCCATCGCTTCTTTACCCAGCCAGCTCACCAGGAAGGTGCTCAGTACCCCCATCAGCATGACGCAGAGGTTCTCGATAAAGATAGGTACCGCCAGCGGCGTGATCTCACGCCAGAACAGCGTGCGATAAGCACGACGTTTCGGATACCACGCCGTGCCTTTGATCGCCCGCATCACTGCTACGCCAGGATTTTGCAAGGGAATACCAATTCAGAAGAAATCGGACAGGAAATATAATCATGATAGGAGGCCAGAAATTATGCAAAGCCTTTCCGGCTCCAGTTAAATTTTTATTACGAACTTTTCAGCGTCCCGGCCGCCACCCGTGCCGCTGCGCCAAGGTAGGCGCTGCGAACCTCTTCATTATCCAGCAATTCCGCCCCACTGCCGCTCAGGCGAATCTCTCCATTCATCATCACATAGCCGCGATCGGAGAGCTTCAGGGCATGGCGCGCGTTCTGCTCCACCAGAAACAGCGTCATGCCCTGCTGCGCCAGTTCACGCAGAATAGTAAAGATTTGCTGTACAACGATGGGCGCCAGACCGAGACTGGGCTCATCCAGCAGCAGCAGTTTTGGACGACTCATCAGGGCGCGTGCAATCGCCAGCATCTGCTGCTCGCCGCCAGAGAGAGTCATTGCACGCTGTTTACGCCGCTCCAGCAGGCGCGGAAAAAGCTGATAGAGGCGTTCTTTATCCTGCTGCACGTAGCGGTTGCCCAGGGTAATAGTGCCCATCAGCATATTCTCCTCCACCGTCATATCCGGGAAGATACGTCGGCCTTCCGGTGCCTGGGCAATGCCGTTACTGGCGATAAAATGGGTCGACTTACGGCTGATATCTACGCCGCGGTAAAGAATACGTCCGGCGGCGATACGCGGCTGACTAAAAATCGACATCAGCAGCGTCGATTTTCCAGCCCCGTTGGCGCCGATCAGCGCCACCGTCTCCCCTTCCTCGACGCGCAGCGACACCTGTTTTAGCGCCTGCACCGGGCCGTAAAACACATCCACCTCCTCAAATGCCAGTATTGGCTCAGCCATCTTTGATCTCCTCTTCGTCTACACCGAGATAGGCGGCAATAACCCGTTCATCATGCTGGATCTGCTGCGGCGTGCCGCGTGCGATCACATCCCCATGGTCAAGCACCACAATCTGATCGGAAACGCTCATTACCATGCCCATGTCGTGCTCAATCAGCAGCACAGTAATGCGGTGATCGGCACGCAGCCGGTGCAGAATGCGACTCAGCGCTTCGGTCTCCACCGGGTTCAGCCCCGCCGCCGGCTCGTCCAGGCAAATCAGCTCCGGCTGGGTACACATGGCGCGGGCGATTTCCAGCCGTCGCTGCTGCCCGTAAGAGAGCGTGCCCGCCAGCCGGTTGGCACTCTCCACCAGATCCACCAACTCCAGCCAGTAAAACGCGCGATCAAGGGCACGATTCTCTGCCTCACGGTAGGCACGGGTATTAAACACGCCGGCCAGCAGGTTGCGGTTCACCTGCATATGCTGCGCCACCAGCAGGTTCTCCACCACCGACATTTCGCGGAACAGACGGATGTTCTGGAAGGTGCGCGCCAATCCGGCGCGGTTCACCAGGTGCGCCCCGCCAAACATTTTGTACCAGAGGCGCGATCCCAGTTGCGTCGGCCTGACCAGGTCGCTGGCACGAATTTTTTGTCCCAGCACCTGAATCACATCGGTGCTGCGCTGGCGGGCATTGAGCATAATGCGTCCGCCGCTGGCGCGATAAAACCCGGTCAGGCAGTTGAACACTGTGGTTTTCCCTGCGCCGTTCGGGCCAATCAGCGCCGTCACTGAGCCGCGCTCGACCTCCAGGCTGACATCATTCAGCGCACGGATACCGCCAAAGTGCATCATCAGGTTTTCCACCTGCAAAATGGCATCACTCATGGCGTACTCCTTTACGCAGCGCGACGCCGACGCGGCTGGTGCGCACCAGCCCGCGTGGCCGCCAGATCATCATCAGCACCATCAGCATGCCAAACAGCAGCACGCGATATTCGGCGAAGCTGCGCAGCAGCTCCGGTGCCACGGTAAGGACAAAAGCGGCCAGCACCACCCCCAGCGTCGAGCCCATGCCGCCCAGCACCACAATCGCCAGGATCAGCGCGGACTCAAAAAAGGTAAAGGAGGTGGGGTTAACGAATCCCTGATAACTGGCGAAAAAGACCCCGGCGATGCCAGCGGTTGAGGCCCCCAGCATAAAGGCGGAGAGCTTGACCAGCACATGGTTCAGCCCCATGGCGCGGCAGGCGATCTCATCTTCGCGCAGCGCTTCCCAGGCGCGACCAATGGGCATCCGCGTCAGCCGCTGCTTGATAAACAGCACCAGCAGTACCACCAGCACCAGAACGGCGTAAATAAAAATAAACTTCATGTTGGGGTTGTAGCTGAGACCGAAAAACTCATGGAAAGGGGTGCCCCCTTCGCGGGCGCGACGGCCAAACTCCAGGCCGAGAAAGGTGGGCGACGGCACCGAGACGCCGTTCGGTCCGCCGGTAAATTCCAGCCAGTTATTCAGCACCAGGCGAATAATCTCACCAAAGCCGAGGGTAACAATCGCCAGATAGTCACCATGCATACGCAGCACCGGAAAGCCGAGCAGTGCGCCGGCCATGGCCGCCATCAGCGCCGCCAGCGGCAGCATGCTCCAGAAGCCCAGATCCAGGTACTGGTAGCCGAGCGCCAGCCCATAGGCGCCAATGGCATAAAACGCCACATAGCCGAGGTCGAGCAGCCCGGCCAGCCCGACCACAATATTGAGCCCCAGTCCCAGCAGCACATAGATCAGGCCGAGGATCGCCACCGTCAGCAGGTATTTACTGGAGAACACCGGAAAGATAATGGCCACCATCAGCAGCAGAGGAATGATCCAGCGCAGCGATGAGCGCTGACCCGGCGCACGCACATAAACGCCCTGATCGGCCCCCTCCATCTGACGCTGCAGACGCTGACCGATGCCGCTCTGCAGCGCCAGACTCAGCAGCAAACGTCCGGCCATCACGATGGCGACCAGCAGCGCCACGCGCGCGGCGGAAAGATGGAAGCTGTAACCCTCCAGCACAATGCCCACAATCGGGCCAAACACCACCAGCGCCACCAGCCCGGCAAGAACCGTATCCAGCAGCACCTGGCGCAGATCGAAACCTTGTATCCTTTCTGTCATCGTTATGCCCTCATACTTTCGCGACCAGTGGACGTCCCAGCAGCCCCTGCGGGCGGAAGATCAGGATCACCACCAGCAAGGTAAACGAAAACACATCTTTGTAATCGGAGTTCACCAGCCCGGCGAACTGCGCCTCTGCTACCCCGAGCAGCAACCCGCCCAGCATCGCCCCCGGCAGCGAGCCGATGCCGCCCAGCACCGCCGCGGTAAAGGCTTTGATCCCGATAATAAAACCGGCATAAAAATCAAAGGTGCCGTAGTTCATGGTCACCAGCACCCCCGCCAGCCCCGCCATCGCTGCGCCAATCATAAACACCAGCGAAATCACCCGGTCGGTATTGATGCCGAGAATCGACGCCATACGCCGATCCTGCTGCACGGCACGGCAGATGCGCCCCAGCTTTGTGTACTGGATAATCCAGGTAAGCAGCGCCATACCACAAAACGCCGCCAGCAGGATAAAGATTTTCGTCCAGGTGATTTGCACCACCCCGCCGTCAATCTCCATGCGTACCGCCCCGGTGAGCAGCGTGGGGATCCCCTGCTGATTCGGCCCCTGGCTGAGCTGCACATAGTTTTGCAGGATCAGCGACATGCCGATGGCGGAGATCAGCGGCGCCAGGCGCGTTGAGTTACGCAGTGGTCGGTAGGCGATGCGCTCAATCGCCCAGCCATAGATGGCGGTCACCGCGATGGTAAAAAGCAGGGTGCCGAAAATCAGTAAGGGAAACGACTGCACGCCAAAAAAGGAGAGCAGCGCCAGCGCGATAGCGCAGAGATAGGCGGAGATCATGTAGACCTCACCATGGGCAAAGTTAATCATGCCGATAATGCCGTAAACCATGGTGTAGCCGATAGCGATCAGGCCGTAAACCGCACCCAGCGTCAGGCCATTGACCAGCTGTTGCAGAAAGAACGCATCCATAGATCAGTCTCATCGAAGATGGGGCCAGCACGTAGTTGCGTGCACAGAGATGGCGATGTCCCGCCTGATGCAGGCGGGACCGGTCACTGCAGACTAAAGCTGACGATATTTGCCTTTGTCGTCCCACTGGTAGATGACATAGTCGGAGACTTTCAGGTCGCCTTTACTGTCCCAGGCTTTTTTACCCATGACGGTATCGACGCTGTTGGCTTTCAGCCAGGCGCTCGCTTTTTCGTTGTCTTTGCCTGCCGCTTTATAGGCGGCAGCCAGCGCCTGAATCGACGCGTAGGCGTAGAGGGTATAACCTTCCGGCTCGAAGCCGCTGGCGCGGAACTTCTCAATCACCGGTTTACCTTCGGCAATCTGGCGCGGATCGCTGCCAAAAGTCATATAGACGCCATTGGTGTATTGCGGCCCGCCAGCGGCAGTGACCATCTCCTCAGTCACGATGCAGTCACCGGAGAAGAACTTCGCCTGCATGCCCTGCTCGCGCATCTGACGCACCAGCGGACCCGCTTCCGGATGGCAGCCGCCGAAATAGACCACGTCGGGATTCAGCGCGGCGATTTTGGTCACCAGCGCGTTAAAGTCTTTTTCGCCGCGTGACAGCCCTTCATAGAGCACCTCCTTCACGCCGCGTTTTTGCAGCTGCGCTTTGGTGGCGTCCGCCAGCCCCTGGCCATAGGTATCCTTGTCATGAATCACCGCCACTTTCTTCGCTTTCAGGGAATCCAGCATATAGTTGGCGGCAATGGTGCCCTGCTGATCGTCACGACCACACATGCGGAACATACCGCTCATGTCGCGTTCGGTAATTTGCGGGTTGGTGGATCCGGGGGTAATGGCGATAATACCCGCTTCATCATAGACTTCCGAGGCGGGCATGGTGGAGGAGGAGCAGAAGTGTCCCACCACCGCCATCACCTTATCCTGATCCGCCAGACGGTTCGCTACCGAGACTGCCTGTTTGGGTTCGCAGGCGTCATCGCCCTGCACCAGCACAATTTTCTCACCGTTAACCCCTCCTGCCGCATTAATATCCGCCGCCGCCTGCGACGCCCCCTTCCAGTACTGCGCCCCGTAAGTTGCATTGGGCCCGGAGAAAGGTCCGGCAACACCGATTTTGATATCTGCCTGCGCAGAGAAGGCTGCACCTAAACACCCTGCCAACACAACTTTCGCGCTTAATTTCATTAATTTCATAGACATGCTGTCAATCCTCAACTGGTTCACGAGCAAATGCCAGACCGCGGTCTGGAAGAAATCAATTTCTGAATCAACGACTGGAGTGCAAGCGCGGCCAGTGGGGCCACGGTTAATCAGCAAGCAAAAAGCTCGCCAGAGGTCACAACGGATAGCAGAATTCGGCTGTGTCGCGCAGTCCGGCATCGCATCGCACGGCTGGCGAGGCGACAGCAGAAGAGGCCCGGCCCGGTGGCACTTCCCTCCCGGGCACGGCGTAACAGCATCAAACTGCCGGTTTGCTCACTCACAATACCGATTGTCACGACGCACACCAGCACCCGTTTGGTGCAAAATGCGGTCGATCACAGATTCTTTTTCAGTAGCGCGATCACGGCAGCTAAGCTTAGGCTCAGAACAGAGGTTCAAGAAGCGGGAGAGTTTATGGAAATACAACGCAATGGCCTGACCCCTCAGCAGGCGCTGGATCAACTGGAAAACCTTTACGCTAATGCGGTGAACGCCCTGCGCACAGCGATTAAAGTCTTTAGCGAACAGGGTACGCTGCCCGATGCCGCCGCGCGCGCGCAGGGGTTGTTTGTCTATCCGGAACTGCGTATCAGTTGGCAGGAAGATGGCCGCCAGCAAAATCGTTCCCGCGCCTGGGGGCGCTTTACCCATACCGGCAGTTACAGCACCACCATTACCCGTCCGGCGCTGCTGCGCCCTTATCTCAGTGAACAGCTGCAGATGCTGGACAAAGAATATGCGGTCACCATTGAGGTCGGTCCGTCGCAGCAGGAGATCCCTTATCCTTACGTGATTGATGGTGCCGATCTGACCCTTGACCGCTCGATGAGCGCCAGCATTGCGCGCTATTTCCCCACCACCGAGTTGTCGCAGATTGGTGATGAAACCGCCGACGGGCTGTTTAACGCCAGCAGCTTTTTCCCCCTTTCCCATTTCGATGCGCTGCGTACCGACTTCTCGCTGGCGCGCCTGCGTCATTACACCGGCACCGCGGTTGAGCACTTTCAGCCCTTTGTGCTGTTTACCAACTACACCCGCTATGTGGATGAGTTTGTACGCTGGGCCATTGCCCAGGTGCGCGATGCGCAGTCGCCCTATGAGAGTCTGGTCTGCTCCGGAGAGGTGATTATTACCGCTGAGACACCGGATGCCGAGGCGATGATGTCTGACTTTGCCTGGAAGAAACATCAGATGCCGGCGTGGCATCTGACCTCATCGCGCCAGAGCGGCATTACGCTGGTGAATATTGGCGTCGGGCCCTCGAATGCGAAAACCATTTGCGACCATCTGGCGGTATTGCGCCCCCATGCCTGGCTGATGATTGGTCACTGTGGCGGACTGCGTGAAAGCCAGACAATTGGCGATTATGTGCTGGCGCACGCCTATCTGCGCGATGACCATGTGCTCGACAGCGTGCTGCCGCCAGATATTCCGATTCCCAGCATCGCCGAAGTGCAGCGCGCGCTGTACGATGCCACCAAAGCGGTGAGCGGCATGGACAGCGAGGCGGTGAAGCAGCGGTTGCGCACCGGCACGGTGGTGACCACCGACGATCGTAACTGGGAGCTGCGCTATTCCGCTTCCGCACTGCGCTTTAATCTCAGTCGCGCCGTGGCGGTGGATATGGAGAGCGCAACTATCGCCGCTCAGGGTTACCGTTTTCGTGTGCCCTACGGCACCCTGCTGTGCGTATCGGATAAGCCATTGCATGGCGAGATTAAGCTGCCCGGACAGGCGAATCGTTTTTATGAGGGGGCGATTTCCGAGCATCTGCAGATCGGTATTTGCGCGGTAGACCTGCTGCGCGCCGAGGGGGATAAACTGCATTCACGCAAGCTGCGCACCTTCAACGAACCGCCTTTTCGCTAAAGATCACGCCAGTCCGTATCGCAGCGGACTGGCGTCACCCGTCAAATTCCGAAAATTCTTACTTCCGTCTCTTTTACCAACTCTTTGATAAGAAAGGGTTAATTTCTTTAACGTATAAAAACAACGTTGTACGGCCCGGGAAAAGCTGTACAACTTTTCAAATTTTGTATAACTTTACGCTCTGTAAGCCGATGCCTTTTAACCCGATTAAGGATGCCCTATGCGCCAGGTCGAATATAGTGCCTTATCCAGGAGCGATATCGCCCGTTACTTCAGCACCGCTTCCCTGCCCTCACAGCAGGAAACGCTGGGCCGCATTGTGGTGGAGATCCTGCGCGCCGGCAAAACGCTTAACCGTAAGTCCCTTTGTACCAAACTTTTGCTGCGCCTTGAAGGGGCGGGCAACACTGAAGAAGAAAAACATTATCAGGAGCTGCTTCGCCTGCTGTTTGCGCGCTGAGACCGACGTTATGTGCACGTAATGCTCTCCCCGGCGAGCGCCCTGGCAGGCCGACAGACCGCCAAATAAGTAGATATGAAAAGAAATGACCAGAAACTGACAGATATCATGATGGGTGAAGCCCTGCTTGATCTGCTGCATGGCGGTGGTGCCGTTTCCGCCACCGGGCTGATTAAAAAACTACAGGCCCTTGCCGCCAGCGAAAAAGACGATGAACGCCGCCAGGCCTGCAAGCGCGCGATCATTGAGGTACGTAACAGTCTTGCTACTACCCGACAGAGCCGTGCGCTTGAAATGCGCGACGGTGAAAACCGGCCGCATCTGTTTACCCGCGACGGTCCGTCAAACGAGAGTAATAAACATTAATTACCCCCTCATTTAAGAGATATTTTTAACGCCACGCCGGCTTTATAAGGAATAAGAACATGCAGCAGCAGACGTCCGAAAGCGAAATTCTTGCGCACTTTATTAATGTGGACGATTTGTATACCAGTGAGGCTGAAGTGCTGGGCGCTGCCATACGCCATCTCATCGCCACACGCGGCCAGGTTACCAACAAAGCTATTATTCTGCATCTGCTGGGGCTGCTGGAGTGCACCACAGATGTCGTCAGGCAGGATATACTGCGCCAGGCGCTGGAACTGGTGGTATGGCGCACTCCTGACGATCTGCCTGTCTGACACCCGTTTTATCCAGACACAAAGGGCAGCGGCGCACCACTTTTCGCCGCTGCCCCTGATGAGATTTGTCTGAGTCTTACCTTTTGCATGCGCGGGTAAACAAGCTGACCGCCCGGTCAGCGCCGCTACGCTTTCTTCACGCGCCAGCCAGCGTCACTCCCGGATCGCAACGCTAAAACTCTCCTTATATGTAAAAAGAATTTGACGTTTTTCTGCCTGGTTGACAGCGAAACGCCACTGAATACGGCTCCGGTAATTTCTGGTAAGGTGTGCGTAATCATCACGCAGCCGGAGCTATTTCATGCTGACTACCCTTCTTTATCGCAGTCATATTTCTGAAGACGTTCCTGTTAAAATTCTGGGCGGCATGGTCAGCAGGGCCAGCCAGTTTAATGCTGAGTTTGACGTCACAGGTATTTTGCTGTTTAACGGCACCCATTTCTTCCAGCTGCTCGAAGGTCCTGAAGCGGGCGTGCTTGCCGCTTATGAACGCATCTGCGCCGATCAAAAGCACTATAACCTGGTGGAACTGATGCGCGATTATGCGCCATCGCGCCGCTTTGGTAATGCGGGCATGGAGCTGTTCGATCTGCGCGAACATGAAAAATCATCACTGTTACAGGCGGTGCTCGACCGCGGAACCTCCCGCTACCGGCTGACCTACGATGACCGGGCGCTGCAGTTCCTGCGAACCTTTGTCGAAGCCACGGAAAAAGAAAACTATTTTGAAGTGCCGCCGTCAGAGCAGTGGCAGTTTCTTACTGACGAGTCGGATAGCCAGCTCACACTGCCGGACACCCGCACAGCGGAGCCGTACAGTTTTGCCTTCCAGCCGGTGGTTGATCCGCTGGCGCGCGAAGTGGTCTCCGTGGAAGCGCGCATGCGCGGTGCGCAGGATACCCCGCTGCGTGAGCTTTTCGCCCCCCTGACGTCGCAGGAGATGCATGCGCTTGATCTGCGCGCCAAAGCCCAGGCGTTTGCTCAGGCGCGCCGTCTGGGTATTGAGGCGATGAAACTGTCGGTGAATCTGCTGCCGATGGCGCTGGTAGAGGTGCCGGATGCGGTCGATTTTCTGCTCAGAGAAATCCAGGCTAACGGGCTGATTCCTCAGCAGATTACGGTAGAAGTGACCGAGAACGAGGCCATTTCCCGCACCGAAGATTTTGAACAGGCGATAAAACAGCTGAAAGCAGCCGGGATCAGCCTGGCGATTGATAATTTTGGTGCCGGTTCCGCCGGTCTGCTGCTGCTGACACGCGTGCAGCCGGATCGCATCAAGATTGACAGTAATATTATTCGTGATGTGCATAAAAGCGGGCCGAAACAGGCAGTGGTGCAGGCGATTCTGAAATGCTGCTCCTCGCTGGAAATCGCGGTCACCGCCGAAGGGGTGGAGAAAGCGGAGGAATGGATGTGGCTTGAAGCGGCAGGCATTTCGACTTTCCAGGGGCCGCTATTCGCTGCACCTGTGCTTCATGGGATTACCGCAGTGGCCTGGCCTGAGCCGCGTTAACCGGGTTTCCCGCTGATAACAGAGGGGCCGTATTCCGGCCCCCTGTTACCTTTTCAGTGCCGCCGTCAGGCGCTCAGCCAGCCAAGTTTAATCACAAACAGAATCGACAATACCACCAGCGCAGCATTCAACTCGCGCGTGCGGCCACTCAGCAACTTCACCACCGTCCAGGTGATAAAACCAAAAGCGATACCGTTGGCGATCGAGTAGGTCAGCGGCATGGTCAGTGCCGTCACCGTTACCGGCGCAGCCGTAGTGATATCTTTCCAGTCAATCTCCGCCAGCCCTGACGCCATCAGCACCGCGACAAACAGCAGCGCTGGCGCGGTTGCATACGCCGGAACGCTGGAGGCAAGCGGCGAGAAGAACAGGCTGAGCAGAAAGAGAATCGCCACGACAATCGCCGTCAGGCCGGTACGGCCACCAGCGCTGACGCCTGCGGCGGATTCCACGTAGCTGGTAGTGGTAGAGGTCCCCAGCAGCGAACCAAACAGCGCTGCGGCACTGTCCGCGATCAGCGCACGTCCCATCTTCGGTACATTGCCCTGCTCATCCGCCAGTCCGGCGCGTTTGGTGACGCCCAACAGGGTGCCGGTATTATCAAACACATCGACAAACAGGAAGGCGAAGATCACGCTGACCAGGCCCACATTAAAGGCACCGGCAATATCCAGCTGCATCAGCGTCGGCGCAATCGAGGGCGGCGCGGAGAAGACGCCCGCAAAGGGTGACAGCCCGATCCCCATGGAGATAAAGGTCACCAGCAGGATGCCAATCAGTACCGCACCGGTCACGCGACGCGCTTCCAGCACCACGATAATGATAAAGCCCAGCATCGCCAGCAGCGGCCCCGGCTGTGTCAGATCGCCAATGCCCACCAGCGTCGCCGGGTTGTCTACCACGATACCGGCCCCTTCCAGCGCAATCAGCGCCAGAAACAGGCCGATACCGGCGGCAATACCGGCGCGCAGTGGCAGTGGGATACTGGCAATAATCCATTCCCGGATTTTAAAAATCGACAGCACAAAGAAGATCACTGCGGACAGAAACACGGCCCCCAGCGCGATCTGCCAGCTGTATCCCATGTGCAGTACCACGGTATAGGTAAAGAAGGCGTTCAGTCCCATGCCGGGGGCCAGCGCGATAGGATAGTTGGCGATCAGGCCCATCAGTAACGAACCGATCGCCGCCGCCAGACAGGTGGCGACAAACACCGAACCTTTATCCATGCCGGTGGCGCTGAGAATGCTGGGGTTAACAAACAGGATGTAGGCCATAGCGAGGAAGGTGGTGATCCCCGCAATGATCTCCGTACGGACCGTGGTCTGGTGAGCCTTGAGCTTGAACAGTTTTTCTAACATCATCATCTCTCGTAACCATGGAGACGTCACTCACGTGCGTTCTCCTTGCTAAAGTGATTTGCATGCGCATTATTGTGTTGCGGGCGCGAAAAGCGTGGCGGCTGCATGCTCTGCCGTCAGGTTACCGGATGCCGTAACCTTTACTCGCCCGGGTCACATAGCAATTGCTATGCCATGACGACATCCCGTACAAAAGGCAGGCGGCCCGTCAGCGCGCCGCACCCAGGAATAATCTTAACCAAAACAGGGCACCATTCTGGCGCATTGCACCTTTTTGAGGCATTTGCTGTTGATTTTTGCGCCACTGCACGCTTTCGGCAGTGTACGGGCGATATTTCTCACACTTCCGCATTTTCATCCCATGCTGGCATTAACAGCCTGTGTACACTGACCTTTAACTTTTTCGCAACCTACGAGCCTGATAATGAAGCCCGCGATATTAGTGGTCGATGATGAACGCGCTGTGTGTGAACTGCTCCGCGACGTACTCAGCGAGCATGTTTTTACCGTGTATACCTGTCATCAGGGGAAAGAGGTGGTGCCGCTGCTGGCAAAGCATCCGGATATTGCGCTGGTGATGCTGGATATGATGCTGCCGGACACCAACGGTCTGCTGGTGCTGCAACAGATGCAGCGTCTGCGGCCGGATCTGCTGGTGATTATGCTCACCGGAATGGGATCGGAGGCGGATATGGTTGTGGGTCTGGAAATGGGTGCCGATGACTATATCGCCAAACCCTTTAATCCGCGCGTGGTGGTCGCGCGGGCGCGGGCGGCATTGCGCCGTTGCGGTCGTCTCTCTCTGCCCGCGCCGGAGCATGATAGCGGCTGGCAGTTTAACGGCTGGCAGCTGGATGAAACGCGCTGTCAGTTGCTAAACCCGCAGCGTGAAGCCGTGCCGCTGACGCAGGGGGAATACGCCTTGCTGCGCGCGCTGGTGCGCCATGCGCGCAAAGTGTTAACGCGCGATCAGCTGCTTGAACTCACCCACAGCGAAAGCCTTGATGTGTTCGATCGCACCATTGATGTCCTGATTATGCGGTTGCGGCGTAAAATCGAGGTGAACCCGCATCAGCCGGTGCTGATCCGCACCATTCGCGGCCTCGGCTACGTCTTTTCTGCCGACGTGGTGCGACCGGGTATGGCGCAGCTCTCTTCGCAAATCGCCTGAGTCCCCGTTACATCGCCAGTCAGGCATCCCGGCGCGCCTGTCACGCGCGCCGGAAGCGGTTTATCTCACCGTCCAGCCTTTGTAGTTATTCACGCTCTCCCGGTCGATCAGGGTTACCGGAATCAGTACTGGCTTATCCGGCGCAGCTTTGCCCTGCAGAATATCGTAACCAATCTCCACCGCTTTCGCCGCCATCACCTGGGGATCCTGAGCCGGGGTTGCGGCAAACAGCGAGTTTTTCCGTTTCAGCGCTTCTTCGCCATCGGGGGAGCCATCCACGCCGACAATAAAGAATTCGTTACGCTGCGCCTGTTTGGCCGCCAGATCCGCCCCGATAGCGGTAGGATCGTTGATGGCAAATACCGCATCAATTTTCGGGTTGGCAGAAAGCAGCGAGGTCATCACTTCCAGCCCCCCTTCACGACTGCCTTTGGCGTTCTGGTTCCAGGAGAGCAGCTTGATCTCCGGATGGCGCTGCAGCTCATTGCGGCACCCCTCGACGCGGTTCTGCACGGCAGACACCGGCGGCCCGTTGATGATCACAACGTTGCCTTTCTCTTTCAGGCGATCGGAGATGTACTTACAGGCCATCTCCCCCGCCTGGGTGTTATCGGAGGTAATGGTCGCGTTGGCACCGTCGGCCGCCACGTCCACCGCCACTACCACGATGCCGGCATCACGCGCACGTTTCACCGCCGGAGCAATGCCTTTGGAATCGGCCGCGTTGAGGATAATCATATCCACTTTGGCGGCAATAAAGTTATCGATCTGCCCCACCTGCTGACCCAGGTCGTAACCACTGGAAACCAGCGTCACGTTGACCTTGTCACCGGCCAGCTCGCGCGCCTTCATCTCTGCCCCTTTCGTAATCTGTACAAAGAACGGGTTGGCGAGATCGCCGACGGTAACGCCAATCGACTTCAACTCTTTCGCCTGCACCAGCGGTGCGCTGAACAGCGTCGCCGCCAGCAGCCCGCAAACAATCGGATTGAAACGCATAGTTCTTCTCCTGCTTTTGTTTTCATCGTTGCCAACTGCGTAATGGCGTCGGGTCGTTGTGAAACATGACTCTTCCCCCGCGCCCGCGTGGCGGGCCCGGAGGGTAGAATTAGCTGACATGATGCCGTGTACGGTACTTATCGATCAGCACGGCAATAATGATCACCGCCCCTTTAATCACCAGCTGCCAGAAGTAGGAGACGCCCATCAGCGTCATGCCATTGTTCAGGGTGGCGATAATCAGCGCGCCGATCAGCGTGCCGGTAATGGTGCCGATGCCGCCGACAAAGCTGGTCCCGCCGAGGATTACCGCCGCGATGGCGTCCAGCTCATAACCGACGCCCAGGTTGCCGTTAGCGCTGTAGAGGCGCGAGGCGCTCATCAGCCCGCCCAGGCCGGAGAGCAGTCCGCTGACGCCATAGACAAACACCAGCACCGCGCCCACTTTGATCCCGGTAAGGCGTGCCGCCTGCATATTGCCGCCCACCGCATAGATATGCACGCCAAGGGTGGTGCGACGCAGCACAAACCAGCACAGGGCAATCACTGCAAACGCGATCACAATCAGCCAGGGCACCGGTCCGAGGTAAGCATTGCCTATCCACTCAAAATTGATGTCGGAGTTAATCACAGTGGTGCCGTCCGCCAGCAGATAGGCCGCGCCGCGCAGCGCGGTATAGGTACCGAGCGTAACGATAAACGGCGGCAATCCGGCCCAGGCCACCAGAATGCCGTTAAACAGCCCCATCAGCAGCCCGGCGGCCAGCGCGGCGGGAATGGTCATCGAGGCCAGCGCCGGATCGAGCGAGGTCAGCATCGCCACCACCGCCGTGGTGCCAAGCATGGAGCCCACCGAGAGGTCGATACCGCCGGTAAGGATGACAAAGGTCATTCCCGCCGCCAGCACAATATTAATCGAGGCCTGACGGGTAATATTCAGCAGGTTACTTTCGGTGAAGAAGTTCGGGGCGACAAAACCAAATACCGCCACAATCAGGATCAGAATCGGCAAAATGCCCACCGTCTGCAGCATATCGCCCATCAGGGCGCGCTTTAAGGTGGGTGATTTGGCTCGTGCGGTTTCACTGGTCATACTGCTCTCTCCTCAGCGTCTGTCGGCTGCGACGCATGCGCGCCGGTGGCCAGCGTCATAATGTTTTCCTGACTGATGTTGTCACCGCTCAGTTCGCCCACCAGAGCGCCTTCGCGCATGACATACACCCGATCGCTCATGCCCACCACTTCCGGCAGCTCGCTGGAGATCATCAGGATCGCCACGCCCTGCTGCGCCATTTGATTCATCATGCGGTAGATTTCACTGCGGGCGCCCACATCCACCCCGCGCGTCGGTTCATCGAGGATCAAAATACGCGGATTAATGGAGACCCAGCGCGAAATCAGCAGCTTCTGCTGATTGCCGCCGGAGAGGCCGCCCGCGCGCACCTGCGCATGGGGCACACGAATGTTGAGAGACTGAATCGCCTCGCTGGAGATCTTCTGTGCTTTGCGCCGGTTCAGCATGCCGTAACTGGCGTCACGTTCCAGCGTGGCCATCACAATATTTTCATGGGCGGCCAGTTCCAGAAACAGCCCCTGCTCTTTGCGGTTCTCGGTGAGAAAGCCGATGCCGTGCGCTATAGCTTCGCGCGGGGAGTTAATGCGCACCTTTTCGCCGTCAATCCAGATTTCCCCGCTGCCTGGCTTGTGCACGCCAAAAATCAGCTGCGCCAGCTCGCTGCGTCCGGCCCCCACCAGCCCCGCCAGGCCGACAATCTCACCAGCGCGTACCGTCAGGCTGCCGGGATGAATTTTGCCGCCGTCGGTAAGATGATTCACCGCCAGACGGATAGCGCCAAAGCTGATGCTGCGATCTTTATTGAACAGATCGTTAAGCGGCCTGCCGACCATCATGCGTACCAGCTCGCTGGCATTCAGGTTGTCCCGCGTCAGGCTGCCGACATAAGAACCGTCGCGCAGCACGCTGACGCGATCGGAGAGTTCATACACTTCTGCCATACGATGACTGATATAGATGATCGCCATGCCCTCGCTGCGCAGGCGTTTGATCAGGGCAAACAGCTGCCCGGTTTCCCGGTTAGAGAGCGCTGCAGTGGGCTCATCCATCACCAGAATGCGGCTGTTGCGCTGCAGCGCACGCGCAATTTCTACCTGCTGCTGTTCGGCAATACTCAGGGTGCTGACCAGGTCGGTGGCGGAAAATTGCGCCCCGAGCCGATCAATCACCCGCTGCGCCTCCTGTGCCATCTGGCGACGCCGCACCAGACCCAGATGCCTGATCTCACTGCCCAGAAAGATGTTCTCCGCCACCGTGAGGTTGGGCGCCAGATTGATCTCCTGATAGATCAGGGTAATCCCCGCCGCCAGCGCCTCTTTCGGCCCTTTAATCACGGTGGGCTGACCATCAATAATAATTTCCCCGCTGCTGGCGCTATAAGCACCGGCCAAAATTTTCATCAACGTGCTTTTACCCGCGCCGTTTTCTCCCATCAGCGCATGGACTTCTCCTGGCCACACCGTTAAATCCACCGCTTTCAGGGCGTAAAAGTTGCCGAAACGGCGCGATATGCCTCTCATTTCCAGTATCGGTTTCGCTGTCATCTGCCCGCTCCTGCTGAGGGTTATCAGGCGAGTTAATCAGCCGCAGATAAATGGAAAATGACAGCTGCCATTCATAATTGTCATATTTGCCGTTGCTCACGCTTTTATACTCGCGCTACGGGTTCAGGGGAGATCGCTGATGACGCAACGCGCGTATTTGTGGCAGGCCGGCGCGCGCGGACGCCTGCTGCTGTTTAATCTGCTGGTGGTCAGCGTGACGCTGATGGTGAGCGTAGTGGCGATTCTCGGCTTTCGTCATGCGGGTCAGATTCAGGAGCAGGCGCAGGCGCAGACGCTGGCAGATATGAACGGTAGTCTGGCGCTGGCGCGCGACACGGCGAACGTGGCCACCGCCGCCGTACGGCTGGCGCAGGTGGTGGGCGCGCTGGAGTATCAGAGTGAATCGGCGCGTCTGCAACAGCAGCAGCAGGCATTGCAACATTCGCTGGCGCTGGTGGCGCAGGCGCCACTGGCCGCCCGTCAGCCGGAGCGCGTGGCGCGTATTCATACGCGCAGCCTGATGCTGGAACAGGCAGTAAATCAGCTGCTGCTGCGCGGTCATCAGCGTCATCTGCAGCGCAACCAGATGCTCAGCGGCCTCTGGCAGTCGCAGATATTGCTGGAACATATCAATACCCTCGCCCCGCGTTACCCCGATGCTCCCTCCGCCGCGCTGCGCGAACAGGCGATGCGGCTGATTGAAGTCGCGATTCGCACCGCCTCTCCGCGCGCCGCCATCGATCAATGGCAGGCAGTGATGCAGCAGTGGCCAACCCGCAGAAGCGGCAGCGTGCTGGCCAGCAAAATCGATCAGCTGTTCGCCAATGAACGGGCGCTGGTGCCGCTGGCGCAGCAGCTGGAAGAGAGCGATCTGGCGATCGCTTACGCCACCTATCGCATCAAGGCGCTGGTGGCGATGCTGAATATCGACATTACCGCCTGCGTGCAGCAGGTGGCGCAGCAGAGCGATGCGCGCATGCAGGAAACGCATCGCGAACTCGACTCCATTATTCTGTTTATCGCCCTGTTTGTGCTGCTGGCGCTGGCGATTACCTGCTATGCCGGTTACTACATCTACCGCAATCTCGGCTCCAGCCTCACCGCCATCGCCCACGCCATGACCCGGCTGGCGCAGGGGGAGAAACAGGTGGGCGTACCGGGTCTGCAGCGGTGCGATGAACTGGGGGATCTGGCGCGCGCTTTCAATGTCTTCGCCCGCAATACCGCTTCGCTGGAGCACACCTCACGCCTGCTGAAAGAGAAAAGCAGTCAGCTGGAATCCACTTTTCTGGCGATGCGTGACGGCTTTGCCCTGTTCGATCATGACGGCCATCTGGTGGTCTGGAACGCGCAATATCCCCTGCTGCTGGGCCTGCCGCCGCAGGCGTTGCAACGCGGTCAGCACTATCAGCCGCTGCTGGCGCGGCTCGGCGTTACGCTGCATGACCCGCTGGAGCCCCAGGAAGTGCGGCTGGCGGATGGCCGTACCCTGGAGCTGCGCTTCAGCCCGGTGCCGCAGCGCGGCATGGTAAGTACCGTCCTTGAGCGCACGGCGCGCAAGGCGCTGGAGGAAGCGCTGGTGCACAGCCAGAAAATGAAGGCTGTGGGTCAGCTGACCGGCGGCCTTGCGCACGACTTCAATAACCTGCTGGCGGTGATTATCGGCAGCCTGGAGCTGACGGTGGGACAGCTGCCGGCCGGCACGGTCGCCAGCCGGGTTGAGCGGGCGCGTCAGGCCGCCGAACGCGCGGCCCAGCTTACCCAGCGTCTGCTCGCCTTCTCACGCAAGCAGACGCTGTTTCCGCGCGCCGTGTCGGTAGTCGCGCTGGTGGATAACCTGCAGTCGCTGTTGCAGCACTCGCTGTTGCCGGGGCAGCAGCTGGTGATCGATGCGCAACGCCCCGGCTGGCCCGCCTGGATTGATGCCAGCCAGCTGGAGAATGCGCTGATGAATCTGGTGGTGAACGCCCGCGATGCGATGCAAAAACGCAGCGGCGAAATCCGTTTACGCATCTGGAACCAGCGCCGTCAGGAGGCGCAGGGTAAACGTGACCATGTCACTATTGAGGTGATCGATCAGGGTTGCGGCATGTCGCCGGAGGTACGGGCGCAGGTGTTTGAGCCCTTTTTCACCACCAAGCCCATCGGCAGCGGCAGCGGGCTGGGACTGTCGATGGTCTGGGGATTTGTGCGCCAGTCGGGCGGCCAGATTGAGCTGGAAACCGCGCCCGGCCAGGGCACCACCGTGCGTCTGCTGCTGCCGCGCGCCACGGAACAGACGCTGCCCGCAACACCCCCGCCACTGCCGGTGGCTGATGCGGCGGAAGAGCGGCTGGTGCTGGTGCTGGATGACGAACCGGCCGTGCGCCAGACGCTGTGCGAACATCTGCACGCCCTGGGGTATCTGACGCTGGAGTGCGGAAATGGCGAGCAGGCGCTCCGCCTGCTGCGCCAGACGCCCGATATCGATCTGCTGATCAGCGATTTGATGCTGGAGGGCGAGCTGAGCGGTGCCGATGTGATTCGCCAGGCGCAGCAACAGTGGCCCGCGCTCGCCACGCTGTTGATCAGCGGTCAGGATCTGCGTCATCAACCGGTGATGCTGCCGCTGTGCGAACGGCTGGCTAAACCCTGGAGCCAGCCGCAGCTGGTGCAGGCGTTACAGCGCGCCTGGCAGCGCAGCCAGCGTCTCAGGCAGACTCAACAGGCTGCCAGAGCGGCACCGCTTTTCCGCTGATATAGCGCTTACGTAGCCGGGCGGAGATGATATCCATCGTCATGACAATCGCCACCAGGATCAGGGTAATAAACATCACCACGTCCCAGTTCCATAAGCGCATATTTTCGGCATAAATAAGGCCGACGCCGCCCGCCCCGACAAAACCCAGCACCGCCGCCGAGCGGGTATTGGATTCAATCTGATACAGGCTGAGGGCCAGGAAAGCCGGAAAAGATTGCGTAAAGATACCGTAGCGGTGTTTCTGCAGGCTGTTGGCCCCGACGGCGCTCAGACCCCGGCCCGGCGAGCGATCCACCGCCTCGTGGCTTTCCGCATACAGCTTACCCAGCAGACCGACATCCTGCAGTATGATCGCCAGCACCCCAGCCAGCGGCCCCATCCCTACCGCGCGCACAAAAATCAGTCCCCAGATCGCCATATCGACGCCGCGCAGCACATCAAACAGGCGGCGTACCAGGAAGGCCAGCGGCCGCGCGATGCGGTGCTGCATCACATTGCGGGCCGCGAAAAACGACAGCGGCAGCGCCAGCAGTGCTGCGGTTAGCGTCCCGGCAAACACAATGCCTAAGGTAATGCCGATCTGGGTGAAGTAGTAAGCAAAAGGCCAGCTGGCAAAGTTATGCCAGACAAACATGCGCATAAAGTAGCGCCCAAGCTGCTGACAGCCCTGGATGGCCCTTCCCCACTCAATACCGAACTGGTGAAAAAAGAACAGGTAATAGAGCAGGACGACCAGTGTCAGCAGGGCGATACGGCGCAGATAGCAGCGCTGGACGGCGAAAAGCTCAGCGTGCTGCTGTTTCAGCGTGGTGATATCGGGAGTAACTGCCATCATTTAACCTGCTCCTTCTACAACGCGTCGCCGCAGCCAGCCGGAAAAGGTATCCAGCAGCGACACCACCAGCACGATCAGCAGCAGCGTGATGCTGACCTGGTCGTGGCGGTCCAGTTTAATATTGGTCATCAGCTCCTGGCCTATGCCACCAGCGCCAACCAGCCCGAGGATGGTGGAAGAGCGAAAGTTAATTTCCAGCCGCATAAAACTGTAGGAGAGAAACAGCGGCTTGACCTGCGGCCAGAAGGCGAAGCGCATCCGCTGCAGTTTGCTGGCGCCACAGGCGGCCAGGCCGCGCACCGGTTTATCGGAGGCGCTCTCAATCGCCTCATAAAACAGTTTCGTCAGGCTGCCGATGGCATGCAGCGCCAGCGCCAGAAAGCCCGGAACCGCCCCGATGCCAAACGCCATCACAAACATCACTGCCCAGGCGAGTTCCGGCATGGTACGCAGAAACGCCACCAGCGAGCGAATCGCCAGCCGCACGCTGGCCGGGGTTTGGGTATTTCCGGCGGCAAAAAAGGCCAGCACGGCGGCCACCACAACGGCGATCAGCGTTGAGGCGATCGCCAGCTGCAGCGTTTCCCAGATCAGCGGCAGCTGCACCGGCAGGCGGTAGCCCCAGTACGCCAGCGATCCTGCAGTTTTGCCGTCGGCAAACAGCAGCGGCAGATGCAGCACCGGTAGGGTCTGCAGAATATAATCAAAAAATTGCGGCAGCGATTGCCAGATGGTCAGCAAATCAAATTCCGCCAGCTGGCCTGCGCTCAGCCAGAGCGTCACCAGCAGCAACGACCAGAGCAGATTAGCGCGCTTTTGCTGGCTGCGGATGCGTTGGTAGTAACGTTCGAAGTCGCTCAACGTGAATTTCTCGCAGAGTGGTGACGGCCTCACGCGCCGCAGCGGCAGCGTGAGGCTCAGGATTATCCGCGGCTGCCCTTCATCAGCTCGCGCTTCATATCAATAACGTTCTGGTAGTCCGCCAGGGTCGCCGGACCGATATGTTGCGTGCCGCCCATCGCCCGGATAAAGCAGTCATGCTCTTCCGTGTCCAGCTTCTTAATGGCGGCAACCACTTGCTGTTTAAAATCAGCGGGTAACTTATTGCTTACCAGAATTGGGCCGTTGGGGATCAGCGGCGACTGCCAGATAATGCGAATCTGTTTCATCAGGTCAGGGTGATCCATGCGAATCAGGCGGTTAAAGGCGCCCGCGGTATAGCCCTGGTCGTAATCGCCCACCAGCGAAGCCCAGGTAACGGCGCCCTCGAACTGCTGGTTGAGCACGCCGAGAATGTCCTGTTCGTGCCCCCCGGAGAAGGTGACGCTGGAGAAGAAGCCGTTGTAGTTATCATCGACGCTGCCGCCGAAAGCTTTCTTGAACGCCTGGTTCGGCATCAGAAAGCCGGAGGTAGAGTCGGGATCGGCCATGCCAAACGCTTTCCCTTTCAGATCGTTCAGCGTCTGATAGGGGCTGTCCGCTTTGACAATCACTACCGAGTGGTAGCCTCGCGACTGATCCTTGTCATCCACGGCGATACCCACAATATCCACCGCATCAGGGTCCTGCAGATAGACCGAGGCAAAAGAGGCGGGCGACATGCTCAACACCAGATCCACCTTTCCGCCCAGCAATCCCTGAATCACCCCGGAGTAGTCAGAGGCGTTACGCAGCCGGGTATTCACATTCAGCTCTTTATCGAAAAACGCTTTCACACACTGGTTGTCGCCAATCTGCTGGGTAGCGTTCTGTCCGCCGAGAATACCGAGGTTCAACTCCTTCGGTGCATCCGCTGCATGTGCGCCAAACGCCATCAGCGCGCCAGTAAAAATTGCCACTACTTTTGCTTTTATATTCATTGCCTTATTGTTTCCCGATCGTTTAATGAAGTTGGTTGATTTCATCGCCATACAGCTGGTGCAACAGCGTGTCGGTCAGGTGCGAAGGATGGCCGTCAAACAGGATCTCGCCGCGCTGAATGCCAATCACCCGCGTGCACCAGCTTTTCACCAGCTCAATGGAGTGCAGGTTGACCATCACACTGATGCCCTGCTCGCTCACCTGACGCAGCACTTCCATAATGCGCCGGGTGTTTTTCGGATCGAGCGAGGCGACCGGCTCATCGGCCAGCAGGATTTTTGGGTTCTGCATCAGCGCGCGACAGATGGCGACGCGCTGCATCTGTCCGCCGGAGAGGTTTTCCGCCCGCTGCAGCGCCTGCGGCAGCATGTTCATCCACTGCAGCAGCGCAATCGCCCGCGCGCGATCGGCTTCAGAGAAAATTTTCAGAAAGGATTTCAGCGTCGGGGTCTGGCTCAGCCGCCCCAGCAGCACGTTGGTTAACACATCCAGCCGCGGCACCAGACAGAAGTCCTGGAAGATCATGCCGCACTCGCTGCGCCATTTGCGCAGCTGGCGGCTGTTCAGCGTCACCAGATTGCGATCGACCTGCCCGTCACGCAGGCTGAGCACCGCGCCCTGACTGGCGCTGACGGTGCCGTTAAGCATATGCAACAGCGTGGATTTCCCCGCCCCCGAGCGTCCGATCACCGCCACCAGTTCGCCCGCATGCAGATCGAAACTGATGTTTTTCAGCACCTGGTGCTCACCGTACGCCTTGCTGAGCTGCTGTACCGATAACACTTTGCGCGCGCCGGACGCCACAGGTTCAAACGCATTATCGACCACGGTTTTCAGTAGGGCCTGTGCCATGTTGCACTCCATATCTTCAGGGAAAGCGATCATTTTCACGCTTATTAAGGGGTTGCCGGATGAAGGGTTGATGACAGCGAGATGATCAAACGGTGACAGCGGCTTCAGCGCGCAAGATCCAGCTGCAGGTGATCGCGCGCCACCGAAACCGCGGGCGGAAGCGCGTGGCTCAGCAGCCAGCGATCGACATCGTGACTCAGGTGCGTCAGCCAGGTCTGGCGTGCGGCCAGACTCCGCGCGATCGCCAGCGCCTGCGTCACATCATTATGGTTACCCGGCCCGTCACGCGGCGCGTCGTTGCAGTCAATCACCAGATGATCGATGGTGAGGGTGCTGAGAAATTCCGCTGTCGCAGCGGGAAGCCCGCAGGTGTCGCACAGCCAGGCGAGCCGCGTACCTTGCCAGTCGAACAGATAGCCATACGTCAGTTTTGAATGTTGTAACAACAGCGGCGTGACCCACAGTTCGCCAAACGCCCAGGCCACATAAGGGGTCAGCGCCGGGCGGAAATCGAGCAGACCAGGATGCTTCAGCAGATCGTCACACCCCTGCTCATCGGGCGGTCCCCAGACCGGAATGCGCGCGCCGCACCCCCAGCGCAGGGAGAAAAGACCCTGTACATGATCCATATGATAATGAGTGAGTAAAATGCCCGACAGCTCGCCGGGGCGAAAGCGCTGCTCCAGTAGCGGCTGCCCGCCATCCAGCAAAATAGTTTCGCTGCCCGCCTGAATCAGCGCGCTACAGGGCGTACGGCGGCGCCAGGGTTCATGCCGCGCACGCAGGCAGGCGCTGCAGTCGCAGCCAAACAGCGGTGCCGCCTGGACGCCGCCGGTGCCGAGAAAAGTCAGCTTCATGGTGCGTTCTCCAGCAGCAGACGCAGCTGCTGCAACGTCTGCTGCAGCGAGCCGTTATTATTCAGAGCCAGGCAACCGGCGGGCAGCGGCTGCGCCGCCCGCTGCAGGCGCTGCGCGATTTCCGCCTCGCTCTCGCGTCCGCGCTGTCGCAGGCGCGCCGCCAGCACCTCCGGCGTGACCTGCAGGCAGAGCGGCAGCAGCCGCTGGCCGTAGCGTTCACGCGCCTGGGGCAGATGCAGACGGGATCCGTTCACCAGTACGTGGCAGTCGCGTGCCAGCCAGTACTCAATTTCCAGCCCCAGCCCGTAGTGATAGCCGTGCGCCTGCCAGCAAAGGACGAATAACCCCAGCTGGCGACGGCGGTGAAACTCCTGCTCGCTGAGCGCAATATGGTTTTCGCCCCCGGCATGGGCCGCACGCGTGATATAGCGATGGGCCACCACCAGGCGGGCGGGCGGCGCTTCACCCAGGGCGGAGAGCAGGCTGTCCTTGCCCGACCCCGAAGGGCCACAAAGCCAGATCAGGCGCGCCATCAGTAGACTCTCCTGCCCTGCACCCAGACATGATTGACATGAGGATGCCCATGTTCAGTATGGACCAGCAGCAGATCGGCACGCAGCCCTTCCGCAATGCGCCCGCGATCCGTCAGCCCCAGCGCGCGTGCCGGATTACGGCTCACCAGTGCGCTGGCCTGCGGCAGATCAAGCGTATTGCGCTCATCGGCCGCCAGCCGGAATAGCGCGTCCAGCAGGCTGGCGGGATAATAGTCGGAGGAGAGAATATCCAGCAGACCGCGTTCTGCCAGCTGCCAGGCGGCCACGTTGCCGGAGTGCGAGGCGCCGCGCACAATGTTAGGCGCGCCCATCAGCACCTGCATTCCGCAGTCACGCGAGGCAGCTGCGGCTTCCAGCGTGGTCGGGAACTCAGCAATGGCGCTGCCAATGGCCCGCGAGGCCTGGACCTGCGCCACGGTGGCATCATCATGACTGGCGATGGCGATGGCGCGCGCCCGGCAGTGCGCCGCGATCGCTTCACGATTGGGCTGCGACCAGCTGGCGGCCAGCTGCATCTGCTCATGCTCAAACGCCGCCATCTGCTGGTCGTTAAGCTGGTATTTGCCCTGGTAGTATTCGCGGTATTTTTCCAGCGAGACGAACTGGCGCTGACCGGGCGAATGGTCCATCAGCGACACCAGCGCCAGTTCCGGCGTCGCCATCAGCGCTTCAAACAGCGGCAGCGTGCTGTGGTGCGGCAGTTCACAGCGCAGATGCAGCAGATGTGCGGCGCGGTTCAGCCCCTTGCGCTGACTGTCGCGGATGGCGCCGATCATCTTGTTCAGATTGTCGAGGCGATGACCGCCGTCGCGCACGTCCCCGACCGCAATGGCGTCCAGCACCGTGGTAATGCCGCTGGCGACCATTAGCGCATCATGGCTGCTCATCGCAGAGTGCGCCGGCCAGTCCACTTTCGGGCGTGGGGTAAAAAATTTGTCGAGATTGTCGGTATGCAATTCGACCAGCCCCGGTAACAGCCAGCCCCCCTCGCCGTCCAGCGCCGCGGGCAGTTGACTGGCGCTGTCGCTGAAGCTGGCAATGATGCCGTCACGTATCTCCAGCGAGCCTGCTACCACTTCATGTTCCAGCACCATCCTGACATTATTGACGATCATGCTTCGACCCCCGTCTGCAGCGGCTGCATAACGTGCAGGCGATCCGCGACGCGCTCACGCACCGCTTCATCATGAAAAATGCCGACAATCGCCGTCCCCTGGGCACGCGCCTGCTCAATCAGTTCCACCACCGCGGCACTGTTGGCGCTGTCGAGCGAGGCGGTGGGTTCATCCAGCAACAGCACGGGATATTCTGCAATAAAGCCGCGGGCGATATTGACGCGCTGCTGCTCGCCGCCGGAAAAGGTGGCAGGCGGCAGCGTCCAGAGCCGCTCCGGTACGTTAAGGCGCGTCAGCAGCGCTTTCGCCCGCGCTTCGCAACGGGTGCGCGCCACGCCACGCTCCAGCAGCGGCTGCATCACAATTTCCAGTGTCGGCACGCGCGGGATCACGCGCAGGAACTGGCTGACCCAGCCCAGCGTGTCACGCCGGATAGCGAGGATCTGGCGTGCCGGGGCATTGACCATATCGACCCACTCCCCCTGATGGCGCAGCCAGATATGGCCGCTGTTAGCCTGATAATTGCCGTAAAGGGCGCGCAGCAGCGTCGATTTACCGCTGCCGGAATGCCCATGCAGCACCACGCATTCGCCGCTGTTTACCGCCAGGCTCACAGCCTGCAGCACCGGCAGCGCAACGCCGTTCTGGTTATGCAGTACAAAGGTTTTGCTGAGGTTCTCTACGCGCAGCTGAGTATTCATTATTGTTTCCGTCATTAATTGAGTACCGAAGAAACCAGCAGCTGGGTGTAAGCGTGTTGTGGGTCGTCCAGCACGCGGTCGGTTAATCCGCTCTCCACGACCCGGCCCTGTTTCATCACCAGCAGCCGGTGCGCCAGCAGACGGGCCACGCCGAGATCGTGGGTTACGATCACCACCGCCAGATTCAGCTCGCGTACCAGGGTACGCAGCAGGTCAAGCAGACGCGCCTGTACCGACACATCCAGGCCGCCGGTGGGTTCATCCATGAAGACCAGTCTGGGCTGTGTCACCAGGTTGCGGGCAATCTGCAGGCGCTGCTGCATGCCGCCGGAAAAAGTGACCGGCAGATCGTCGATACGTCCGGCCAGGATCTCTACCTCATGCAGCCAGCGACTGGCCTGCTGACGGATGTCGCCGTAGTGACGCTGCCCTACCGCCATCAGCCGCTCGCCGATATTGCCGCCAGCCGTAACCTGGGGACGCAGGCCGTCAAGGGGATGCTGATGCACCACGCCCCATTCGGTACGCAGCAGGCGTCGGCGATCGCTCTCGCTCATGCTGTAAAGCTCGCGGTCGCAGTAATGCACGCTGCCCTGCTGCGGTGGCAGGCGGGCGGAAATCGCGTGTAACAGGGTGGTTTTGCCGGATCCGGATTCGCCCACAATGCCCAGCACTTCTCCCGGAAAGAGCTCAAAACTGACCTCTTCAACGCCTTTTCCCGCAGCATAAAGATGGGTAAGGTTATTCACCGCAAGCAGCGGTCGTTCACTGTGCATTTTTCTGTTCCTGCTGCTGATGGCAAAAATCGGTGTCGGAGCAGACAAACAGGCGCGTGCCCTGATCGTCCATCACAATTTCGTCGAGATAGCTGTGGCGTGAACCACAGAGCGCACAGGGCGCTTCCCAGCTCTGGATCTGGAAGGGGTGATCCTCAAAGTCGAGGCTCTCTACCTTGCAATACGGCGGCAGCGCGTAGATGCGTTTCTCGCGCCCGGCACCAAACAGCTGTAGCGCGGGCATCATGTGCATTTTCGGATTGTCGAATTTGGGGATGGGCGAAGGATCCATCACATAGCGATCGTTCACTTTCACCGGGTAGGCATAGGTGGTCGCAATATGGCCGTAGCGGGCGATATCTTCATAGAGTTTCACCTGCATAACGCCGTACTCCTCCAGCGCATGCATTTTGCGCGTCTCCGTCTCGCGCGGTTCGATGAAACGCAACGGCTCCGGGATCGGCACCTGATAAATCAGGATTTGATCCTCCTGCAGCGGCGTTTCCGGAATACGGTGGCGCGTCTGAATCAGGGTAGCCTCCGCCGTGCGCTCGCTGGTGGCGGCTCCGCTGACGCGCTGAAAAAAGCGGCGAATAGAGACCGCGTTAGTGGTGTCGTCCGCCCCCTGGTCGATCACCTTCAGTACATCCTGCTCGCCAATCAGGCTGGCGGTGAGTTGAATGCCGCCGGTGCCCCAGCCGTAGGGCATCGGCATTTCGCGTCCGGCAAAAGGCACCTGATAGCCCGGGATCGCCACCGCTTTCAGCATGGCGCGCCGGAGTGTACGTTTGCTCTGCTCGTCGAGATAACCGCTGTTATAACCCGTTAGTTCACTCATGATTCTGCTCCTGCCAGGCCTGACGCAGCTGCTTCAGCAGGGTCAGTTCCGCCTGAAAATCGACGTAGTGCGGCAGCTTGAGATGAGACACAAAGCCAGCGGCTTCAACGTTATCCGCGTGCGACAGCACGAACTCTTCATCCTGCGCCGGACTGGTAATGCGTTCATCCTGTTCCCGCACCTGCAGCGCGCGCTCCACCAGCGCCATCGCCATCGCTTTGCGCTCGGCCCGCCCAAATACCAGTCCGTAGCCGCGCGTAAAGTGCGGCGGGCGTTCCCCCTTGTCGGTAAAGCCGTTGACCATTTCACACTCCGTGAGCAGCAGCTCACCGATTTCGACCGGAAAACCCAGCTCTTCCGGGCAAACCGAGACAGTGACGTAGCCGGTGCGGATCTCGCCAGCAAAGGGATGGGTGCGGCCATAACCGCGCTGCGTAGAGTAGCCGAGCGCCAGCAGAAAGCCTTCGTCGCCGCGCACCAGTTGCTGCAGCCGGACAGCGCGCGAGGCCGGAAACTGCAGCGGTTCACGGGTGATATCACCCGGCTCGCTGCCATCATCCTCTTCTGCCGCCGCCAGGCCCTCTGCGCTCATCATGCTGAACATGTGCGGGCAGTTTTCCGGCAGCTGCTGGTCATCACGCGGCGACGCGGGCGTTTCGCCATTCGCCAGCAGGGTAAAATCGAGCAGGCGGTGACTGTAGTCATAAGTGGGTCCCAGCACCTGACCACCGGGCAGATCCTTGTAGACGGCGGAGATGCGCCGCTCAATGCGCATCGACTGCGTATTCAGCGGCTGGCTCCCGGTCAGGCGCGGCAGCGTGGTACGGTAGGCGCGCAGCAGAAAGATCGCTTCCACCAGATCGCCGCTCGCCTGTTTAATCGCCAGCGCAGCCAGTTCGGCATCGTAAATGCCCCCTTCGGTCATCACCCGATCCACCGCCAGGCCGAGCTGTGCCGCAATCTGGTCACAGGTCAGTTCAGCAATGTTGCGATTGCCCCGGCGCAGATCAGCCTGCAACTGATGGGCGTGGGCAATGGCCTTTTCACCGCCTTTGACTGCTACATACATGCGCACACCTCCACCCGGGTCGTGCGCGGCACGGCCATTGCCGTTTCGCCACAGGTAAAAATAAAATCGACGCCCTGCGGAAAGGGATGCGGGCGATCACACAGATAAGCCAGCACGCGCTGAGGCAACCTGGGGGCGATAGCCCGCGGCTCGCGCAGCCCCGGTCCGCTAAGCCGGAGCGTCAGGCCGCCGCTGAGCCCGGCCACGTCAATGATCAGGGTGCTGCTTTTTTCCGGCGCGAGAGAGTCGCCTGCGGCAAACAGGCCGGGGTCGGGATTGCTGGCGCCCGCCAGCAGCGCAAAAGGGGCGTCGCTGTGCGACGCAATCGGCACGCCGGTGTGAAAGCGCAGATTGGTGCGTAGCGTCTGGTTGTCGAGGGCGGGATCGATCCACAGCGGACTCTCCTGATCCACCAGCGTCAGCAGTACGGCGGTGGCCGCCGGTGACAGCGTTTCCCAGCCCTGCTGCAACGGCAGCGATACCACGACGCCCGGTTCACTCATTGCTTTTAACAGGCGGCGAAAGGCGCTTTGCGCATCGGCTACCGGATGGTTAAAACTTGCCAGTAAACTCATCAGTTATCTCCACGAACCAGCGTAAAAAAGTCCACCTTGCTGCCGGCAATTTCCCGGGCGCGTAGCTGACGCTGCTCAGCACGCAGCGCCGCCAGCGGCGCGATAATCTGCTCCTGCAGCAGCAAACGGGTTTCCGCCTGTTGCAACAGGGCATCGATCAGGGCGCAGCGCTCGGCATGCGGCCGGTTGCGTCCCAGCACATAGCTGTAGCCCAGAGTGCCGTCTTCCAGCGCCACGACGGCGCGTGTCAGGGTGGCATCGCCCAGCACAAAGCGTTGTCCGGTAGCACCCATCCGCCCCTGCAGACGCGTCAGGCCGGTTTCCGCCGGGCGTATCAGACGAAATGACGGGTTGAGATTCAGCGCCTGCCAGCGCGCCTTCAGGGTGTCGGCATCGCTGTGGGCAAGGACTGAAAGCCAGTGCTGACGTGCAGTTAGCTGTTCCATTAATGCTCCAGGGTGAGTTCAATCATGTCGCCGCGCGTCAGGCTGACCGAATACTCCGCCAGCTGACCATCGGTGGTTTTGTTCAGGGTGCGCACGCAGAGCAGCGGCAGCTGCTGGACAATTTCCAGCTGCTTACACTCTTTCGCCTGCGCACTGCGGGTGCTGATACTGGTCTGCGCGCGCCGCAGCTGCACGCCGACCTGCTGATGCAGCCACGCATGCAGCGAGCCGCTGTGAAACTGTTGCAGCGCTGGCCACCAGGAGAGCTCGGGCAGGTAGTGATTAATCAGGCTCATCGGCACGCCATTTACCCGGCGCAGCGTGCGCAGATGGATGACCCGGGCACCCTCCTGACACGCCAGCGCCTGAGCCACCTCCGCGCCGGCTGGTCGCACTACGGCCAGCAGGCGTTCGCTGGTGGGATGGCTGCCCTGTTCCAGCAGGTTCTGACTGAAGCGCGCCTGGGCGTGCAGGGGATAGTGATAAGGACGCATCAGTACCAGGGTGCCTACTCCGTGACGGCGCTGCAGCAGCCCTTTGTTGACCAGCTCATCCACCGCACGACGCAGCGTATGGCGATTCACGGCGTACTGCGCCGCCAGCTGGTGTTCAGACGGGAGATAGTCACCACAGCGATAGCCCTCGCGCAACCGTTGCTCCAGCTGCGCGGCAATCGCCTGGTAGAGAGTGGTCGGATGTCTGGATAACTCCGTCGCCATGAAGACCTCAAACAGTAAAGGTTGCAGGAACGCAGCGAATGCCCTGTCTGCGTGACGGCATTACCTTGACGCAGCGAGATGACAAGCGGGTTACGGCTTAATGACGCAAAGATGAAATTGCAGCAGCGATGTAAGGCGGGGCCGGACTTTTCCCCGGGCCAGGCAGGTCCAGGGTTTTCTGCTACTTTAAACAGGGTGCCTCTCTTTCAGGTAAATCCAGAAACGCATGATAAATCCCACCCACTGTACTGCCGGGTTCCGGCGCAATTTTTGGCGTGAAGTCTTACTGCCGCTGCTGGCGATACTGATTCTGACATTTGCAGGGGCGTGGTTTGGTATGTATTCGAGCGCAGCGCTGAGTAATCAGGAGGCACAGCGCCAGCAGCAACACATGATTGAAGCCTCCTTTGCGCAAACCCAGGCAGAACATCTGCGTCAGCTGCGCAGCCTGACCCGCTGGAATGAGCTGGATAAAAAGCTGCACCTTAACCAGAGGGATGAAGCCTGGCTGAATGAGAATGTGGGCGACTGGCTCTGGCGCATGTTTGGTCATCAGCTGACGCTGGCTCTGGACGCACACGGTCAGGTCATCGGCCTCTGGCGTAACGGTCAGGCGCAGGCGGATAAGCACAGCGGGCTGGCGCTGCAGCAGCTGCTGCAAAAGCAGCGGGCGTTACAGGACAGCGCCCTGCCCGACAGCGATACGGTGGATTTAGTCCGCATCGGCCAGCAGGCGGCGGTGGTGGCTGTCAGTAATATTGCGTCCAGCCAGGCGCACACCGACCGCTACCGTCTGGTGAGCCTGAAATTCCTTGATGAAGCTTATCTGCGCGCGCTGGCCTCGCGCAGCCAGCTGCAGGATTTGCACTTTACCGACAGCAATATGCGCTCCGACCATAAAGCGCATTATCAGCTGTTGTCGCAGCAGGGGGAGCCGGTGGGGTATATCAGCTGGCTGCCTGTGCATCCCGGTCAGCAGATGCTGCGCACCGTCGGCCCCATCACCGCGCTGGCGGTGCTGGTCATCACCCTGCTCTGTCTCTATATGTCGCGTCGCATCTGGACCTCGTCTCTGCATCTGTCGCAGTCGATGTTAAAGCTCGCGGCCAGCGAGGCGCAGGCGCAGCACCTGGCGTTTCATGATGTGCTGACCGGTCTGCCCAATCGCGCGCTGGTGGAAGATCGCCTTACCCAGGCGCTGGCGCTGGCGACGCGTCAGCAGCAGCAGGTTGCGCTGCTGCTGATTGATCTTGATCGCTTTAAGAGCATTAACGATACCTACGGACATAAGGCCGGTGACGATTTGATTATCGAAGTCAGTCACCGTCTCTGCGCGCTGGTGCGTGCCAGTGATACCGTAGGCCGCATCGGTGGCGATGAGTTTATTATCGTGATGCCAGCGGTTGAACACCTCGCCCAGGTGCAGGCGCTCAGCAAACGTATTATCGAGGCGCTGGCGCAACCGGTGGTGGTGCTGGGCAGCGAAGCCTGGATCGGTGCCAGTATCGGGCTGACGCTGGCACCGCAGGATGGTATGGATCGCCAGGAGCTGATGCGTAAGGCCGATATCGCCTTGTATGAAGCTAAAAACGGCGGGCGCGGTCAGTATCGTCAGTTTGAAGCGGCCATGGATGAGTCAGTGCGCACGCGGCAGATGATTGCGGCGGATTTGCGCAACGCACTCAGGAACTACCAGGGGCTGGCGGTCTGGTATCAGCCGCTGATGGATATCAACGGACAACAGGTGGTCGGGCTTGAGGCGCTGCTGCGCTGGCAGCATCCGACGCGTGGTGACATCACGCCAGGCGAGTTTATTGCCATTGCGGAAGAGACCGGTCTGATCATCCCGCTGGGCGAATGGGTGCTGCACGAAGCCTGTCAGGTGGCGCAGCGTTATCCGCAGCTGGTGGTAGCGGTGAACATCTCCCCCGTGCAGTTTCGCGCCAGCGGCTTTGTGCAGCGTACTATTGAGATTGTGCAGGAGGCGGGCAGCGATCCGCAGCATATTGAACTGGAAATCACCGAAGGGGTGCTGATTGAGGATGAACGGGAAGCGCGCGCCATCATTATTGCGTTGCGCGAGGCGGGCTTCCGCATTGCGCTGGATGATTTCGGCACCGGCTACTCCAGCCTCAACTACCTCAGCCACTTCCCGGTGGACAAAATTAAAATCGATCGCTCCTTTACCCAGTCGCTGGGGGTCGCGGAGAACTCCACGGCGATTGTGGAATCGGTGGTGAAACTCGGTCATGCGATGGGGCTAACGGTGACGGCTGAAGGCGTAGAAACGGACAGCCAGATGTCGGCACTGGCCGATGCCGGGTGCAATCAGTTGCAGGGCTATCTGTTCAGTCAGGCGGTGCCGCTGGAGCAACTGCCCGCGCTGATCGCGCCGGAGAACGCCATCCTCAACGCACAGTAACGCGCCGTGACAAAAAGGTTGACGAGGTAGAACGATCGTTCTACTCTCGCCACATGAACAGTAAATACTCCCCCGAAATCAGAACAAAGCTGCTGGATGTCACCGAATCCCTGATCTACCAGTATGGCTTGCAGGCAACAGGCATGGAGCTGATCGTCAAAGAGTCGGGTATTGCGCGTAAGACGCTTTACCGCTACTTCAGTAATAAAGACGATCTCTGTGCGCAGGCGTTGCTGCGCCGCGATAAACGCTGGATGGCCTGGTTCAGCGCCTGCTCGCTCACCAGTGACGATGCCAGGGAAAATATCCTGAACCTTTTCAGCACCCTGAAATCCTGGTTTTTAACCGAGAGCTTTCGCGGCTGCGCCTTTATTAATAGCGCCGGCGAAACTGCGGCAGCCACCCATCCGGTAAGAGTCATTGCCCGCGAGCATAAGCAGCACATTCTTGATCTGACCCGCCAGCTGGCGCTGGACGCCGGCGCGCAGGATCCCGATTTGCTTGCCCGACAACTACTGCTGCTGATTGATGGAGCCATTACCGTCGCGATGATCATGGGATCGCCTGACGCGGCGGATGATGCGCGGGAAACGGCAAAAATTTTACTCAACACCCTTACTACCCCCTAACTCGCCGCGCAGGCAGGAGTCATGATGTCAGAGCAAACCGAAAAAAGAGCCCCGTTGCCCCCTTTCAGCCGTGACACGGCCATCGAAAAAGTGCGTCTGGCTGAGGATGGCTGGAACTCACGCGACGCGGCGAAAGTCGCCATGGCTTACAGCAAAGATACGCGCTGGCGCAACCGCGCCGAGTTTGTTAACAGTCGTGAGGAGGCGGAAGCGTTTCTGACACGCAAATGGCGCAAGGAGCTGGATTACCGTCTGATTAAAGAGTTGTGGGCCTTTGACAGCCACCGCATCGCCGTGCGCTATGCGTACGAATGGCATGACGATTCCGGCAACTGGTTCCGCTCTTATGGCAATGAAAACTGGGAGTTTGATGACAACGGCCTGATGGCCCGGCGTTATGCCAGCATTAACGATCTGCCGATCCGCGCGGAGGATCGTAAATTCTTCTGGCCACTGGGTCGCCGTCCTGACGATCATCCCGGCCTGAGTGAGCTGGGGCTGTAAGCTGTTCCGGCGCAGAAAAACCGGGCGCGATTCCCGGTTTTTCCCTGTACCGCCTGGCATCGCTGCCGCTATCCCGTTACTGCGGAAAATCGGTCGCCACAGAGACCGCTTGCCAGGCTTCCATCTCTTCCAGCCGCGCTTTCAGCTTGCTGGTTACCGCTTCATAACCCCAGGCGCCCATCACCAGATGGCGCGGCGGCTGCATGTGTTCGCTGAGTTCGATCATCGCCCGTGCGGCGCGCGCCGGATCGCCCTGCTGCGTACCACTGATATCCGCGGTGGCTTTCATGCGTGCGGCGGCGGTGTCAGCATATTCCGGCAGCTGGCTCGGGGTCTGATGCAGCGAACGACCCGCCCAGTCGGTGCGGAAAGGGCCCGGCTCAACGCAGGTGACGTGGATCCCCAGCGGGGCGGTTTCTGCCGCCAGCGCATCGGACCAGCCTTCCACCGCATGTTTGCTGGCGGCGTAGTAACCGGAACTGGCGAAGCCCACCAGACCCGCCACTGAAGTGATATTGATAATATGCCCGCGCCGCGCCTGGCGCATGGCGGGCAGCACGGCACGGGTCAGCGCAAACAGGCCAAAGACATTGGTATCAAACTGCGCCCGGATTTCCTGTTCTTCGCCCTCTTCCACCGAACTCTGATAACCGTAACCGGCATTATTAACCAGTACATCGATGGTGCCGAATTTCTCCAGCGTGGCCTGAACTGCCTGATCGATACTCTGCTGGTCGGTGACATCCAGCGCCAGCGCCAGCGCATTTTCCTGCCCGTTCACCAGATCGTTAATTTTAGCCGTATCGCGGGCAGTGACGACGACATGAAAGCCACGCGCAATGGTCTGTTGCGCCAGTTCACGGCCAAAGCCGGTAGAGCATCCTGAAATAAACCAGACAGGGCTTTTCTCTGCAGCCATTGTTCTTCTCCCAGTTCGTAGTATGTGTAACGGAACAGCAGGAACCCGATCGCGAACGCGATCGGGCGAGGCGTCGCTTAAGGGTAGTGATTTGCCCCCGGCAAACTTATCCCTTTGTGCTTAGCTTTTTTTCTTGCTGAACAGTTGGCTGGCGGTATCGCCGATAATCTGTGCGGCTCCGCGATCCCCTTTCATCATGGAACTCATAAAGGCTTTCGCCTGCCTGAAGGTGATATGGGGCGGCAGCGGCGCCACCTCCGGGTCGGTTTTCACTTCCAGCACCACCGGGCGATCGGCGCTCAGGGCGCGCTGCCAGGCACCCGCCAGCGCCTCCGGCGTATCCACATAGATCCCCATTAGCCCCAGCGATTCGGCGAACTGCGCGTAACGCACATCTGGCAGCGACTGGGTCGCTTCAAAGCGCGGGTTGCCCTCCATCACGCGCTGCTCCCAGGTCACCTGATTCAGGTCCTGATTGTTGAACACGCAGACGATAAGGCGCGGATCCTGCCACTGCTGCCAGTATTTCTGGATGGTGATCAGCTCCGCCATATTATTCATCTGCATCGCGCCATCCCCCACCAGCGCTACCACCGGCTTCTGCGGATGAGCAAACTTCGCGGCGATGGCATAGGGCACCGCTGCGCCCATACAGGCCAGCCCGCCGGAGAGCGAGGCGCGCTGTCCCTGCTTCACGCGATAATCACGCGCAAACCAGTTGGCGCAGGAGCCTGAGTCAGAGGTGACGATGGCATCTTCCGGCAGCTGCGGCGACATCTCCCACACCACACGCTGCGGGTTTACCGGGTTCGCCGGGGCCATCGCCCGCTCTTCCATCAGCTGCCACCAGTCACGCACCTGGCGGGCAATCTCCTCCTGCCAGCTGCGATCCGCTTTATGGTTCAGCAACGGCATCAGCGCGCGCAGGGTTTCCGCCGCATCACCGTGCAGATTCACTTCGCTGGGGTAGCGCAGGCCGAGCATCGCGGGATCGATATCAATCTGCACCGCGCGCGCCTGACCCTCTTTCGGCAGAAACTCGGTCCAGGGGAAGCCGCTGCCGATCATCAGCAGGGTGTCGCAATGCTGCATCATCTCAGAGGAGGGTTTGGTACCCAGCAGGCCGATGGAGCCGGTGACAAAGGGGGCGTCATCCGGCAGCACATCTTTCCCCAGCAGCGCTTTCGCTACCCCTGCGCCCAGCAGGTTCGCGATCTGCACCACTTCAACTGCCGCGTCACGTGCGCCCGCGCCGATCAGGATCGCCACCTTGTTGCCGGCATTCAGGATATCCGCAGCACGCTGCAGATCGGCCTCATAAGGCACCACCCGGGGTCGCTGATAGCCGGGACCAGAGTGGGTAAAGCCGTGCAGATGTTGCGGCGCTTCCCAGGGCTCATCCTGCAAATCTTTCGGGATAATCAGTACCGCCACGCCGTTCTGGGCCATCGCCAGCCGCACGCCGCGGTCAATCAGGTGACGTACCTGGGCCGGTGCTGCTGCTTCCTGGACAAAGTTCGCCACATCGGAAAAGACCCGGTCGAGATTCATCTCCTGCTGGTAACTGGCGCCGCGTGCGGTGGTCTCTGCCTGTCCTGCAATCGCCAGCACCGGGGCATGGTCCATTTTCGCGTCATAGAGGCCGGTCAGCAGATGGGTTGCGCCCGGACCGCCGGTAGAGAGACAAACACCCAGCTCACCGGTAAATTTTGCGTGCCCCGCCGCCATAAAAGCCGCCATCTCTTCATGGCGCACCTGAATGAACTCGATGCCGTCACCCGCCTTATTGGCTCGCTGGATAGCGCCCAGCACGCCGTTGATACCGTCGCCGGGATAGCCATAAATACGCGTCACGCCCCACTCTTTCAGGCGCTGCACGAAAAAATCACTGGTTTTAGTGCTCATCGTCATCTTCCCTCGTCGTTTCCATGGAAACTTTAAGGGTAGCTGAGGATAAGCGGCATGTACTGGCGCAGACGGGTCAGATCTGAAAATCGAGCGTCGGTTCCTCTTCGCCTTCCTGGCTGAGGGCCTGGCGTTTGATCTCCTCCAGCGAGAGGTTGGCATTACAGAGTTCGAGGAACCGCCAGACATAGTTACGCTGCAACTGTCCACGTTTCAGGCCGAGCCAGACGGTACTGGCCGCAAACAGGTGCTGCGCCTCCAGACGCACCAGTTGTTCGTGCTGTTCCGTCTGACAGGCCTGGTCGGCCAGGATGCCAACCCCCAGCCCCAGTTCAACATAGGTTTTGACCACGTCGGAATCCTGGGCGCTGAGTACAATATCGGGCTTCAGGTCCGCCTCCTGGAAGGCGCGATCCACACGGGAGCGTCCGGTAATCCCCTGACGATAGGTGATCAACGGGTAGCGGCTGAGCATACTGAGCGTGACCGGCCCGCTCTGTATCAGTTCATGGCCTTGCGGCACCAGCAGCGCATGGTGCCAGCTGAACCAGGGAAAGGCGGCGATACCGCTGTGGTTCACCAGTTGTTCACTGGCGATGCCGACATCCGCCTCGCCCGCCAGCAGCATATTTACAATCTCCTGCGGCGAACCCTGATTCAGTTCGAGCCGCACGTTGGGATAGAGCTGACGAAAGGCTTTAATAATGCGCGGCAGACTGTAGCGCGCCTGGGTATGGGTGGTGGCGATGGTGAGCACACCACTGGTTTCATTGGTAAACACATCCGCGAGGCGGCGCACTTTACCCGCTTCATCGAGGATGCGTTCAGCAATGGTTAACAGTGCTTTGCCCGGCTCCGTCATGCTCAGCAATCGTTTGCCACGCCGGATAAAAATTTCGACGCCCAGCTCATCTTCCAGGTCGCGGATATGACGGCTGACGCCCGACTGCGAGGTATATAGCGTGTTGGCAACCTCTGTCAGGTTAAACTCACAGCGCGCCGCTTCGCGAATGATTTTAAGCTGCTGGAAATTCATCCCCTGCTCTCCTGTTGCCAGCCCCGGTTTCCTCCATGTTATGAAGCCGTATTGATAGCAACAAATAATAAAAAAAGGGATGTTATGCAAAAAAGTGATAAGCAAGACTTAACTGGTCGCGCGTATTGTCCGCTTAAGGCCGGCTCCCTCCGGCACCCTTAGCTCACCAGCATCAGCTCGCGGGTTTCCATCAGCGGCTTATTGAGCAGCGACAGCAGAATATTTTTTACCGCCTGGGCTGAAGGCGAAAGCGGCAGCCGCGCCGACAGATTCAGCGAGAGCGGCAGATGCAGCGCCGGACTGCTGATGCGTGCCATCCAGACGTTACTGGTACTGGCCAGCGCACGCGCGGCGGATTCCGGTAGTACGGTAACGCCCATTCCGCTGGAAACGGCGGCAGTCAGGGTGGCGAGGGATTCAATCTCGCCAATGATGCGCGCGCTAAGACGCCGCAGCGAAAAGGCTTCATCCACCCGTTTGCGCACCGCACTGTAGTCACGCGGCAGAAACAGGTTCATCTGCGCCACCTCGGCCAGATCCACCGTTTTACCCGGCGAGGCGGTAGCGCCCACCAGATACAGCTCCTCTTTCATCAGCGGAATGCTGTTGATCCCGGCAGTTGGCCCCCGATCGTAAAGCACAGCCATATCCAGCTGACCGCTCATCAGCTTTTCATTCAGTGTTGATCCGCTGTTCTCATCGAGATAGACCAGCACATCCGGATAGTGGTCGCGCACCGTCTGGAGTAGCGGCATGGTCAGCGAGGACGCCACCGTCCCCGGTGCCAGGCCAATGGAAACCTGGCCGCTCAGCACCTGACCGGCGTTGATCACCGCCATTTGTGCCTGTTCGCACTGACGCAGAATCGTGCAGGCATGGGCATAGAGGATTTTTCCGGCTTCGGTCGGGGTGACGCCGCGCTTGGTGCGGATCAGCAGCTGCTGGTCCAGTTCATTCTCCAGCGTGGCCACCTGCTGACTGAGCGCAGGCTGCGCAATGTGCAGGACTTCTGCTGCCTGGGTCAGACTGCCGATATCGACGATTTTTACAAAATATTTGAGTCGTCTTAAGTTCATATTGCCTCCGTCAGGGATCCCCGAATGCCAGAAATAGTGGCGCTGTTTTCAGCCCGTGAGCGTCATAGGATAAACATTGCAATATGCAGGCCAGGTTGTGGCGGGCAACTACGCGGCATGCGCTAAAGGGCGATAAAATAAGCTTTTCTGATTACCTGGGCGGCAATAAATGATGACGCAACGCGTCCGGTGGTGATATTTACAGCAGAAAAAGCACTGTGTTGGTGCAGAGATGGCAGCCAGATGTGCAAAAAGTGATGAGGACCCTGTCACAGCAGCAAACAGGCGCGTGGTCAGCAACACACGCGCCTGTGAGTCAGCAGGTTAGCTTATCGTACAGGTATCAGCGTTTGCTGCGGTTACGATGCATATCAATGGAAACCGCCGAGACGATAATAATGCCTTTAATAATATCCTGGATATAGGCGTCGACGCCGACAAAGGTGAAGCCGCTCTTGATCAGCCCGAGGATCACCGCCCCGATCAGGGTGCCAGTAATGCGTCCCACGCCACCCATCAGGCTGCTGCCGCCAATCACTGCCGCGGCGATCGCATCCAGCTCGTAGGACATCCCCATACTGGATTGTCCGCTGCTGACGCGTGCCGCCAGCACCACCCCGGCCAGTCCGGAGAGCGCACCAGCGATGGTATAGACGATAATCAGGTATTTGTTCACCTTGATGCCGGAGACTTTGGCCGAGGTGATATTACCGCCAATGGCGTAGACATATTTGCCGTAGCGGGTATGTTTCAGCGCAATATGAAACACCAGTGCCACCACCAGAAAAATAATCACCGGCATAGCGCCCTGGCCCACGGCGGTAAAGCCATCGGAGAGGAAGCTGATGGGATTACCCTGGGTATAGTACTGCGCCAGACCGCGCGCCGAGACCATCATTCCCAGCGTGGCGATAAAGGGCGGGATACCGGTACGGGTAATCAGTACGCCATTCACCAGCCCGCACAATAACCCGACGCCAATCCCCGCCGTCACCGGCACAATGGCGGGCATATCCACCAGCGCCGGAAACATCGGAGAAAGACTGTCAGAGGTTTGCGCCAGACTGGCGGCCACCACGGCGGTCAGGGCGATCACCGATCCCGACGAGAGGTCGATCCCGGTGGTAATGATGACCTGGGTGACCCCCACGGCAATGATGCCGATGATCGCCACCTGCAGCACAATCAGCACCAGTCGATTGGGGTTGAGCAGGAAAGACTGATCGCGCACATACCAGCCTGCTATTTCAAAAATCAGCGCGATGCCGAGCATGACAATAAAAATACCGGTATCTTTTGGCATTTTATGACGCAGATTACTGAAGAAGGATGCCTGTTCAGGTGCCCGTGGGGCCGTCACTTTCATATTACTCATAGGATCTCTCTCGCCTCACTCAGATGCCAGCGACAAAATGGTTTCCTGATCGGCGTCTTCTTTATCGAGGATGCCGGTTATCCGTCCTTCATGCATCACCATGACCCTGTCGCTCATGCCAATAATTTCCGGCAGTTCCGAAGAGACCATAATGATGGCGACGCCGCGGTTAGCCAGCTCGCTGATCAGACGATAAATTTCCGCTTTGGCTCCGACGTCAATGCCGCGTGTCGGCTCGTCAAGGATAAGAATTTTGGGCTGGGCCAGCAGCCAGCGGGCAATCAACACTTTCTGCTGGTTGCCGCCGCTCAGGTTATTGATGATTTGGTCCATGGTCGGCGTCTTGATATTCAGCCGGCGGATTTGCTCCATACAGTCTTGCGCCATTTTCACATGGCTGACAAAGCCGCTTTTACCGCTGTATTCCGGCATATTGACGATGCTCATGTTCTCCAGCACCGAGAGCACCAGAAACAGACCGGACTTTTTCCGATCTTCGGTGAGAAACGCCATGCCTTTTTCGATGGCGGTAGAGGGAGAATCGATATTGGCGGGTACGCCATCAATCAGAATCTCGCCACTGTCAAACGAGGCCATGCCGAACAGGCTTTCCATCACCTCGCTGCGTCCGGCCCCGACCAGGCCCGCCACGCCGAGAATTTCACCGCGCCGTACGCTGAAGCTGACGTCATGGAACAGATCTTTACGGGTGAGGTTGCGTACCGTCAGCACCTCCTCTCCAATGGCGTTGTTGAATTTCGGAAACAGCTGTGTCAGCTCACGTCCGACCATGCGGGTAATCAGCGACTGGCGCGTGAATTGCGCGGTGTGATCGCTGCCGACCCAGGCCCCGTCACGGAAGATACTCACCTCATCGGTAATGGCGAAGATTTCATCCATTTTGTGGCTGATATAGATGATCGCTTTCCCCTGCTGGCGCAGATCGCGAATGATGGTGAAAAGATGGGCCACTTCCCCTTCCGTCAGTGCCGAGGTGGGCTCATCCATAATCACAATGTCAGCATTCCAGGAGACCGCTTTGGCAATTTCCACCATCTGCTGGGCGGCGATGCTCAGATCGCCCACCAGCCGATCGGCGCTCAGCCGGATATTCAGTTTATTCAGCAGCGCCTGCGTCATCTGGTTGAGTTTGCCATGATCCACAAAGCCATATTTCATCGGCTCGCGGCCCAGCCAGATATTTTCGGCCACCGTCATATAAGGCACGAGATTCAGCTCCTGATGGATCATCGAGATGCCTGAACGCAACGCATCCATCGTATCCTGAAACTGTACCGGCTCTCCTTTAATGCGGATAATGCCCTGATCGGGACGGTAAATCCCGATCAGGCATTTCATTAAGGTGGATTTTCCCGCGCCATTTTCGCCCATCAAGGCATGTACCGTTCCGGGACGCACCCGTAATGACACGTTATCGAGTGCTTTTACTCCGGGGAAGAACTTGCTGATGCCTTCAGCTTCAAGCGCAAAAGCGGTCATACATCACCTCCAGACGGCTGACTCAGGAACGGTTACTTCTGATTCAGGTTGGCAAATTTCGCGTAGTTCTCTTTGGTGATCAGCTGGAAGGGGATATCCACAACCTTCTGCACCTGTTCGCCTTTCGCCAGTTTGATGGCGGTTTGTACAGCGCCTTCGCCCTGCCCTTTCGCGTCCTGGAAGACGGTGGCGACCATTTTGCCGTTTTTGATCATCTGCAGAGCGTCAGGCGTTCCATCCACACCGGCGATCAGTACATTGTTGGGGTTTTTGCCCAGCGCCTGCAGCGCGCCAATGGCCATCTCGTCGTTATTGGAGGCGATGGCGTTGATGTCGTCGCCTGCGGTCATCCAGTTGCTGACCACGTCCACGGCATCGTTACGCATAAACTTTGCGGTCTGCTTTTGCACAATTTTAATATCAGGATATTTTGCCACTACCGCTTCCACCCCTTTGGTGCGGGCGCGGGTGGATTCATTGGCGAGATCGCCCAGCAAAATGGCCACATTGCCTTTGCCGTTCATCGCTTTGGCCAGCGCTTCCATCTGTAAACGTCCTGCCAGCTCGGAATCGGATCCGACAAACGCCATTTTGTCAGTCAGCTCAGCCGCCGGACGACGGTTAACGAAGACCAGTGGGACACCGGCTTTTTTCGCCTGATCCATAATGGGTTTGACCGCATCGGTATCCACCGGGTTAACGATGATGGCATCTACCCCCTGGCCGATAAAATTCTGTACCTGCTGTAGCTGTTGTGAGACGTCGTTTTTGGCATCTTCAATCTGCCCAGTCACGCCATCTTTCTGCATCTCTTTCTGAATCGCGGTACGCACGATAGTCAGGAAGTTGTCATCAAACAGCGCCATAGAGACGCCAACCTGAATATCTTTTGCCATGGCGGCGGCAGGCAACATACAGGCTAACAGTGATGTTACGATCGCTTTTTTAAAGTTCATGAGTAACCCTTATTCATCGTTAACTGATGCAGGCTGACTGGTACGGCGAATGAAAAATATCTTTTACATTCACCCAGCATTACCGGCGGTTTTTAGCTGGTTATCGGGGTAGATTGACGAAAGTCACACTTTTTCTGCTGCTGACTCCTCTGTCGCAATCGCTTGTTTTCAGAAGATTTCCTTTTGAAATCGCGTTTTTATTTCTGCTACCCGTACCCGACACGGAGCAAAACAGTTTATTTATTTCAAAAAATCCATATTTGGAATGTTTATCATAAAAGCACTGAAATGCTTGTTTTAAAATGAGCAAACGACAAAAATTTGACACGCCTCTAACATCTGCAGAGAAAAGCGTTTAAAGTGGGATCCTGTTGGCAGTTTGAAATCTCGCCAGACAAGATAAAAAACCGGCATCCCGCTGCTTTTACGAGCATTTGAACGCGATCGGGTAAAGAGAGTTTTGACAATGCTGCGCGGCGTCGTTAATATTCGCTCCGTTCCAACGATTCCTCTGTAGTTCAGTCGGTAGAACGGCGGACTGTTAATCCGTATGTCACTGGTTCGAGTCCAGTCAGAGGAGCCAGATTTGAAAAGCCTGCTTTTAAAGCAGGCTTTTTGCTTTTGTGGCCGTTGAGCTTAACTCAGAATAGCGTCCAGCCTTGCCAGCACCTCATTTACAATAGCGTCAGGTATACGCTCCAGGCGTTTGCCGTTTCGGGCTATCATATCAATGGTTCTGGGCTGGTCGCAGCGAATAACGCCCATTGTTTTAGTTCCCACGCCGTCCAGTGAGACGGTAAAACCGGCTGCGCGGGCGAAGTTTCCGCCGCTGGTGACGGGAACAACAACGGGTAGCCGGGTCAGCTTGTTAAACGATGCCTTCGATACGATAAGCACCGGACGTTTTCCGCTTTGCTCGTGATCAGCAATCGGATCCAGTGAAACAAGCCAGATTTCCCCTCTGTCCATTTACAGGATCTCCTTGCCCACCGCAGGCGCATCCATCCATTCCCGATCCTCTTCGCTCATTTCGGCGTGCGGATCGCACTGCGCCAGCAGTTCCTCAAGCGAATAACGGGGCCGTTTCTGGGGTTCAATAATCAGGCAGCCATTATCAATGGTCATACCCACTTCGCTATCCGTCGACAGTTCCAGCGTTTTAAGCACGGCGGGAGGAACCGCTAACATGATGGATCCGCCGACCTTTTTCAGGCGAGTTGTATACATAGAGCACCTCCGAATATTATATTTTAATATAACATCCACTTCAGGCGATGCACAATTATTCATCAGATTCATTGTGATTTCCTTAGCGTAAGAACGCGTGAAGAAAGCCTTATCCATCTAAGGACAGATCCGGCAGTTTTCAAAGGCGGCATTGCCGGTAAAACGGCGACCATCCCGATACATCAGGCGCTTCTTTCAGGTCATGAAGCATTTTGTGCAGGCGGGAGCTTAGTGCGCGACAAAGAAGGCCGATAATAGAAAACTGTTTTTGCGGCTCAAAGGATTATTGCGGCTCGAATAAACAAAGTGCGGCGCAGCTTCCGTATCCGGGCTGCGCCAATCGGGCATCAGCGGTAGCGTGAAGGCCAGATTTTTTCAGGCGCAACATCTAACGCTTCAGCAATCAATCTTCCGCCTTTGGGCCAGCGGCGGTTAAGGGCGTTGGTCAGCGTAGAAGACGCCAGCCCTGCCTGACGGGAAAGCGTTGACAGCGAAGTGCCACGTTTTTTCAGCCCGGCGATAATGTCGGCAGGATGCCAGTCAGAATGCATCATGCTTTGATCTCCACACCGTCAATAAACTTCACGCCACCGGCAGTACGCAAGCCAGCGCGGGGCTTTCATTTCCGCAGCGAAGTAATTAATCAGGTCGTACAGCAGCCAGCTAAGGTACTTCACCGTTTCAGAGGCAAATCCCAGCCCCGAGAGGGTTTGCGTAAGGGCAAGGCAGTAACGACAAAGCTCAGTACATTCAGGATCGAAATGCGGAGAACTGACAGGAAGCGTGTCAACGGTCAGGCTTTCAACCAGCTGGGGAGGAACAGGCTCTAACAGTGTGGGTTGCAGCAGCGTCAGACAGGTGTTGATTCTGCCGCAAAGCGCCATTTTCAACGCGGGATCGTTGCTTTCAATCAGGGTTTCGGCAAAGGTTTCGCAATGACTGGCGAGTATGGTGAAATCCGTAGTGGCACTGAAAGGAACAGCAAGTGACGGGTGTGCTTGAGTGGGGATCGTAGCCATAAAGGCATCCTCCTGTAACGGGTTAAAAACCCACCACCAGAGGTTCCAATCTCATGGTGGTGGACTGAACGGGGTTGGAACTACCGGCGTTACAGGCAACCGGCGCACCTTTCGGTGCCCCCGCCCAGCCCACCATTGAGGTATAGCCGAGCGCACGACATAAAAAAAGACGCGGGCGCGTCGTATGCCGCCTGTAACATTTCTCAGGGTTCCAATCCCGGCACTGACCTGCTCCCCGTTGATTAATACACCGCGATGTTAGTAATGTCTTCATAAGCCACATGAGGACATCCCCATGAAGAAGCGTTTTTCCGACGAACAGATCATCAGTATCCTCCGCGAGGCTGAAGCCGGGGTTTCGACCCGTGAGCTCTGCCGTAAGCACGCCATTTCCGACGCCACCTTTTACACCTGGCGTAAGAAGTATGGCGGTATGGAGGTGCCCGGGGTTAAGCGCCTGAAGTCGCCTGAGGAAGAGAACGCCAGACTCAGGAAGCTGCCTGCCGAAGCCATGCTGGATAAGGAGGCACTTCAGGCGGCTCCGGGGCGAAAGTACTGACGACAGACCAGAAGCGGGAAGCCGTGGAGTTTATGTGTGATGTGACCGGTCTGTCGCAACGTCGTGCCTGCAGGCTTACAGGTTTGTCCCTGTCGACCTGCCGCTATGAGGCTCAGCGTCCGGCGGCTGATGCGCATTTATCAGGGCGCATTACTGAGCTGGCACCGGAGCGCAGGCGTTTTGGCTACCGCCGCATCTGGCAGTTATTGCGCCGTGAAGGCCTTCATGTTAATCACAAGCGCGTGTACCGCCTTTATCATCTGAGCGGGCTGGGCGTAAAACGCAGACGACGTCGTAAAGGGCTGGCAACAGAACGTCTGCCGCTGCTCCGCCCGGCGGCGCCCAGCCTGACCTGGCCGATGGATTTCGTCATGGACGCGCTGGCCACCGGTCGCAGGATCAAGTGCCTGACCTGTGTGGACGGCTTCACGAAGGAGTGTCTGACAATTACTATCGCATTCGGGATTTCAGGCGTGCAGGTCACGCGTATTCCGGACAGCATTGCACTGTTTCGAGGCTATCCGGTGACGATAAGAACTGACCAGGGGCCGGAGTTCACCTGCCGCGCACTGGATCAATGGGCCTTTGAGCATGGTGTTGAGTTGCGCTTAATCCAGCCGGGCAAGCCAACGCAGAACGGATTTATTGAGAGCTTTAACGGACGTTTTCGCGATGAATGTCTGAATGAGCCCTGGTTCAGCGATATCGTTCACGCCAGGAAAATCATTAATGACTGGCGGCAGGATTATCACGAGTGTCGTCCACATACAGCACTGAATTATCAGACGCCATCAGAGTTTGCAGCACGGTGGCGAAATGGAAAATGTGAAGGTAAACAAACCGACATTACTGACTGACGGTTGTATCTAATACTGGGGGCAGGTCAAAGCCCGCTCAGGGAAACCTGAGCGGGCTTTTTGTTTTTACCGACGGGACGTTTCTGCGGCTCACTGACCACGCTAAGCAACCGTTCAGGCCCGCCCTGCCCGCAGACAGAAAACAGCGCAGATCGTTGCCCCCATCCTGTGAGGTAGGTAGCTGTTTACTCCGGCGCGCTAAAGCGCGTTTACCACACCTACTGTCACCAGGATATTTGCGTAGCGCCGGGTTTCGCCTGTCGCAATCACTAACAGCGTGTCTGACGATTTAGCCTGAGCATAAAACTCGTTTCGTTCCAGCCAGCAGAGTTCTGTCTCAGCAGTTAATATCTGTTTATATTCCTGCTCAATGGTATTGGTAAAGTCAGCCGGAGAGCTCATCAGCGTGGCTTTTTCAATATTGATACAGGTGAGCAGTTTCTCAAGAATAAAAGTACTGCTTATCATGCCCGGCGCAAAATTCAGATAGACAATGGTGGCCGTAGGCGATGAATTAGTGACGAAGGCATAATTGCTGTCAGCAATTAAAATAGTGGTTTTATGGCCGCATTTTGCCAGGGCACTCAATAACTGAGGATGAATGATTTCAGTTTTTATCACGTGAACTCCGGTAAATTATTTCATACCAGCATTATCCGGCGTAGCGGTTTAGCAGGTTTGCATTTTTGCTTACGAACGATAAATACCGCCGTTAATATCAATAGTCGCGCCTGAGATAAAACCATCATATTCCGACGCCAGGAAGCGTATAACGCGCGCAACATCTTCTGCAGTACCGGCCCTGCCCAGCGGAATCGCCCGAATAGTCTCATCCGCAGAGGCTTTCGTGGTATGCACATTATGAAAGCGGGTGCCAAGGATCAGTCCCGGTGCCACGGCATTAACCCGAATACCATGTTCGCCAAGCTCTGCCGCCAGCGAACGCGTCCAGGTCAGGACCGCGCCTTTGGTGGTTGAATACACCAGCGAGCCGGAATGCCCACCGGAACGCCCCGCCAGCGAAGCCAGGTTGATAATGCTGGCCCCTGCCGTTGCCTGTTTCAGCCAGGGCAATGCACTCTGCGTCACGTTAAACATGGTCGTCATATTCACATCAATGACCGTCTGCCAGAATTGCGGCTCAATTTCGCCCAGCCATTTTCTGCCGATAAGTCCGCCGGCGTTATTAACCAGAATATCAATGCCTCCCAGTAATTCTGCGGCGGCGGCGGTACATTTCGCCGCATCTTCATAATCGGTTAAATCTGCCTGGCCAAAGCCCGCTTTTTGCCCTGACGAGGCGGCCAGCGCAGCCAGCTCCTGGGGTCCTTCGGCGTCGCTGAAATAGTGCATATAAATATCACAGCCGGCTTCTATTAATGCTTTCGCCGTGGCTTTTCCTATCCCCTGACCTGCGCCTGTAATCAGTACTTTTTTTCCGGAAAGAACACCCATTTTTTAACTCCTGCTTTAATTTTATGTCAATAAAGAAACTGATAACGGAACGCTTCCGTCGGTTTATTTCCGCTTCTTGCGAAAAAAGAATCCCTGCCTCCGTTGAGGCCATAAAAGGCTGCCGATAATGGCAGGGTTATTCTTTTTTCCTGTAGCGAAAATCAAAAACAGATTATGACGGTTCTTCAATCACCGACTGTCGACTGATGAGCCGGGGTGCAAACAGAAACTGCTCCGGCGTCAAATGTGGATTTTCAATACGCGTCAGCAGACGACTCATCATGGTATTCACCATCTCCGTCAGAGGGGGCGTGACCGAACTCAGCGCGGGCTGAACCAAATCCGCCAGCGGAATATTATCGATACCAATCACCGAAATATCCTGCGGTATCCGAACCCCGGCATTGCGCAATCCGGCCATCAGACCAATCCCCAGCGCATCGTTAATGGCCACCACGCCATCCGGCTGCGGCGAGGCCTGCAAAATTTTCAGCGCCAGCGCCCGACCCAACTCAGTCATTTCCGCATCGCCGTAAGCCACTTCTGCTGTGCCTTCAATCACATGCGCACTCTCCTGCAGACCGTGCTCTTTCGCTGCGATCAAAAATCCTTCGATTTTTTGCGAGCGGCTAACCGTCAAGGAACTTTCCGTGACAAACGCCAGCTGGCGGCAGCCGCGCGTGATTAAATGCTCTGTTGCAAGCCGCCCGGCTTCGACGTTATCCATCGATACGCTGTCAAACGGAAGATGGCTCGCCAGTGCATCGCTGGAGACCAGGCTATCGTAGTTGACCATCACTAAACCCTGTTGCGCAGCCGTAGAAAAATGAGGGCGATCTATGGCTGAGGCGACAACAATCACTCCTTTGACACCATGCGCGAACATATCCTCCAGAAAGGCGCGCTCTTCATCAACCTGACGGTAGGTGTTCCCCAGCAGCACACGGTACTGGTTGGCTTTGGCGGCACGATCCACTTCCCGGGTCAGCATCGCAAAACTCGGATTAACGATAGAAGGAACCAGCAGGCCAATCATCCTTGTCTGGCCGGTTTTCAGCTGCTGTGCAATGCGGTTGGGCTGGTAATTCAACGCAAGCATAGACTGGCGAATACGCGCTAATGTCTCAGGACGCATCTGGTCGGTTCGATTGTTCAGCACGTTAGATACGCTGCTGACGGAAACCTCTGCGTGTTTAGCGACATCCCGAATATTAGCCATACGTTCCTCACAGGTAACAACTATTTTACGCCGACAGGCAGACTGCCATGTTTATTTATGACGCCCGGTAATCAGGTATCAGTATCCCGCCAGACCCGGTAACCAGGTGGATATCACCGGGATCAACGCCACCAGGAGGATACCGAACAGAGAAACCAGGAGATATTTTACCATCGGGCGAATCACGTTTTTCATCTCAACGCCGCAGATAGCGCAGGTGGTATACAACCCAAGCCCGATGGGCGGGGAAAATAACCCAAACCCCATGGCCAGAATCATTACCATACCGAAGTGCAGTGGATTAAAGCCCAACTGTACAGCAATCGGCACCAGAATAGGGGCAAAGATGATCAGAGCGGGCGCACCTTCCAGCACTGCGCCGAAGACAATCAAAATCACAATGGTTAACAGCAGGAAGAGCCAACCGCCTTGCGACTGACCGATGCCGACCAGAAGTTCGGCAATTTGCTGCGGAATCATCTGGATGGTCAGCACATAAGAAAGGCTGGTTGCGCAGGCGACGATAAATAACAGAACGCCAGACATCGCCGCAATGTCGATAAACATTTTCACGGTTGCGCGTAATGTCAGCTCACGGAATGCCAGACGCCCAATAACAATGGCATAAACCACGGCAAACGCGGAGATTTCCGTGGACGTGGCGATTCCCATCATGACGCCGCGCCCAATCATGAAAATCATAGCCAGACCCACGATCGCGCCTAACCATAATTGCAGCCGGGGACGCATTTGCGGATAGGCTTCATGAATATTGATTTTACCGCCGAAGCGGTTAGCCGCGATCAGCAACAGAACCAACAGACAGGCCGCGGGCATCAGGCCGGCAATAAACAGCGCCCCGATAGAAATATTAGCCACAAACCCCAGCACGATCAGATTGACGCAGGGCGGAATGGTTTCGGCCACTATCGCCGAAGCGGCAAACACCCCCGCGGCCTCTTCACTGTCTTCTTTGGCGCGACGCACAGCCGGCATCAGCACGCCGCCCACAGCGGCAACATCCGCCAGTTTCGAGCCCGAAATACCCGAGAAGAAGGCCATGGACAGTACCGTGGTCATGTTCAGCCCGCCCCGGAAACGCCCCATGCCACGTACGACCAGTTCGACAAGCCGGGTCGACATGCCATTATGTTCCATTGCTGCCCCGGCCAGCAGGAAGAATGGGATTGCCAGCAGAACAAAATGATCGACGCCAGCGACTACCTGTTGTGAGAAAAACACAAAGGGAAGCGAGGGATCGCAGATGAAAAATACCATGGCGGACATTCCCAGCGTAAAGGCGATGGGAACGCCCGCCAGAATACCGAGCAGAAAACAGATCAACATTAATCCGGCGGCAGCGGTAGCCGGATCCGCCATCAGCGATACTTTCAGCCAGCCCAGCAGCATCAGCAGTAAAATCCCGGCGCCGCTCAGCAGTACAACTTTCATGCGCGCATTCAGCGCATGTTCAAGCGCGCCCAGCATCATCACCACTGAACCGATGAAGACCGGAATAATGGCGATCACCTGAGGCAATCCTGTTTCTGTGGTCTGGAAACGCGACTCCTGCAGCAGGTGATAACTGGATATCGCCAGACCCACCGCCACCAGGAACAGAACCCAGCGGCTGGCATGCACAATATAGGGACGGATACGCGCAGGGATGAAACGTAAAAACAGATCCACGCCAATGTGTCCGCCTCGCCCTGTGGAGGTGGCGACGCCGAAGAAAACCAGTGCAATCATCATGGCGCGTGCAGATTCTTCCGCCCATTCGATAGGGGAATGCAGCGCATAACGCCAGATGACGGAAGCGAAGACGACAAGAACGTTAATCAGTAATACCAGACCGCCCGCCCAGGCGGTCATGGTTGTCAGAAGCTTGTTCAGCCGGGAGAGATAAATCAGAAACCCGGCGCGATTATTCATAATCAGCGTTTTTTCTGCCATTTTGAGCCTCATTATCGCGTTGCCAACAGCCGTTCTTCACTTGCCGCCGGTGACATTGCATTTACTGTATGGCGGTTATGTCATTGACAACGGTTTTCATCTGCGGATATTTCGTCAGGAATGCCTCCCATACCGGCTTCACATCATTGCGCAGGGCATCGCGATCGATCTCACGGAACGTCATGCCAAGCGACTCCAGCTGTTTCACCGCCTTTTGCTCAATCAGGGAGGATTGCTGACGCTCATACTCAGTGGCTTCTCTTGCCGCCGCCAGGAAGGCGGGACGCAGCTGCTCAGGTATTTTCTGGAAGGTGTTGTTATTGATGGCGATCATGATCGGGTTATAGCTGTGCTGCGTGCGGGTGGCATTTTTGGCAACTTCATAGAATTTATTGGCAAGTACTGTGGCCGAGTCATGTTCCAGACCATCAATCACGCCCATTTGCAGGCTGGAATAGACTTCGCCGCCTGGCATAGGAATAGCGACCGGCCCCATGTGGTTAATGGTGGCGATAAAGTTTGGCACTGGTAAAACCCGAATCTTAAGGTTTTTCAGGTCGTCCGGCTTCTCAATAGCCTTTTTGGTATAAACGTTACGCGCACCCAGATTGTAGGCGTAGCCGATGACCACAATATTGGCTTTTTTCAGCATCAACTCAGACAGTGTCTCACCCGCCTTGCCATCCAGCGCCTGACCGACCTGGTTCCAGTCTTTAAACAGATAACCCAGATCCAGCACCCCCATTTCCGGTACCAGTGTTGCCCAGATAGAGGTGCCGGAAATCATCATATTGATGGCACCAATACGCACCTGTTGCGTAGCATCGGCCTCTTTCCCCAGCATCCCGTTGGGAAAGTAGTTGAGCTTAATTTCATTTTTCAGTTGCGGATCTTTTTCGATATTAGACTGCAAGCGTTTGAACCAGATGTAATGCGCCGAATTGTCGTCCGCCGTCAGTGAGGAATAGACGCGAAGATTGACAGTGGCATGAGCAACGTTTGCGATACTGCCCGCCGCAAACAGTAAAGAAGACAGCAAGGCCCCGGTGAAAATCTGGCGCAAACCCGTCGGCTTAAGGTTCATTGTGGTAATCCTTATAATGAGATGAAATGGTTTTTTTGCCTTACAAAGCGCCTGGCGAGGCGCTGTCGTCTCTCTTTAATTCTTCTGTAACGTTACACTAAAACGTTACAGAGACCTTATCGGGCAAAAACTGTTTAATCAATGACCATTCGAAGGGAAAAATGAAATCTGTGAGCGGTGATAAAAAATCTGGAGGAAACCGGGTAAAAGTTGTGAAGTCATACTGGTTTGTCGATGCCGCTGACAGAGCTGTCGGCTCGCCCTGAGATCTTTTCTGCACTTAGTGATGAAAGGGCCGCTAAGCGATCCTGTTGTAAGGCAGAGGGGGAATGCTCCGTGCGACCTTCCCCTCACCCTGACCCTCTCCCGGGGGGAGAGGGGACTGCCCGTGCGGTTTGTCCTCCTCACCATTCTCCCGGCCCGCACGTTTTCCCCCTCTCCCTTTGGGAGAGGGCCGGGGTGAGGGAAAAACCGCACTGACTCTGAACTCGCTTACAG
>NZ_LR026979.1 GCF_900604315.1 [Erwinia] mediterraneensis
AACCTACCAACTAATAGGTAGATATGCCAGGATACAAAAACGTGCTGAAAAGATGAGCTGTTTTTCAGCCATAGCGAGATTGAGCCTGGGGTTTTCCGGGGCAGCACTGTCCGGAAACCTCACTGACCCCCTGTAACCCCGCCGTAAGGCGATAAAGAGGAAGTTGCTATGTCTATGTTATCCCGTTCCCGTCTGCTTTCCTGCGCTCTGACCGGTTCGTTACTGCTGGCCGGAAGCCTGAATTATGCGCTTGCTGATGATGCCATGTCACAAAGAGTGCAGGTGCGCGGCACCGTTGATTCTCTCAATGGCGATCAACTTACCGTTCAGTCGCGCGAGGGCAATAAGGTCAGGATTCAAATGAAACAAGGATCGATGGTTTCTGGCGTCGCGAAAGCCAGCTTTAACGATATCAAACAGGGAGATTATGTGGGTATCGCTTCTCTGCCCAAATCAGGTGGAGGTGACGGCGCGCTGGAAGTGCTGATCTTTCCTGCCCAGCTCAAAGGAGCCAACGAAGGCAGCTTTGGCTGGGATCTGAAACCTGGCAGTTCCATGACCAACGCGACAGTTGCCAATACCGTGAAGTCGGTGAATAACCGCATGGTTACCGTTACGTACCATGGCCACGAGAAGAAAATCGCTGTTCCTGAAGGCACCCCAGTAGTGACACTGTCACCGGCCACCATGGACGATGTTAAACCGGGCGCTACCGTCTTTGTTCCGGCCCAAAAAGGCGAAGGAGATACGCTGATGGCCAATACGCTGATTGTCGGCAAAAACGGCGTGGTTCCGCCGATGTAATCCGGTGCCAGCCGGTCTCGCTTCCGGCTGGCCATGGAGGTCACGATGAAAAATCGCCAAAAGCCTGAACGCCAGCTGATCTATCGCCACTCGCTGGTGGTGCGGCTGACGCACTGGATTAACGTGCTTTGTCTCTCCTTCCTGCTGATGAGTGGCTTACAGATTTTCAATGCGCACCCCCGCCTCTACTGGGGAGAGTATGGGGCTGACACGGATCGGCCAGTGATAGTGATTGGCAGTGAGCAGCAGCATCAGGACCTGCGCGGCTATGTGCAGGTTGGGCCGCTACGTCTCGCGACCACCGGCGTGCTGGGGGCTTCAAAAGAGGAGGGCGAAATGCGCGCACGCGCTTTTCCCGCCTGGCTGACCCTGCCTTCCTGGCAGGATCTGGGGGCGGGTCGCCACTGGCATTTCTTCTTTGCCTGGCTGCTGGTGCTGAATGGGCTGATTTATTTGCTGCATGGCGTCTGGCGCGGCCATTTCCGTCGCGATCTGCTGCCTGAGCGTCGTCAGCTCAGGCTGCGTCATTTATGGCAGGAGATCATTAATCACGCCCGCCTGCGTTTCGCCAGGGGGGAAGAAGTTCGCCACTACAATGCCCTGCAGAAAATCACCTATCTGCTGGTGATCTTTATTCTGCTACCGCTGATGGTGCTGACCGGGCTGACCATGTCGCCAGCCCTCGACGCGGCCTTTCCCTTGCTGCCCGATCTGTTTGGAGGGCGCCCTTCGGCACGCACGCTGCATTTTATTGTCGCCAGCCTGCTGGTGCTGTTCGTACTGGTACATCTGGCGATGGTTCTGGCTTCCGGCGTCTGGAATAACCTGCAAGCCATGATCAGCGGTCGCTACGCCATCGAAGAGGAAGGAGATAAGCGATGAAATATGCCCTCTCACGCCGTCGCCTGCTGGCAGGCCTGCTGGCCGGAACCGGCGCGTCGCTGCTTTCAGGATGCGATCAGCTGACGCAAAACGAGAGCGTCACGACATGGCTGGATCAGACGGAAAAGCTGACACTGCTTAGCCAGCGCTGGCTATCAGGGCGGCACGCTATGGCTCGCGAATACAGCGAAGCCGACTTATCACCCGTTTTTCGTGCCAATGGCACCGTTATGCCCGATTCCGCAGAGTACGCGCGACTGCTGGCAGGAGGATTCAGTGACTGGCGCCTGCGGGTAGAAGGACTGGTACAACGTCCGCTCAGCCTGTCGCTTACCGATCTCAAAGGCTTCCCCGCCCGAACGCAAATTACCCGCCATGATTGTGTGGAGGGCTGGAGCGCGATTGGCAAATGGCAAGGGGTGCCGCTGGGCCTGGTGCTTGATGCTGCAGGGCTGAAACCCGGCGCGCGCTTTGTGGTTTTTCACTGTGCCGATGAACTGGAGCAGACCCTGGATGGCAGCGGACGCTACTACGAAAGCATCGATCTGAATGATGCGTACCACCCACAAACCCTGCTGGCTTATGGCATGAACGGCCGGGATCTCCCGGTGGCGCACGGCGCGCCGCTCCGGCTGCGGGTTGAAAGACAGCTGGGTTATAAGCATGCCAAATATCTGATGCAGATTAAGGTGGTGAGTAGTTTTGACGATCTCTGGGGCGGCAAAGGCGGCTACTGGGAAGATCGTGGCTATGAGTGGTATGGCGGTATCTGACTACGCTTTATCTGTGAATTCAGGTAAGCCCACAGATAAAGTGAAGAGGACTTCACCACTATTTTTTGTAACCCTGTACCTGTGGAGTAAACACATGAATACAACGACCTCACCCGATCTGGAAACCCGGCTACGCATCATTGAAGACAAGCTGGCTATTTATGAACTGATTGCCGCCCATCCTCCCAGTGCTGACAGCGGACATGACGACTATACCTTGTCCGTTTACCAGGAAAATGGCATTTTTGATCGCGGTCCGACACTGGATGGCGCACAGGGCGCACAGGCCATCGCCGCATTTATCAAAAGACCGGAGCACGATGAAGCGATTCGCGGCGGTCCCGCGCATTTTACCGGATTGCCGCTGGTGAATCTGCGCGGGGATAGCGCCGTGGTCACCTCCTATCTGATGATTGTTCATCTGGATCATCAGGGAGAGCCGCGCGATCTGCCTAACCATGGCATCTCAACCGGTTATCGCATTCACCGCACCGTGGTGAATCGCTGGGAACTTGAACGACACCAGGGACGCTGGAAAATTGTAAAACGCACCCTGTTGCCGGTAGATGGTTCAGTGCACCATCAGAACCTGCTGCGTTCGGGGCTGAACGCGCTGTTTTTTCCTGACTGACAGGCAGGCTGATGCGTACCACCCCTGCAGACGCAGATCCCCGTCTGGTCAGACGCAGGATTTTCGCTGCGGGAGGCGCTGATCAGCATCATCACCACTTTATCGACGAGCAAGGGGGCAGTCTGATTAAGCTCAGCATCTCTGAAGATTTTTTCTGCTATCCGCAGGGCAAAACGGCGTACAGCGTCGTTTTCGCCCGTGAGTGCAGACTGAACGCCAGGCACCGGCTGTACGTAACCAACAAGTTTAATTACCGTCATGCCGCCTTCCTCTGTCTGCCCGGCTTGCCAGCACGCGGCATCCACCATGCATGTCTGACAAGCAATACTGAGTGATAGCTGTTGACAACAGGTGTCACAGCATTTATTGAACTGCAATCAACCTACCAGTAGATAGGATTATTGTCAAATAAACAACACGCTTGTCCGGAAAAGCGTGGGTCTTTGTAGCGGGTACTGCCGTGCGGTCCCGACAAAGGTGCAAGCGCGGAGAATGCTGTACCGCGCCTTGCGTTGCAGGTACCGGTTGTTTTCCGGCACCATCTGTATGGGGGAAGATAATGACCATCGCGCGTTTTACAATTGATATTCCACAAGCCCGGCTTGACGATCTTCATCGCCGACTGGAAAACATTCGCTGGCCCGCTGAGCCAGGCGGGACGAACTGGAACAAAGGGGTGCCAGCGGATTTTCTGCAACCGCTCATTGCATACTGGCAGAAAGAGTATGACTGGCGTACACAGGAAACTGCACTCAACCAGTTTGACCACTATCGCAGCGAGATCGATGGATATCATATCCATTTTATTCATATGCGCGGCCAGGGCCCCTCTCCTCTGCCGCTGATTCTCACCCATGGCTGGCCCGACTCTTTTCTGCGTTACCTGAAAGTGATCCCTTACCTGACCGATCCCGCCCGCTTTGGTGGCGATCCTGCTGACGCCTTCGATGTAATCATTCCCTCTGTTCCGGGATTTGGCTTCTCGTCAGCGCCTCAGACGGCGGGACTTAACAACGCCCGGGTCGCCAGGCTGTGGTTCGAACTGATGCATCACACTCTGGGCTATACCCGTTTCGCCGCCGCAGGCGGAGATTTAGGTTCAGGCATTACCCGCTTTCTGGCCGCGCTGTATCCGCAACAGGTTGCGGCAATACATCTTACCGACGTGGGTATTCTGCGGGACCTGATGATGCACAGCCAGCCAGAAGCGCTGACAGAAGAAGAACGGCTGTATCGCCAGACGGCGGCCCGCTGGATCAATGAGGAAGGCGGCTACATGGCGATTCAGGCAACAAAGCCGCACACCCTCGCGTGGGGGCTAAATGACTCCCCGGTCGGACTGGCTGCATGGATCGGTGAAAAATTCCGGGCATGGAGCGACTGTGGCGGGGATTTATTCAGCCGTTTCAGTCGGGATGAGGTGCTGACCAACATTATGCTGTACTGGCTGACAGAATCGGCAGACAGCGCTGCCAGCATTTATTATGAAAATACTCACTCCCTTCCTCAGCTGCCCAAAATCAAGGTACCAACGGGTGTGGCCTGTTTCCCTGCGGATATTCTGTTACCTCCACGCAGCTGGGCAGAAAAAAATTACCCCATCAGCCACTGGCGTGAAATGCCCGCTGGCGGCCATTTTACGGCGATGGAAGAGCCCGAACATTATGCTGCAGATATTCGGGCCTTCTTCCGCTCTTACCGGCACGCAGAACAGTAAAGAACTGGCCCCTCACGCCACCACGCGAGGGGCCGCTCATCAGGCGTTAAAACCGCCATCGGCAGTGATCATCGAGCCGGTCATAAAGCTGGCTGCCGGGCTGGCAAGGAATGCCACGATGGCGCCCATTTCTTCTGTCGTGCCATAACGACCCAGCGCCGTCAGCTGGCGAATGCTGTCTGCAAATTCGCCACTGTCCGGGTTCATATCCGTATCAACCGGGCCTGGCTGCAGCAGGTTAACGGTAATATCCCGAGACCCCAGATCGCGCGCCAGTCCGCGAGTAAAAGAGAGCAGCGCCGATTTGGTTAACGCATACATTGTCAGCCCGGCCAACGGAACACGCTCAGCGGTATTCGAACCAGTCGTAATAATGCGCCCCCCTTTCCCAAGATGGGGAATGGCCGCCTGCGAGGTCAGTATCACCCCCCGGATATTAACATTCAGCAGCGCATCGATATCCGCAAGACTCATTTCCCCGAAGTTGCCCTGCCGGGCGATCCCCGCATTGTTCACCAGAATGTCCAGCCCCCCGAGCTGACTCACCGCTTTTTCAACGGCATCTTTTACCGCTGCCGCATCAGCGCTGTCCGCCTGGATAGCAAAACCACGCTGGCCTTTATTCTCGATCTCTCTGACCACTTCCGCTGCACGATCAGCGGAATGTTCATAAGTAATGGCAACGTCAGCCCCCTTTGCCGCCAGTGCCAGTGCGATACCGGCACCTATACCACGCGACGCGCCAGTGACCAGCGCACGTTTACCTTGCAGCTCACTCATTGTTCAACCCTCATCTGTTTTGACCCGGCCATGGCCGTTTCAGCCCGTTCTGACGATCGGTTTGCCATGATGACGGTCTTTAGATAACCGCAGAAGCGTCGTTCACCGCAGCGCCAGCCACTTCACCAGCTCCGATACGCATAGGTATTTCTGTGTCGATCGATACAAAAACTAGAGAGCTTGCAGAGAAGAGTCAATGGGTTTATATAACGATCCATGCAGAATTCAGAAGATAAGGCACACGCCGTTAAAAACTCGCCCGCCCGTACACGTGGACGTCCCCGTGCATTTGACCGCGAAGCCGCACTGGCCAAAGCAACGCGTCTGTTCTGGCAAAAAGGGTACGAAGCCACCTCTGTTTCCGAACTGACTGAGGCGATGGGCATCAATTCACCCAGCCTTTATGCCGCGTTCGGTTCAAAAGAGGCGCTGTATGCTGAGGCGTTACGCTATTACTGCGAGAATTATGAGTCGCTGGTCTGGGCCAACTTCTTTGCGGCCCGCTCGGCACGCGAAGCCGTGCAGGCATTTCTGCTCGATTCCGCCCGCTCACTCACCGGCAACGCCGGCAACATCCCCTGCGGTTGTATGATCACGCTCTCCGCAGTGGGAAGTGAAGGGCATGTGGAACTGGGAGAAAATGTGCAGGCCATCCGGGCGGTGACTTTTGAGCGCATGAAAAGTTGCCTGCAGCAGGCTGTCGACAAAGGCGAGCTTCCGGCAGCGACCAATGTCTCTGCCCTGGCACGCTTTGTACAGAGCGTGCAGAATGGCATGTCGATTCTGGCGCGTGATGGCGTCAGCTATGATGAGCTGGAGGCGATGGTGCAGGTCACCATGGCGGGCTGGGATGCCAGAACGCGCGGTTAAATATTGCCGGGTGTATGAGCTCTGCCAGCAATAACGCTCGCGCTCAATAAAGCTTCCAGCGATCCCGGCGGCATGCCTGTCGACGCCTGCGGATCTTCGCTGCCTGAGGCAATATCGCCATCAAGAGAGGCAAACACAGAAACATACTCTTTATCTGTCCCCGACTGCTGTAGCTGATGAGTAAGTTCATCGATTGTCAGATTGAGATGGCGAATTTTCCGGCCCACAGTGTGGCTTAATCGCGCTGCCACTTCACCATAGCTCAGGGCTTCAGGGCCGGTAAGAATGAAATCTTTATTCAGATGCTGCTCTGCCAGAGTGGTGAATGCGGATAGCACAGCGCGTGCTGGAAAAGTGGCGATCTATCGCAGGTGGCCTTCAAAGCTGGCATTTGCGGCGGAAGCGCTGGAAACCATGCCGCTCAGACTGACGGGTACCTCAGACTAGGGTGCGTTGCCGGAAGATATACAGAGCTTTTTAATGATGCTGCGTCGTGTCCTTCGCCATCCTCTGGTAAAGCGCATACTGCCTGATCTCTTTGCCGAACAGGCCCGGGCGGGCGAAAGCGCTCCCCTGCTGTAACGCATGGCTTATGTGCGTCGGCAACAGGCGCTCGCCATACGGGATCGCGCTGTCGCCTGCGGGGAATTGCCAGCAAACAGGCATCGCGAACTGGCACTGGATATTATTCCCTCTGCCCTCTACTGGCGTACGGCGATACGAATAAGCCGCTGAGCAGAGAAGATATCGGCATTCAGGCACATGCTGTTGTTGCGGCATTAAAAACCCTTTGATTAGATGTTGTCTGCCAAAACACAACAGTTGCCGGACGCGCCTGTTGATTCTGACAGGCGTTGTAAACTTCAGGCTGGTGATTTTTTTAACGAGTGATATCAGGAGTCAAAATGCATTTCACAAAAATAGCGATCTTCTTTTGCGTCCTGGCTTTCAGCACAGCATCCGGGGCTGAGGTAAAAATTGTGCAAGGCGATGACGGCAATAAGCAGATGACTCTCTCTTTAACCGGCAGTGATGCTAAAAAAGCCTGGGATTTTTTGGCTGAATCACAAACCTACGAAGGATATGTGGTTTCATCTGGCGCAGCAGGCACATTATATCGTTCAAGCCCGGTAATAACCTGTAAGAAAAACCAGAACGACTACCGTTGTGAAGTAAAAGTCGGCATTAATGGTTTGCCGGTTAATCCCTGAATTAACAGTACGCCTCAGTGAACAATTTTCTCTCAGAATGCTGTTTTATAAAATAAAACCTGGCCTGACCCTCACAAATGTGAGTTATTTTGTTATATTAAACAACGGGTTATAATTTATTTATTTTTCAAGCGCATTTCAGCCACCATAGTTCTTCCCTTCTGCGCCATTACGGCTTCGTTTATCCATAACAGAAAAAGACGAACAACGTTCAACAGAAAAAAGCAGCCGCAGGCGCGGGCGGAAAATAATTTCATAAATAAAGGTTGCTATACTCACTGTGGTATGTCTTAATGTCGTCAGCGGTTTGAAAACAGACCTTATGAAAGCAATTTTAGTAAAGCAGTCCTCAGTTCAAGGTTATCCCCAGATATTCTTCTTCGTGAGCTCCTCCTAAGTGCCGGGTAAGTTATCCTCTGTTCCACAGGCCTCCTTCGCCGCATTTAGTGGCTCATCAATTAAGAATTAAGGAAATATCTATGTCTGTTAAAATGACTGGTTTAGTAAAATGGTTTGACGCGGGTAAAGGTTTTGGTTTTATCACGCCTCAGGATGGCAGTAAGGACGTCTTCGTCCATTTCTCTGCGATTCAGAGCAGCGCTTATAAAACACTCGACGAAGGTCAGCACGTTGAGTTCACCATTGAAAATGGTGCGAAAGGCCCGGCAGCTGCTAACGTGACTGCACTGTAATCCGCGATCGCTGCGCTGATGTTTACAATAGCGATGATGGCAAAAGCCTGAGCAGTTAAACAACAGCGATATCGCCCAAAACCCGCCCTGTGCGGGTTTTTGCTTTTCTGCGTACATCACCACGTCATCGGACATTATCTGTCATCACCCTTCAGTAAAATCTGCTAATTTGCCATTTTGTGTGTCCGGCTTGAGTGAACGCTGGCTGGCATCCACACTTAGATGCTCTGTTTCAGCAATCGCACCTCCACTTACAGAACAGGACATAATTCACCATGAAAGCAATGACGTTAGCCGCTCCGGGCGGACTGGATAATCTTCAGCTTACCGATCTGCCTGATCCGGGCGACCCTGGCTATGGCGAAATCCGGGTTGCCATTCACGCTACTTCACTTAATTTTCATGATTTGCTGGTGGCTAACGGCACGATGCCGACCGCCGATCAGCGCATTATGATGGCCGATGGCGCTGGCGTGGTTGAAGCCGTGGGCAACGGCGTGACGGAGTTTCAGGTGGGCGACCATGTGGTCTCCTGTTTTTTCCCACAATGGCAGGATGGACAGCCCTCTGACACCGTGGGGGATTTCGCCATGACGCCCGGTGATGGGACACACGGGTTCGCTGCCGAATATGTTGTACGCCCCGCCAGCCATTTTACCCTGGCGCCTGCAGGCTGGAGTCATGCCGAGGCTGCCACCATCACGACGGCGGGCCTGACCGCCTGGCGCGCACTGGTCGGTGACGCCAGCCTTAAAGCGGGGGATACGGTACTGACGCTGGGTACTGGCGGAGTGTCTGTTACCGCCCTGCAGATTGCCAAAGCGATGGGGGTCCGGGTCATTATCACCTCCTCCTCTGACGAGAAACTGGCGCGCGCAAAACAGCTGGGTGCGGATGAGATCATTAATTATCGGGCGCAGCCCGACTGGGGCAAAACCGTTCGGGATCTGACTAACGGCAGAGGCGCGGATATTGTGATTGAAGTGGGCGGCCCCGGTACGCTGACGCAATCCATTGATGCCGTTCGGGTCGGTGGTCATATTGCGCTGATTGGCGTACTGACGGGGGTTGAGGGGAATATTCCGACCTCCGCGCTGATGGCTAAACAGGCGCGTCTGCAGGGTTTGATCGTTGGCAGCCGCCGTCAGCAACGCGATTTTGTCAACGCGCTGAATCAAACCGGTATCCGTCCGGTCATTAGCGACCGTTTTGTCTCGCTGGCCGAACTGCCGCGTGCATTCCGCCATCAGCAGGACGGGGCGCACTTCGGCAAGATCACCGTTGAATGGTGATGATATCACCCGGATGACCTGTTAATCAGCCACATTCATGTGGCTGAAACTGCGGATTATCCATTCCCCGAATAATTTATCCCTTTTCGGGATCTTTCCTGTACCCTCTCCACTCTTTTGTATGAAAAAGTTCTGCTGTCGGATAAGGCATCGCCAGGGAGGCAGCATGAAGCGCAGCAGCACCCACATCGCATGATGCGGTTTTCAAAACCTTTCTTTCTCACCCCCATACGGTGCGCGACTTTATGGCATTACATCTGCCGCCTGTCCTGTTGGCGATTTGCGATCTCGCCACCCTGCAGCTGGAGTCCGGCAGTTTTGTTGAAGAAGATCTGCGTCCTTACTACAGCCATATGCTCTATTCCCTGAAAACTACGTCAGGAGAAGGGTATATCCACGTACTGATTGAACACCAGAGTTCAGTCGACCGCTATATGGCCTTTCGGCTGATGCGCTACGCCATTGACGCCATGCAGCGCCATCTGAACGCTGGCCATAAAAGCTTACCGCTGGTGATACCGGTTCTGTTCTATCAGGGCAAGCGCAGCCCCTATCCCTATTCGCTGACTGGCTGCAGTTATTCAGCGAGCCGGAGCAGGCCGCTGCGCTTTATAGCGATGGCTTTCCGCTGGTGGATATTACCGTTATCCCGGACGAAGAGATTATGCAACACCGCAGCATGGCTGCCCTGACGTTGTTGCAAAAACAGATTCACCATCGCGATCTGAATGAACTGCTGGAAGCGCTGGTAACGCTGATGCTGAACGAGTTTATGACCGGACAGCAGGTACTGTCGCTGGTAAACTATATGCTGCAGGCAGGAGAAACGCCGAATGCAGACGCCTTTATTCGCAAGCTGGTCCGGCGGGTGCCACAGCATGAGGTCAAACTGATGACCATTGCACAGCAATTAGAGCAAAAAGGCTTAGAAATGGGCAATAAGCGCGGACGTCAGGAAGGAATAGCGCCTGGTGAGCGGGAAACTCGTCTGGAAATTGCCCGCACCATGCTGGAAAACGGTATGGACAGCAGCACGGTCATAGAGATCACCGGTCTGCCAGAAGAGGATTTGCTGCAGCTTCGCCACTGAAAGGCGCTTTCTCGTTCGCTTCTTCAGCAAAATCATCGGCGGCTGACCCGCGCCCTTATCCGCCGATTATTAATCTAATAAGCCCATAGCAATATAAAACCTCCTCGCTCCCATTGCGGCTCATTGGACATGCCGGACAGCAGAACGCTAAGCCTCCCTTGCAGCTCACGTAACAGCCACACATCAACTTCTGCCACATAGTCTATGATTGTTCATGGTATGCCGCCTGAATACAGGCACCTTCATGGCTACCCGAGGAGCGCCGATCCCTTACGGCATCCCTTTCACGCTTACAGATTTATGTTATTGAAGCTCGCATCCCCGGCACGCGACCGGGGGTGCGGTCGATTGCTGATTTCCGGGATAAACGAGGCCATTGAATGGAGTCCACATCATTTCATAAAAGTTGGGGTGCCGAATACGTAGACGACGGCACCGTTCGCTTTCGTCTCTGGGCAACGGGTCAGGAAAGCGTGAAGCTCCGTCTTTCTGGCGAAGAAAAAGAGATGATCCCGAGCGGCGACGGGTGGTTTGAACTGCTGGCAACCGGCGTTTCACCCGGTACGGAATACAATTTTGTCCTTGCCGACGGCACGGTCGTACCGGATCCCGCTTCCCGTGCCCAGAAAGCGGACGTTAACGGCCCCTCTCTGGTAATCAATCCAGACGATTACACCTGGCAGAACCGCGCCTGGCAGGGCCGTCCATGGACCGAGACGGTCGTCTATGAGATGCATATCGGTACTTTCACGCCGGAAGGCACCTTCCGCGCGGCGATTGAAAAACTGCCCGGGCTGGCAGAACTCGGCATCACCATGCTTGAGGTGCTGCCGCTTTCACAATTCGGCGGTAACCGTGGCTGGGGCTATGATGGCGTACTGCTCTATGCGCCACATTCCGCCTATGGTACGCCGGACGATTTCCGCGCCTTTGTCGATGCGGCTCACGGCCATGGCCTGTCGGTCGTACTCGATATCGTGCTCAACCATTTCGGCCCGGAGGGCAACTATTTGCCGCTGCTGGCCCCTGACTTCTTCCATAAGGAGCGAATGACGCCCTGGGGCGCAGGTATTGCTTATGATATTGATGCTGCCCGGCGTTATATTGTGGAAGCTCCGCTCTACTGGCTGAAAGAGTTCAATCTTGACGGCCTGCGTTTCGACGCCATCGATCAGATAGAAGACAGCGCCGACAAGCACGTTCTGATTGAGATCGCCGGGCGTATCCGTGCCGAAATTACCGACCGCCCCATTCATCTGACCACCGAAGACAGTCGTAATGTCATCTTCCTCCATCCACGTACGGAAACGGGTGACGTGCCGCTCTTTACCGGTGAATGGAACGATGACTTTCACAACGCCATCCATGTCCTCGCCACTGGCGAAACCCACGCCTACTATCAGGACTTTGCCCATGAGCCGGAAAAGCTCGTCGCCCGGATTCTGACCGAAGGGTTTGCTTATCAGGGTGAGGTGTCGCCGCAATCCGGAGAGAAACGCGGCGTAAAAAGCGCCGGACAGCCGCCGGTCGCCTTTGTGGATTTTATTCAGAATCACGACCAGGTAGGCAACCGCGCGCAGGGAGAAAGGCTGATTACCCTGGCGGGTGCTGACCGGACGCGGGTACTGCTCGCCACCCTGCTGCTTTCGCCCCATATTCCGCTGCTGTTTATGGGTGAGGAGTATGGCGAAACAAATCCCTTCCTGTTCTTCACCGATTTCCATGGCGATCTCGCCCGTGCGGTACGTGAGGGACGTGCGAAAGAGTTTGCCGGTCATGCCGGGCATGAAGGTGAAAGCGTGCCCGATCCCAACGCCCCGGAAACCTTTGAGATGTCAAAACTGGACTGGCAGAAACCAGACAGTCAGGAAGGTGCGGCCTGGCTGGCGCTAACCCGTCAGCTGCTGGCGCTGCGTCAGCAATATATCGTGCCCTTACTGACTACGGCCGGCGGCAACGCAGGAAAAGTGATAAAAACTGCGCAAGGGTTCCTTGCCGTCAGCTGGACGTTCCCGCAGGGCACCCTGTCAATGGCGCTGAATGTGGGTGAGCAATCACAGCCGCTGCCCGATCTGCCTGGCGAAACCCTTTTTGCCTGGCCGCAGGCGGCAGAGACGCTGGGGCAGAATGCCATTGTGGTGCGTCTGGACGCGGGGGAGACAAAATGAATATCCCAACTGCGACTTACCGTATTCAGTTCCGTAACGGCATGACTTTCGATCGTGCGGCTGCGCTGGTGCCCTATCTGAAGCAGCTCGGCATCAGTCATCTTTATGCCTCGCCGATCTTCACCGCCACCGCGGGCTCGACACACGGCTACGATGTTACCGACGCCAATGAAATCGATCCCTCTATCGGCGGACGCGCAGGCTTTGATCGCATGGCGGCAGCGCTGAAGCAAGCGGGGCTTAGCCTGATCCTCGACATCGTTCCCAATCATATGGCTGCTTCGCTGGAAAACGCCTGGTGGCGCGATGTCATTGAGCATGGCGAAAACAGCCGCTACGCCCGCTATTTCGATATCGACTGGACGCGCCGCCTGACACTGCCTTTCCTTGGCGATACGTTTGAAAATGAGCTGGAAAAGGGCGAAATCAGCGTTAAGCCTGACCCGAAAACTGGCCAACCTGCTCTCGTCTGTTACGAAAATTATTACCCGCTCACCCCGAAAAGCTGGCAGGGGCGCGAGACAGAGGTGCTGAACCTGCGCGACAACGCGCAGATCGCCGCACTCCACGATCGTCAGCCCTGGCAACTGATGTGCTGGCGCGAGGCGGCGCGCAATCTCTCTTATCGCCGTTTCTTCGAGATAACCGGTCTTGTCGGGGTTCGGGTCGAAGATAAAGCCGTTTTTGATGCCACCCACCGCCTGATCCTTGAACTGGTTCATTCTGGTGTGGTCGACGGGCTGCGCATTGATCATGTCGACGGGCTGGCCGATCCGAAAGGCTATCTGGAGCAACTGCGTCAGCAGGCCGGGCCGGAGTGCTATATCACCGTCGAAAAAATTCTCGGCAAAGGCGAGCATATTTCGACGGACTGGCCGATTTCCGGCACTACCGGTTATGAATTTATCGCCTCGCTCTCCAGCGCGCTGGTGGATGGCAAGAAGATCGGGGCACTACATAAAGCGTATGAAGCAGTGACGGGCAAAGCGGTTGATGTGGAAGCTGAACTGCGTGCTGCCAAGATGCTGATGGCAACCCGTAACTTTGCCGGAGAGTTTTCTTCACTGCTGAAGCTGATCATGCGTCTGGCCCAGGCGGAGAAGGTAACGCTGGACGAGGAAACGGCGCGTACCACGCTGCGCGAGCTGCTGGTCGCCTTCCCGGTCTACCGCACCTATGGCACTCCTGCGGGCATGCCGCCAGCCGGCAGGGAGATGCTGCAACAGGTTGTTGAAAATGTCAGAAACAGCGCTCATGCGCCTGATTCTGCCACGCTGGATTTCCTTACCCGCGTGCTCACTGGTGAGGTCGCTGAATCTGCTGCCCATGATGCGGCCACCTTCCGTACCCGCTTCCAGCAGCTGACCGGACCGCTGATGGCAAAATCGGTGGAAGATACGCTGTTTTTCCGCCTGAATATGGCACTGGCGCTGAATGAAGTCGGTGCCGAGCCGGTGCCGCCCGCTTTCTCGCCCGACAGCTTCCATCAGGAGATGCAGACGCGCCTTGAACGGCAACCGGATGCGCTTTCGGGCACCTCGACGCATGATACCAAACGCGGCGAAGATGCCCGCGCCCGGCTCTATGCCATCACCGAAGCGCCGGAACTCTGGGCCGCCTGCGTTAACCGCTGGCGTGGGATGAACAAAGCCAGGATTGCGCAACTTGATGATGGCCCGGCACCGGAACCGGCTGTGGAGTGGATGCTCTATCAGGCGCTGGCCGGCGTCTGGCCTACGACGCAACAACCCCAGGACGCTGCTGGCCTGCAGGCGCTGGAAGCGCGTTTTTTGCCCTATGTGGAAAAAGCGCTGCGCGAAGCGAAACAACGCACCGACTGGGCCGACAGCAACGCGGATTATGAAAATGCCGTGCTTGATTATGTGCGTCATCTGCTGTCACCCGATAATCAGGCTTTTCTGCGCGATTTTATCACTGCCCTGCAGCCCTTTATTCGTGCCGGTCTGGTGAACAGCCTGACACAGACGGTCGTGAAGCTGACGGCCCCTGGCGTGCCGGATATTTATCAGGGCAGCGAGGCGCTGGATTTTAGCCTGGTGGATCCTGACAACCGACGTGAACCCGATTTTACCCTGCTTGAAACCATGCTGTCTGGCGACGAAAAGCCGGATTTTAACAATGAAACGCACTGGCTGAGCGGACGACTGAAGCAGCACGTTATCGCGCAGCTGCTGCAGGTGCGACAGCAGCAGCCGACGCTGTTTCGCCATGGCGACTACCTGCCACTCGCCGCCACAGGGAAGCGCGCGGAAAATATCCTCGCCTTCGCCCGGGCAGATCAGGATGCGGCTCTGATCGTTATCCTGCCGCGTCTTGTCTCCCACGCACTGCATGGCAACCTGCCCCTGCCGCAGGCGGAACTCTGGGAAGAGACGGCTATCGCCCTGCCTGATCAGCTTGCTAACCGTCGTTATCGCGACGTACTGACAGGAGAAGAGATAAGCCTGTCCGGGGAGATCAATGGAGGATCAGTCAAGAGTTATCTGTCTGTGATAATCCTGAGTGGTTGAGTGCTCTGTAGCTGAAAAGGTCATAAACCACTTTATTGCGTGAAATCTGAACTTTTGATGAAGAGGGATCAATGTCAAACGGTAAACCTTTTGAAATTACGGCGGGGTATAGCCATCTTCTGGGTGCGAATTTTGATGGCGAAGGGGTTAACTTCGCCCTCTTTTCTGCGCATGCGGAACGCGTTGAGCTTTGCCTTTACGACCCGAGCGGCCAGCACGAGATCGCCAGACTGGATCTGCCGGAATATACCCACGAAGTCTGGCATGGTTACGTGCCAGGCCTGTTGCCCGGCGCACTGTACGGTTTTCGCGTGCACGGCCCCTATGATCCGGAAAACGGTCATCGTTTCAATCCCAATAAACTGCTGATTGACCCCTATGCGCGTGAGCTGGCAGGCGATATCGACTGGAACGAGGCGCACTTTGCTTACGACCTGCTGCATGAAGATAAAGATCTGACTTTCGACACCCGCGACAGCGCACCTTTTACGCCAAAGTGTCGGGTGATCGATCCTTATGAATATGACTGGCAGGACAAAAACCGCCCGGAGATTCCGTGGCCGAATACGGTGATCTATGAAACCCATGTCAAAGGGTTTACCCAGCTCAATTCCGCCCTGCCTCCGGAGCTACGCGGCACCTTTGACGGCATGGGTCACAAGGCAACCGTAGATTATATCAAGAGCCTGGGCATCACTTCGGTGGAACTGCTGCCGGTGCACTGGTTCCCGGACGATCAGCATCTGCTTGATAAGGGGCTGAAAAATTTCTGGGGTTATAACACGCTCGGCTTCTTCGCGCCCGCTTCACGCTATTACGGCCCGCGCGGTATTCAGGGCTTTCGTGACATGGTGCGGGCATTTCATAATGCGGGCATTGAGGTCATCCTCGACGTGGTTTACAACCACACGGCGGAAGGTAATGAGCTTGGCCCGACGCTCTCCTTCAAAGGCATCGATAACTTTTCCTATTACCGCACCATGCCGGGCCAACACCGTTATTACATCAACGATACCGGTACCGGCAACACCGTGAATACCTCGCATCCGCGGGTCCTGCAGATGATCATGGATTCGCTGCGTTACTGGGCCGAGTCGATGCATATCGATGGCTTCCGTTTCGACCTTGGCACCATTCTGGGACGCGAGCCACAGGGCTTCGATCAGCGCGGCGGCTTTTTCGATGCGATGATGCAGGATCCCCTGCTTTCGCGCCTGAAGCTGATCGGCGAACCCTGGGATATCGGTCCGGGAGGCTATCAGGTAGGCGGCTTCCCGCCCGGCTGGGCGGAGTGGAACGACCAGTATCGCGACACGGTGCGTGAATACTGGAAGGGCAACAACGTTTCCACCGATTTTGCTGCCCGCCTGCTCGGTTCCGGCGATCTGTACGATCTGCGTGGCCGCCGCCCCTGGGCCAGCGTCAACTTTATCACTGCCCATGACGGCTTCACGCTCAACGATCTGGTCTCGTACAATGAGAAACATAACGAGGCCAACGGCGAAGATAATAACGACGGCCATAACGATAACCGCTCTTACAACTATGGTGCTGAAGGCCCCACCGAAGATGAAGGCATTAATGCGGTACGTGAGCGGCAGAAACGTAACTTCCTCGCGACTATCCTCTTTTCCCACGGTACGCCAATGCTGCTGGCGGGCGATGAATTTGGCCGCAGCCAGATGGGTAACAACAACGGTTATTGTCAGGATAGCGAGATCTCCTGGATTCACTGGGACGATCTGCCCGCCTCCAGCGAGGCGCTGCGTGAGTTTACCCGGCAGGTTATCCGGTTACGCGCTGAACAACCGCTCCTGCGGCGTGAAAGCTGGCGCGATGGCATGGATATCAAGTGGTTTAATGCTGGCGGCGGCTTCCAGCAACCGGAGCAGTGGGATGAGGGCTCAACGCTGGGCGTTTACCTGAGCCGTGCGGATCTTCAACAGGAAGAAGGCGTCTGGCACGATGTACTGATCCTGTTTAATCCGTTCGAGGGCAATGTGCCGTTCCGCATTCCGCAGTTTGGCGAAGGGGGCTGGGTACTTGAGCTCACCACCTCGGATACTGCTAACCAGGGTATCGTCATTACGCGGGAAAAAGATTTCGATCTGGAGGGTCGCAGTATTGCCCTGTTCCGGAGACCCTGAGCGCAAAAAAGAGAAGTTAAGATTGATATTTTAATAACCTAAATCACGCGTCGCTTTTTATATATTGAAAAAGCGACGCGTTATTCCTACCCTGGGGTGACATTTTTGCAAATTGATTACCTGGAGGTATTTAACCGCATTGCATTTGTTCATTTACGTAACTTTCATGGTCATTTTATTTTTTATTTTATATTACACCAGAAAGACTCATGTATGCAGTGTTATCCACCGATACATTTCACTCGCCCGCAATTTAAATACCACACTAAAATATTAAAAAATCATTAAAACCTGCATTGTTGAATTTCTTTTAATTAGCATACAGAAAACCGTTAATTCTCCGACATTACTCTTCGTGAGGAGAAATCGCTTATCCCATAACGTGCCTGTAATTTTCACCTGCATATCCTGTGGCATGTCAGAAGATTCTTTAGGAGTAATAATAAAAATAAATAATCTGAGTGTTGGATCACGGTTGGGCGCCGGGTTCGCACTCGTTCTGCTACTGCTTGTGATGATGGGAAGCAGTGCATTCTGGTTAACCCGGGGTAATGAACAAAGCGTTGATGATATGATCACCTGGCAGCTCAAAAAGGAACGCCTGGCCGGAGAATGGAGCAGTATCATTGATAAAAATAATGGTCTTGCTATGAGCACCACTGACCCACAGCTTCGCGCTGAAGTTATTACGGTCATGGATCAGGAGACGGCAAAAGCGACAGAAGTCTTTGAAAAACTCAGCCCTTTATTGCAGCTTGCCGAGGGTAAACGTTTGTTGAACGCTGCACTGGCAGCTCGTCAGAAATATCGCGCATTACGGACGGAAGGTCTGGAACTGGCGAAAAAGGGAATGTATGAACAGACAGGGAATTTCCTGCAGGGAAAATTTTATCCGGCTACCGGCGAATACAGCAAAACCCTTCAGGCGATGGCTGATTATCAAATGAAACTTATTGATGAAAAATACAAAAAAGTCAGTAAGGATTCATACACCTCACAAATGATAATTATCATCTTCATTATTACCAGTATTGTGCCGGGCACCCTGATCGCCTGGTTTATTACGCGCAGCATTACTCAGCCAAAGGCCAGAACTGTTGATGTTGCAGGAAAAGTTTCCGCTGGCGACCTGAGGGTCGATGTGCAAGTACATTCCCGCGATGAACTCGGCCAGTTGATGCACTCCCTGAAAGAGATGGTGCGTGCGCTGGGCACCACGGTCAGCAAGGTGCACAGCGGCGCGGAGAGCATCGCCTTCGCTTCTGATGATATCGATGCCGGGAACCGCGACCTGGCTTCCCGCACCGAAGAGCAGGCCGCCAGCGTGGAAGAAACCGCCGCCACCCTGGAGCAGCTGACGTCGACCATTAAAAACACGGCCCAGAACGCCCATCGTGTGAACGATCTGTTCAGCGAAGCCGGTGAAGTGATCAGCAGTAACAGCCGACGCATGCACGATGTATCTTCCCGCATGCAGGACATTAATGCGGCAGCGCAGAAGATGACCGATATCATCACCGTGATTGAAGGTATCGCCTTCCAGACCAATATCCTGGCGCTCAACGCCGCCGTGGAAGCGGCCCGTGCTGGCGAGCAGGGTCGTGACTTTGCGGTAGTGGCCGGTGAGGTGCGCACCCTGGCGCAGCGCAGTTCCACCTCAGCAAAAGAGATCCGCGACATTACTGGCACCACTATCAATAAAATCACCGGTGGTCGTCAAGTGGTGAACGATGCGGACAAAGAGATGCAGGATATTGTTGAAAAAGTCGCTCAGGTACAGCAGCTGGTGGATGAGATCGCCCGCGCCAGCACCGAGCAGAGTGACGGCATCAGCCAGATCAATGTGGCGATGGGCCAGATTGACACCACCACTCAGCAGAACGCCTCGCTGGTGAAAGAGTCCTCCGCCGCTACCGGCTCGCTGAAAGAGCAGGTACGCATTCTTCTGGAAAGCATCAAGACCTTCACGCTGCTGGATACCCATGACCTGCCCCAGGCAGAGAAAAAGCGGAGCCCGTAAAGGCGCCGCGGACAGCGAAAAAAGCGGACCTCGTCCTGACGACAACCAGTAACGCCAACCGGGAAACCTTTTAACCCCGTGTCCCGCGCACTGCGCGGGACACTGCTCCCTGCAAACGTTATGGCCGGTTATCAGGGACGCGTTTTGATCTGCGGCCATACTGACCCGGCGTAGTGCCGGTAACACGTTTAAACGCCTTGCCAAAGGCGCTCTCAGATTCATAACCCAGAGTAGTTGCTATCTGTGAGAGAGAATCGGCGGTATTTTCCAGCCGCTCTTTTGCCAGCAACATGCGCCAGCGCGTCAGATATTCCACAGGCGGCATACCCACAATCTGCCGAAAGCGCAGCGCAAAGATCGAGCGTGACATGCCGGCATATTTCGCCAGTGATGCCAGCGTCCAGGGATAACCGGGATCGCTCTGCATAGCGCTGATTGCGCAGCTTAACTGTTTATCAGCCAGGGCGAAGAGCCATCCTTTACCACTGTTATCCTGATCGCTGATATACAGGCGCAGCGCCTGTACCAGCAACATATAAGCCAGCTGCTGAATAATCAGCGTGCTGCCCGGCTGGGGATTGCGCACCTCTTCCGCCATGCGCTCCAGCGACCAGCGCATAATCCTCTTATCTGCCATCTTCTGGATATGAACCACCGGCGGCAGCGAATCCAGCAGAAGATCGGCAGGATACCCGGTCAGCATAAAGTGGCCGCCGACCAGAAAACAGCCCGCATTGTCTTTGTCACTGGCCAGGCGGTCACGCAGCTGCGTGAAGTCCTCTGGCGCTGCCTGCAAATCTGTCGCCAGACAGAAGGCGGGTCCCGGCGGCAGCAGATAACACTCGCCTGCGGTCAGCAGCAGCGGCTGCTCAATACCTGACACCGTTAGCCAGCATTGCCCGTTGACTACGGCATAACATTTAATGCCCGCATGTTGTGGCCACTGAATCGCCCTGTGGTGTGCGATAGCAACGCCGCCAGAGACATAACTCTGCGGTTTCAGTAATGCCAGTACGCCTGAGAGTGGATCCATAGCATTTCCAGACGAATGAACCAGAAAACGCGACTATAGAACATTGTTCGTCTCACTGACAGTGTTTACAGTCCCCGACAACAGGCAGCAAAAGCTGTCTCTTACTGTAACGGGGGCCATATCATGCGTATTTTTGTTACCGGCGCGACCGGGTTTGTCGGTTCCGCGGTTGTACGTGAGCTTATCAACGCCGGGCATCAGGTGGTGGGACTTGCCCGTACGCAAGCCAGTGCGCAACAGCTGATCTCTTCTGGCGCCGCTGTCCATCAGGGTGATCTGACGGATATTGCCAGCCTGCAACGTGGTGCAGCGCTGGCGGATGGCATAATTCATACCGGCTTCAATCATGACTTCTCCCGCTTCCGGGAAAGTTGTGAGCAGGACCGGCAGGCGATCGAGGCGATGGGCGCAGCGCTTGAGGGATCGGACCGTCCTTTCATTGTGACGTCGGGCGTGATACTCGGGTCACGCGGCAACGGCGCGCCTGCTACGGAAGCGTATTTTAATGCTGACAGCTTAATCCCGCGTAAAGCGACAGAATTAGCCGCTGACGCGGTGGCGCAACGCGGCGTCAGGGTATCGGTGGTGCGCCTGCCGCAGGTGCATAATACGCTGAAACAGGGACTCATCAGTGAACTGATCCAGCTGGCCAGACAAACCGGCATTTCCGCTTACCGGGAGGACGGGCTTAACCGCTGGTCAGCAGTACATATCAGTGATGCGGCGCGTCTTTATCGCCTGGCGCTGGAGCAGTCGGACCCGGGCAGGCGCTATCATGCGGTGGCGGAAGAAGGTATTGCGCTGCGTGCCCTGGCTGAAGTAACCGGTCGCGGACTGGGTATCCCTGCGGTTAGCCTGACGGCGGAACAGGCAACGGCACATTTTGGCTGGCTTAACAGCTTTATCAGCCATGATATGTCCGCCAGCAGTTTGCTGACGCAGCAACTGCTGGGCTGGCAACCGCAGGGACCTTCGCTGATTGCCGATCTTGAGCAGATGCGCTACCGCTAACCGGCAGACCATAAACCAAAAACCCGGCGCGAGGCCGGGTTTCTGTTTCGTTTTCTTTATGCAGCTTTTAACGTACTCCGTTGTTTTTCATAGCTAATTTTACGCTCTTCCACTACCGCAACAATCGCCATCAGGCTGATACAGCTGATTGCGGCCGTATCCAGAGCGGCGATAATGCCCACCCAACCGGTCAGGTCAAATCCCTGGCGGCTGTATTCGCCCGCTAAACCACAGCCGTTGTCAGTGATAATACCTGCAGGCTCTCCTCTTGTTGCCATCCGCGCATCACCACCCGGCTCGCGTTGGCATGTCTGATGATATTATTGAATCCCTCCTGACAGAGTCGAAACAGGGTGTCGCGTAAACCTTCGCTCAGGCTATCTTCATCAATTTCCCACAGGAGGAGAGCAGGTGGCTGTGCAGATGTTTCCGCACATCCTTTTGTCTGCCGTCAGGGGGTAGTTAGCCGCGTTCTGACTGTTGTTCGGCAAATGCCAGCGCGCACTCTAACATCGCCGTCAGGGGTTTCTGCAGATCGGCTGCCTGACTGGCGCTCCACGGCCAGGGGGGCGCTTCTGTCATATAGGCGCTTTGTGTCAGCTCCATCTGAATCGCATGGATACCCTGTGCGGGCGCACCGTAATGACGGGTGATGTAACCACCTTTATATCTGCCGTTTTCGACCGCTGTGAAGGGCGCACTGGCGCGTGCAATATCAGCGATGCGTTTCTGGAATTCAGGGCTGCAGCTGCCCCCCTTGTTGGTACCGATACTGAAATCCGGTAGTTTCCCCTCAAAGAATTGCGGCAGTACTGAACGGATCGAATGCGCGTCCCACAGAACCACGGCGGGAAACTGCTGACGCAGCTCGACCAGCGTGGCTGCCAGTTTGTCATGCCAGGGTTGCCAGTAACGCTCACGGCGCGCCGCTATTTCTGCCGCAGAGGGCTCAGCGCCCGCCAGATAGACGGCCCCGCCATCAAAGCGCGTCACCGGGCATAAACCGGTGGTGGCCTGTCCCGGATAAAGGGATTGATCGTCCGGCGGGCGGTTTAAATCCACCACATAACGCGACCAGGTAGCCTGCAGCACCGACGCCCCCATGGCATGAGCAAAAGCATACAGCTTTTCAATATGCCAGTCGGTATCAGGTACACCCTGCGCTTCCGGTGTCAGCCGTTGCGCAATATCTGGCGGTACGGCGGTTCCCGTATGCGGCATGGTGATCAACAGCGGCTTTGTGCCACGGGAGAAAATATAATCACTGGATTCAGACATGGTTACTCCTGAGTCAGGGTCGAAAGCACCCTTTTACGCACGGCGGCGATGCCTGTGCTGTTTGCATCTTGTGCGGCCACACCGGCGTCTTTACGCAGCTTGCCTGCCGTCCAGACGCGACGGATGGCAGACTGGCGTGAACTGGCAAACAGATGCGCCGCAAGAATTGCCTGTGGATTCAGGCCGGCAAGCACGGGGTGGTTGCCATCCAGCTCCACAAAATCGGCACGCTGCTGGCACTGGATCCCGGCAATTGGTCGTCCTGAAGCCTGTGCGCCTCCCTGTAACGCCTGGCGATAAAGATAGCTGGCGACATCGGGCTCCTGCGCATCGCAGCAGAGATTACGTTGACGATGCAGTAAGCGCTGAGAATATTCGAGTTGCAGTAACTCCTCAGCCGCATTCACCGCAATATGGCTGTCCGAGCCAATGCCCCAGCGCCCGTTGTGGCGTTGCCACTGTACGAAGTCGAAGATGCCATCGCCCAGGTTGGCTTCCGTCGTCGGGCACAAACCAATCACGGCGCCGCTGGCTGCGGCACGTTGATATTCACGATCATCCATATGGGTGGCATGGATCAGACACCAGCGGGCATCCACTGCAAAGTTATCCAGTAACCACGCGACCGGTCTTTTGCCGCTCCAGGCCAGGCAATCTTCCACCTCTTTTATCTGCTCGGAGACATGAATGTGTACCGGTGCGCTGGGATCGATGGCATGGATCTGCGCCAGCAGCTGATGCAGATCCGCAGGAGTCACGGCACGAAGGGAATGCGGCGCGATGCCCAGCTTCACACCAGCGGCACGACATAAGGGATAGAGTTGTTGCCACAGCGCGAGAAACGCGTCTGCCGAGTGGGTAAAGCGACGCTGGTGTTCCTCGGGCGGCAGGCTGCCAAAGCCGCTGTTTTGATACAGCACCGGTAACAGCGTCATCCCCATACCCGTTTTTTGCGCTGCGCGCAGCAACGCCTGGCTCATGGCCATGGGATCAGGATAAAACTGACCGTCCGGTTGATGGTGCACATAATGGAATTCACAGACGGAGGTATAGCCTGCTTCCAGCATTTCCTGATAAAGCTGACAGGCAATCACTTCCAGCTGTTCCGGAGTGATTTGGCGGGCAAAGGCATACATCAGCTTGCGCCAGCTCCAGAAGCTGTCGGCCTGGTGCTGACGAAACTCCGTTAATCCGGCAAATACGCGCTGAAAAGCGTGTGAATGCAGATTTGGCATTCCCGGCAGCAGCCAGTCAGCACAGGCTACGTCCGCAGCTGGCTGTTGGCCACTGGAGACGTCGGTGATCATCCCTTCCTCATTCCAGGTAATCAGCACATCCGCTTGCCATCCCTGTTCAAGCCACACCTGCCGGGCAAAAAGCTGGTTAGTTGTCATAAATAGTTCTCTGTTTGGCCACTGGCACTATTGTCGGGTTAATACGGCGTTCAGAAACTGACGGGTACGTTCGCTTTGCGGCGCGCTGAAGATCTGTTGCGGCGGGCCCGCTTCAACAATACCGCCGCCATCCATTACCACCACTACATCAGCCACTTCTCGCGCAAACCCCATTTCATGCGTTACCACCATCATGGTCATCCCTTCGCGCGCCAGCATTTTCATCACCTGCAGCACCTCGCCGACCAGCTCCGGATCGAGCGCTGAGGTCGGTTCATCAAATAACATCACCGAAGGCGACATCGCCAGAGCACGGCTGATGGCAACACGTTGCTTCTGGCCGCCAGAGAGGTTTCCCGGCATAGCATGAGCCTTGCTGCTTAAACCGACCTTTTCCAGCAGTGACAGAGCGTTGCGTTGTGCGCTGGCTTTATCGATGTTGCGCAGCATTACCGGCGCCACGCACAGGTTTTCCAGCACCGAAAGATGGGGAAACAGGTTAAATGACTGAAAAACCATGCCCACTTCTTTACGTAATTCATTAAGCTGCTTTTCAGGCAGCGGTTTACCGTCACGGATTAAAGGCTTTCCACACAGGGTAATATCGCCGCGTTCGGGAAGCTCCAGGCCATTACAGCAGCGTAAGAAAGTGCTTTTTCCTGAGCCGCTGGGACCAATGACAACAATGACCTGACCAGGCAGCACATCAAAGTCGATGCCATCGAGGACTTTGTTGCTGCCAAAGCTTTTATGTAAATCACGGATACTGATCCGGGGAAGGATGTGCGTATCGGGCTGTGTCATTACTGGACTCCCCGCTGATGATGACGTTTTTCAAAATGACGTAGCGCAAACACGGTGATCCCGGTGAGGACAAAATAGATCACTGCAATAACCAGGTAGGTTTCCAGATCACGATAGGTGTTGCTGATAATGGTATTGCCCTGCTGCATCACATCGTGAATAGTGATCAGTGATACCAGCGCAGAGTTTTTAATCAGCGCGATAAACTCGTTGCCCAGCGGCGGCAGCATTCTCACCAGCGCCTGCGGCAGAATGATTTTCACCATTGCCTGCCGGGACGACATACCCAGCGAGCGCGCGGCCTCATTCTGTCCGCGTTCGACCGAGAGAATGGCGCCGCGCACGATCTCAGAGATGTAAGCGGATGAGTAAAGCCCCAGCCCGATCACGCCACAAAAAAAGGAAGGCAGCATCACCCCTAAGCGCGGCAGGCCGTAATACCAGATGAAGAGCTGCACCAGCAGGGGCGTACCCCGGATCAGCGCCACGTAAGCATTAAACAGCGTGTAAACCACGCGTCGCTGCGGGTTAATCCTTGCGACCCCAATTCCCAGGCCCAGCAGACAACCCAGCAGCAACGCCAGCAGCGTAATTTCTATCGTCACCAGCGTTCCCGCCAGCAGCGCATCGCTGCTGGCCAGCACCGGCGCAAAATCGAGATCAAAACTCATCATATGTCCTGTAATAACCCACGATAATCAGGGATCAGTTCGCCTGGGTCGGGAACCACTTATCAACCAGTTGCTGCCAGGTGCCGTCTGCTTTGAGCTGTTCCAGCGCCGTGTTCATCTCCGTGACCAGAGAGGACTGATCTTTGCGCACCGCAATACCGTATTCCTCAGTGGTCAGCGACTCCGGCAGGATTTTCACCCCACCGCGCGTTCTGGCGTACTGGAAAGCCGCCGGCTTTCCAGTGACGGCAGCGTCAACACGACCAATACTGACCAGGTTGAACATCTGCTGGTTTTTCTCGACCTCAACCCTTTGCACCTCTGGCATGTTAGTGCGCAACCATTCCACCGATTTCGTACCTGTTTGCACGCTCACTTTCTTGCCGCTTAAGTCAGCAGGGGCATTGATGCTGTTATTCCCTTCTTTCACCATCGCCACCAGGCCACCCGCCAGATACGGCTGCGTAAAATTGACCACCTGAGCGCGTTCCGGCGTGATATAGATGCCTGAGACCGCAATGTCGGCGCGCCCTGCCGTCAGGCTGGGGATAAGGCCTTTAAAATCGACATTGGTCCATTGCACCGGGCGATCCAGTTTCTTTGCAATCGCTTCAGTCAGTTCAATATCAAATCCGACCATCTTCTGGTTTTCGATAAATTCCATCGGCGGAAAAGTGGCGTCAGTAACGGCTCTGATAGGGGCTCCGGCGGCAATACCCATCGCTGGCAGTGTCAATAAACTCATCAGAAACAACGCGTTTTTAGCGGTAGATTTAATAGCTGACTTCATGCTCAGTTCCTCTGGTCAAAATTAACAATGGAAAGCCGGGCTGGCGGATAAAAAGGTGGTGTTCAGACTGTTATGAATATGTTCAGCGGCTGCCCTGGTCGCCTCGATCAGCGCCTGTTGGCGGTTTGCCGCACGTAACGAAGGTGCCATCAGACTCAGCGCACCCAGTAAATAACGCTCCCGGGTCAACAAAGGTACGCTGACGCCCCAGACGCCTTCATCCACTTCGCTGTCACTGCAGGCGTAGCCCTGCTGCCGGATGGTTTCCAGCTCCTGCTGGCGTTCGGCACGGACAAACATATCCGGGTAGGTTGAGGTCAGGATTTGCTGACTGATCGCAGGCGCAAGGTGTGCTAATAAACATTTGGCGGTAGCGCCACGGTGTAAAGGCAGGCTGCGTCCTTTTTCAAAAGAACAGCGTAAAGACTGACGCGGTTCAAGCATGCTAATGCAAACCGCTTCACGCTGCATCGCCACCGTTACCGCAACGGTTTCGTTGGTCTGCTCAAGCAACATCTGCATCGCCTCCTGGGCGTGTTGCGCCAGCAGCGTCACGGCGTCGAAATTAAGGGACAACTGTAAACAGGCCGGTCCCGGCGCGTAGAGTTTGTCAACTTCCAGAATAAATCCCCAGCGCCGTAATGAGGCCAACAGACGATAGAGCGTACTTTTGGTCAGGCCTGACGCGGCCATCAGCTCACTGGCACTGACCGGATGGCCGTAGCTGGCCACTAAACGCAGCACCAGGAGGACACGTTCTGAGGTCGCCACGGGTTCTACCGCATCATGCTTTTCATGTTTGCTGTGAGTCATGCTGAGCTCATTTTTGTCGCACCGTTATATTTTTATACAAGCAGCGACTGTGCCATGTCACAGGAAATTTATTCCCATTCTGCGGGAATATTTTTAAAAACAAACATATGCGCCCATTTTTTTATCTGTGGTGAAAAAATGTGCGGGTTATCGGGCTCTATTCCGGTGCCCTTTCAGGGTGCAGAAACGTCAAAACGGTGCATAAAATGCACAATGATGGCTCAGGAGGGAGTCTTCAGGGATGACAGGCCTCTGTTCTGACCCCGGCGTTAAGCGGGTAAGATCAGTGGAAATAAAAAAGACGCTAAATGGCCCTCTGCGGGTGGTTCTGAGCGTCAGCAAGGGCACTACGGGTTCTCGTCAGCAATTAACAACCTCAGCGCTAAAATGCAACGAAACAGCTGACAACCTCTGGCCAGTTTGATAAGTTAATTTATCTGATTAAAAACACAGACGAAAAGCGCGATGACCATTGTGACTGATGTGCAGTTTAATTCTGATGTCCTTTTCCGGGCAGAGGGTACTGCGCAGCCAATATATCGCTTTTTCGCCATACATTGTCCCCCGCCCCCTTCTCCCGAAATCGCGTCCTGCTGACAGGGCGCCGTTTAAACCGCTGGCGCGCAATAAATAACGTGGTGCGTACCGTGCCAGTGAATCACTGATTCAGGATTTCCGGAGATTTTCATGCGTCTCAATACCACTACGCTCGCTTCGCAGGGCGCAACATCAGTTTTTGTTCTGCTCTGGGGCAGCGCAGCTATTTTTTCCCGTCTTGGTCTGGACAATGCTTCGCCTTTTGCCCTGCTTGTTTTCCGGTTTGCCATCGCGTTAAGTGCCCTGCTCCTGATCGGCTGTTTCCGCAGTCGCTGGTTACCACAGAAGGGAACCCGAAAACAGGTTGCACTGACGGGGTTGATGTTAATCGGGGGATATTCCGTCTGCTATTTCCAGGCAATGGCGTATGGCGTTATGCCTGGTCTTATCGCCACCATCATGGGAATACAGCCCATTCTGACACTCTGTCTCGTTGAGCGCAGAATGCAGGGTTCCCGGTTGCCGGGTTTGCTGCTCGCCCTTTCAGGTCTGATATTACTGGTCTGGCGCAGCCTGTCAGCATCACACTTGCCTGCCGCAGGCATTTTATTTGCCCTTGCCGCACTGCTTTTCATGACCTTCGGCGCTATCATGCAGAAGAAAAATCAGCAAACCCCTGCCGACGTGCTCCCGTTGCAGTACGGTGTCAGCCTGGTGTTGTGCCTGTTGTTTTTTCCTCTCGGGTCTTTTCACGTTAATATTAACGCCGGGTTTATTATCTCGGTGCTGTTTCTTGGCTTACTGATTTCTGTGGTCGCCCAGTTGCTGCTTTACCGATTGCTCAGCGCTGGCAGTATCGTTAACGTGACCAGCCTGTTTTATCTGGTTCCGGTGATTACTGCCGTCCTGGATTATCTGTTGCTGGGGAACCGACTTCCCTGGTCAGGTATTGCCGGTATGGTGATGATCCTGCTTGGCATTATGATGGTGTTTCGTACGCCACGTCGCTAAGCCAGGAAGGCCCCAACAGAGGTGCGTTGGGGCGTGTCAGCCGCTGATTTCAGGCAAGGCTTAGTGCCGCTGCCATTGCTGGTACTCCTCCTGTCGGCGTTGCGGTGCCGTTTCCGGCAGCAACAACAACCCGACCACAGAGATCACGCCAAGGACGGCAACATAGATCGCCAGGCCATACCAGTGCCCGTCAGTGGCCTGAAGAATTTTAACCGCAACCAGTCCCAGAATGCCGCTGCCAATCAGAGAACCGATTTGCCAGATAACGGCAATACCGCTGCAGCGAATATGCGTCGGGAACAGCTCCGGGAACCAGGCGGCCTGAGGCGCATAACACATGCTGTGACCGAGCGTCAGGGCGACGATCATCGCAATCTGCGTCAGCCAGTAGCTATTTTGTGAAAGGGCAAGAAAGAAAGGAATAATGGCGAGAACAAGCAGTAACGTTCCCATCAGATAGACCGGCTTGCGCCCTATCCGGTCAGAAAGCGCCCCCATCAACGGGATTGCAAGCACTTCCAGGATCACTGCGACAATCATGCTGTTCATCAGAATGGATGAATCGAGCTGATTCGCCTTGCCCCAGGCCAGAATAATCACGGTAAATAAGGCAAAGGCGCAGGCTTCGATCAGTTTCGCCGCGATGCCACTCATCACAATGCGCGGATGTGCCTGAATAACTTCTTTTAAAGGACGGGATTCTGCGGCTTTAGTGGCGCGAATTTCGGCAAAAACCGGCGACTCATCCACCCGCAGGCGGATAAACAGCCCCACAATAACAAGCAATGCACTGAGCAGGAAAGGGATACGCCAGCCCCACCCCATCATCTCTTCAGGTGAAAGCAACATATTCAGCAAGGCGAACAGCGCAAGCGGCAGCAGGAAGCCCACGGGTGCCCCGATCTGTACCCAGCTGGCAAAAAAGCCGCGCCGTGCTGGTTGAGCATACTCCGCCGTCATTAATACCGCCCCCGCCTGTTCGCCACCCACACCAAAGCCCTGCAACAGGCGGATAGCGATCAGCAAGATCGGTGCCCAGATACCGATTTTTTCATAGGTGGGCAGCAGACCGATACAAAATGTGCCCAGCCCGACAATCAGTATCGTGGCGACAAGGGCTTTTTTACGGCCTACTTTATCGCCAATATGACCGAAAATAATACCGCCCACCGGACGCGCCAGAAAACCCACGGCATAGGTGGCAAACGCGGCCAGCGTACTGATTAAAGGATTATCGCTGGGGAAAAACAGATGGCCAAAAAACAGCACGGCCGCCGTTCCATAAGCGAAAAAATCGTAATATTCCGCCGCTGTGCCTATGGCAGAAGCACTGGCAACCCGTTTAATCACCGAAGTATTTTCTGTTTCAGCCCGGGCTGAAAGGGTACTGGAAGTCAGGGTCATAACGTCAATCCATCCTGGTTTAATCCTACTACCATACAAGTAAGCTTAACATTTTGTTGCGAAGAGGATCACAGGGTAGTTAAAAACTGGCAGAGGAAACTTTTTTGTCTTCAAAATAGAATTGGCAAAGCCTTATAAGACGGGACATTGAAAGCTTCATGTTGAAGCTAATCAGAAAGCCCCGGAATGAGGATCTACCAGTTTGAAGAGGTTTAAAGTAAGATATCATAAAGCGTTAATCGTTGGACGCTGACCTCTTAAGGAGAACGGCAGCTGCATATAGTTGTGAATTTATGCTGACTATAAACGTATTGTCATTCAACGATGAATTTCCGGGATACTGCTGATGCTTGCAATGAGAAAATAGCCCTGGGTTTAGCATGCGTATTGCACCTTAAATTATCACGTCTGTCTTTACACTACTGCAACCTGCCAGCCACAAATTAGCAGTCACCTTACTTTTTCGGCAACTGCCGTATTAAGCCGCCATTATCAAGTTAAAGGTAAAAACAGCGTAAGCGACACAACTATAAACCTTAAAAACAGAGAATTGACAAAGTATGTAAGAAAAAATCAAAATTAAATTTACATTATAGTCATTGTAATTATAATGCAATTTTAAGCTAATTCATATCTTCTTATGCTATCAAAAAACTCTTCAATCCCTTACCGAAAGGATATCGATGGGCTCCGCGCCCTGGCTGTCATAGCCGTTATTATTTTCCATGCAGGAATCTCGCTTCTACCATCTGGATTTATTGGTGTAGATATTTTCTTCGTAATCTCTGGCTATTTAATGACCAGTATAACGAACAATCAGATTAAAAAAAATAAATTTTCTCTCACTGCCTTTTTCGTACATCGTTTATGGCGTATTCAGCCCGCTTTAATTGTGATGTCAACTTTTACTTTGATATTGGCGGCTTTTTACTTTTTGCCTCAAGATTTTATTACTTTCTTGCACAGCGCAAAATACAATGCAATTTTCCTCTCTAACCAATATTTCTCGCGACAAACGGCGACTTACGCATCACCAGAAAGCGATTTATTCCTATTGTTACATACCTGGTCCCTGGCAATTGAGTGGCAATGGTATTTTATCATTTCACTGACTGTCTATATTGGTTATAAAGCATCCTCTTATATCAAATCAAATCACAAAATCACAGTAAAACAAACATCCTTTATATCATCCCTGTTTGTAATCACTATTATTTTCGGAGTGATATCACTGATGATAGCCCAGAAAAAACCAGGAGAAGCTTACTACTTTCTTACAACTCGTCTGTTTGAATTTTTGGCAGGCGGAACAACTTTTTTTCTTAGTCGTTTATTCTGCCGACCAAATATGGCAATATTAAGCACGCTAAGCACGTTGTCGCTCTGCCTGTTAGCTGCTATCTCTATGCAACATGCTGTCATTGAAACCTACCCAGACCTTTTGACTGTGTTAGTTGTGGTAGCCTCTGCAGTAATCTTGTTTTCTGGCAGCCATAAAGAAAGAATTATTACTTCCTTATTATCCCAGAGAATTTTGGTGTTTATTGGCAAAATTTCTTATTCGCTTTACTTATGGCACTGGCCTGTTTTTTCCTTCTGCCGTTATATGGATTATACACTTGAAGGTAAACCTCTCTATATGGCATTCCTTGCAGTAATCTCATTATCGCTTTTGAGTTACTATCTCATCGAAAAGCCAATGCGTCGAGTACGTTATCCATTGAAGTATTCAGTGATGCTATTAATATTTTTACCTGCTATTATTTTTAGCTTCACTTATCCTTTCGTTAAGAAAAATGCTGGCTTTCCACAACGCATCAGCGAACAATACAATGAAAACTATTTAACCCTGAAAAAATATGAAGAAAGGGCAAAAGATCGCGAGCAATGCCTGGGTGATATTCAGGATCCAAACAAATGCCAGCTTGGTGATTTATCTGCCAAAAAGTCGTCGTTATTGATTGGTGATTCTAACTCTAATCATTTTTGGGGTTTCTTTGATGTTTTGGGAAAGGATGCTCATATCCGAATTACTGCATTGAGCACACCGTCTTGCCTGGCTTTGCCAGGAATTTACCAGTTTGATTGGTGGACCTATAAAAATATCGCTTACAGGCGCTGTCATGACAATGCAAAACATTATTATGAATTAATTACCCAGAATCATTATGATTATGTCATTCTGGGAGAAGTATGGTCTCAATATGCCAGAGGGCCACACCTTATTAATAAACTATCTGACGAGCGATCAGACATTTTGTCAAAAAAACGTATGCAAAAAGCAATGAGGGATGCTTTGGACATTATTGAAGCATCAGGGGCTCGCCCAGTCATAATAAAAACCATCTCAACTATGCCTCCAGGTTATCAGGGATGCTTACGCCATATGGCAATTACTCAAACACCTGTTAAGGAAAGCACCTGCGGTATACCAGTATTACAAGAGGCAGAAGACAAATGGACTTATGCATTTTTTGAAAAATTACAACAAGAGTATCCAACCCTGCTCTACATTGATCCTAAAGATGTACAATGCACACGGAAACACTGTGAAACTATGATTGGCACTCTACCAGTTTATCGTGATGTTGGGCATATCACTGATTATGCCTCTTACAACTACGGTTATAGTTATCTGGAGAAGTTTGGAAACCCACTCCGTTAAAGGCAGAAAGCAAGAAGAAAAAACGGGTAAGAAACTTCAGTTTCTTTCAGTTTTGGCCTTCAAAAGAAGGCCTTTTAATGTGGCTACAATAAAATTGGTATGATTTCTTTTAGCAGCTACTGTTCTTATATCAGTCAATGACAGTACTAATAGATAGCGATATATTCCGCAAGATACTATCCCTTTCAGGAGCGATCATGGCAGACTCCTTACATTATCGGGTTGGTCATTGCGAGGTGTTTAAAATCACCGAGCAGGAAGCAACGTTGCCAGCCTCTGTACTTTATCCCCATCAGCCGCTGAACGAAGCCGTACCGGCACAGATTGCTTTATCAATGCACAGCTGGATTGTGCGCACGTCAGATAAATTAATCGTAATTGATACCGCAACCGGCAATGGGCGCGATCGGCCAGGAGCTCCGCTGTTTCACCAGCTGAACACGCCTTATGAGCAGCGTCTACATGAAGTGGGTGTTAATCCCGCTGAGGTTGATCTGGTACTGATGACCCACTTACATGGCGATCATGTTGGCTGGAATACCCACTGGCATGAAGGGCAGTGGCAACCGCTGTTTCCACGAGCCCGTTATTACTGTTCCGATATCGGGCTGGCGCGCTGGCAGCAGGATCCGGCACGCGCCACCATTATGGCCGACAGCCTGACGCCGGTCATAAAAGCGGGTCAACTGGAAACTATCGATATATACAGCGAACCGGTGTTCGCTGGCGTGCTGCGCTATGTGCCAACGCCAGGGCACAGTCATGACCATGCCTCTGTTATTTTGCACAGCGGCGGAGAATATGCTCTCTTTAGCGGCGACCTGATGCACCATGAAATTCAGATCAGTCAGCCACAGCTGGCATCTTGCTTCTGTGAAAACCCCCGGCAGGCTGAAGGGCAAAGACGCTGGGCGCTGGAGTGGGCCGCCAGCCATCAGGCGCTGTGGTTCAGCTCCCATTTTGCTGGCAGCTCAGCCGGATACGTTATCCGTCACGGCGAGGGTTTTGAATGGCGTTTCACCTGAAGCCCAACGCCAGAGGGGCGACTCCCTCTCCCTTTTCAGCCATATACGCCTTCTGACAAGGCCAGCTGCTTACGGAACTCCGCCAGCGCTAGCGGTCGCCCCATCAGATATCCCTGTATTTCATCGCATCCCAGCGCTTTGAGTTTTTGCCGCTGCGCCTGGGTTTCTACCCCTTCAGCCGTAATGCTCATGGAGAAAATTTTGCCGAGGCCGATGATATTTTCCACAATAGCATTGGCATCTTCGCTGGCGGGCATGGCATCAATAAAAGTTTTATCCAGCTTAATGCCATCAAAAGGATAATTGCGCAGATAGCTCAGTGAGGAATAGCCAGTGCCAAAATCATCCATCAGCAGGCGCACGCCAAGCTTTTTCAATCCTTTCATTAATATCAGGCTCTGTTTAGGCTGTCTGAAAGCGGCACTCTCCGTGATTTCGATTTCGAGGCGATTTGCTGCCAGCCGGGATTCATCCAGTGCGGCCTTCACGCGCGTCAGCAGAGTTTCAGATTCAAATTCAACGGCGGAAATATTCACGGAAACTGCAAGCCCGTCGGGCCACTGTGCAGCATCATGACACGCGCTTTTCAACACCCATTCACTGATGGATGTAATCAGCCCCGTCTCTTCAGCCAGCATAATAAACTGATCGGGCATAATCAGGCCCAGGTGCGGATGTTGCCAGCGGATCAGCGCTTCTGCCGCCACGATCTTACCCGTATCCAGACTGTAGCGAGGCTGATAGACCAGACGGAACTGCTGCAGTTTTATGGCTTCCCGCAGGCTGTTTTCCATCTCCCGCCGCTGCACAATATGTTGTTCCATTTCTGGCGTATAAAACTTCCAGCCGTTGCGCCCGGCATTTTTGGCTTCGTAAAGCGCGATATTGGATAATCGCAGCAACTCGCCAGCTTCCAGTGCATCCTGGGGGGCAAAAGCGATGCCCATACTGGCACCAATAAACATTTCATGATCATGAATATAAAAGGGTTGTCGCAGCTCAGACAGAATTCGCGCGCAAAGCTTTTCAATATCCTCCTGCCTGGCAATGCTCGGCATGATAAGAATAAATTCGTCACCCCCCTGGCGGGCGACCAGATCATAATCACGCAGACAACGGCGTAAGCGCGTCGAGACTTCATGCAGCACGGCATCCCCTGCCGTATGGCCAAAAAGATCGTTCACCGGCTTAAATTTATCCAGTCCCAGGCTGATCATCGCCAGAGGATGATTAGTGTCAGGCAGCGCCTGCAGCTTACCATCCAGGAATTCACGCATCCGGGTGCGGTTTGGTAAACCGGTCAGTTCATCGTGCAGTGACAAATATTGTACGCGCGCCTGGGCTTCAACCTCCAGCGTCACATCTGTTGCCGTTCCCCGGTAACCGGTAACGCCTTCTTCCGTGTCAATGGGTTTCAGCGCAATATGGCAGTAACGCAGGTGGCCCTGTGCGGAAAAATAGTGACAATGCAGCAGACGACGATGCCCCGCCGATCCCGTTTCAGTGATCCAGGTTTCGAGAGAGTGTTTTTCCGTTTTGATAAATCCGGTGATCGGTTTGCCAAGCCAGGCGGAGATGCGGTGGCCGGTAATGCCGGGGAAACGTTCTGAAAGCCAGGTAATATTCAGATCACGATCAATTTCCCAGATCCAGTCTGAGGTCGCTTCCGCCACATCACGGAAACGGCGTTCACTGACGCTCAGTGCAAGGCGATTCTGCTCCAGAACATCATACAACCGCGCTTTACTGAGTGCGCTACGCATCAGATAGAGCGCGAGAATCGCGGTGAACAGACCCGGAACAATCAGTAACGGCAGGATATAAAGTAAAATTTTATCCCCTGGCCTGTGATTTTCCCACTGCAGCATGAGCGTTCCGTTGTGCAGAGGAAGTGTAAAGGTTGCCTGATGCGCCTGATGGTGTGCGGGCACGACGCTAAGTTGCCGTATACCATAGGCTTCGCCTGTCTGGCGTAGCTCTGCCGGCCCGATTTTGTCTACCATTACCAGGTGCAAAGTAGGGCCCGGTATTCCCTCACGTTCCGCAGAGAAAGAGAGTGACGCCACCAGCGCCGGATAACCGTTTACTGCTATTAACGTACGGGTTAACCCCTGCTGGCTGGCGTTAAAATCTCCACTACCCAGCCACTGCTGCAGTGACTGGCTGGCAGGCTGGCCCTCGCTCAACCCATAAAGCGTGTGTCCCTGCTCATCTGTAACAAAAAGGCCTTCCGGGCCATCAGCATCAGCGCGTAAAAGGTCCCGGACCGCCCGCAGATGCTGCGCAGCGGCCTTATCTGACACCAGACTGACTATCTCATTCTGGACAGCTTCATTTTTGACCTGCCAGACCAGTCGATGCATACGGTCATCCAGCGCTTTTTGCAAGAGCTGATGATTTTCCTGCGCAGAAGTCTGATTAAGATTTTTGGCAAGCGCTGTCAGTGCAATGATGGTGGTAATTAACAACAAAGCCAGTAAAGCGGTCATGCACCACAGGGCACGCTTTACGACTTTTGTGGTGCTTCGGTACTCGCTCTCCGGAAACCCAAACGTTTTCCTGAGAATTGATTCTTTCATTCTTTAAGTTCCGGGGCGTTGCAAAGGCGGGATTCAGTTTCGTAAAACCTTGTGTAGTAAAATCGCGTCCCTTTTGACATTATATAAGAGTAATCTGCTTGTAATAGTCGTGTATATAACAATTAATGTTGATAGAGCGCAGTTATTATCAATTAGTGTTTGATTAGACAGCTAATTCTTTTGCGGGTCAAGTTTTTTACCCGCCAGCAATAAAGCAGCCCAGTTCATGACTTCTTATCAAAATAATCATCAACATCGCGATATTTTTTTACAAACAGGTTAAGCAGGACTTTATACGTGTTTATCTGCAGCATTATTTAAGCAAAACGGATAAACAAAACGCAGTCAGTAAAAAAGCAGAAACTGCCTGTTTAAAGGGGATGCAGGAAAACGTTTCATCTTCCCTGTGAGACAGAGCGTTGGTTTGCGCGATGAAAAGATAAGAAAGCAAGCGCGGAAAATACCTTTCATATACTTCAGGTTAATAGCGAGACAGCGCCCGAAACTTAATTTAACACAAATCAGTTTTAGCCATTTTCGTCGCCGTGATGTCTGGTCAGAGAAACCCGTTTCACAAAATCGTCATCTGAATGCACGATAACTGCACAGCCTGATATATTCACAGCTCTTTGTATCAACCTGAGCCGGAATATGATCGCTAAACGCACTGTAAACGTAATGATGTTTATCACCTGCTTGCTGATTGCTGCTTGCGCAACTGGCGCTGAGACCCTGGACAATGCACTGCTTAAAGCTGTTGTCTTACAGGAAGAAAAAGCGCTGAAGGCGCGTATTGGTGTAGCCGTTATGGATACGGCCAGTGGTCAGACCCTGAGCTATCGTGGCCATGAGCGATTCCCGCTGAACAGCACACATAAACCCTTACTGTGCGGCCTGTTATTAAGCAAGGTTGATGCGGGAGAGTTGTCGCTGACAGACAGCATCCGGTTTAAAAAAGAGACGCTTGTCGACTACTCTCCTGTCACCGAAAAATTTGTCGCCCCCCGGACCATGAACTGGCAGGAAGTATGCCAGGCAGCGGTCGCATACAGTGACAATACCGCCGCGAACCTTATAGCAAAAAGCGTGGGCGGGCCACCTGCCGTGAACCACTTTTTAGCGGCAATCGGCGATAACATTACCCGTAGCGATCGCTTTGAACCCGAATTAAATACATCTCAGCCTGGTGACCTACGGGATACCACGACGCCGGTGGCTATCAGCCAGACCTTATATGCCCTGACTCTCGGTAAGGTGCTTCAGCCAGCTTCACGCCAGCAACTGCTGCAATGGATGTTCGATGACAAGGTCGCTGATGCACTGCTGCGTTCTGTACTGCCGCCGCACTGGAAAATTGCCGATAAAAGCGGCGCAGGCGCTTACGGCTCCCGTTCAATTATCAGTGTTGTCTGGCCGGAGAAACGAGAGCCTTTGATCGTTGTTGTTTATATTACGCAAACAGAAGCAACGATGGCACAAAGTAATGCAGCCATTGCCAGAATCGGTAAAACAATATTTGCAGCAACAGAAGCGAAAAAGAATTGATGTGTTATTCTGCCGCCTTGCCCGTCAGGACTCGCAGACAAGGCGGCAGAACGACATGCTTAATGCTTTAAATCACTACCCGAGCGGTGATACTCCTGACCCGCAGAAAATCGCTACGACGAGGCGGTTACAGTTGCCTTAAATATTTTCTCGGATCGTCAAAACATTCCGGGCAGGGAGCAGCGGCCGGATGCCTTGCCCGCGATACTCTTACCGCGTCGCGCTCGTGATAAAACGTCCCCAGAAACTCACGCCTTCTTCTTTCTGGCAGGCAGGCACACTCTTCCGAATGGATACGACAGCTGCTGGTGTGTCGTGACAATTTCGTAACGTAATAATATTTTGGCATTTTTTTATTCTCAAAAACATTCAGCCAAATAAGCGTAGTCACAAAATAAAAAGTGGCCCTAAAATCTTACCTATTGAATCAATAGGTCATACCTGTCAAAGTATGATCTTGTTCACATTGCTGCAGGGAAAATGTTAATCCGCGCGTCATCTATGCATTTCCAAGCCCAAATGCTGTCCCGTTTCTTTTCCTGACAGGTTTAAGCGGCAACCCAAAAATCACTAAAGGTTGTTTATCCATCAGGTGATACAGATCACGGTTTCCATTCACCCCGTTAGCGGGTAGAACCCGCAATCCATTGATAAAACTAACTCTTTTTTTCAATGCCCAACTCGCCTCTGGCAGGCCCACATTACCTGCTGCGCTGCGTATCTGTAACCTATACCGGAATAAAATGTATGGCGGATCATCGCTCACCTGTTAAAGCTGAGATCGCAGTGGCGCAGTGCCGGACGCTATGCACTTTTTCTTTATTGCCGGCATGCTTTAGTAACGGAGAAATATCATGAAAAGCTTATTGCGCCCTGCGCATAGCGTCCTGCTGTTGGGTCTGACTTTTGCAGAACCGCTCAGTGCCCAGACCTTTGTTTATGTATCAGAAGCAAACAGCGGTAACGTTGCCCGCTATACACTGAATGAGAAAACAGGCGCGCTGAAACTGTTGGGTAAAACACCGGCGGACGGCAAAGTCATGCCTATGGCGCTCAGCGCCGACCAGCGACACCTTTACGCGGCTATCCGTAGTCAGCCCCTGCGTCTGGTGAGCTGGAATATCAATGCGAAAACCGGCGCCCTGACAAACGCATCGGAAGTTGCGGCCGCCGCCAGTTATCCTTATATCAGTACGGACAAACAGGGGCGTTTTCTGCTGGCAGCCTCTTATGATGGCGGAGTGGCGCACGTTTACCGCCTCGACAGCAAAGGTCAGGTGACCTCACCGCAGGTGGCGGCATATCAGACAGGCCATGCCGCTCATTCAGTGATTACCGATACGACAGGTCATTCCCTCTATGTGGGTGTACTGGGAACCGATCGCGTACTGCAGCTGAATCTCGGTTCAGAAGGTAGCCTGACGCCAGTGGGAAGTGGCTATGCGCAAACGGAAGCGGGTAATGGAGCCCGTCATTCAGTGATCTCTCCGGACAATCGCTTCCTTTATAACATCGGAGAGATGGGCGGCATTATTACACAGTTCCGTCGCCACGATGATGGCGCTCTGGAGAAAGTAGCAGAATGGCCCTGCGCCGTAGCGAAAAAGTATAACCTTCAGCCAGGTCGTGAACGCCAGGCAGGTTCCAACGATCCGACGCCACGCATCTGGGCAGCCGATATTAAAATCACGCCAGATAGCAAATTTCTGTATGTCACAGAGCGCACCAGCAGTACGGTCACAGGTTATCGCGTTAATGAGAAGGATGGCAACCTGACGCTTATCGACAGCTGGCCAGTAGAAAAGCAACCGCGCGGCATTAATGTTACTGCTGATAGCCGCTGGTTAATCGTCAGCGGTGAGAAGAGTCGTACGATCGGCAGCTATGCTATCGACACGCAAAGCGGCACACTGAAGCTTGCCGGTGAAGCCCCGATTGGCCCAGGCGCAAACTGGGTAACGTTGGTCAGTTACTGATAAGCGGCATTTTCTCAGAAGCTGAGGCGCGGAGAGTTTCCTGCCAGCATAGAGAGCAGAAGTGCTGGCAGCATTTCTGCTGTTCGCGCTTCAATTCGGATACCGGCTCTGCTGTCTCTCAGCGCATTCTCCCCTGTTCAGTCTGCGTATTTCTGTGCCAGGTTAGAGTGGTCGCTCTGGTGTAGTAAACCGGGATTTAACAACAACGCTCATTGCGGGACGATTTCTTCACCTGGACTCGTGTAATCTTTCTCCTTATTTCAGTTTTCTCTTTTTCACCGCAGCCAGGAACAGGGGTGCTCTGTCTTTTCATTACTACAACTGTGCTCTGCATTGCCATACTCATAAACCCAATTACTCAAAAACTCAAATAACCAAATGAGTTATTAAAGGTGTCGGAATGGCACCAGCTGTCCCCTGCCCATCTCATGCATTTTTGGTAGCAGTTGCCTCTTCGAAATTTCCAGTCCCTGAACCTCGGGTTTTGACGATGTCACAAAAGTGATTTTTCGTGCATCAGCATCAGTCTGGAGCTAACGCCCTGAGGGCACCGAAACCTACATAATATTTCGGGTGAATCCCCATACTCATTTCACTGTCAGCCAGAGCACCCTTTATCGCTGTCACGGTACCTGGTAGCAGTACCCTGACTCCCTACCTGGCTTTTATAATGACTCGCGGCACCCAATGCTTTCACTGCCGAATCACTCATTTACTCACATACTCAAAAACTGCTATGCTCGTCTACTCATAAACTTATCCACGCATTTACTCTTTCACTCATAAAAATGAGTCATTGAATTTCAGCTTTTGCACCCATCGATTTAAAACAAATCGGTGCAGCGATTTCCGCTATACCTCAGCCTGTAATAATACTCATTAACTCATCTGAGTAAGTAGTGTGTGGGGTTGTTTCTGCTAACCGGACTTCCCCGGCAAGCTCAAATGAGTAAATGAAAAATTACTCATTTTCTGAGTCTGAATGTCTTTTTACAAAGTCAGGCTGCTTCCGAATCTCACAAACATAATTGCGCAAAAACACATATACTTTTGTCATCCAGATTTAACGCACTCCGGCGGGCTTCAGGGACAGGCAGCCCAGCGCTCAACTCATTTACTCATAAACGTTTTTGTGTAAACAATATGTACCATTCAGGGCCCAAACTGACAGCCCCGAACAGAGCAGATACTTTCTTTAACCATAGCCGCTATGGGGCTGCAGGCGCATTTACTCAAAAACACATTTGAGCTACAACACAGGTTCTGAAGATTCGCATGAATTTTCAGACGGTCAGCCAGCGTGCAACCTCATTTGAGTTGAGGCAGCTTCACTCAAATGAGTATATTTTAGTTCCAGCTCTTTTTTGACGCGGATTATTGACTGCATAACAAGTAAAACACAAAGGCAAAGCGCACAAATACCCTTTTACTCATTTATTCTTTTATCAGAGACCTCCTCAGACTGGAGGTTAGCCTGCTTACCCACTTAAGTGTTTAAGTGTTTGAATATTTGAGTGTTTGAATATTTGAGTGTTTGAGTGTTTGAGTGTTTGAGTGTTTGAGTGTTTGCATTTACGCACATATACACCACAGACACTAAAACTTTTCAGTCACATGCCCTACTTTAATTTTCTCGTGAAAAGGGCGAGTCAATTCATCGGCTGTACGAGATTAAAACAAACTTTCTGATCGGTATAAGGTAATAGCGATGCGCTGGGTTTGATCACTGTAACACCAGTAGCCTGTTGAAGTGGACAGAAGGAATAAGCGTTTTTACTCACTTACTCATTTACACTTAACCTCAGGCACTCATGCAGCTGATGCCCAAAACTCAAATAAGCAAAAACACATTTACACAAAGAGGAGTTCTGATACCCGGACAAAGTTGCCGTTACGGCCGATGACCATTCAAAACATTTGCAGCCTGCTTTGTAATCCTTGCTTACTACTGAGGTTAAAGGCCGCAGGGACGCTGTTGAAAACCAAGAGACAGGAGCACCAGAATGTACTCATTCACTCATTCACTCATTCACTCATTCACTCATTTACTGATTTACTCTTATCCTTTCACACTTTATTGCCAGTAGATCATAACCCCCTCAGGCCATCGTCCGTAGAACCACCGCGCTGTTGAAAACAGCGCCAAAGCATCATGACACAGAAAGGCATATATCTGTCGTCAGCAGGTACATTAGATTGATGAGAAAAGCTGAGCAATCCTCTGGCAGTGGTTCCGGTCGCTAAAGCAATCAAATACTCACTCATTTACACCAAAACTCATGTGAGTACCAATATCTGAGTGAAAGCATTCTGGCTATAAATAGTAACTTCAACATGCTCAACACCTCTGCGGTCGAGCTTAAATGTGTATACACTCATGTGAGTATATAATGATATATGTTTTTACTCACTGGCTGACTTGTTTTATCATACACATACAAACAAAAAGATAATGAGTTTATACACATTTGAGGGTATGAGTATGAAAGTGATCTCTTTTCTGAATCCAAAAGGCGGTTCAGGTAAAACCACAGCGGTCATCAATATCAGCACCAGTCTGGCCCGAAGTGGAAAAAGTATCGCCGTGGTCGATACTGACCCTCAAATGAGTCTCACTAACTGGAGTAAGTCAGGCAAAGCCGCCTTTGATGTTTTTACCGCAGCTTCAGAAAAAGATGTTTATGAAATCCGTAAGGGACTGGGCGACTACGATTTTGTCATCGTGGATGGTGCCGGTTCTCTTTCCGTTATTACCTCTGCCGCAGTAATGGTAAGTGACCTGGTTATTATTCCTGTGACTCCCAGCCCGCTAGATTTTTCAGCAGCTGGCAGTGTGGTAACTGTGCTGGAAGCTCAGGCCTATAACCGCAAGGTAGAGTCGCGTTTTCTTATTACCCGCAAAATCGATCAGGCACTGATGCTCAATGTCCTGAAAGAAAGTATCAAAGACACGGGCGTGAAATTGCTCAGGACGGCCATTACGCAGCGTCAGGTGTATGTAAAATCTATCCTTGATGGCAATAGCGTATTCGAAAGCTCAGACAGTTCTGCGAAGGGTGAAATCGAAGTGCTGGCAAACGAAATCATAAGTTCATTTAAGTAAAAACTCATTTACTCATAAACTTCTTTGAGCTTATTTTACGGAGAGAGAAACAATGGCACTGGAAAAACAGCATGCTGGTGTTAAAAAGATGCAGTTTGGCGAAAACCGGGATTTGGATCGGGTAATCCCTGCTCAGGCAGCCACATCAGGTAAGACAAAGCGGGTGAACGTCAATTTTGATGAAGAGATGCATCAGCGTTTCAAAGTTGCCTGCGCCAGGAAGGGAATATCCATCTCAGATGTGATTAAAGAACTTGTTGACGACTGGCTGAAGAAAAATGACTGAACCGGTATTTGTCCAGTAAGCCATCGCCAGATAAAAGCGTTATACAGACAGCAACTGACGGTTTCGCTTTTCTGATGGGGGAGGGCGGCGTCCTGACACAAAAGCAGGGTTCTCACTGTCGGGGATAAAGCCCGAGCCATTACCGTTAAAACATAATAGCAATTGTCTGTAACTGCCCGCCGCATAGCCAACCCTCAGTTTTCTGTCCGAGGCGGGCAGAGCAACAAAATAACCGGTTTCCCCTTTCGCCCGTTTTGTAAGCCGTCTGACTGCTGCCGATGCAAAGCAGCATTACTGCTTAGCTTCTTTCAACAGTCATCGCTTAAAAATGAAGTGTTACCTGCAATCACAGCCTGTGCAGGCAAACTGCATGTTTGTTATGCCATTTAAGGTAGATAAGAAAGGATGGTTTCAACATAAGCTATAGAGAGCAGATGACTCCCTATAGCTTATGCTACTCACTGCAGCTTATGTCATAAACTATAGTGAGTAGACAGCTATCCGGGGTACGTACATAAGCTGTAGTAAGTGAGGCAGGTTCCGCAGGATGAGTGCAACCGGGTATATTAGCGACAGACAGGCCTGTAACATAAGGGCTTAAGTACAAACAGCGTACCTGTCCGGCCGCCGCTGCTTCTGTCTGACAAAGCCTGCGCTTTCGGGGCCTTCACCATCAGAGAATAACTCTGCATCAGGTACACTTGTGAGAAACAGATTCTGTCACAGGTATAAGCTGTAGTGAGTACGTTACTCACTACAGCTTATGTAGCATCTGTTCTTGTTGGCTGACAACCCGAGAGCTAGATAGCCCTCATTTGATTATGTTTATGAGAGAAAAGCGAAAACTTACGGACCCGAACTAATATGTACCCTGACTGCAGAAAAGGCATGAGCTGGGGCTCAGAGCAGAGAAAGAGTGACTCACCGCAGACTATATAAGCTGTAGTGGGCATTTTAACGGGAAAGACGGTGTCGTTTACTCCACTACTCACTACAGCTTATGCGCTTACTTCATCTTAAAGAGCTTTTCCAGATCATCCATGGTGATACCAAGCTTCTCAAGCATCTGTAATTTTCTGGTTAATTCAGGATCTGCTTTACCTGTGGCAGGGGTAGTGGTTGGAATAACTTCTTCGCTCTCATTCTTCGGCGCTTTCAGTTTTGGTCGGCGATAATGCACGTTAAAAAAGACCGCACGCCCTCTCTGCACCTCGGTATAGTCCAGATAGCCGATCTCTTTCAGCTGCTCCATCGCGCGACGCACGGTCTGGTTCTGCGAAAAGACCGGAGATTTCAGGTTTAACCTGGCGCGCAGCCTGGCAAGTGATATGGGAGCCGGATTTTTGGGTAAGCTTTCAATGAAAGTATAAATTGCCTGTGCCGACTCGCGGCGCTTCAGAACGTTGATCGCCTTCAGCTGTAAAAGCACTTTACGATCAAACTGATAGAGCTCGAATAAGCGGGGATCCGCCTGCAGGATCACAATATCTTTTGCTGTATCATAATACGCTGACTGGACGAGATGGGTAACATACTCTTTTGAATGCTCTTTGGTATTCGCTGTGAAAGAGATAACTGTCCCCGCAATACGTTTGAGAGACGGGCTGATGCGTTCCCGGAGCTTCTTTGAAGAGCGGTTAGAGGGAATGCCGCATAGCTTGGCGAACTCCACAAAGGGGAGCTGAACCTTGTCACCAATGACTTTATGTTTGGCAAAGGAGTGAATGATCCCTACCCAGGTTTTAAAATCATTATCCATATCCAGACGCGGGCCGACGATTTCGACTTTATCGAAGCCTTCAGCCTTAGCCAGCGACAGGCGAGACAGCTCTTCAGTCGCGTCTGTGACGGACATGGTATTCTTTTTACTGTTTTTCAGGGACTTTAATGTAGGAACAAACACACCCAGTCTCATTAATGCGACGGGTTGTACGGTATTGTTCGCATTTGGGGTGAGCGTAACTAACTCGCCAGTGGATTTGTCCATTTCCTGAAACAGGTTATCAAGATCTATGCTTTCGTTATCCAAATCAGGCTCCGGATCTCACTCATAATCTATATAAACAGTTAATTTGATTACAAAAATACCCATTTACCGGGCTTAACGGCCCTTTGCGCCATAAACAGCAACCCTGTGGATAAAACGTGATAACAGCAGGTAAAACAAACAAAAATCCACTGACGGATTGAAAAGCAAGGCAAAAATTGCCCACAGGAAAAGTGAGCAAACATGCTGTTTACTCACTATAGCTTATCTCTTTAACTGATTACAGCTTAGATATTACCACTTATAGCTTATATTAAGCTGACTGCAGTTTATGTTTTACTTATTACAGCTTATATGATCACCCTTTCAGGCCAGAGCTGGCGCGGGTTACAGCGATCGGGGATCTCTTTAGGATCTAACAGGGATCATATAAGGATCGGCTTATTAGGATCTGAGCGGTGGATAAGTAAAGCAACTGAAGAACTTTTTAGCAGCGATGTAGCGGTCAGACTGAATGCCAAAAAATCAACTCATTAAGCTATGAGCTGGTACTTTTTTCTGTCAAACCATAAGTCTGGCTCTGCGCTGGTAAGTGGGCTGTAGCAAGTTCATCGCACTGTTACCTGTCAAAGTGCTCCTGTTAACAGCGGAAAGGGAGGTCCGTTCCATCAGCAAAGCATAACTGCCTGCATACAAGCCTGCGAGTTCATCACCACAGCATGTGCGCAAAGAGTATCTGATCAGGAAATCTGGCTTAATGATAAAATTTTACGTCCGCTTATCTGAGGAATATATGAATCAGCGTACGAAAGTGCATGCAGAAAGTATTAATGCTTGATGGCCTCCTGACTAAGATCGGATATAAATTACTCTGTTGTTCCGAAAATTACACGACAAAGCAGGATTAATAAAAATGAGTTGCAGTTAACAAAACAGTACCGAAATAATTGATGTCTTTGTGGATAAATTTTATAAGAGCTGTGGTGTTTAATAAAGTGTATCTGACTAAGGAAGGTTAAATGTCATTAAGTGATCATGAATATGTCAATTTTTCTGAAGATTATGAGATGGACTACCATTTACGTAAGGCAGGAAAACAGCAGTCAGCAGCCAATCGGGCCACGCTACGTAAGCTGGGGCCTGAACTCAAGGCCAGTCTGGGTGTTACCTATCTTACTCATGCGCAGCTCCATGGTTATATACTGGAAAATCTTCAACTTTTTAACTGAAATCTGGCCGCCTTACAGGCGGCCTTTTTGTTTATCACCTTGTCCTTTCAAATATTTACTGATGAGCTGTTTAAAGCAGTTTTTCCTGTCTATCGGTTATGTTTTGACAATTGACTATTAATTATGAAAATAAAATTTATCAAATAAATAGCAAATTTTATATTTAACCAGAAATAATAAAAATTTTTATATAAAAAACTGTTAAAAATGATACAGCTTTATCCATAACTTCGGTTCACTGGCTGAACAACATCATGCCGTCACTTAATCCCTTTCCCGTTATTTGTTGTTGTCACCGTGCCTGTTTTGTAGTGGTTGCAGGTATGGCACACAGCTCAGCCTGATTTCTGGCAGGGCAGGGAACCTGTTTCTCGTGGCTTTCCGCAGAGGCTTTTCCCCGTTATTCACAGGCCAGATCCAATGGTTCGATCCCAGAGAGATCATTTAATAGATCCTTAAAAGATCCCCGCACCCGGCAATCCCTTGCTGTATCTGGCCTGATCAGGGATCGTTATCCACTGTGGAGAGAGAAACAACCGCTATAGCGAGTGTAATAACCGCTGTGGTGAGTACGGTTAACCACGCTGGCGAGAGATATAAAACCACTGTAGTGAGAAGACGCGGTTTCAGGGTGTGATTAACTTTTTTACCCGGCCGGGTCTGCAGACCTGATAACACGGGCTAACTGGCTGATAAGCCATGTTATCCGGGCAGAACAGACACAGCTTTTCCACTGGCTGAACAGATTGATTCTGAGGAGCTTTCTCCCTTGCGCGGTTCATTACAAGTTCATAAGAAGAACCTGAACGAGTCTGCAGCTCTTCGTACCCCGTCGGCCCTTGCGCTGCATGGCTTCTCCGCTGTTGAGTAACCACTGTAGTGAGCAGCCTAACCACTATAGCGAGTAAAAAACCGCTATAGCGAGTAGCCTGCCCGCTGAAGGGAGTGATAACATCCACTGTAACCAGTAACGGCGATTATCGCTTGTTCAGTGCACGGAATACTTAAATGCCGGAAAAAGAGCAAGAAATCAAAATGATAGCTGACGCTTTTAGCGAGACAGACAGAAAGACAGGTGAAGTGGTTAGCTTAACGCCTAACAGCAACAATACCGTTCAGCCAGTGGCATTGATGCGACTTGGCCTGTTTGTGCCAACACTGAAGTCCACCAGTCGCGGCAGAAAAAACCAGATGTCATCGATGGATGTGACGGATGAGCTGAAGCAGTTGTCGATCGTCAAATCTGAAGGCTACGAGAACATTAAAATTACTGGCGCTCGTCTGGACATGGATAATGACTTCAAAACCTGGGTAGGTATTATCCATGCCTTTGCGAAATACAAAGTGCTGGGAGACAGCGTCACGCTGCCGTTCATTGATTTTGCCAAACTTTGCGGCATACCCTCAGTACGCTCCTCTGCGAAGCTCAGAAGCCGTCTGGATGCGTCTCTGACCCGTATTGCGACTAATACCATCGCGTTCAGTAACAAAGAGGGTGAGTATTACGTTACGCACCTTGTGCAGTCAGCGAAGTACAGCGCCAAAAATGACACCGTCACACTGCAGGCCGATCCCAAAATTTTTGAGCTCTATCAGTTTGATAAAAAAGTGCTCCTGCAACTGAGAGCGATTAATGAGCTTTCACGTAAGGAGTCAGCTCAGGCACTTTATACCTTTATTGAAAGCCTTCCTCCCTCGCCAGCCCCTATCTCGATGGCGCGCCTGCGCGCCAGACTCAACCTGACTTCGCGTACCATCACGCAGAATGCCACCGTCAGAAAGGCGATGGAGCAGTTAAAAGAGATTGGTTATCTCGACTACACGGAAATCAAACGCGGCAAGATTGTCTATTTTGTTATTCACTATCGGCGCCCCAAATTGCGACCCGCAGAACTTCCCCTCAGTCTGCCGGATCTGCCCGATGATGACCTCGATAATGCCATTGATTCTGAAGAACAAAATGGCGAGATGGTGATGCTTTCCCGGGAGGAACTGGAACTGCTGGAGAAGATCAGGAAAGGAAAACTTAAATAACCACTGTAGTGAGAGATATTGCGTTCTTCTATCCACTGTAGTGAGTGCTTTTATCTTTCCTGTCCCACGAAACCACTGAAGCGAGAAGAATATCCACTGTAATAAGTGATCAGGCTCACTATAGTGGTTAGAAGAGAAGACCATGTGCATCAGACGGTCTTAGCCCATGACCCCAGATGGCAGTTACTCTCTACAGTGGTTAGTCCGGACAGTGTATTTTCCCTGTAATTACTCTCTACAGTGGATACTTATTTCGCGCAGCGGTAGGTACTCACTACAGTGGCTATCACTCTCTTTAGTGGATAGCACTGGCAATAGTGGTTATTCCTCGCCGTAGCGGTTAATTTTCTGACAGACACTCACTACAGTGGTTATCACTACGCGCTGTACGTCCTGGCGATCAGGCAGAAACGACCAGTAAGAGGCATAAACCGGAACATTAACCGTTGTCTGAAAAGAAATGTCTGAGCTCATGCGCCAGCGCTTCAGGCGCCTCTTCAGCCATATGATGTCCGCTGTTTATTGACTTACCCCTGACATTCTCTGCCCAGTTTTTCCAGACAGCAGGGATATCACCATATAACTGCTCCAGATCATCCCGTTCAGACCACAGGCAGAGGAGTGGACACACAATTTTCCGGCCCAGGTCGCGATCTTCTGCTTCATGACGACGGTCTATGGTTAAACCAGCCCGGTAATCCTCAAGCATGCCATGTACGGTATCAGGATCGTGTATAGCCTGGCGGAATGCGTTATATTCCTCATCACCCATGGTTTCAGGTCTGCAGCCGTACCAGGCATCAGGATCCGCCAGAATGGCCCGTTCAGGTTTTTCTGGCTGGGCAAAGAAAAACCAGTGATACCACAGCCGTGCGAACTGTTCATTGCAACGCTCAAGCGCCTCCAGGATAGGCACGCAATCCAGTACGGCCAGACGGGTTATCTTCTGCGGATAATCCAGCGCTGCGCGGTAAGCGGTATATGCGCCCCTGTCATGCCCGGCCACCGCAAACCGTTCAAAGCCCAGAAAATGCATCAGCTCTACACAATCCTGCGCTTTAGCGCGCTTAGAAGAACCGGCATGATCAGGCAGGTCCGGCGGTTTGGACGACAGGCCAAAACCGCGAAGATCGGGGCAGACAACGGTAAACGAGGTAGCCAGCAGTGGAGCGACTCTCGACCAGGTAACATGCGTACGAGGATGTCCATGCAGTAGCAGTACAGGGGGACCCTGGCCGCCATAACGCACATTCAGCACTGCGTCTGAAAGCTTCACTTGTTCCAGCCTGAACCCGTCAAACATGAGCCTCTCCTGATTACCGCCTGAACTCAAAGTATAAGGGGAGAAGAGGCAGTTGCGCCTGCACAGGGCGGCAATATAACGTCTGTACGGCTACCAGATGACTGGCCAAAGTAGGCTGAAAAGGGCTTTTGATTACAGGGGCATGGCTGGACTTTCCGCTTAACCGGAAAGAATACGGAAACTACTGCAGGCGTCTTAATTCTTTTTCCGTAAGGCCTGTAATAGCGGAAATTGCCTGAAGGGATAGTCCCATCTGGTAAAGATTTTTTGCCCGAAGGCGTTCGCCACTATTACCGCAGAAGACTCTTGCGACATTATCTTCTCTCGGGCTGGAGGTATCCTGATCCTCGCCAGGCTGGCTGAAGTCATTTTTTCGTTCGGATAACATTATGCTGTCACTCGGTCTGTTTTTATCCTGATATTGACCTGTTTGACACAGTCATATCGGCAAAAAAAGGAAGGGTAAACACCCTTCCCGCAAGATAAAAAATTAACGCAGATCGAAGCGATCCAGGTGCATCACTTTCGTCCATGCTGCGACGAAGTCTTTAACAAACTTTTCTCTGGCATCAGCGCTGGCATAAACCTCGGCAACAGAACGCAGAATAGCGTTTGAACCAAACACCAGGTCTGCACGGGTTGCGGTGAAGCGTACTTCGCCGTTCAGGCGATCACGGCCTTCAAACAGCTCGGCAGTTGCATCAGTGGCTTTCCACTCGTTGCGCATATCCAGCAGATTCACGAAGAAGTCGTTGCTGAGTACGCCTACACGATCGGTGAAGACACCGTGCTGGCTACCGTCGAAGTTGGCACCCAGTACGCGCAGGCCGCCTACCAGTACGGTGAGTTCCGGCGCTGTCAGCGTCAACTGCTGCGCTTTATCAATCAGCAGCGCCTCAGTAGAAGTACCGTTACGAACGCCGCGATAATTGCGGAATCCGTCAGCGGCCGGTTTCAGCAGTTCGAAGGAATCTACATCCGTCTGATCCTGGCGCGCATCAACACGACCCGGAATGAAAGGTACCTCTACATTGACTTCAGCAGCTTTCGCGGCCTGTTCAATACCCACAACACCCGCCAGCACGATAACATCAGCCAGCGATGCTTTACTGGATGCCTGCTGGATAGCTTCCAGTACCGGCAGAGCACGGGCCGCCATGGCGTTCACGTCCCATTCGCGCTGCGGTGCCAGCGCCAGACGCGCACCGTTAGCACCACCGCGTTTGTCACCACCGCGGAAGGTGGAAGCAGAAGCCCAGGCAACAGAAACCAGTTCACCAACAGAGAGACCGGAGCTGGCAATGGCTGCTTTCAGGCTGTCGATGTCGGCAGCGGTCGGGTTATAAACCGGCTGCGGCAGCGGGTCCTGCCAGATCAAATCTTCTTTAGGCACTTCCGGGCCGATGTAACGCGCTTTGGGCCCCATATCTCTGTGAGTGAGTTTGAACCAGGCGCGGGCGAAAGCTTCATTGAACGCCTGCGGATCGTTCAGGAAACGACGCGAAATTTTTTCAAATTCCGGATCGAAGCGCAGTGTCAGGTCAGTCACCAGCATGGTTGGCTTACGTTTTTTCTCAGGGTCGAACGGATCAGGGATAATTTCTGGTGCGTCAACTGCTTCAAACTGGATTGCGCCAGCCGGGCTACGTGTCTGCACCCACTCATATTTGAACAGGTTTTCGAAGAAGTAGTTGCTCCACTGGGTCGGCGTCTGCGTCCAGGCCACTTCCAGACCTGAGGTAATGGCATCTGCACCGGAACCCGTACCGTGGCTGCTGAACCAGCCGAGACCCTGATTCTCAATCGGCGCGGCTTCCGGATCGACACCAACATTGCTGGCCGCGGCGGCGCCATGGGTTTTACCCAGCGTATGACCACCGGCGATCAGCGCAACGGTTTCTTCATCGTTCATCCCCATGTTACCAAAGGTGGCACGAATCGCAGGCGCGGCAGAAGCCGGATCGCCGCTGTTTTGTGGTCCTTCCGGGTTAACATAGATCAGACCCATTTCGGTGGCACCTAAAGGCGCCTGAGCCAGTGATTCCGGATGACGATGCTCCAGCCAGGCTTTCTCATCACCCCAGTTCACGTCCATATCCGGTTCCCAGACATCTTCACGTCCGGCACCAAAGCCAAAAGTACGGAAACCGGAGTTTTCCAGCGCCACGTTACCGGCCAGAATAAACAGGTCAGCCCAGGAAATTTTCTGACCATATTTCTGTTTAACCGGCCATAGCAGGCGACGGGCTTTATCCAGGCTGACGTTGTCCGGCCAGGAGTTCAGCGGGGCGAAACGCTGCTGACCACGGCCGGAGCCGCCACGACCATCGATAGCGCGATAGGTACCGGCGCTGTGCCAGGCCATACGGATAAACAGACCGATATAGCTGCCCCAGTCTGCAGGCCACCAGGGCTGAGAGTCGGTTAATAGCGCTTTAAGATCGGCTTTCAGTGCGTAGTAATCTAATTTGCTGAATTCTTTGCGGTAGTCAAAGTCTTCGCCCAGTGGGTTAGAGCGACTGGAGTGCTGGCTCAGCATGTCCACGCGCAACTGATTTGGCCACCAGTCACGATTGTTGGTGCCGCCGCCGGCGCTTTGATTATGGGTTCCCTGATGAAAAGGACATTTTCCCGCAGATAATGCGTTATGTGAATCAGTTGGCGTGCTCATTATTATGCTCCGTTTTTTATTCCGCCGTTACGATAGCTCGCCACATTGATAAGTCATACCTGAATTAAGCTACAGATTTGATAGCTCTTTCCTTGCAAAAAGGATTTTCTCTAACATGATGAATCTGCAGGGAAACAGGCGACAGGGCAGGAAAAAACCGGTGTGGAAAGTCTGATCAGGGCGTGACAGCGGCGAGTCAGCGTGGTTTTTTAGCCTGTTATCATCTGTGGATAAAAGGACAGGGCGAGACAGCATGTATTGCGCAAAATGCTTTCTCGCCCGGTAAATCAGGATTGAGTGGCTTTCTGGCAGGATTTACGGGCACCGGCGCCTGAGAATGAGGTTCCGTCTATGGTATCTTCCATCAACAAGGCTGAAGCGCCGATGCCTGGCACGCCGGTGTTATTCCGCCCGACCAAAAATGCGAATAACCTGATCAAGATGCGTTTTATCGCCTGACCGATTCTGGCGCTGACCCGTGCATGGGCGGTTTCCCTGCGCGCAAGCGGCGTGCGGGTGAATGCTGTGGTGCCTGCCGAAGTGATGACTCCGCTCTATGAAAAGTGGATCGCCACTTTCCCGGACCCGGAAAAAGCGCTGGCGCATATCAATGCGCGCATCCCGCTGGGTAAACGCATGACCACGCCGGATGAGATCGCCAGTACGGTGGTGTTTCTGTTGTCACCGCGCGCGTCGCATACCACCGGCGAATGGCTCAGTGTGGATGGCGGCTATCTGCATCTCGATCGGGCGTTGTCATGACAACGCAAACACGGCGTTTCTGTCAGGCGCTGGACCTGATCGATTCCCCGGACAAGATTGCGGCATACCAGCACCACCACCAGAAGATCTGGCCGGAAGTGGCAGACCATCTGCGACGCCACGGGATAACAGATATGGAAATTTACCAGCTTGGCACGCGTCTTTTCATGATTATGGAGGTAAACAGTGATTTCGATGAACAGCATTTTGCCTGGGCTGCGGCACAGGAGCCCGCCATTCAGCGCTGGGAACAATTGATGTGGCAGTATCAGAAACCCACGCCCTGGACACCTGAGGGCAGCAAGTGGGTCAGAATGGAACGGATATTCTCATTGCAGGATCAATAACAACACTTACCTACTGTACTCTGACGAGGATATAACCATGTTAATCAACAGAACCGAGGCGTCTGCAAACAGAGACGTCGGGGAAGGACTCAGTCTGCGTTGGGCATTTGTGCTCATCACCAGCCTGTTTTTTATGTGGGGTATCTCATACGGCCTGCTGGATGTGCTGAACAAACATTTTCAGGAGACGCTGCATGTCAGCAAAGCGCAATCCGGTCTGCTGCAGGGAGCCTATTTCGGCGCCTATTTTGTGATTGCGCTTCCTGCGGGATATTTTATGAGCCGCCGCGGCTATAAAGCCGGTATCCTGGCGGGGTTGATGCTCTATGCCGTGGGTGCGCTGTTATTTATGCCGGCAGCCATATATAACAGCTTTGCCATGTTTCTGTTTGCCCTGTTTGTCCTGGCCTGCGGCCTCGGCTGCCTGGAAACGGCAGCGAACCCCTACGCGACGGTGCCGGGCAACCCCGCCGGCGCGGAACGGCGGCTGAATCTGGCCCAGTCATTTAACGGGCTGGGACAATTTATCGGCCCGATCATCGGTGGCTCGCTGTTTTTCTCCGGGGGCAGTAGATGAGGGCGGTCAGGATGCTGTAAAAATGACCTATGTCGCGATTGCCGTTGTGGTTATCGCCATTGCACTGCTTTTCAAACGCACCACGTTGCCCGATATCCGCGAAGCGGTTGATGTGAATCCGCAGAAAGCCTCTTTATCGTTGTGGCAGCATAAGCATTTTGTTGGCGGCGTGATTGCGCAATTCTTTTATGTGGCTGCGCAGGTGGGCATCGGTGCCTTCTTTATTAACTATGTCAGCGAGCACTGGCATGGCGTCACTAACCAGAATGCCTCCTATATGCTGTCGGTGGGCATGATCTGTTTTATGCTGGGGCGCTTTTTCTCCACCTGGCTGATGGGACGGGTGCACCCGACGCTGATGCTGGCGGCTTACGCGCTGATTAACATAGTTCTTTGTGGTGTGGTGATGATGGGACTGGGCGATGTTTCCGTCGTGGCGCTGATCGCCGTATTCTTCTTTATGTCTACGATGTTCCCCACCATCTTTGCCATGGGATTAAGAAACCTCGGTCCCGCGACCAAGCAGGGCAGCTCCTGCATGATCATGGCTATCGTGGGCGGCGCAATTATGCCTTATTTTATGGGCGCCATCTCGGATCATGCCTCCACGGCTCTGGCTTACGGGCTGCCGCTGGTCTGTTTTGTGGTGGTGTTGGTCTATGCGCTGAGTCAGCGTCCCCGCTGAGACCGGTTCACAGGGATGTGCGGCCTGCGGCTTCTCCGGCGCAGGCAAGGTTCACTCAGTGATGGAAGGGACCGGGAACCACCGAGTCACGTAAGACCAGCGTGGCCGGGAAGGCTTTGCGGTTGTGAAATTCGCCGCCATCCAGCATGGAAATCAGTCGGTTAATGGTTTCCTTGATCATTTCGGTGACCGGAACTTTCATGCTGGAAAGCGAAGGCAGGGTAAACGGCGCCAGGGGAATATCATCAAATCCGATCACAGATACCTGTGCTGGCACCGGGATATTCCGCTCCGCCAGCAGTTTTATTGCCCCAATCGCCATCTCGTCATTGCTGGCTACCAGCGCCGTAAAGGGCTGGTTTCGCGCGAGTAACGTGCTGACTGCCGCCATCCCGCTTTGTGCCGTCCACTTGCCTTCCACGATCAGTGCGTCGTTCAGCGGGATCTGATGTTCAGCGAGTGCGGCTTTATAACCAGAGAGCCTTTCCAGACCGGTAGGTGAATCCAGTGATCCGGTAATAAAAGCGATATCGCGATGCCCCAGCTCAATCAGTTGGTTCACCGCCAGCATACCGGAAGCCTTTTGATCGGTATAAACGCAATAGCTTTCGTTGAGGCGCAAGCGGCGGTTCAGCACCAGCACCGGCTGTTTATGCTGCGCGATAATCTCATCCATCTCTTCGATAGAGAGAAAGCGTGGATAAATAATAATGCCGTCACAACGCAGGTCTAACAAAAAGCGGATAGCGGCCCGCTCCTCTTCCGCGCTGTGCTTTCCGTCTGCCAGGATCAGCTGGCGTCCATGCTGTTCCATAATGCGGGCGGAGTGTACCAGCAGCTCACTAAAGTAGTTACCGCTGTAGAGGGTGTTGGTGACCACCAGGCCGATGGTCTGGGTTTTTTTGGTCGCCAGACTACGCGCCAGCAGGTTAGGGCGATAATCCGTCTCTGCAATGGCCTGATAGACACGATCTTTCTTTTCCTGACTCACATAGCCATTCCCTGACAATACCCGTGAAACTGTGGCTTTTGATACGCCCGCTTTTTTTGCCACTTCAAGTATGGTTGCCATGCTTTTGCCATCTCATCCTGTTGATTGCCTTCAGTCTACCTGACCCCCCTGAGGTTGGAAATATTTGCTGCGCCACGGGGCCGTTATCTGTAACGATTCATGTTGATCATTATCACAAAAACGAAAAGTGCTGATTTTTTATTCTTGCTCAATGCGATCGGTTTCTTCATGATTTTGTGAAACCGGTTTCTTGTGGCCGTGTTTCATCGCTGTCGTTGCCGACGAATCGCCAGAGGTTCAACCTCTGTATTTTATTTTTCAAACGGTATTCGCGACGACGACAGGCACCGGTTTGAACATCTGCCTACTGTATAAAGAGACGATAAACCCATGCCAAAAAATTACGCCCGGATATCACGCGCCATCGTGGATGCGTTAGGTGGCCTTAGCAATATCGATGCTGTGACCCATTGCATGACCCGTCTGCGTTTTGTGGTGAAAGACACCAGTCTGGTCAATAACGCTGAGCTTAAATCGATTGACGGCGTTATGGGGGTAGTGAATACCGATACCCAGTGCCAGGTCATCATTGGCAATAACGTGTCAACCGCCTATCAGGAAGTCCTGAAGCTCGGTACACCTGGCGGGGAAGGCGCTGCTGCCAGTACGCCGCGTAAGCTGACCCTCAGGGGCATTGGCGCAGGCATTCTGGACGCTATCATTGGCACTATGTCGCCATTGATCCCGGCCATCATCGGCGGTTCCATGGTGAAACTGCTGGCGATGATCCTGGATATGGCGGGCGTGTTTGAGAAAGATTCCTCTACGCTGGTGATTCTGAACGTGATTGGCGACGGGGCGTTCTTCTTCCTGCCGATCATGGTGGCTGCGTCGGCCGCACTGAAATTCAAAACCAATATGTCGCTGGCTATCGCCATTGCGGGCGTGCTGGTTCATCCCAACTTTATTGACCTGATGGCCAAAGCGGCGCAGGGTCAGGCGGTGGAGTTCGCCTTTATTCCCGTCACGGCGGTGAAATATACCTACACCGTTATCCCGGCGCTGTGCATGACCTGGATCCTCTCTCATATCGAAAGAGGCGTTGATCGCATTACGCCAGCGGTGACGAAAAACTTCCTGAAACCGATGCTGATCGTGTTAATCGCCGCGCCCATTGCGATTGTGATAATTGGCCCGGTGGGTATCTGGATCGGCAGCGGCATTTCCGCTCTGGTTTACACCGTTCACAACTATTTAGGCTGGCTCTCTGTAGCTATTATGGGCGCGCTCTGGCCGTTACTGGTGATGACCGGTATGCACCGCGTCTTTACCCCGACCATTATTCAGACCATTGCAGAAACGGGTAAAGAAGGCATGGTAATGCCCTCAGAAATTGGAGCCAACCTCTCTCTGGGCGGCTCGTCGCTGGCGGTAGCTTTCCGTACCAAAAACAGCGAACTGCGTCAGACGGCTCTGGCGGCGGCGGCTTCCGCTATCGTGGCCGGTATTTCCGAGCCGGCATTGTATGGCGTTGCCGTACGGCTCAAACGGCCGTTAATAGCCGCGCTGATCAGCGGTTTTATCTGCGGTGCGGTTGCCGGTATTGGCGGACTTGCCAGCCACTCTATGGCGGCCCCCGGACTCTTCACCAGCGTGCAATTCTTTGACCCGGCGAACCCGTGGAGCATTGCCTGGGTGGTGGGCGTCATGATTCTGTCTGTGGTGCTCTCCTTTATTCTGACGCTGATCCTCGGCTTTGAGGATATCCCGGAAACGAATACGGTGGAGCGCAGCAGCCATGAAAAAGCCGTTGAGCCGGTCAAGATGGTAAATCCCGGTTAATTAATTGATTTTATTTGTTATTGAATGAGGTAATCATGTCTGGAACGGCTTTTCCGAAAGGATTTCTTTGGGGCGGCGCACTGGCCGCCAATCAGTCGGAAGGGGGGTATCGTGAAGATGGAAAAGGACTCACCACCGTTGACATGATCCCCCATGGCCCCCACCGCATGCCGGTAAAGCTGGGGCTGGAGAAGCGGTATACCCTGCGTGATGATGAGTTCTATCCCAGCCATCAGGCGATCGATTTTTATCATCGCTATAAAGAGGATATCGCGCTGATGGCGGAGATGGGGTTCACCGTGTTCCGCACCTCCATCGCCTGGAGTCGGCTGTTTCCTCAGGGGGATGAACTGACACCGAATCCGCAGGGGATTGCCTTTTACCGTGACCTGTTTCTGGAATGTCGCAAATATGGCATTGAACCACTGGTCACTCTTTGTCATTTTGACGTGCCGATGCATCTGGTCACGGAATATGGTTCCTGGCGGAACCGCAAAATGATCGATTTTTTCGCGCGTTACGCGCGCAGCTGTTTTGAAGCCTTTAACGGACTGGTGAAATACTGGCTCACCTTTAATGAAATTAACATCTTGCTGCACAGCCCGTTCTCGGGTGCCGGTCTGGTATTTGAAGAGGGTGAAAACCCTGAACAAGTGAAATATCAGGCTGCCCATCATGAACTGGTGGCCAGTGCGCTGGTGACGCGCATTGCCCATGAAGTCAACCCGGAAAATCAGGTGGGCTGTATGCTGGCGGGCGGGAATTTCTATCCGCGCACCTGCAAACCGGAAGATGTCTGGACGGCGTTAGAAAAAGATCGTGAAAACCTGTTTTTCATCGATGTGCAGGCCCGGGGCGCATACCCTTCCTATTCCGCCCGCACCTTTCGCGAAAAGGGCATCACTATTGTGATGGAAGAGGGAGATGCGGAGATACTGAAAAATACCGTAGATTTTGTCTCCTTCAGCTACTATTCATCACGCTGCGCCTCTGCAGAGATGAATGAGAACAACAGTAGTGCGGCGAATGTGGTGAAGTCGCTGCCGAACCCCTATATCGAACGCAGCGAGTGGGGCTGGGGCATCGACCCGCTGGGCCTGCGCATTACCATGAATATGATGTATGACCGCTATCAGAAACCTTTATTTCTGGTGGAAAACGGGTTGGGCGCACGGGATGAAATCGATGCTAACGGTGAAATCAATGATGATTACCGGATCAGTTACCTGAAGGAGCATATCCGGGCGATGGCTGATGCGATAGCGGATGGCATCCCGGTCATCGGCTATACCACCTGGGGCTGTATCGACCTGGTGGCGGCGTCAACGGGTGAGATGAGTAAACGCTACGGTTTTGTCTATGTTGATCGTGACGATTTGGGTAAGGGCACGCTGGCGCGCACCCGTAAGAAATCGTTCTGGTGGTATAAAAAGGTGATAGCCAGCAACGGTGCAGATTTAGATTAAGTCTGACTGTTTTTCCAGGCGGCCTGGCGGGCCGCCTGGAACCACACCCTGGCGTGTCAGGCTCTTTTACTGACCGCGACGCGCTGCAACCTTCTGTACAAAAGCTGCTAAATCCTGATTAAAACGCGCGGTCTCTTCCAGAAAGGGCGCATGGCCTGAATTCTCATAGCGCTGCGCTTCAATCCGCGGATTAAATTGCCGGGTACGCGCAATACTGGCTTCCGTGTTAACCAGTTCATCTTTCGCTCCATACAGCAGCAGGATCGGCATGTGCGCTTGCGATAAACCCTCGGCAGCGGCCAGGGTCATGGTCGGGATGGTGCGAGTCAGGGTCCAGGAGGCCATAGCCGCATTTGCCAGCAACCGCTCCCATGTTGCGCGGTCGGGCTGCTGGTAGAAGCAGAGCCGGAGGAAATCACGTACCGCATTAAGATGGGTGTGAAGGTTGTCAGAAGCCATACCCGCATAAACTTGCGGATGCGGCGTAATAAGCGTGGAATTCAGTTCAATGACACCATCTGCATAGAGGGCGCCACCGATGTTGCTATCGCCATAAGCGGCGAGGTAACTGGAGATAACCGCGCCTCCCAGTGACCAGCCCACCAGCACCGGCTGTCTGGCATCAGTCGCTTTCAACACTGCAGCCAGATCGTCAGCAAAATACCGGCCGTTGCGGTAAGCCTCCACCTCGTCCGGCTTATCCGATAATCCATGACCGCGCATATCGTAAGTAATCATCCGGTAACGCTGGAGAACCGGGCTGTTGATCTGCTGTTCCCAGTTGAGACGGCTGCCAAGCAGACCGTGAATAAAGACAATCGCCGGGCCGTCCGGATTACCGGCCTCCTGCACGGCAAGGCGAATGCCATCGGGTGCCGTGACGGTATAATTTTTTTCGCTGGCGGCGGCCATGCATGACAGGCAAGTCAGTAAGACCACCAGCCATACACTACGCAGTTTATTAACGAGAGAATAATGATTCATAAGTTGCTCCGTGAAGAATGAACTCCGGAGTCTAAAAGGATGTACCGGGACGATCTATGATGTAGAGTACCTGTATATTGATAATTCGTCCCGATAACAGCGATGCCAACATCCTCCCCCCGCAAGCCCGGTGAACTGATTAATGAACTGCTCACCGGCATGCACGTGTCCGGCGTGCAGTATCGTAAAATTGTTATGGCCGGTACGCCGGGTCTGGGGTTCAGCAACAGTGCCGGACGGGCGCAGTTTCATTTTGTGGGACGCGGTCCGGTGTGGCTGCGCAGCCCTGGCGGGGCATTGCATGAACTCAACACGGGAGATGCGGCGCTGATTCCGCGCGGCGGGGCGCATGCGGTATTGTCTTCTGCCAGCGTCGCGGCGCGTGACGTTATCACTTTTGAGCCCGCCGCCTGTTGTGGCTGGACAGCGCACCCCGCTGATGCAAGCCACGCCCTTATCTTCAGCGCCTGCATGGAGTTTGATTTGGGCGGCATGCAGCCGCTGATTGCGGCGATGCCTGAGATCCTGCTGGTCAGCACGCTGATGGCGGCTTTACCGGAGCTGCAACCCATGCTTGATGCCATGGAACGTGAAACGCTCAAAGCTCAGGCGGGCTATGCCGGTATTCTGGCGCGCCTGGCGGAAGTGGTGGCGGCGCTGATTGTCCGCGGCTGGGTGGCTAGTGGTTGTGGTGAAGCCACCGGCTGGATCGGCGCGTTGCAGGATCCGCGTCTCAGCACCGCCATCGTCCTGATGCATCAGGTGCCTGGCAGAAACTGGACAGTGGCGGAACTGGCAAAAGAAGCGGGAAGCTCTCGTTCGGTGTTTGCCCGACGTTTTCTGGCGGCTACGGGTGTTTCGCCGCTGCGTTATCTGACAGATTTAAGAATGCGTCTGGCTTTCAACCGCCTGAGCCGTGAGGGGCAGCCGGTAGAAGCGGTGGCCATTGAGCTGGGATATGGCTCGCTGGCGGCCTTCAGTCGTGCTTTCAAGCGTAATCTGGGCATTTCACCCGGCGCGGTGCGCGCCAGTCGATCCCAACTTTCTGCCGCTACACCCTTTCCGTTCCCCCCTGACCGGCTGGATGACATGCGCTAATTTGCATAATAATTCGCATAATTTGATAAATTTTTTTCCGATAATTTTAAGAAAAATGATAAGTTGTGCGCCCGCAGGGAAAAGGGAAACCGGATTGCTGCGTTATTAGTCCATAAAATGAATAAGATCAGGTTAACACAACGTGAATAAAGCACTGTTAGTAACGGCAATTGCAGCCCTGTGCGCGCAATCTGCTGTGGCCAGTTCCGGGCCGGAAAACAACGGGTTTATTGAAGACAGTCATCTGGATGTACTGCTGCGCAATGCCTATATCAACCGTGATTATAAAGACAACGGTGTCAGAGATCGCAGCGAGTGGGGGCAGGGGATTATTGCCACTTACTCATCCGGCTTTACCCGGGGTCCGGTCGGATTCGGCGTTGATGCCATTGGTCAATACGCGGTGCGTCTGGATGGTGGTCGCGGGCGTAGCGGTGCGGGCGGTATCGACTTCTTTGCTCAGGATCAGGATGGCCGCGCGAAATCTGATTTAGCCAAATTTGGCGCCACGGCGAAAATGCGTTTTTCAGACACCGTATTAAGTTACGGTACGCAGCGCCCGATCCTGCCGATCCTCTATGCGGATGAATCCCGTCTGCTGGATGAAACCTATACCGGCTTTATGCTGAATTCAAAAGAGATCGCGGGTCTGGATATCAGCGCCGGTTATTTCACTGCCGAGCAGCGTAAAAGCGATGACAGCCACGATTCCGGACTGAAAAAGCTGACCTTTGGCGGGGCGAGCTATCAGTTTAACGATCAAATCAGCGGCGCTTTCTACGCCTCTGATGTGCAGGATGTCCTGAACAAACAGTATCTGGGACTGAACTTCCAGCAGCCGCTGGCGGCGGGACAACGTTTCGCGCTGGACTTTAACGGCTACAACTCACGACTCGACCAGGATTATGCGAACCAACTGGGTACCGGTCGCAGCAATACCATCTGGAGTCTGGCGGCAAGTTACGTCTGGGATATCCATACCTTTAAAGTGGCTTACCAGCAGAGCAGCGGCAGCACCGGCTATAATTACGGCGGCTACCGCAATCAGGGCGGCGTGGGCGATGGTGGTAGTACTATCTGGCTGGCCAACTCCTATTGGTCTGACTTCAACGGCGAAGATGAGCGCTCCTGGCAGCTGGCATGGTCGGTAGACCTGAGCGGTCTGGTGCTGCCGGGTCTGAGCTATGACGTGGCCTATGTGCGTGGCGATAACATCAAAACCGCGCAAACCAGCAACGGCCATGAGCATGAGTTCTTTAACCAGCTGCAGTACAAAGTACAGGATGGCCTGGCCAAAGATCTCAAACTTAAGCTGCGTTATTCCGCGCTGCGCGTCTCTTCTGACGCTGCCGCTTATAATGTCGGCGGGAATGAGATCCGCGTCTTCGCGGAGTATCCTTTCTCTCTGATGTAACGGCCGACCCGCCCGGGACGTCGGGCGGGTAGCAGGCTGCCGGTTTGCCGCTGAGGTGCTCTCAGCGGCAAACCGCGCTTCAGACTTCGCAACCTCACGCCACTCATGTATAGTCCGCTTCTTTCTGGAGGAAGCATGCTGACCAACTTGTCCACCCGTCTTAACAAATACATTAGCGAGAGCGGTATCTGTTCTCGTCGCGACGCCGATCGTTATATTGAACAGGGTAATGTTTTTATTAACGGTAAACGTGCTGCCGTGGGCGCGCAGGTATTTGCCGGCGATGTGGTGAAAGTGAACGGCCAGCTGATTGAGCCGCGTGCGGAAGATGATCTGGTGCTGATTGCGTTGAATAAGCCGGTTGGCATTGTCACCACCATGGAAGAGGGGGAGCGGGATAACATCAGCGATTTTGTGAATCACAGTAAACGCGTTTTTCCCATCGGGCGTCTGGATAAAGATTCACAGGGGCTGATTTTTCTCACTAACCATGGCGATCTGGTGAATAAGATCCTGCGTGCCGGTAATAACCATGAAAAAGAGTATCTGGTGACCGTCAATAAGCCGGTCACCGATGAGTTTATTCAGGGCATGAGCGCCGGTGTACCTATGCTCGGCACAGTGACCAAGAAATGTAAGGTGCAGAAAGAAGCCCCCTATGTTTTTCGTATTACCCTGGTGCAGGGACTGAATCGTCAGATCCGCCGCATGTGTAAACACTTTGGTTATGAAGTTACGAAGCTGGAACGCACGCGTATCATGAATGTCAGCCTGAAAGGGTTGCCGCTGGGCGAATGGCGGGATCTGACCGATGATGAACTGATCGCATTGTTTAAACTGCTGGAAAACTCATCGTCGGAAGAGAAAAAACCGGCCAAAAAAGCCCCGGCGAAAGCGGTCGCGGCAAAAAAAACCGGCAGTAATACGCGCAAGAGCCCGGAAAAAGCGGAAGGCAATCCGGCTTCCCGTAAGCGCTTTGTGCAGCCCGGGCGGAAAAAGAAAGGGCGCTAAGCCTGACCCGACCGCTGCTCTGGTTTCAATGCGCGTCGGCAGCGGGCAGGGATGATCTCACCCTCTGTAAAAACGCCGTCATCGCAAAGGAGAGATGCCTGTTATGGGGAAAATAGAGAAACAGGCCATGCGAGACCGGGCTCCATGCCTCAAGAACGCTGACCAGCGTGCCGTTATCGAGTGAAGTCCGGGCATACCATTCAGGTACATAAGCAATACCCAGCCCTTTGCGCGCCGCGTCGACCATCAACTGACTGTGGTTGAGCGTCAGGGAGCCGGGCACATCAATGGAAAGCGCAGTATTATCGCGCATAAACTCCCAGGCATAGCGTTTCCCCCCCGGAAGGCGGTGGCGAATACAGCTATGCGCAGCCAAATCTTGCGGCACCTGAAGCGGCGGTGACGCCTGCAGATATGCTGGCGAAGCAACGGCCAGAAAACGTAGCTTATCGCTGATCCTGACGGCAACCATATCCTGCGGAATATCTTCATATAAACGAATCCCGGCATCAAACCCCTCTTTAATCACATCGCCGAAGCGATTCTCGATCACCAGATCCAGCTCGATACCAGGATACTGCGCAGTGAAAGCCGGGATAACCTCATCCATTAAAATGCTGATCGCGGCGTCATTGCCGTTGATGCGCAGCGTACCGCCTGGCTGGTTGCCCAGCGCCGTCACGCTGCTCAGCGTATCATCCATTTCCTGCAGCAGGGGCTTTACCCGGGCATAGAAGTGCTGACCCGCTTCGGTCAGCGCGACGCTGCGTGTGGTGCGGTGAAACAGGCGCACCTGTAAAAGTGACTCCAGTGTCTTGACCGCATGGCTCAGCGTAGAGGGCTTCATGCCGAGCAGATCGGCTGTACGACGAAAATTTTTCTGTTCAGCAAGGGTGATAAAAATCAGTGTTTCATTCCAGGAAGGGCGTTTCATTGATGGCTTTTTCTCACTAATGCAGACAAATTGTTGGGTATTATCATAACAGTCTGCGGTCGCTAAGCTGGTTCCTGAATCACATACAGGAGTCAGTTATGAGCAAATCATGGTTAATTACCGGCGCATCGGCAGGACTGGGGCGCCTCCTCAGCGAAAAATTACTCGCCAGAGGCGATCGCGTGTTTGCAACGGTGCGCAAAGCTGGCGTGCTTGACGAGCTGCAACGGCAATATGGCAGCAGGCTGAGCGTGTTCACTCTGGATCTTACCGACACGGACGGGTTACGCACCGCAGTCGCGCAGGCATTTGCCCGGACGGAGCGCATTGATGTGGTGGTCAGCAATGCGGGCTATGGCTTATTTGGCGCGGCGGAAGAGCTGAACGATGCGCAGATTGCGCGTCAGATAGCCACGAACCTGACGGGATCTATTCAGTTGATTCGTGCCGTCATTCCCTGGCTGCGCCAGCAGGGCGGCGGGCGTATTATGCAGCTCTCTTCTGAAGGCGGGCAAACTGCTTATCCCAACTTCAGTCTTTATCACGCCACAAAATGGGGGATTGAGGGTTTTATTGAATCGGTCGCTCAGGAGGTGGCGGATTTCGGTATCGATTTTATTCTGGTAGAACCCGGACCGACAGGTACGCAATTTGCCAGCAATCTGGATTACGCGCCTGCGCTGGCCAGTTATGAACATAATGCATCAGGCGCGATGCGCCGGGCGCTGGAATCGGGCAGTTTTGAGATAAAAGGTGATATCGATAAAACCGTGGAGACGATGATGGCATTTGCCGGACAGGCGCATCCGCCATTGCGCTTGCCGCTGGGCAGCATCGCTTATACCCGCATTCATCAGGCGCTGAGCGCGCGGCTTGCTGCACTGGAACAGCTTCGCGCTATCGCCTGCGCAGCAGATATCACGCCTGAGCGAGAGGGTCACTAAGGCCGTAAAAGCAAGGGCCCGACCTGCTGGCGACAAAGGCGCAGCACCTGTTGTCGCAGCCAGCGGTGGGCCTCTGTATACCTGCTTGCAGCGCAAGTCAGCAATAGTGACCTAAAAGGCTACTGTTCAGTAAAGCGTAATGACCGGATTTTTAATACCGCAGGCATATGCATAGCGCGTCAGGGTATCCAGACTGGCTCGGGTAACATTGTTTTCCAGACGGGAAATCACGGGCGGCTTAACCCCCATTCTCTCTGCAACCTGAGCTTTGGTCAGGTTGTTATGGCTGCGCCATTCAGCAAGCAGAGCTCTCAGTTTTTCCTTACGTTCCTCTTCGATCCAGGCAGCCCGATATTCATCTTCCTGCATCCATTCATTATGTAATTCTTTATGGCTTACCAGTTTCATTTAACACCTCCGCTAACCGTTTTCGGGCGATTTCTAACTCATTCGCTGGGGTTTTTTGCACTTTTTTAATGAAAACCCGAAGCATAATGATGGTATTTCCTTTGTGGTATACCCATATGCCCCGTGTGATATCGGTACCCATTGTGCGAATTTCAAAAAAGCCATCGCCGAGTGGTTTGGTATCTGGTTCACCTAATAAGCGGGCATCATGCTCAAGTTTGCCAATTAAACGGTCAAATTTCACCCGTATTTTAACGGGAAGCTCTGTGGCCTCATCCCTGGCCCGGGGATGATAAATCACGTTAAACATGGGGCATCTCCTTTACCCAACGTTAGCCTGCAGGCTAATTTTCTTCAAGATGAAATTAGCTTCTATGTTAATTTTAAAGGCCTGTAAGGGCTTGCTGATTATAAAGCCATTATTGCTGTTATCTGTGAAAAACAGGCAGAGTTTATACGCACAAGACAGGTGATGACAAAGAGATGCCAGACGCTGGAACAGCTTCGCGCTACCGCCTGCGCAGCAGATATCACGCCTGAGCGAGAGGGTCGCTAAGGCCGTAAAAGCAAGGGCCCGACCTGCTGGCGACAAAGGCGCAGCACCTGTTGTCGCAGCCAGCGGTGGGCCGGATCGGCCTCGGCCCGGGGATGCCACATTTGCGATATGGTAATAACATCGGTTTTCACCGGTAATTCAAAGGCAAACAGCGTAGCTGTTGCCGCATCCCGATCGGCTTCCGGATGGTTCAGCAGAAAAGAGGCGGGCACCAGTGCCAGCAGATCGGATGCCTGAGCAACCGCTAAGGTTGCGGGAAAACTGGGGACGATGGCGGCGATATGGCGCGCTAATCCCTGTTCTGCCAGCGCGCGGTCTACCGGCCCAGACGCCTGTTCGTGGCGCGAGGCGACAACATGTCCGTAAGAGATATACTGCCGGACAGTCACCTCCCGTTCCTGTTCCAGGGGATGGCCTTTTCTGGCGATGCCCACAAAGCGATCACGAAATAACGCCTGCAGCCGGATTTCCGGTCCCATCTCTCCCGCTACCCCGATTTCAAAGTCCACCAGTCCTTCACGTAAATAGCGGGAACTTTTTTCTGACTTTGGCGCAAAACGCAGGCGTACCCGGGGGCGCGATCCCGGCCAGAGCAGCGATAAGCACAGCGCCAAACGCCTCCACAAAACCCTCGTTGGCGCGCAGGGTAAAGGTGCGATCCAGGGTGGCGGGATCGAACTGGTCAGGAGAGGGGCGCAGCAGGGCGCGTGCCTCATACAGGGCACTGTGTGTGCGCTCACGTATCTCTTCCGCATAGGGCGTCAGTACCATGTGCCGCCCGGCGCGCACCAGTAAGGGATCGCCCGTCACGGCGCGCAGCCGCCCCAGTGTGCGGCTCATCGCTGAGGCACTTAAGCTGAGACGCCGGGCCGCGCCAGCCACACTGCCTTCGGCAAGCAGCGCATCCAGGGCAACCAGGAGATTAAGATCAGGTTCAGTCATGACCCATCATAACCCCCTTTGCCGGATGATGAGAAGGCGTCTGGTGCAGGTTATCAGTGCAAATGCTGCGCCTTCCGCCTGGTCGTCAGCGTGGTTATAGTCTGCTGGCAGACCTATACAGCCACTGGCGCAGGAGTTTTTTATGGAAATATTTTCGGATCAACCCGGCGACGAGGGATTGCCGGGACATAAACGTGGTTTAGCCATGGCTGCGGTGATGACCACAACGACCATGGTGGTTTTTGACGGCGCGATAGTGAATATTGCGCTGCCGCAGATCGCTCAGGCACTGGCGGTGCCCGCCGCGGCTGCGGTCTGGGTGGCTAACGGCTATCTGTTATCAGCGACTATGACGCTGGCAATTTTCGCCGCGCTGGCCACCCGGCTGGGATTTCGTCGACAGTTTGTTGCCGGGCTTAGCCTGTTTACCCTGGCCTCGCTGGGCTGCGCGTTATCCTCATCGCTGGAAATACTGATTGCTATGCGCCTTCTGCAGGGGATTGGCGGGGCGGCAACGCTTAGTATCGCACCCGCGCTACTTCGCCTGATTTTTCCGGGGCGTCTGCTGGGACGTATTCTGGGGTTAAATGCGTTGCTGATTGCCACCTGTACCGCTGTAGCTCCTCTGTGTGGCGGCACCCTGCTGGCGGTGCTGGACTGGCAATGGCTGTTTGCTATCAATATTCCATTGGGTGTGATTGCGCTTGTGTTGACTCTGCGCGTTATGCCGGGATACCGGCAACCTGCACAGAAGCCTTTTGATATCGCAGGCGCTCTCCTCTCTGCGATAATGTTGGGAGCGCTGATTATGGCGGCAGAGGCCTGTTCGCGAGCGGCAGACCAGAAGGTGGCCGCGCTGGCTTACGCGATAGCGGCCGTCCTTGCTGCAGTGGCCTTTATCAGACGTCAGCGTCAGGCGGCAGATCCGCTTCTGCCACTGGAGATGTTTGCTTCGTCACGCTTTTCTCTCGCTGCGCTGACCTCGCTGGCATCTTTTATCAGTCAGGGCATCACCTTTATTGCGCTGCCTTTTCTGTTTCAGAGCGTTTACGGTTACAGCGTCTTTGTCTCTGCGCTGCTTTTTACCCCCTGGCCTGCAGGCATTGTGCTGGCTGCGCCCTGTGCCGGACGCTTTGCCGACCGCTATCCGCCTGCCGTCATCTCCACTCTCGGGTTGTGTCTGTTCGCCCTCGGACTGGCATTGCTGGCGCAACTCCCCGGGCAGCCACAGGTGTGGGATATCTGTCTGAGAAGTTTGCTGTGCGGCATCGGTTTTGGTTGCTTTCAAAGCCCCAATAACCGGGAGATGCTGGCAAATGTCGCCCGACAACATAGTGGTTACGCCTCAGGAGTGCTGGCGATAGTACGTACCTTTGGGCAGTGTCTGGGGGCGGCACTGGTGGGGATCATTTTGTCTCTCTCTGTGGTGCCACAAAACACCATGGCACAGGTTGTGGCACAACAGGCGGAAGCTGTGCACCTGAGTCTCTGGTTAGCCGTGGCAGCGACGGTGCTGGCTGTGATGTTCAGCAGCAGCCGTATCCGGGCCACAGCACAGTGCCAGACGGAATAATAACAGGCCGGCATTCAGGTGCTGTGACATGCCGCCAGACAGGCTTTTTCGCCGGAGGATCACATCAGGCGGGTAATGATCAGATAGTCATAATTATTTCATTTCTAATAATTGCGCCAATCAAATTTAGCCTTGTATTTATTAATCAACCTGTAACAGATGAATATTATCAACGAGGGCGAATTTTATAAGTTAAATAACAGGCACTGTGTGACGATATAAAATATACGAAGGGTTATCCTTTATTATTTACAGGGAAGTGAATGATGTTTTCCGATTTCGATATTTCATCAGCCCGAAAAAATCAGCAGGCTGCCAGTGAAGAGGCAAGCTGTATTTCTCATATTCATTTTCTGGCGGTCTGGTATGACTGGCTGAAAAAAGCAGATGCAAAAAAAACAGAGCAGCGGGATATTGCGGTTGACAGAATGATGCGATGCCTGGAAGATGAAGCGAAACCGCTTGATTTACGCGATCTTGCTTTAAGTTCATTACCCTCGCTGTTGCCTCCTAACGGAAAGCTTACTATCAGCGAAGCGTTATTGCCGGGGCTGTTTAATCATATGTTAAACAATAATCTGGATGAGCGGCTGTTAACAGACTTTGTTGATAACTTTATCTGCTTTAAAGCTCATTGTGATGGCAAATTATTGCCTTATGGCTATCATCACTGGCAGCTCAGCCGGGAGGGAGTGTCAGCGCCTTTGATTGCTGTGCGCGGCACAGATAATCCAGTCCGCCAGGGCCTGATTAATTATATTAAACTTAATGAGCTGGCGGGGTTATCGGAAATCGAATCAGCACTACATGCGCTTATTAAAGAAACTTTTTTTTCACCTGTTGCCGCTTATCACCATCATGTTCATGATGAGAAAGTCGCATAAATCAGCAACGGGTTCATCACGGCGACTGAAAATAAAAGGACTCTAAGGGCGACGTCGATGCAGGCGTATTGTCTGTGCTATCGCCAACTGACAATAGCCTGCTCCCCTCATATATCGCCATCAACGTGACGAACGTCTATGCCAGTAAACCAGACTGTTGCAGGCGCTGATAGATCAGACTGATCGCCTGCTTAACATGCGGCGTGTCCGCCATCTCCTGACGCAGATAAATGCCAGCGATCGCCCGGCTGTTCTCCTGCGTTAAAGACAAGGGAACAATATGATAACGTTTAAAATAGTCCGCGAGGCACGAGGGGTAAGGCATAATAGCGTTGGTATCATGCATAATGTCCATGGCGGCCAGCAAGCAGTTAGTGGAATAAATAACGCGTTCCGACAGATGGTACTGTTTACGTTCGCGTCTTTTGGGCTGCATATCATCAATAATATGCTGATGACGCACTGCATCGGGACTCATAATGACATAAGGGTAATCACGGATTTTTTCCGGGCTCAGGGGTAAATTGAGTAACGGGTGACCCGCACAGACAAACAAGTTATTTTCGGTACTAAACAGAGGCATAAAAATAATGCCGGGTTTAGGATTAATTCCCTGGATTTCATGACCAACAAAGAAATCAATATCTCCACTTAACAATAAATCCATCAGCCAGAGGTGATTACCCAAATCGGCATGCATGCTGGCTGCGGGATAACGCTGGCGATAGTCAGCAAAGGCTTGTTTTACAAAAAGATGCCACCAGGCATGACCGCTACCGATACGCAGACTCTGCTTCTGGCGCGCCTTAATAAAAGCCATTTTCATCAGGGTATTATCATAAATACGCTGCATCATGCGTCCCTGCTCCAGCAATAATTCGCCGTACTCTGTTAATTTCACGCCGTTTGAGGTGCGCTCAAGTAATTTAACCCCCATGTTTTCTTCCAGTTTTTTCATATTATGAGTCAGTGTCGGCTGGCTCAGACAGAGCTTATTTGCAGCCTGACTCACATTTTTGAAAGTCGCAACTTCGATGAACTGACGCAGAATTTTATCCATGATCACATTTCGTATGAGAAGTATAGATAAACTCTATATCACGGCAGGGAAAAATAATTTCTGTCAAATATCACGATCCTATAACTTCTTTTTTTGCCGGTGCGGGTTATACCAGGCGTTCTGAACGCAGAGTTCGGCATAGCTGAATGTTCTCTCTGCATACTTTTCTGGACGGTAACGGAAGAGAAGAGATGAAAAAACTGATAATGACAGTGATGGCAACGGCACTGAGCTCCGCTTTTTCCCAGGCTTACGCCGATATGTTACGCATGGAGTGTCCGTCGACGCCAGGAGGCAAAGAGTATTGCCAGTATGTAAAACAACGCTTCGAGGCGGCCAGCCCGGGAAACACCTTACAATTCGTCGACTTACCGCCCGCTTCCGATGAAAAGCTGGCGCTGCTGCAGCAACTGTTTGCTGCACGTGATGAAAGCGCTATCGATCTGTTCCAGGCGGATACGGTATGGATTGGTCTGCTGGATAAAAACACCCTCGACCTGACGGATCACGTAGCGGATATCAAAGACGCCTTTTTCCCCGGCGCCTGGCAGAACGACATGGTAAACGGACGGGTAAAAGCCGTGCCTTCTTACCTTGATGCCGGGGCGCTCTACTACCGCAAAGATTTACTGGATAAGTACAACGAGAAACCCCCCACCACCTGGGATGAGCTGACGCGCATCGCTACCCGCATCCAGCAGGCCGAGCGTGAGGCGGGCCACAAGAATTTCTGGGGAATGGTGTTTCAGGGGAAATCCTATGAGGGCCTGACCTGTAACGCGCTGGAGTGGATTGACTCTTATAACGGCGGCACCTTTATCGACAGCAACGGCAAGGTCACGATTAACAACCCCGCAGCAGCGAAGGCGCTGGATATGGCTGCAGGCTGGATCGGAAAAATCGCACCGCCGGGCGTGCTTGGTTACAAAGAAGAGGAGTCACGCGCGGTATTCCAGAACGGGGACGCGCTCTTTATGCGTAACTGGCCTTATGCATACGTCCTGAGTCAGGGCGATGACAGTTCCATCAAGGGCAAGGTTGGCGTGATGTCGCCGCCCAAAGGCGAAGGGGGTAAATCGGTCAGTACCCTTGGCGGCTGGCAGTGGTCAATCAACGCGGCCAGCAAAAATCCTGAGCTGGCGATTTCACTGTTGAAAATGGTGAGCGACAGCGAATCGCAGAAGATGGCACAGAAGCTGCTGGGTTACGCGCCAACGCGCGTGGCGCTCTACGAAGATAAAGAAGTGCTGGAACGCGCCCCCTATCTGGCGGAGTTCAGGCAGATCTTTATTGACGCCGTGCCACGCCCGGCGACGCAGACCAAAAGCCAGTACGCCAGAGTCTCCAATGCGATCTTCAATGCCACTTTTGATGTGCTGCGCGGTCGCACCGATGGCAAGAAAGCGGTTGCCGATTTAGAGCAGCGGCTGAATCGCATTAAAGGCAGAGACTGGCGTTAAGTTGCGGTTACCGCTCCGGGCTGGCCTGTAGGCAGGCTGGCCCGGTTGTCCCGGAGTATTGCTGCGTCGTTAACAGTCTGGAGTCGTGTAATGAAACGGTATACGCAAACCTTAGCGCCGCCCGATGCCGCTGCCGGGCCATCCCACAAGCCTGTGCTGTCTGACAAGCCAACCCGCAGGAAACTGAACTTTCAGCGACGACGCAGCCGCATTGCCTGGTGGCTGGTTGCTCCGGCTTTGCTGCTGCTGATCCTGGTGGCAGGCTGGCCGCTGTTTCGCACGCTGTTTTTCAGCTTTACCGATGCCAGGCTGGACGCCCCCCAGGATTACAGTTTCATTGGCTTCGATAATTATCTTACCCTGGCGGAAGATGGCCGCTATGGTGTGCTGGCCGATCCGCTCTGGTGGCGTGCGGTCATGAATACCCTGTGGTTCACGGTGCTTTCTGTGTCCGCAGAACTGGTGCTGGGGATGTTACTGGCGCTGCTGATGAATCAGAAATTCCGTGGACAGAGTCTGGTGCGGACGGCCGTGCTGGTGCCCTGGGCGATTCCGACTATCGTAACGGCAAAAATGTGGGGCTGGATGTTCCACGATCAGTATGGTGTGGTGAACGATCTGCTCAACAAATTTGGCTTTATTGATGGGCATCCGGCCTGGCTGGCGGAGCCTTCGCTCTCGATGTGGGCGGTGGTGATCACCGATGTCTGGAAAACCACCCCCTTTATGGCGTTGATGTTGCTGGCGGCGCTGCAGCTGATTCCGGGCGATCTCTATGAGGCGGCCAGAGTGGACGGTGCCAGCGCCTGGCACCGCTTCCGCCGCATCACCCTGCCGCTGATTATGCCGGCGATGATTGTCGCGCTGATTTTCCGCGCCATGGATGCCATGCGGGTGTTCGATCTGATCTATGTACTGACGTCCAACAGTGAGGCGACTCAGTCCGTCTCCAGCTACGCGCGCGACCAGATCATGAGCTATCAGGATATGGGCAGCGGGTCTGCCGCTTCGGTGCTGGTATTTATGCTGGTAGCCGGGGTTGCCGCCTGTTTCCTCTGGGTCTCACGCCTGAACGACAGGGAGGAACGATCATGAAAATGAGCAATGCGCAGCGCCAGAGATGGCACAAAATCGTGTTGTATAGCGGCGCGCTGCTGGCCTGCGTCTTTTGTGTTTTTCCCTTCTATTACGCCATGCTGACCTCGCTTCGCTCCGGCCAGGCGCTGTTTCAGGTGCACTACTGGCTGAGCGATTTTCACTGGAGCAACTATGTGACGGCGCTGCTGGATAACGGTATCGCCCGCAGCCTGTTGAACTCGTTTGCGGTCGCGACCCTGACCGTGGGGATCTGTCTGCTGGTCTCGATCACCGCGGCCTTTGCGCTGGCGCGCATCTCCTTTCGCGGGCGTAAATTTCTGCTGTTCACCATCCTGTGCGTTTCAATGTTTCCACAGGTGGCGGTGCTGTCGGGGATGTTTGAGCTGGTGCGCTTTCTGGGCCTCTATGACTCGCTGGGCGCGCTGGTGCTTTCCTACACCACCTTTTCACTGCCCTTTACGGTTTGGGTGCTGACCACCTTTATGCGATCGATGCCGGTAGAGCTGGAGGAAGCGGCGATCGTCGACGGTGCCAGCACCTGGGTGATTATCAGTCGCGTGTTTGCGCCGATCATGGGCCCTGCGCTGGTTACTACCGGCCTGCTGGCATTTATCGGCGCCTGGAACGAGTTCATGTTTGCGCTGACCTTCATTATCAGCAGCGGCAAACGCACCGTACCGGTGGCAATCGGCATGTTTCAGGGCACTTCACAGTATGAGCTTCCCTGGGGAAGCATTATGGCGGCATCGGTGGTGGTTACGCTGCCGATCATTATCCTGGTACTGATTTTCCAGAAACGTATCGTCAGCGGCCTGACCAGTGGCGCGGTGAAAGGCTAAGGCCAGCGCAGGCTGAACACAGCGGAACCCGCATGTGGGTTATCTCTGATAGGTGAACAATGTAAACAGGAAGCGAACAATGGCACAGTTAACGCTGCAAAAATTGCAAAAGCGCTACGGCAAATCCGCCGAGGTGATTAAATCGCTGGATTTACAGGTTAACAGCGGGGAGTTCGTGGTGATCGTCGGGCCTTCCGGCTGCGGTAAATCGACGCTGCTACGGATGATCGCCGGTCTGGAGGAGATCAGCAGCGGCGGCATGTATATCGATGATACCTGTGTCAACGACGATACGCCGGCAGAGCGCGGCATCGGCATGGTCTTTCAATCTTATGCGCTCTATCCCCATATGAGCGTCTATAAAAATATGGCGTTCGCGCTGGAACTGGCGGGCTACTCCGCTGAGGAGATCGATGCGCGGGTACGCGCCAGTGCACGGATTCTGCAGCTGGAGCCGTTGCTGGATCGGCGTCCCAAAGATCTCTCCGGCGGTCAGCGGCAGCGGGTCGCCATTGGCCGCGCCATCGTGCGCGAACCTAAACTGTTTCTGTTTGATGAACCGCTCTCAAACCTTGATGCCTCGTTACGGGTGCAGATGCGCATGGAAATTGCCGCCCTGCATAAACGGCTGGGAGCCACCATTATTTACGTGACGCACGATCAGGTCGAGGCGATGACGCTGGCGGATCGCATCGTGGTGCTGAACAAAGGCAATATTGAGCAGGTAGGCACGCCGCTGGAGCTCTACGACAGTCCGGCCAATGAGTTTGTCGCTCAGTTCATCGGTTCGCCGCGCATGAACCTGATCCCGGCAACGCTCAAACGTAGCGGAAAGCAGCAAAGCGTGGTTCTGCTGGATAACGGCAAAGAGTTGCTGTTGCCGGTAGTGACGCCGCCAGAGGCGGAAGGACAGCGCGTGAAGCTGGGGATCCGTCCTGAGCATATCCAGTTAAGCCATACGCAGGAGTGTGAATACCAGGGTGAAGTGATGTTTGTGGAGCATATGGGCAATGAATCCTGGCTTTACCTGGATAACGGCAACGCCAGCGATCCCTGGGTGGCGCGCAACCCGCAACGCTCACTAACGGTGACTGGCGAAAGCGTGGGCATTCGCTTACCGGTTGAGTGCTGTTATCTCTTCAGCCACGACGGCTACGCATTTCAACGCCTGCCCACTTCCAAACAGACGCATTAACTTTTTTAATTGCGAAGGGAACCCGAAAACATGCAGCCGGTAACAGACAAGAAATGGTGGCATAACGCGGTAGTTTATCAGATCTACCCGCGCAGCTTTATGGACAGTAACGATGACGGCATTGGCGATTTACCCGGCATCATCAGCAAACTCGATTATCTGCAGCAGCTGGGGATTAACGTTATCTGGCTCTCGCCGGTATTTCGCTCGCCCATGGACGATAACGGTTACGATATTTCCGACTATCAGGATATCGCTCCGGAATTCGGCACCCTGGCGGATATGGAACAGCTGATTGCCGAGGCGGCCCGGCGCGATATCCGCATCCTGATGGATCTGGTGGTCAATCACACCTCGGATGAACATCCCTGGTTTATTGAGGCGAGAAAATCGAAGGATAACCCCTGGCGTGATTTCTATATCTGGCGGGGTCCCGCGCCGGACGGCGGGCCGCCAAATGATTATCGTTCGAACTTCGGCGGCAGCGGCTGGGAGTACGATGAAACCACCGGCGAATATTATCTGCATCAGTTTACCCGTCGGCAACCGGACCTGAACTGGGAAAACCCCCGGGTGCAGCAGGAAGTGCACAAAATGATGAACTGGTGGCTGGATAAAGGCATTGGCGGTTTCCGGATGGACGTGATCGATCTGATCGGTAAAGAGGTGGATAAGCAGATCATGGCTGACGGGGCGAATCTCCATCCGCTGTTACAGCAAATGAATCGCGCGACTTTTGGGCATCGCGATGTGCTGACGGTGGGGGAAACGTGGAGCGCGACGCCGGAAAGCGCGCGTCTCTATTCCGATCCGGCGCGTGAAGAACTGTCGATGGTGTTCCAGTTCGAACATATTGTGCAGACCTGGGATGCGCAACGGGGCAAATGGCGCAGCGCACCTTTTGATCTGATGCGCTTTAAATCGGTGATGGATAAATGGCAGGTCGGGCTGGCGAAATGCGGCTGGAACTCACTGTTCTGGAACAATCACGACCTGCCGCGCGCCGTGTCGAAATTTGGCGATGACGAACGTTATCGGGTTGAGTCGGCCAAACTGCTGGGCACTGTGCTGCATGGTCTGAAGGGAACGCCCTATATCTATCAGGGTGAAGAGATTGGCATGACCAATGTGCGCTTCGAAACGCTGGAAGCGTATCGGGATGTGGAGAGTCATAATTTCTACCGTGAGTTTATCGCCAGCGGCGTGCCACACGAGGAGATGATGGCGGGCATCCATGCCAATGGCCGGGATAACGCCCGCACCCCGGTGCAGTGGAACCGGGAAAAACATGCCGGTTTTACCGGCGGCGATCCCTGGATAGGGGTAAACCCCAACTACCAGGAGATTAATGTTGAGGCGGCGCTGCAGGACCCTGACTCGGTTTTCTACCACTACCAGCGACTGGTTCAGCTGCGCAAAAAGTATGACATTCTGGTGTATGGTGATTACCAGCTGCTGCTGGCGGAGCATCCACAAATTTTCGCTTACCAGCGTACGCTGGATGAACAGCGGCTGATGGTGTTTGCCAACTTTTCTGGTGAGCCGGTAGAGCTGGCGCTGCCGCAAACGCTGCGCCATCTGGCGGGAGAGTGCCTGATCGCCAACTACAGTCCGCGCAACGGCTGGCAGGACCGTCTGTCACTACAGCCGTGGGAAGCATTTATGCTGCTGTTGCGCCAGCCTCAGTAAAAATAGCTGTTATGTTCTCGCTCATGCCGTTGCCCGTGTCGGGCAGCGGCTGTTTTGTCTGACAAGGAAAATCTATGCCCACAGAACTTACCCCTGCCCCGCAGAAAATGTGGTGGAAAGAAGCCGTTGCCTATCAGATTTACCCGCGCAGTTTTATGGACAGCAACGATGACGGGATTGGTGATCTGAACGGGATCACCAGCAAACTGGATTATCTGCAGGATTTAGGCATTGATGTCATCTGGATCTGCCCGATGTACCAGTCCCCCAATGACGATAATGGCTATGACATCAGTGATTATCAGGCCATTATGGCGGAATTCGGCACCATGGCCGATTTTGACCGTTTACTGCATGAAGTGCATGCGCGCGGCATGCGTCTGATTATCGATCTGGTCGTTAATCATACCTCCGACGAGCATCCCTGGTTTCTCGAATCACGCTCAGCCAAAGATCATCCCAAACGCGACTGGTATATCTGGCGTGACGGTAAAAATGGCGCTGAGCCGAACAACTGGGAAAGTATCTTTAAAGGCTCGGCCTGGAAAAAAGATGAGCTTACCGGGCAATACTTTCTCCATCTGTTCTCTGCGCGTCAGCCCGACCTCAACTGGGATAATGCAGAAATGCGCCATGCCATCTATGAGATGATGCGCTGGTGGCTGGACAAGGGCATCGACGGATTCCGCATTGATGCCATCTGCCATATGAAAAAAGAGCCTACGCTGGCGGACCTGCCCAATCCTCAGGGGTTGCGTTACGTTCCCTCTTTTCCCAGCCACCTTAATTACGACGGCCTGTTTGATTATGTGGATGAGATCTGCCAGGAAGTCTTCAATCATTACGACATCATGACTGTCGGCGAGGTCAACGGTGCGTCGCCGGAGCAGGCGGAAGAGTGGGTCGGTGAGCAGCGCGGGCGGCTGAATATGATTTTCCAGTTTGAGCATGTCCGGCTGTGGGAAACTACCAGCCCGGATAAACTGGATCTTGGCGCGCTGCGCGAAATTTTTACCCGCTGGCAAAACGCGCTGGAAAACCGTGGCTGGAATGCGCTCTATGTAGAAAATCACGATGTGCCGCGCGTCATCTCCAAATGGGGCGATACCGGACGCTACTGGCGCGAAAGTGCCACTGCCATTGCGGCAATGTATTTCCTGATGCAGGGCACCCCCTTTATTTATCAGGGCCAGGAGATTGGGATGACCAATACCCGTTTTGCCAGCCTGGGTGATTTTAACGATGTCTCAGCGCGCAATTATGCCGCTGAACTGCAACAGCAGGGCATGAGCGACGCGGAAATTATCGCGTTCCTCGGCAGTATCGGGCGCGACAATTCACGCACCCCGATGCAGTGGGATGACAGCCCCTATGCCGGTTTCAGTCATGCCGCGCCCTGGCTCAATGTAAATCCGAACTACACCCGGATCAATGTGGCGCGTCAGCAGCAGGAACCTGATTCGGTACTTAACTTCTATCGTGCGCTGATCCGTCTGCGCAAAAGCGAGCCGGCGCTGGTGTACGGGCGTTATCAGCTGCAGATGGCTACTCATCCGCAAATCTACGCTTATACGCGCACGCTGGATGAGGCGCAGTTACTGATTCTCTGTAACCTGAGCGGGGAGGCAGCGCGCTGTGAGGCGCAGGCGATGCCGGCAGAGACGCTGACACCGCTGTTGTCAAACTACCCTGGGGTGCAGGAGCACCTCGTCTTACAACCTTATGAGGCGCGGGTCTACCGACTGGAGCGTTAAAAATAACTTGCCGGGCCGTTTCCACGGCCCGGCTGTGTGTTGGTCAATCAGCGATTGACCAGTCTGGCGGGCAGGGCAATGACCAGTAAACAGCTCAGTAACAGGCACACCGCAAAGAACCAGAGGGCGCCACTGCTGCTGCCGGTGAGATCCAGCGCAATCCCCATTACCGAGTTACTTACCAGACCGGCGATATTGGCTACCGAACAGGCGAGGGCAAATCCGGCGGCTGCGGCGGTGCCTTTCAGGAAGGTGCCCGGCAGGCTGAAAAAGACCGGCACGGCACCGATAATCATCGCCTGCGCCACCGAGAATAACGCCACAGTGACCACCACATTGTGGGAAAAGAAGGTGCTGAGGCCCATCGCGATAGCGCCGATAATAAAAGGCACAATAATATGCCAGCGGCGTTCACGCAGACGATCAGAGCTGCTGCCAATGGCGATCATGCCAATCAGCGCCGCGATGCTGGGAATGGCGGTGAGATAACCGATGGTGCTGATATCGCTCACCCCTGCATTTTTAATAAAGGTGGGCATCCAGAATCCCATGGCATAAGCGCTCAGCAGGATTGAGAAGTCGATACCTCCCAGCATGATGACTTTGATGTTGAGTAAGCCGTCGCGCAGGCTGTGTTTCGCCCCGGTGGCATCACCTTCATCTTTTTTCAGCTCCTGCAGGACACTCTCTTTCTCCTCCTGGCTCAGCCAGCTGGCTTTTTCCACGCTGTCAGGCAGCAGCCAGAAGGTCATCACGCCCAGCAATACGCTTGGCAGGCCCTCCAGTAAAAACAGCCATTGCCAGTTACGCATGCCGTACACATCCTGAAAATGGCCCATGATCCAGCCCGACAGCGGTCCGCCAATCATGCTGGAGAGCGGCAGGCCAATCATAAACAGGGCGATGATGCGGCTACGACGCCATGAGGGGAACCATTTTGTCAGATAGAACAGCACGCCAGGCAGGAATCCCGCTTCGGCAGCGCCCAGTAAGAAGCGAATGATGTAAAACTGGGTCGGGGTTTGTACCAGCAAGGTGGCGGTGGAAAGCAGGCCCCAGGAGATCATAATGCGTGCGATCCAGATTCTCGCCCCGACGCGTTGCAGCACCAGGTTGCTGGGCACTTCAAACAGGATATAGCCGACAAAAAATAAGCCCGCGCCGAGACCAAATGCGGTTTCGCTCAGTTGCAAATCGTTCGCCATTTGCAGCTTGGCCAGACCGATATTAATACGATCAAGATACGCTGCCAGATAACAGAGGCACAGAAAAGGAATCAGTTTCCAGGTGATCTTACGATAAATTGATGCAGTATCCTCAGCTGTCAGTACTGCAGGACGAGTCGAAGCAACAGTCATAATTCTCTCCGGGCGCGATGTACCCTAAGGGCGTATGGTGTAGCGTTTCTGGCCGGGCCGAAACGTGATAGTTATGCGCACTCCGTGCAGGTAAAAAAACGCCCGTTAGCGGGCGTTGAACTGTCCAAGGTAATCCAGCGAAGCAGCTTTACTCACCACATCGCCATATTTACTGTCAATATCAAACAGATTGGCTTCATGCGGTGCTGTATGCCGATCGCCTACGCACTCCCGCACCACCATGGCGCGAAACCCATACTGCAGCGCATCCACCGCAGTGGCGCGCACGCAACCGCTGGTAGAGCAACCGGCGATCAGCAGGGTGTCGATGCCTTCGGAGACCAGCAGCGACGCCAGCGCAGTGCCGAAAAAGGCGCTGGCATACTGCTTGGTGATCACTACTTCATCATCAACAGGCAACACCTGGGGACAAAACGCCGCCAGCGGATGGCCTTCCACCATATCGCGCATTACCGGCGCTTTTTTTACCCAGATGCCGCCATCGCGCTGATGCTGCGGATGGTAGCGGATTTGGGTATGGATCACCGGAATGCGGACCTCCCGGGCGGCTGCGAGTAGCGCGACTGATTCACTGACCGCCTCCACCACGCCCGGGGCAAATAAAGGTGCGCCCGGGGTGGTATAGCCCTGCATAAAGTCGATCATTAACAGCGCAGGACGCTGACCAAAACCGATACGATTTCCCCAGACGCCGGCGTAATTGTCACTCAGGCTTTGCGTCATCATCGCCTCCTTACCAGGCGCCCGAGAGCAGGGCGCCAGCACCAGGCACCACAGGCTCAAGCTCCAGCGCTTTTAACATGGCATAGGTGGTGGCGATGGCGGCGGTGATAACCGGCTTACCGGTTTGCGCTTCCACTTTCGCTACCGCAGGCAACGAAGGCATCTGAACGCAGGCGGAGAGCACCACCACATCGACATCGTCTAACGGCATATCGGCGACGATACCCGGTAAGTTGGCCGGATCGTGCGCCGCGACGGCGAGATTATCCGCAATTTCCAGCGCACGCCAGACCTTTACTTCAATGCCTTCGCGCTGAATGTAATCAACCACCAGCTCCGTCAGCGGTTTCATATAGGGCGCAACCAGCGCAATTTTTTTCGCGCCCATAATGTGCAGGGCATCCACCAGCGCACCGGCACTGGTGATCACCGGCGCGAGCGCGTCGTTTTCACGTGTTACGGTGGTAAGGCGTTGTTGTGACTGGCGGTGATAACCGGGTCCCATCGCCATAATAGCCACCAGGCAGGCGTATCCCAGCACGTCGACCTTCGCGTCAGAAAGTTCCAGCGCGCAGCGATCGGATTCTTTATCCATCGCCGCCAGCTCATCTTTATTCACATGCTTCATGCGCATCCGGCTGGAGTGGAACGTAAAACGCTCTGGCCGGATCAGCTGACGCGCCTGCAACATGGCCGGGATTTCCGTCTCCATGGTGATGTTAGAGCTGGGGACAATCTGTCCGATACGATAATGATTTTTCATGCGGGTTCTCCCGGCTGAAGTGGGTATCCAAGAAAATGCCCAAAGGCGTGAAAGAAGCCGGAGAAATCATCCCAGGGGATCATATGACCAGCATCAGGAACATGGACAATGTCGATAGCGGGCAGCAGTTCGCGGATTTCGGCTTCATCCTGCGCCTGGATCACCCCGCCTTTACCGGCGACCATCAGCAGCGTTTTGGCCGGTAGCTGCGCAAAGTACTGATGAATATCCAGCTGATGGAAATCGTCATAGGCGCGGCGGATGGCCGGTTCATAGCAGGTATGCAGCCATTCCGCGCGCAGTTGCCGCTGCTCCTCGCTCCAGCTGGGGCAATATTTTTTCATGGCTTCCGCATCCATCCCCTGCTGCGCTTCGCGGATGGAATCCTGATACCAGGGCCACTGGCCGGGATAAACACGACGACCCGGTCCCGATACCGGCGGATCGATCAGACTCAGACTCAGTACCCCGGCCGGTTTCTTCACCGCCGCGCGCATTATAAAGCGCGCGCCCATTGAGTGACCCACCAGATGATATTCCCTGATGCCCAGCGCCTCGACGAAGGCGTTGATATCGTCGGCACAGCACTCCATGCCATAATCGAGCCCTTCACCGCTGCTGGAGAGGCCACGCCCGCGCGCATCCAGAACCCAGGTATCAAAATGTTGCGCGAAAACCTCCGCCACAAAGCCCCAGGTGATGGCGGGGCTGGTGATGCCCGGAATCAGGATCAGCGTCGGGCCTTTACCGCCATAGCGCAGGTAGTGCTGACGAATGCCGTTGGCATTGACCTGTCCGCCACAAACAAAACGTGACATCAGACCCCCTCGCTTTTTAATGGCTCGCTGAACACGTCATAACCGTAAACCCAGGCGGGATCTTCCTGGGTGCGCAGGAAGGTATTGGCATTCGATACCGCCTGTACGCGTGAGGCGCGCTCTTTACGGTTGGCTTCATACAGCCGGAAGGCGGTGGTGTAATCTTCCAGTCCGGTTTCGCTCAGGCAGCGGGTCAGCATTGCGGCATCTTCGATGGCCATGGCTGCACCCTGCGCCATATGCGGTTTCATCGGATGGCAGGCGTCGCCCAGCAACACAATGCGTCCTTCGCTCCAGACCGGCAGCGGCTTACGATTAAGCAGCGGCCATTTGGTGACGGATTCACTGCAATCAATCAGCGCCTGCACCACCGGATGGTAGTTGCCAAAGGTTTCCCGCATCTCCTGCTGGCTGCTGTCGATAAAGCTCCCCTGGAAATCCCAGGCCGGATGTGGCACGCCAGAGACGAAGTAATATTCGTCGCGTGAGCGGGTGGTGTAATAGACCATCAGGTGTCGATCGGCGGACCACCACTTCACGCAGTCTTCAAAGTTCAGGTTATATTTCAGCAGTTTCTCGCCGCGGATCAGGGCACGGTGCGCGACCCAGCCGCTGTAGGTCGGGGCTTCTACCCCCAGTAAATGCTCACGCAGTTTTGAGTTGATGCCATCCGCGCCAATCACAATGTCCGCACGTGCTTCGCTGCCATCCTGGAAACGCAGCAGCACATCATCCCCGCTGTCGACTACGCTGCTCAGGCATTTGCCGAAATGCAGGCTGCCGGGTTGCAGCGTGGTGATCTGCATCGCCTGTAAATCACCGCGATGCACCGTGACATAGGCGGCGCCATATTCGGAACGGGCAAAATCCCCCAGCGGGATACGTGACAGGTAGTCGCCGGTTTCGCCATCGCGGCTGTACCAGAAGTCCGGGTGAGAGGCGAGATCTTCCAGCGGCTGCTCGATGCCCATGCGACGAAATACTTTCATCACATTCGGGCCCATATGAATACCGGCGCCCAGGCGAGAAAAGGATGGGCTCTGCTCATAAACATCCACCTGGAAACCGGCCCTTTGCAGCAGTGAGGCTGCGGCTGCCCCGCCTAATCCTGCTCCTACAACCGCAATACGTTTCTTATTGCTCATCTTTTCCTCTCAGCATTCAAAGTTAAATCCGGGTACACGCTCTACCTGGTGGTGCATAAGCTGACGCGGTTTAAAGTGTGTACACTTTATTTATAAGCGTTAAAATTTTGTGAAAATCAAACTTTTTTACCGCTTCAGGCCGATAACATGATGTTAATCACAGGTTGAGAACGGTGTTAAATAGGCTTTTCTTATGATGGTAATTAATGCTTGCACTGAAACTGCTTAATTGCCTATAACGTAAATAAGTAGCGTATGCGCTTTAATTGGCCGGTTTTTTAACCGGTTTGCGATTCCGGGTTTATCACAAGAGGATCACGCCATGGCCGTCAACCAGAGTCAGTTGGGACAGATGTTTGAGCAGGTACTGCGCTTGTCAAAAGTGGACGCTACGCAGAGCGTCGCCATTCTGAAAAGTCACTATTCTGATGCGCGCACAGTGCAGGCGGCAACAGACGCTGCACTAAGATTGGGCGCAAAGGTTTATTGCGTAGAGTTGCCCGCCTTTAATCATCCGACGGCGATGGGCAACGATATGACCGCTTACTGTGGTGACACCGCGCTGACCGGTAATCTTGCGGCGCAGCGGGCGCTGGAAGCAGCAGATCTGATTGTGGACACCATGATGCTGCTGCACTCGCCGGAACAGGAGCAGATCCTGAAAACCGGCACCCGCATCCTGCTGGCCGTTGAGCCACCTGAAGTGTTGGCACGAATGTTGCCTTGCGAAGAGGACAAAACACGCGTACTCGCGGCTGCGGCGGTCCTGGAAAAAGCCCGCATGATGACGGTGAAATCCCGGGCAGGCAGCGATTTTCGCGCCCCCCTGGGTCAGTACCCTACGGTCACCGAATATGGTTATGCCGATGAGCCAGGACGCTGGGATCACTGGCCGAGCGGCTTCCTGTTTACCTGGCCGAATGAAGATCAGGCGGAAGGGGTATTAATGCTGGATGTGGGCGATATTCTGCTGCCATTTAAATCCTATGCCCGCGAGCGGATCACACTGGAGATTGAAAAAGGGTTTGTTACCGGAATTCATGGTGGTTTTGAAGCGGAATATCTGCGTGACTACATGCGTTATTTCAACGACCCTGAAGTGTACGGTATCTCGCATATCGGCTGGGGTCTGCAGCCGCGTGCGCAGTGGACGGCTATGGGGCTGCACGATAAGAATGATGGTATGTGTATGGATGCCCGCGCGTTTTATGGCAACTTCCTGTTCTCTACAGGCCCGAATACCGAGGTAGGCGGAAAACGTAAGACACCATGCCATATGGATATTGCATTGCGGCATTGCGACATCAAAGTAGACGATCTGCTGGTGGTGGCGGAAGGGGAAGTGGTTGCCCCTGAAGCGTCGCGGGCACGGTGATCTTCTGCAGGGAGCGGCTGCCAGCGTGGTGACAATGCATTACACTGCCTGGCAATCTGCGAGAAAAAGGACATTTGTTATGGCGCAAGATCCGGCTGCAACACCCGAAGAGAGTTATGACTATACCCACCAGGTGGGCCATCTGTTACGCAAGGTTTATCAGCGTCATGTGGCCATTTTTCAGCAAAACGTGGGTGATTCGCAGCTGACTGCTGTGCAATTTATCACCCTCTGCGCGCTGCGCGACCACGGTCCCAGCGCACAGAACGACCTGGTGCGTTATACCGCAGTGGATCAGGCCACCATTCGCGGTGTGGTTGAACGATTAAAAAGCCGCGATTTAGTCAGCCTCGGCCCGGATCCGGTGGACAGACGAAAAGTGATTGTGATGCTGACCCCCACTGGTCAGGCGCTGATTAACGAAGTTGCGGCCAATGCTATGCGCATCAGCGAACTGACATACGGGCCCTTAAATCCGGCGGAACGCGTAGCGCTGATCTACCTGCTTAACAAAATGCTGGACGATACGGGCCAGCCCTGATTTGAGGCGCATCAGCCGCCTCAGTAAAGGCGGTAAATAATGAAAATGATGGCAAACAAACCTGCCACGCAAGCTTCATCTGCAAACCTTCATCGCTATCCGTTACTGATTAATGGCGAAGAGAAAGAAGTTACCAGTTATCGCGATACTTCACTGCTGCTGGTTTTACGCAACGAACTGCAGCTGAACGGGCCGAAATATGGCTGTGGGCTGGGTGAATGCGGCGCCTGCACCGTAATGATTGATGGCGTCGCGGCCCGCGCCTGTGTGATCCCGGCCTACGGCGTGCGCCAGCGTGCCATCACCACCCTTGAAGGGCTGGGCCAGCGTGATGCCCTGCACCCGGTACAGCAGGCTTTTATTGAAGAGCAGGCGGCGCAGTGTGGTTACTGCATGAACGGCATGATTATGACCACCGCCGCCCTGCTGCGGGCAAATCCTGCACCAACGGAGCAGCAGATACGCGCGGCGCTGAGCGGCAACCTCTGCCGCTGCGGCACCCATCAGGAGATCCTGTGCGCGGCCAGACGTGCAGCGATCCTCTGTCAGCAACAGACGGAGGAGGCACCATGAGCCATTCTGCTATCCCCTCGCAACAACAACTTCTCGCTGCGCCGGAAGGGCTGCTGATCATTGATGAGATTCAGCCGCCGCCGGGTCTGGTGCCCAAAGGACAGACCCCGACGCTGAAGCCCAAAGAACAGGCATTATTTCTGGCGATTGACGGGCAGGGGAGTGTCTGGGCGTTTAACGGCCATGTGGATCTCGGCACCGGGGTAAAGACCGCACTGACGCAGATTGTCGCCGAAGAGTTAAATCTGCGCATGGATCAGGTGAATATGGTGCTGGGTGACACCCAGCGCGCGCCCAATCAAGGTGCCACCATCGCCAGTGCCACATTGCAAATCTCAGCGGTGCCGTTGCGTAAAGCCGCTGCCGAGGCGCGTCGCTGGCTGAGCCAGCAGGCCGCCAGTCGCCTGCATGTTTCTCCTGACAGCCTGACGCTGGATGAGGGGGGGGTCACCGCTCCGGACGGCCGTGGGATCGATTTCGCGGCGCTGGTGACCGGACAACGTACTGAACTGCCGCTCACCGAGGATGTGCCGTTAAAGCCGGTCGATGAGTACCGTCTGGTGGGCACCAGCTCAGCGCGGGTCGATATTCCCGCCAAAGCCACCGGTGAACTGACCTGGGTGCACGATTTGCGCGTGCCCGGTATGCTGCATGGTCGCGTTATTCGCCCGCCTTATGCTGGCTATGATACCGGCGCTTTTGTCGGCACTTCGCTGCTCTCTGTTGATGAAAGCTCCATTGCTCACCTGGAAGGCATCGTTAAGGTGGTGCAAATTGCCGATTTTATCGGGGTGGTGGCGGAACGCGAAGAGCAGGCGATCGCGGCGATGGAAACGCTGAAGGTGCGCTGGAAGCCCTGGGAGCACCTGTTACCCGATTTAAGCGATGTGGAAAAAGCGATTCGCGATAATCCGCGTACCTCGCGCGTCGTCCATGATACGGGCGAGGTTGATGAGGCGCTGGAGCAGGTGGCGCAGCGTTTTACCCGCAGCTACCTCTGGCCTTATCAGTTGCACGCCTCTATCGGCCCGTCATGTGCCGTCGCCGATTATCAGCCGGATGTGCTGCGCGTCTGGAGCGGCACCCAGAACCCGCATCTGCTGCGTGCCGACCTCGCCTGGCTGCTGGAATATCCGGAAGCGGCGATTGAAGTCAATCGCATGGAGGCGGCCGGATGTTATGGCCGTAACTGCGCCGATGATGTAGCGGCTGATGCGGCACTGCTTTCGCGCGCCGTGGGCAAACCGGTGCGTGTTCAATTGACCCGCGCACAAGAGCATGTCTGGGAGCCGAAAGGCACCGGTCAGCTGATGGATGTGGATGGCGGCCTCGACGCCGAAGGCAATCCGCTGGTCTACGACTTCACGACTTCTTATCCCTCCAATGGCGCGCCCACGCTGGCGTTGTTGCTGACCGGGCGTGTTGATCCGGTAGCGCTGGCCTATGAGATGGGTGACAGAACCTCGATTCCGCCTTATGCCATACCGCATATGCGCATCACCATTGAAGATATGGCGCCGATTATTCGTGCCTCATGGATGCGCGGCGTTTCCGCGCTGCCCAATACGTTTGCCCATGAATCTTATATGGATGAGCTGGCGCATGCGGCAGGCGTCGATCCGGTTGAGTACCGGTTACGCTATATCAACGATGAACGCGCTGCAGCCTTGATCCGCTCAACCGCCGATCGCGCGCAGTGGACGCCACGCACCGGGCCGATGCAGCAAACAAGCGAACCGGGCATTCTGCGTGGACGCGGTTTTGCCTATGCGCGTTACATTCACAGTAAGTTTCCCGGCTTCGGTGCCGCCTGGGCCGCCTGGGTGGCAGATGTGGCGATTGATAAAGAGAGCGGCGAGATTGCCGTGACGCGCATTACGGTGGGCCATGATGCCGGGATGATGATCAACCCGGACGGGGTAAAACATCAGATCCATGGCAATGTGATCCAGTCTACCAGCCGGGTGCTGAAAGAGCAGGTCACGATTGAAAGCAACCAGATTGCCAGCAAAGAGTGGGGCAGCTATCCGCTGTTAACCTTCCCTGAAGTGCCCGATATCGATGTGATGATGGTGCCCCGCCCTTATGATCCGCCGCTGGGATCGGGGGAGTCGGCATCAGTGCCCAGCGCGGCAGCGATTGCCAATGCGGTGTTTGACGCGACGGGCATCCGCTTTCGTGAGCTGCCCATCACCTCCGATAAATTACGCCAGGCGCTGAATGGTCCCGATGCGCAGCCTGCGCCGCAGCTTGCGGCGACACCAGAGAAGCGCAGCGTGGCAAAAAAACGCTGGATGCTGGGCGGTGCAGCAGGCGTGCTGGGGACAGTGATGGGCATCGCCACAAATGCCTTGCCCTGGCGGGCAGAAATCGCGCCGGTGACGCCGCCGGATGCCAGCAGCTGGTCAGCGGCGATGCTGGAGCGCGGTCGTCAGGTGTCGGCGGCAGGCGACTGTGCAGTGTGTCATACCGCCGAGGGCGGCGCGACCAACGCCGGCGGCCTGAAAATGGACACGCCTTTCGGCACGCTCTATTCCACCAATATTACTCCGGATAAGGAGACGGGCATTGGCAGCTGGTCCTTTACCGCCTTTGATCGCGCTATGCGACAGGGGATCAGCCGTGATGGTCATCATCTCTATCCGGCGTTTCCCTATACCGCGTTTCGCCAGATAAGCGAAGCGGATATGCAGGCGCTCTATGCCTGGCTGATGTCGCAACCGGCGGTGAAACAAACTGCGCCGGATAATGATCTGCGCTTTCCCTTTAACATGCGTTTCCTGATGGCGGGCTGGAATACCCTGTTTCTGCGTCAGGGGGAATATCAGGCCGATCCCACGCAGTCAGCGGAGTGGAACCGCGGCGCCTATCTGGTGAACGGCGCGGGTCACTGCGGCGCCTGTCACTCGCCGCGTAACCTGCTGGGGGCGGAGAAGGGCGGGGCGAACTTCCTGGCTGGCGGCTGGGTCGATGGCTGGGAGGCGCCGGCGCTCAATACATTGAATAAATCGCCACAGCCCTGGACCGCCGAAAGCCTGTACAACTATCTGCGTACCGGTTTTGATGAAAAACATGGCGTGGCTGCCGGGCCGATGGCTCCGGTCGTCAGCCATCTGGCGACGCTGCCCGCCGCAGATGTGCAGGCGATGGCGACCTATCTTGCTGATATCAACGGCCAGGCGGCGCAGGTAACCGAAAGCGTCGCTGCGCCTGTGCCCGCCGTCAGGACGGCGCTGAATACCGCAGCGGGGGAGCGGCTGTTTAAAGGCGCCTGTCAGGCGTGTCATACCGCCAGTGAGGGCGGGCCGCAGTTGTTTGGCGTCAGTCCTGCGATGGCAAACAGCAGCAGCCTGACCAGCGCCACACCGGATAATCTTCTGCAGGTGGTACTGCACGGCATTGATAAACCGGCGACAGATGCGCTGGGTTATATGCCGGGTTTTGCTGCCAGCCTGTCGGATAAGCAGATTGCAGAGATTGCCGCCTGGCTACGTCAGCGCTACGCTCCCAATGAGCCAGCCTGGAGCGATCTCACGGAGAAAGTGGCGCATGTGCGCGCTAATCCCGGCAGTCACTGATGGGGGAGCTATTTTCGGAGAAGATATTGTAAAAAGCGCGCCGCAAGGCGCGTTTTGCGTCAGTGATGCCGTCACCGCGTCCTTTATAACTTACTCATTTGTCTCTTTTTAAGCTAAAAACAGTGGCTGTAGAGTAGCTTTTAGGCACAGTTATCATTATGAAAACGATAAAAACTTACATCGCTGCTGACGGGCGGGATTTGTTTGCAGAGTTTTTAAAAGGCTCCGTGATCCCCTTGCGAAAGTCAGGATCGCTTCCCGGGTTAACCGGATGGCTTCTGACAATTTTGGCGATCACAAACCCTGTCGGGAAGATGTCTGAGAGCTCAGAATAGATCAGGGGCCAGGGTATCGGGTTTATTACAGTCTGGTGGTGAGGAAGTCGTGCTGTTGTTCCTGACAGGTGATAAACGCACGCAGCGAGCAGATACAGATAAGGCTATTCACTGCCTCAAAAATTATTTAAAGAGATGAGGTATGGCGAAAGAACGTTTATATGATGATGTAATAGTGGATGCTCTTAAAGAAGACCCTGCCTTTGCTCAAGCCTACTTGCATCAGGCATTCCTTGATATGGATGAAGAAGGGGGACAGGAAGCCTCTTTACTTGCGTTACCTCATATTGTTACTTGCGTTACGTCATATTGTTGAAGCCAGAGGCGGTATGGCTTCCGTTGCTCAGAAAGCGAGAGTCTCACGCGAATCGCTTTATCGCACACTTTCTCCGGCAGGTAACCTGACGTTAAAAACACTCCGCAGTGTCGTTCATGCAACCGGTTTCCAGTTCTCCACGCTCGCCAGTGCCTGAAGAAGGTGCCAGGCTGCTGTCAGATGCGGATGATGATCATCGTCTGACAGCTTGCCGGGATAACACTGCCTTTGTGCCATATTGACCAGCCCACACTTATCCACAGAAAATGGGGATAGCCTGTGTATGAAAAAGTATAAAAAACAGGCGCGGCTGCTCCTGTATTAACCTTCCATGGGGCCTGTTCTGCTTACCGGGCGGTATTGACCGATAAGGGTGACACTGTCACGACAGAGAGGAGTCTGGTTCCTTGTCCTGGCTTACCGGCGCAGATGCAGCTCACGACGACAGCGCAGCACAGGCTGTCGTCGCGGGCAGAAGCACACCTTCCTGAGTGACGAAACCTCATCCCTCCAGCTGTCGCGCACTCTCCTGCAGTCGCTGAAAAGTCGTATAGCGCAACTGATGACGTTCCAGGTATGACACGGCAGGCAGATATTCATGGGCAACGGACGAATAGCGCGCCATGCCTTCGCTGACCGAGGCCACAATCCCACCCGCCGTCGCGGCGAGAATCGCGGTGCCCAGCAGCACTGGTTCACTGGCGCGGGTTGCCAGCACCGGGCGGCCGGTGGTATCAGCCAGTAGCTGACGGATTAAGGGATGCTGTCCTGCGCCGCCGCTGACCACTATATGCTCAATGGGCGCACCGGCCTGCTCCTGTACCTCAATAATTTGCCGCAGCCCGTAACCAATGCCACAGATTCCGGCGATATACAGCGCCAGCAGATTATCCGGAGCGTTTTCCATTCCCAGACCGGCAATAATGGCCCGGGCGTGGGGATCGGCAAAGGGGGCGCGGTTGCCCAGAAATTCCGGCACCACATGAATGCCGTGAGTATGTTCGACCGCGGCGGAGGCGTCAGACACTTTTTCCAGCACCCGATCCGCCAGCAGTACCGGTAAGGGCACCGACCGTTCTCTGGCAAGCCGGGCGGCTTGCGCGGCTGCCGGATGAAATGCCAGCAACTGATCGATGGCAGCGCCAGCGGCACTCTGCCCGCCTTCGTTCAGCCACATACCTGGCACCATGGCTGAATAATAGGGGCCCCAGACGCCGGGAATAAATACCGGATCGCGGGTGGTGGTCATGGTGCAGGAAGAGGTGCCAAATACATAGGCGAGGTTCTGCGTCGCCTCTCCCCGGGCGCCAGCCGTCCCGATGCCTCCTGCATGGGCATCGATCATCCCGGCGGCGACTGGCGTGCCGATCGGCAGTCCCAGCTCCGCTGCCGCCTCTGCGGTCAGGCCGTTGCCACAGCGCGTGCCCGGCTCGACAATCTGCTGACCGATACGCCTGAACTGCTCATCAGCCAGCTCTGGCAGGCCAATCTGCCGAAAATAGTCTGCATCCCAGCGTTTCTCATGGGCCACATAGGTCCATTTACAGGTCACTGTGCAGGTCGAGCGCGCCAGATCGCCGGTGCAGCGCCAGGTAAGGAAATCGGCCAGATCAAAGAATTGCCATGCCTGATCAAAAGTTTCGCGCCGGTTTTCCTTCAGCCAGAGAATCTTGGGCGTCTCCATCTCGGGCGAGATTTTGCCGCCCACGTATTGCAACACCGGATGACCAAGCGCATTGATGCGCTCAGCCTGTTCAGTCGCACGATGATCCATCCAGACAATAATATTGCGATCGTTATTGCCGCTGTCGCTGGTCGCCAGCGGCGCGCCAGCTGCATCCAGCACTACCAGCGAACAGGTGGCATCAAAACTGATACCGGCCACCTGTTGCGGGTCCACGCCCGACTGCGCCAGCGCCTCCTGCACTGCTGTACACACCGCCTGCCAGATCTCGCGGCTGGACTGCTCAACAATATGACCCGGCCCACGAAAAACAGTGATCTCCCGTTTAGCTGTCGCCAGCATGTCGCCTGCCTGATCAAATATCCCTGCGCGCGCACTGGCGGTACCGACATCCACGCCGATCATCACGCGATTATCCGCTACGCGTTTCTCCTGTGGTTCGCTGTTCATTCGCTCTCCCTTCACATGCTGATAACTCAACGTCTCGATCACCCGGGCACTCAGAGGTCAACGCTGTTAGGCAGGATCACCAGATCGCGTACCGTGACATTACGTGGGCGCGTAACCATAAACAGTACCGCTTCGGCGACTTCTTTGGGCTGCATCAGGCTGCCGTTGGCCAGCGCCTCTTCCATCTTCTCTTTTGGCCAGTCATCCAGCAGCGCGGTCACCACCGGTCCGGGCAGAACGGCACCGACACGCACACCATGCTTCGAGACCTGGCGGCGGGTGGTATGGACAAAGGCCTGCACGGCAAACTTAGAGGCGGTATAGATGGGTTCCCAGATCACCGGCACAACACCCGCAATGGAACTGGTAAACAGGATATCACCCGATTTTTGCGCAATCATATGGGGCAAGACCGCATGTACGCTGCGAAAGGCGGCATTGATATTCAGGTTCAGCATGCGATCCCACTCATCCGGATTACCCTCTTCAATCGGGCCGCCGACGTAAGCACCCGCGTTAGCATAGAAGATATCCAGTCCGCCCGCCGCATCCAGTATCCCCTGTAGCATGCCGGAGACCTCCTGCGGCTTCAGCAGATCGATGACCAGTGGAAACGCATTGTCGCCCAGCTCACGGGTCAGCTGCTCCAGCCGGTCGCCTGCGCGATCGATCATCACAACTTTTGCGCCGGCGTTCAGAAAGGTACGGGCGCACTCCAGGCCAATCCCCGATGCAGCACCGGTGATAGCGACAACTTTGTTTTCAAGCGAGTTATGCATAAATCTTTCTCCTGTTGAAATAGGGATGTTCAGGCACGACCGTGCGTGACACGAGAGCGCCGGGCAAGTGAGTCGACAATAACGGCAATGGCCAGCACGCCGCCGGTGATCATATAACGCAGCGAAGAGGGCAGATTCAGCAGCGTCAGGCCGTTGGAAATAGACTGAATGACGATAATCCCCAGCAACGCCGACCAGGCACTGCCACGGCCGCCAAACAGGCTGGTTCCGCCAATCACCGCGGCCGCGATAGCATTCAGGTTGACGTCGCCAGTACCGGCCTGCTGGCTGGCGGATGCCAGACGCGAGGCAGCCAGAATCCCGCCAATGGTGGCGAAGGTGGTACAGAGGACAAAAGCGCTGACATAAATTGCCCGCACATTGATCCCGGAACGACGCGCCGCTTCGCGGTTGCCGCCGACGGCAAACATTGAGCGTCCCCATTTAGTACGTTTCAGCGCGTAGTTAAGCAGCGCCGCAAACACCACAAACAGGCCAAAGATCCAGGGGATGCCGCGGCCCATGTTCAGGTAGAAAACCGCGAATTCAAAGACCGCCGTCAGCACAATGGCGCGTACTAACAGGGCGCTCACTGGCTCGGAGGAGAGGTTCACCTGCGCACGGCGCGCACGGGTTCTGACGCCCTGAATCACCATCAGTACACCAGGCAGCAGGGCAACCAGATGAGCAAACCAGCCGGGCATCACCATAATCTGACCAAAGCGCACCAGCGGTGAGATATAGGGCAGGTTAATGCTGCCGGATGGACCCAGGATATAGAGCTGCATGCCCAGCAGTGCCAGCAGTCCGGCCAGCGTGGCGACGAAACTGGGCATGCCGAGGCGGTTATACAGCAGGGCATAGACCAGCCCCACCAGCACGCCGACCACCAGCGCCATGGCAATTGCGGCAGCCACGGGCCAGCCCATATTGACCCACAGTACGCCAATAATCGCCGAGGCGAGTCCGCTCATGGAACCCACAGAGAGATCGATCTCGCCCAGCATCAGCACGCAGACGATGCCCAGCGAAATAAACCCGACAGTCGCGCAGTCAAACAGCAGGTTGACCAGGTTATTGGGCGCCAGATACACCGGATTAAGGATGCTGAACACGGTAGAAATCAGGATCAGGCCGAGCACCACCGGCAACATGCCCAGATCGCCGGTTTTGATGCGGGCGATAAACGCGCGCAGTACGCCGGAAAGGCTTTCGTTATGCTGCACGCGTTCATCGCTGCGATCGAGCGCGGCAGGCGTTTTTTTCAGGGTAGTGTTCATGGTTTCAGACCTCCAGGCTGGCTTTGCTGCGTTTTACGCTCGACCCGACGGGAAACGGCATTCTCTGTGGCGCCGGTGATCGCCGCGATCAGTTCCTGGTTGGAAGCATCGGGCGTAAAAATGCCGGTATTACGTCCCAGGCGCAGCACCACAATGCGATCAGCCACGGCGCGCACATCTTCCATGTTGTGACTGATAATAATCACGCCGAGGCCACGTGCGCGGACACGCTCAATCAGGTTCAGCACTTCAGCGGTCTGGGCCACGCCGAGCGCGGCGGTGGGTTCATCCAGCATGACGATTTTGGGATTGAGCAGCAGCGAGCGAGCAATCGCCACAGTCTGGCGCTGACCGCCAGAGAGGGAAGCGACAGGTTCACGCACGGAGGGAATACGTGCCGCCAGTTCCTGTAACAGGGTCCAGGCGCGCACTTCCATGGCGACCTCATCCAGCTGCCAGGGGGCGAGCTCATGACCTAAAAACAGATTGGCAACCACATCGAGGTTTTCACACAGCGCCAGGTCCTGAAACACGGTGGCAATACCGTACTCCAGCGCTTTGCCGGGGCTATCGAGATGAACCTGTTTGCTCTCAAATTCGACCGTGCCTGAGGTTGGCTGATGCACACCTGCAAGAATTTTCACCAGCGTCGATTTCCCGGCGCCGTTGTCACCCACCAGCGCCACGACCTCCCCCGCATAGATCTCCAGATCGATATCGGTCAGCGCAGAAACCGCGCCGAAATTTTTCGAAACCTTGCTGAGTTTCAGTATCGGCTGTGCTGTAGCAGGCGCCTTGTTATTTTCATTCAACATGGATATATCCTGGTCAGATAAAAAGACGTCCGCAGACAAGGCTACGGACGTATCACTATTGAATTACTGGATACCTGCTTTCTTACAGGCTGCGCTGTATTCACCGGTACAGATCTGTGCCGGGTTCTCGATTTTCTTGTCGAAGATCTCGGCTTTGATGTTTTTCGCCGTGATCACCGCAGGCATAAACAGCTGGGAAGGCGTGTTATACAGCGTGGTGCTGGCTTTGGGGGTTTTGCCCTGAATCAGTTCCATTGCCACGTTGGCAGCAGCGGCGGCCACAATCTCGGAGGGTTTGGAAATGGTGTTGTACTGATCGCCAGCAATAATCAGCTGCAGCGCGGCGATGGTGGCATCGTTGCCGGTAACCGGAGGAAGCGGGTTGACCCCGGCAGCTTTGAAGGCAGCGATGGCACCGCCACCCGTACCGTCGTTAGCCGCAACCACCCCTTTGATTTGATCGCCGAAGCGGGTGATCTGGCCAGCTGTCCACTCCTGCGCTTTGGGCGGTGCCCACTCCGGCGTATCGTACTCAGCCAGGGTTTTGTAACCTGAATCCTTCAGCCCGCGATGGATACCGTCGCGAATCAGTCCGGCCGCGGCATCGGTGGGGGAGCCGTTAATCTGCAGCACGCCCGCGCCCTGCGGCACGCCGCTCTCTTTCAGATGATCGACCAGCGATTTTGAAATCGCATAGCCAATCCCTTCGTTATCAAAGGAGACGTAGAAGTCCGCCGGTTTATCGGGGATCGGGCGGTCATAGGCGATCACTTTGACATCCTGCGAATGGGCGATTTCCACCAGGCCCGCGGCGGCAGAGGAATCCACCGGGTCCAGCACAATCACTTTCGCTCCCTGGGCGATCACAGAGTTGAATTGCTGTTGCTGCAGTGAGGCGTTGGCATTGGCGTTCTGATAAATCACCTTACAGTCGGCGCACAGTTTCGCCATTTCAGTTTTGAAACCCGGATAGTCATGCTGTTCATAGCGGGTAGACGCCTGATCGGGCATCAGAAACGCCACGGTCGCGGAGTCTGCAGCCCGGGCAGCACCTGCAACGCAAGCCATCACGACAGCGGATGCCATTAGTACATTGCGATAACTCATCTCTCTTCTCCTCGGTTGGACGGGAAAACATTTCAGCGCATTTCCGGGCATGCTGGCCGGAACAGTGGCTACTGAAAAACGGGACGGAGAAAGGTGCTGCGGGACATCAGGGGGTCTGTAAGGAAATACAGGCTTCTCCCGGCTGGCTTTTTCCTCAACGTTTTTTCATTGTTATTACATTCTGGTTTCATCGACTTTACATTTGCTCAATCGATGGAGCATGATTGTCACTATTGAAAATTAGTGTCAAGCTGAGCCAAAAAGGGAGATATAAATTTGTGATTGAAAGCAGGAAAAACAGGAAAACCACTATCTATGATCTCGCTGAACTGAGCGGCGCATCCGCCAGCGCGGTAAGTTCAGTGCTCAACGGTAGCTGGAAAAAGCGTCGAATCAGTGCAAAGCTGGCAGAAAAGATTACCCGCATCGCTGAGGAGCAGGGCTATGCGTTAAACAAACAGGCCAGCCTGCTGCGCAGTGAAAAATCCAGAATTATCGGGATGATTGTGCCGAAATACGATAACCGCTATTTCGGGTCGATCGTCGAACGCTTTGAAGCGATGGCGCGTGAACGGGGGCTTTTCCCGATTATTACCTGCACCCGCCGCGATCCGGCGCTGGAAATTGAAGCGGCCAGCGCCATGCTCTCCTATCAGGTGGACTGGATGATCTCAACCGGTGCCACTGACCCTGATAAAATCACCACTATCTGTACTCTGGCCGGGGTGCCGACCCTGAATCTTGATCTCCCCGGCAAGCTGGCGCCCTCGGTCATTTCCGATAACTATGGCGGCGCAAAAGAGCTGACGCGCCGCATTCTGCGCAACGGTGAAAAACGCCTGGGCCAGGCACAGCCGCTGATCTTCGTGGGCGGGCGGCGCAGCGATCACAACACCACCGAGCGCCTGCGCGGCTTTACCGATGCGCACCATGAGTTTGGCCTGCAGGTGGCCGAAGCCAATATTCTGGCCTGCGGCTATGCGCCGGAAAAATCAGAAAATGCCCTGCGGGTTTATCAGCAACAGGGTGATCGGCCGATTGCCGGGCTGTTTGTGAACTCCACTATTTCGCTGGAAGGGGTGATGAGATGGATGTCAGCGGCCGGCTATAGCGGTGAAAACCAGCTGGCAATGGGCTGCTTCGACTGGGATCCCTTTGTGGCGCTGTTGGGGTATGACATTGAAATGGTCAGGCAGGATGTCCCGGCCATGCTGGAGGCGGTGTTTAAAATTATCGATGACGGCTCTACTGAAAGGCAGTTAATTGAAATTCCCCCGCTGTTTTGTGTGAAACAATAGCCCGCCTGACAAGGGTAGAACCTGCACAAAATCAGGGTGGAAGGTATGCGCATTAGATTGCATCATGCAACGCCGTTTGTGGCGGCGGAGTCACAGGCTGCGGATTTTCTCCGGGAAACAGAACGGCAATTTTCCCTTCTGAAAAAGGAAATTCATCGCAGGAAGGAACGTGACGAATCAGGAAAAATCGCGTTAAATAGCGCCATATTTGCGCAAGTTAACTGCACTGAAGCTATTTTAAAACGCCCGCAAGAGATAACCCCTGACCAGAAAAAAAGATTGCATCTACTGCTGATACAATACGGTATGGCTGCGTTGAAATGCGGTGATACTGACTGGGAGAGCTTTGGCCTTGCGCAGGAAATCTTTCACAATAATGAACAATTTGCTGTCTCAAACGATTTCCTGCCATCCCTGGCTGACCTGCAGAAGAAAAATATTACGCCAGAGGAGAGGGAATACGCCTGGCGTTGTTGTCAGTATAATTTCGCCTGTAATATCACCTACCTGGGCATGGCTCGCCCCGCTGATCCTTATCAGGCCGGATTCTCTGACTGGCATGAAAAGTTAATTCCCGCACATATTTCCGCAGAAGTGGCTACCGCGGCAATCAATGCCCGGCTGGCTGAACAGTTGTGCCTTGCCTCGTTACAGGCAGTTCCCTCTGAGCAGCGGGACCCGCTGGCCATTGCGCTGAAAAGCCTGAACAGGTTTTACGACCGTTATCTGCAATGCACAAGCCCGGAGCGGGACTGGGACCTGATATCCGATGGCAGAATTTTACGTCTGGGGATGGGGGTTTTTCTGCCCGCTGAAATAAAACGCAAATTAGATCTCGATTAACTGCCAGCAAAGGCAGCAGGAGAGTCTGTTCCCGGTGCAGTAGCGGCTACACTTAAGCTCTGACTTTTTGGTGACTGTCTCCTGATTCGGGTGAGGAAAGCAGCGTATGAACATGAATATCAGCGGCAAAGTGGTGGTGATTACCGGAGCCAGCAGCGGCATTGGCGAAGCCACGGCACGACGCTTAAGCGCTGAAGGCGCCTGTGTCGTACTGGGCGCCCGGCGTCTGGACAGGCTAAAAGCGCTTGCCCGCGACATTGTGGCTTCCGGCGGCAGGGTGGAAGTGGTGCAGACAGATGTCACGAACCGGCTGGACGTTGAAGCGCTGGTGGAAAAGGCGGTAACAGTGTTTGGCCGCGTTGATGTGCTGATCAATAACGCCGGTATTATGCCGAATTCCCGCCTCGACCAGCTGCGGGTAGAGGACTGGGAGCGCGCTATCGACGTCAATCTGAAAGGCACTTTGTACGGTATCGCTGCCGTGCTGCCGGTGATGAAGAGCCAGAAAAGCGGTCATATCATTAATATTTCCTCGCTCTCCGGCCACCGGGTACGCCCGACCAGCGCGGTCTACTCGGCCACAAAATTTGGCGTACGCGCCATTTCTGAAGGGCTGCGCATGGAAATGACGCCTTATAACATCCGCAGCACGCTTATTTCTCCGGGTCCGGTTGATACCGATCTGCCTTCCAGCGTCACTGACCAGGCGGTCGCAGAGCAGGTACGCAAAATTCACGAAATGGCGATCCCGGCTGATACCCTGGCTGAGGCTATTGCTTTTGCCATCAGCCAGCCGGAAAGCGTCGATATTAACGAAATCCTGTTACGCCCGACCGCCATGGAGTAAGCCAGAATTCACGCGGCGTACGCACAACAGCAAGCGGGTCAGATAAAGAAGGCGCTCAGTTCTCTGGCAATCGCCTGAGGCTGTTCCTCCGGCAGAAAATGCCCGCAGTGAGGCACCACCACGCCCGTGACCTCATCCGCAAAAGCCCGTAAAGGCGCCGCCATATCCGCGATGGAGCCCTGTCCGGCACTGACTGCCAGTATCGGCATTTTCAGCTTCCCTTTTGCCTGTAAGTCCCGGTTCTGCTGAGCTGACTGCGTCACGGCCCGGTAAAAGGCCAGACCCGCGCGTAGCCCGCCGCTGGAGCAGAATACGCGCAGGTATTCGTTGATATCTTCATCAGAAAAAGTATCCGGTGCCGCCGTTTTTCTTTTCAGAAACCACTCCAGATAAAGACGTTCGCGTCCGGCAATCAGCGCTTCCGGCAGATCGGGCAGGGTATGGAAAGCAAAATGCCAGGTTTTCCAGGCGTTGTCTGGCGAGACGGGCAGCGCCTCTGGCAGGGTGACCCCCGGAATTCCCGCATCCAGCAGCGCCAGCTTTCTCACCTCGTCCGGATAGCGCGCCGCACAGGGCCAGGCCACCCAGGCGCCGACATCATGGGCGGCCAGAAAATAGCGGTGGATCCTGAGTTGCCTCAGCAGTCCGTGTACTTTTTCCGCCAGAGAACGGGTATCGTAGCCCGTTTCCGGCCGGTCAGAATCACCCTGGCCGGGAAGATCGGGCGCAACAATATGATAAGTGGCGCCCATCTGCTGCATCACTTTCCGCCACGCATACCAGCTCTGTGGGAAACCCGCCAGTAATACCAGGGTATCGCCCGCCGGATTGCCGCCGGTGACATAATGTATTCTGACGCCCTCTATCGTGGCATAACGGTGTTCAAAACCCGGCACTGTTTTATCACTCCAGCTGGCAGGTTCTGCATGTGCCTGGCGGAGTTCAGGTATTGCGCGATGTGTCATCTCAATTCCCCCTGATGTTGTTGTTCTTGCCAGTGCGGCAAGGCGGTTGTTCAAGAAAGTGCGCTTTCATGGCGCGGTTATGACGTTAATCCAGAAGCTTCATCGCCAGGCGTATCGTCTCTTCTCTGTCTGTCAGGTCTTCCACTTTTCCCACCACACGCATGCCAAAGGCGATGCAGAGGATCAGTTCTGCGGCCGTCTCGCTGTTGAGATGGGGCGATACCGAGCCATCCTGCTGACCCTGCTCAAGCAGAGAGATAAGAAAGGCTTTATTGCGCCGCACGGCCTCACCTACCAGGGTGGAAAGCTCCTCATCCAGTACCTGAAGCTCAACGGCACTGCCAACCACCAGACAGCCTCGCCTGCCTTCCACCTGATGAGCGGAATCGAGATAGAAGCGCAACAGTTCCGCCAGCTGTTCCCGACCGGTGGCGAGCGGCGCCAGACGCTGGCGCAGTTGTGCATTACGTTCAGAGGTATAGCGTTCGAACACCTGAAGAAACAGGCTACGTTTGTCTTTAAACGCTTTGTAAATGCTGCCGGCCGTCAGCGTCATCGCCTCGCTTAAATCCGCAATTGAGGCGGCATGAAAGCCTTTCTGACGGAAAACGAGCATGGCCCGTTCCAGCGCCTGGTCAATATCAAATTCCCGGGGGCGGCCACGCTCTTTCACCCGGCTCTGCACATTAAGCGCTTTCGTCATACTACACCCAATAAGGAAATGAATGTTTCCAAAATGACAGAAATTTTCGTCGACGGCAAGTCCCTGTCATCGGGGCAGGCTGCAAGCGGAGAAGGTATAAGCGGCGGCTCTTAAAAGCGCTCAGGGGAAGACAGTGTTGCAGAGGCGAACAGGCCCGACTCGTCTGAGCGACGCAATAAGTCGGGCCTGTCCTTTGTTGTGACTGACGATTATGCCGTCGCGGCCAGCGGCATTTTGGCGTCAATGAAGTTGACCACGGCGCGGGTGACTTCTGCTGTACTGGCTGTTCCGCCTACATCCGGCGTCAGAATGCCTTTACTGCAGGCGTGTTCGATACCTTCCATCACCAGCGCAGCGGCTTCCCGCTCCCCCAGATGTTCCAGCATCTGTACCGCCGTCCAGAAGGTGGCGACCGGGTTGGCGATGCCTTTGCCGGTAATATCAAAGGCCGAACCATGAATAGGTTCAAACATGGAGGGGAAACGGCGCTCCGGATCGATGTTCGCGGTGGGGGCTACCCCCAGGCTGCCCGCCAGCGCCCCGGCCAGGTCAGAAAGAATATCGGCGTGCAGGTTAGTGGCAACGATAGTATCCAGGCTCTGCGGATGCAGGGTCATACGGTGTGTCATGGCGTCAACCAGCATCTTATCCCAGCTGACATCCGGGAACTCCTCAGCAACCTCAGCGGCAATTTCATCCCACATCACCATACCGTGACGTTGAGCATTGGACTTGGTCACCACGGTCAGTAACTTCCGTGGTCGCGACTGCGCCAGTTTAAAGGCATAACGCATGATGCGCGTTACGCCGACCCGGGTAAAAATGGCCACTTCCGTTCCCACTTCTTCCGGCAGTCCGCGATGCGCACGACCGCCATTGCCTGAATACTCGCCTTCGGAGTTCTCACGCACGATCACCCAGTCGAGATCCCCCGGACCGCAGTTGCGTAACGGCGGAATGATGCCCGGCAGAATTTTGGTAGGGCGCACGTTTGCATACTGATCGAACCCCTGGCAGATGGGCAAACGCAGACCCCACAGCGTGATATGGTCCGGCACATCGGGTGCGCCTACTGCGCCAAAATAAATCGCGTCGAACTTTTTCAGCGTCTTCAGGCCATCTTCCGGCATCATCACGCCATGCTTTTTGTAATAGTCAGAGCCCCAGTCAAAGGTTTTAATAGCGAATCGCAGCTCGCTATTCTGGCGCTCCAGCGCACGCAGCACCTCAATGCCAGCGGAAATCACTTCCGGACCAATACCGTCGGCGGGAATAGCTGCAATCGAATAGTTACGCATAAGGATCTCCAGATATTAAGAATGAATTTCAGGGTGTGAAAGGTTAGCGGCCTGCCGTTTGCGTTGACCGGATGAGAGCCATAAAACGACAACCGCGGAAACGAGGAGCAGGCCAGCCACGAAATAGAGGCCCCACTCATAACTGCCGGTCTGCTGGCGGATCACGCCAATCATCATCGGGCCGAAGAAGCCGCCGAGATTACCGATAGAGTTGATTGCGGCGATGCCTGCAGCGGCAGCCGGACCGGAGAGAAAGAGGGTAGGCATACTCCATAATGGCGGCTTGGAAGCGCTAATTCCGAGGTTAACCAGCGTCAGCGCCAGAATAACGGTTAGCAGCGAGCTGACGGTGCCCGCGTAAATCAGACCGGCACTGGCCAGCAGACAGGCACCAATCACATGCCAGCTGCGCTCGCCGGTACGGTCCGAATGGCGTGCCCAGAGGATCATTCCGCCTACGCCAGTCACTGCCGGAATGGCGTTGAGGAAGCCAATCGCCAGTGACGAGGCGCCAAACGAATGGATAATTTGCGGTGACCAGATACCCAGCGTGTAGAGACCCGCTGAAGTGCCAAAATAAACCAGCGCCAGCGCCAGTACCCGCCGATCGGCCAGACCACGCCAGACACTGCTGTGACCATGACTGGCGACGCGCGCCTGCTCTTCGGCCTGCATCGTGTCCTGCAGCCAGTGGCGCTCTTCATCCGTCAGCCAGTGCGCTTTTTCAGGGCGATCGGTCAGATAAAACAGCACAACGATGCCCAGCACTACTGCTGGCAGAGCCTCCAGCACAAACAGCCATTGCCAGCCGGCATAACCCAGCATGCCGTGCATTTCCAGCAGGGCGGCAGAAACCGGCGATCCCAGCGCCGTAGAGAGAGGGGCGGCCGCCATAAAAATAGCGGTAACCTGGGCGCGACGCGCCGCCGGGAACCAGTAGCTCAGATAAAGAATGATGCCGGGAAAGAAACCGGCTTCAGCCACGCCCAGCAGGAAGCGCAGAATGTAAAAGCTGGTGGTGCCCTGTACAAAGGCCATGCAGCCGGAAACCAGGCCCCAGGTGATCATAACGCGCGCAATCCAGATGCGGGCGCCTACTTTGTGCAGAATAAGATTAGAGGGCACTTCAAAAAGAAAGTAACCGAGAAAAAATATCCCTGCGCCCAGACCAAAGACCGTTGGAGAAAAACCCAGATCCTGATTCATGGTCAGTGCGGCAAAACCGATATTCACACGATCGAGAAAAGCGATGAAATAGAGCAGCATAATGAAAGGAACAATGCGCAAAGTAATTTTGCGCATGACCCTTTTTTCGAGATCAGTTTTCATGTTCGGGTGCTCCAGGGTTGTCAGAGGGTTATTTTTTATGTCTTTCAGTATGCATTTTCGGCTTGCTTTATCGCCGTGAGGAATTTATATAAATTATTTGAATAATGCGCGGGTGAGGCAAAAATGGATATAAATCAGCTACGTTGTTTTATCGCTACAGGTGAGGAACTTCACTTTGGACGGGCAGCACAACGCATGAATATGATGCCTGCGTCACTGAGTCGTTTTATTCGCTTACTGGAAGATGACCTCGGCGTACGTCTGCTGAACCGATCAACACGTAATGTCTCCCTGACGCCGGAAGGGGCCGATTTTCTTCACGGCGCGATAAAAGTGGTGGCGGAGTTCGATGCGTTTGCCCGGCGCTTCAGAAAAGGGTCGCAGGTAGCAAAAAGGACGCTGCGCATTGGCGTCATTGACAGCGCAGCACGCGGTCTGATGCCAACGCTTATCCAGTTTTTTATTAGGGAGTTTCCGGAAGCAGATATTCATCTGACGGAAGATAAAACCGTAAATATGCTTCCCCGTCTCAAATCAGGATGGCTGGATATTATCTTTGCCCGCCCGCCGGAAAATATGGATGTCAGCCTGACGTCGCGTTTTATTACTGATGAAACCTGTGTGCTCGCCGTTCCTGCGGATCACCCTCTGGTGGCTAAAAATTGCGTAAGTGTGCATGACTTTGCAACCGAGGCGATGATTATTCCCGAGCGTAAAACCCGCCCGCACAGTCACGATCTGACAATGAATATATTCAAAGCCGAGGGGCTGGAGCCGGTGGTGGCGCAGTTTGCCGAAGAGAAACAGACAATTTTAAGTTTCGTGGCGGCAGGCTTGGGATTAGCCATCGTGCCGGCGTCTTATAAAAATATGAACAGCGATGGGGTTCACTATATTCCACTGGTTCTGAATGAAAAGGTGAAAGGACTACCGTTGAGCGTGATCTGGCATCAGGGCAATAGCGATCGACTGGTTAACGGATTACTGACTATCCTGACGAGGGAAGCGGATACTTTAACCGCAGGGTTGTGACGTTTTAACCGCAGCCTCAGCGCGAAATCACCTTTTACTGCGCAGCTATCTGTTAAGCTGACGCCACGCATACTTTACCAGGCAATATTTATGAACGAAAAGAAGATGATTTCCATCGATCAGTTCAGCGCTGAGGAGCGTCTGGCCGTGGATGAAACCTTCAACAGGCTGGTGCAAAAGTACCGGCTGCGTAGCGGTAAGGAACCTGACAGTAAGAAAGAGAAGGAGCTTCTCACTGAAGCCCGGCAAACCATCATGGCTGAGAAACAGGAAAAAGAAGAAGCGAAAGCGCGTGCTGCCAGTAAGCCGCCACGGAAGAAGAAACCGGAGACGCTGACAGAGAAAGAAGTGAAAGATTTTAGCTGGTCAGCCTCGGTGGTGCGCGGCAGACGATAAACCGCAACGGGACGAAGCGGGCAGCGACCCGCTTCACTACCCGCGTTACGACTTACTCCGGCTGAATAATCCCCTTTCTGATCCCTTCTGGCGTCTCGCTGTCTCCTGTTACCGAAGGATGAAACACACCTTTTCGCAACGCGGCTTTGATAACTGCATGCTCGTCTTCGGTAAATTTATATTTACTCATGATAACGATGCGCAGCAACGCCCCTATCGCTGGCAGCAAAGCCACGCAGAAAAATAAACTATTCAGCGTGGACGGCGTCTGCGTGGTATTGGGAATGTAACCAGACAGCGATAACAGCAAGCCGGAAGCGCCGCTTGCCACAGCAACAGAGAGTTTGTCAGTGAAGGTCTGACCGGAGACGGTCATCGCAGCACAACGCTTTCCGGTGTGGTAGCAGGAATCTTCTACCGTGTCGGCGATCATTGCCGAGATCTGCGAGTTGGTCATCATAAAAATAGCCGTTATCAGAGTGAGCCAGACCAGCACGCTGGTTGCGCTGTGATAGCCGGTAAACCAGAAGCCCAGACGCGCCACAATTTCCAGCAGACATAACGCGATAAACAGATCGCGCTTTTTAAAACGTCGCGTCAGCCACTGGGGGCCCAGGCAAGCCAGCGCGCAGGCGAGGGTAATGGAGCCGAGAACAGAAACCAGCGCGGCATCCCTGATGTTACAGGTAAAGAATAGATATAAAGGTTGCCGAGCACGTTGGAAAACACATTCATGAAAAAGGCGCTGAGAATGAAAAACAGGGGTTTGTTTTTCCAGTCGGCAATGAATGTTTGCTTCAGCGTAATTTTTTCATTTTCCGCACTACGGATACGCTCTTTAACGTTAAAAAAGCCATTCAGCATTAACACTACGCCTGACAGTATCAGTGCTGCCGCACCCAGAAAATAACCGCCATCCTGACTGTATTGCGCGAAGAATTTAATCAGATAAGGGAACAGAATCAGCGTGGCGCCAGTACCCGCATTGACCCCAGGCATGGCGCAGGTTTCCGCTTTGGCGCGCTCCTGAGGTTCGCCGGTCATCACGGAGGTCATGGACCAGAAAGGAATATCAGACAGGGCATAAAGTGTGCCCCACAAGGTACAGGTGACGCCGGCATAAAGGGTTTTTGTGGTCAGGCTGGCATCGATATTATAAAAGGCCGCCACCGTGACAAGAGCGATTAACACCGGCGCGATCAGCATAAAAGGACGAAACTTGCCTGAGCGCAAATGTAACGTATCCATGATGCCAGCAATCAGAGGATCATGAATGGCATCCCATAGGCGCGCGCATAAAAAATAAAGCTTGTCGCCACCTGAAAAATACCCAAAACATCCGTTTAAAAACAGAGGATAAAACTTCCGACCAGCCCGAAATTAAAGCACTGGCCCATGCCATAACCAAAACAGGAGGTAAGCTCTTTGAGCGGAATTTTACTGGCTGAATGTTCCATGGATATTTTAGCTTTTTTAGGTGTAGAGCACAGCAGAGCTGTACTGACGCAAAGATCTGATGAGTCTTTAACGCCAGTACAAGGCTTTAACCGGTTAACTTGCCTGCAGAATAAGCGATTTGATTAATTGTTTTCAGCTTCATCATAAGGCCTGCCATCTTCATCAAAGAAATCGTGAGCCAGCGACCCTGGAAATCATTGTCGATATGCTTGATTTCAGGCCATACAACGCTCAGGCGGTTATCTGAATTCTGTGATTGCTTTTGGTCCGGCAGAGAGATTTCACTCCCCGGGCAATATCACTGTTATTCAGCAGGTTACAGCCCACTGACCTCTACTGCCGCTCTGGCTGTCGGTGCTGACCGTCATTGCCGTGCCTGTTGCGGACAGGGGTAATGTTGAATTTGCCGGGCGTTGGAATATACAATTACAACACTTTGAAATGTAAGCTGTTGAGGGCACTTCAGGTGCAGAAAGCAGACTGAACCGTTAAATATGACCAGACTACCTGAATTTTCATCCGAGCTTCTTCGTCCTCGCTACTGGCTAACCTGGATCGGTATTTTTTTGTTGTATGTTATTGTCCTGCTGCCTTATCCGCTGCTCTCTTTTCTGGGGCGTAACGTGGGCAGGGCGGCCATGCGCTTTATACCGCGCCGTGTTTTTATTGCCCGCCGGAATCTGGAACTCTGTTTTCCCGACATGCCCGCAGCCGAACGTGAAGCGATGCTGAAACAGAATTTTGAATCTGTTGGCATGGGGTTACTGGAAACCGGTATAGCCTGGTTCTGGCCAGACTGGCGTATCAATAAGTGGTGCACCGTTACCGGCTACGAGCATATGCAAAAGGCGCGGGAAAAACAGCGCGGCGTACTCCTTATTGGCATGCACTTTCTGACCCTGGAGCTTGGCGCGCGCGTCTTCGGCATGCAGAATCCTGGCATTGGCGTCTACCGCCCGAATGACAATAAATTACTCGACTGGCTGCAGACCCGCGGCCGTATGCGCTCGAATAAAAGTATGCTGGATCGCAAAGATCTGAAGGGTATGATTCGGGCGCTGAAGCGTGATGAAATCATCTGGTATGCGCCTGACCATGATTACGGCCCGCGCAGTAGCGTTTTTGCGCCTTTCTTCGCTGTGCAGAACGCGGCAACCACCGTAGGCAGTTATATGCTGATCCGTAGCGCCAGTCCCGCCGTCGTGCCCTTTGTTCCCCGGCGTCTGCCGCATGGGCGTGGTTACGAACTGGTGATTTTGCCGGATATCAGTGACGAAATATCACTGGAGAGTGACGTTGCGGCGGCAACCTGTATGAATCAGGCGGTGGAAAAAGCGGTATGGATGGCACCGGAACAGTATATGTGGCTGCACCGGCGCTTTAAAACCCGTCCTGCAGGTGAACCTTCGCGCTACTGATCCGCCAGCCCGGCGCGCTGGCTGTACTTACTGGCGCAGAGAAGCGCTGCGCCAGTAAGAGTGATAACATTACTGCGCGGGTATGCTACCCTGGCATCTACCATTCCCCACGCTGCTTCTGCACCTTTCAACTTAACAACTGGAAAGGGAAGCAGGTTTGATCCTGGAGCGGAGAATTTTATGACTGATATTACTCTCTACCACAACCCGGCCTGCGGTACATCGCGCAATACGCTGGGGCTGATTCGCAACAGCGGCGTGGAGCCTACTGTGATCCACTATCTGGAAACGCCTCCGTCGCGTACTGAGCTGCAAAAACTGATTACAGACATGGGCATCGGCGTGCGCGATCTGCTGCGCAAAAATACCGAGCCTTATGTTCAGCTGGGGCTGGCTGAAGCGCGCCTCAGCGATGATGAATTACTGGATACCATGGTGGCGCATCCCATTCTGATTAACCGCCCGATAGTCGTGACGCCGCTTGGTACCCGGCTCTGCCGTCCGGCTGAAACCGTGCTGGATATTCTGCCGGATCCACAACAAGGGGCATTTAGCAAAGAGAATGGGGACGCGCTGATTGATGAACAGGGTAAGCGTATCAGTCAGTATATGGATGGTTATGAAGAACGCCCCTGAGCCTTAAAAGGCTTTAATCGTTTTGTTACAGGAGGGAGGCGGCGGCATTCCGCTATCTGAGATTACCATTAATACCGTAACGCCTCCCGTCCGGAATAGTTATTACCGGTTCACCGAACGCGCAATACGGGTATAGGTATGCCTGATACCGCGTATCGCAATACTGTAGGCGAGAATATTCTCCGGCAGCGCCACGCCCATATAGCCGGTATCGCCAATATGGTGCAGATCGGCACCCGCCATTTTACTCATTAATGCAATTTGCCGAATGGTAGTGACGTCCGCACCTTCCTGAGAAGTACCGATCGCCGTCATCGCCATGGCACCGTTGGCATGCGCACAGGCGATTAGCGAAGCGACTTTTTCCTGACTCATGCCCGGTACCGTACCTGGCGCCGGTAGCAGAATGATATCGGCGCCCTGTTCGGCAAACCAGGCGACATCCTTCTCGGTAATAATGTCGCTGCCGCTTTCCCGCACTATGCCCGCACCGTGCATTTTTCCGGTAATCAGCACTGCACTGTCGCCTGTTGCTTCGCGAATCTCTCTGAGTGCCAGCCCCAGCGCGCGGTTACTGACGCCGTTGTTAGGATTGCCGGTTAAGACGATGACTCTGGCTCCCATGTCAATCGCTTTACGGGCGTTTTCTGCGCTAGCGGCCCGGCCCGGTTTCATTTTCCACATATCATCATGATTCGCCGCAAATTCAGGATCGATCGCTTCCAGATTGATACCGATAATGCGACCCGTCAGGCGTTGCAGCTCGCGTAACCGTTGCTCCGGCGTGATGTCAGCAGGCAGTCCCTGGATGACCGGATTGTCCGTATCGAACATATTAATCAGCAAAATATCCGCGCCCTGGGAAGCGGCAAGCTCTGCATTGGTGACGTTACCGAGCAGGGGTTGGGTAATGGCGATGGTTTCACTCACCAGCACACGTCCTTCGCTGGCGCGGATAGCGTACAGCAGGGCCTGTTTATCCATTTGCATCATGTCAGAAGCGCAACAGTCCAGTAACCGTTTGTTTTGCATGTTCTCTTTTCCTTAATGATTAACGCCTGTCTGAATTCCACTCTCTGAACCTGCCTGGTGAATAACCGGCAAAGCGGGGAACGCGTCTGCTCTAATTAACCATAAATGTGGATGAAATAATTAATCTATTGAAAGATTTTTTGCCTGGCTTATGCGGGACGGGAGTATTTCAAATAATAACGATAAGGCGGCTAATTAGTTACATCATACTTTATGCAAAAAAACCTCTTCAGTCCGCCAGCGGCCAGAACCTGTTTGCGCAGCGGCAAGCGGGTCAGGGTATTTGCGGAGGATCTCAGCCTGCCGGTCAGCGCGCATCATCTGCTTTACCCGCGCGGATTTAGCCAGTTTCCGCGCGTAAAGAGCTTTCTGGCCCGGATTCACCAGGAACGTTACGGCTAAGCCAGCAGCCCTGAGGCAAAATACTGAAAAGCCCTGATGGCTTTGGGCAGCGTCTGGCGGGGCTCGTCACTGGCCGCCACCCATAACGCCGCATTCAGTGCCGCGCCATTAAGCAGGCGGGCAGCGGCTTCAATATCCACCGGTTTAATTATCTTGTCCGCTGCCAGCGTGGCCAAAGCCCGTTGTGTTTCCTGCAGGCAGACATTCTGGCTTGGCCATTGTGAGGGATCGCCCAGAAAAGCGGGGCCGTCCAGCAAAACAATACGCTGAATTTCAGGATCCAGTGCCAGCTCGATGTAGGCAGCGCCTTCTGCCAGCATTCTCTCCCAGTCATTTGCGGCATCCTCAGCGCTCTTTTTGGCGCGTGCGGCCATCTCGCCATCAACCTGCGCGACAACAGCCGCCAGTAACCCTTTTTTATCGCCAAAGTTGTGGTAGAGCGCACCGCGCGTGAGGCCGGCATCCGCTGTCAGTTCATCCATTGAAGCGGCAGCAAAACCCTTAACTGCAAAGGCTTTACGGGCAGCAGCAATCAGCTTTTCCCGGTTTTCTCTCATGGTATCAACGCGACGCCTTGGGGTCATTCTTCTTCACTCCATTATAATGATTGACATACGATGTGTATGTGGATTCTAATTCACATACGAGAAGTATATAGAATTGCGGAATACCCTGGGTAGTTTTTAGTGCAACCATACCTATTAAGAGGAGAGTCACCATGACGCAACGTGAGGTAATTTTTCCAGCAGACAGACACGCTTTATATGAAGAACACGGTTATTCAGCCGCGATCCGCTCCGGCGATCTGCTGTTTGTTTCCGGACAGGTGGGAAGCCGCGCAGACGGCACGCCGGAACCCGACTTTGCCCGCCAGGTGAGGCTGGCTTTCCACAACCTGCAGGCCACGCTGGCTGCCGCCGGGTGCACTTTCGGGGATATTGTCGATGTGACCACCTTTCATACTGATCCTGAAAATCAGTTCGGCACCATTATGGAAGTGAAAAGCGAGGTCTTCAGCCAGAAACCTTATCCCAACTGGACCGCCCTTGGCGTTAACTGGCTTGCCGGATTCGATTTCGAAATCAAGGTGATCGCCCGTATTCCGGAAAAAGCCTGAGGATGAGAGGGCGGGCAAGCCAGTTTCCCGCCTCTTCCGTTCAGCTATCCAGACCCGCTGCCGCCAGCAGCTGTGAGCGCAACCATTTGCTGGCCGGGTCGTGATGGTTTTTGGGATGCCAGTACATGCTGATGACAATCGGCGACAGTGGTAATGGAGGAGAAAAGAGATCCAGGGTTTCAGCAAAGCGCTGCAGCATACGACGCGGTAAGGTGCAGAGCAGATCGGTGCCGGCGATGACCGGTGGTGCCATGGCGTAGCTCTGCGTTGACATCACCACACTTCGTTGCAGTCCCATGCCTGCCAGCGTTTGATCGATAAATCCCGTAAAAGGATCGCCCACGGATGAAACCACCAGATGAGGCAGGGCGCAAAAGGTGTTGAGGTCCAGCGGTTCCTGTCCTCTGGGATGGCCTTTACGCTGGGCGGTGGCGAATTCATCATCAAAAAGTTTCCGCCTGATCCAGCCGTCGTGTGCGCCTGCGTTGATACCGATGTAAATATCGATCTCGCCTTTCTCAAGCTGGGTCGGCAAAAGCTTCATTTCGGGTAAGACAAAGCGGAGGCGAACATCGGGAGCAGCTTTTCTGATGTGGTTGAGCAGATCGGAGCCCAGCGTCAGCGCCGGGTTCTCATGCAAGGCAATAACAAAGGTGCGGTTGCTGTTTGCCGCATCAAAACTGGCCGGTTCCAGCAGCGCGGCAAGACTGCGCAAAGCAAGAGCAACCCGGGGGCGGAGCATTTCCGCCCCCGGCGTCGGTAATACCCCACGTCCATGTGGGGAGGGGATAAAAAGGGGTTCGCCAAACAAGTGACGCAGCCGCGCAAGTCTGGCCGACATGGCGGGCTGGCTGATCCCTAAACGAATGGCGGCGTGGGTAATATTCTGATCGGTCAACAGAGCATCTAAGGTCAATAGCAGATCGATATCGATGTCTGAGATACGCGTCATTCATTTATCCTTCAATGGACTCAGTTACCGGCGCGGTTTGTGTATGTCACCGGCACCCACGCATAGCCGCCGTGGTCATTTTTTGCCACATAGCCGATACCCGGAAACGGCAGATGAGGCGCGGCAATTAATGTTTTATTTTTAACAAAGTCGGCAAAAGCGCTGTTTCTCACCCGGGCCGCACGGTCCGCATCTTTATCGTAAGCGATAGTAACATTGGGTTGCGGGAACTGCACCGCCGCGACATGGATGATATCGCCGACAAAAGTTATCTTTTCGCCGTTATTAACCAGCGTATAAAAAGCAGAACCTGGCGTGTGGCCAGGGTGAACCGTGCCGGTAATACCGGGAAGCACCTCTTCGCTGCCGGAAAAAGTGCGAACTTTGCCGGCATCGAGATAAGGTTTTACCGTTTTGCGGGCAATAGCAAAATAGCTCTGGTCATAACCACTTTTTTGCAGGCTTGCATCATTGAAAAAGAAATCAATATCCGGCTTGCCGATATGTACCGTCGCGTTAGCAAATACCCGCTGGCCATCTTTTACCATGCCGCCTGAATGATCCGAGTGCGCATGGGTTAACAGGATATCGGTGATATCAGCGGGATGAATACCCCTGGTCGCCAGGCTTTCAATCAATCTGCCGCCGTTGCCAGGACCAAACAGCTGACCGGAGCCGGTATCAACCAGCACCTTATGGCCGGGCAACTCAATCAGAAAGGCATTGATCGAGGCTTCCACCGGATTGGCCTGAAAGTTTTTCGCCAGCAGCCTGTCGATATTTTGCGTAGTAGTTCGTTGCAACAGCTTATACAAGTCTTGCGGTACGCTGCCGTCAGTCAGTGAGGTAATGCGAATGGTGCCCACCTGCACGCTATAGCCCCCGGCCTGCTGCTGCATGACATGCTGAGGTACAGCAGCTGTGGCGTAAAGCGCTGGCAACATCTGAAACGCACCGACAAATAATATTGATTGAGCAAGAGTTTTTACAGTCAACATAAACGATCTCCGAAAAGAAAAGCGCATATTAAGCGTTACAGATTTTCCGGGAATCCTCAGGAGCGTGATACGACCTATCAACGGGATGGATAGGTGAGGGCGAAAAGCTTTGATGAATGAAAATAGCGAATAAAAAATTTTATAATTTACCTTCCCTGTATCAGGAGCCGGTTATTTGAAAGTATTTTTCCACCATATTATGTAGCCTGTGGAATTTTATCGGAGAGGTGAAACTATGACGGTTATTTCTGCCCTGCCTTACCCGGCACATCAGACGGATAGTATAAATACAGAATCACAGAGAGTGAACCTGAAGCCCGGACTGCTATGGCGGCTCAGGTTACACGCGTACTGAACATGCGCAGCCCGGAGTGGATCGCATCAAAGAATGACCCGAATTCTGGCCTGGATTGTCTGAACAGAGCTGCCCCATTAATCAGCATTGATCAGGAAAGTTGTTCACGGCCAGCCAATAACTTATACAGATCGAATTGTTATGTGAAAGTGGATGAAGACTATTCCGTAGCAGACATTTTTGGGACGAAACCATAGCTCACTTTAAAGCCGCGAGCTGAATTTAAACTGGCTTAAGCAACCCCTAAAGCCATTAGACCGACTATTGCTGATAAGACAGAAGCTTGTCGTTGCTGTCGGCACTCAATTTTTTGCATGACAGTATCACCCGGCCCCCTGGTTTTGGGGCCGGGTTAAATCCCTGCTGCTTAAAGTACACCCGCAATCATGCCCGCATAATCAGGCGCAACGCAGCCCGTAATCATCCGCATCAGCACCGGCATCGCGAACCTTTGTCCAAAACCAATCAATAATATTGATTGAACAAGGGTTTTTACACTCAACATAAACGATCTCCGAAAAGAAAGCGCATATTAAGCGTTACAGATTTTCCGGGAATCCTCAGGAGCGTGATACGACCTACCAACGGGATGGATAGGTGAAGGAAGCGGTAATTAATTATTTCGCATAAAATTATAATTGAATATTTTTCGCTGCCTGGTGATTATTTGAAATTATTTTACTGTAATACAGAATAACCTGATTAATTTTATTGCAAAGGAGGATATTATGCAGGTTGTTTCTGAAGGATCATCTTTAGCATCTCAGAAAGCAAGTCATCTTACGGAATTGCCTGACGGTGAGTCTGGTGTCAACAGCAACATGGGCTGTCATGTCACAGGAATACAAAATCTCCCTCCGGAGATACTGGAATATATCGCTCTCCATCTTCCTCCCAAGGATTATGGCAAATTTCGACTGACACATCCCTCTATTGCTTCTTCTGTAAGAAGCGTCCAGGAAATTAAAAGCGATTTTTACAATGATACAATCACGGGTAAAATGAAATGTTATCGTAAAAGAGTGTTATTCAGGGCTGTCACAGCTAAAGCATCCGCGCTGACACGAAAAGCTTTATTCAGACGGGAATCGGGATGGCTTGATCATCAACTACCTCGCCTGGTATTAAGTTGTTACTACCATGCCGATTTTACTAAAAATATTCCTGTGCGGGATATTTTTAATGCCATGTCACCTGAACTTAGTGCTGCACACCGGTCGCGTTATCTGCAGGGAGAGCAGCGTTCATCATTAATATTCGATAAATCACAATGGAATCAAAAAGCTGTTGAAGCTATATTCTGTAAAGCCAATATTCTTTTTAAGCGAAATAAATTTGACAGCGGCTTGGTACTGGCCGCGTTAATGAGTGCGTTGCTTGACTATCTTTCAGAAATGAAATCTAAAGAAGGATGCCATATATTCACGCAGGAGTTAATTGAAAAGTATCGGAATACCTGGAGTGACATGTTCTTAGCAGGAGACGTCATTAATCAATTTTCCCCGACTGTAACGAAAAAGTTTACTTCTGACGACATTTATGGAAGAGTTGCGCTGCTCGCAGGCAGTATTAGAAACAGGCAGGAAAGAGAGGTTTTTTATTTAATTTTTGCTGAGTGATGCCAGAAGGAAAATCATATTAACTGCCTGCGTCGTTAAAAAATGATTTAATTTCACGCGTCTAAAGCATCGTATAAATATAAATTATTGTCACTCGACCTTCCTGCTGGCGAGGTGGTTATAACCCTGACTCCTGGGCCAGGCTTGTACGGCGCCAGCCAGCCCGGCGGATGCCGGGCCGGATTAAATCATTGCTGCGTTAAAGTGCGACGGCGCGAACGCGTTGTGGCGTGGCATCGGTATAAAGGGGAACATCCGCCATCACTTTTGGCACTTCCGGAGAATTGAATGAGGCCTCGACAGCGGCTTCATCCCGGAAAACACATTCACAAATGGCGATGGTACCCTCCTGTTGCAGTGCAGGGAAAAACGCGGTGACACTCAGCAGGCCATACTGCTGCCAGGATTCCATACACAGGGGCAGGTGACGCGTGACGAAAAAGTCCCGGTCAAAACGGGTTTCCGCTGTGCCCTGGTAATAGACGAAAACGGTGACCTGAGAATTGTTGGCTTTCATTTCTGATGTAACTCCTGATGTGGCCTGTACAGGCGTGGTTAAAACGATACAGCCTGAAGCTGACGCTGTATCACGCTGGAATAGCGTGACGTAACGGCTCTCCGCCACGTTCATGCGCCGGCGACCCGGCGCTGGCTGGCAGGAACCGCATCGGTGCGACGGGCAAGGGTCATGCCCAGGATTACGCCGACAGCGAGGCAAAATGCAATGCACAGGATCGCGACGATAAAGGCCTGCGTAAGTGTTGCCGGATCTGCGAACACGCCCGCCAGGCTGTAGAAAACCCCGCCGATTACCGCCACGCTGAGCGCCGTACTGACCTGCAGGGTTGAGCTGGCAATACCGGCGATCATGCCCGCATAAGCAGGCGCAACGCGGCCCGTGATCATCCGCATCAGCACCGGCATCGCGAACCCCTGTCCAAAACCAATCACAAAAAGGATGACGGCAAGCGGGGCTGATGCGGGCGTTACGCCGATCGGGGTTGTCGTGATCAACCCGGCCAGACCAGGCAGGCCGATCGCCTCCAGTGCCATACCGACTGGCGTAATCCAGGTGCCGAGGAGACGTTTACAGAGTGGCGTCGCCAGCGGCCCGAGCAAATAACCCGCCCCAAACGGCAGAAACACCAGGCCCGCGTTCAGGGCGTTCACCTGCAGCGCATTCTGCAGATAGATCGAGAACAGCAGAAAGAAGGCCCCGAGGGTATAGAACAACAGGGCGATTAACAGGGCGCGGCCCAGTCCCGGTGCGCGCAGGGCTGCGGGCTCGAGCAGCGGAGCGCCCCCGGTGCGGGCAAGATGACTTTCATAGCGCCAGAAAACCACTGCCATTGCAGGCGCTGCGGCGAGCGACAGCCACGACCACAGCGGCCAACCCACTTCGCGTCCTTCGATCAGCGGCACGACCAGCAACGCCAGGGCCAGCATCGATAATCCCATACCGCCCGGATCCAGTTTGCCTGTCCGTTGTCCGTGTGTTTTCTTCAGGAGGGGAATACCGAACACTATGACCAGTATCGCCACCGGCAGATTGATGAGGAAAACCGTCCGCCATCCCATGCCGAGCGGATCCAGCGAAATCAGAACGCCACCCAATGCCTGGCCGATCACCGCAGCCAGGCCAAACACCGCGCCATAGAGGCTGAGTGCCAGCGGCTTCTCCTTTTCGGGGAAGATCACCTGCACCGAAGCCAGCGCCTGAGGCGCCATGATTGCCGCCGACACCCCCTGCAAGGCGCGTCCGGCGATAAGTGCCCAGGGCGACCATGCGAGGCCGCACAATAGCGAGGCGGCGATAAATCCGAACAAGCCCAGGAAAAACATCCGCCCGCGACCATACAGATCACCCAACCGCCCGCCGGTAATCAGCGTCACGGCATACAGCGCGGCGTAACAGGAAATAATCAGTTGCTCGGCCGAAGACGAGGCGCCCAGCTCTCCTCTGATCGAAGGAAGCGTAACGTTAACAATGAAAAAATCGAGCGGCGGCAAAAAGGATCCCACCAACAGAACGCTAAACATCGCCCAGCGGCGAGGCTCGGGTATAGCCAGATTATTTTGGGACATAACGCCTCACTATGGAACCGATTGGTTCCAAATAAGGTGTAAAAATAAGGATCAGTCGAGAATACGCAGGGTGTGATCCACTATCCTGACCATATCCGCCTCAGATACACCAGTTTTTCCCAGCACACGCATTCCCTGCATCAGGCAGACCAGGGTGCGGGCCATCGCCTGCTCATCGCGATCGGGAATTTCGCCACTTGCCTGGGCACGAACGATAGCCCCGGCAAAAAGTTGCTGCAGACGCCGGAACATGCGTCCTGTTCGCTCTGCAATCTCTGCATCCTGCGCAGCCATTTCCGTTGCCATGGCCACTACGAAGCAGCCGCGCCGCCCCTCCTGATTGGAGGAGAGGGCAGCATAGCGCAGCAGCGACTCACGAATTGCCGTCCGGGCAGAGCCCGGCTGCGACAGGATATCGGCAGTCGCTTTCAGGCCTGCGCTGATGTATTGATCCAGTGCCGCCAGCAGCAGTCCGCGCTTGTCGCCAAAGGCTTTGTAGAGGCTGCCGCGCGACAGCCCGGTGCCTGCGATCAGATCGGGCAGAGAGGCCCCTTCATAACCATGGTCCCAAAAGACGTTCATGGCGTCGCGTGCAGCATCGTTGAGGTCGAATTCGCGCGGACGTCCAGGGCCAGTCTGATTTGCCATCGGTCATCCCGGTTAAAGTAAGGTGATATGTGAACTGATTGGTTCCTATTTTAGTGCTGGTCAGAAGAAGACGCAAGCGCCATGCCGCGGGCAATGAAAACAGCCTGCCGCTGGCAGGCTGATGGGAAGAGAATTCAGAGTGGGGAAGCTGGCAGGGGGGCCTGATCGTAACCCCCCCAGACAGTCTGATCGAAATTAATCACAGAGCCTGTCATCAGGCCGGACTCTTCACTGGCGAGAAACGCCACGGCGCGGGCGACTTCTTCAGGTTGTATCAGGCGGCCAAAAGGTTGTTCAGCAGCGGCCTTTTGCAGCCAGTTATCTTCCGCGCCATGATACTGTTTCATGATGCGGTCTTCGCCTTCAGACGCCATCCAGCCGATATTCAGGCCATTTACACGGATACGGTTGCGTAATAACGCATAGGCGGTATTACGGGTTAAGGTGGCCAGTGCGCCTTTGGATGAGCAGTAAGCCGCAATAAACGACTGCCCGGCCAGCGCTGACATTGAGCAGATGTTCACAATGCTTCCCTGAATGTTTTCACGGCGCATTATCTTGATCGCTTCCTGCATCAGGAAAAACGGGCCGCGAACATTGGTTGCAAAAATCTGATCGAAAAGTTCAGGGTCTGTATCCAGAATGGTGCCGCGATCGGTCATGGCGGCCGCATTAACCAGGATATCCAGCCGACCATATAATTCATCTGTTCTGGCGATTAACTGCCGGCATTCTGCAACGGATGTTAAATCCGTGCGGACAAAATCCACGCGGGTTTCACCTTCGGCGTTCAGTCTTGCCGCAAGGGCTTCACCTTTTTCCTGATTCCTGCCGCATATCACCACACCGGCAGCACCCTGACGGATAAAATGAGAGGCGATCGCGGCACCCAATCCCTGTGTTCCGCCGGTGACCACGGCGACTTTTCCTGCTAACAACATTGTCATCAGATTACTCCCTGAACGAGTGTGTATCCTGCCGCGCTTAGCGCAGGGGTGTCACAGCCAATACGGGTATACTGAAGGGCAAGGTATTTGGTTGGCCTGAACAGCCTCGACAACGAACCAGCCCCGGTAGCCTGCTTCAGCCAGCTTCTTGATATTATTTGAAAATCGACACAGCTTACGCCTGGTATGCGATAAACCCCTTTCAGTCCAGCATCGGGGCGAGGCGTCTTTAAGTGAAAGGCAAGAGGCGCTCTGCGGTTTGTGCAGAATGCCGTAAAGCAGGATAACGATTAAGCCCGGATTTACCAACCCGCCGCTTCGTACGGATACTGAAAGCGTGAGCTCACCGGAATTTTATGGCAGGGCGCTGTTGCATCTGTCAGCTGAAGCGTTAAATGACGTAACCCGCCACTAGTGCGCATAATATTGATTATGTTAAATACACATTCACATCACGCTTTCTGATTACGGTTAAACCCAGTCCCTACCGCATTCTCTCGCTGGCAAGGTTATAAACATTACTGCGCTCACGTTTACCAACAGCCACTACGGCAACGATCAGTTGATCATCTATTACCTGGTAAACCAGTCGAAAACCGGACGCCCGCAGTTTGATTTTGTAGCAGTCCTTGATCCCACGGAGTTTGGCAGATGGAATATGCGGATTCTCACAACACTTCTTCAGCTTTTTAGCAAATTGCTGCTGGAGAGTTTTGTCCAGCTTCTGCCACTCCTTGAAAGCTTCTTCCCTGAATTTGACCGTATAAGTCACAAGAAGGCGTCCAGATTGACATCCAGTAACTGCTGGTTGCTACGCTCATTCACTAATTTAACGAGATCCTGATCGTCCAGCGCATCAAGTATCTGTTCATAAAGTTCAGCAGGAACGCAATAGAATGCGGGCTGGTTGCGGTTGAGAATGGCTACCGGGTAACCATCTCCTGCATTAACAGTGGCCATCGGATTTTTCTTCAGTTCGCTGACGCTGGCACTGGTATCGCTTAAAATAATGTGTGGCATAGGCACTCCATGACTGGTTAACAGGTCTTTATCATAGCAGGATGAAGACCTGTTAACCAGTCATGTCAGGTTCGCAGAAATCTGCGCGGCTTCAGACAGCAACTGGATATTGGCTGACCTTTTTCATGTCAGCATAAGCGCATCAGCGGATTGTCTGGCCTTCTGAATGTCCTTATGCAGATTCCCATTCAGGCACCAAATGCACCATCTATCGTGTGCATAGCTCCCGTCACAAACGAGGCTTCTGGCCCGGCAAGCCATGCGACCATACCAGCCACTTCTTCCGGCCGGCCGTGGCGTTTAATAGCCATAAAACTGTGCATAAGCTCTTTCATCGGTCCTTCTGCCGGATTGGCATCCGTATCGACAGGACCGGGCTGCACCACGTTTATCGTAATTCCGCGCGGCCCCAAATCCCGGGCCAGACCGCGTGCCAGCCCCTGCAGGGCTGATTTGCTGACAGCATAGGATGCCATTCCCGGTACAGGCATCCGGTCTCCATTTACAGAGCCGATTATAATGATACGGCCACCTTCTGGCATCTGACGGGCGGCTTCGACGGCGGCATGATAAGGCGCATGGATATTGATACGGAATAAGCGGTCTGTCGCGTCGCTGTCCTGCTCCAGCGCATCACCAAAGATCGCAATGCCTGCGTTGACTACCAACACATCCAGTGGACCGGCATTACGCACCCGTTCAATCACAGCATCACGATCGGAACTGTCCGTCAGTACGGCTTTACTTCCGGTTTCCTGCGCCAGCTGTAGCGCCGCCTCACGCGACCCGGCATAGCTGAACACCACCAAAGCGCCTTCAGAGGCAAAACGCCGCACGATTGCTGCGCCAATACCCCGGCTCCCGCCCAGCACCAGCACAGAATTGTTTAAAAATCGCATCCTCATTTCCTCAATAATATTGTAGTGATCATTAAAATATTATTCAAAGGATCAGATTGTCAATGATTAATGTAGTGATCACTACAATAAGGTCGTATCCCCTGATACGTCTCTACCGGTTTGATCCGGAACGGTCGCTGGAAATTATGTAACTGTGCGGGGCGTTGATATAGGCGGGCTGCTCAGCAAAGAGACGTCATGGAAAATCCGGGTAAACCAGAGAGGCGGCTATGCGATTGCAACATGCGAGGATCGCCAGATCTGTCCGGAAGCTGCGAAATCTGATCTGGCGGGTCAGCGAGATTGGCTGGGGCATCTGCAATGCGCACAGTTTACCTGTCACCTGATTCGGCCTGTTCCTGAAAAGAGGGTTGAGCCGTGAACTGAGCCTTGCAGGATGCCAGCGGCTATTATCCAGAGGTCTGGCTGCGCAAGCTCAGTGATCACCGTTCAGGACCGGGTTAAATGCTTATTTCAGTCTGCGTGGTAATAGGGCCCGGTACAGACTGACTGACGTACAATCAATTTCCCGCTCATTAAAGGTAACGGTTTAACGTCCTCACCATCCAGCATTCTGGATAACTGCATCAGCGCACTTGAGACCATTTCCTGAACAGGTACATGCACCGTTGTCAGAGCCGGAATAAAACAGGAGGCAACGGGGTTATCATCAAAACTCAATAAGGACACATCCCCGGGCAGCACTTTTCCTGCAGCATTCAGCGAATAAGCCGCCCCCATTGCCATATCGTCATTACTGGCCACTATGGCTGAAAAGGTCGCCTTTCTCTCTAATAATGCCATAGCGGCTCTTTTACCGCTGTCAATGGTCCAGCAGCCATCCAGTATTAATGAATCATTAACCGGAATATGGTTTTCCTTCAACGCCGCTAAATACCCCTTTAAGCGGCTGATACCCGTCCGGGAATTTTCGAGGCCTTTAATGAAGGCAATATCCCTGTGCCCCTGCCGGATAAGGTAATTCACCGCATTGACAGTATCACTTTCATGATCCGCACAGACGGAGTATTGCGGAAATTTTTTCAGGCGGCGGTTAAGGATGATAAGGGGCTTACTGATTGTCGGAATAAGCGCGTCAAGATCCTCCACGCTCAGATATCTGGCATAAATGATGACAGCATCGCAGCGGCTGTCGACGAGGAAGCTGATAGCCTGTCGCTCCTGCCCGGCATTGTGCTTTCCATCGGCGAGCACCAGTTGCGAACCCAACTGTTCGGTCAGGGTTGCCACCTGAAACAGTAACTCACTGAAAAAAGGGCCATGATAAAGGGTGTTCGGCACCATCAGACCGATACTGTGGGAGCGATTGGTTGCCAGATTACGTGCCAGCAGATTTGGGCGATAACCCATCTCCTCTATCGCCAGCATCACTCTGTCACGAACCGTTTTGGAGACATAGTTGTGCCCGGCCAGTACGCGGGATACGGTTGCCTTTGAAACGCCAGCGCGTTTGGCAACATCTAGCATGGTAGTCATTCAGTGTCCTTTTCAGCCCGGGTTTACATTGTAACTAAAAATCCTGCCGGTTAAACCGCCTTTTCTTTCTGCCATCAGCACGCCTGAACAGCATCTCTGTGACAGAGGAACACGAATGCAATTAAATTTCAGGCGTTTATTCATTGCAAATATGAAACCGGTTGCAGATTTATCTTATTTTTTCAGATTAATAATAAAACTCTTGATTGCGTTATGGATCACAAAAACAAAAACACAATCTGAAACCGGTTGCAGATTCTGTTTTCGGTGCGTAAAAATTTAGCAAAAAAGGAGGGTTACATGGTTAAAATATTACTCTGTTGTTCTGCAGGAATGTCCACCAGCATGGTGGTTCAGAGAATGGAAAAGGCAGCAGTTCAGCTTGGTATTGACGCCAGCATTGCAGCAGTCGGAACAGAAGAATTCAGCGAAAAAATTGTTGACTACGACTGCTGCCTGCTTGGGCCACAAATAAAATATAAGCTCACTGATTTCCAGAGCTGTGCGGGTGAATATAATAAACCCGTCGCCGTTATTAATACTATGGATTACGGTATGCTCAACGGTGAAAAAATTCTCAAATCTGCCCTTTCACTCATTGACTCTCACAGGGGGGCCTGATGAGCACACTGGCTGACTCATTGTTTGGGATGATTGAAAATCGCATCAGCCCAATAGCCGCACGTTTGTCGTCGCAAAGGCATGTCGTGGCAATCAAAGATGGTTTTATTGCGTCAATGCCATTTCTGATTGTTGGCTCATTTATGTTGTTGTTTTCTCATCCGCCTTTCAGTGAAAACAGCCAGTGGGGATTTGCCAAATGGTGGCTGGGTATCGTTAAGCAGTACAACGATCAACTGATGATGCCCTATAACATGACCATGGGCATTATGGCTATTTTCATCACCGGTGCCATTGCCTATAACCTGGCGCAAAGTTACAAGCTTAATGGACTGATGGCCGCCCTGCTTTCACTGATGGCTTTTCTGGTGGTCGCTGCGCCGCAAAAAGAGGGTGCTCTCTCCATTTCCTCCCTCGGCGGTGAGGGAATTTTTACAGCCATTCTGATCAGTCTTTACTGTACAGAAGTGATGCATGTTCTGGTGAAATACAACATCGGATTTAAATTGCCGGAACAGGTACCGCCAAAGATCAGGCAATCTTTTGATTTGCTGATTCCCATCATGGTGATCTTTTTAACGCTGTACCCGCTTAATCTGTTTCTGGAAAGTCATCTGGGATTGCTGTTGCCACAGGCCATCATGGCGGTTTTCTCGCCCATTATTTCAGCTGCTGATTCGCTGCCAGCGGTATTAATTGCTGTATTACTTTGTCACCTGCTGTGGTTCGCAGGTATTCATGGTGCGGCTATCGTAGGCGGAATACTGCAGGCTTTCTGGCTGAGCAACCTGGGGTTAAACCAGGAGGCATTAACTGCCGGTGAGGCAATTCCAAAAATCTTTATCGAGCCGTTCTGGCAATTCTTTATTACTGTTGGCGGCTCTGGTGCCACTATGGGGCTGGTACTGCTTTATCTGCGCAGCCGTTCAGCGCATCTGCGTTCCATTGGCCGTCTCGGCCTGGTGCCCGGCATGTTCAATATCAATGAACCAATCATCTTTGGCTCACCGGTTGTGATGAATCCATTGCTGTTTATTCCGTTCATCACCACGCCGTTGATTAATGCCGTGATCGCCTGGACGGCAACCCGTACCAATCTGATTAATCATGTTATATCGCTGGCGCCCTGGACAACGCCAGGCCCCATTGGCGCAGCCTGGTCTACCGGCTGGGACTGGCGGGCAGTGGTACTGGTGATTGTCCTGATCGGAATATCCACCCTGATTTACTACCCGTTCTTCAAAATGTATGAGCGCCAGCTTCTGGCACAGGAAGCGGAAATGGCAACCGGAACGACGCTGGCTGAGGAGATGAAATAATGCAGACTCAGGAAGAGATGGAAAGTACGGTGATGGAACTCATCATCCATGCTGGCGAAGCGCGCTCTTCGGCGATGCAGGCTTTGCAGGAAGCCCGCCAGCATCACTGGCATGAAGCCGACGCCCTGCTGGAGAGTGCCCGCGAAGCGGCGCGGAATGCCCATAAGATCCAGACAGCACTGATCGGGGCGGATGAAGGCTGCGGCAAAATCCCGGTAAATCTGATCATGGTTCATGCACAGGATCACTTAATGAATGCCATGTTGTGCCGTGATTTAGTGGAAGAGTTAATTTATCTGCATCGCGAGATGCACGAACTGGTAAAAAAACATACGCATTAATGCGTTGAGACGTCGTTGATCTGATGAAAGGAAGGATTATGTCTGGCAAGTTACCCGCAGGATTTTTATGGGGCGGCGCCGTTGCTGCCCATCAGGTGGAAGGTGGCTGGAACGAAGATGGCAAAGGCCCCAGCATTGTTGATGTTCTGACCGGTGGTGCCCACGGCGTTGACCGTGAGATCACCGATGGCATCATTGAAGGCAAACACTATCCCAACCATCTGGCGACCGATTTTTATCATCGCTACAAGGAAGATATCGCCCTGTTTGCCGAAATGGGCTTTAAATGTTTTCGCACCTCCATTGCATGGACACGGATTTTCCCAAAAGGGGATGAAGCTGAGCCAAATGAAGCGGGTCTGCGTTTCTATGACGATCTGTTTGATGAGCTGCTGAAAAACGGCATAGAACCGGTTATTACCCTTTCTCACTTTGAAATGCCTCTTCATCTTGTCAGGCAGTATGGCGGCTGGCTTAACCGCGCGTTGATCGATCTCTTTGTCCGTTACAGCGAAGTGGTGCTGGAGCGTTATAAGCACAAAGTGAAATACTGGATGACGTTTAATGAGATCAACAATCAGCGTAACTGGCGTAAACCTCTGTATGGCTACAGTAATTCCGGTGTGATTTTTACCGATCACGAAAATCCGGAAGAAGTGATGTATCAGGTGTTGCACCATCAGTTTGTTGCCAGCGCAAAAGTGGTCAAACTGGGTCATGCCATTAACCCGGACTTCAAAATCGGCTGCATGCTGGCGATGGTCCCGCTCTATCCCTGGTCCTGCCATCCGGATGATGTGATGTATGCGCATCAGGCGATGCGCGAACGCTATCTGTTTGGTGATGTACATATGCGGGGCGCTTACCCCTCTTATATCAAGAAAGAGTGGACATTACGCGGTTTCAACATCCGGATGGAGCCTGAAGATGAGCAGACGCTGCGTGAGGGCTGCACCGACTATCTCGGGTTCAGTTACTACATGAGCAATGCGGTTGAGCACCCCTCCGCCGCGCAGCCTGGGAACACGCCGCTGGAAGCGTTTCCCGGCAGCCGTAAAAATCCGCATGTGCAGGCGTCAGACTGGGGCTGGCAAATTGATCCGGTTGGCCTGCGTTATACCCTCAACCTGCTCTATGAACGTTACCAGAAGCCCCTGTTTATCGTGGAAAATGGCTTCGGCGCTGTAGATAAAGTCGGGGCTGATGGCGAAATCAATGATGATTACCGCATTTCCTATCTGCGTGAGCACATCGAGCAAATGAAGAAAGCAGTGCTGGAAGACGGGGTGGATCTTATGGGCTTTACGCCCTGGGGATGCCTTGACTGCGTGTCATTTGGCACAGGCCAGTACAGCAAGCGTTACGGTTTTATCTATGTGAACCGCAATGATGACGGAACCGGTGATTTCTCCCGCGCCAGAAAGAAAAGCTTTGACTGGTACAAGACAGTCATCGCTACCAATGGTGAAACGCTGTAAATCAAACCCGTCAGGTCTGGCACCCTGACGTCACGACAATGAAGGTTGTGATGGCGTAGCCCGGACCTGACGGATATTTCTGAACACGCCATTTGAATGCAATCCTGAATTCCATCTGTTACAGCCACAACATGCGGGTATCAGCGGAGAATATGATGTGAAAATTGCGGCATTTGATATTGGCGGCACTGCCCTGAAAATGGGGGTAGTTACTGAAAAAGGTGACATTCTTACTAAAGCAAAGCAGGATATCCCTCACTTTTCCGGCGAAAAAATTCTTGCGGGCTTACTGGCCTGGCTGGAAACCCATCCTGATTGCGGCGGTATTGCAGTAAGCGCGCCGGGTTATGTTAATCCGCACACCGGTTTTATTACTATGGGTGGCGCTATCCGCGATTTCGATCATTCCCATTTGCAGGCGTGGCTGAGCCAGAAAACCGCCCTGCCGGTTACGGTGGAAAATGATGCCAATTGCGCCTTACTGGCTGAGCGCTGGTTGGGTAAAGCCCGGAGCATGTCAGATTTTCTGATGATGACTATCGGTACCGGCATCGGTGGTGCCATCTTCTGTAATGGCGCGCTGGTACATGGTCATCGCTTCAGTGCGGGTGAGTTCGGTTATAGGTTGAATGAACGCCCCCGTGCCGATCGGCTGATGAAATACACCCTGCATGAGATCTGCACACTGACGGTGTTGCGCGGACGCTATGCCGCGCATAGCGGTAAAACACTGGAAGAAGTCAGCGGTGAGGAGATTTTTGAAAAATATGATCGCGGTGATTCCGTCTGCACATCGCTGGTCACGCAATTTTTTCAGGATATTTGCGCAGGTATTTTTAACCTCTCACATATCTTCGATCCTGAATGTATTTTCCCTGGTGGCGGAATAACCGAACGCCCGCAGTTTATTGATGAAGTAAAAGAATATCTGGATCGCTATGGTATTCCCGCTGAGGTAACAAAGGCGCAGCACGGCAACAGCGCTGGCCTGCCTGGTGCCGTTTATCATTTTATCTCCAGCCAGCACGAATGATTTAGCAACCGGGCCGCAATGCAAAATCTTGCTCAGATTGAGCAGGACACCATTACTACATGACGTCCGGTGAGCGAGTAGCTATTGCCAGATGGGTCCAGCGCGCTCCTGCCTGAAGCCAGAAATATGCTTCGCGGCAGGGGCATTTCCAGTATCATAGCTCTACCTACAGCTTATGGAATAAGTGTTACCGCCTGATATGACCATTCAACCCAGCGCAATCCTCTCACGGCTTAGCTCTGCTCTGACCGCAGAAAGTCGCACCCCGCTGTATAAACGTTTTGCCACGGCTATTAAAGAGGCGGTGCGCGACGGTACGCTGGTACATGAAGAGATCCTGCCGGGTGAACGCGAATTCAGCCAGTCGCTGAATATTTCGCGCATTACCGTGCGTAAAGCGATGGATGCGCTGGAGAAAGAAGGCGTGGTGTCCCGCTCGCGCGGCTACGGTACGCAGATTTGCAGCCAGTTTGAATATTCGCTGAAAGAGCCGAAAGGTCTGTCGCAGCAGGCGGTATTACGCGGCAAAAAGCCCGATACAGTGTGGATCAACAAGAGCAAAATCCCCTGCAGTGCAGAGATTGGCGAGAAGCTGGGCCTGAATAAAGGCAGCGAGGTCTATCTGCTGAAGCGCATTCGCTATGTAGATCAGCAGGCGGTCTCGGTGGAGGAATCCTGGGTGCCGACACGCTTTATCGCTGACGCCGATGACATCGGCATCTCCCTCTATGACTACTTTCAGCGTCACAATGTGCTGCCGGTGAAATCGCAAAGCAGAGTGAGCGCGCGCATGCCGGATGAGGCTTTGCAGCAGCAGATTGCCCTGCCCGACAATGTGCCGGTGCTGGTGATCAAACAGCTGGCGCTTGACGCGCAAGGCAATCCGCTGGAATACAGTATCAGTTACTGCCGTAGCGATATGTACGTGTTTATTGCTGAGTAAGGCGCTGCTGCCAGTATGTCTTCAGAGCGGCGCGATCGGGCGCACAGTCACCGCCGCGCTGCGCTACCACATAGGATGCCACGGTATTGCCAAGCGTAACGCTATCCGCCAACGACCAGCCTGAAGCGAGTCCGGCCAGCAGCCCGCCTGCATGGCTGTCACCCGCGCCGATGGTATCTACGACGCGGGTGGTCAGCGCCGGGATCCAGCCCTGGGTTTCACTATCGACATACCCCGCCCCTTCACTGTCGAGCCGCACCACCAGCGCCCCTCCACCAAAACGCTGCTGCCAGCGGGACATAAAACCGTCAGCCGTAAAGGGCGCGCTGAGGCCAAGACGTTCCTGCCACAGCAGTTCCGCCTCCTGCCTGTTTACGGTAATCAGCGGTTGCAGCGCCATAATGCGATCAAACTGCGCAGCGCTGATATCAGCCAGGCGCGGTCCAAAGTCTACCAGCAGCTGATAAGGTGACGTTTGCTGTTCAAGCCACGCTGTCAGCACCTCGCCGCTTTTGCTGATGAGCTGATAGCCGGAAAGGTAGATCCAGCGATGATCGGGCTGCGGCAGGGTATTGAGCAGTGCGGTATCCCACTGATTTTCCACACCACTGACTGACAGGAATGTACGCTCGCCATCCGGCTCCACCAGCGCCAGACACCAGCCATTGTCCCCTTGCGCAGTCTCCAGCACGCTGCTGATGCCATATTCCGTCAGCTTCTGCCGCACGATGCTGGCCCAGATGCCCTTGCCGAGCGGCAGCGCGTTGATCGACGGAATACCGAGCCGGTGCAGCGCAATGGCCACATTCAGCGCACAGCCGCCTACACTGACACCCTGCTGATGAAGTTCAATATCGCTGCCGCGGAGCGGCAAAGCATCAGCCTCAGCAATGACATCAACAACCGCTGCCCCTATCACGCACACCGGCAGCTGCCCGTTCAGTTTTGAAAGATCGTCAGGTATCAGCACAGGCGGCCTCGCGCTGCTGGCGGAAACGGATAAATGCGCTGCTGTAACGGGTAAAATCAAGAGCGTTGACCGCGTTCAGTTCATCTTTCAGGTTGGCATCGATGGCATCAATGCCATGTAACGCCCCGCAAATGGCGACTGCCATAGCCCCGATGGTGTCGGTGTCGCCGCCAAGGTTAGCGCAGAGAATCGCACAGCGATTGGGATCGGTGCCGGACAGCTCAACCATGGCAATCGCGGCGGGCACCGATTCAATGGTGCTGGTCCCGGTGCCAACCAGATCGTAAATCTGCTGCATGGTGGATTCTACTCCCCTGCCCTGCGCGACCACGCTCAATGCCAGCTCTGTGCGTGCCGCCATCGAGGCGCTGAAGGTGGTGATGCGTTTTTCCTGCGCGGCGCGCGCAATCGCCGGCAGCTCATCGCGAATCGTCGCCCAGCTGGCGCCCTCAATCGCCCGTGAAACCGCCCAGGCGATCACCGTGGCACCGGCAATCGCCACATCTGATTTATGCGTCGGGCTGGAGGCCAGCGCCACTGCCTCGATAAAGAGATCCGGATGCTTTGCCGGTAGCAGACAACCGAGCGGCGCTATGCGCATCGCCGCGCCGTTAGTTAATCCATTGTTCTCCAGCTGCGCCACCGGCGTACCGCTTTTCAGCGCGTGAAGGGCGATTTTAGAGGTCGGCCCGAGGACATTTTTGTTGAAGGCGTCGAACGCCTCTGCCCAGCGCAGAATGTAGGCACCGATGGTTTCCGGAATAATTGCCCCTTCGTGCGTAATAATGGCATCGGCTAACGCCAGCGCCATTGAGGTATCGTCGGTAAAGGTCGCGCGGCCAAAGTAGCAGGCAGCATTGTTTTCTGCCGGGCCGGGCAGAAAGCGATCGATCCAGCCAAAATGCTGTTTCACACGGCTGCGCGGCCAGAGTTCCGATGGCATTCCCATCGCATCGCCCAGTGCCTGGCCATAAAACGCGCCCAAAATCCGTTTTTCCTGGAGTGTCATCGTCATGGTTATATCTCTTACTTATGGCTGTCAGCCGTTGCTGTTTGTTCGAAGGCGGTTAATTCATCGCTGCGTTTTTTACCGTCCCGGAACAGCACGATAAAGGCAATGGTGATGATCACGATCATGATGCTGCCGAACATCCACATCCCCGCCCAGTTGAAAGTCTGGCCGTTAACCGGCTGATCATGAGCGAACATCTCCTGCATCAGGTAGCCGCCAAGACGATAACCGAGCAGGCTGCCAATTCCCTGACAGGCCAGCGTAATCAGACCCTGAGCAGCATTACGCATCTCCACCGGCGCTTTCTTGTCCACGTAAATGTAGGCGGTGATGAAATAGAAATCGTAGCTCACGCCGTGTAGCAGGATGCCCATAAACAGCAGCCCCATGGTCAGCACGTTTTGATCGCCGCCAAAGACAAAAAACACGTAACGCAGTGCGGCCGTCACCAGGCCAAGCAGCAGCACTTTGCCGATACCGAAGCGTTTGATAAAGAATGGCAGCGCCAGCAGGAAGAAGATTTCGGAAACCTGTCCCAGCGTCATCCAGCCGGTAGCGTGCGGCAGACCCACCTCGGTCAGAAAGCCTTCAGCAAAAATGTAATAGAAGGCCAGCGGCATGCTGAACAGGAACGAACAGACAAAAAAGACGAGGAAGCTGCGATCTTTCAGCAGGTGCAACGCATCAAGACCCAATGCGACGCGCAGGCTGAATTTGCCGGTGCTTTTCGGTTCGGTGGCTGGCAGAGTCAGGGCAAATACCCCCAGCACGAACGAGCTGGCGGCGGTAATCAGCAAAGGAACGTTGCTGGCAGAGATATCGCCAAAGCCAAGCAGTGGCGGCAGGAAGCCACAGACGATGCCCGAGGCGATCCAGCCAATGGTGCCCATCAGGCGGATGCGCGGATAATCGCTTTCCACATCGCCTACGTGAGAGAAGGCAATACTGTTAGTCAGCGCAATCGTGGGCATGTAAGTCAGCGCATACAGCAGCAGCAGCGGAAAGAAGCCGCCAAAATGTGTTTGCTGCGCGGCCAGGTACATCAATATCGACCCGACTATCATCAGTAAGGACAAAACTTTCTGCGCCTGGAAGAAGCGGTCGGCCAGCGAGCCCACCAGGATCGGCGACAGAATAGCGGCAATGGAAGTACAGGCGTAGCACCAGGCAATCTCAACCGGCGTAAAGCCGTTTTTGCTGAGAAACGCCCACAGCGGCACAAACCATGCCCCCCAGATAAACCACTCAAGAAACATCATAAACGACAGCTTTGGAATTTTAGTTTTCATTGATTAAAGCTCCCCGGTGTTGGTAACACCAAACTAACACCATTGAAGATACCTTTGTAATACCAATGACTGATGGTTTGCGCTGCTTCACAGATTTTTACCTTATGGTTAACCTGAGTGGTAAAGCGGAAGCGGGACAGGCGACAGCGAAGGCGTGTGCAGCAGGCCTGCAAGGAGATAACGGATGATTTCTACCTCAGTCACAGGCAGCGTAACTGAGGTACGCGAAAATATTAACGGCTGATACGCTCTCCCATCAGCTGACGACAGCCGTCAGGGGTGCGGAAAACAGCCGCTTTTTCCTCTGGCGCGAGCTGTTCCCAGATGCTGAATACCTTCTCGCCAAGATCCGGCAGGTAGTGGATTTTCTGCAGCGCATAGTCGGAGTTACTCCCTTCGATGACGGCCTGCATATCTGACTGGAAACGCTGACTGTCATCGTGGCGAATGGCGCAAAAAACGGAGACGTAATAGGCCTCTTCTTCATGCGTGTAATGGGGCATCAGCCACCAGGCGAGCAGGCCAGCACAGGCCGCGAGCGGAAGGATAAAAGAGAGTTTGAAAAACGACATGGTATACCAGCATATAAATAAAGGCCGACCCGAGGGAGTCAGCTGAAAATCGGTCGGGTGCATTAAAACACCGGGCGGACATTTATGACAGAACGGCCGCACGCTCTCAAACAAAGCGGCGAGCCTGTCGCCTGTTAAAATTTTAACATTCAATATTTTACAGGAAAATCGAACTTTAATAACCTGTGCTCAGTCGATATAACAGCTGCGCTGACAAAAAACGGATGGATAATGCCCTGAAAGGGCTGTGCTAACGCCAGATCATTACTGAGATAAAAATGCGAAATAACTATGCAGCCCCCCAAATTTTGTTCCACTGGCTGACGGTGCTGTTGCTGGCTGTCGCGTATATGACCATTGAACTGCGCGGTTTCGCCGTGCGCGGCTCCTGGCAGGGTCGTGCGATAATTATCACCCATTTTAGCGCCGGATTCTGTGTATTGCTGGTAATGCTGACGCGTCTCTGTCTGCGTACCCGCTTTACAACGCCTGCCATTACGCCGCCAGCACGTCCCTGGCAGAGCGGCCTGGCTCATCTGGTTCATGCTGCCATTTACGCGCTGTTTATCCTTTTACCTGCCCTGGCCCTCAGTTCGCGCTACCTGAGCGGCAGAGAATGGTGGCTGTTTGGCATAAGCATGCCGGTAGCGCAGCCTCCGGCTCCAGAAGTTGCTGCCGTATTGATTCACTGGCACAAAATCCTGGCCCCGGCAGGCTACTGGCTTATTGGCCTGCATGCGCTGGCCGCGCTGTTTCATCATTATTGCCTGCGCGACAATACGCTGGTGCGAATGTTGCCCCGACGCAGCCGCTGACAGGATACCGGCAGCCTCAGCCTGATTCTGGTTTGCCCGGCTGAGGGGGCAGGTTTGCTGCGCGGTGTGAGGATAAGTATCCGCGAACTGACGAAACGTCTTCTCAGCTTTTTTAACAGCCGGGCCCTGGATTTACCACTATCAAAGCGCTCACTGGCCCCGGTAGCAGAACCGGCCTGTACCTGCGCCGGAAACGGCAATGGCATAATTTTTCCCGATCACCAGATCGTTGTGGATGACAGAACCATCCTCCTGCGCAAACCGGTAACCGGGGTCGCCTCTGCGCCGACATTGATCGTAGCGCTGCCATCAGGATCGAACGAAATGGCAGAGCGAATCGCGGTGCCACGGTTCACGTTGAGCGTGACATTTTGCAGTGAAATTTTGCGGGTTTCGGCGCGATTATTGATTACATTGCCGCCGTCACAGGCGCTAGCGTCACAGCGGTTAATACTGGCATCAGGTGCCGCATTATCATTGCCGATGGCGACATTCAGGGTGCCTTTACTGACGGAAGCTACGCGCGTATTAATATATTGTTTGTCATTTACATCAACGTAATCCGGCACGGCACTGGATAGCGTGACCGGAGGCAGTTCAATAAGCGAATCGTTATAAACCTGATAAAGCTGATAAATACCGGTGTCAGGATTGGGAATCTTAACTGTGAAGTTTTGCGGCCCGATATTAAGAAGGGGCTTACCGGTTAAATTATCGCTGTTAATACGCTCTCTGTTGAGGTGATCGTCCGGCGTGGCACGAATTTCACCGCTGACGCCAGCATCAAATTGCGGCAGACCCTGCAATGTTTGTGTGCTGCCATCGCACAGGCAATAGGCCCCCGCCTTGTTATCGTTGAGTCGGGCGTAAAAGGTTTTAAATCGATCGCTGAGGCATGTATGGCAGGGTAAAGCATCGCTTGCGCGGCTATCAGCTGCATAAGTATGGGATTTAATTTGAACCTACTGTTTCCCTCCAGAGAGGAAACACAATGCCCGCATCACGTTAACCGCCATGTTGAGGAGAATATTTACCGGATAAGGCGGCAATACAGACCTCAGGTCGAGGGAAGATTGATATAAATAGCATCATTCCGTTACGAAAGTGTCCAATACTATTTAATTATTTTCCTACAGATGTTTAAATATAAATCAAGGCACAGCGAAACCTCTGTTATTTAATGGAACTCTTTATTAAAGAATTAAACCTAAATATTAATAGCTTGATTTAATTTTTCTATCCTTAATAAAAAATCAAAATTCATTAGATCAGATAAATAAAGGGAAACGGTAAAGCGGCTTACGCTTAAATTAAATGTGTCATAAACACGCCCCTTGCATTGCCGTATTCTGAAAGCTAAACCGCATGGTGCTGATACTCAGGGGAACATGCTCAATGAGTTCGATGCAGAGGCAGGTTGAAATGTTTAGCCTGACAAGTAACCGGGGTGACAGCGTGAACTCAGCAGGTGCGTTTTTATACTTTTGCGGCGTTATGCCGGTACCCTGCATATGACGTTTTGTCAGATGACAGCAGCTGAACTCTCGTGAAAAAAACGACCTTACCGATCCGCTGTTAACTCTCCTCTCCATCCCTTCGCCCGAATCTCCGTCTTCAATGGTGATAAATAAATATAATGGCACTTATATAAAGTTATGATGATAAACGTGAGGGTATTGTTAGCTGTCTGACGCTGTAAACCGGAATGATAAAATGACAACGCTACGTAAATTCTGACGGGTTGCCCCCCTGTCCTTTTCTCAGAATTCATGTAGCGCTTACAACCGCAGCCTCTCCCGGTATCGCGAGCTGTAACTGACATTAGCAAAAATCCTTCTGTAAACAGGTGACGTTGTCACTTAAACAGCCTGTGCTATCCCGCCTGGAATGTCACAAGTAAGACAGCATCTTCTCGCGCGAACGACAATGCTTCCTCAATCTGGCGGATACAATTATCCACAGAAAATGAGAGCAACCTGTGCAGAAATAAGTATAAATCTGCCCTTCATTCCAGGTTTTTAACTTCAGATCAGTATGTTAATTCAGGAAGGCCCGGATGTTGTTGAACGCAGCGATCCTGCTCTTCAGCCCTCTTGTACCACTACAGTTACAGGCAGAGGTAGAATTATCACTATTTGCTGAGACAGATTTTTGTGCGCCATAACACACCTGCGGCTGGCTGCCAGCGACCAGGTTTGGTTACGGATTACCGGTCTGTAACCGCCAGCAGCCCACAGCGGCTTTTATGATGGCTTACTGTTCTTTACCTGGCTATAACCTTAGGTTACGGTTGATACCCCTGAAAGCATTCATCATCTGTAGCGCGATGACGTGCTTCAGGATTGCCTGCAATGCGTTACGTTAAAAAATAAAAAATCTAACTGGTCATACGGGGATCACTATGGACACTACTGCAGTTATCAGGCGGCCTAAAACCTGGCTGAATGTTTTGCTGATACTGGGCCTCACCCATCTGCTCAACGATCTTATCCAGTCTCTAATACCGGCAGTCTATCCGATATTGAGAGAGAAATATCAGCTCGACTTTGTACATATCGGCATTATCACCCTGACGTTTCAGATTGCGGGATCGCTGCTTCAGCCCGTGGTAGGCGCGGTAACCGACAGACATCCGTTTCCTTATTCTACGGTTATCGGCATGACGTTTACGCTTTCCGGCCTGGTCGGACTCGCCTATGCACCATCCTATCATCTGATATTGTTGTCAGCAGCCAGCATCGGCATTGGATCTTCTATCTTTCATCCGGAAGCCACACGAATGGCCCGCTACGCCTCAGGCGGCCGCCAGGGACTCGCCCAGGGTATTTTTCAGGTTGGCGGACAGGCTGGTGGTGCCCTGGGCCCTCTGTTTGCCGCCATTATTATTGTGCAATACGGACAACAGAGCCTGGCATGGTTTGCTCTGTTAGCCTTACTGGCTGTGGTTCTGATGATCTGGACCGCTGGCCGCCATGATACGATTAAAACCAGTTATATCGAGTCCGTGAAAGAAAAAAACAAAAACGGCAGGCAGGCAAAAACTTATCCGCAGGCGATGGTCACAACAGGCCTGATTGTGCTGACACTGCTGATGTTTTCTAAAAACGCCTATGTCGAAAGTTTCCGCTCGTTCTATACCTTTTATTTAATGGACCATTTCGGCGCCTCCGTTAAAACATCGCAGTTCATGCTGTTTTTATTTCTGTTTTCCTCCGCAGCCGGTGCGTTGCTGGGCGGCATCCTCGGCGATCGCATCGGTCGTTACAAGATCATCTGGATATCGATTCTGGGTCCGTTACCCCTGACGCTGATACTGCCTTATGCTGATTTTTTCTGGACGGTGATACTGACGGTGGCCATCAATCTGATAATGGCAAGCGCCTTCGCTTCCATTCTGATTTATGCCATGGAACTCGCGCCGAACCGGATTGGCCTGGTCGGCGGCCTGTTTTACGGGCTTAATTTCGGCCTGGCTGGCATCGCTGCCGCTGTTCTCGGTACGCTCGCCGACAAAATGGGGATTGAACAGGTTTACTGGTTATGTTCATTCCTTCCGCTGGCAGGATTACTGGCCTGGTTCCTGCCCCGCATCGAAAATGATTAGTTCTGTGTTAGCAGGCTCTTACTTTGAGTGCTGCACCCACACTCGCTGGCTGTGTTTCCCTGGTCAGTGAACAAACAAAGCCGCTTGTCCGGGTAGTTCGCTGTTACCCGGACATTGCCGGACCATCAGGTGTTGCCAGACATTTTTCCCCTGATGTAGCCGAAGTGGTGTGCTATGGGTTTCTTTATAGTGGATGATGTAACTATAAACACTCATTAAAAAATCTTTTCTCTCTCGCCCCTGAAAATCACACCATCCGTTAATAACTCTTGCTTCCCGGACGCCGCTCCCGATGTAAGATACCCGCCCCCGGAAATATCAATCTTAAAATGGAGGTATTGTGACCAGGGCATGGTGTTATCTTTCTCTGGCGATCGTGGCAGAGATAAGCAGTGTGGTGGTGATGAAATTACTCTCCCGGGATGCCAGTCTGGCAGGCATGCTGCTGATGTATTTTACCATCGGGCTGTCGTTTACCTTTATGGCACTGGCACTGAAAAAAATAAGTCTGTCGGTAGCTTATGCAACCTGGGAGTCGCTGGGACTTCTGGCGGTGACCGCCATTGGCAGTATTTTTTTTAAAGAACACCTCAGCGTTATTCAGTATGTCGCCATTCTGCTTCTGCTGGGCGGCGTGTTGCTGGTGAATATGGCCGAAAATGAACACAGTGAGTAAGCAGTGACGTTTGTTTCTTATTTTTACCTTGCTATCGCCATTGTGCTGGAAGTAACAGCAAATGCTTTCCTCAAACGCTCCAGTGGAATGACCCACAAACTTCCGGGCGCGCTGGGGTTGTTATTAATTTTCGCCTCGTTCACCGCCCTCTCCCGGGCTCTGAACGGGATGGATATGGCAACGGCTTATGCTATCTGGGGCGGCTGCGGCATCCTGCTGACCGCGATAACCGGCTGGATTATTTTCCGGCATTCCCCGGACCGTAAAGAGTGTGTCGGGCTGCTCATGATTGCGGCAGGCATGATCCTGCTTGAGCTGGGATAAGCGAAATGCGTCCCGGGTGACGATAATCACCCGGGACTGATGAAGGTCGCCCCAGGGACCGTTTCAGATCAGAAAAAAGGCAAGGCGTGCTCGCTGAGATAAGCGATCTCTTCCGCGGTTGAGGTTCTGCCAAGCCACTGATTGCGGTGCGGGTAGCGGCCAAACCGGGCGATGATATCGCGATGCTGCCGCTCATGGCGGCTGTATTCCGCATCGCCCAGCGAGTCAAACAGTTCAGTGGCTTGCTCATGAATCAGGCGCGACTCGGCATGCATCCATGGCATGAGCAGAAAAGCTTTCTGCGATGTTTCCAGCTGCTGCCATTCCGGCTGACGCAGGGCTTCCTGAGAAAGTACCAGTGCCGTGGTGTCCTGCGCCCATGCTTCCGCCCTGTTTCTGTTCAGGTTGCGGGAAAACTGGTCCAGCACAATGATTTCCGCCAGCCGCCCCTCCAGCGATTCCCGCCAGGTATAGCATTCTCCGCGACAGGCGGCTTGCCAGCAGGTCCGGAAGCGGGTGCTGACGATTTCATCAAACTGCTCATCACGCGTGAACCATTTCTCCTGGCTTGTTTCACAGAACCAGAAATCCAGCACCTTCTGATACTCCATAAGCGTCCCCCTTTATCAGCGCTGCTGGTGCGCTAATGAAGGGCAACAGCATCGTCAACGTTGTCTCTCTGTTCCGGTTGCAAAAACAGGCAATCCGCAGTCATTGAGGCTATATTACGCCAGTCCCATTAAGCGTGACGCTGACTGACTCCTCACTATCAGTGTAGAGAGTAAAAAGCTGAAAAGGATATTCAAAGAAACCGCATAGGAAAGAAAAAGCACAGGATTGCGAGAGATGCCATGCTCCCCCCACAGCCAGCCTAAAAAAATCAAAATGGGAAGATGGATTAAATAAAAAGGCAACGCGAGTTTAGATATCGACAGAATGAACGTGTTCTCTTTGAATTTAACATTTTTAAACAGGTAAAACAGCGCCAGGCATATTGCCACAACCGCAAAAACTTTGCCCAGACTGAGGGCGATTTTCATTTTATCCTCAAACAACACGCTTAATAAATACCAGACAAAGTAGAGCGCCAGTAAAGCGACCGCTGTTTTAGCGTTAATTTCTTTTTCCATAAAGAACAGCAGCATACCCATAATGAAATAGGGTATATACTGAATAAGCTGTCCAAGCTGAAAAAGTTCAACCACTGCATGGGGCAATATAGTGTTCACGACTTTGATCAATACCATTGAAGCACAGATAGCCGCTGCGAAAAGCGCAAAGATACTGACCCAATGCCAGTGGTTGAGCCGTTCAGCGACACGACGGACAGAGCGGTTTATTTTATCAGGCGACAGCATCACTAACAGGCTGATCTGGCAGAGGACAATCAGGAACCATAAATGCTTGTAGCTCAGGTAGTCCCTTAACTGCCGGTCATCCATAAGGAAATACATCTCAAGGGCAATCAGGGGTAACGTAATTAACACGGCCAGCAGCGTCGGCTTAAGCAGCCGCTTTTTGCGGCTCTCGTTAAAATGTTCTGCACCTTTTTTGCTGATAAGCAGGGAAGAAAAGAAGCCCGAGAGGATAAAGAATAAACCTATTCTGAAAGGATGGGTTACATTTAACGCATCCACCAGCCATTCGTTTTTTTGTAACTGATAGTCAAACCCCCACGCGCCGCTATAAAGCATTGCGGCATGAAACGTCGGGCCAAAAATCATAATTACTGAGCGTAGTATATCCAGTCCGATGAGTCTGTTATGCATTTTTTCAATCCATCGCGTGGAAAAATAAAGTTTTTCAGAGCGAGTCAGGATGGTATCTCCGGATATCTGAAATATCCGCTTTTATAAAGTGCGCAAGCCATCCGGGTCTGCATGTTTCTGAAACAGGAAAATCAGGCGGTTTCACAAAAGTATTCCTGCCCCTTCGCTGAACCAGATTAACTGCGCAGAATAACATTTTTATCGCACCCCAATCTCTTACGGGCAACAAAGCAAAACAGCCGTGATGTTTAACCCGGCGAGGTTTCAGCCTTGACTGGCCGCCAAAACTACCACAGGTAAAAGTGAACAGGCAATCCTGTATTACGGTGGAAGCCCGCAGGAACAGCCATGAACCGAAGGGGATGTGAATGAAAACAGCTTATTTCACCGGCGAATAGCGGCATAAAAAAGATCCAATCATAATAATAACTTCAGAAAATAGCTTGTCATAATCGAGTAGCACACCTGAAGTAATATGCGCGATTTTGCCCTGTTTACAACCACAATCAGGTAAGTAAATAGTATTACCCTTCCCCGGCTGATGCTTTTACTGCTTCCGCCGGCTTATTATTTAAAACTACTTGAGTAAGCATCATCACTATTACCGGCATTAAATAACAGCGTCTCCCCTGACCTGGTTTGTTATCCGCGGGTTAATAAGGTTAGAGAGGCACACCTGATATTTTAAGAGTTATCGCATTCACCACAGCACAGCACATGCCTGTTGAAAAGTAAAAACAATTACAGCCCTGAGACGATAGTTGAAATCTCAGCCGCCCCTGTTTGAGAACCTGCGTAGCAATCATTTCAGATTACGTAACCACTATTTGGGTTAACGGATGATGCTGAAGGGTGCGTACGCAGGGTACGCACTATCAGAATGAAAATCCTGTCATGAACCGACAAGATTCACTGGTTCGCATAGCGATATGGTCCTCAGCTCAGCGTATCAATCCACTCACTCTGCCGCGGATGACGTCGCTGGTAGCAGTGTACCGAGACGGACAACTGCACCAAATCGGTAAACACCATAGGGTCCAGTTGAATCTGCTTTTTAATTTGCTGCAGCCGGTATGTCAGGGTATTGCGATGAATACCCAACTGCGTTGAGGTTTTTCCCGGTTCGGCATTGTGATGAATAAAGCAGGCGAGTGTATTCAGCAGCACTTCACCAGAGTCATGTTCCAGAAGTTGCTGAACAATATTGTTGAAAAAATTCAACATATAGCTGTCTTCCAGTACCCGAAACAGACACAGCATGGCCATCTCGCGGAAATAGTAAATCTGCCGCTGCGGCTGTACTTTACTGCCCACCTCGATCACCGTGCGGGCAAGTAAAATCGCTTCACGGATATCCGGCGCACTGGCGGCACGTAAACCAATCCCGATGTAGTAATGGCTGATCTGATTGCTGAGGATAAATTCAATCCCGCTCAACAGGGTTTTCTGGGGTACGTTATCCATACCCAGCACCAGAATCTCCTGGCTGCCCAGCAAAATAACTTCTTTCACCCCGGCCAGCTGCGAAAACTCACGCAACAGCGTCCCCAGAATTTCACTCAGATGACGCTGTTCCACCTGGACGGTAACCACCACCGGCACCAGCGGCACGTTCAGAGAAAAACCGAGCTCTTCAAGGCGCTGCAGCGCTTCCTGTCCTGACACCGTCATGCCCTGATCGAGATACTGACAGAACAAGGTATCACGCAGGCGTTGTCGCCAGTTGGTTTCGCGCATCTCCACAGATTGCCGTACCAGCAGCTCTGCGGTCAGCACCGCCAGCTCGGCATAACGGCTTATCACTGCTGGATCGCCACTGACGCCCACGACCATAACCACCTGATCATCAATAATAATCGGATGATTAATCCCGGGCTGGACATTCCTGAACTGCGCCGCTTCTGTCGCATTGTGAATACAGATGCGTTTTCCAGTACGGATCACATCAAGGGCGATTTCATGTTGCGTGTCGATGCGATGCCGCTCGCCCGAGGCGATAATCATACCGTTGTTGTCAATCACGTTGACATTGTGATGAATGATGGCCATCGCCCGGACAACAATTTCGTTAGCCAGCGCTGCTGTAATGATCATACTGATATCCGCTTGTTTTTTGCTGCTGACGTCCGGCGAGAAAAGTGCGTAATGCGTTCTCCGCCGCGTCCGCGAGAAGTTGTTCGCTCGCGGCCATCGCTTCTGAGAGTGAAATGGGACGCGGACATATCGACCAGAAGGCGTCAATATGGTGTTGATAAAGCTCGCGACTGCTCTCATCGCGCCCCCCACATAACGCAATTACCGGTATCTGATAATGCGCAGCGGCGTGCGCCACGCCAACTGGTGCTTTGCCAAAGGCGCTTTGGCGATCCAGCCAGCCCTCTCCGACAAAAACCAGACTCGCGTCGCGCAGGTGTTCGGCGGCATTGAGCAGTTCTAAAACCAGCTCAATGCCGGGACGCAGCGTTGCGCCCGTGAAGGCGATAAGCGCCGCGCCCATGCCTCCCGCCGCGCCGGTGCCAGGCAGAGTGCTGATATCCCGACCCAGCGCCCCGGTAAGATGGTGGTTGTAGTTTTGCATACCTGCTTCCATCTCAACCAGCGCAGCATGATCCGCTCCTTTTTGCGCCCCATAGATCCAGGTTGCGCCCTGCTCGCCCAGCAACGGATTCGTGACATCACAGGAAGCCTGCACCTCGACCTGACGCAGGCGCGCATCCAGCGCGCTGAGATCAACCCGGGCAATTTGTGCCAGATCCTGCGCGGTGGCAGGCTGCGGCAACAAAGTGCCATCAGCCCGCCAGAAGCGCGCGCCCAGCGCCTGAGCAAAACCTGTGCCGCCATCGTTGGTGGCGCTGCCGCCCAGGCCGATAATCAGCCGGCGACAGCCCAGGTCGAGCGCGCTTCTGACCTGTTCGCCCAGGCCATAGCTACTGGCCCGGCGCACATCCCGCTGCGACGCAGGCGTCAGCTCCAGGCCACAGCTCTGCGCCATTTCGATAATCGCCGTGCCATCATCCAGTGTCAGAAAGGCACCCTGTACCGGTTGTCCATAAGGGCCGGTGCACTGCTGATAATGCCAGCGTACTCCGCTGAGTTGTGGACTTTCCGCCAGTGTGACCAGCAACCCTTCGCCGCCGTCCGCCACGGGCATTTCAGTCAGGGTCAGATCGGCACGAACACGGCGCAACCCTGTCGCTACCGCAGCGCAGGCGGCCTGCGCGCTACAGCTGCCTTTAAATGAATCCAGTGCGATGACGATTTTCATCTTGTCTCCGGTCAGTGAGCATGGCGTGGCGTTTTATCCACGGTCATCAGTTGCAGCAGTACACCCAACAGCGCACAGCCCGCCATGGTAAAGAAGGCGTAGATATAGCCGGTTGCACTCTCCCAGCCGCCGCCGAGCTGAATCAACCAGCCCATCAGCAAGGGTGATAACCCGCCGCCAATAAACATCGCGGTGGTAATAATACCGTTAGCGGTAGAAGTGGCGCTCTCTTCGGCAGAATCAGACGCCATGGCGTAGTAGATGGGCCAGACGGCATTGGCGACCAGACCAAAAAAGAGCTGAATGGCGATCAGGCGCGGCATATCAGTGGCGAAATAGAACAGGGCAATGCCAATGCTCATCCACAGGCCACAGAGGATCAGCGTGCGTTTACGTCCCAGACTGTCTGACAGCCAGGGCCAGATGATCTGCCCCAGGGTACCGGTCAGGGTAAAAATAATACTCAGCCCTGCAGACGCAGCCAGCGACAGGCCTGAGACATGATAAAGATAGGAGGGCAGCACAACGTTAATGCCCATATAGACGATCTGTGTCAGCAGAGTATTTCCTGCGGTTAACGAGATATTGCGATTACGCAGGGTACGCAAAAAGGTGCGCATGCCATCGCCTTTTTCGACTTTATTGCTCTCCTCTTCAGCCGGGCGTGTCTGTCCCTGCTCATCAATATGCTGATAAAGGGTTTTGATGCGCGCGGCAGTAGAATATTTCGCCCAGAAAATCATCAGTGGAACGGCAACAAGCAGTGCCAGCAGGAAGCAGTAACGCCAGTTACCTTCGCCAAAGATACTGATCACCAGACTGGCGACCACGCCGCTCAGCAGCGCGCCAATGGGATAACCGGTGTGATGTATCCCCAGCGCGAATCCGCGCTTCTCCTTTGGCCACCATTCTGCGGTATTGCTCACGCCGACCGGTTCTCCCCAGCCTGCGCCCAGGTTCACCCCGATACGCAGCAAGACGAAGGTGGTCAGGCTGTGGCTGATCGCTTTAATCCCGGAGATAAAGGAGAGGGCGGTATAGCCAATCACCAGCGGCACCTGAAAACGGGCGCGTTTCCAGCCGGAACCATAGCGATCGCTCCAGACCGAGCCAGGAATATCCAGGATCGCCAGCGCCACCATGATCATCGCCACGACGTTACCCCACTGTTCAGGCGATAAAGAGAACTCCTTTGAAATTACCGGGCCAAGACGCAGGATCATTTCGCGATCGTAGGCGTTCAGCACCCAGATAAGCCAGCACACCAGCAGTGAAACCCACGAGAAGCGATGTATTACCTGCCGCTTTGCTTTTTTTTCCCCGGCGGGAGCATTGTTGATCATCGTCATTGTCTTTACTCCATGGCTTCACGACGGCACAACGTGAAGCCATTGATGGTCAGGGTTAGAGGAAAGTATCTGGAAATTTATTTTTTTTATGGGTTGCGCACAGGGTATCAGCCGGCGAAGCGCCGCTCCGGCACCCCGGTTACGCCAAGGTCATAAATGGCAAACAGGCTACCGCGTAGCTGGTTATCCTCAGGGAAACGCGGCAGCGGCGGCTGCGCCATGGAGGTCACATACAGCACATCGAGATTTTCCCCGCCGAACATCACGCTGGTCACCTTTTTCACCGGCATCTCAATGATGCGATCCACTTTGCCGCACGGCGTGTAGCGCACCAGCTTGCCGGCATAGACCAGCGCATTCCACAGGCACCCTTCGCTGTCCACGGTGGCGCCATCCGCCGCACCGCCTTCGCTGCGGTCCACCTCACAGAACACCCGTTCGTGCGACAGGCTGCCACTGCGGGTGTCATAATCCCAGGCGTGGATTTTGCCTGTCCAGGTGTCGGCAAAATAGAAAGTCTCGCCGCACGGGCTCCAGCAAGGGGCATTGGAGACGATAATGTTCTCTTTCAGGGTATGCAGCGACAGATCAGGATCGAGGCGGTACAGTGCACCACTCGGCTCCTCTTCGCGCATATCCATTGAGCCAAAAAGAAAGCGTCCCTGGCGGTCTACCTTGCCGTCATTCAGACGGTTAAAAGGACGATCCGCTTCCGGATGATGCAGCAGTTGCAAATCACCGCTGGCAAAATCGAGCAGATGGACGCCATGCTGCAGTGCTACCACCGCCCCTTCGCCATTTTCACGCAGGGCAAAAGAGCCAATTTTCTGGCGCACATCCCAGCTTTTAATCTCGCTGCCCTGTGCGTTACAGGCAAACAGCCGACCATCCTGACTGTCTACCCACCATAAGCGCTGCTGTTCCACATCCCAGACCGGACTCTCACCCAGCCGGGTTTTTAAATCGAGTAAGACTTCAATACGCATTGTCATCTCCTGTTCAGACTTTTTCGCCACGCGCTGCGGTGTCTGGCACCATTGTGTCCGGCTGGCTGCGAATGAAACGGCTCACCAGCGCGCCCGCCAGTAGCAGTACAACGGCAAACCACAGGCCGGAGGTGGCTGTACCGGTACGATCTTCAAAGGCGCCCAGAATAAAGGGGCCAAGGAAACCGCCGCATAATCCCAGGCAGTTCAGCAAGCCAAAGCTGCCCGCCAGCATGCTGCCGCTCATCAGTGAAGGCAGCCAGCTGAAGATGATGGATTGCATGGCAAAGAACATAAAGGCAGCCAGCGAGAAGCCGAGCATTGCCAGACCAGGGCCGCCCGTCGCGCCGATCACCATGCCTGCGGCCATGATCAGATAACCCAGCGTCAGCATGCTGCGTGAACGGGTTTCGTTTCGGGCAAAACGCGGCAGCAGTACCCCGCCGCAGGCGGCAGCGATCCAGGGGATGGCGGTCAGCAGGCCGATCTGGATGGAAGAGAGCGTGCCCCAGCTGCCGATAATGCCGGGCAGAAAGTAGCTCAGGCCATAAACCGAAAACTGATGAGTGAAGTAAATCAGCACCAGCAGCAGAAACATGCGCGTGCTCAGCGCGGCCTTCAGCGAAAAGCGGGAAGGCGCATGACGGACTTCCTGCGCCTCACGGGCGAGGGTCGCAGCAATAAACTGCTTGTCATCTTCATCAAGCCAGCTGGCGTCAGCCGGTTTGTCCGGCAGCTTGCGCCATACCACAAAGGCGAGTGCGATAGCCGGCAGACCCTCGATAAAGAACATCCACTGCCAGCCATGCCAGCCCGCCATGCCGTCGAGGTTCAGTAACGCGCCTCCCAGCGGAGCACCAATAATATTGGCGAAACAGACGCCGAGCAGGAACAGGCCGGTGGCTTTCGCGCGCTCTTCACGACCAAACCACAGGGTCATGTAATAGATAATGCCGGGGTAGAGTCCCGCTTCGGCGGCCCCGAGCAGCAGACGCATCAGATAAAAAGAGACGGGACCGCTGACAAAGGCCATCGCGCAGGAGATGATGCCCCAGGTGATCATAATGCGGGTAATCCAGCGACGCGCCCCAATCTTCGCCAGAAACAGGTTGCTCGGGATCTCCAGAATCGAATAGGTCAAAAAGAACAGGCCTGCACCCAGTCCGAACGCAGTGGCAGAGAGACCGATATCCACCGACATGCTGGCTTTCGCCATACCAATATTGGTGCGATCAATAAAGCTAATGATGTAGGCGATGATGAGTAGTGGCATCAGATGACGATAAATCTTTTTGTGCGCGCGTTGTCCCCGCGCGTCACTTGCCGTCTTTTCATTTATTGCGGACATGGTTACTCTTCTCCCGTTGTCACGGTCAGTCGCCTGACCGGCATCAGACTGATGCCGGCAGGACAGCTCTCAGGTTGCCGCCGGGTGCTGACCCGTACGACGCCCGGCCCGAAGCCCCACTTCGGGCCGTTCTTCTATGCGCCTTCGCGCTCAAACAGCATCGAGATACCTTGCCCACCACCGATACACATGGTCACCAGACCAGTGCGTGCCCCGCTGCGTGCCATCTCATACATCAGCTTCACCGGCAGGATCGCGCCGCTGGCCCCGACCGGGTGCCCGAGAGCAATCGCCCCGCCATTGACATTTACCCGCGTCGGATCGAGATGGAGGTCGTTCATCACCGCCAGCGCCTGCGCGGCAAAGGCTTCGTTCAGCTCGATAAGATCGATGGACTGCACATCCATATTCAGGCGATCCATCAGGCGTCGGGTGGCGGGTGCCGGACCAAAGCCCATAATCTCTGCGCCACAGCCCGCTACGTCCCAGCCACGGATGCGCATCAGAGGCGTCAGGCCACGCTGCTCAGCCTGCTGACGCGTCATCATTACCAGCGCCGCAGCACCGTCATTAATGCCGGAGGCGTTAGCGGCCGTCACCACGCCATCGGCTTTAAAAGCGGGTCGCAGGGTGGCGAGTTTTTCACGTGGCGTATCGCGCGGATGTTCATCGGTATCGAAGGTGCGGGTGCCTTTTTTGCCGTCCGGCACCTGCAGCGCCAGGATCTGATCGCGGAAATGTCCGGCGGCAATGGCTTTTAACGCTTTTTGCTGGCTGGACCAGGCAAAATCATCCATCTGGTCGCGGGAAATATTAAAGCGCTCCGCTACGTTCTCGGCGGTGATACCGTTGTGATAGGGGCCTTCCGGCCAGGTGAGGATAGAGATCAGGCCATCTTCCAGTACGCCATTGCCCATGCGATAGCCGTCGCGCGCCTGACGCAGATAGTAAGGCAGCTGCGTCATATTTTCGGTGCCACAGGCGACTACAACATCGGCCTGACCGCTCTGAATCGCCATCATGCCGTTAGCCAGCGCCTGCAGGCCGGAGCCACACTGCCGGTTTACGGAATAGGCCGTGGTTTCATTGGGCAAACCGGCGCGCAGCTGGCAGACGCGGGCGATAAAACCGCTTTCCGCCACCTGCCCGACGTTGCCGACAATCACTTCGTCCACATCCTGTGGGCTAATCCCGGCCCGGGCAACCGCTTCGCGGATCACCGCAGCGCCCAGGTCATGCTGGTGGGTGTGCTTCAGGCTGCCATTAAAACCGCCTATCGCGGTGCGCACACCGCTGACAATCACAATATCGTTGGCCTGTGTCATTGTTCCTCCTTACAGTACCATGCCGCCGCCGACGTTAATCACTTCGCCGTTGATGTAACGCGCGCCCTCAGAGGCGAGAAAAGCCACGCACTCGCCCACGTCCTGCGCGTCTCCGGCATAGCCCGCCGGGATCTTATTCACCATCATCTGCCAGACATTTTCCGGCACGCCGCGCGTCATATCGGTATCGATAAAGCCGGGGCAGATGGCATTTACCGTGACGCCTTTTTTTGCCAGCTCGCGACAGGCGGTTTTCGTCATCCCAACCACGCCCGCTTTGGAGGCGGCATAATTGGTCTGGCCGATGTTGCCCAGCCAGCTGGCGGAGGCGATGTTGATAATGCGACCCGCGCCACGCTCCCGCATGCGAATGGCCGCCTGTTGCAGACAGAAAAAAGTGCCCTTCAGGTTGACGTCAATCACCACATCCCAGTCGGCTTCGCTCAGTTTGTGCAGCATGGCGTCACGGTTGATGCCCGCGTTGTTCACCAGAATATCGACCTGGCCATAAGCCTCCTCGGCCCGGGCAAACAGCGCCTCGACCTGCGTTTTTTCACAGATGTTGCAACTGATAAACAGCGCTTCGGCGCCGGTATCGCGCAGCGCGGCCGCGGCGGCCTCCCCATGGGCGTCACGATCGGCAATCACAATGTTCGCTCCTTCACGGGCCAGTACCTGCGCGATGCCAAAACCAATGCCGCGCGCAGCGCCGGTGACAATGGCAGTTTTACCGATAAGATTCATGCGTATTTCCTTGAAGCTTGAGGGTTAAGAGCGGGACACGCGCGCCGCCAGCCCACAGGGCTGCGGCTGAAACAGGGCGCTGTCCATCACGGAAAGTTCGGGCGCAATCAACGGACGGAAATCCATCTGCGCCAGGATATCGCGCTCCAGGTCGATGCCGGGCGCGATTTCGACCAGCACGGGGCCTTCCGGGCGAAGTTCGAACACCGCGCGTTCGGTGACGTAATGCATGGTTTGCCCTTTTGCCCGCGCCAGTTCGCCGTTGTAGGAGATTTGATTCACCTGCGGCACCAGCTTGCGCACTTCGCCTTCATGCACAATGCGCAGCTCTCCCTGCTCACAGGCGATTTCCAGCCCTTTGGCGGTGAAGGAGGAGCAGAACACCACATGACGCGCATTCTGAGTGATATCGATAAAGCCGCCCGCACCCGGACAGGACGCGCCGAGACGGGTTGCGTTTACATGGCCGTGCGGATCCATTTCGCCCGCGCCCATAAAGGTGATATCCACCCCGGCGCCGTTGTAATAGAGCATCTGATCCTGATGGCTGATCATCGCGCTCAGGTTGCGGCCAATGCCAAAGTCGGTACCGCCAGTCTGTTGACCGCCGTAAATGCCCGATTCCACGGTAATAGTCACCTGATCGCCCAGCTGCTCCTCGTGGATAATGGCGCCAATCACATCATTGGGGATGCCGGTGCCGAGGTTGATCACACAGCCCGGCGTCAGGTAGCGGCAGGCGATACGGCCAATCAGCTTGCGCAGATCCAGCGGCAGCGGCGCGCTTTCGCTGGCTGGCAGGCGGATATCGCCGCACAGCGCGGGGTCAAAGGCCCAGCTGGAGGTCTGTCGATGATCCTCTTCCGGGTCATCGCATACCACGATGGCGTCAATCAGGGTGCCGGGAACAGTGACCTTTTTAGGATGCAGCGAGCCGCTGGCCACGCGGTATTTCACCTGTGCCAGTACCTTCGCGCCGTAGCGTTTGGCGGCGAGCACCGCGTGCAGCACTTCCAGTTTCATCGCTTCTTCATCGGTGGTGAGGTTGCCCGCCTCATCGGCGTGCGTACCGCGCACAATCACCACATCCAGCGGAATCGCCGGATAGAACAACATCTCTTCGCCGCGAAAAGTGACATGCTCGATCAGGTTCGGCTGTTCGCGCGTGCGGGCATTCATACGCCCGCCTTCAATACGCGGATCCACAAAGGTGCCGAGTCCAACCGGAGACAGTCTGCCCGGCAGCCCCGCCGCCATCGCACCATACAAATGCACCATCTGTCCCTGCGGCAGACACCAGGCTTCGACTTCGTTATTGTTAATCATCGCCATCCAGCGGGGTGCCAGCCCCCAGTGCGAGCCGATAATGCGCGTGGTCATGCCCGGGTGGGCGAAATGCTGATTGCCGCGCTGGCGGTCACACTGACCGGCTGCATGCACCAGCGTGAGATCGCGTGGCGCGCCCTCCTGCAGAAAACGCGCTTCGAGAGCTTTCAGGATCGATTCTGCTGCGCTGATCAGCGTCATGCCGACAGTGCAGACGGTATCGCCGTTTTTGATCAGGTTGGCCGCCGCATGGGCGCTGATAAAGCGGTTATTCACTGCTTCTCCTCCGTAGACAGACTGGGGATCGATTCCGCAAGACGGGTTTTCAGCTGACGCTTATTCACTTTGCCGTTATGGGTACGCGGCAGGATGCGGGTAAAAATGATGCGGGCAGGCAGCTTGAAGCGGGCAATGCGTCCTTTCAGCCAGTCGAGAATCGCCTCGCTGATCAGGTGGCACTGTTCGTCCGGAACGATAAAGGCGACCGGCTCTTCGCCATAAACCGGGCTGGGTGCCGGGATCACTGCCACTTCACGCACCCCCGGATAGGTTGACAGGATATTCTCCAGCTCCAGCGAATAAATTTTCTCGCCGCCGCGATTGATCATATCTTTGCTGCGATCTTTGACGTACAGCCAGCCTTCTTCGTCGAGATAACCGAGATCGCCGGTGCAGAACCAGCCTTCCGCATCACAACTGGCGCGCCGTTGGTTGCACTGCCAGTATTCGCGGATTACCACTTCGCCTTTCAACCAGATATGGCCTATCTGCCCTGCGGCCAGCGGCTGCTGCTGGTCATCGCGAATCTGAATCGATAAGCCCGCAATCGGTCGCCCGGAACTGCCGCATTTTGGGCTGCCCCAGACATCGACCGGAAAAATAGTGGCAGGAGAAGTGGTTTCCGTCAGACCATAAATGGGATGAATGGTGGTGCAGGGAAACAGCGCTTTCAGTTCCCGGATCAGCCCTTCGTTCAGATGTCCGGCACCGCAGGCAATGGCACGCAGAGAGGGATAGACCTGTGGCTGATCCGCGCTCCGGGCGCGTACCGCCTGGCACAGCAGAATAAAGACCGTGGGCGAACCATGCAGGAAAGTGATGTTCTGCTCACGCAGGGTGGTGAACACCTCGCCAGCATTAAAGCGTTGCTGCAACCAGATGGTTGCGCCGAGGGTAATAAACAGCGCCAGTAAGGCGGAGAGGCCGGTAATATGATAAATCGGCACCGCCAGGATGGTGCTGTCCGCTTCGCTGAGGTTGAGATTATGCGCATAGGCGTCCACGGCAGCGAGTAAGTTGCCGTGGGTGATCACGGCCCCTTTGGGCTCACCGGTGGTGCCGGACGTAAACATGATCACCGCCGTATCGTGACGGGAAACCCGGTTGGGTACCTCAGGCAGCGCTGCGGGCAGCGTGATCGTCTTCCATTCCGTCAGCGCCACGCAGCGTGCGTCAGGCGTATTTCCCAGCCAGTCCTGTAAGCTGGCATCAAATAACACTACCTGCGGCGCAATATGCCGAACCAGCGCTTCACTTTCGCACTCTTTGAGCTTGGTGCTGAAGGGCACCACTTCAATACCCAGTCCGAGGGCGGCAAAAAAGACTTCACAAAATTCGGGGCGATTTCCCCACGCGAGCAGGATACGGTCTCCCTTGCGCAAGGACCATACGCGCTCAAGTTGCGCCATCACCTGCTGTACCCGCTGGTGAAAATCGGCGTAGCGATAGCGTTGGTCCTCAAAAGCTAACGCCAGGTTATCCGGGCGACGTAAGGCACTGTGGCTTAGCGCCTGGTACAGGTTCTGGCAGTGGGCGGAGGTGCTGCTCATCTCTCTCTCCTGGTATGGCATGATGGCTTGCAGCAGTCTGGGGGATTTCAGGCGGGGAAGGTGTGTAATAAGTCACAGCAAAATATCAACAAAAATGACACATCATTGTAACCTTGCACAAAGGTGACGACGTCCCAGGGCGACCGGGCGCTTTTACCGCGTCAGCAACCAGACCGTTTTTCCGCACCGCTGATTACTACAGCATCATGACTTCGCCCATTATATAAAGTCATGACAGCATCTGACGGAACCGCTATGATGTCCCTCCGGCGCGACGGGATGAACCTGCGCGCGCTGATAACGCGTTGAAAACTTAATGATGAGTACACCATGGCCGAGATAATCAGCCCCGGGCGCCTGCTACCTGCAATAACAGCGGATGAAGACCTTACGGCCCAGTTACGGGCGTTTGTTCAGGACAGAGACGCTTTCTCGCCCAACACCTGGCGGCAGCTGCTCAGTGTAATGCGTATCTGTCAGCGCTGGGCCAGCGAGCACGGGCGGTGTTTTCTGCCGCTCTCCTCTGACGACTTACGGGATTATCTGACCTGGCTGCAAAGCGCCGGGCGGGCTTCGTCCACCATTGCTACCCATGCCTCGCTGATTTCCATGCTACACCGTAACGCCGGACTGCTGCCGCCGAATACCGCCCCGACGGTGTTCCGCGCCATCAAGAAGATTAATCGTGTCGCGGTCGTGACGGGCGAGCGTACCGGTCAGGCGGTGCCGTTCCGGCTGATCGATTTGATGACGCTGGACAGCCGTTGGGCAAACTCACCGCACTTAAAAGAGGTGCGCAACCTCGCCTTCCTGCATGTGGCCTACAGCACGTTGTTGCGTGTCAGTGAACTGGCGCGCCTGCGGGTACGGGACGTTACCCGCGCGGAGGATGGCCGTATTATTCTGGATGTCGCCTGGACCAAAACCATCGTACAGACTGGCGGCCTGATTAAAGCGCTGAGTACCCTTTCCACCCGGCGCCTGACCGAGTGGATAGCCATTTCCGGCCTGGCAGGCGAGCCAGACGCCTTCCTGTTTTGTCCGATACATCGCACCAACAAAGCGACCCTGATCACAGAAAAACCCCTGACTACCCCGTCACTGGAAGCAATTTTTGCACAAGCCTGGCGCGAAGCGGGTCAGGGACAGCCAAAGACCAACAAGAACCGTTACAGCGGCTGGAGCGGCCACAGTGCCCGTGTGGGGGCGGCGCAGGATATGGCAAAACAGGGCTACGCCGTGGCGCAGATTATGCAGGAAGGCACCTGGAAAAAACCGGAAACGCTGATGCGGTATATCCGTAATGTGGATGCGCACGCGGGCGCGATGATTGATTTGATGGAGAAAATTTATCCTGATTAGGGCTGCAAACCAAATAAAAGAAAGCCGCTCTGCGTCTTTCTTTTATTACCCTTGATGTCTTGGTAATTTTTTCTGATCCCAAAAAGTTATCAACTTTTTCAGCTTCCTGATCTCTGATAGCATTTTTATATACCTTATTAGTTGAGTTAGTACAATAATTCTGTAGATATATTGTCTTCTTGAAATTTTGCATGGCTTTTGGCTATTGTTATCTGTTCAGGTAAAATACCGGCACTAGTGATGACCACATCAAGCGTTATCGATTTATCTTTTTTATCTTTAACGGGTAATTATATAGCCAGGTTAGTTAAGGTTTATCTGACCGAGGAATTCCGTCGTTAATAATATATTTGTCATCTGCTGACCACTTTTCAGTCAGGATTTTTTTACAGCGCGCTGCATTCAGTTCATTTTTATATGGGCAGGAATTTTTACTGACAAGTGCGCATCAGGAAAAACGCCGCAGAGAGGAAAATCTTCCGATTTCAATTAAGCTTGCCATCTTTTTTTCCGATATAAGTATGCATGACCGTTTTTTTATAGCAACCTCCTCTTTCGATCCATTAAAATGGAAGCTCATTATTAAACAGGATACTATGTATCTGCAAATGGAATTGATAGTAAATTTCAAAAGTGCAGGGCCGCTCCTGCCAATGCCCGCACTCAGACCCATTCATTGTCGGAGTTCGTCATGCAGTCGCGGTAAAGTACAGGAGGCAGCATACGGATTTAGCAGAGGTCATCAGCGTCAAAATGCAGCGGATTACCGAACAGGAAAATTCATTATTTCAATAATTTTTGGCAATCCCATCCCTCGTTCTACTACCACTCAGATAGATAAACCTGGAAGCGGAACGAGGATAAAAATATAAAAATCAATAAATAATATTACTAAGCATAAGGATTACACCATGCAGATAGTAAAATATTTTCAGGCAAAAGTTTTACACAGCAGCCGTGCTGCATTCAATCTGGCAATGGAAAATAACAAATACCTTTCATTTGCAGAAAAAATTATCTCAGTTAAAAATGAAAACGCGCACCATAGTCTTATTAAAACACACACTGATTTGAAGAAAGGAATCTTGCCTTATAGTAAAATTGTTAAGTATGATATTTATTTGGGATGCATTTCGAAAGTTAAGCATCAGGACTGCCAAAGGAATGAACTTTTAGGATATAGCAACCTTCTTCCCAGACTGGAAGTAATCAAAAATAACGGAAACGATCACGTGTATTTCCTTCCATACAATAATAAACCAAAAAATATAACTATTACTGCTTTTAAAGAGTAATAACCTGAGGTTCACGAGATTAGCACGCCTGTGGCATGAGCGGCACTGCTGCGTAGCTGCGTTTTTATACCATTTTTTTGATAGAACTTCCATCATACTACAGGGAGTATGTATTTTTACCGCAGGAGTATCACCATGCCATTTTATACAAACCATATCCCACAGCATTGCGAAAAAACAGGCACCAGAACGAAAATCACTGCTACCATCCCGAAAGATGGTAGCACCGTCAAAACGCTTGTGGGTAGTTTAAAAGGTGACTTTAATTGCGAATTTGGTGATGTTTTTTATGTGGCGATATTTTAAAATTTCAATCACAGGCGAATAACCTTGTTGAAATTACCATCCCTGATAAAGTCAATCCAAAAGAATTACAGAGGTATGCGCGAGCAACTAAACAGATCTTTAAAGAGGCCTGTCTACGTGCCCTTAAAAATCAAATAACTACTAATGGTAGAAACCATTCTGATGCTGTCGCAGACAGGCCGATTAGGATTGCCTGTACGGCTTACCGAATAGCAAAAGCAGTTCAACATAATGAATCGGCACTATTGCAACCTAAATCAAGGGTAAGCAATAATAAATAGAAAAAATAAAAAAGCCATTTCCCAACAATGTCACTTTATCTTTCCTGTATGAAATCAGATAAAATGCATTAGTGATACTACACGACTCACTCCTGGTAGCACCTTTTATCCCTTCAAGAGATGACATTGTTCCTGAAACTTTATGGCTGCCGTTTTGGGTTCGATACAGGGATATGCCAGGACATATCAGGAAACTGCGCAGTGGTGCCGGGTATAACACGCATGCATCAAGGATCACAGTGTAATGTGAACGCATGCGTAACCCTGTCCCAGTTCCTGATCCAGCGTCATCAGACGATCAGCATGTAGTCGACTACGGTACGCCAGCACATCGGCAAAACGGATTTTACGCCGGTTCCCTGTCCGGTGATAAGGTAGCCCTCCCTTATCCAGTAGACGAATCAGGTTTGGACGGGAAATATTCAGCATATCGGCCGCTTCCTGAGGCACCTACAGATACCAGGCGCACGGCATTTCTTCACCCAGTTCTGTTAGCACATCAACCAGCATACGAAGCGTACTGACCAGAATGCTGGCATTATGGATAGCCCCATGTCTGTCGGTAACAGAAACCTGCTGAGTTTCAGCCCGCGCTTCAGGCACAGCAGAGAGCTCACGGCTGCACAGGCGGGCCAGTTCCGCCTCATGAACCGAGGGCAACCTGTTCTGCAAATTTGTCATATCACTCTCCCCTTATTACTACACCATAATTATTTGCAATATCTGAAAGAGTCAGTGCTACGCAGAATGTTGCCCGGGTTGGAAGGCAATGGTTCATGGGGCGAACCCGACCGGCTACGCTCTCCTCAGGTTTTCTGCTCTACCGTCTGATAACCCCGGCTCAGTCGCAAAAACAGCATTGCCGTGGCCGCCAGGCCGCAGAGCGCCGCGCACATCAGCCACCAGCCGGGCGCGCTTTTGCTGCCGGTGAGCTGTACCAGCGCGGTGGAAATCGCCGGCGTCAGGCCGCCGAAAATCGCGGTCGCCAGACTAAAGGCGAGGGAAAAACCCACGGTACGCACATAGACCGGCATCACTTCGGTGAGCGCGGCCACCATCGCGCCGTTATACATACCAAAGAAGAACGAGAACCACAGCAGCACCAGCGTCATGCGAGTAAAGTCCGGTGCCGATGTCAGCCAGGTCATGGCAGGCCAGGTGGTCGCCAGCGCCAGCAGGGTGATGCCCATTAATACCGCGCGACGGCCGATACGATCGGAAAGCGCCCCGCCGATCGGCAACCAGATAAAATTCGAGATGCCCACCAGCATGGTGACAATCAAACTGTCGCGCGCCGTCAGGTTAAGAACGCTTTTGCCGTAGGTCGGGGTATAGACGGTAATAAAGTAGAACGTGGTGGTGGTCATGGCGACCAGCAGCGTTCCGGCGATAATCAGCCGCCAGTTCTGCATGATAGTGGCGAAGATCTCCCGTGTATCAGGGCGGTGCGTGCGTTGTAAAAACGCCTCGGTTTCCTGCAGCGAGCGGCGCAGCACAAAGATCAGCGGAATAATCATACAGCCGATAAAGAACGGAATACGCCAGCCCCACTGCGCAATCTGATCGTGTCCCAGCAGTACGTTCAGGCTGTAACCGATCAGCGCCGCCACCACGATCGCAATCTGCTGACTGGCGGATTGCCAGCTGGTGTAGAACCCTTTATTGCCAGGCGTAGCGATCTCCGAGAGATAGACAGAGACGCCCCCCAGCTCAACGCCGGCAGAGAAGCCCTGCAGCAACCGCCCCAGCAGCACCAGCGCCGGTGCCAGGATGCCGATGGTTTCATACCCCGGCACCAGCGCAATCAGCAGCGTGCCGCATCCCATAATAGCCAGCGTTACCATCAGCCCTTTGCGCCGTCCGATGCGATCGATATAGGCGCCGAGGATGATCGCCCCCACCGGTCGCATCAGAAAACCGGAGCCAAACACCGCGAAGGTGAGCATCAGCGAAGCGAATTCGCTGTCGGCAGGAAAAAAGGTGTGGGCGATATAGGTGGCATAAAAGCCAAACAGAAAAAAGTCGAACTGCTCAAGAAAATTACCGCTGGTAACACGGAGTATTGCGCCGAACGTGCCGGCGCGGGATAAGGGGGTTGTACGTTGATTCATAGGGCAGATCTCCACAACAGCTCACTTGCTTGTTATCGGTAAGTGTTCCGGGCTTAGTCGCCAGCGACACCCGTGTTTTTTCCACGTCGTTTTTCTATTGCCCACTTCAGCAATGCCGCGCTGCGGTAAAAGCCGTGGGCAAACTTGCCATAAGGGATGGTAAGAAACAGGGCCATCACTACGCCCAGGTGCAGCGCCAGCAATATTCCCATCCAGCCCGTGTCACGCCCGGCGAGCAGGCCCAGGCCGCTCAGGCTGGTCAGCAACAGCAGCAGAATAAAGCCGCGATCCATCGGTTTCTGGCGCGCGTCCCCCTGTTGCGGCGCGCGGCGCAGGTTCAGCCACAGCAGCCCTGCCGGGCCGACAATCAGCCCCACCCCGCCCAGGGTGCCCAGGATGACCGGCAGACTCCAGAAGGGATAAGGCGCTTCCACGCCAGCGATATAGTGATAGCCGGTCGCCACCAGCGTGGCGGCAAAGCAGAGCAGAAAACCATAAAAGGTCAGATGATGAAAACGCCGCCGCTGCAGGGTAAAGGCGTCATTTTCTTCGTTACACCCCTTGCCGTGGCCGCCGTCGAGGTACTTCAGGGTGAGCGCGTTTTTCGACGCCTCCAGCCATTCAGGCGTCTGCGGCGTGCCGGGGGTAATTTCGCGCCAGAAGCGCATCACTCCCGCCATCAGCGCCACTATCGCCAGGGTAAATACCCCGCCAAACATCAGCGCCAGCAGGTTATGGGGGAAGATCTGGTAGAAATCCCCCGCCAGCGGCGGATGGATCAGCGATCCGGTTAACGCCAGCGCCAGCAACAAAAACAGCGACAAGCCAAAGGCCAGCGCCAGCGTGACCGTTGTTCCGGCGCGACGATACAGCGCGCCCAGCGCGGCGGGTTGAGCATAATACTGATAGGTTTCCAGCCGTACCTGCGCCATCGCCTGCGGTACATTGATGGCAAACTCATGGGGCGGCGCATACTGACAGGCATGCAGGCAGGCGCCGCAGTTATGACAGAGGTTCGCCAGGTAGTTAATATCCGCTTTGCCAAAGGTCAGGCGCTGCGTCATGGCCGGAAAGACCGCACAAAAACCTTCGCAATAGCGGCAGGCGTTACAGACCTGCATCACCCGCTCGACTTCCGCTTCCGGTTCGCTCAGGATTTTTGCTTCAATAATCAGCTTCTCAAGCTGCTTCATCGCTCACCTCCCATCCCGCAGCCCGTGCGGCTTCTTTTCCTGCAATACGACCAAAGGTGGTGCCGATGGACATGCCCACCCCGGCGGTATAGCCTTTGCCAAGAACATTTCCGGCCATCATTTCGCCGGCGACAAACAGATTACGGCTGGGTTGTCCGGCAAAATGCACCGCGGCGTGCTCATTCACTTTCAGGCCCAGGTAGGTAAAGGTGATGCCGGGACGCAGCGCGTAGCCGTAGTAGGGTGGTGTATCGATGGGTCGTGCCCAGTGCGTTTTTGGTGGTGTCAGCCCTGCGGTGGCGCAGTCATCCAGCCTGGTGTGATCGAAGTGGCCGGGCTGACAGGCCCGGTTATAGCGCGTTACGGTCTCGGTGAACTGCTGCGGATCCAGCCCCAGCTGGCGCGCCAGCCCCGGCAACGTGCCTGCCCGGCTGCCGGGGAAAACCGGCGGCATAAACTGCCCCAGCGCTTTGCTGTCGATAATGGAAAAACCGATCTGATCGGGCTGCTGTGCCACCAGCCGTCCCCAGATGGCGTAGCGTTTCGGCCAGAAATCTTCTCCTTCATCATAGAAGCGTTGGGCATCACGATTGACCACGATGCCTAATGAGACACAGTCGACTCGGGTGCAGATGCCGCCGTCATAAAGCGGCGCGCGCGCATCAATCGCGACACAATGCGACTGTGACGGATCGCCGATAATATCGGCGCCTGCGTCCATCATAAATTTGAGCAGCACGCCCTGATTGAAGCGCGTGCCGCGAATAAGAAAGTTATCGGCGGGCCACTCGCCCCTTTCATTCTGCCCCCAGGCTTCACGCAGCCAGGCGCGGTTGGATTCAAAACCACCTGCCGCCAGCACACAGCTTTTCGCCGTGATGCGCTCCTCGCCAGCCAGGGCAGCGACAAATTCCCCGTTTTGCAGCTCCAGCGCCTGTACCGGGGTGTTGTAGCGTATCTTCACGCCAAGCGTCTCTGCACTTCGGTAGTAAGCATTTACTAACGCCTTGCCGCCGCCCATAAAGAAAGCGTTGGTACGGGCGACGTGCAGCGCACCGGAGAGCGGCGGCTGAAAATTAACCCCGTGGCGGCGCATCCAGTCACGACAGGTTGAAGAGGTGCGGATCACCAGCCGCGCCAGCGCTTCGTTCGTCTGTCCGCCCGTCACGCGCCACAGATCCTGCCAGAACTCCTCTTCCGGATAGCTCTCCACCAGCACATCCTGTGGCGCGTCATGCATACAACGCAGATTGCGCGTGTGCTGCGAGTTACCGCCGCGCCATTCCCGGGGAGCCGCCTCCAGCATCAGCACGGAGGCCCCCGCTTCTCTGGCCGTCAGCGCCGCGCATAATGCGGCATTTCCCCCGCCAATCACCAGTACATCGACCATTCATCTCTCCATTACAACCTGCTATTTGTTATGGAGAGTTAGACATACTGCCGGTACGGTCGCTATTGGGGATAACTTAACGGGGGTTCAGGATGTGTAAAGGGTCGCGCCTGGCCATACGCCCTGCTCGACCAGCTGCTGCATCACCCGGTTAAGCACTACCCGCGCCGCCAGTCCGGCGGGCGAGAGTTCATCATCTGAGAGGCTGACAAGAAAATTGGGGCGACTGAGCACCGGATTATGAATGCCGATCACCCGCAGGCCTTCATCGTGCACCCGGGAGAGCGCCGCGCCGGGTTGCAGGGTGGCCCCCAGCCCATGGCGCACTGCATCCATCAGCAGCGATAGTCCATCAATTTCTGTCACCATTTCCAGTTGAAGCGCATTTTCGTGACAGATCTCTTCCAGGCGATCGCGCAGGCCGTGGCCCTGGCTGGGCATAATCAGCGGAATAGCCGCAAGGGCGGTGGGCTCTGCCAGGTCGCCAGGCAGAGAAGCTAACAACGTGTGGGTGCCAATCAGGAACAGCCGCTCTTCCAGCACCGCTCTGGCGCTCCAGCGCGTAATTTTGTCCTGCTGGAACACCACGGCCAGATCCAGCTGACGTGTGGTGATCATACGCGCCAGGTTGCCGGAGAGCGTTTCGATGATATGTAGCCGCACATCGGCATAGCTTTCACGCATCGCTTTAATAAAGGGCAGTCCCAGCACCGAGGCGGTACTGGGGGCCATCCCGACACTGACGTGGCCGGAGAGTCTTGCCTGACGCGCCGCCAGTACCGCATCATCAGCATGACGCAGCGCCAGTTGCGCCTGAGAATAGAATGCCAGTCCGGCATCGGTTGGAGTGACACCCCGTGAAGTGCGTTGCAGCAAACGGATCGCCAGTTCATTTTCCAGACGACTGATTTGCTGACTGAGCGCCGAAACACCCATATCGAGATCGAGCGCGGCGCGCCCCATACTGCCGGTTTCCACAATACGCACAAAATAGCGTAACTGGCGAAGCTCCATCCTGTCCTCCTGTTATCCGGAGCTTCAGCCAATACAGTTATTTTTACATTAATGCAACATTATACTGCGCGGTTCGCCCTGTTGCTTAGCGGTTCTGCCCGGCCATCAGCACATATTTCACCTGTACATACTCTTCAATACCGTAATAACTGCCTTCGCGCCCGTAGCCGGAAGCTTTGATGCCGCCAAAGGGCACCGATGCCGTCCCGACAGAACCGGAATTCAGGATCACCATCCCCGACTCCAGTTTTCTGGAAAGGCGGAATGCCCGGCCCACATCCCGGGTCCAGGCATAAGAGACCAGACCATATTCAGTATTGTTGGCGCAGCGGATCACTTCTTCCTCAGACGAGAAACGATAGATCGGGAACACCGGCCCGAAAATTTCGGTGTTGTGGATCGCAAAGCTATCGTCCAGATCGCACAGAATAGTAGGCTGATAAAAGAGTCCGCCTTTGACATCCGGCTTGCCGCCCAGCTTCACCGTTGCGCCACGCGCCACCGCCTCATCGACCAGAGACGTGACTTTATCCAGCGCCATCTGATTGATCAGCGGCCCTACAACAAACTCATCCTGCATCCCCTGATCGACGCGGATTTTGCTCACTGCCGCCGTCAGACGCTCCACAAAGGTGTTATAGATGCCATCCTGAACAAACACACGGTTCGGTGAGATGCAGACCTGGCCTGAGTTACGCAGTTTCGCGTTCACCAGACCGGTTACCGCATCGTCCAGAGAGGCGTCGTCAAACACCAGGAAAGGCGCATTACCGCCCAGTTCCAGCGTCATTTTTTTCAGCGTTTCACCGCAGCGGCTGGCCAGCAGTTTGCCCACCCGGGTAGAACCGGTGAACGAAACTTTATGAATACGCGTATCGCTGGTAAACGCTTCGCCTATCGCTTTCGGATCCCCGGTGACCATCTCAAACACACCTGAGGGAATGCCGGCTTCCCGCGCATACTCCAGCAGTTTCCAGGCCGTCAGCGGCGTCTCTTCTGCGGGTTTGATGATCATGGTGCAGCCAGCCGCCAGCGCGGTAGCGATCTTGCGAGTGATCATCATAAAAGGAAAGTTCCACGGCGTGATGGCGGCTGTCGGCCCTACCGGCTCTTTCATCACCAGCACGCTGGCGTTAGGGTCGTGAGAAGGAATGGTGTCGCCATAAACGCGTTTTGCCTCTTCCGCATACCATTCAATAAAACCGAGCCCATACTCGATTTCTCCCAGCGCTTCACTCAGGCACTTGCCGTTTTCTCTGACCATAATTTCAGCAAAAACACGTTTGTCGGCGCGCACCAGATCGTACCAGCGACGCAGAATCGTGCTGCGTTCGGTAGCCGTTTTTTGTGCCCAGGCAGGAAAGGCGGCACAGGTACGATCGATAGCCGCCGCCACTTCGGCTGCGCTCATCATCGGGGTTTGCCCAACGACTGATCCATCCGCAGGATTGATTACATCTATCATTTCTCACCTCATACAGTTTGTATTTCCCTGGAGACGCCCCTAAAGGGGGGGACGTCGTGTTGACGGGAATGATTGTCCTGCGTTGGCATAATGACGACAATCGATTAAAATTCCTCAAACGTTGAGAAAAACTCAAGGATAATGACTGTGACGCGTGAGCTGCCGCCGTTGAATGCGCTGCTGGCTTTTGAATCTGTCGCCCGTACCGGCAGCGTACGCGCCGCCGCCGGGCATCTTTCTGTGACCCCCGGTGCGGTCAGCCGCCAGTTGCGCCTGCTGGAAGAGCATTTTGGTACGCAGCTGTTTCAGCGCCAGGGGCGCGGTCTGCTGCTTACCCATGCCGGCAGCGCTTACTTCCATCAAATCAGTATGCATTTCGACGGGCTGCGCCAGGCCGGGCAGATCTTGCACCGCAGCGCAGGGCGTACCGTTATCCGGCTGCACTCTTTTACCACCTTCGCCACCCGCTGGCTGGTTCCCCGTCTGACCGCCTTTCAGCTGGCGCACCCCGCTATTGATGTGCGGCTCACCACTGCCTCTGACTGGGATGACGCGGCGGATTTTGACGCGGCGATCCGCCTGGGAAACGGCGACTGGCCCCAGATGCATGCCACCCCGCTGGTGGAAAATCAGCTGGTGCCGGTCTGCCGCCCTACGCCAGGCCGCAAGGCAACGTTGAATCCTGAACAGCTGGCACAGCACACGCTGCTCAGGGTGCGCGGCCGTCCCGATGACTGGCAACGCTGGAGCGAGGCCTTTGGCGTTGATCTTAATCGCCTTACGCAGTGGCGTGAACTGGAAAGCTCAGCGCTGGCCTATCAGGCCGCTATGGAAGGCCAGGGGGTAGCGCTGGCGCAACGGGTACTGGTGGAAAATGAGCTTAAAGAAGGCACCCTGATTGCTATGGAAGGATGCCAGCTTGACTGCGGAAAACTGACCTATTATCTGGTGTGGAATCATGACTGCCCGAAAGCAGCTAACCTGCACCTGCTGGAACATTGGCTTACCCGGCAGGCCTCATCCCCGGCGATAAGCTGTTATCCTGAACCCGGCTGACCTTAGCCCGACTTGACAACACAGCTACCTATTAGTAGGTTGGTAAAATATTGGCGCGGTCAGCCCGCGCTCATACGACTCCCTAATCATCATGGCCAGGAAGGATGGGTATGACCACAGAGCTTTCACAGAAAGCCAGCGAAATCGTTGCTTACACCCGACGGCTTCTGGCGTCAGGTGGCTATAAAAGTTTCAGCTACGCTGATATCGCTGAACAGGTACAAATTCGCAAGGCCAGTATTCACCACCACTTTCCCAGTAAAGCGGAGCTGGTGCGCACGGTGGTGACACAATATCGTGCAGAAGCGCGTGAAGGGATGCGTATGCTGGATGAGAAGTTGAACGATCCTCTGGCTGAACTCAACGCTTATGTCGATTACTGGTTCAACTGCATCAAAGACGGTTCTGCGCCCTTCTGTATCTGTGTCATGCTGGCCGTTGAGTTACCGGTCCTGCCGCCGGAAGTGGCGGCGGAAGTCACCGGGCATTTTCACGACCTTTCCGACTGGCTGACCTCGTTGTTAAGCAGAGGCGAGCGCAGCGGCATTTTCCAGCTGAAAGAGACGCCCGCTGTTGAGGGCAAGGCCCTGATGGCGACAGTGCATGGTGCGATGCTGGCCGCGCGTGCCTATGATAATCCTGAGGTCTTCCGTCAGATTGTCCGTCCGGTCATTGAAAACATGACCCGCTAACCTGACAGCGATCTGCCGGATCGCTGTCATAATTTTTTACCTGATTAACCTACCAACTAATAGGTAGATATGCCAGGATACAAAAACGTGCTGAAAAGATGAGCTGTTTTTCAGCCATAGCGAGATTGAGCCTGGGGATTTCCGGGGCAGCACTGTCCGGAAAACTCACTGAC
>NZ_LR026980.1:0-131626 GCF_900604315.1 [Erwinia] mediterraneensis
GGTGGTGGGTTACTACGAACCCTATATGCATGCCTGGGACTGCCTGGCGGGCTACTGTCTGGTAAAAGAGGCGGGAGGCTGGTATCACCCTTTTAATACCGAAGGCGAGCGGTTAACCAGGGGGGCGCAGGTGCTGGCCGTCGCACCCGGTGCGGAGGCTGATTTGCGCAAAATTGCCGGCATTTAATGCTGAAGCGGGCAACAGCACCAGCGAAAAGTTGCGTCGGGCGGAGTTTGAATCGCGCCACGTTATACTCAAACCGCGTAGCAGCCAGCTGCGTTTACCGTCAGGAGAGCCCCCTTCCAGCTGACGGATCTGACGACGCCGTTCCAGCCTACTGCTGCTGGGTCAGCACGCACACTGGCGAGTCACATCCGCGTGTTTTCCTGCCCGGGAAAAGCGCCTTACCGGGATAAAACAAAAGCAGCCCGCAGAGACCAAAATGTGCCTCAGCGGGCTGCCTGTTGCGAAAGTTTGAACCGATGGCGTGAGCCGTGCCGGGAGGGAAGCGTCAGGCTGGCTGCGTCTGCTTCGTTAACACCTCAACAAATTTTGCCAGCCATTCTGGATGGGCGGGCCATGCGGGCGCAGTGACAAGATTGCCATCCACACAAGCCTGATCAATGCTGATATCCGCATATTGTCCGCCACTCAGGCGGATTTCGGGGGCACAGGCGGGATAAGCGCTACAGGTACGGTTATTTAATATGCCGGCCGCCGCCAGCTGCTGTGGTCCATGACAGACCGCTGCGATGGGTTTACCTGCTGCATCGAAATGCTGGATCAGTTTCAGAACATCGGCGTTCAGCCGCAGGTATTCCGGGGCCCGACCGCCGGGAACCAGTAACGCGTCATAATCTTCACCCCGGACGGTGGCGAAATCAGCGTTCAGCACAAAACGATGCCCCGGTTTTTCGCTGTAAGTCTGCGCACCGTCAAAATCGTGAATGGCGGTCTGGACATAATCGGCATGACGTTTTTCCGGGCAAACAGCATCGACACGGTGACCAGGCATTTGTAGCGCCTGAAAAGGCACCATGGTTTCGTAATCCTCAACATAATCGCCGACCAACATGAGAATCTTCTTCATTATGTTTCACCCGACTGTAAGGGATGGAAAAATCAGCTAACCGCGTTACAGAGGATACGTCAAGCCTGCAGAAGGGACTTTTGATGGAGAGTGAACTATTGCAATAATGCCTTTAACTTTATGGAATTAATGATTTTCAAAGGGTTGCGGCCTCTCCGCCGTTGTCGTTTGCGCTAACGTTTCGGTAATACAGCGCAGCAGCGCCTGCGCGAGGGCGTCTCCGGCTGTAACACACTGGCAGCCAGTCACCGGGTGGGGAGGTATCGGCGATGAAAATGTGCCGGAACATGATGCTCAGAGGAGCGGAAGCCATCGTAGAGGCTGGCAACAAGGGAAACCTGCCTCCGCCAGCGGCGAAGACAGGAGAGTGGAGGTTTACAGTGCCATATCGTGCTGAGGCGCTGCCGCAGGTGCTGCGTTCACCGGCTGCGCAGCCGCTTTAGCTGCATTCTCTTTCATCTGAATCACTGGCGGTTTGGTCAGCTGCAGCGTTGCCGCTGTCTCATCCCATACCTGTTGCGTCAGGGCAACATTGCCATTCAGTTTCTGGCCATAGGCAGGCACAATCGTGCGGATTTTGCTCTGCCACTCCGCTGAACTGAACTGTTCAGGAAAGAGTTGCTTCATCACATTGATAGCGATCGGTGCTGCTGTGGATGCGCCCGGTGAGGCACCCAGCAGAGCTGCGAGCGTTTTCTGCTGATCGGTAACCACTTCGGTACCCAGCTTCAGCACACCGCCTTTGTCTGCATCTTTCTTGATAATCTGCACACGCTGACCCGCCTGGATCAGTTTCCAGTCTTCCTTACGGGCAGACGGATAATATGCTTTCAGCGCTTCGAAGCGGTCATCATCGCTTAACATCACCTGACTAATCAGGTATTTCACCAGATCAAAGTTATCCAGACCAACATGGGTCATGGGCATCACGTTTTTCGTGGTGGTGGTACTCAGCAGATCGAGGAAGGACCCCTGCTTCAGGAACCTGGTGGAGAAGGTCGCGAAGGGACCAAACAGCACCACACGCTTGCCATCAAGGAAACGCGCATCCAGATGCGGTACGGACATCGGTGGCGCACCCACAGAGGCCTGACCATAGACTTTTTCGCCATGCTGGCGGGCAATCTCCGGGTTCTCACTCACCAGGAAGGAACCCCCAACCGGGAAACCGGCGTAGTTATCCGCTTCCGGAATACCGGTTTTCTGCAGCAGCTTCAGCGCGCCGCCACCGGCACCAATAAAGACATATCTGGCATCGATTGCATGCGCCTTGCCGGTTTTCACATCGGTGACGGTAACATGCCAGGAGTTGTCGTCATTGCGTTTGAAATCGGTGGCTTCCGTTGATGTTTCCAGCGTGAAGTTATCCTTTTTCTTCAGGCTACCGATCAGCTGACGGGTAATTTCACCATAGTTCACGTCAGTACCGACCGGTGTCCAGGTCGCCGCCACTTTCTGCTGCGGATCGCGACCTTCAATAATCAGCGGTGCCCACTGCTTGATCTGCTTCTGGTCAGTTGAAAACTGCATGCCCTGGAACAGGGTGGTCTGTTGCAACGCCTGATAACGTTTGGTCAGATAATCAACATTTTTATCTCCCCAGACAAAACTCATGTGGGGCGTTGAGTTAATAAAAGAGCGGGGATTTTGTAGCACGCCACGCTTCACCTGAGATGACCAGAACTGGCGCGAGATCATAAAGGCTTCGTTGATCTCCAGAGCTTTACTGACATCAATGGAACCATCTGCACGTTCCGGCGTATAGTTCAGCTCCATATTCGCAGAATGACCCGTACCAGCGTTATTCCAGCCGTTAGATGATTCCAGCGCAACACCATCCAGTCTCTCTACCATCAACTGCTTCCAGTCAGGCTGAAGTTCATGCAGCAGGGTACCCAGGGACGCGCTCATAATGCCGCCACCAATCAGCAAAACATCGGTTTTTTCCGGGGCGCTTTCAGCGTAACTGTTTGAACTGACAAGAAGTGCGATGAGAGAAAAAGCAGGGAAAAACTTAGCAGGTTGTAACATTAGAATTTCAACTTAAAAATTTTTTAAAAACTAAAAAAAATGATTCTAAAGCATTATTGAATGATTTAAAAATATTTTTAACGAAACTTCAACAACCTTATAAAAATCAGGGTTAAGGATCGTCACATTCAGAGCAGAAAAATCCTCAGCGTTATTTCTGATACCGGCGGGCTCCGTAAAGATCAGCATGATGATCTGACCAGACCAGACAGCAGTATGATGCCCGGATTAAGGTGCTGAAGGATCATCAGGATGGGAAAATCCTGCTCAAGACTGACAAGATCAGCAAGCGTAAGCCGATCACCATTGCGCCGCAGGAGCGACGTGACGCGCACAAACAACTTAACCTGTCATAAGCTGTTTTAGCCCACTCTCTTCACACGGGCAAAACCCCATACCAGTACCGGGAGCAGGGCTGCGCCCGGCCTGACTCCCGGGCCGTTTTGCTGATACGACTGTGACTGAACACCTTTTGTCGGTTCATGACCCTCTGACAAGCGAATCTCGCCATCGGTATAATCATCATTAACCGATCACTTTATTCCTGCCCGCCAGCGGTGCGATGATCATCTGCAACAGACTCATTCCCAGAAGCATCAACAGAGGCAGGGACCAGCTGGCGAATTTGTCATGCAACATGCCGAAAATCAGCGGGCCAGGCGCCGCCACGCCATAGCCTACGCACTGCGCCATACCTGAAAGCTGCGCGGCCTGACGAGGGTCGCCTGCGCGCAAGCTGAACAGAGAGAGGCTGGTCACCATCGAAGCGCCCGCCCCCAGACCAGCGATGACCAGCCAGGCGACTGCCAGATGTGGCGCCAGCAACAGGCCAGCCACACCGATAAAAATGCCCAGCGATGCAGAAAGCGCAATCAGGCGTTGGTCGTGAAGCTTCTTCAGCGCCACCATACAGACCGGGTTAGCGATAACCGCGACAATCTGATAGATAAAGAGCAGCCAGCCAGCAGTTGCCTGGCTGAAGCCGTTCGTCTGAGCGTAAGGAGTAAACCAGGCAATCAGACTATAGAAAACCAGCGACTGCAGGGCCATAAATAAGGAGACCTGCCAGCCCAGCGCCGCTCGCCATGGGCTGCGCAGCGCAGCTGTGCCTGCCACGACGGCTGAAACGGCGGCTGGTGCCCTGTGAAGCTGTGGCAGCCATGCGGCAAGCGCGATAATGGCGGGCACAATCCAGACGCCCAGCGATAAAACCCAGCCGGAGTCGGTTAGCTGTGCCAGCGGAACGGCAATTCCGGAGGCGAGACTGGCCGTAATCGCCATGGTCGACGCATAAAGACCAATATACTTTGCCGTATGCGCTGTGAAGTCACGCTTAATCAGCGGGGGCAGAAGCACATTTGCGGCGGCTATTCCCATGCTGAGCGTCAGGGTGCCCAGCCAGAGTGCGGCTGAATTCTCTGTAATTCGCAGCAGAGACCCTAGGGAAATCAGCCAGAGTGCGCCCCAGAGCGTTTTTTTCAGCCCGACACGGTTGCCCAGCCAGGCCGCGCCAGGTGCCAGAGTGGCAAACATCATCAGTGGGATAAAATTGAGCAGTCCTGCTTCTGTAGCCGTCAGACCGAACGTCAGACAAATATTTTCCAGTAGCGGGCCGGTAGCTGTCAGAGGAGCACGCAGATTCGCCGCGGTAAGCAGCAGGACAAACAGGAAAAAGCCGGAGCCAGAAAACAGAGAGGTATGCGCCGCAGGCGCCTGAGACTTGAACATAATATCCATCGCACAAGAGCAGGGATCACCTGCTGATAGTGCGTTGGTTAACGTTAACGCTTACGCAACAGAGCAGGAGCCCTGATGTCTGCGCATTATAGTAGCGGCCAGATCCCGAACCGTAAAGCAGAACATGCGGGGGCCACGCGCTGTGTGAAACCTGTTTTGTTGTGGTCACAACATCCTGCGCATTGCGCGCAAAAGCGTGCCGCCTGGCAAGCGTACTGGCGCAACTGCTCATATACTCAGGCATCAGGAGGCGGCCAGCCTGTTGAGAGCGGAGAAATATGATGAGCAATGCAGAATTGAACCAGCGTCGTCTTGCTGCCACCCCACGTGGTGTTGGCGTGCTGTGTGACTTTTATGCAGCACGCGCAGAAAATGCCACGTTATGGGATGTTGAAGGTAATGAATACATCGATTTTGCTGCGGGTATTGCGGTATTAAACACAGGCCACCGCCATCCTGAGGTTATCGCTGCGATTGAACGGCAATTGCAGGATTTTACCCACACAGCTTATCAAATCGTTCCCTATGAAAATTATATTGCACTGGCAGAGCGTATTAATCAGCGCGTTCCGGTAAAAGGGCCCGTCAAAACCACCTTTTTCACCACCGGCGCGGAAGCGGTGGAAAACGCGGTGAAAATCGCCCGCGCCTTTACCGGACGTCCTGGCGTCATCGCATTTAGTGGCGGTTTTCATGGCCGAACCTGTATGACCCTGGCGCTGACAGGAAAAGTCGCGCCTTACAAACTGGGGTTCGGGCCGTTTCCCGCATCGATTTATCATGCACGCTTTCCGGATGCGCTCAATGGCATCCCGACACAGGAGGCGTTAAAAAGTCTGGAACATCTGTTCAGAGCAGACATCGATGCGCAACAGGTCGCAGCAATTATTATCGAGCCGGTACAGGGGGAGGGCGGATTCAATATCGCACCGGCAGATTTTATGCGCGCCCTGCGTGAACTCTGCGATCGCCATGGGATCTTGTTGATTGCTGATGAGGTACAAACAGGATTTGCCCGTACCGGTCGGCTGTTTGCCATGGAACACTACCCGGATGCGCAGCCAGACCTGGTAACCATGGCAAAAAGCCTGGCTGGCGGCATGCCGCTTTCAGCTGTTGCTGGCCGTGCGGAGGTGATGGATGCACCAGCTGCAGGGGGGCTGGGCGGCACCTATGCCGGCAATCCTCTGGCGGTGGCCGCTGCCCATGCCGTACTGGATATCATCGACAAAGAAGAGTTATGCGAACGCGCGCAACAGCTGGGCACTCAACTGACCGCGGTGCTGCAGCAGGCGCGCCAACAGTGTGCTGCCATTACCGATATTCGTGCGCTGGGTTCGATGATTGCGGTAGAGTTTTATGACCCTGCTACCGGTCAGCCTGCAGCCGCCTTTGTGCGCGAGCTACAGACGCGAGCCCGGGAGGCGGGGTTACTGCTGTTGAATTGTGGCGTTAATGGCAACGTGATCCGCTTTCTTTATCCCCTCACTATTCCGCAAGCGCAGTTCAGTCAGGCGCTGAAGATCTTATCGCACATACTCGTCTCCTGAGAAAACAGGGATGTCGGCAGAGCGACATCCCGCCGCACCTGTTGCGGCAGGCGATGCATTTCCTGAACACTCTTGTCAGAATGACATCAAAAATGATGGTTTTTCAGATGAATTTAGAAACTCCCCTTGCCATGCTGGTTTTTTTATCTTCCGGCAAAAATTCGCTATACCTGCTGTGCAGATGGCTTTCTGCTTTTGTCAGGTCACAGAGCGTGGTGGAGATTCATCGCAATGCCAAAAATCAGAACCTCTTTTTCAGCGCAGGACTGGCGTTTACACACAGGCTTAAATAATAAAAAACAGGCAGAGGAGTTTCAAAAAAGAGTAAAGTGGCTGGCAGAACATCCGGGACTGAATTCCGATAATTTTCAGCGCTGGCTTCTTTTTCGTTTTATGATTAATGTCATCGCTGTTACTAACACCCCATACTCTGTGCCGTCCAGGCGTCAGCTACCCCGTGATCCCGGTTTATCCGACCCTGCCGGACTAAGCCTGCAAAACAGATCGGCTTTATCTGTAACGCCCTCAGCATCGCTTATCCGCCAGATTCAGCCGCAAAAGGTGAACGCACGCAGCAAAAAACACCCCTGTTATCCCGAAGGAGCGCAGAGAAAAGAAGATTTCTCAAAAGCGGGTGCTAATCCTGCCATAAGGAGCGAAGCGCCCGATGTTGCCTTGCCTCTGATTGTGGCTTCAGTGGCGACCACGCTTCCTCGAGGGCTGCACGGTAAAACCTTTCCCATAGTAGCCAGCGTTATGGCCATAACCGGTAGCACCTGGCTTGGGAGGCAAATCTATAACGCCTTTTATCCCGCCAGTGTTAACGCGGGAATAGAGGGAATCCCGCCAGAGGAAAAAGTTGACCAGCGTGCCATAGCGTTAGTGGACAGGAGCAGCAATAATAGTGATACCCGCAAGATGGCCTTTTTAAACTTTCCGCATGGCTTTAACGGACTATGGCTTAATGAAGAATTTACTGATTACGCCCGGATACGCACCTTAAGCACAGAGGATTTATCGAAGAACGGCACTTTTGCTAAACGCTATCTGAAAACGGAACAGGAATTCCGCAACCTTATCCAGGATGATATTTTACAGGAGGTAGATAATAAAAGCATTAATGTTGCTTTTCATGGTTATATCCGAAAGTTTATCGATGCTGTGGTTGCACATGATTACGTTCAGGTTAATGCTGGCGATAAGTCACTACGACTGGTAACTACGGGATTGGCCATAATATATAACACCCTGTTAATGGATATCGCCGGATTTGACAGCACTGCGTACTATGACATTTACAGCGAAGAAGAAATTTTGTTGTTTACGCGATTAAGGTATACGTTAAAAAACGTAATATCATATATACAACAGCAGCAAACTGCACCTTATGCTGCCATTTTCAGTAAGCCGCTTTATCAATATTATATACCAGGAATGTCTCTGCACGATAAATACGATTTTATTAACGCGATGGTTTCTCCCTTTATCGCTAATGATACAACGATTTATCGCGCAATTATGCAACAGCTAAAAAAACAGGGTGACAGTGATGAAATCTCTGACATCATATATTCAATATATGAAATCGTGCTGAACGGAATCAGTAAATTACTCAGCCTGCCGGTATCAATTTCTCATCAAAACTCATCTCTAAACCTGTATATAAACCACTGCACCTGGATTCTGGAGCGTTTACAGGGATATTTTGGTAACCTCTATATTTATGATGGCGAGGACCATATCGACACTTCTGTGACAAGCAGCGTAAAAAAACTTATGACAAATAGCTACGGGCTGTTTGAAGAATACGGCGAGAACAATGTTTATAAGGATATTGTTGACCGTATTTTTAACGGTGTCGATTTTGCTTCTCAGCCCGCCACGGGCATTTCTCTTAAAGCGAGCGAGAATGCGCAGGACAATGCTGCCAGAAAAATAGTTAACAAGTATAACGCATTAATCGCAGAGTTGTTACCTGGCGACTCGGGACAACCAGAGAGAGGGAGCAAAACGCAGGATGATTCGCTGCGCTATTTACTGACTTCTCTACAGGAAATGATCGCCATCAATAAGCAAAGCTACCAGTCATTGCCTGCTGATAAAAGACTTATTCTGGATCGCTTTGGTCAGGCGGCTATCGGATATACTCAGTTGAGTCAGTCTGACATTCGTCATGTGATCACTGATACGCTGGCTTATCATGTACTCCCGACCATGCTTGCTGATAAACGCCAGCGTCAACATTTTCCTGTTTCACTGCTGTCCAGGCTAACTGGTTTCGATATAAAAAAAATTCAGCGTGTTTCTGAAAAATCATTACTCAACAGCGGGGAATTTAACAGGGTAAAACAGCAAAGCCTTGAGATGTATAATGATGAAACGCTCAGATGGATAGAATATGGCATTTACCTTTTTACCAATCAGGAGGTCAGTGACACATCAAAACGCCTGATTGACATCCTCTCTTTACCCGGTATCGATGATTACCTTTCTGATTCGCTGCATCACATCCAGGATAAAGACACGACGGAAGAAGAACTGATTATGTTCTCCGACCTTTCACTGGCGCTGCGTTTTTTAAATGAGGAGATTCACCGTGATGATACGCTAATCTCTTTTGGCGAAAAAGTGATGCTGGCGGCTATCGGGGACTATGAAAAATTCAGAAAGCAACTGGAAGATAAAGTTTTCACGCAAAGTGCAGATGCTGCGCAATCAGCGTCAGCGATCAATGCGCTCAGGCGAGTAAATCTGATTCTGCTGAGTCTGCGCAACGAATATAGCGAAAGGCTGGATACAGTTAAATATATCAAAGATATCATTGCACACTGCAGCAGAAAAAAGGGAAGGTATATTTCCCCGTTTTTGCCGAAAAACCGTAAGGGGATTGTCTCCACAATAAATCTGGCAAAAGTGGCAGCGGTCAGACACTTTTATAACAGAACAGAGCCGGACAGAAAGAATGATGATGTTTATTTAAATATGTATAATGCGCTGGTTTACGATGATCAGCCAGAAGCCTGCCATCTGAGAATTCTTTCCTCCTTATACTGGAACGTATTTTACCATCCACTCTTCCATTCTGCAGCAAACCCCTTGCTTCAATACCTTGATGTGAAGAGCAATGTTGCTTTTGGTGAATTCGCTTCGGGTAAAGATGATTTGCGTCTGAGAAGGATTAGAGCGTTATTAGCCTATGCTTCCAGCGCAAAATTAGTCAGGTTATTTGACCTTTACAGCATAAGATATCAGGAAAAAGTTGCGCTTATAGAAAATGCTTTAGGTTACAAAAAATTAGAAAGAAACTATTTTTCGATAACGGATATAAAAAGAAGATCCAGCATAGCGGGACACTCTGCTGAAAAGTTTGCTCAGCAATTTAAAAACTATAATGCCGACAATGACATTGCAATGATAATAAGCCAGTTCATTGATACTTCAGCTATCGAAGCGGAAAAACTGCTGCTTAAGCCAAAAGCCATTTTTGCCTATAAACATCTCAATAAAAAAAGTGATCAGTCAGCTCCCGCCGGACGCGATGACGATCTGCTGATTTTATTTACTGAAGATAACCATATTTTGTTATCCTGGGCCAGTGGCTTTTATAACAATATCCTCTGGCTCGATGCAAAAAAGGATATACCCTCTTTTGCAGATATTAATCTTATTATTAAAGATCTTGCGCCCTGCGCATTAAGCTACCGGCCGAAGGTGAAAGATAATGCGAAGATTATGGCACGTCTGAGAGGGAGCGTGCTTTCATTGCTGAGCTTTCGTTATGGCCTCCAGAGTTTTAAAGAATATAATGTCACCAGCACGCCATATCCGGAACATCTGGCAATAAATGTACTGCAGCTGGGTAAAGAAAAACGACCTGAATTTGGCGTGGTCAGTGATGAACAAATCGATATCGCCTTGTTTCAGCGTTCTTCAGTGACGCAAAAGGGGAGTATCAATGATATTTTAAAAGAACAATTAAAAAATTATTTTACGGAGACCGTAGAAAGCTTAAAGGTAATCTATAACGATGATGAAGACATTACCGATCAGATTATTAATTTTATTCCTTTTGCCAGAGCGATTCGTCAGGCCTGGAATAAACTTCCTTTATCCTCTGATGATATTGTCTTTTTAGTCATGGATCTGTTGGATGGCTTGGGCATCATTCTGGATGCGGCTTCAGGCGTGGTCAAAAATAGTCTGAGGAAGCTTATCCGGGAGGAAGTAATAAAAGAATTTATACCCGGTAAAAAAATGACATTCGAGCAATTTTCTCGCGTCACTCATCGCAGCCTGAAAAAAGTAATCAAAAGTGCCGGTTTTTTATCGCGTAGCGCCATTAAAAGTCTCGCTAATGCCACGCCCTTACCGTTAATCACGCAAAGCTACCGGTTATTTTCCGGTAAAAAGACGCTTCTGGCGTCAGGAGGTTACAGTGATTACGCTGAAATGGCTAAAAATTATAAAAAGTCCAGTGAGATGACCAATCGGATAATATTGCAAAGGCTGCAAGAAAAAATGGGAGAAAATAATTTTAAAGCGATTATGGAAGAGACAGAGAAGCCTTTCCTGCCAGCTTTATCTATGGATACAGTTGATTCCTCTGGACTTTATCATGAGATTGAAAATTATCTTGAGGCAGGAAAACATCTGGAATTATACCACCGTTTCCAGAACAGAATACAACATTCCGTGGCGCGTTTTGTGCCTGGAAAAGCCAGCCGCGAACAGGTTATCGCGCATGCCCTGAGTCGAGGGTACCGCTTATATTTTCATGAAGGCGATGACCTGCACAGACTCACCGAGGCAGAAAGATACACGGCGTCAAAGGCACGCAATGGCGTCAACATTGCGTTTATAAAAGTGCAAAATGCTAAGGCTGTTCTCGATCATTGCCTGTCACTGCCCAGAGAGAGCGCACTGTATAAAAGTTTAAAAAAAGATATCAAGGATATTGTTGGCAATGTCAGTGACGCGGTGATCGCTGATGTGTTACACACCTTAAGCACACGTAATACGCTGGTGCTGAGCCTGCTTAAACAGTGGCGTGAAAATCATTTTCGCGATCTGATTTTCTTTCGTACAGCAACGAACTCGCCTTCGCCTTTAGCTTTTGTTTATCCCGGGGATGCATCCCACGCCGTTTTTTATAATCTGGAAAGTCCGTTGATCACCCCCTATAGAGTCTTAAAACATGAGGCCTCACATCAGGCCGGGACAAAGGATTTTATCTATCAGAATTATTACCCGGGGACTCTGCGTTCAACAAAAAGCATGATAAATTCTCTGCACCAGCCAGGAAATATACAGCAATTCATGGCAAGGGTTCCTCCACGTCAAATCAATATGTTATTCGGTTTACCGCGCGATGCACCTGTTGGTATTGCCCATTATGAAACCGCCTATGGCATCGTGCATAGTCCCGATTTTCCGGTGCAGATGTTAAATAGCAATGCTGACAGCTATGTTGATCTGGTTGAGCTGATAAACCGTAAATACGCGGCGGTTGCAGATGAGTCGGGCCAGGTCAGTGTCACCATAAACGCCTTTGGCAAACGGGAAGCTGCGGCGGAAGAGGATACACTGCTCATGAAACAGATGCTTGGCATCGCCTGGCTGACAGCTGGCAGCATCATAGCAAACGCGGCGGCCTGATGATGCGGGGCTGAGGACACACTGACCCGCATTACCTCTATCGGGCAGAGCATCGCATCTGACGCGTTTTATTTCTGTCTGTTTCTGTCGGGCGTCCATTTCGTTGTTAGACTTACAGGCACTATCTGACCCGGGGAGACAGTATGAAATTCGGCTATGCGTGTAAATTTTTTAATGCTGAAGGGAAGCAGCCCTTTCCATTCCGGGCAACGACACGCAAGCGGTTTCTGAGCCTGGAGGGTGAAGCAAGAACGGCTTTATTGTATGAGATCTCGCAAAACAATCTGACGCAACTGTTGCTCAACCTTAAAGCACTGGCTCAGCAGCCAGATGCATTAAGAATGATGAGGATCGGCAGCGATCTTTTACCGCTCTATACCGTTCCTGAAGCGACGCTCCTGTACCGGGCGTTCTTGCCTGACCTTTATCCGTTGCTGGCGCAGTGTGGTCAGTTTGCCCGGGAAAATAACATCCGGCTCTCTTTCCATCCCGGCCAGTATTCGGTTCTGGCCTCTGATAATCCGCTGGTGGTTGAAAGGGCCATTGAGGATGTCGAATATCATGCGTTGTGTGCCGTACTGATGGGATATGGTCAGCGATTCCAGGATTTTAAAATTAATATTCATATGAATGGAAAAGGGGGCTTTGCAGGCTTTAAAGCGGCTTTCGCTAAACTCAGTCCGGAAGCAAGGCGGATGTTAACGGTCGAAAATGATGAGATCTCCTGTTCGCTGGATGAGGTTTTACAGGCGCAGGATTTGTGCCCGGTGGTGCTGGATATTCATCATCACTGGGTAAAAGAGAATCAATTTATTCGTCCCGAGGATCCACGTATCGCCCGCATCATAGCCTCATGGCGGGGAGTCAGGCCGGTTTTACACTATTCTGTCTCGCAGGAGGGGTTAATCCCTGCGGAGGGTTTTCCCGATCAGAACGTATTGGGGGTGCCAAAAATGAAATTAAGGGCACACTCGGACTTCTATTTTAACCGCACATTAAATGACTGGGCGCTCTCCTTTGAGGAGTTCGATATCATGTGTGAGGTTAAGATGAAAAACCTTGCCAGAGACCGGCTGTATGAATATGCCCTGTCAGGTGAACGGCGCTAACGGAAGCGTGCCCAGGCACGCGCTTTTTTAATCCGGATCCGAACCTTGCCGCAGCTCTCTGCATTAGCGGGACAGGTTAAATGAAGCTGTTAGTTACATCATACTTATAAAAATATCTTTTAACCCACAGTGTGAAAGTTCAGATGCCCGAAACTAACATAGTGCTGAACAACGCAGCTTACCATCGGGAAAGCCCGCGTCTTTACGGCTTCCCGGCCCCTACCAGACAGGGGAGTCTTTTAATCAGAATCGGGCATTAACCCCCAGGCTCCATGTCACTTCATGATAATCACTGGCGTCCGCGACGGTTGAGGCGGCAGCAAAAGCGCTGATCTGCTGACCCAGCGGCACGTTGGCACCCACAGCGATATCCAGCCAGTCATTGTCGCCAGCGCGTACCGTACGGCTGAATGCGGTGCGGGTCGTTTTCAGTCCTGCAGTTACCGCTGTATCAGTATCGCCAAACTGATGGTTATAACTTACCTGTGCCCAGGGATTAACCGGCAGTTGCTGGCTGTCGATACGCCAGCCTACCGCGCCGATCTGCGAATGGGTGGTTTGATCGCTAAAGCGCATCGCACTGCTGCTGTTGCCCTGTTCGCGATAACCCGCGATGCGGCCATAATCGAGCGCATAACTGACCATAGGTCCTGTTGTCAGGTACGAGCCCAACGGCAAATCCCAGCCTGCCTGCGCACGCATGCCGAGCAATTTGCCGTCGGTGTTGCCCTGTTCGATGCGACTCGCGGGACCCAGCATCACCCGGCGTTCGATATCATCCACATCCAGATCGGCATAATGCACTTCGGCGTTGAACCATCCCTGATCAAACAGTGTTACCTGGCTCCACAGCGCCGCCAGCTGACCCCGTAAGCGATAATCATAATGTGAAGACGGCTGTCGGCGATCGTTGGCTGAGGAAAGCAGTGCGCCCAGCTGCCAGTTATCTGTCAGCTGATAGCCCACACCCAGGGTCAGATTATGGGTGGTGGCATCGCCATCCTGATAGCTACCGCCGCTATTGTCCGTATGCTGGCTGGCATAACCGCCAAATAAGACAAACTGACCGGCGTTGCCGGGCTGGTGGCGTTGCTGCTGTAAATGGCCATCCAGCGTATTATGCACATCACGAATCATCGCCAGCGGTGCCTGTGAGAGTGCGGCTACCTGGGCAGGCGCATCCAGGATTGACTGAATATAATCGGCAATCAGGGCATGCACTGCCGGGCTGGGGTGCAGACCATCAGCAAACAGATAATTCTGCGTGCCGGAAAAGCCGGGCGTGGTGGAAAGGCAGTTTGCTGCAGAAATGCCGGGCGGGCAGGCGGTGCCCGCCGTATTGCTGATACCGTAACGTCCGGGGGCGGCAATCACCTCACTGAACAGGCGGTTGATATCGGCCCGAACAATATTCCCCGGTGTGGCGACCAGGCCATTCTCTTCCTGCTGGTTATAACGCTCGCTCAGAACCGCCGCCTGTTCACTCAACGCCTGCCAGGCTTCAATCAGCTGCTGCGCCAGCGCATCGCGCACCGCAGGAACAGAAGAAACCTGCGCGGCCGCCCGGGTCAGCGCCGTTTCGATCGCCTGCTGACGCGAGGCGTTATCGGGAGTGGTTGCGTTGTTAAGTGACTGAAAGGCTGCCGCCTGTGCCGATTCAGCTGCGGGTCCCAGCAGCTGCAACACCACTTCGATTAACGCCGGCGTCGCGCCTACATTGGGTACGGTGGGCACAATGATCGTGCCTGCGCCAGCATCCACCAGGCGTTTCACCTGCGCAGCCGCTGTTGCCGCACTGTTTTCTACCGCAGCATTGGCATCCTGTGGGCTGACAACCGCCAGCGCCGTCGCCGCAGCCAGATCGTTGCCGCCGACCCAGTGAATATAGAGATCATCCCCACTGGCGCGCCCGCCAGTGCCGGACAGATAGTTGTCCAGCTGATCCCGGGTATTTTCCTGGCCCGGCACCGGCACGGCGACAGCGCCGCCCTCAGCATAGTTACTGCCTCCCTGTGATGAAGGCAGCAGGTCCTGACCCAGACGCCGGGCCAGTATCTCGTCATAAAGTGGATAGGTATCGCTGTCCCAGGTATAACGGCCGACATTCCCGCCATCACTCAGACTGTCGCCAAAAACGGTAAGGTTACCCCAGGATAATGCCGGAAGGGGGGCCAGTAACAGGCTCAGCGAAGTCAACATAACCGGAATACGTACGCGCTGTTCGTGGTGGTTGTTCATTATTATCAACTCCGGATAAATAGTCGGGCTGAAACCAGAAAGCCTGACCGCGATATTTATGACCCACGTCTTCAGACACAGGCGAATGCCATCACCTCATGCAGAACAACAAAGGCTGCGGATCCACTCAGAGAATTCATCGTCTAACCACAAAGCTATGTATCAGTGTGGCAAAAATTTTTCCGGCTGCGCAGGTAAGTCATAGATGCGTGATAGCGGGAGGGTTTCTGGCAAAAACTGCTGAAGATGGGGCCAATCGGTGGCGGACTTGTCAACTGTATGCTGCGTGGAGGGCGCACACGCAGGGCCGGTAAGAGGGCTGCCGGCACTGGCGTGTGAAAATACCGGGAAGGATAACGACAGGGGTTTATAATACCGATAAAGGCTGGCCAATGCTGTTAAGTGTTTCCACAATCTCCGCTGATAACTGCAGTTGCCCGCTGGCTAAATTCTCCTGCAGATGCTGTGGCGATGAAGTGCCGGGAATCAACAGGATATTGGGCGAACGTTGCAGCAACCAGGCGAGCGCAACCTGCATCGGTGTAGCCTCCAGTGACGTGGCAACCTTGCTGAGCTGATCCGACTGTAAGGTGCTAAAGCCGCCCAGCGGGAAAAAAGGCACAAAAGCGATGCCCTGTGAGGCCAGTTGATCAATCAGCGCATCGTCCTGACGGTTCGCCAGATTATAGAGATTCTGCACGCAGGCGATCTCCGTCATGGTTTGGGCGTCGCTTACCTGACGAGCTGTGATGTTGCTCAGGCCTATATGTTTTATCAGCCCCCGCTCTTTCAGTTTAATCAGCGCTTCCAGGGGCGCTTCAAGCGATCCCTCCTCAGGCTGGCCGACGTTAAACATGCTGCGCAAATTCACCACCTCCAGCACCTCCAGCCCCAGATTACGCAGGTTATCCTCTACAGCGCGTGTCAGTTCAGCAGCGCTCATGGCGGACAGCCATCCACCTTTATCATCACGCAAGGCACCGACTTTGGTCACGATACATAAATCATCCGGGTAGGGATGGAGCGCTTTACGAATAAGCTGATTGGTAACATGGGGCCCGTAAAAGTCGCTGGTATCGATATGACGTACGCCTGCCTCGATGGCATCCCGTAATACCTGAAGGGCACGCGCCTCATCAGCAGGCGGGCCAAAGACACCGGGCCCGGCAAGCTGCATGGCGCCATAACCCAGACGATGGACCTGTCGACTGCCGAGTGTGTAAGTCGTAGATGTTAACATTTGCGTACTCCTCTCTGTTGGTGTGGATGGATTGTAATATCACCACTACTGTGCGACTATCCGGGGAAATGAGGACACACTGTACGGGTTAGCGAACAATGGATATTAGTTTGCTTCATGCTGTGGTAGCGGTTGCAAAAGCGGGCGGCTTCCGCGAGGCGGCGCGTGTAACAGGCAATAATCCTTCCCGCCTGAGCGATGCGGTTCGACGGGCTGAACAGCAACTGGGCGTACGGCTTTTTAACCGCACCACGCGCACGGTGATCCTGACGGAAGCGGGCAGGGCGCTGATGGAACGACTGTTGCCTGCGATGAATGAAGTGGATGCGGCGCTGGATGCCCTTAATCACTATCGCCAGCGGCCGGGCGGCACGTTACGGCTGAATGTGCCGGTCAGTGCGACCCGTCTGGTACTGCCTGGTATCGTACCGGCGTTTTTGCAACGTTATCCGGAAATCCAGCTGGAAATTGTGGCGGAAAGTAATGTACAGGATGTGTTTCGTGACAGCTGCGATGCGGGCATTCGCTACGACGAACGGCTCGAACAGGATATGGTCACCCTGCCGATAGGCCCGCGGCTGCAACGATACGCGGCAGCGGCGGCACCCGCTTATCTGGCACAGTATGGCCGTCCTGCCCATCCCCGCGAGCTGATACAACATCAGTGTATCCGTGGTCGCTACGCCAGCGGGGTTATACCAGAATGGGAATTTGCGCGCGGTGATGAGCAGGTTTCTCTGCAGGTCAGGGGCCCGCTGATAGTCAGCGTGGGCGGCGCGATGGATCTGGCCGTTGATGCGGCGATTGCCGGGGCTGGGGTGATTTACCTGTTTGAAGAGTGGCTGCGCCCGGCATTAGAGAACGGAAAACTGGAGCCGATACTGCAACCCTGGTGGCTGAGTTTTTCTGGCCCGCGCCTTTATTACAACGATCGTCGGTTAATCCCGGCACCGCTGCAGGCGTTTATTGACTTTGTCCGTGAACAAAATCTCAGTCAGAACGTGAAACCGGCATTGTCGTAACCCACAATCTTAGAATGGCAGCGGCCAAATCTGCCGCTTGCACTTTATCCTCTCAATGTCAGGCAGAAATAAAAAAAGGCCTCCGCGTAACGGAAGCCTTTGTCACAGAAAAGCAGCAATATCAGAATGCCATTGTCAGCCCCGCATAATAAGCGCGGCCCGGTTCATTGTAGGTAGAGGCCCCTTCGTTTTCACGATAGAGACGTTTATCGAACAGATTGCTGACGCCCACGTTAGCGCGTAATTCTTTGGTCAGATCATAATTCAGATTCAGACCCACCACGGAATAGGCACCGATCTCTTTATTTGACAGCGAGCCCACTTCTGTACGAATTTCCGCTGTGCTGCGCGGTTTCTGGCGGCCATACATCGTCCAGTTGACGGCAGTAGAGAGTTTATCTGTTACCTGCCAGTCCAGCATGGTGTTGATGGTATATTCCGGGATCACAGAAAGCGGGTTGCCGGTTTTTTTGCTTTCTGAGGTCAGCATCCAGGTGGCATTGGTACGCCATTCCAGCGTATCCCGTATCAGCGGGATAGTCATATTACCTTCCAGACCTTCAACAACCGCTTTGCCGCCATTTTCCCAGCGCAGGATATTATTACCGTTTGAAGCGTAACCAATGACCTCGGTACCTGACACAATTTTATTCTGGTAATCGTTACGGAACCAGGTAATGCCAGCAACGTAACCGTTGTCACTGAACTCCAGGCCGACTTCTTTGTTAATGCTGACTTCTGCTTGCAGATCGTCGTTACCCACCAGGTAGCAGCTACCGGACACCACATCTTTCGGGCAGCCGTTACCACGAGTAGAGAGCAGATAGCCCTCACTCGACTGATACAGGTTCGGCGCTTTGAAGGCGCGGGCGATACCAGCTTTCAGCGTGAAGTATTCACCCAGCCCCTGAGAGATATTCAGGCTCGGACTCCAGTTGGCACCAAAATTATCGTGATAGTCAAAGCGCAGGCCGGGGATGATTTCAGTTGTGTCGGTCGCGGCGATATTGTCTTCAAACCAGAGCGAGCTAAGCTCCGCGCTGTTTTTACTGCTGCGTGCTGCAGGATCGCCAGCCACATCGCCAATCACCACGTTAGACGCGTTGGTAGCAAGCATTGAGGCGGGATCGTTCAGTTCATCACGGTTCCATTCCGCTCCCAGGGTAACGGTTTGCTCCACCAGCAGTTCAACCGGGAAGCTCACTTCGCCGTTGGCCCGATAGCTTTCCAGGCGGCTGGTTGAATAGGTGGTGCTGTTAATCATCCCTTCAACACTGCCGGTTGTGCCTTCTTTCAAACGGGTGTTATCGGTTTTCTCGTAGTTAAAGCCCAGTCTGGACTGACCCCAGTCCCAGATACCGTTATGGGTAATGCCGTAGCTCTGGCGATAGAGGCGGTTGGTTTCCTCGCCATAAAGGGATTCCACCAGTCCGTTTTTACTCTTGTTACCATTACTGTATTGCGTATCTCCTGCATAAATATTGCCCTGACGGCTGTAACCGTAGCTAAAATCCAGCATCTGCAGCGGCGTCATTTTCCATGAAACGATGGCATTGATATCTTTATTACGCACCCCTTCGCGACCGGCAGCGTAAGAGCCATTTTCCCGGGTATTGATGTCGAAATCATCGGCATCGGTTTTGTTCAGGTTGCCATACAGGCGCATGGTCAGCACGTCGCCCGCCAGTGGGCCGCTCAGGCTGAAGTTGGTACGTTTGGTTGCGCCTTCCTTCTCATTTTCTGGTTGGTTGGTATAAAGAGAAAGCGAACCATGCCAGTCATTGGTAGGACGTTTGGTAATAATGTTGACCACCCCACCTGCCGCGCCAGAACCGTAGCGTGCAGCGGCCGGGCCACGAATAACTTCAATGCGTTCGACCATCTCAGGCGGTACCCAGTTAGTATCACCCCGGGTATCACGCTCACCACGCCAGCTGTAACGTACTGAGTTACGTGAAGTGACAGGAACGCCATCGACCAGGATCAAGGTATTTTCCGGGCCCATGCCACGAATATCGATCTGACGGTTGTTACCGCGACTGCCGCTGGCGCTGTTGCCCGTCAGGTTAACCCCGGGCATTTTACGAATGATATCGGAGAGATCGTTTACCGGGGGCGTTTTTCGAATATCTTCCGCGGTAATAGTGGAAACCCCGGGCTGCTGTTTCAGCTCTTGTTCCGCAGTCACGATCATCGATTCGCCTTCAGCCAGCTTATCGGACTGTTCTTCAGCCGCGGTGACAGCGGTGGTGGTTATCAGCCCGGCCAGCAAAACGGCAGCTGAAGGTTTTTTGTCACGGAAGGTTACATTCACTTATAAAGTCTCCCTGTTGCATTAACATTTGAAAGCAAATGCGCATGATAATGATAATAATTATCATTGTATATCAGTAATTAGCTCTCTTTTGATTTTTCATCTTTGCGGTTTTTTTATTCAATGCATTATTTCCGGGAGTACTGTGAGATTGCTTTGCCAGCAGTGATAACTTTTAAACAGCAACGCCTGTATGACTCCAGACTTAATAGGTCTGGAGTCACATACGATAAGCCGCTAGAATAGGTCGTTGACTGCCTGTTTTTACCGGGTACCGGGCGCAACCTGTACCGAGCTAATGGACGCGGAATGTTTAAAAGTGTTGACGCAACGCTGACAGAAAGTCAGCATAAAGTGACAACGTCACCTCATGTCGGCCGACATGTTATGTACTGGCTGGAAAATGTGCGCCAGACGCCTCTGGTGGAACTCGATAACTTCGGCGAGCAGGGCACTGTCGAGCAGGTGATGAAAGTCTGGATAAAGCTGTCGCTACTGGTCACGCGTCGTCGACCGGAAATCGCTGTTTCTTCCCTGCTTAAGCATGTATTGCCGGCGATCGGCGCTATTCCCCTCCATGAAATAAGTCGCTTACGCCTGAACCGCCTTTATAATGTCCTGATTGCAGATGGTAAAATTGATGAGGCTAAGCGGGTTTTTGCCCTGACCAAACAGTTTTTTTCCTGGGCAGAAATGCAGGGGTATATTGACCATTCGCCGGTAGCCTCCATGAAAAAACGCGATGTGGGCGGCCGGGCAACGCCGCCGCGTACGCGCCAGTTAACCGATGCGGAAATATGGGTTTTCTGGCATGGTCTGGATGAGTGGAACATCAGCGAGCAGTGTCGCTGGGCATTGCGCCTTTGTCTGGTCAGCGCACGCCGGCCCGATGAAGTGGTGCAGGCAGCGCAAGCGGAATTCGATTTGCGTCTGGGATTATGGAAACAGGGGACACGTAATAAGTCACAGCGTGAACACACGTTGCCGGTTTCACCCCTGATGCAAATCTGCATCGATCAGCTGATGAAACATGCCTCACCCGCATCGCCCTGGCTGGTACCGTCACCGCAGGATCCTCAACATCCGCTGTCAAAAGGCGCCATTACTCAGGCCTTACGACGCATGGTGCGCGCAGAACGCGGTTTAGGTATTGAGCCTTTTACCACCCGTGATTTACGACGTACCGCGCGCTCGAAACTGGCCGCGCTTGATGTGCCCAATGATGTTGCACGTAAAATCATGAATCATGCGCTGGCAGGGATCGATCGGGTCTATGACACCCATGACTATTTACCGCAGATGCGCCTGGCGCTACAACGCTATTCCGATGCCCTACAGCATATCGTTGATCAACCAGACTATCATCGGCTGCCCCATCGATATGAAGGCGAGCGTCTGGTTCTGCCTGAAAGCGCTATTTTGTTCTGTAGCGATTAAATTCAATGCTCTCTTTTATCCTGGGTAGCAAAATTGCAGGCACTTTGTTGCAAAAGATGTTGTTTTATTGATTTTAAGTGTGTTGTAACTATAATAGCTGTTCTGCTTTTATTTCTTCTTATTTAACAGAAATCGCTTAAATCCACGAACGCCGAGCCAGGCTATTCGCTTTACGCTGGTAGGTTAATTTAAGCGCTGGCAAAATACCAACACCGGATCAAACCTTACAGGTAATACATGCGCATCGCAGCAGGTTTGTAACCGAATGGTTTCATACATTCTGGTAATAATAACTCTGATATCTACACAGCATCAGACCTTGCTGTAAAAGGAGAGACTCGAGATGCTAAAAAGAAACTTTTTTTTCCTGCTCCTGGCCGTTGCGCCCCTTTCTCAGGCCAGCACATCTATCATCATAAATAAAAATCAACCGAATGAAAATGTAAAATCAGCGAAAGTCGTTTTTACGGGGGAAGTGACCGCTCAGAAAATTACTGAACTGATGTCTGCCATTGATGATATTAATGTTAGTTTCGCGGCTGTAAAAGAAATCCAGCTCTATATCAACAGTTATGGCGGTGAAATGGAAGCGGGCTACATGGGAGGAGAGGCGATCAAAGGCTCCAGAATCCCGATCAGAACCATCAACGCAGCGATGACTGGCTCAGCCGCCACACTCATTTATTGCGCAGCAAAAAACAGAGAAACCTTTCCCGGCGCCACTTTTCTGCTTCATCCCGCCGCCACGCCGAATATACAAAATAATTATTTGCAAAAAAACCAAATCACCTTACTTAACAAAGAAGTGGATAAAGCTAATGACATATTCAGAGAAGTCTACAAACACTGTCTGAAAAACTCAGATATCGATATGGAGAAAGTTCTGTTTAGTGAGGATAACCGCACCTATATTCGCTATCCCGAGGCGTTAAAATATGGCATCGCCAGCGGTGTAGCTAAACATATAGCACCAGCAGATGTCTCCTACTATATTACCTCTCCGGAAGAGAAAAATTAACATTATTTTCACGGGCCAGGCGCTGGCCCCGAATAACACGATATAATTTTTTTCATCCCGCACTTTACTCTTTCTCTGGCAGGCGAGCATTCCGGCTTGTCTGCACCCCCAGAAAACACACGATAATAAAACGGCATTACATCCTCCATATATTGCTATAACCTGCTTGTTAACCTGAGAGCAGCGGTGTACAAAAAGCGCCATTGTGAAGAGGATGAAAGAGAGACTTTGGCGCTTAGCCGCCAGCGTTTTATGACCGCTGGTCTACACTCATCGGTGAGAGGAGAGTTCCTTCCTGGTCAGATAAAACAAAAGCATAGCGGCAACGCTTTTACTGGATGAAGTATGAAAATACGGTTTCTTTCCGCCAACGAGCTCAAGCTCAGCGAAGTACGTAACATCCTGAACCCGATAGGGGTAGATGTCGTCCCGATAGCACGGCGTATTGAAGAGATTCAGACCGAAAATGAGGTTGAGCTGGTCCGTGATAAGCTGACCAAAGCCTTTGCACTTATCGGTCGCCCTCTGTTTGTCGAGCACACGGGTCTGTACCTGGATGGGCTTAACGGTCTGCCTGCCGGGCTGACCCGTATTTTCTGGCATCGACTGGATGCCGATCGTTTTACCGCCCTGGTGCAGGGCCTCGACAGCCAGTGTGCCACAGCGAAAACCGTTCTTGGCTATTGCGATGGCCGTAAAATGTACCAGTTTGAAGGTCAGGTGCGCGGCACCATTGCCGAGCACCCCGCCGGTTCGCGTGATTTTCAATGGGATTGCGTCTTTATCCCTGAAGGACATACACAAACTTTCGCCGAGATGGGGCCCCTGAAGAATGAAATTTCAATGCGGCGCCTGGCGCTGGATCGCTTCGCCGCCTTTTTGAAAAACTCCCGAGGCCTGGCATGAAACCTGAACTGAAACGCGCTTACGATTCCGGTAAGCTGATCCTGTTTGCCGGCGCAGGCATTTCCCGTAATCTGGGGTTACCCGAATGGCACGAGCTGATTGCGCATCTGGCGAATGAGCTGGGCTACGATCCCCGGATTTTCAACTCCTACGGTACACACCTGTCGCTGGCGGAATATTACAAGCATAAAAAAGGGTCGCTCGGACCGTTGCGCAGCTGGATGGATCGTGAATGGCATCGTCCTGATATTGATGTACGTACCTCGGAAATTCACACCATGATCACCCAGGGGAATTTTACGCGCATCTATACCACCAACTACGATCGCTGGCTGGAGATGGCGCATGAGGCGCACAAAGTTCCCTATTATAAAGTGGCCAATGCGGCTGATCTGGTGGCCTTAACCGAAGATAAACGTCACATCATCAAGCTACACGGCGATTTTGATGACGATACCTCCATTGTGCTGGATGAAAGCAGCTACTTTGAACGTCTCTATTTCGATTCGCCGCTGGACATCAAGCTGACCCACGATGTGATGGGGAACTCCGTGCTGTTTGTAGGATACAGCATCAGCGATTTCAATATCCGTCTGCTTTTTTACCGGCTGACCAAAATGTGGGGACGCACCGGGCTGGCTTCAGCCAGGCCGAAATCCTATCTTTTTACCAACCGCAATAACCCGGTCGCACAAGAGGTACTGGGACAGTGGGGCATAGAAATGATCGTGTCGGAAGAGGACAACCCGCGCAAAGCGCTGGCCGATTTTCTTGAAGAGCTGATAGCCTGATATCAGACCGCCGGATAACTTTTTCAGAGAGAATATTATGTATTACCGCCTGCTTTTATCGCTGTTACTCTGCAGTGCACCGCTGTTCAGCCAGGCAGAAGATGCTGTCGACTGCAGCAACGCCACCACAACCACAGAGATTAACCAGTGTATGGCCACCCGGCTTAACAATCTGGAAGCGATGATGCAGCGCTATTACGCTCAGGCGATAACCCGCGCCAGCCAGGGAGACGAGGCGAACAGCCCACAGGTTACGCTGATTGAGCAGGCACAAACCGCGTGGCTACACTATCGCGACCGCGAATGTGATGCGGTTTATCAGGCGTGGAGTGAAGGCACAATCCGCGGGGCAATGGCGCTTGGCTGCAAAATCACGCTGACCCGGGCGCGTATCCATACGCTCTGGCAAAACTGGATCGCGCCCATGGATGACGCTCCGCCGGATCTGCCGGAGCCGCAGTTCGATGACGATCATCCCTGAGTCGCTGTATTTTCCGCTCCAGCCTTTAAGCGCACCGCGTAATCACTGGCTATACTTCGGCGTAATGCAAAAGATGCAGCATGCTGCCGGAATGAGACGTAAGCACAGGATAACGCGCCATGAATATTGTTTGTCTGGGATGGGGCTCGCTGATCTGGCAGCCTGGTATATTGCCGATCGCGGGTGAGTGGTGCGCGGATGGCCCGCAGGTACGCATTGAATTTTCTCGTATTGGCGATGGCGGGGAGCTTTCAACGGCGGTCTGCCTGAATGCCCCCGAGGTGCCGGTTTACTGGGCCCGACTCTCGGTCTCCGGGCTAAAAGAGGCCTGTGAGGCGCTAAGGCAGCGGGAGCAAATCCCCGACAGTCGCCAGGATGGTATCGGTATATTGCCCGTTACCGATGCGCCAGCTGGCTCTCTCTCTGCCTGGGCACAGGATAAAGCGATCGATGCGATCATCTGGACCGCGCTACCGCCCCGCATTGCACATACTGAAGGACGTATCCCTACGATGGAAGAGACCCTGACCTACCTGCAAGGGCTGAGCGGAGAAACGCGCGAGCATGCGCAAGGTTATATTCGTCAGGTGCCCGCTCAGATTGATACCCCTTACCGGCGCGCCATTGCGCAGGCCCTGGGCTGGCACTGACAGCCCCTTTCGCAGGTCAGCCTGATACGCCTTTCCCCCGTTCCCGCAGCGCCCCCGCCAGAGCGCTGCGGTGCATAACGTTGCTGCAGAAAAAAACAGGATCAGGCTGCAATCATCACCCCAATCTGATATACTGTATATAATTACAGTATCGGAGGTGCATTATGGCTGTTGAAACAAAATTTGTTGTCGTAAGAAAAGGTGAAGAGAAAATGACATTTGCCAGCAAGAAAGAGGCTGACGCCTACGACAAAATGCTCGACATGGCAGAAGCGTTCACCGACTGGCTGTTACAAAGCGGGTTGCAGATGGATGAAACGCAGGCAGAAAACCTGGGCCTTCATCTTGCCGGGCAGAAAGAGGCCGTTCAGCACATCCTGCGCACCAGCAAAATGCCGGATGCCAGTGCCCGGCCCGCAGCGGATCAGACAAACGCTGAGGCGGGTGGCAACGGTAAAAAGATCAGGGCCGTTAAAGCCGCCTGATCGCCGCACATCTCATCACTGACACTGTCGCCGTAAGCGGGAAACTGCTTGCGGCGTTTTTTTATCCGGTAGGCGTTACTAAAAAAGTATCCGCGCCATCTCCGGCCTGCCGATTTTTCTTCCGGGGCTTATAGTTAATCCGATAAACAAACGTTAACGGTAACAGGCAGCCTTTCCGGACAGCAGGAGTACCTTATGACAAGTAGAAAAAAAAGCGTCGCGAACAGCACTATTGTGATTGCCGGTGCCTCAAGTGGTTTTGGTCGGGGAGCTGCCCTGGCGCTGGCGAAGCAGGGCGCGCAGGTGGTTCTGGCGGCGCGACGTGAAGCGGCGCTGGACGCGCTGGCCGCAGAGATCAATGCCGCGGGGGGCAAGGCGCTGGCCGTCGCAACCGATGTCAGTCATATTGCAGAAGTCACGCATCTGGCCAACAGCGCACAGCAGCATTTTGGTCGTATCGATATCTGGATCAACAATGTCGGTGTGGGCGCACTCGGTTATTTCTGGGATATTCCACCAGAAGATCATGCACGACTTATCGACGTCAATCTCAAAGGGTTGATCTATGGGGCACATGAAGCACTATGCCGGTTCGTTGCCCAGGGTTCTGGCACCCTGATTAACGTCGGCTCGGTCGACAGCAAAGTTCCGCTGGCTTTTCACTCTTCCTATGCCGCCTCCAAAGCGGCTGTTCTTAGCCTGGGCCGCAGTCTGAATGAAGAGCTACGCCTGAGCGGGCAGCATGAAAAGATCAAAGTTTCCACCATTATGCCCTGGGCGGTAGATACCCCCTGGTGGACACATGCGGCTAACTATACCGGTCAGGCACCGCGAATGGCGGCTATGGATGATCCGGCGAAAGTCATTGATGCGATAGTCGATGCCTGTCTCAACCCGCAGGAAGAAATCCCGGTAGGCTGGAAAGCCCGGGCGGCCACAACCTCACATAATCTGTTTCCCGGTTTGACCGACCGGATGTCAGCAAAGATTGCCGGACATGAGATTAATAAAGCTGTGGCGGTGGCGCCCAACAGCGGCGCGATTTATCAACCGATGCAAGATACCGCCACTATTGATGGCAATATTCGGGCACGCATGAAACAGGAAGACAGTGGCAATAAGAGATGATGGCATGGCGGCTTTGTACAGGAAAACATACTCAAAAATGGCGATAGTACGTACCCGTGACAACGCCCCTTTCCAATGCATGATGCCGCAGGCAGTTTATCAATTTCTTAACCAGCGTCGGCTCGCAGGCGGTATTGAAGAATGCCGCCTCACATTTGCTTCGATGAGTCTGCATAACGACAAAGAGCTGAAAAGAATACGAGATACGATGGGGCATGCCAGTGTGATCACCCTGCAGAAGTATGGCTGACATGGGGGCACGCGTTTGCGCATGGCGACGGGCGAGTTAAATTCGTAATGTCAATTTTCGGAATTAAAATGACCGATCGGTTTGCGATTTTCTTTGATCAGGTCCATAGCTGACTCAAGATGGGGGGCGGATTCCATACTGTGAATAACTCTTCGAGAACGCCAGTTCACGAAAGAGAACCAGATTTTTAGCAGGTTTTTTACCCTCATAAGTGTAAAAGGCCGCTATTGCGGCCTTTGGATTAACTTTGTCCAGGATACGTCAGGTAGCTCATCCCTGTGATCCATTCCGGTACGGACTCATAGGCAACGTAATCGGGCCGCGCTCCTTTCATCGCACCCATCAGGGCGACCCAGTTAAGCGCTTCATGGCCGCCGTGCCCGCCCAGCTCTTCTACTTCTTCATAGGTCAGCGCGCGCATATATTCTACGTCACCAGCCTCAAAACGCGCCAGTATTTCACGATCCCACTCTTCATTGACCAGAGGATGACTTTTACCGAGCGGCCATTCCATCTTACTCATCATGTCAATTTCGTACTGCGCAAAGTCTGTATAAAGCGAAGGATCATTGATGAGCGCCTCTTTACCAATTGTCTGGTAGATTTTCATACGCTGTAGCAGTTCATCATCTTCCGGCGCGCCTTCAGTCCAGACCGGCGGCCAGTGTGACAAACCACCGGTTGCAAGGAAATGAACATGGTATTCATCAGGCAGAGCGTCGACAATTTCACGAACTTTTAAACCTAAATCATAGGCACGTGAGTAGGGCATCAGTGGCGGAGAAAAAACGTTAATGTAAACCGGTACCACTGGAATATTAAAGTCAGGATTGATGAAATGAAGAGGCATCATGAGGTTATTGCCATATTCAATTGCGCCCATGCGCGTAGCTTCAAATCCGCCATGGATGAGTTTTTCCAGCAGAGTCCTGGCAACATCGGAATTGCTGGCGATACTGTGCTGTCTGTCGAATTTCAGTGCTTCCATCATGTACTCAGCGGGGCCAATATTGGCATCACTGATCGGTACGGCGAGCGTCGGCATTAAATTACGAAAGTTGTTTTCAAAATGATCATCCAGAAATGCAATGATAAGGTTAGGTCTGGTATCATCTATACATTTTTTTAATCTTGCATGAATATCAGCCAGTCTTTGACGTTGTTCTGCTGAAGGCGCATCTGCCCAACCCAGCGCTCCGGGAACATGAGACATACTGATAGCACTAACAATTTTAGCCATTTTCACACCTCAATATTTATCTTGTTTTCCGCTATCGGAAAGAACGTAGAAAAACTGCCTTTTTCTCACTGCGCGAAAAAGGCTTATCTTTAAAATAAAAATTTAACACCAGAAAGTTAAAACCAAATTATAATTACAGAACTCATTAGCCAATAGTGGTTGTCAGTTCACCAATCTCAGCCATTGCAACGGTGACCTCATCGCCTTTGGTTAAATATTTAGGTGGCTTAAAACCTAATCCTACTCCAGCAGGCGTACCTGTTGCGATTATATCACCGGGTAATAAGGTGATATTTTCCCCGATGGTTTTAATAAGCACGGGAATGTCGAATATTAAATCGGAAATAGCCGCTTCCTGCCGCTTTTCACCATTGACCATGCAGAATATTTTCTGCTCTGAAGGCTGGCCAAACTCATCTGCTGTAACCAGAACCGGTCCCATAGGACAAAAGCCATCGATTCCTTTTCCGAGAATCCACTGGCTGTGTTGTTTTTGCAGGTGACGCGAGGTCAAATCATTTACCAGCGTGTAACCGAAAACGTATGTCATAGGATCATCAGCTTCCTTCACGCGTCCTTTTTTACCCAGCACTACTGCCAGCTCCGCTTCATAATCAATGGTGTTATAAGGGTCCAGAGAACCATCAATCGTATCTCCGGGACCACTGATCGAAGTGGAAGGTTTACTGAAAATAATGGGGTGTGATGGCACGTTTCCGGCAGCCGCACTTGAATCATATCCGCTATTGCCAAATTCCTCTGCGTGGGCGTAATAGTTTTTACCTACGCAGAATATATTACGACGGGTTTCGGGAATCGGTGCCAGTAACTTTACATCGCTCAGATCAACATCTGTAGAATGCGTTCTTTCACTGCATAACTCAAGTTCCGTCTTTAATTCAGAAAATCGCTCAATGAGTACATTCATATCATTAGTTTTTACAATCCCTGATACATCAACAATCTTTCCGATTTTATTAATGATGCCAATCTTTTTTTCACCCGAGAGGGTGTAGGTTACCAGTTTCATAAATCACCTTATAATGAAAAGATGGTTCTTTTAATCACGAGCGCGTGCAACAGCTTCCACTTCAATAAGGAAATCTTCTTTAACCAGACGATCCACTACCAGGAGCGTATTGGGGGCATAATCTGAAGTGGTGAATAATTCAGGAAAGAGATTTTTCCTCTTTAACATAAATTTCTCAATGTGCTGAGAAGCAACCAGATAGGTATTAAATTTCACAATATCATTGAAATCGCATCCCACCGCCTCAAGCACATCACTCAGGTTTTTAAATACCTGGTCAAATTGTGCGTCAAAATCGCCTTTCCCGACCACGTCACCATCCAGGCCAACAGATAATTGCCCGGAAATAAAATAAAGATCACCAGCACGAACTTTGGTCAGGTTTGAATACAGACCCTGTGCAGGGCTGGTGTTCTCGGGGTTAAGATATTCAATTTTATCATTCACAATATAATCCTTCACATTAAGGGTTTATTTAACTACGCAATCACAGGCAGAGGGCAGCTACATGGTAATTAACCATGAGTTTCCAGTTGCACATATTTTTCTAAATTTAAACTTTTATCTGTTGGCAGATAATTAATTTTCTGAACTGCGGCGACGTAAACGGTCAAGCACTACGGCCAGGATGATAACGATACCGACGGCAAGCGTCTGGTAATATGCCGACACTCCGATCATGTTCATTACATTTGACAATAAGGTCAGAACAACGACGCCTGTGATAACTTGCCGGATATTACCTGCACCACCGGCAAGAGCCACACCACCCAGCACAACGGCAGCCAGAGATTGTAACGTTAAGTTAGCGGCGGCAATCGGTTGCGCTGAACTGGTCCAGGCGGTCAGAACAATTGCTCCGGTTCCGGCACAAAAACCGCTAACCATATACACCAGAACAGTAACAAATCGAACATTAATGCCTGATTTTGATGCTGCCGACACATTTGACCCAATCGCATATACATAGCGGCCGAACAAAGTATATTTCAGCAGTACGGCAATCATTACCGTCAACGCCACCGCAATCCAGACCAGCATGGGAAGACCTAAAAATGTGTCATACCCTACGGCCTGTACGTAGGATGCGGGCACATCATAAATCGGTACGCCGCCTGACAGGATCAATGCAATTGCCTGCGCTACAGAAAGCATACCCAGGGTAATAACCAAAGGAGACGTATTAAAGAAGGCGATAAAGAAGCCAGAAACGGCTCCGGTCAGAGTTCCGGTGATAAGCATCACCAGCAGGCCTGCGGCAACATCGTACTGGTTCATGACCATCACCCCAGCAACGCCTGCCAGTGACATTGCCGATGAAAGAGAGAGATCCAGGCCCCCCCGAATAACCGCTACTGCCTGTCCCAGTGAAATAATCAGCAGTGGGGCGAGCTGGCAGGCAAGGTTAACGCCGTTACTGACCGTAAAGAAACGAGGCTGAACAATTCCCGCTATTGCAGCAGTTAATACCACGAGCAGTGGTAACATCCAGTCTGAAAGAGAAAAATATTTATTCTTCATGCTCTTACCTGGAGATAAAATACTCATATCTCTGCTTGTATTCATGATACCAACTCCCGCTCATGCATTCTGAGTGTTAACAGGTCGCTATAAAAGTCTCTTTCTGGCCGACAACATCGGCAATAATTGAGGCTTTGTCATTTTCGTCCGGGGCGCAGTAGGTTTTTACAATGCTGCCATGGAACATGGTCCAGACCGTATCGCTTAACATCATGGTTTCGGCCAGATCGCTTGAAAGCATCAGTACGGAAACGCCGGAAGACGCAAGCGCGCGGACGCGCTGATGAATTTCATATTTTGCATCTATATCGACACCCGCTGTCGGCTCTTCCAGCACCAGAATTTTTCTGGCACAGGCCATGGCCCTGGTAAGCAGCACTTTTTGCTGGTTGCCGCCGCTGAGGCTGGTTAAAAGATCTTGCTTGCTGGAATATTTCACGCCAGATTGCTTAAGCAGTTCTTCCGATTCCATTTCAGTCAAACGTGTGTTCAAAATTCCGCAGCGAGTAAAATTTTTAAGCTGCGTCACCATCAGATTTTCGGAAATAGTCAGAGACGGATATACGCAGTTACTTGCTCTGCCAGCTGGCAGCCAGGCCACACCGTGGCGTAACGCTTCTGAGACCCCGTTGGGACTCCAGCGCTTACCCTCCATTCTGTAAGTAATGCCTTCAGTCGCTATACCAGGTAAAAACCCCACCAACCGCCGGAGTAAGGCTTCCCCACCGCAGCCGACTACACCATATATTCCGACAATCTCCCCACGTCCGATGGTAAATACGGCTTTACCACCGCTGGCCTTTGGCACATTTTCCAAATCAATCATTGGTTCAAATGTTCGGCCTCTTCTTCTTTTAATGGCGAGATTCTCAGGCTTTTTGCCTGTAAGCCGTGCGAGGATGAAATCACTGTTTATTTCACTGGTCACAGGAAAGGCATCGACAACCTGGCCATTACGCATAATGGTGACGCGATCGCTGACGGCAACAACATCATCAATATGATGTGTGACGAGGACAGAGGCTATGCCATCAGTACGCAGCCTTCTTAGTACGCTGAAAAACTTTTCCTTTTCCACGGAACCTAACATGGCCGTCGGCTCATCAAAGATAATGACGCCGGGCTGCGACATGAGGGATTTACCGATCTCAATCAACTGCTGTATGGCAATGGGATAGGCGCTTACCGGACACTCTATATCAATGTTTTCCAGTCCTAACTGTGAAAGCACCTCACGCACCCTTTTCGTCTCTGAATGTTTCCGGGTGAGAGAAAGCAGCGTTCGGCCATTTTCAGAACCCAGCCACAGGTTGGCTCGCACAGACAAGTCTGGTGCGAGCGACAGCTCCTGATAAACCATCACTACGCCAGCATGCCGGGCTTCACGGGAGCTGCTAAAGGCAACCTGTTTTTCGCCATACCAGATTGTCCCCTCATCCGCTAAATACAGCCCACTTATAATTTTGCCTATGGTCGACTTGCCCGCACCGTTTTCCCCTAAAACACAGTGGATCTCTCCCGCCTGGAACTGAATCGAAACATTCTTCAACGCCTGAGTTGCGCCGAAGCGTTTCGAGAGACTGCTAACACGAAGTAAGGGTGCTGACTCAACGCGTTCCGGTTTAATATCTGCCTGTAGTTTCTGCATGATTATTTCCTCAAAACGCATTACTGCATAGCAGGGACTTGCCATTCTGTAGGGACAATTTCATAGTTTTCAAAATGATGCGTTAAGACATTGGACTTATCAATGACTTTATTGGGGACATTGAAGTGCGCGTAATTCAGACCATCTGTACCTGCTGCCACCAGATCAGGCATCGGTTTTTTTTCCATTGCCCGAATGGCGTACTGTACGATCAGACGTCCCATAATAATGCCTGGTTCCGACACAACCGCCAGCAACTTGCCGTCCTGTATCATTGGGACCGCGCTCTTCACCATGGCAGAACTGACTACAGATGCCTCACGATTCTGCTGGCGCACAGCCTGCACTGCGCCCATACCCAGCGTAATCTGCGGCGTGTAGATAAAATTGACGTCAGGATTACGCAGCAGCAAATCAGAAGCTTTGGTTAATCCTTCCTGAAGATCGATGTTTCCGCCAAAGCCGGTTTCAACAAACTTTACAGGGGTTGCACATTTTTTGGCTTCCGCTTTGAAACCCTCATAGCGTAGCCTGACCCACTCAGCGCCCGCAGGACCTGGGATCATGGCGACATTTTTTGTTTTAGAGTCGGATTTGCATACAGCATCCGCCGCCAGGCTGCCAATATGGGTGTCATCCTGCAGTACACCAAAATCAATATTTTTGCTGTTAACAGGGATACCCACAGCAGCCACTTTCATCCCGCTCGCTTTCAGCGATTTAATGATAGGATCGAACCCATTAAATGCTGCCGGTGCCAGCACGGCCACGTCTGTACCGAGACTTTTGAAAGCCTCAAGTTGAGCAAACTGCTCACGGACGTTTCCATACGCTCCCGCCACGGATACCTGAACAACATCAACCCCGGTACGTTTTGCTTCATCAGTGATGCCGTAAATAATACCTTTATAAAAATCATCATTAAGATGTACTACGGTGACGCCAAGTTTGAACGGTTTTTCCGCTTTGAGTTCTGGAATTATCCCGACTAATCTGTCTTCTTCTGCCTGAACAGGAGAAGCAAACACATTTATTAGCATTATTGATGCCATGAGACAGGGTGCGTTCAAAGGTACTGCTTTATATTTGAATCTCGAAAGCCAGCTCATCTTAATTCCCTCGTTCAATACTTATAAAGGTCAGGCAATCCCCTTAACAGGGAGCCTGCGTAATGAAAGAATGACTTAATATCCAACCTGAACTTTTATTGACTCTGTTAAAAAGCAAAAAAGTGCCTTTCAGAAAGTCGCAATCTCACCATGAAACTTTCAGCGAGAGTTAACTATTTTTACTGCTTCAGAAGAATGCATCCGATACCGAACAAAATAGACTTTTCTGAGCTCCGTGAATTAAAACAGCACTTTCACGGCGGCCATAAAAGCATCATTTCGTTCAAGCACCACTGAGTGAGAACAATTATTGAGAATCTGTAAATCAGCTTGTCTGATGTGTTTTGAAAGCATCTCAGAAGAGCTGGGAGGGAAGGGGATATCATCCCGACCATGCAACATTATCACAGGGCAGTTAACAGCTGATAATGTTTCAATACTGAGGGTGGTTTTTTCAACGTATTGTTGTGGTTCGCCAGTGAACATTTCGTCGAAGTACTCAGCATAACCTTTCTGAAAAACAACGGGTTCTCGCGCTCTGATATACTCTTCATCAATCACTGATTTATCATGAATAAGCGTACCAAGCGTTGAAATCAGCTCATCTCTGTTTTTGGGGCAGCGCCAGATGCGTTGAGTTGCCTGAGTGGCTTTAAACGACGCGCCAATAGCACCTGTAGTGAGAACCGCCTTAATTCGGGTATCGCTGGCGGCGGCTTTTAGCGCAATAGCTGCAGAAAGGGAATGGCCTATGAGGCCGATTTCATCTGCATCAATAAAATCAATCATGGCTTTCGCCTGACGGACCCACATTTCAAAATCAAAATAGGGCTTTTCCGGTTTACGATCACTAATACCAAACCCAATCAGGTCCATTGCGTAAACGGTAAAATCTTTAGCTAAAGGTTCAAGTACGCGCCCCCAGTTGCCCAGGCTTGAGGCGCCCGGACCGGAGCCATGTATTAGCAGTAACGGTTTACCGCGCCCCGCATAATAAAAGCCAACCTGCATCCCTTCAAATTCAAAAAAGGACTTCTTCACTGTCACGTACATATTGTACTCCTGGCAAGCTCATGTAGGTCTGAAATCAATAATACGCAATAAAATCCAATTAAAAAGGAAAAAATGGATTTTTTGTGGCGTCATAGATATTTCATATGAATATCCTTTTATAGAGGGCTGTGCTATCATGTAAGAAAACTGAGGGTTACTTCAACCAACCCACTGAAAAATAAAATCTTTTATGGAGAAGGAACATGACAAACCTGAAAGAAGGGAAATCGTTAAACGAAACGATTTATGCATCACTCAGAGAACTGATCCTTACCGGTCAACTTATACCCGGTAAAAAACTCAAAATTTCTGAACTGGCGCGACGTTTTGATGTGAGCCTTAATGTCGTACGAGAAGCCCTTAACAGACTAACCGGAGAGCTCCTGGTCGACATTGCACCTCAACAGGGTTTCAGCGTAAGAAGTCTGCACCAGGATGAACTCATTGATCTTACTGAACAAAGAATAATTTTTGAAAGTATTGCTTTGCGTAAAGCGATTGCGTCCGGAGATATTGAATGGCAAGCGCGACTTATCGCTTCTAACCACCGCCTTATTCATACCCCGCAGACACTGCCGGGAAATCCTGACAAGCTCAATCCTGAATGGCACAGCCGACATGAGGATTTCAACTTCACCATGATGGAAAACTGCGGGAGTAAATGGCTATTTCTCATGATTAAACAGCTTGCCGAAGCCTATCTTATCTATCAACGCGTGCTTTTACCTGTTGTTCCTGACCAGGGCGAGCGTAATACAGATCATAATGAGCTACTGCAGGCCATTCTGGACAGCGATGCAGAACGAGCGGTATCCATTCTTGCCGAACATCTGAATCAAACAAGAGATATTATGTTAAATGTCCTGAGCACAACTGAACACGCCAGGTCGCGCGCACGGACCACCCACTGATAAATGATACTGAACATGGATAAACAGCAAACTCGTCTGCTCCGACCGGTACAGGTTAGCCACGTTAGCGATATTAATGAACGTATGAAGCGCGTCTATCTCACCGGTGAGTCAGTTGCAGCATTTTCAGATGCGCTGCCAGCCTCCTGGGTAAAAGTTTTCTTCACGCCACCGCAGAAGCCCGAAGGGCCAGGCCGAGCCTATACCATCCGCTATGTTTCTCAGGCAGAGAATTTGCTCGCTCTGGATTTTGTTCAACATGGCGAGGGACCCGCTGCAAGCTGGAGCCGGTCTGCGCAGTCTGGCGATATCATTCGAGTCGCCGGTCCACGCGAAGGGGTTTCGGTCGCAGGCGTGAAGTCCATACTGCTTTTTGGCGACGAAACAGCGATCCCGGGCATTTTTGCTATCATCGAGGCGCTTGATGAACATGCGTCAGTGCAGGCTTTCATTGTTAAAGATTCAGAAGCCTGTTATGCGCTACCTGATACCTGTGCAGATTTGTCCGTAGCATGGCTGGATTGTCATGAAGACCTGGCTGGTTTGGTGAATGAATGGGTTCAGGAAAATACCCCTGAATTAATCTGGGGAGCCGGAGAGCACAGTATTGTCATCCCGCTGCGCAGACATCTGTTTCAGGCGTTTGGCCGAAGCCGGAAAGATACACATATTACGGCTTACTGGAAATCGGGTGAAGCCGATCATCATGACACCCCTGAGGGAATACCACTATACTCTACTATTAATAACGATTTTTAGAAAAATTACTTTATCCGGTTAATGACGTTCATCGTAAAAGACTCAGCACCCGAAGCCACCATAACAGGTGCCTCAGCAGGTTGTTCGAAGCGGCCATATCAGCTGAACGGATTAAATGACATAATGTCACGCCACTTATCAAGGCCAGATAGAAATGTTTATTAACCTGCAAAAGAGAAATGTTTAAATTTTGGGGAAGTAAAGGTGTGTAATAAAAATGGGCCAACCCAATTTTACTTGAGCTGCACACTTTAATATGAGAATTGTTGGAATCCGGTTTCTCATTAATGGCGACGCGCATTTATTTATGGTTGCCGCTACGCTATTTCAACATCAATGCAGGCGATCGTGTTGGTGTTATGGGTCCTGGGGGTAGCGAAGCGACGGGCTTATAGCCTGTTTCGGGCGGCCATTTCAGGCCGCTTTGTGCCAGAAGCGGACATTACTTCTTTTTTAGAACTCACGTCTAAAACTATCTTTTTGCCACGATCCGCATTTCCACCAGGGCATTTTCTGGAATGAACTCTGATACGCCTGTGGCGGACCATGCCGGGTATGGCGCCTTTACATACTCATCTTTCACTTTAGAAAAAACGTCTATATGTTTTTTTAGATCAATATGAAAAGTGGTCATCTCAAGAATGTTTTCATAGCCTAAGCCAGCAGCTTTTAAATAAATGCCAAGCTTATAAAACGCATCATGGAATTGTTCTTCGGGATCCTTACTTATAGGCTTGTCCTTACGTGCTGCGGTAACCCCTGAAAGATACACTGTGCCATCAGCGTCAATGACGGGGGAGAAATGCCAGTCATTGAAATAATGTTGAAATTCTTCAGGAACTATCGATTTTTTCATGTTTTTTCCTCAGGTTGATGAGGTGATAAATGCTACCGGCAAACGGCACACCTAAGGAGAACATTAGCTGATGTCGTAATCAATCAATGATGTCCACCCCTCAGTAAGACTGATTGCCTGTTACGTTACTTGATCGAAAGGCTGGTTGCAGTAGAAAATAAACCGGAGGCACGCCGGATAAGCCGGATACTTAGCCCGGCACCCGTGGCGAGGCATGCCGCCATCGCCAGAAGGGCGACGATAAAGGCATACGTGATATTTGCTCCGCTTCTGCCGGTGTCTAGCATGCTGTAAAAAATGCCGCCGATTACGGCGACGCTCAGCGCAGTGCTGATTTGTAGTGTCGAGCTGGTCACGCCGGCAATCATGCCTGAAAACTCTGGTGCAACGCGGCCTGTCACCATCCGTACCAGCGTCGGCATCGCCAGCCCCTGCCCAAGACCGGTAACAAAAAGCAGTACTGCGAGCGGCAGCATGGCAGGAGGGCTACCCGTCAGCGTATGGGCAATCAACCCTGCAAGTCCTGCTAACCCGGTAGTCTCACATCCCATTCCGATTGCGCTCAGGTAATTTCCGACAAAACGCCTCAGGTAAGGTGTCAGCAACGGTCCGATCAGAAAGCCGACGCCAAAGGGCAGAAAAAGCAGGCCCGCAGTCAGGGCGTTTAAATGCAACGCATCTTGTAAATAAACAGAAAACAAAAGAAAGAAGGCACCGATCGAATAAAACAGCAAAACGATCGTAAGCCCCTGGCCCAGCCCAGGCGCGCGTAACACGGTCGGATCAAGCAGCGGCGAACCGCCGTTCTGGCTAAGGCGACGCTCATAACGCCATAACAACAAGGCCAGTAGCGGGACAGCAATAAATGACAGCCACGTCCACCATGGCCATCCCGTCTCACGGCCTTCAATTAACGGTATAATCAGCGCACTCAGCGTGACGGTTGCCAGCAGCATGCCGACAGGGTCCAGCCGCTGTGCGGATTGCGCCCGCGTCTCTTTCAGCAGCGGCAGCCCAAAGAGAATGACCAGCAGCGCCACCGGTAGGTTAACGAGAAAAATAGCCCGCCATCCCAGATGAAACAGGTCCGCTGAAATCAGGATGCCGCCCAATACCTGCCCGATAACGGAGGCCAGGCCAAACACCGCGCCATATATACTCAGCGCTAGCGGTTTTTCCGCTTCCGGAAAAATGGCCTGCACGGAAGCCAGCGCCTGAGGAGCCATAATCGCGGCCGTGACACCCTGTAACACGCGCCCGGTAATCAGTGCCCACGGTGACCAGGCTAAACCGCACAGCAGCGATGCAGCCGCAAAACCGATAAGCCCCAGAAAAAACATCTTCCCACGACCATAAATATCGCCCAGGCGGCCGCCGGTAATTAATGTTACGGCATACACGGCAGCATAGGACGAAATGACCAGCTGTTCAGCAGAGGAAGAGGCGCTCAGCTCGCCCTGAATAGCAGGCAGCGCAACATTGACGATAAAAAAATCGAGCGGTGGCAAAAATGCGCCGACCAGCAGGATGACAAACATTGCCCAGCGACGCGGCTCGGCTTGCGGGATGGTATGTGTCGACATGGAGCACTCCACAGGTAACGGTTAGGATTGCGGGGCAGAGCGTCAGCGCATGCCGCCAGAGGCCAGAATCATCTCACCGTTGATCCATCCCGCGTCGTCTGATGCGAGAAATGAGACGATCGGGGCAATATCCTGCACCTGACCGATGCGGCCAAGTGGCGTCTGCTTTTCATTCCATGTCTGAAAGTCTGAGTTCATCGCGCCTGCACTATGACTGCCTTCCGTTTCGATAAGGCCAGGGTTGACCGCGTTGACGCGAATTCCGCGGGGGCCGAGTTCTTGTGCGAGTACGCCAGTGATGGCATCAATCGCGCCTTTGGTGCCGCTGTAGATGGCGCTCTCGGCGATAAAGACGGTGGTGACGAACGAACTGATGTTAATTATGCTGCTGCCTTTATTCAGATGCGGCGCAGCAGCGCCAGTCAGCACAGCAGCGGGCCCAGAACATTGATGTCGAACTGCCTGCGGTAGAGCGCTTCGGTGCTCTCTTCAATGCTGGCGAACTCATAAACGCCGGCATTGTTCACCACAATGTCCAGCCGCCCGAAATTGTCGATAGCCGAGTTGACCAGCGCCTCTACCTCAGCCTGACTGGTGACATCCGCCGCTACCGCCACGGCCTGCCCACCGGCGGCTTCAATATCGGCAACGACCTTAGCAGCATTGCTTCTGCCTGAAGCGTAATTAACGATGACCTTCGCGCCGTCAGCCGCCAGCTGACGGGCAATGCCTGCTCCGATACCTTTGGAGCCACCGGTTACAATGGCAACTTTGTCTTTTAATTTATTCATGTCTTCAGCTTCCTGAATTGCCGCCCAAGGCGGTGTGGTTGAGGAAGTTATAGTGATATCGACAAAGTTGTTTTGGAACTGCCGTTTTTGTATATTCAATGTTCATTTTTGTACAATGAGACACTGACATGGAATGGGGCGACGTCCGGGTATTTCTTGAAGTTATGCGTAAGGGCTCTTTCGGCGAGGCGGCCCGAAGCCTTGGCGTGAGCCATCCGACGATTGGCCGCCGGATAAAGGCGCTTGAGGACGAGGCGCAGCAAGCACTATTTCGCCGGACAAAGGGTGGACTGGTGCTGACCGATGTTGGCGACAGGGTTCTGAAGCTGGCAGAAGCGGTGGAAAACTCCGCGCTGGCGATGGAAAGGCGTCTGGCCGGTAATCACGAACGTCTTGAAGGGATATTGCGGATATCTTCAGCAGAGTGGTTTGCTAACTATGTTCTTGCACCTGTTCTGGAGGAGCTGACGCGCCGCCATCCGGCGATTGTACCGGAACTCATCGCGAGCTACCGCTTACTCAACCTGTCGCGCCGTGATGCCGACATTGCGTTTCGCATTGTTCCCTTTACCGAACCAGATATTGTCCAGCGCCGCCTGATGCGCATTCCCTATGCACTGTATGGAACGCCGGAAATCGCCGATATCGCGCAGCACGACCCGGCCGCAGTGGGGCTTATTCTGATGAATACGGCCCAATCCCACTTTTCTGACGTCGCCTGGCTGCTCGACAGGTTCCCTCAGTCAAGACGTGTGTTCACCAGTACCAGCCGGGCCGTACAGGCGCAGATGTGCCAGCGGGGAATAGGGATCGCCGTGTTGCCGCGCCCGCTTGGCGATGCCATCACCGGGTTGCAGGCCATCAGCATGTCGGAGCCACCGCCGTCCAAAGATATCTGGGTAGGGTATCACTCTGACCTTCGGCATATGGATCGTTTGCGAGTTATGCTGGATATCGCCGATGCGATGCTTGCCGATTCCGCGATGCCGTCAACGTGAGCTACGGTTTACAAATGCCAGTCATACAGCTGAACACGCCGTCACGTAGCACGCAAGCATGGAGCAGCGCAGCTGCAAGATGAAGTTTTACCGTCGCAAATAACGACAGGGCAACCCAGATATGAAGCAACCCCAGTACCGCATACCAGTCATTATTCATGTGCATAATGGGTGGCAGGACTATCCCATTTTCCAGAGTGACGGGATAACCCGCTGCTGAGAGCATTGCTCATCCAATCAGCGACTGTGCCAGCATCATCATGCCCGGTGGGCCTTTCTCTCGATATCGACGTGCACACCACTGGTGCGCACAATCTATCTTATGTTAAATGATAACCAGTTAATGCTCAAAACATTCCATCGGCCTGCTAATAACATCCGCTCCCTCACCGCATCACAGGCCTCTGGCCCTCCCTCCAGGTCTTGCCGGAAAGCCCGCCTTATACCCATCCGGTAACGTAATACACGCCGATGATGAAAAAAGCCGCCAGTACTTTAACAGCGTAATGCCCGGCACAGGTTTGTACGCTTCGCGATGAGTCAGACCGGTCACCGCTAACACGGTAATAATCGCCCCATTGTGCGGCAAAGTATCGTAACCAGCGATAACAGGGTGCGCGGCGCAGCCATCGCGGACTTCCTGATCGCTATGGTTATCGCAATATGGCGTTTATCACCGGACTCGACCCCTCTTCAACCAGCCGTGACCAGGAAAACGGCGTCGCCCGGCGGCTTGCGTAAAAGGGTCTGGACTGGCCCCGAAGGGATGCCGGACTCGGATCGATTGAGGAGGCTATGGAGGCGACCCGCAGGCTGAGGAACAGCGCAAATCCGTCAGACACGCTGTTTGGCGCGAATGATCTGATGGCCATCGGCGCCCTGAACGCCGTGGCAGGAGAAATGGGCATGCGGGCCGGTAATGAGATCTCGGTTATCGGCTTCGATAACATTGCGATGGCCAGCTGGCCATTGATCAATCTCACGACCTGGGTACAGTCACTCAGAGAAATGGTTGCGCATGTCATGTCTGTCCTTAACGCACAGCGCCTGGATGCCACTGCCCCTCCCGTGCAACATGGTCTGCAAGAGGAGTTGATATTGCGCGGAAGCTCCCGCCAGCCCTGGAACCAGACGGGCTACCACCCTGCCAACGGCCCGCTGGTTTTACTCTGCATTATTGCAGTTTTGCTCATAAATAGTCGTAATAACCAAAATTAATGAGCTCGTTGGCTTTTTTAATGCGATAGCGCAGTTTGGCCCGTAACCAGCTGTCAGAAGACCACTCTTTTTCCACTGCCTTTTCCCCGAAAAGATGAGAGGCTATTTCACGATGAGATAAACCTTTATTCATACTGTCTATCGTCGCCAGAAGCTTATGGTGGCGGCTCTCTTTTGCGCTTGATTTGCTTTTGTTATTCAGAATGCCATTAATCACGGCAGCACATTTATTGCAACAGTCATTATTAAGGGTTAAAGGGACATAGATATAGAATTGCGATCGCTTGTTTATTTGTACCGGCGCATCGATAAAAAACTGAAAGTATTCATGATTGTTAAAAATTTTAATGCAAAGCGAGTTGTCATGAAGAATAAGCTTTTTATGCTGCACCCGGGTGTTTTCGAAGATATTTTCCCAGGAGCAGCTGCCCGACTGGCTGAAGATGATCCTGGTGGACTTTTTGCTCAGTCTGGGCGACCAGAATACGTTGCTGGGGTTGGAGTTATCAGGATCAATAAACTTCAGTATTCCCCATTTTTTTTCTGCCAGCAGATCATTTTCATTCTGCCTCACCTCCAGAAAACGTTTTACATGCTCTTCACCGCTTTTGACTCTCCCTAAATTTTTCCAGTCCCTGATGTAATCCTTGTTTCTTCGCAAAAATTCCCAAGCAATATCTGTATAGGTATAATTTTCCATATATTGACCTCTGTCATCCATTTTAGATTTTTATCCGTTATAAAAAATTTATAATTTCATCATCCGCTATCCTCTTTCATTCCGATTTGCATTTTTGTGAATTTAGCCACATACTGACTGCCAGCCAGGACTACGTTATTTTTTTCTGACCTGAAACGTATAAACCTCGCCCCGGGAAGATGAAAGCAGCTATTAGCACAATGCCTGTCGCCCTGTCATTATCTTTTATTAATCTGATTTATCAGATAATTAATGGCTATATAGCGGAATTTTTTTACGATTTGAAGGTGAAAAATTATTTTCATCATTTTATCCCTAGTAAATACCTGACGTTAATGGATGATTATAACAACTAAAAAGAATAATTATACGGATTTTCGCAATGATTTATTATTATATTATTTACGGGAAGATTTAAATCGCTTTTTTAAGTCGGTGTTGGAAAAACCGTTTAAATAAAGGTAATCACACATTATGGATGATGTACTGTGCGAAGCGCTGTATGGCATAGAATTTGATCCCCTCTACAGCGAAATAGAATCGATACTGGCGCAATTCGATATGCCTGCAAATCCGCTTGCCGGGCCAGATGAGGTGACACCGATTAACTGGAATCAGATTAGCGAACAAACTGAGACCTTATTATCACGCTGTCTGGATTTACGCGTATTTCTCTGGCATGCCAGGGCCCGATTACATTGCGAGGGGTTGTGCGGTTTTTTCCAGGCGATTGTGCAGCTTGATAAATTAACAAGTAACAACAGTAAGGAATTATATCCCCGATCGGAGGAAGGAGGTGATAGCGGAGATCATGCAGCAGCACTGGGATGGTTATCAACCTCCCGCTGCCTCGCTGAATTGCGCACCGCGTGCATAATACGCGATCAGCCTTACCGTTTATGTGACCTTCTCATCACCGGCGAGCAGGAAAAAGGTTTTACTTCTGTAACTGCCGCGCTATTGGCCGTCAATAGTACATTACAGCAGACTGGCCTGCCGGATATCAGCCAGCAGTTACAGCTGATGAATATTGCTCTGATGAATATCGAAACCTATGCCAGTGACTGCAGTGAAGATTATCAGCTTAATTGTCAGGCGCTACGCCTCTTTTTAACCCGCAGCGCGGCTCAGCTGAAACAGCCCGCTCCCCCGGACAGTGCCCCTGAGCAGGGCGCGCCGGAAAAAGATCTCCTCGCCCTTCCGCCGCCGCAAACGGATAAAGAGATGACAGTCGCTGTAGACACCAGGCAGGACGTTATCCTGCTGCTGGAGCGCATCCTGCACTATTTTCAACGCCATGAACCCAGCCATCCCGCCCCAATACTTATTCGCCGGACAAAGCAGCTGATTGGCATGGATTTTATTTCCATCATTGAAGACCTGTTACCCGGGTCAGTGGATGCCCTGCAGCAATTTACCGGCAAGTGATGGCTGAAATAATGGAATAAGGAGAGCCTGATGAGCAGGGAGAGCAGTTCACAGAAATTTATTGGCAAAAATAATGCCCCCCGCGTGCAAATTGAATATGACGTGGAGCTTTACGGATCACATAAAAAAGTCGAGTTACCTTTTGTCACTGGCGTGATGTCCGATCTTTCCGGACACCGGGAACACCCTTTACCGGCTGTAGAGGAGCGTAAATTTGTCACCTTTGATCAGGATAATTTCGACAGCCGGATGCGGGCAATTAAGCCGCGACTGAAATTTTATGTCGATAACACCCTGAGCGATGAAGGTGGGCTGCTGGATATTGAACTTGAATTTACCTCCATGGACGATTTCTCCCCCGGCGCAGTGGCGCGCCATATTCCAGAAATGAACAGGTTGCTGCAGGCGCGGGCGCATCTGGCTGAACTTATTACCTATATGGACGGGAAAGCCAGCGCGGAAGAAATGGTGAAACAGCTGCTGGAACAGCCCGATTTTTTACAGCGCCTGGCCAGTGATGCGCAACGCAAAGAGGCAGCGGTGCAGGAAAATAAAGCGCAATCCACAGAGGGAGACGCATAGTGGAAAACCGTACAGGGACGTCCATCCTGCCCGCTGACGCGGATGTGAGTTTTGCTGAGACACAAATCAGTGAACTGGATAATTTGCTGGCACGAGCCTTCCGGCCGCGAACTGACGAAGCGGCGATGGCCGTGCGTCAGGCGATTGAAACCCTGGCATGCTGGGCCTGTCACAGGGAAGTCCCGGTAAGCCGCGATGTGGTATTTACCATAGAAGCGCTGGTTGCCGCGATTGATGAAAAGCTGTCGGCACAAATGAACCTGATCCTTCATCACGACGCTTTTCAGCGCCTGGAGTCGGCCTGGCGTGGCCTGAACTATTTAGTCGCCAATACCGAAGTCAGTGATACTTTGAAGATACGTGTGCTCAATATCAGCAAAGATGAGCTGGCGAAAATCTTGCGTCGTTATCGCGGTTCCGCCTGGGATCAAAGTCCGATTTTTAAACTGATTTATGAACAGGAGTATGGCCAGTTTGGCGGTGAACCCTTTGGCTGCATGATTGGCGATTTTGAATTCGATCACAGCCAGCAGAGTGTGACCTTGCTGACAGAGCTGGCACGGATAGCTGCCGCCGCCCACTGCCCTTTTATTACCTCCGCATCGCCAGCCATTATGCAGATGAACAGCTGGCAGGAATTAGGTAATCCGCGCGATATCGGCAAAATCTTTACCACGCCGGAATACGCCCCCTGGCGGCGGTTGCGGGAGAGCAACGATTCCCGCTATCTGGTCATGACGCTGCCGCGCTTCTTATCCCGTCTGCCTTACGGTGCCAAAACCCACCCTGTCGACGATTTCGCCTTTGAGGAGGTGGTGAATCCCTATACCATCCACGATTTTACCTGGGCGAATGCCGCCTATGCGATGGGCGTCAATATTAATCGCGCCTTTAATGAATATGGCTGGTGTTCAAGGATCCGCGGCATCGAGTCCGGCGGCTCGGTTGAAGAGCTGCCTGCCTGGGCTTTTCCCTCTGCTGAGGGTGGTTATGAACTGACCTGCCCCACGGAGATGGCCATTTCCGATCGGCGGGAAAATGAATTATCGAATGCGGGTTTTTTGCCGCTGGTTTATCGCAAACATTCCGACTTTGCCGCCTTTATCGGCTCATGCACCCTGCACTCACCCGTGGTGTATGACGATCCCGACGCCACCGCGAATGCCAAATTATCAGCACGTCTGCCTTACATTTTCGCTACCTGCCGCTTTGCCCATTACCTCAAGTGCATCGTGCGGGACAAAATCGGATCGTTTCGCTCACGCGTGGATATGCAGGTCTGGCTTAACGACTGGCTGATGAACTATGTGGATGGCGATCCGACCATTTCAACCGAGGCGACCAAAGCGGCACGTCCACTGGCAGCGGCAGAGGTTCGTGTTGAGGAAGTCGAAGACGATCCGGGCTTCTACCGGGCGCATTTTTACCTGCGACCTCACTATCAGTTAGAAGGGATGACGGTCTCGCTACGGCTGGTCTCCCGGCTCCCTTCCAGCAAAGAAAGTCAGACGCATCAGTAGCTGTCGTTCGCGCCAGCACACAGCGTATCCGATAAGCCGCGCTGGCGACTGCCGCATATTTAACGAGTATCACGTCACTTCAGGAGCAAATCAATGTCAGCGTTAGTGGATTATTTTCTTAAAATCGAAGGTGTGGAAGGTGAGTCTCCGGATCAGGCGTACAGCGGCTGGATCCAACTCCAGGCCTGGCAATGGTCGGAAGAAAACGCCGGGCGCTGGGGATTCGGCAGCGGTGGCGGCTCCGGCAAAGTCGAGATGAAAGATTTCGAATTTCGCATGGTGACCAACAAGGCCTCGCCGAAACTTTTTATGATGTGCGCCACCGGCGAACATATCCCGCAGGCCCGTCTGGTCTGTCGTAAATCGGGTAACGGACAGCAGGACTTCATGACCGTAACCTTCAGCCACTGTCTGGTTTCCTCCTTCAAAACCGTTGGCAATATGCCACCCGGCGTGGCCGGCGCCCCGCAGGTTGATACCGTGTTGCCTACTGATGTGATCAGCCTGAACTTTGCGCGTATCGAATTTGAGTACAAAGAGCAGAAAAACGATGGCTCCATGGGCGCAGTGATTAAATCGGGTTACGATCTGAAACTGAATGCCCGTATCTGATGGTCGTAAATCTACCTGACAGCTCCACAGCTGTGGTGCAGTTTGGGTTTTATCTCAAAGGAATGAACAATGACAACGTCGGCTCCTCTACTGTTTGATAAGTTGAGTTTGTGCCATGGACAGGCCCGTCTACCGCACTGGCGTACGGTACTGCTGCGCGATATCGAATACTTACTGAACGACGCCGCGCACAGCGCAACCCTGAACCTCAGCGCTTATCCCCAGTGTGTTACCTCGGTGGTTAATTACGGTTTGCCCCCGCTCAGTCAGCAGGTGCCGGTGGTTAGCGATCTGATGACGCTGGCGTGGCAGATACAGCGCATTATCGCCACCTTCGAACCGCGCCTGGATCCACGCTCGATTAAAGTGGTGCCGCTCATCGATAAGGATCAGACCTGCGTGCTGGCCCTGTTGTTCGCTATCCACGCCCGTTGTCACCTCCCCGCTGAGGCGGGCCTTGTCAGCCTGCGTATCGCCTTTGATTACGCGCAGGGTACGGTGCGCGCGCTATAACGGCAACGCGGACAACGGATGAACCAACGGGAGCGGCAGATGCTCAGTGAAAGTTTTCTCGCTTTATATAACGAAGAGTTGCGCGCGTTGCGTGAAGACGGGCAGCGCTTTGCCCGTATGCATCCCCAGGTTGCCCAACAGCTTGGAATGCGGGCGGACGGCGTAGTTGATCCCTTTGTGGAGCGTTTGCTGGAAGGAAGCGCTTTTCTCAGCGCGCGTATTCAGGAGCGGCTCAATAATGAGCAGCCGGAGTTTGCCCTGCAGATGCTCGCCCGACTGGCGCCTTTCTGGTATACCCCGCAACCCTCCATCGCCACCCTTGCGCTGGAGCCCGATTTAACCTCGCCGCAATGGCACCCTGCAGTGACCCTGCCCAGGGGCAGCAACATGCTGCTGCACGACGCCTCGCTCAGCGGTAAGCCGGTGACCTTCACCACCGGCCGCTCGCTGACGTTGCAGCCGGTCATGATTGTCGCAGCCGAATGCGCCACCGCTCCGTCCACCGCGCTGCCCCGGCAGGTGGCTGCTGCTTTGCAGCCCGGCGAGGCGCATATCGTCCTGCGTTTCAGCAGCAAGGGCGTCGTCACGCTGGCAGAACTCGATTTTTCGCCGCTGATTCTGACCCTCACCGGGGATGAGGTTAAAGCGCATCAGCTGCTGTCGGTGCTGCTGAATGACACCGCGCAGATCCTGTTATGGGGAAAAAATGAGGGTCAGCTTTTTATGCACAGGCTGACCCCGGATCAGTTGCGTCAGGGCGGACTGAACCGCGAAGAGGCATTGCTGCCGCGCGCCACAGGCGAGCTGCCGGGTTACGCGTTGCTGCGCGAATATTTTGCTGCGCCATCCCGCTTTTTCTGCCTGGAATTAGCAGGGATGAACGATTTTTTACAGCGTGGCACCCGGTGCGATGCGTTTGAAATATTGTTTCTGCTACGCCATTGTCCCCCGTCACTGGTGGATCGCATCAGTGCCGATGATTTTCGCCTGTTTGCGACCCCGGTGATTAATCTGAGCAAGCGGCGCTGCAGCCCGGTGCTGATCACCGGCGAGCACAGTGAATATCCGGTCATAGTCGACCACCTTAATCCGCAACGCTACCGCATCCATCATCTGCTCAGCGTGAACGGATTACTGGCCGATAGCTCGTATGTCCCTTTTTCTCCCCTGCACGGCTATGCACGTTTTAACGAAACCTCTCAGCCTGCCGGCTATAGCCTGCGCCGCTGTCAGCCGATCAGCTCCCCGGATGCGCCCGCCTCCACCGCTTTGCTGGAGGAGCGTCTGTTTATCGCCTTTTCAGCCGGTGAAAGCGGACTGGATGTCGACCAGGTGACGTCGCTCGCCATTGAAGCCATGGTCTGCGATCGCTCTCTGATCCCTTCCCGACTGCAACAACCCGCTTTTCACGCCGGGACAATGCTTCCTGTCAGGCAGATCGAGATGCTGCGTCACCCCTCATCGCCGGGTGACCTGCCGGCACTGTCGCAGGCCTGGAAGGCCCTGCAGTTACTGGCCTGTAATCCGTTGCGCTACGCCTTGCCGGCGGTGCCTGATATCGCGGAACTGCTGCAGGAATGGCTTTCGTTGTTCTGTCAGCCAGCGGCGCGCAGTCAGCATAAACGGATCACCAGCATCCGTCATGCCGCTGTGGCGCACAACTTTGAGCGCAGCCCGCTGCCGGGACCGATCGCCTGGAGCCGTGGCGTGGAAGTGACGCTGGACCTGCTGGGTAGCCACCACAGCGATCAGGGCGCGCTGCTGTTTGCGCGTATCCTGCATCACGCGCTGGCCGAGTACTGCGAACTGGGGCAGAGCTTGCGCATGCATGTCAGGGTCGATGGTGAAACGGCAGCACACTGGGGGCCGCTCTATGCCTGAGAAATCCCCCTTTGTGGCTGGTCTGTCGGCCAGCCAGGATTTTTTTGAACTGCTGCGCCGGATCGATCGTGCCGTGCCGACCCGTTCCCGACTGGGCACAACGGGCGACGGCAGCCACCGCTATCTACGTATCGTACAGCTTGCCGATATGAGCTTTGCTCCGCGGGAAGTGGTGGATGTGCGTCAGACGCCAGCGCCGCTGACCCTCTGTTGCCGACATTTCGGTCTCTTTGCCCCCTATGGTCCGCTCCCGATTCATATGACGGAACATGCCCGTCATGAGCTGCTGGCGCGCCGTAACCCGGCTTTTCAGGATCTGGCGGCGCTGCTGAGCCAGCGCATGGCGATCCTGCACTATCGTGCCTGGGCGCAACTGCATGTCTCGGTCGGCCATGACCGCAGCCAGCACAACCCCTTTTTATCTCATCTGCGCCAGCTGGCTGGTCTGCCTCCGGGAATCACGCATAACAAGCATATTCAACGGGTGCGCCAGGCCTTTCCCGGCGCTTTTTTGCCCGGCAGGGGATCGCTGAGGCATTTACAGGCCCTGCTTACCCATTATTTCGCGTTGCCGGTCAGCCTTATTGCCGGGCGCGGTCTCTGGATCGATGCAGCATGCAGTCAGGACAGTCAGCGCATGGGGAAACTGGGCGTGACGCGCCTGGGACGACGCTTTTTCGATGTGCAGCACAGTCTGGTGGTGAATATAGGTCCGGTGTCAGTGCGCGATTATCACTGTTTTCAGCGTGGCAGTGAGCGTCTGCAGGCGCTGGTGCATATCTGTCATGACGCTGTCCGTTATCGCAAAGTGCTGGAGATTCATTTACTGATCCAGACCTCGCCAGAGATGGCGGCTCACCTTGGTCAGGTAAGACCCGGCCGGAATGGCTGGCTGAAACCGCGCTCAGCGTTAATCGATCAGCGCCTGTACAGAACGGTGACCTGATAAACAAGGGAATGCAATGCCGTTGATAACGATTGAAAATGAAAAGCTGGCCGCTCTGGGGGCGTTTCCGCTGAGTTTTACCACCCGGGAGCAGCTTTCCGTTAATCCGCTTTATCAGCTGGAATTTCAGGTTGCCGATGCTGATCTTGATCTGAGCGCCCTGTTGGGCGATATCGTGAAGGTCAACATTGAACTGCCTGAAGCGGCAGGTTACCGCACATTTTTCACCTATGTAGTGGCGGGCTTTGATGCCGGACAGCGTCAGAATCAGTTTGTCTATCGTCTGGAACTGAGTAGCTGGTTGTGGTTTTTGCTGCAAAACAGCAACAGCCGGATTTTTCAGGATGAAACGGTTATTACCATTGTTGATCAGGTGTTTGCCCGCTATCCCCTTGCGGATTATCGCTTTGATATTACAGAGAGTTATCCGCAGAAAGCTTATTGCGTCCAGTTTGCGGAAAGCGATCTGAACTTTATCAACCGGATACTGGAGGCGGCGGGTCTCTGGTATTACATTGAGCACAGCGACACGCAAAACACGCTGGTGATTACCGATCGTCAGCGCTTTCCGCTGCTGGAGAGGCACTATGCGCAGTTGCCCTTTCTGCCCGATGGCGAAGAACAGCGGGCGATCAGAGAAGGTATTCAGGCCCTCCGGCGCAGTCAGCGCATCCACGCCAGCACCATTGTACTGCGCGATTATGATTTTCTTCATCCGCGCAATACCCTGCAGACGCAGGTAGAAAGCGACCGCATCCCGCTGCCAGGCATACCGCTGGAACAGTACGACTATGCGGCGGGTTATACCGATACCCGACAAGGTGAAGAGATCGCCCGTCGACGCCTTGAGGCGATCCAGTGTGCCGGACAGAGGTTACAGGGCGAGAGCAACGCCTGCGGGCTGAAAGCAGGCTACACCTTTGCGCTTATTCAGCATCCGGATGCCGCCCGCAACTGTCGCTTCAGACTGACAGGCTGCGATTACACCTTTGTGCAGGACGGGCCCGACAGCGCCAGCACTGGCCGCAACGTTGTCTGCCGTTTCACGGCGCTGAGCGAGGATATGCCCTGGCGTCCCGCCTGTACCACGCCGCGTCCGCAGCTGCCTGGCATTCAGAGCGCAACGGTGGTCGGTGCGCCGCAGTCGGAAGTGCACACGGATCAATATGGCCGCATTCGCGTGCATTTTCACTGGGATCGCGATAACAGTATGGAGGAAAACAGCTCCTGCTGGATCCGGGTCGTTCAGGCCTGGGCAGGCAAAGGCTGGGGGGTACTGGCGCTGCCACGTGTCGGCCAGGAGGTGCTGGTGACCTATATTGATGGCGATCTTGATCGTCCTGTGGTCACCGGCGTGGTCTATAACGGCGAGAACCCGCCGCCTTACCGCTTGCCGGATTACATTAACTATTCCGGCCTGGTTTCCCGCTCGTTACGCTCTGGCCGTCCGCAACACGCCAGCCAGCTAACCTTCGATGATAAACGCGGCGCCGAACGTATCCTGATTCATGCAGAACGCGACATGCAGAAAAGCGTGGAACGTAATGATGCCTGTGCCATCGGCCAGGATAAATATGAAACCGTCGAACGAACCCGAACGGACTGGGCCAGTAATCATATCTCCTGCCAGGATATCAGCTTTTCCATCACGGGCATGGCGGTATCGGCCAAAGGCGGCGATCTTTCCAGCACCGGCATGCATATGTCAGCCACCGGTATCAGCACCACCTTCACGGCGGTAAGAACCTCATGCGGTGCGGTCGGGAGCGATTTTAACGGCATCTACAACGGTTTTACCGGCATTTCCAACACGTTTACCGGCATTAACACTGGCGCTGTCGGCATCAACACCCTGATGATTGGCTGCCACAGCATTATGATAGGCAACGCGAATAGCATGACCGGTAACAGCCATAGCCTGACCGGCAGCAGCAGCAGCGTGACGGGAGAAAGTTACGCCATGACCGGCAGCAGTACCAGCAACACCGGAACCAGCGTCACCTATACCGGCCTCAGCGTCGCCACCACCGGCAGCGCAACCAGCGTCACCGGCACCAGTCTCAGCAAAACCGGCAGCAGTATCAGCCTGACCGGTACCAGTTTTAGTCAAACCGGCAGCAGCGTGACGACCACTGGCAGCAGCACCAGCACCACCGGTAACAGCATGAATATCACCGGTCATTCTGTCACTCATACCGGTAGTGCAATTCATATGACCGGCATCTCGCTGAATTACACCGGTGTCACTTACTCCGACCACGGCCTCGATCTGAAAACCGTGGGTATGCAGAGCAAAAACTGAGAAGAGCCAGACCATGCGCATTATTCGTCCCCAGCAGCTGACAGTGCTCAAAAACAGTTATCAGCTTGGTCGCCACTGTCAGATGGGCATCAGCGTCATCGCGGGCTGCTACCTTTCCCGGCCAGCACACTTCGTGACGGAACCGCAAATCTGGCAGGCGTGGAAAGCGGCCCCACTCGCTTTCCGTATGCTGGATAGCGCAGAGCCCAAACCTTTCGCTGAATTTTTGCTGGCCGGCCACGCCGGAATAGGTGAGCCAGTCAGCGCGCTGGAGGTAACAGCCCACGTCGGTCCGCTGACGCGATGCTGGCAGCTGCAGGGGGAACGCAGCCAGAATGGGCGCCTCCGTCCCTTTCTGCGTAGGGCGCTGGATCACTGCCCGGGCCATGCCGAAACGTCTTCTGATAACCCTCATCCGCTGATGATCACAGCAGCGCAGGAAAAACCGCCGCATCCGGCCCTGCTGGCCCCGACGCCGGTCCCCCCCGACTTTCCGCTGCGTAAAAAGTATCTGGATCGGGTCGCCCCGCTGATGAGAGATCAGCACTATCTGGAGACCCGCTTCCCCGGTCTCCCCTCCGCTATCGACCCGCGCTATTTTCAGCTGGCCGTGCCAACGCAGTGGTTAAACGTCGCGGAGTGGCCTGACGAAGTGCCTTTTGAACTGGTGGGCTTTCGACCACAGTATGCTGCGCTGAGCGGCCGCTTTCCGGGCGTGCGGGCACGGGCGTTTATCTGGCAAAAAGGCGCAACGGCGCCGGAAGAGGTGCCATTGCTGCGTAAAACCCTCTGGTTATTGCCGGATGAAGATATTGGCCTGATGGTGTTTAGCGGCGCTATCCCTCTGCCTCACCTGTTTGCTGAACCGCCAGAAACCCTGTTAGTGGCGCTTGATGCCGTACAGGCGTTACGTGATGAAGCGCATTACCATCAGGTCTGTGCCCGTCGTCTCAATGCGCAGGCCGCGCCCTTTGAGTTTCTCAACGATCCCGACCTCATGCCTGAGCAGATGGCGTTTAACGTGATCCGCGATCTTGCCGATCATCCTGACTCCTGCCGCTACAGCGCCGCGCCGCTGCCCCGGAAGGAAGCGGCGCGGTTTTATCAGGAAATTCAGACAGCGATCGCGCTTCAGCAACAGCTTCAGGCACGCCGGGAAGCACAGAGGGAGCCCGCGCCGCCAGCAGACGCTGATGCGCTGCCGCTTTCCCCGCCTGCGGATGCGGGGACGGCCTGGCTGCAGTCCGGGGCAGCCGTCGCGGAAAATATCACCTTTACGGCCACCGATTTTTCGGGCCGCCAGCTACGCGATAAACGCTTCCGCCGCTGCATTTTTGAACGCTGCTGTTTTGATCACAGCGAACTTACTCACTGCCGGTTCGACTATTGCCGGTTTCAACACACCTCGCACCAGCATGCTGTGATGACGCAGGTACGCATTACCGACTCTTTTTTTCAGCACAGCTGTGGGCAACAGGCGCAGTTTGCCCGCTGTGAATGGGAAAAAGTGACGATGGAAGCCACCGATCTGCAGACATGTGCGCTGACGGACTGCCTGTGGCAGCACAACATCATTACCCGGGGCGATTTCAGCGCATGTCGCTTTGACCGCTGCCGAATCAGACACAGCTGCTTTACCGCCGCCACGCTGAAGCGGAGCCAGCACCAGCAGGGAGAGATACTCGCCTGCCTGTTCGAACAGTGCGACGCGCAACACAGCGCGTTTAGCGACAGCCTGCTGAAAAAGAATTCGCTTATCGGCGGTGACTGGGAGGGCAGCCGCTTTCTCAGCTGTACGCTGGAGAGCGTCACCACCGGACTGGGCGTTAACCTCTGCGCCAGCCGCTACGAGCAGTGCCAGATGGCGAAAATGGGCTTTTATCAGGCCCGTCTTCAGCACAGTCAGTTTATTCGCAGCGCTTTACAGGAGAGCTGCTGCGATAAAGCCGATCTCAGCCAGACGCAGGTCACGGCGTGCGATATGCCCGGCCTGCGCCTGCGCGAAGCTGTGCTGACGCATGCGACATGGACAGCGACCAGCCTGCAGCAGGGAATGCTGTATCACGCTGATTTACGTGATGCAACATTCAGCGCCTGCAATCTGGCCGGGGCATGCATGGCGATGGTCAGCCTTAACGCCGCCAGCCGGTTTGAACGCTGCCTGATGGAACAGGTGCAGTGGCTGCCCCGTCGCCGGGTCACTGCTTAACCGCTTACCTTGACAGGGATGATGAGATGATGCCCGCAGAGTCTGCAACCGTGCCAGAAACCGCACGCCGGATCCATGGTAAACACTTTCGCCGCCGTCAACTGAGGGACGTGACGCTGACGCAGATCCTTTTCAGCCATTGCACTTTCAGCCAGTTAACGCTGGCGCATTTTCAGGGAAAAACCCTTTATTTCGAAAACTGCAGTTTCAGTAATGTTACGCTGCAGGGGGTCAGCCTGGCGCGGTGTCTGTTCCGCCAGTGCCAGCTGGAGAATATTCGTGTCGCTGATTTTCGCTTCCTGCATCTCTCCTGCCTGGAGAGTTCATGGCGCGGACTGGATTTACGTCAGGGTCTGGCGGAACGCTGGCTGGTGACCGGCGGCCGTCTGGATGAAGTCTCCGGGGACAAAGTCGCTATCCACTACTGGACAGCCCAGGACGTTGTGTTCAGCCGCTGCAGGCTGCGCGCCAGCAAAATGCAGGACGCGACCTGGTACGGCAGTAAACTCAGTGGCGTCATCTGGCAGGCGAGTTCCCTGATTCGTCAGGTGATGGGCAGTTGCCAGCTGGAGCGCTGTCGCTACACAGGCAACCAGTGCGACACGCTGGTATGGAGTCACTGCCAGCTCCATAAGATTAATTTCCGCCAGCTGAAGCTGGAAAACGCCAGTTTTCAGCAGTCGCAACTGTACGCCTGTAACCTGAAGGGCTGCAACCTTGGCGCGGCCCTGTTTACCCACGCCGCGCTGTCCCGTTGCGATCTCTCTTATGCACAATTGCCCTGGGCACAACTGACCGATGCGGTAATACGCGACTGTCATCTGGTCGCCACCCGGCTGACGCACTCCTGCCTGCGGCGCGCGCATCTCAGCGCATGTCATCTGTTACAGACCGATTTTACGCGGGCCGATTTACGCTGCGCTGATGTCAGTGACAGCCCGCTTGGCGTAGCCCGGACTGCCAACGCGCGTTTTCATGGCGCGCAACTACATCCCCGGGATCGACATCTGCAGACCGCAGAGCCCCTGCTGATGCAAATTGAAAAGTGGTACAGCCAGCATCAGCCTGGCCCACAAATCCGCTCCCACTCACCCTTACCCCCGACAGGAGTCCATCATTATGTTTGAGTTAACCCCGCCCTGTGCTGTTGCGTCCTCTCCCGACGAGGCAGGTTGTCACCCTTCGCCGGATACGCCGCCTCCATGTCCGCAGGGCGTGATCACCGATCGCCTCTGTATCGATGCCAGAGGCGAGCTGCGGCTCGCCAGTTACCGGGATTTCTCGCTGCTGACGGCGGCCAGCTGTCTGATTCAGCCAGCAGCGGATGATGTGGTTTGCGCTCTGTTTCACCAGCAGCAGGCTTTTGTTATCGCCATCTTACAGCGCCTGCGGAAAGATGGCGCGCTGGTGCTGTATGCAGGCGAGCAGCCTCTGCATATCGCGGCACCGACGCTGGCTCTGCACGGCACAGAGCAGGTGAAAATTCACAGCGGGCATTTTTCCCTGCTGACCCGCACAGCGCACTGCTGCGCAAACACTCTACACCAGGTGACACAGTCATTATTTATCAGCACGCAACACGCGCATAAACAAGTCACGCATCTGGATGCGACCGAAGCCGGGCATATCAGCCAGCATGCGCAACAGAGTATCGTCCTGCACGGGCGTATTGGTTCGATTCACGCCTCCGCCGCCCTCAGAATCGATGGCGGTCAGGTACATATGGGGTAAAGCCAGTGACAGCAGCAAATACCCGGGCCGGTGGCATGAGTTTTGCCGTCTGCGATCCGATGATTCCGATCCCCGGCATCAATATGGCACCAAATGTGACCGCCATCCCTAATGTCAGCCACTATTTTTGCTGCGGAGGTAACGAGCAGAATCTGGCTAGCCTGCGCCTGTTTACTATCGATACCGGCATGGTGCTGGGGACGGCTTCCGGCACCCACTCGGCCAAAATGGATCCGATGCAGGGCTCGGGAAAATATTTCATTCAGGGCAGTCCCGCCACGCGTTTAGGGGATATGAGCATGACGAACAATTACAACGCTTTATGCACGCAGCTCATTCCGAGCCAGACCAAGTATTTTATCAATGCCTAGGACGTGCTGGATGGCTGACCGCTGAGCGGGCGCTGCCCGTTATCAGACAAGGATGACTGTGATGTTTTTAAAACACCGTGTTGCCTGGGTTGAAGGCATGCTGATGGAACCCCAGCATTTCCAGCAGCAGGAGCGTTATTTTGAACATCTTCTCGACCAGCGCATACGTAGCACTGTTGCGCTGGCCTGGGGATTTCAAACACTGAAGCTTAATCAGGGCTTGCTGGAACAGGGAAAAGTGGCGCTGAACAGCGCCTGCGGCGTTTTCCCCGACGGCACGCCTTTTACGCTGGGCAATGGCGATCCGCTGCCGCTGCCGCTTGATCCCGGTGAGGATTGTCAGGGGCAGGTGATTGGCCTGAGCATACTGCGTGATATGCCGGGCAATCCCTTTATTGATCTGAGCCAGAGCCAGCGCTGTAGTCGCTACAGCGTAGTGGAGGCGGAGATTCCGGATCGCCATCCCGGCAACGCTGCGCAGGGCGCGCCGCTGGCCGCGCGACTTCAGCTGGGTCAGTTACAAACCCGCCTGAATCTGCGCAGCGCCAGCAGCGAGGCGGAAGTCGTGCTGCCGGTGGCGTTGATCAAAGAGCGTACCCGCGATGGCCGCCTGCTGCTGGATGGTGATTACCTGCCACCCATGCTCGACTTTCGGGCCAGCGGCTGGCTTGAAAACGCAGCCAGCGAGCTGCTGGGCCTGCTGAGTCAGCGCCTGGAAGTGCTCTGTCGCCCCGATGTGCCACTGACCCCAGGAGGATTGTCTGAACTGCTTGAGCTGCTGCTGTTGCAGACGCTCAGTGAATATCATCTGCAGCTCTCTCATCTCCTGGTCCAGCGTCAGGTCCACCCGGAGCGTCTGTTCTACATCCTGCTGGGGTTGCTGGGACGCCTGAATATCCTGCCCGGCGGCAGGAAAATCTGGCAGCAGCAGGACTTACATTACCGGCACCATGAACCCCATCACGGTTATTGCGCCCTGTTTACTGCGCTGCGACGCGCGCTCTCGCTGGTAATTGAAGCACCGGCCGTGGCGTTGCCCTTTGTGGAGCATGGCGACAACCTCTATCTCTGCGCGAATGATGCACAGCGCCGGATGGAAAAGCTCATTTTTGTGGTAACAACGCAGCTTCCGGCCGACGCGGTACGCACGCGTTTTCCGGCACAGACCAAGCTGGGACCGGTCGAAAAAATTGTCCAGCTTATCGACTTACAGCTGCCTGGCGCACGTTTGTTGCCCATGGCGACGCCGCCGCGTTATCTGCCCTATTACCCCGACAGCCTCTATTTCGAGGCCGACAGCAGCGACCCGCTCTACAGTGAGATGCTGGCGGGCAGCGCGATGGCGCTCAGTATTGTCGGCGATTTTCCCGGTTTGCGCTTTGAGGCCTGGGGACTGCGCCAGGGGAGGCAGGGATGACAGAGCCCGAACCTTCGCTCGCTGATCCTCTCGCGCCAGTACCTCAGTCAGCAAACAGGCTCCCCTGGCAGCAGAGTGACCCGCGGCTGACCTTAAGGGCACTCTGGCCCCCGTCAAGCCAGCCAGAGAGGCAGACGACACAGGGCCCGCCTGCAGCCGGGCCTGATGTGACGGCGCTGCCGGGACAGGCGACTCACGAGCGCTGTACGGACACCGCTTATCCCGCCGCGTTAACAGGCGTCTGGGATAATCCTGCTATCGCCGCCGCGATGCCGCTGCTGCTGCTGATTGAACGTCTGCGCAATGATCCGGCCATGTCTCTGACGACATGGCGGCCGCGTATTGGTCGGGAAATCGATGCTTTTCAGCAGACGCTCAGCCGGAAGCCTTATCCGACTGAGGCAGTGATGCAGCTGTCTTATCTGCTGTGTACCTATATTGACGGCGTACTCGCCAGTCTGCCAACAGACGAAACGGTGCCTCAGAGCCTGCTGGTGGAATTTCACGGGGACGCCTGGGGAGGCGAAAAGTGTTTCACCCATCTGGCGCATTATCTGACGGCAGCGCAGCAAAACCGCGAGGTGCTGGCGTTTTATGATTTGATACTGGCGCTGGGGTTTGAGGGAAAATATCAGATGCTGGAGCGCGGCGCCGTTTTATTAAGGGATCTGCGCACGCACCTTCATACTCTGCTCTACGGCCAGACCCCCACGCAATCGCTGACAGACATTTGTTGTCCCTCAATTCCGCCACGACGCGCCGGGATCAGGGCTTCCCGGCTGTTCGGTTATGGCTTACTGATCGCTCTGCTGATTTACGGCCTCAGCGCATGGCATCTTCATATCCAGGCACGCCCTCTCCGTCACGCCATTCTCGCCTGGATTCCTCCTGAGCCGCGCAGGATCACTATTATGGAGACGCTGCCTGCGCCGCTGATGGATATTCTGCACGAGGGATGGCTGGAGGTACGCAGAGATCCGCGCGGCTGGCTGCTGATTTTCACCTCTGATGGCGCCTTCCATACCGGTTCGGCCCGGCTTTCCGAGTCCTTCGTACAAAAGAGAAACATTGAACGTCTGGGCCTTGCGCTGGCGCCATGGCCTGGGGATCTGGAGGTCATCGGGCATACGGACAATCAGCCTTTCCGGCGCGCCAGCGTTAACAGTAACCTCAGACTTTCTGAAGCGCGGGCAAGAACAGTGGCGAATAAGCTCCGGGAAACGGCCCTTCATCACGCGTACCCGCGTGAAATTATCGCCGTGGGTCGCGGCGAGTTCGAACCTGTGGCGGATAACGCCACGCAAGCGGGACGTCGCCGTAACCGGCGCGTCGACATTTTATGGAAAATCGGACAGCGTGACGCTGACCTGACGCCGGAGGCGTACAGGGAGCGAGGGGAATAACAGGGAGCGTTATGATACGTCGATTTTTGCTACTGATAATGATCCTGCTGGCGTGTTATGCCCTGTGGTGGATCGGCCCGCTGATCGCCATCGGCACCTTCTTTCCCCTGGCCAGCAGCGGGGTACGGCAGATCCTTATCGCCATGCTGCTGTGTTACGCGCTCTGGCCCCTGACAGCGCGCCTCGTCAGCCCTCTTTTCCGTTATGCCCGCGCGCCCTTGCCCGGACCAGAAAAGAAGAAGGTGCCGCAGGATCGGATCACTACGCGTTTTTATGATGCGCTGCGCACGCTGCAACAGGCGAACCTCTCCCGACAAAAAACGCGCTGGCAACGCTGGCGTCAGCGCTGGAGCAAAAACTACCTCAGGGAAAAGCCGTGGTTCCTGATTATGGGGCCGCCGGGGTGCGGCAAAACTGCCATGATTTATCAGAATGGTGAGGGCTTTTTGCTACCGGAACATTACGGGCTGGGCCAGACGACGGAGACCGGGCCTACCCGGGATTGCAACTGGTGGCTGACCGAACGGGCGGTCTATATCGACACGTCAGGTGAATGGCTGCAGTTACAGGATCAGAGCGAAGCGGTGAGCCACGCCCGGCAAACGCTGTTTTCTCTGATACGCCAGTATCGTCGTTTTCCGGCGATTGATGGCATGATTCTCTGCCTCAATGCCGCGGAGCTGTTCAGTGCCTCACTCAGTGAGCGTAAAACGCTGGCGGATACGTTACGGGTACGTCTGCTGGAGGCCGCTTCACTGTTTCGTTGCGACATCGCCGTTTACCTGCTGCTGAATCAGCTCGACCGGCTACCAGGCGGGGAAGCTTTTCTGACGGTGCTGAGTGACGTGCTGCTGGCAGAAGGTCTCGGTATCGCGCTGCCGGTGACTCCACAGGGGGAAAGCGCGCTGGACTGCGCTGAAGCGAGTTTTACGGCCCTGCAGACCCGCATCAGCCGCTATATTCTGGAAGTTTTACCGCATGCGCCGGACAGCCCTCTGCGTCACCAGCTACTGCTGTTTACCGAAACGCTGGGGACGCTGCGCAACAGCCTGCTGGCATTGCTGCCGCAGGTATTTCCGCGCCTGCCAGCCGGATACGCCGCCCGGTTGCGGCAGCTGTGGCTCGGCAGCATCACGACGCGTCCGGCTGGCGGCATCTATTCGCCTGCGCTTACCCGGGCGATTGACGAACGCGGCATCTTGTTGACATCCGGGCCGCTGCCGTTACCTCAGCGCCTGCTGACTGCGGGTCGTCAGGTTGTGGTCACGCTGATACTCTTCTCTCTGCTGCTGTTTATGGCTGTCCGCTATTTTCAGGAGGCTAACGCTATCGTCTGGACGGCAGCGCGTTTTGCCGAGACAAAGCGCCGGGCAGAGGAAGCGCTGCCATCAGCGCCGCACCATAATGATCTGTTGAGCGCCAGCGAACAGCTGGGTTATCTCTCTACGCCCTTTGTCGACCGTGTCGCCCCCCTGCCTTTTCCCTATGCTGAACAGCACTTGCTCAGCAAAGCACTGCAACAGACCTGGCAGCGCCACCTGTATAAGATTTTCTGGCCCGCCGTCGAACGCTTCGTGGTACAGGAACTGCATAAAAACATCCTCTCCTCCGACGCGGAAGTCTATGACAGCCTGAAAATCTATATGATGCTGCTCCATCCGCGCTACCGCGATCCCGCGCTGTTGGAAAGCTGGTTTATGCCGCGCTGGCGTGACTTTGCCCCCGCGTCATCCACAGAGCAGGATCGTCAGCGGTTCCGCGCTTATCTGCACGCGCTCTTCAGCGATCGTTCAGCCGCAGCGCCGGTAGCCAGCCCGGATGCGGCGCTGCTGCGCAGGGCGCAGCTGAGCGCGATGAAAATCCCGCTCTGGCTGCGTGTGATACATGAGATTCAGCACCAGCCGTTAGCGCCGCATATCAACAATGTTACCCTGGCTGATGCTGCCGGTCAGGAAGCGGCGCTGGTGCTGCGCCGGAAAAGCCAGAGCAGGCTTACCGAGGTAGCGATACCGGCTTTCTATACCCGTGCGGGTTATCGCGATCATTTTTTATCCCGGCTACAGGCGGTGTCAGCAGCCATCATCCGAGAAGCGCAGTGGGTGTTAAATAACGCAGCGCACGCCCTTAGCGACGCTGATGTCATCACCGCCGCGCAAAAACTGGCGGATGAGGCACAAAAGCAGTACCTGATACAGTATGCCGATGAATGGGAGCGCTTTATGCAGGATATCCGCCTGCGTCAGGTGAGCGGACTGGATGATGCGGCTCAGCTGGCACGTCAGCTTGCCGAACCGTCGTCGCCGCTGGCCACTCTGGTGCGCTATGCCGCCACCGAAGTGACGCTGCACGATGAGAACCTGGCTAACGTACCGGGCTGGCTGGCACAACAGAGCCGCCGCTTGTCACAGGTGCGGCGCGGTATCCTTGATGACCTGAACGGCCAGCGGGCACGTCACCGTACTACGCCTGAGCAAAGTATCACTGAGCGCTTCACGGCATTACGTCGTCTGGCCGGCTCGCTGGAAAACCCCGCGTCCCCTTCCGGCGATCCGCTTACCCGCGCCTTTGATCAGGTTTACAACAGCCTCGTCACCCTGACGCTTGCGCTGCGTGCCGGTCAGATTTTACCGCAAAACAGTGAATTCAGCCGGCTGGAGATCGACATGGCCGGGCAGCCTGAGCCGGTACGCAGCGTCATCATGGATCTTATTGCCATCGGACAGGCGCAAAGTCTGCAGCAGAGTAAAGAAAACCTTGGCCGCGGCATGGCTTCCCTCGCTGTCGGTTTATGTAAAAAGGCGGTCAGCGGCAGATATCCTTTCAAACGCTCGGCGCATGAAGAGGTGGGTATTGCCGATTTCGGCAGACTCTTTGCTCCCGGCGGAGCAATGCACCATTTTTTTGAGCGTTATCTCGCCCCTTACGTAGACAACCGCGGAGGACGCTGGCAGGTGAAACCTGGCAGTCAGGGCGTTGTCGGGCAGCAGACCCTCGCCGCTTTTGAAAATGCAGCGCTGATACGTGACACCTTTTTTGACGCATCGGGCAAACTGGCTCTGTCGATGCTTATCCGTCCGCTCGCGTTATCCCCTGCGTTTGCCGAAGCGGTACTGGATATTGATGGCCAGCAGATTGTGTACAGTCACGGCTACGTGCCGCCGGTACATATCAACTGGCCGGGGCCGAAAGGCGGCGTTTATGTGCAGCTGAGGCTGAAAACCCGTGACGGCAGGGTGGAGACCCTGCGCTTTGACGGTCCCTGGGCGCTGTTCCGTTTTTATGACGCCAGTCACCCCATCACCTCTGGCGAGAAGCGGCGCGAACTGACACTGACCGTAAATGGCACTGAGGCGCTTTTCCGCCTCGAACTGAGTGCGACCATGAAAGATTACCCGCTCTGGTCACGCGCCCTGACCCCGTTCCCCTGTCCGGAATCCCTTTAACCTGATAAAAGGAAATATCACATGCTGGATCCAAAAAAATTTCAGGCCTTTATCGCCTCGGGCACAAAAAGCGCGCAAGCTGCACAACAGGAATTACTGGCCCCGTTCCTGCAGGGAATAGAGACCATGGAGCTATCCGGCGCGGATACGGCCAGGACCATTATTAATAACGTGAATCAGACCTGTAAACAGATGCTGGATGAGATGAACAGCGTGTTCAGCGGCCTGCAGGAGAACGTTGATGCTCACCAGAAAATGCAAAAAGAGGAGCGGCCAAAAGATTTTGACTCAGCAATGCGCGATCTGCGCGACACGCTTGCCACTGGCTTTCCGCAAGAGATGAAGCAGTTGTTTGATAAGCTGCCTAAAATCTGAGGTTTTCCCTGACACCGAAACAGGATGCGTCCCGGAGAAGATCAAAGAGTCTGTGACTTGCTGAAATCACAACCGTCCTCCGGACGTTAAGGTAGTCTGGCGCTGGACCTGATAAGCGTTATTTGCGTGATACCAGTCACATCTTAACGTTGAATCCGTTCCGCCTGAAAAAAGCCTGCTAAAGTCATTAGCACTATTGCTGAATGAGGCAATATCCTGATACGCCCGTCCGGGCTTTATAGCCTGAAATCGTCCTGTTCCCTGGTGTTATTGCATACTGTTTCTCCCCCGGCGCGCCCGGGGGCCTTTTTTAGCTGAACAGCTAATCCGGTCCGGTCATCACTGTAGTCTGTTCAATCGCCCCCGGCGGAAAGTGGCAACCAGCAACAAGCTCAACGATACTGGCGTGAATAAAGATTGCCGGTCCGGCGCAAGCCCACCCCCACGCGATAATGTTTCCGGAGAACATCATGGCGCTGCCCGCTACTTTTGCTGTTATTGTTGCGCTTCTGCTGCCCGCAAGCACCCTGGCGCATAACTTTACTGAGGGCGCACGCGTCGCGCCGGTGGGTATTGCGGAGAACGGCGAGCTGCAATTTTCGCAGGGAAAACTGCACTATACCCGCTGGAACAGCGCCCAGCTGACCGGCAAAGTGCGCGCGCTGCTGCATATCGCCGGCCGCCTTTCTGCTAAGGATCTCAATCTGGCGCTCACCGACGCTATCGCTACGGCACGTCTGCCTGCCGATCGTTACCAGACCATCACGATTGTTAATACTGATGATGCCATTCCTGGCAGTGCCATCTTTGTACGTCGCGCCATCGAGAGCAGTAAAAAAACCGCCCCCGAATCGCAGTTTGTTATCGACAGCAAGGGAGAGGCAAAACGCGTCTGGGCACTGGCGGCGGGCAGCTCCGCTGTCGTGGTGCTCGATGCTGAGGGCAGAGTGCGTTTCGCCAGAGAGGGGGCGCTGACCTCTGCCGAGGTGCAGCAGGTGATCGCGCTGTTAAACAGGCTGCTGCAATAGCGTTTTTTGACAGCACGGCGGGCATCCCTTTCTCGCCTTTGCCGCAGAATCAGTCGTTGTAGTCACACCCAAAGTAAATTAATCCTGGTAACCTGGCATATACCGAAGCCGCAGTCTTTACTTAGCGTTAAATACCAAAGCGGTTGCGGCAATCAGGGAAAGCGATAATGACAGCCAGTGCAGAAAAAATCTGGAATGCAGAGGATGATATGCAGGCGGTGCGTCAGGCACTGCAAGCCCGTCTTGAGCAACTGTTACCGGCAGGTGAAGAGCATGACCGGGTCAGTGCCGCGATGCGTGAAGGGGTGCTGGCTCCAGGAAAGCGTATCCGGCCACTGCTGTTGCTGCTTGCCGCGCGAGATTTGGGCTGTGACGTTCGTCATCCCGGCCTGCTCGATTTTGCCTGCGCCGTTGAGATGGTGCATGCCGCCTCGCTGATGCTTGACGATATTCCGTCCATGGATAATGCCCTGCTGCGTCGTGGCCGGCCGACCATTCATCGTCAGTTCGGCGAAAACGTCGCTATTCTGGCGGCGGTCGCCCTGCTGAGTAAAGCCTTTGGTGTGGTCGCCGATGCCCGCGAGCTCTCCGACAGTTGCCGCGCGCAGGCCGTCGCGGAGCTGTCGGCCGCGGTGGGGCAGCAAGGCCTGGTGCAGGGACAATTCCGCGATCTGAGCGAAGGGGAGCATGAACGTTCACCCGAAGCGATCCTGACCACCAATGAGCTGAAAACCAGTATGTTGTTTGCAGCCACGCTGCAAATGGCGGCAATCGTAGCCGATGCGGCGTTGCCGGTGCGGCATAAGCTGCATTGTTTTGCCCGCGATCTGGGCCAGGCCTTTCAACTGCTCGACGATCTGGCGGACAGCCTGCCCACCACCGGTAAGGACATCAACAAGGATGCGGGTAAGTCTACCCTGGTGGCGATAATGGGCGCTGAGGCGGCACAGCAGCAGCTGCGTGCCCACCTGCAAAGCGCCGATGCCCATTTAGCCTGCGCCTGCGAACAGGGCGCGGCGACCCGACACTTTATGAACAGTTGGTTCAGTCAGCAACTGACCATGCTTGGCTGATATGAGCCATTACGCTGTTATTGCACCACCGCTTTACAGTCACTTCAGCGCGCTGCAGGCGCTTGCCTGCACGCTGCTGGCGCGTGGTCATCAAATCACCTTTATCCATCAGTCGGACGCGCGCAATCTGCTCAGCGATACGCGTATCGGCTTTCATGTAGTAGGGAGAGACAGCCACCCGCCCGGCTCGCTGGCACGCACCCTGCGTCGGCTGGCGAGTCCGTCCGGTCTGCTGATACACCGGGTGATCAATGATCTTGCCAGCACCACGGAGATGCTGTGTTGCGCGTTACCGGAAGCCATTGCACAGCTGGAGGTAGAGGGTCTGATTGTTGATCAGATGGAGGCGGCCGGCGGGCTGGTAGCTGAGGCGCTGGGATTACCCTTTGTTTCGGTGGCCTGTGCGTTGCCCGTCAATCGCGAGCCTGGCCTGCCGCTGCCGGTGATGCCATTTAACTACGCCACCGATGAACGGGCAAGACGACTCTATGACATGAGCAGCCGCGTGCATGACTGGCTGATGCGCCGCCAGGGAGCGGTGATCGCGCAGCACGCCCGGCGTTTTGGCCTGCCGCCCCGCCAGGCACTGCATGAATGTCTCTCCCCGCTGGCGCAGATCAGTCAGACTCTACCTCTCTTCGATTTCCCGCGGCACCAGCTGCCCGCCTGTTACCATGCGCCCGGCCCGCTGCGTGTTCCTGCCCTCTCCTCGCCTCAGCCAATGCCCTGGCCTGGCGGGTCAGCAACGCCGCGGGTTTACGCTTCGCTGGGCACGTTACAGGGTCACCGTTTTGCTTTGTTCCGTACCTTCGCGCGCGCCTGCCGCCGCGCTGGCGCGTCGCTGGTGGTGGCTCATTGTGGCGGCCTTACCCCACAGCAGGAGGAGGCGCTGCGCAGGGAGGGCGCCGCCTGGGTGACCGATTTCGTTGACCAGCCCGCAATACTGGCGCAGGCGCAGGTCGTTATTACGCACGGCGGGCTGAACACGGTCATGGATGCCATTACCCACCGCGTCCCGATTCTGTGCGTGCCGATCGCCTTCGATCAGCCAGGGGTCGCGGCACGGGTGGTCTACAGCGGCATTGGCCGCCGCATTTCGCGCTTCGCCAGCAGCAAGCTTGTTGCCGATCATTTACACGCCTTACTGACGGATGATCGCTACCAGCGGCAGCTAGCTGCGGCGCAACAGCAGCTCCGCCACGCCGGGGGCGTGGAAAAAGCGGCAGATATCGTCGAGCGCGCGCTCGGCACGCAACAGCCGGTTCTGGCGGAGACGCAGCTGTGAGACGTCACTGGGATCTCATTCTGGTCGGCGCCGGACTGGCCAATGGCCTGATCGCCTGGCGCTTACGTCAGCGTCAGCCGCAACTGAAGGTGCTGATGCTGGAAGCTGGCCCACAGGCAGGCGGCAACCATACCTGGTCCTTTCATCAGGCCGATCTTCGCCCTGAACAACACGCCTGGATCGCGCCGCTGGTGGCACATCGCTGGGAAGGTTATGACGTCCGCTTTCCTCAGCGGGTGCGTACTTTACCCGGCGGCTACCTGAGCGTGAGCGCGGAACGTTTTGCTCAGGTCATGCGTCAGGCGCTGGGAGAGAATTTACTGACCGGTTGTCCGGTGGCAGAGGTAACGCCTGCCCAGATACAGCTGGTCAGCGGCGAAACCTTCAGCGCCGCTACGGTGATTGACGGGCGCGGTTACCAGCCTGATCCCGCGCTCACCGTGGGTTTTCAGGCCTTTCTGGGGCAACAGTGGCAACTGAGTCACCCGCACGGTCTGACACGCCCAATACTGATGGACGCCACCGTGGATCAGCTGCAGGGCTTTCGCTTTATCTATACCCTGCCGCTGTCGGCTGATACCTTACTGATTGAGGATACGCGTTATACCGATGGCGCCCGGCTCGACGCTGAACAGGCGCGTCAGCAGATCGCCCGCTATGCTGAGCGCCAGGGCTGGCTGCTGGATAAACTGCAACGTGAAGAGCATGGCAGTCTGGCGATTACGCTGAGCGGTGAGCCTGACGCCTTCTGGGCGCAACGACAGGGGCAGCCGTGCAGCGGTCTGCGTGCCGGACTGTTCCATCCTACCACCGGCTATTCGCTGCCGCAGGCGGTGGCGCTGGCAGAGCGCATTGCGGCGCAGAGCGTGCTGAGCCATGAGGTGCTGTTTGCCCTGATTCAGCGCTATGCCCGCCGGCAGTGGCAGCAGCAGCGCTTTTTCCGCATTCTCAATCGTATGCTCTTTCTCGCCGGGCAGCCCGATCAGCGCTGGCAGGTGATGCAACATTTTTACCGCCTTGATGAGGGCGTGATCGACCGCTTCTACGCGGGTCAACTTACCCTGGCTGATAAGGCGCGCATCCTGACAGGCAAACCACCGGTCCCGGTACGCGCGGCGATTCAGGCCATACTCAAACTACATTCCCGGCTACGAGCGCCATTATGAAAAGAACTATCGTTATCGGGGCCGGTTTTGGCGGCCTGGCCCTGGCCATTCGGTTACAGGCAAATGGCATTCCCGTTACCCTGCTCGAACAGCGTGATAAGCCAGGCGGTCGCGCTTATGTTTATCAGGATCAGGGATTTACCTTCGACGCTGGCCCGACGGTGATTACCGATCCCTCTGCCATTGAAGCGTTGTTTACCCTGGCGGGCAAACGTATGAGCGACTACGTTGAACTGCTGCCGGTTACGCCGTTCTACCGGCTCTGCTGGGAATCCGGCAAGGTGCTGGATTACGATAACGATCAGCAACGGCTTGAGCAGCAGATTGCCCGCTTTAATCCGCATGATGTTGCCGGTTATCAGCGCTTCCTGGAGTATTCCCGCGCCGTGTTTAAAGAGGGCTATCTGAAACTGGGCACGGTGCCTTTTCTCTCTTTCCGCGACATGCTGCGCGCCGGTCCGCAGCTGGCGCGTCTGCAGGCCTGGCGCAGCGTCTACAGCAAAGTCGCCGAATTTATTGAGGATGAGCATCTGCGGCAGGCGTTCTCTTTTCACTCGCTGCTGGTAGGCGGCAACCCCTTTGCAACCTCGTCGATCTATACGCTGATTCACGCCCTGGAACGCGAATGGGGCGTCTGGTTTGCCCGCGGCGGCACCGGCGCGCTGGTGCAGGCGCTGGTGCGTCTGTTTCAGGATCTGGGGGGTGAACTGGTGCTGAACGCGCCGGTGGGTCGTCTGGAGATGCACGGCGATCGGGTCAGTGGCGTCACCCTGCAAGACGGGCGTCGCTTCGATTGTACAGCAGTCGCCTCTAACGCTGACGTGGTGCATACCTATGACAAGTTGCTCGGCCATCATCCCGCCGGTCAGGCACGGGCACGTACCCTGAAGCGCAAACGCATGAGCAACTCGCTGTTTGTGCTCTACTTTGGCCTGAATCATCATCACGATCATCTGGCGCACCATACCGTGTGCTTTGGCCCGCGTTATCGCGAACTGATTGACGATATCTTTCACAGCCAGCATCTGGCAGAAGATTTCTCGCTCTATCTGCATGCGCCCTGTACCACCGATCCCTCGCTCGCTCCGCCCGGCTGCGGCAGTTATTACGTCCTGGCACCGGTGCCTCATCTGGGTACCGCCAATCTGGACTGGGCGCAGGAAGGGCCGCGCCTGCGGGATCGTATTTTCAGCTATCTGGAGCAGTACTATATGCCCGGCCTGCACCAGCAATTAGTGACCCAGCGGATGTTTACGCCTTTTGACTTCCGCGATGAGCTGGGCGCCCATCTGGGCTCCGCCTTTTCCATCGAGCCGATACTGACGCAGAGCGCCTGGTTCCGTCCCCACAACCGCGATGATCAGATCGCCAATCTCTATCTGGTCGGCGCCGGGACCCATCCGGGCGCCGGGGTGCCGGGGGTCATTGGCTCCGCCAAAGCCACCGCCTCGCTGATGCTGGAGGATCTGACGCCATGAGTGACGCCTTTGCTGACCAGCTGACCCGCACCATGGCGGTGGGTTCGAAAAGTTTTGCCACTGCGGCAAAGCTGTTTGATGCTCGCACCCGACGCAGCACGCTGATGCTCTACGCCTGGTGCCGCCACTGCGACGATGTTATTGATGGACAAACGCTGGGTTTTGCCGATCCGGTCGCCGCCGGTGACTCTGCGGAAGCGCGCCTGTTGCGGTTACAGACCCTGACCCGTCGCGCCTGCGCGGGAGAATCGATGAGCGAGCCTGCCTTTATCGCCTTTCAGCAGGTGGCGCAGCGGCATGCTATCCCACAGCAGCAGGCGTTCGATCATCTGGAAGGCTTTGCAATGGATGTGCGTGATGAGCACTACGAAACGCTGGAGGATACGCTGCGCTACTGCTATCACGTGGCGGGCGTTGTCGGCCTGATGATGGCGCGCGTCATGGGGGTGCGTGATGAGGCTGTGCTCGACCGCGCCTGCGATCTGGGGCTGGCTTTTCAGCTGACCAATATTGCCCGTGATATCGTTGAAGATGCCCGCGTCGGACGCTGCTACCTGCCTGCGCGCTGGCTGGCTGAGGCGGGACTCAACAGGAATAATTTTGCCGATCCCGCGCACCGCGCTGCGCTGTCCCGGGTCGCCGCGCGCCTGGTCGCGGCGGCGGAACCCTATTACGCCTCGGCACGCGCCGGCATTAGCCATCTGCCGCTGCGTTCCGCCTGGGCCATCGCCACCGCACGCGGCGTCTATCGCGCCATCGGAATGAAAGTCTCTCATGCCGGTGAACACGCCTGGGATCGTCGTCAGGGTACCAGCCGGGCGGAAAAGCTTACCCTACTGCTTTCCGGCGCCGGGCTGGCGCTCAGTTCGCGGGCGGCGTCCGCTCCGGCGCGTCCGGCCGGGCTCTGGCAGCGTCCCCGTTAACCTTTTTGCCCTGCTGCGCCCGTAACGCCGCCTGCAGTTTGGGCAATGGCGGCGCATAGAGAAAACCGAAGGAGACGCACCCTTCGCGCCCCCGGACCGCATGATGCAGGCGATGCGCCATATATAAACGCTTCAGATAGCCCCGGCGTGGGATGTAACGAAATGGCCAGCGCTGATGGACCAGACCATCATGGACAATAAAGTAGAGCGCCCCGTAAGCGGTCATCCCGCCGCCAATCCACTGTAACGGCCAGTAGCCCGCGGTGCCGAGCGCAACCAACAGGATCGCCAGACCGGCAAAAAGCACAGCATAGAGATCGTTTAATTCAAACCCGCCTTTGTGGGGCTTATGGTGTGAATGGTGCCAGCCCCACCCCCAGCCGTGCATGATGTATTTGTGCGACAGCGCCGCCACGATCTCCATGCAGGCCACGGTGGCCAGCAGGATTAACATATTGCACAGGACGATCATCGTTTCTCCTGATACCAACAACAGCGGTTTATCCGCCGACAAAGGCATTTTCCATGCCCTTAGCGTAGCGGATAGTCCCCTGTTGTGCCTGTCTGGCGTGCAGGTTCAGTGACGCATCGCTGCCTGCTGTCGGCGTTTCGCAACTGCCTCTGCTTTGGTTGTGTTACTGGCATAGATAAAAAATAAGGCGATTCCCAGACAGATAACGGCCCCCAGGCGGTTCAGCGAAAAAGGTATCGTCGCATTACCCAGCCAGCCGAAGTGGTCAATCAGCATACTCATCGCCAGCTGGCCAAAGATCACCGCAACAGTCGCCACCGCCGTACCGATGCGCTGCACGGCCAGCACCATGATGACAATATAAGGCACGCCACACAGTGCCCCGAGTAGCTGCCATTTCGGCATATCCAGCAGGGTCAGCGCTTGCCTGGGTTCAAAAAAGAAAATCAGCAGTGCAGTCACCAGCGCGCCCACAGAAAACGTCAGAAAAGCGCTGCGCAATACGCCCACCCGGCTGCCCAGCTGGCCGTTAATCGTCGCCTGCACGCTGAGTAAAGCGCCGCCCAGCACCGCCAGAATAATCATCAGAACCGTCACTTTTCTCCCCCTTAGCCCTGCGCAACCAGCGCGAGCGCAGCAATAATAAACATCAGCGCAATCAGCCTTTTGCTGTCAATTCTGCGCCGCGCTGCGCCAAACAGTGCGAAATGGTCAATGATCAGGCTTTTAAATACCTGCCCCGCCAGGATGCCTATCATCGTCATGGCGATACCAATCACGGGTGTGGCCAGCGTCAGAATGACCACGTAACCCGGGCCCAGCACCCCACCCAGCAGCTGCCAGCCAGGCTGGGCAAAAAAAGAAGGGCTGTGACGTGGACTGAAGAATAGCATCAGCAGAAAGGTGAGCGCGGCGCCGACGCCGAAAATGCTGAACGTTGCCCAGAGATCGCCCACCTTACCGGCCAGCGGCCCCAGCAGACCTGCCTCAACAGACAATCCCATCCCACCCGCAATAACGAGTACTATCAATAAAAGCGGCATTACGGCGTCTCCGGTTATTCAGGTGGCGCAGCATACAGCAGCGCAGCCTGGCGAAAAACGTTATAATTCAGGAAACACTTTTGCAGGATTTGCACAAATGCAGGCAGCCAGCGCAATCAGTATGCGGGCGCTACAGTTCTTTATCAGCGTGTTCGATGCGCAAAGTTTTTCCGTAGTGGCGCGGCGTGAGGGGGTCTCTGCCTCGATGGTGTCACGCATTATTTATCAGCTGGAGGATGCGCTGGGTCAGCAGCTGTTTTATCGCAATACCCGTGCGGTGATCCCCACCGAGGCGGGCAGGCTCTTTGTGGATTATGCCCGCGTCATGACCGAGCAGCTGAGTGAAGCACGCCGGGAGTTGCAGGACCGCGCCGTGGAGCCGTCGGGGTTAATTCGCCTGAATGCGCCGGTCTTTTTCGGACAGCGTCATATCGCGCCCTGGCTGACGGGACTTTCAGTCCGTTATCCCCGTCTGCTGATGGAACTGGTATTAACTGACGACTTCATCGACCCACACCGTGAGGGCGCGGATATCATTTTTCGCATCGGCACCCTGACCAATTCCACCTTTCACGCCAGAGTTTTTGGCACCCAGCGCTATTATCTTGCCGCCGCGCCCGCCTATTTACGACAACACGGGTCACCAGAGAGTCCTGACGCCTTCAGCCAGCATCAATGCCTGGTGTATAAAGGCTCCTCCGGTCCCAACCGCTGGCTGTTCCGGATACCCGGAGGGGCCTGGGTGCACTACCCGGTTGCCGCGCTGCTGACCTCCAATCATGCGGAAACCCTCCTGACGGCGGCATTAGACGGGATGGGCATGGTGCTGTTCCCGGACTGGCTGATTGGCGATGCGTTAAAAAAAGGACAGCTTATCCGGCTGTTACCGGATTATGAGGCTGCGATTAATACCGAGCCTCAGCAGATCGCCGCCATTTATCCTCATGCGCGTCATCCTCCACTCAATATCAGAGCCGTGATTGACTATTTCGTCACGGTCTACGGATCGCCGCTCTACTGGCAGTCTCTCTGAAGAAGGGCTTCCGTCAGCGCTGGCGCTGATGCTGTAAGTAGCGAAACCAGAAGCGTCGGAGATAAAACAGTATCAGGCGCAGAATAAAAACAGGTGATTTAATAAAGCGGTGATTTTCATCCATGACCACAGCGGTATCCATTTCGCATTGTTCGCAGTTGCAGTAAAAGAAAAACTTCTCTTCTGAAGTCAGAGGAGCGAAACATTTAACGCACCGGTCAGCCATGTGAACCTTTTATCTTTTGAAGAGAAATATCCGCGCAGTCGATTCTGATCAGCTTGTAGGTTCAGCGTTTGTAGTCTGAGCCGGAAACCAGAAATCGTGCCCTATATTAAGACAGGTTCGCTCCCCTGCCTGCTGGTAGACATCTGAAATCGCTGGAAAGCTCACTGACAACGCGGGTTAACAGATTAGGCCGCCGCCCGCTACGTCCAGCAGAGGCGAGACAAAACTCAACCTGACAGCTCCGGCCTTTTGTGCAGAAAAAAACACCCGTATAAAGCGGGTGGCGGGAAAGAAGAAAAGAAAGCTGGCGACCCTCTCTTATACAGATAATCGCCAGGCGTCTGATAAACCGGGTTATCCGCAGAAACGGTGCATAACCAGGTTAACGACCGGGTATAACCCGCCGCATGTGCCGTGACGTTAGCCCTGGTCAAATTTATTCTGCACTTTGTTTTTTGCCGTTTCGGCTTTGTCAGTGGCCTTGTCGAGTAAAGTCTGATCATCGTGCTGAGTGCTGCCGGAGGCTGGCGTAACGCCCGGCCGATCCTGATCCTCTGCTCGGGAAACCGGGGTAGCGGGATCATCAATGGTCGCCGTGCTGTCTGTCGTCGCGCTGCTGCCAGCAAGCGTGTCGTTCTCACGTGTTTCCGGCGCGGTATGATCAATATCCACTTCCTGACGCCGCACGGTGTCGCTGACGGTTTCCACCCGCTCACTGGCGTCTGTTCGCACCACCACCTCTTCGGTAACCTGAGCGGTTTTATTGATAACCGGCTGCTCGTGGGTTTCTGTAACTTCCACCGTTTTTTCTGACCAGTCAACTTCACCGGGTTGCGCGGGCTGATTGATGTCACGGCGGAAAATATCCGCATGCTGCTCGCGCAGCGAAACATCATGGGTCACTTCATCAGTGATGGTGTAGCGACGCACACGGGTCGAACCCTCACTCACCAGACGTTTACCTACCTCCAGACGCTCTTGCGCCAGACGCAGCACCTCCTCCTCACTCTCATCGCCAGTCAGCGAGGTACGCAGCGGCGTCGTGTCATTACCGGTCAGCGCGCTGTTTTGTGTCTCCGACAGGTTAGCCCCCCGGTCACCGGTCATAATCGGATCCGCTGACGGGGAGACCGTAGAAACGCTGCCGCTGGTGTCCTGGTAATCAGGCGTATTTTGCAGCGGCGTATCGATCGATTCATGGGCATCAAGAATGGTTAACGCGCGTGGCAGTTGATCTTCATCGGCACGCAATGTCAGCACCACGCCGTCAGAGGCGAGCGCTTCGTTATACACAGCAGCCTGTTCATCATCTACCGTATCGCCAAACAGACGCTGCCAGAGGTTGGGGCGAAGAGCGTCATGACCTTCAGACGCTAAACGCTCGCCAGAGAGAATATCGATATCGCTGTCAGGATAGCCAGCCTTCAGCAGGCTACGTTTGGCGCCTTCCGCCTGGGCCAGCGTTTTGTATGAGGTAACGATTTTTTCATGGGCCATGATCTATTCCTCTTTGAGGGATTGTGATGAAGAGGGGACTTCCTCTCGTTCAATTTTTGCGTGCTGTTTCCTTAGCGTTACCACTTCCTGAAAAGGAACCTGCTGCCCGATCTTGCGAATATGCAGTTCCTCCCTGAGGACGAGTTTCCTGACAATTTCAATCTCTTCCTCCACAACCGGCACAATCAACACCCCATTCTCTTCACGAATTTCCGGCATCGTTTCCACCGGCTGGGATTTCTCAATCCGCTCCACCTCTACCCGTTCATGATTAAGAAAGGTGTTGATGACTTCGTCATGTTGTGTCGTCGAGCGGGTCACCGTCACGCGGCCATCCACCACCCGCTTTTTGCTCAGCGAGATCTGTTCTTCAGCAAGCTTAAGTACAGCCTCAGCGTTATCCTGCGGCTTTTCATCAGAGGGTTGGGTTGTCATGATGTTCCCGGCGCAACGGCGATTAATGAAAGAAACTCATCCGCTAAGGCAAATCAGTAAAATAACTGTCTGCCCGTGACTTCACCGTTAAGCCTAGTTCAGTTCAGAAGGGAAAGAGGACAATGTTACATACTGTCACTCATCACAGGTCCTGCAGATCACGTGTGGAAAGAGCGTCTCCGTAAAGAAAGGATTTCAGACGAGCTCACCCCGGCAACCCTGTAGTGCGACAGCGCGCCGGGCTGATGTGGCTCAGAGCGGGGTCATTTTATGCACGCTTAAGGTGGCCTTGCCCTCAAGCGCCCGCAGCAGTTGTTGCAGCGGCTCAGCCTGATTGTGTTGATCCAGCATTTCAGAAGAATGCCAGCGCTCAATCATGACAAACTGTCCTGCGTCATCCAGGTTTTTGTGCAGCACATACTGTTCACAGCCCGGCTCGCTTTGTACTTGCTGTACCGCCGTTTTCAGTGCCTGCTCGACGTCTTTTTCATGACCTGCGTTAGCATTAATGTACGCAACGACAGTAATAGTGCTGTTCATATAACCTCCTGAAAGTAAAGTTTTCCTTAATAGCGCAAGCGGTAGGCGATGTCCCGGTGATACCGCCCGGCCCAGGGTTTAACGGGCTGTGCTGCATGGTCAGCAGCACCCGGCACAGAGTGTAAAACGGTCTGGCCAGCGGATAAATATAATCGAGCCTCTGTTAAAACGCCGGAATAAAAATGAATAACGTCATTGAAACTTTAATTAATCATCGCAGCGATCGTAGTTTTCTTGATAAAGCGATCCCTGATGAGATACTGAATAATATTATTCATTCCGCTTATCGTGCTCCGACATCCGTACATTCCCAGCAGGTTTCGTTGATCGTGACCCGCGATAAAGCAACCAAAGCGAAACTGGCTGAGCTGGCAGGCGGCCAACCCTGGATTGCCCGGGCACCGGTGTTTATCACTTTTGTGCTGGATATGCATAAAACCGCCCGGGGCATGAAGCTGGCGGGTGAAACCCAAATGGCTCACCAGAGCATCGAGAGTATCGTTTCCGGCAGTATTGACGTGGGTATTGCGCTGGCTTCAGCCATGGCGGCTGCCCATTCCCAAGGGCTGGGCGTGGTGCCGATTGGCGGGATTCGCAGAGATCCGCTGGAAGTGATTAAGCTGCTTAATCTGCCGAAAATGACCTTCCCGGTAAATGGCTTAACGCTCGGCTATGTTGATCAGCCCGCGGCGCTGAAACCGCGTCTGCCACTGCCAACCTTCCGTCATGATGAAAGCTATAACAGCGAAGCGCTGGATACGCTGATCGCGCAACATAATGACGAGCTGATCCAGCACTGGAAAACCATCGAACGTGACGGTGGCGAGAGCTGGAGTAAGACTGTTGGCAACTACTATAAAAGTATCTACTTCCCGAATGTGTTGCCTGCGCTGAAAGAACAGGGATTCGGCACCGAAAAATAAGCTTTTCAGCCTCTGGCGAACATTCCCGCCAGAGGCTTTTTCAGCAAGTTACCCTCAGGCCGCGACGAAAGCTGCAAAGGCTTTCAGCTGGCCCTGCAGGAAGGTGCGCGTCACCTCATCCACCAGCACATTATCTTCTACCTTCGCATTCACCTGCCCAATCATCGCTTCAGGCTTATTCATCACGCGCGCATCAAAAAATACCAGGATCTGGCGCAGATGATATTGCGCACGCGCACCGCCCACATTCCCTGGTGAAGCGCTCTGGATCAGCACCGGCTTCCCCGCCAGCGGCTGAGGCGTCACGCGTGATAACCAGTCGAGGGCGTTTTTCAGCACCCCCGGCACCGAATAGTTATATTCCGGTGTCACGATGATCAGACCATCTGCATCGCCAATGGCTGCGGCCATCGCCTGCACCGGGGCCGGAAAGCCCTCCGCCTGAACATCAGCATTATAATGAGGAAAATCGCCCGGCGATCCCAGATGATCGATGGTGACGCCTGCGGGCGCCAGCTCCGGCAACGTGTGAGCGACAGCGCGGTTAAAAGAGTCGGCGCGCAGGCTGCCTGTCAGCGTAACAAAATGCAGTGGTTTCCCCGTCATAGGTATTTTTCCTGTTTGTCTGAAGCTATTACAGGTGACCTGGCCACCTGTCTGCGGGTCAGTCACCTCCCGCTACCCTGTAAAAAGCATAGACGCTGATCTGTCACTCTCCTCTGCAAATCGCTGACCCTTTCCTTCCTTTTTCCCCGCTGCGCTTAGGCCTCCTAAGGGCTTTACAGGGTTATCATTTTGCGGCCGCGCTTTTGTAAAGTGACGGAGAAATCTGCTGCCGCTTGGCTTTCTCTTTTATCTTCAGTTGCTTGCACAACAACGCGTCTTGCCTATACTTTGGAAAAAGATTTCGCTTCGAAACCAGTTTCGTTTTAATTCGAAAGCGGGAGTGAAAAAATTTTTCTGATAGCGTTCATTCCCTCTCCACGCTATCCCTTATTTGCAGTAACCGCGAACCGCTTCCACCAGGCCGCGCGTAAATGTCTGTCACCTTCGGCATGGAGTGCCTGACCAACCAGAATGGCTCTCTCAGCCAGTCTGCACAGTAATGTTTTCACTCCTGACCCGTCGACCGGCGGAATGTCAGCGTGGTTGTTTTACTTGCAAGTTTCAGAGGAAACGGAATGACGTTATTTTCCAGCTTTTGGCAGGCCGGTTATGAAGGAGCTGATCATATCAACCCTCAGGGTAACAGGCTGTCGATGAACGAGATTAACGACCATCTGGCGCGCGCGCGCGAAGATTATGCCGCGCTCCGGCGCTTCAATATTCGCACCGTTCGTGAAAGCGTTGGCTGGCGGCTGGCGGAAACGGCTAACGGACACTACGACTTCTCTTCCGTTGCGCTGCGCATGCAGGCAGCCCGGGAGCAGGGTATCCAGATCAGCTGGACAATTTGTCACTACGGCTGGCCGGAAGATCTCAGCCTGTTTTCGTTAGACTTTGTGCCACGTTTCGCCGCCTTTTGCGCAGCGCTGGCTCGCTACCTCGTCCCCTGGTATCAGGAAGCCCCCGTCTACTCCCCGATGAATGAGATCTCTTTTCTCAGCTGGGGGATTGAAGCCGGGGTATTTTTCTGTCCGGATGCACCTGAGCATAACCGGGGCGATGCCAGTAAACGCCAGCTGGTGCGCGCCACGCTGGCAGCCTGTGATGCCATCTGGCAGGCCGATCCCCGGGCGCGCTTTCTGCACTGCGATCCCATCATTCATGTCATTGCCGATGAGGACAGCGCTGCCTGTCACGAACTGACCCGGACGTTATGTGAATCACAATATCAGGCCTGGGATATGATCGCTGGCAGGCGCGACCCTGAACTGGGTGGTGCTGAACATTATCTTGACCTGATCGGCGTCAATTATTATCACGCCAATCAATGGGAAGCCTTTTCTACCCGACGCCTTTACTGGCACCTGGGTGACCCGCGGCGTAAGCCGCTGCATGAAATGTTACAGGCCCTGCAGCAACGTTATCAGCGGCCCTTACTGCTGGCAGAAACCAGCCATGTCGGCAGCGGTCGGGCCGCCTGGATTTCACAAATCGCCGGACAAGTGGCGCAGGCGCAACTGGCCGGCGTAGACCTGCTCGGTATCTGCCTCTATCCCATTATCGATCGACCACAATGGGAGGATACAACATTCTGGACCCGCAGTGGACTCTGGGATCTCGATCGGCACGGTCCTGATCCCTCAGCACGTCAGTTACAACCGTCTTATGCCCATGCGCTGCGCCAGGCGCAACGTTCACTGCGGAATTTTCAATTGTTTATCTCATCTGCCAAGCTGGCTCAGGAGAACGGTATGAAACAACCTACGTTAATTGTATTCAGTCACTTGCGCTGGGGTTTTGTTTTTCAACGTCCACAGCACCTGTTGACACGTCTGGCGCAACATTATCGGGTTCTGTTTATTGAAGAGCCGATTTATCAGCCAGGCCCGGCGGGCCTGCATGAGAGTTCGCCCGCCCCGAATATTACCGTGATTCAGCCACACACCGATGTTGACGCCCCGGGCTTCCATGACAGCCAGATCGCGCCGCTTCAGCTGCTGCTCTCGACCCTCGTGGATGAAGATGAGCGTCCGCTGGTCTGGTTCTATACCCCTATGGCGTTGCCATTGTTAACACCCTTCCAGCCCTGTGCTGTGATCTATGACTGCATGGATGAGCTTTCCGCGTTTAATCACGCGCCGCGCCAGTTGCAACAACGTGAATCGGCGCTGATGAGCCGCGCGGATCTGGTCTTTACCGGCGGCACCAGCCTCTATGAGGCGAAAAAGAGCAAACATCCGCAGGTACACTGCTTCCCCAGCAGCGTAGATGCCTTACATTTTGAACAGGCGCTGGATCGCAATAACGGCCACCCGCTGCAGAGCGCGCTACCTGCGCCACGCCTTGGTTATTACGGCGTTATTGATGAACGGATGGATCTGGCGCTGATTGCCGCCCTGGCTGACAGCCATCCGGACTGGCAGATTGTGATGGTCGGGCCGGTAGTCAAAATCGATCCGGCAACACTGCCCCAGCGCGCCAATATCCACTGGTTTGGTCAGCAGCCTTATGAAGCGCTCCCGCAATTTCTGGCGGGCTGGGATGTCTGTCTGATGCCGTTTGCGCTGAATGCTTCAACGCGCTTTATCAGTCCCACCAAAGTACTGGAATATATGGCTGCCCAGCTGCCTGTGGTCAGTACGGCCATTACTGACGTTGAACGTCACTATTCCGGGCTGGTGGCTATCGCTTACAACCAGCAGGAATTTATTCAGGCCTGTGAAAATGCGTTGCAGCTCCCGCCAGCCGCCCGTCAGCAGCTGGCTGAACAGATGGGCGCCAGGGTGGCTGCCACCTCCTGGGATCACACAGCAGAGCAGATGTTCCAGCTGATGCATCAGGTTATGACCACTTCGGATGAAAATACGCGCCATGCAGGTGAACCCGCCGGATTACAGCCCGCAGTAAGCTGGCTGAAGCCCGTTAATGAAGATACGGATCCGGTGCCCTGTCTGATTATTGGTGCGGGGCCTACCGGCCTGAGCGCAGGTTACCACTATGGCGAAGGGGCGGTGATTCTGGAGAAGAATGACACGCCCGGAGGCTGGTGTCGTTCGGTGCAGGATAAGGGTTTCACCTTCGATTACGCCGGACACATTATGTTTTCGCAGGATCCCTATGTCCTTCAGCTGTATGAAATGCTGCTGGGAGACAATCTGCACTGGCAGGATCGTGAAGCCTGGGTGTATAACGATGGCGTTTATACCCGTTATCCCTTCCAGTCTGCCCTCTATGGCTTACCGGCAGAGGTGATCAAAGAGTGTATTCTTGGTGCGATAGAAGCACGCTATGGCGAAACCGAAGCGCGCACTGTGCCACTGGAAGTTGCAGCGGTGAAAGGTCAGCTGCGTAGTGAAAACCGGAGCTATCGCCGCGACTGCTGTGCCGATGGCGCAGTACCGGATGGTGAAACCTGCCCGGCGGCCGGGGACGAGGAAGCCAGCGAAAATTTTGAACAGTTTATTATGCGTACCTGGGGCAAAGGCATTGCCCGCCACTTTGCCCTGCCCTATAACAGAAAGCTGTGGAAGCTGCCGCTGACCGAGATGGAAACCTCCTGGCTGGGCGGACGCGTACCACTGCCCGATCTGGAGCAGATTATTGACGGCGCGCTGCAGCCACTGGCAAAACCGGTTGGGCCTAACGCGCGTTTCGGCTATCCGTTGCGCGGTGGATTCCAGGCGCTGATGAATGGCTTCCTGCCCCATCTGAAATGCACGCTGGAAACTAATGCCGCCATTGCAAAAATTCTGCCGCAGGCGCATATCGCGATCCTCGCAGACGGACGCCATTATCGCTATGACCAGTTAATCAGCACCATGCCCCTGCCGGAACTGATTAAGCTGATGGGAGATGAAGTCCCGCAAAATGTGCAGGCCGCGGCGAAAAAATTACGCCATGTCTCGGTACGTTGCGTCAATCTGGGTATTGGCCGTACAGCACTGACGGAGAAACACTGGATTTACTATCCCGGTGAAACCATTTTCCACCGTATCTTTGTCCAGGGCAACGCCAGCCCAGAATGTAACCCGGAAGGCAGATTCGGCCTCACTTGCGAAATCACATACTGCCCGGATAACCCCCTGCCGGCAGAAGGCGAGGCGCTGATTGCCCGCTGTGTGGAGGATTGCATTAAGGTAGGCATGATGCGCGCCGACGATGTGATTCTCACCGCCAATGAGGTGGATATGCCTTACGCCTATGTGGTCTACGACCATGCGCGCAAGGCAAACGTCACCCTGATTCGCCAGTGGCTGCTGACGCAGGATATCCATCTGTCGGGTCGTTACAGCGAATGGGAGTATTATAATTCTGACCACGCTTTTCTGGCCGGGAAACGGGCAGCGGAGAATGTGAAAACCCAGCTGCTCTCCCAGAGCACGCGCGGATAGTGGCAACGGATGCCAGCCGAACGCTGGCACCCTGAGCGTTATTCCGCAGCCAGCACGGCGCGGCGGCTGTACAGTATGGTTGCTGCCGCAAACAACAAACCGCCCACAGCTATGGCCAGCGCGGGCATCAGCGAATGAAACAGTGAGACGCTGAGCGCAGAAACCAGCGGGCCGGCAAGCTGACCACTGGCGTAGCCGGTGGTCAGTACCCCCACCATGCGCGACACCTGTCCCTGATGCAGCTCACGTCCCCGACGCATCGTCAACTGCATAATGGCGAGAAAGCAGCCGCCAGTCAGCAGTGTAGCGGTAATCAGTCCCAGCTCGTTTTGCCAGATAATCACGCTCGCCACGCCCATGCCCTGCAACCCCAGCGCGAACGCCAGCGCCCTGGTGCTACTGACGCGCATGCCGAAGAAGATCACCATCAGCACACCGGCAATTGCAGCAAGGCCAAAAAGCGGCCAGAACAGGGCGCTCAGTGCGCTACCCGGTAACAGGGTATGCGCCAGCTGCGACAAAAAGGTAACGGGGATGATATAACCAAATCCCGCCAGGGTATAAGCCACCAGCAGCGTACGCGGCGTGGCCGCAGCGGATTGGGCGTCCTCCTGGCTTTCTGCCTTATCCGCCAGCGATTTTGGCAGCAGCGGAATAAACAGCAGTGCGATCAGCAGTGCGACTCCGCCATAGACCTGCCAGCTCTGGGCCGCGCTGGCATGATGGGCAGCCAGCAGCCAGGCGAGCAGGCCCGTCAGCGCTATCCCTGCCCCCGGACCGGAAAAAACGGCGGCAGAGAGACGCGGGCTGTTACGTTGCGCCAGCTGTGCCTGCGTCCAGGCGGTAACAATAATCAATGCCCAGGCTCCCCCGACGCCGGCAATAAAACGGCAAACGCACTGAAACCAGAGACTGGCCGACAGAAACGAGAAAAAGGTCACCGCCGCCGTCGCCCACAATCCAACATGCAGATGCAGCGCCAGCCGCTTACGCAACCCGATCACATAAATGGAACCCAGCAGGTAACCGACATAATTCATCGATGCCAGCAGACCTGCACTGAAGAGCGTCAGACTCCCCTCGTTAATCATCACCGGTAGCTGCGGGGTCAGTGAAAAACGGCCCATGCCCATGACAGCAATCAGGGTAAAGCATCCGGTGAGTGCAATCGCAGCACTTTTCATAGTGAAAATTCTTATCAGCAACAAAACAGGCGCACACGTTAAAGGTGACCGGCCATAAAGAAAATACGCCAGTTTATTCCCGAATAAAAAAATAGTTTTACGGGGGATGCTGTCTCTCCGCAGATCAGAGCAAGCTGCAGCGCCCGGCCCTGTCCGCCACAGTATCTCTGCGCAAAAGTGCGCCCGCCGGTAGCCGGTTAAACAGCGTTGTGACGCACAGCCTTTATCGTGATAAAAACAGAAAGGGCGAAATAAAAAGGCCCCCGCGTCGTCTGGCAGAGGCCTTTTAAAATACTTCAGATTCACTGTTTCGCATTAATTAACTTAATAATGTCGTACTGCTTCGATACCGTGTTGAGACGTACTGGTGGTCCCAGGAATATTCGACACTCGATAACATGTCCTCCCATACGTTGAACCTAATGGTAATGCTCCGTATGTATCCTCCGGTCCTGAGAAAAACCAAAGGTATAGATCACCTGAACGATTAAACGCCTCATCTGTAACGCTGTTTACCGCTATTCTGGCCTGTTGCATGCATAAACAGTTGAATAACCCAAACGCGCGCAGAGAGTCGCTTTTCGCCCTTGCGTCCCCCCTGTTATGCGACAGTCAAACTTTACTGCAAGGCCTGAAAGCTCCATCATAACGGCAGGCAATCTGCCCGTTATGATTACCCCATAAAACATACACTTCGCGGCCTTTATCGCATCCTTTTTACGTAAACAACAGCACAATAACGCTTACTGGTATATTGTGTCGCTGTTATTCTTAAATTTAGTTGCTTTAACGGCCATGTCAATATTATTTCGCACTGTTTTCCGCTGATCTTAATCATTAGAATAAAGCTACTGACATTTATATTAATTCGTCATAGCGACCTCTTTCTCTCCTGTTTTGTGCATGATTAACCACGCTAATAATTGGCGTAATACATCGCTTAATTCAGGAAGGATAAAAATTTCAGCGAAACGCAAGGGGCATAACGCAACGGTGAAACGAACCGCCGACGGCTCCGTTCCGTTTATTGACATCCGCTGTTTCTCTTTGCTGACGCTTGTGCTTTGCAGCAATAATCTCTCCCCCGTAGCTTAAGGTTTCCTTAATCTTCCGTAGTTATACTTTTCTGAACCTTTAAGGAGCGGATGATGAAAAAACAGGCTGAGTGGTCAATGAATGAATATGTGTCGCTGTTGCTTTGCGTGACAGTTATTTTGAGTTTCCTGAAAATATGGTTTACCACCTGATTGTTTACTCAGGAAAACAGATACAGGCCTGACAGCCAGGCCCGGGATTTCGGTTTTCAAGAAAAAACTGTCCTTTATGCAACTGGACAATACGGGTGACAATGCTCAGTCCGAGGCCGATGCCGCCATAACGCTGATCCATACGGACGAAAGCCCGGCTCAGCTCCCCGCTTTTGCTTTCATCAATGCCCGGCCCTTCATCTTCCACTATCAGTGTGGGAGAAGGTAAGGCTACAACTTTCACACTAACCCGACTCTTTTCCGGGCTGTAGCGACAGGCATTTTCCACCAGATTACGCAGCAGTACGCGTAACAACGTCGCATCTCCACGCAGAGTCACATCCTCAGGCAGGCTGATGCTCAGTTGCTGCTGGCGTGTCATCAGCATAATCTCCAGTTCCTCCTGCATCGGCAACACCACATCTCTGCCCAGCATCAGACTCTGGTAATTCCCTGCGGTAAATGATTGACCGACACGTGCCAGCTGGAGTAACTGCGATACACTGTTTGTCATTTGATCCAGACGTTGAATAAGCGGCTGGACCGGGATCTGATAGGTTTTCTCAATCAGTTCCAGGTGCAGCCTCAGACCGGCAAGGGGCGTACGCAGTTCATGGGCGACATCAGCCGTAAACAGCCGTTCCCGTTCCAGATTGGCCGCCAGGCGCGAAACCAGTTGATTGATGGCCACCGTTACCGCATCGATTTCCCGTACGGCACTGTGATAATTCACCGGCGCAATCTCATCTTCTCTGCGGTTTTCCAGTTGCCGCTGCAGTTCCAGCAAGGGGCGGGTTATCCATTTTACCGCCTGAAAGCAGAGCCCCAGCGTCAGGGCGATCATGACCAGACTGGGCAGCGCCAGGCTGGCCAGCGCTTCATGAATCTCCTTTTCCACATGGCCCTGTTCATCACGATGCAGCAACGCAGCCTCAACCAGCAGCTCTATCTGCTCTTTGCTTTCATGCCATAACCAAAGCACGCTGATGACCTGACAGAAAAACAGAATAAATCCTATGGTTATCAGCAATCGAAAACGCAGAGTTTGGCTGTTTTTTCCCATCCCAAAGAAACGACTCATAGCGGTTCACTTTGTTCTGTGTTCCGGATCAGGGTATAGCCAAATCCGCGCACGGTGCGGATCGACGCTTTACCGATCTTATCCCGTAAGTTGTGGATATGCACCTCAAGCGTATTGGTCGAAGGTTCAGATTCCCAGTTATAAATATCGTGATAAAGAATTTCACGATGTACGGGATTACCGGCTTTCAACATCAGGCGAGCCAGGATCGCATACTCTTTCGGCGTTAAGTCAAGCACTGTGCCGGCCAGATAGATCTGGCGGTGGTTCATATCCAGCGTCAGATCGTTGACCTGCACCAGGCTCTCCCCCTGACTGACATGCCGGCGGATAAGCGCACGGAGACGGGCAAGTAATTCATCAAGCGCGAAGGGCTTGATAAGATAATCATCAGCGCCCGCATCCAGGCCAGCAATACGCTCGCTTACCGTATCCCTGGCCGTGAGGATAAGCACAGGCAGCATGATTTTCTGCCGTCTGAGACGCAGCAGGAGTTTCAAACCATCCTCATCAGGCAACCCCAGATCGAGAATAAGCAGGCTATAAATCCCGGCATCCAGGCTGGCCTCGGCTTCACGTACGGTGGATACGCCGTCACAGACATACCCTTCCCGCTGCACGGCCATTATCAGCCCCTGCAACAGCAGGGTATCATCCTCAACAATTAATATTTTCATCTTTTCCTGTTTCGACACATCGACAGGATGTCATCAGCGGACTGGTATTCCCGGGTCAGGGTGCCTGTCAGTCCTAACATGGTTGAAAACAGATTATCCTGCGAAAAAGAGTCTGACAATGCGAGCCTGGAAAGGCACGGCATATCTATCCCATAGCGCTTCTGGTACTCATCAGATAACCAGATCAGCAAAGGCACATGTTTTTGCTGCTCTGGTGCAATGGCGTAGGGCATGCCATGCAAATAGATCCCCTTTTCACCCAGTGATTCGCCATGATCAGACAGATAGACGAGACTGGTGGTAAAGGTATCCTGATGCGCCTGTAATAAGCGTATCGCTTTATCTACAATATAATCGACATACAGGATAGTGTTATCATACGTATTGACCAGCTGCGTTTCGGAGCAGCTCTGAATTTCATTTGTGTCGCAGTCTGGGACAAATTTACGGAACTGCGGCGGATAACGATGAGAATAAGTTGGGCCATGGCTGCCTATCGTATGCAAAACAATAAGACCATTGCCCTTTAAATGACGAATGTATTCGTCAAGGCCGTGGAATAACACATCGTCGTAGCATTCTCCTTTGATGCACATGCCGGGGAGATTCAGCGCGGTCATATCCTGATGGGGCACACGGTCACAGGCACCTTTGCACCCCCCGTCATTTTCATTCCACAACACCTGAATGCCCGCCCGCTGCACAATATCCAGCAGTCCTTCCTGATGGCTGGCCAGTGACTCGTCATAATGTGAGCGCGGCATATTAGAAAACATACAGGGCACAGATACTGCCGTCGCTGTTCCACAAGAGAGTGTATGTGGGAAAAAGATCACCTGATCCTGGGCCAGTTTTGGGTTAGTCGGCTTGATATAACCTGCCAGAGAAAAATTATCGGCGCGGGAAGTCTCACCCACTATCAGGATAGTCAGGTTCTTTTTCGTGCCAGCCGCCATCCGGGGATCCAGGTGCGCATCCAGACCAATACGCACTAAAGGCTGATTATCCAGACGGTGATGGGAATAATAAGACCAGGAAGCAGCAATGCTGTTTGACGGATTCAGCGCTTTAACTATTTCTTTGTGGTTACGAAACAGCGAAGCGTAATCTTTATAAAACAGCAGCGCCACTATCATTATCAGCAACGCTGAAATCAACAGGTTAAGGCCGCCTTTAGCCATCGCTCTCCACAGGGAGGCGGATGGCTTAATACGCACCCAGAAAGCCAGCCCGACCATTAACAGGCCGGCAACAGCGAAATAGAGCAGAAAGCGGGGAGTCAGTAAGGCAATGCTTTCCGCTGCGGTGGTATCAAGTATATTCACCACCATTGAACGGTCGAGGATAATACCGTAGTTCTGAATAAAGAACTGGGCCGCCGCAGAAACCAGAATGAACAGGCTCAGGACAATTCTTTCCAGACCGATCAAGGCGAAAAGCGTGGCGACAATATTAATGACGCACAACGCCACCAGCGGCATGGAAAGAAACACCAGCACATTGTGTAACGAGCTTAACGGATATACCGCAAGCACCTGGCGGTAGAAAGCCAGATTCAAAAAAACAGCAATATAAGCCGAAAATAACACCAGAAACCTTTGCTGACTCAGCGCCGGTTTGTGCACATTCATTAAGGACATACAGGGATTCCGCCATCAACAGAACCGCCAAGCATGACAGGCAAACCTTAGGAAAACCTTAAATGGTTTGCGGTGAGCGTATTTGACCGCAGGTTACAGGAGTTTATCCCTGTTAAGGGATAAAGTTGACGATATCCCTTAACAGGGATAAATTAATCATTAACCTTTATAGCGGATAAGTAGACTGCCATACCCTGGTGGTCATCTGGCAGCACGCTTTTGCTAAGCCGCAGGCCGTCGCTTGCTTCTCCGGTCATTGCTGTGATTTCTTATTTGAGTGCTCCTTATGATCTATAGTCCCCGGCAGCTGGCGCATTATCTGAAACTGATCCGCCAGAAAAATCACTGGACGCAGAGTGAGCTGGCTCGAAAAGTCGGGCTTAAGCAGTCAACCATCTCCCATTTCGAAAACAACCCGGACATGACGACCCTCGCTACCCTGTTTAAAATTCTGCAGGCACTTGAGTTGCAGATGAATATTCCGGAACAGAGGGAAATGCCAGCGCACCCAGCCGATCACTCTGCAGAGGATAACGAGTGGTGATCCAGGAACTCATTGCCTTCATGAACGGTGAGCGGGTCGGCGTGTTGAAAAAATATCGCAATGGCGCGCATGTTTTTCAGTATCACGAAAGCTGGCTCAGCAACAGACTGGCCAGGCCCCTTTCTTTGTCACTGCCCCTGCAGTTACCGGCTATCACGTCAGAAGCGGTTATTAATTACTTTGATAACCTGTTACCCGACAATCCGCTGATCAGGGACAGGATTGTGGCACGTCATCAGGCAAAATCCCGTCAGCCTTTTGATTTGCTGTATGAAGTTGGCAGAGACAGCGTGGGCGCAGTGATGCTGCTGCCCCCCGGCGAAGCGTTACCTGATCTGCATATCCGTTATGAACTGCTGAATGAGGAGAAGCTGGAGCGCGTACTGTCAGCGTATAAATCCGCTATCCCGCTGGGCATGATCGAGGGAGAAGATGATTTTCGTATTTCAGTGGCGGGGGCACAGGAAAAAACCGCGCTGCTGAAAACTGATCTGGGCTGGAGTATCCCGAAAGGCGCCACACCGACCTCACATATTATCAAGCTGCCTATTGGTGAAATCCGGCAGCCGTCGGCCACGCTGGACATGAGTGCCAGTGCAGAAAATGAATTTCTCTGTCTTGCCCTTGCCCGTGAACTTGGTTTCCGGGTCCCGGACGCCACGATTATGACTGTCGGCAGCATCCGGGCGCTGGCCGTTGAGCGTTTTGACCGGCGCTGGAATGCCGACCGGACACAGCTTATCCGCTTGCCGCAGGAAGATATGTGTCAGGCATTTGGACTGCCTTCCTCCATCAAATATGAAAGCGATGGCGGACCGGGTATCCGGGAAATTATGGCGCTGCTGATGGGGTCCAGCAATGCGCTGAACGATCGCTTTCATTTTATGAAGTTCCAGGTTTTCCAGTGGTTAATCGGCGCAACGGATGGCCATGCCAAAAATTTTTCCTTGTTCATTGAAAAAGGCGGAAGTTACCGGTTAACCCCCTTCTATGATGTGATTTCCGCCTGGCCGGTACTGGGCGGCACCGGATTAAATATCCGCAATCTGAAACTGGCGATGGGCCTCACAGCCACGCAGGGGAAAAAATATGCCATTGATAAAATTTTCCCGCGGCATTTTATCGCGACGGCGAAAAGCGTGAATTTTGATACGGACCAGATGAGGCAGATCCTGGATTTCTTTATTACGGAATTCCCGCAGGCGGTAAAACGGGTTGCGGCAACGCTGCCGGACGATTTCCCCTTCCCTATCGCCAACGCCATCTTTCAGAACGCATTGAAAATGCTCGAACGCCTGAAGCGCTGAAGCGAAAAGCGGACGCCGGGGTTTACGCCGGCGTTTTCCCTTCAGGCAGCAACATCACCATTTTCAGAGAACGATTGCTGGTCAGTTGCCAGCTTACCTGACGGTAATGCAGTTCCCCCTGCTGCGCATGGCGAAAAACGCGCTCGCCGCCCTCTCTGACAATCACTTGCTGGCGTTGCCAGAAAGCATGAAATGAGGGACTTTCGCGTGTCATCTGCTGCACAAAGGCGTTCAGGGTTTCATCATGGGCATAATGCATCGCGTCGGCGCGCAATTCTGCCACGAGACGACTGGCCCGCGCCTCCCAGTCAACCACCAGCTGCTGCGCCAGTGGATGCAAAAACATAAACTGCAGCATATTAGGATGCGCATCCTGATCCAGCCAGCCACAGAACAGCCGTGCTGCGGGCCGGTTCCAGGCCAGCATATTGCAGGTCAGGTCGAGTAAATAACAGGGTTCGTTCACCTGATGCACCGCCGCGAGCACAGCATCGTCAACCTGCGGGATCGTCTCTTCCAGCGGATCGCTCTGCAATGCCAGCCGGAAAAGGTAATTTCTTTCCGCGGGTTTCATTTTCAGTGCCACGGCAATATTCGACAGCGTCTGCGCAGACACCACTATCTCACGTCCCTGTTCAATCCAGGTATACCAGGTGGTACTGATACCGCTCAGCTGCGCCACTTCTTCGCGACGTAAGCCCCGGGTTCTGCGCCGTGCCATCACCGGCAAGCCCAGCATTTCCGGCGAAGTGTTTTCCCGCTGGCTGCGCAAAAAGGCACCCAGGGCTTTCGGCCCTGAAAGCAGCGTGTGATCCATAAAGAGGGTACCCCTTATACCAGTATAACTGGCAATATTGTACCCGTATAAAGCCGGCAGTATAGTGATTTACGCTTATTACATTTACCTGCCACGAGACGGAGACGACGTATGAAAAACCACAGTCATGAAGAGTTAGTGGGATCGCAGTTTGGCGATCGGGCGCAGGCCTATCTGCAAAGCCAGGTTCATGCGCAAGGCGCGGACTTAATACGGCTGGCTGACTGGCTGCATGATGATGCTGAAGCCAGCGTACTGGATGTGGGCTGTGGTGCCGGCCATGTCAGTTTTCTGGCGGCAGGGAAAGTCGCGCAGGTTACGGCTTATGATCTGTCAGATAAAATGCTGACCGTCGTACGCGAGGCGGCAGCGGCTCGGGGTTTAACCAATATCACGACCTGCCAGGGATACGCTGAAAAGCTGCCTTTTGCTGACGCCAGCTTTGACGTAGTGATCAGCCGCTACTCCGCTCATCACTGGCATGATGTGGGACTGGCCCTGCGTGAAATCAGACGCGTCCTGAAACCAGGCGGCCGGTTTATCCTGATGGATATTGCGTCAACCGGACAGCCGGTACGGGATATCTGGTTACAGACGACAGAAATGCTGCGCGATCCTTCACATGTACATAATTACTCGCAGGGGGAGTGGCTGTGCATGGTAAATGAGTGCGGTATGCAGGTGACCGCCCTGATCCCGGATCGACTGAGACTGGAGTACAGTTCCTGGGTAGAGAGGATGAATACTCCGGAGACTTTCCGGCAGGCGATACGTCTGTTGCAGCAGCAGGTCTCCGCAGAGGTCCGCGGCTATTTTGCCATTGAAGAGGATGGCTCTTTCACCACCGACACCATTATGTTCCAGGCTGAATGGCGATAACGTTAGCGGGAACTGCCTCTCTCTGGCAGCGCGCCTGTGCAACCCCGGGGGCCTGACGGAGACAGTTGCGGCGGGATAACCTCTCTGGCCGTTGCTGTCCCGTCAGCCTCTTTCAGCGAGAGGAAAACAACCTTATTGTGATTGACTGCACGGATGCTATGATGCGCGCCCCCGCAGCAGGTACCTGTTTACGCATCATGAAAAGCCAGAACGCTCTCAGCCAGTTTCTTCTTTCCCACCTGCACAAAATCGACCCTGCCGAATACGGTTTTTCCCATGCCGGACGCCGGATTAATGGATTGCGCCGTGAAGAGGTGGCTCAGCAGGCCGCGGTATCGGTCAGCTGGTATACATGGCTGGAACAGGGGCGCGATAGTCACATCGTCCTGCAACCTTACAACATATTGGTAAGGTGCTAAAACTGGATCGTACCGGATGGATTACTTACGTGCCCAGGTGCCGGGCGGTGAGCTGGTCTCCGCGTCACCGCAGGAAATTTCACCGACGGTTAAGCGTGTCGTTGATGATCTGGCACCCCATCCCACCTTTGTACGTACTGCCAGTATGGATATTATTTACTGGAACACTGCCGCGACTGAAAAAATTTTCGACTGGTCAACGCTGCCTGTTGAGCAGCGTAATTCCCTGCTGCTGATGTTTGGTTATGATGGATATCAACAACGCATTGAAAACCGGGGGTGCGCCGCACGCCATACCGTTGCCAGTTTCCGTACGACCTTTGCGCTCAGCAAAAGCAAAGCGCGCTTCAGTGAGATACTGACAGCCCTCTCTGCCAGCAGCGCTTTTCAGACGCTGTGGCAGGAAATGCACGTCGAGAAAATCGGCCAGGGCGAAAAAGTCATCCGCAACGCACGGGGAGAGCAGGTGAACTATCGCTATGTTTCTCTGGAAGTCGAAAACAGTCCGGGCATTTTTGTCATCTGTTATCTGGCGATGTAGCGCCTTTTGTTGCGGCCTGTCGCGCAACAGATGTCAAAATAGCTTAACACTTGTTTTTGCTTCGCGTTACACTGCCGCCACTGATGTCTGACCACCCGCCCGACTCTGATGATGGTATCGCGTACTGCTCAACAACATTTCACTGCCTGGCTGGCCATACTGGCTGTGCTGCTGCTGTTTATGATGCCGGTCGTGTCCACATCACTGGTAGAAGCGCACCAGAAAAAAATGCCTGATGCGTATACGGACGTTGCGGCCAGAACGCATCTGCATCAGCACAACACGCCACTGCCGGAAGCCGCCGTTGCAAAAGAGGATCCGCAGGCAGCAGACATTCACCGCCCGATGTCGGCAGAGGGACTGGCCTGCGGTTACTGCGATCTGTTGGTTCACGTTCCGCTTATACTCTGGCTCTTTCTGCCTTTTATCTGGCAGATAACGTTAATCGCGCGGGTGCAACCCGTCGTGACGATCAGTGCGCCCGCGAGGCGTCATCCTTACGGTTTTCCTCATCCCCGAGCCCCACCCCCGTCCCTGACCGGTACCTCTTACGCTGTTTAACCGATCATTTTTTTCCTGCCTTCGTCAGGAAGAAAATGATGTACCTTGTTATCCTGACAACAGGACTGGCTATGTCTTATTCAACGACTCATGCATCTCCAGGGCACCATGCACTCTTCGCGCTGTTGCGACGACTTCATTTTTATATTGGCTTGTTTATTGCTCCCTTTATTTTTATCGCCGCGCTGACCGGTACGCTTTATGTTCTGACACCGCAAATCGAAAATGCGCTTTATGCCGATGCGCTTGCCGTCGAACCTCAGGGTGCACCGAAACCCCTTTCTGAACAGATCGCTGCGGCCCGGGCTTATGTCGGTGAAACGGTTAAAATTTATGCCGTCCGTCCTGCGCCTGCGCCCGATGAGACCACGCGCGTGCAGTTTTTTGCTGCCGATGCCGGAGAGTCAGAATCACGCGCCCTGTTTATCGATCCTTACCGGTTGCAGATTAAGGGCGATATGACCGTCTACGGAACCAGCGGGGTGCTGCCGCTGAGAATGTGGATCGATAAGCTGCATCGCGGACTGCTGCTGGGCGATGCCGGTCGTCTCTACAGCGAGCTGGCAGCTTCCTGGCTCTGGGTGGCTGCGCTCGGCGGTCTGGTGCTCTGGCTGGGCAACCGGGCGCAGCGTCAGACGAACAAAAGCCGCCACCGCATCGCCCGCACCCGACACTGGCATCTTACGCTCGGTCTGATTCTGCTGGGCGGCCTGCTTTTTTTCTCTGTGACCGGCCTGACCTGGTCACAATGGGCCGGCAATAATATCAATAAGCTGCGCGCTGAACTTGGCTGGCTGACGCCACAGGTCAGCGTTGCGCTTGACCGTTCGGTACTTGCAGAAGCGCCCGATGCGCATGCTGACCATCGCGCCAGCCAGAGGGAGGCTGAGCCCGCGGATACGCCGATGGGCAGACCGCTGCGGATTGATAATAACAGCGCCAACGGTGACTGGGACCGGGTATTGAGCGCCGCACGTGCGGCTGGCCTCGGGGCTGCAAAAATTGAACTGCGGCAGCCGGCAAAAGAAGGCAGCGCCTGGACAGTAACAGAAATTGATCGCAGCTGGCCTTCCCGGGTCGATGCCGTCTCGGTGAACCCACATAACTTCACGATTGTCGATCAGGTCAGGTTCAGAGACTTTCCGCTGGTAGCGAAGCTGACACGCTGGGGCGTCGACGCGCACATGGGCATTCTGTTTGGTCTGCCTAATCAGCTTCTGCTGGCGGCCTTTGGTGCAGGATTGTGCATATTGATCCTGTTGGGCTATCGCCTGTGGTGGCTGCGCAGGCCTGCCGCACCGGACGCCCGCAGCACACAGACCCTGGTAGCCAACTGGCTGGCGCTGCCGCGTCGCTGGAAAATCATCTCCCTCGTTCTGGCGTTTGCGCTGGGCGCGAGCCTGCCGGTGATGGGAGCGAGCCTGCTGCTGTTTATCCTGTTTGATCTGATGCGCCAGGAACACCAGCATAAGCAGGCGACACGCCTTGTCGCGCCGTTGGTGAAGGAGAAGAAGCAGGTAACTGCACGCTCGGCGATACGCCAGAAAGAGAAGCGTCACTTTCTGACTGCCGTTGCGGTTGTCGCACTGATTGCGGGTAGCGTAATGACCCGGGCCATCATCGGCGGTGCTCTCGAGGCCTATGCGATTCCGCTCAGCGAATGGTCGCTGCAGCTCTACGTGACGCATATTATGATGATAGCGCTCTACACGACGGTGTTTACCGCTCTGTTCTCCGTTCCGCTCTGGTACTTTTTCCTGGGGGAAAAAGCAGAGCCGCAACAATAATTTTTCAGCGCACCCGGACCCATCGGGTGCGCCGTTACGACCCGCTCGCCGGGTTTAGACGGATGACAACGGGTTCCCTTCTGGTTTCTGTTATCAACGCGAATAACGCGAATAGTGTTTTTTTCGACATTAAGCTTTTTTGTAAGCCGATTTTCCGGCATGTTACTTTGCAACCCGGAAACAGATAAGATAAAAATCCTTTTTTCTCAACAGGTTATTATTACGCTCCGTGTCCTGTTCTCCCGACCAGTTTTGCGTATTCTGATCAGAGGGCGATAGCGGAACGGGCGTCAAGGGTTTACAGGGGTGCCTGCTAATTCACATCGTGATCCAGCGGGCTTCGGAAAGCATGTCGCGCAGCGTGCATCAACTGACTGGCGGTAACGGTGGGAGGTAAGCGGTTCAATACTTTGCTGGCCTGCCAGTAGCAGAGTATCAATACTTCATCCGTCTCTTTTTCCGCCATTTCCCGTAGGCGCGCACGCAATGACAGAACATCAAGCGTTTGCTGCTCATCCATCATCTCATTAATCGTCTGGTTAATGATCTGATGAATTATTTTCCAGGAAAGTTCAGTAAACAAAATTTGGCCTCTTTGTAATGCTTCTCTTCTCTAACCTGCTCAATGTATCAGGAGATACCGGGTGATGCAGTACCGAAGCGTTTAACGAGTCGACACAAGTGAGTAACTATAGCCCTCCTGTTACTTTCTACCCGGGCTGCAAGCTGAGCTATAAAAATTTGATTTTAATATCAATAAACTATCACCAGAGGTGATGAAAAAAAGCGCACTTTTACGCAAAAATGGCGCCTTCGTTACTGAAAAATGCTGCCCGCGGGTCTGTTTACTGCTGGTCGCGATGTTGCCTGGCGCTGCACGGGCAACCAGAGAGAAGAGAGGTAGGGTCAAAAACGGACCGAATGCGTCAGAACGAAGTTCCGCCCTGCCCTCCTGCCCTGAGAAGCGCGTTACATCACCCTCATGCATAAGCGCAGCGGTTATCATTTCATACCTTTTGATTTAAATCCAAAGATAAATAGATTACCATTCACTTAAGGGAATATGGGTTTAATAAAACAGTCAGGTGATATCAGTTAAAATGAACAGTAATTTTTATAATAACGAGGGAATTAATGGGGTCATCAGGAAAAAGCTGAATGACAAGTTCGCTCATTACGGGTCGTTAATTTTCGCCTATGCCATTATGAATAAAAAAGAGCCGTTAAAAATGGCCATTATCAATAATCACCCAACCTGGTTTGATATCTATCTGGAAAAGCACTATCAACTCATTGATCCTGTAATAATAAAATCGTTAAAAACGGTTCAGGATTTCTCGTGGGATAAGGAAGTGTTAACTCCTGCCAGCTATAAGCTGCCAAAAATCTTTGCTGCAGGCGAAAAGCACAATATTGAATCCGGACATACTTTTGTACTGCATGATTATAAAAATAACCTTGCGGTATTATCACTTATCGCATACGAAAGTTGCAGTTTCGATATTGAAACCAACCGGGCGGCGCTGCAGTCTTTCTTTATCTCCCTCCATGAAGAGATGCTCCGTTCCTATGATGGCATTCATAAAAATAACGCAAATGCGCTGTCACAAAGAGAGAGTGAAGTGCTCTATTGGGTAGGACTCGGCAAAACCTATTTTGAAACTTCTGTTATTCTTGGTATTTCTCAAAGAACGGTCAAATTCCATATCAATAACATTGTCAAAAAATTGGGTGTTTCGAATGCCAGGCATGCTGTAAAACTGAGCATTGAGCTGGATTTATTAAACAGCCAGAAATCAGCAGAGGAAAGCTAGCGGCCAGTGATCAAGCGAAGCAGAAGTAAGTACAGGATCTTTTTTTCCTTTACTGACCATGTCATTGACGCTGGCTCTGTCTGCAGGCATATAGATAAAGTATATTTTTTCTTTCTTTTCTGATACTCCTTCCTGAAGCAGGATAATTTTCCAGCCTGATCGCTGAAAAATCAAATACATCGTTTGACTGACAACGGCATACATACCTTTGAAATCATTAGCTATGCAGTAATTTATCATTGATATAAAAATCATTTTGCTAAGTGGATAAGCGCTTAAGCCCAACGTGTTTCTTTTATTTTTATCAATGAACAAGCGGGTAACTTCAATATAACTACCATCATCTGGCAGTGTTATACCGCCAAAAAAATCAGAAAAAATCTCGCGTGTCATATTTCTGTGCTGTGTATTGATAAAGCGCGCGCTACAAATGATTTCACCTGCGGTCATGCCAAACAGATAAACGGTATTCTCTGTATCGTATTCATCATATTCCAGACCGTTATGGCTGTTAACGCGCCAGTTCAGACGGGACTTAAAAGTCTCATGTCTTAAGCGGTAAAGATCATGCGCCTGATGATGAGATAACTCAGCATAATCCATGGTAAAAAATTCAACAATTTTATTCATCAAGGTGTCCTGATTAAGGGTCAGATAGGTTGTTTTTTTAGCCTGCCATGCGCCTGCAACTGGGTTACTTTAGACTAACTGTACTTTAGTACAGCTAGTATCTGCTTCGTTATGACAGTAGGATAAAAAAATTACCTGACCTCCTTGTTATGTTAAACAAACAGGTCAGGTGGCCAGCGGCCAACACCAGGGAAATCTAAGCCGGCCTGAAGCCGGTTACCAGGGGATAAAATAATTTTATACTTATTTATTCCCGGTAATTAATAAAATAATTATCAAGTCTACTGAAACAATCGACAGCGCTCAGGTACGCATCCAGACGTACCAGCGTTTGCTGTCAATCGACAAAAATAATTTAAATACTTCCATTCTTAATTATCTTATAATAATTAGTCATTTTTGGCACGCAGATTTTCATCCTCCCCGCGCATTTCCCTCAGGCAAAGCATGCCTTGCGTGGCTGTGGTGCATGCATCTGACCTCACCGCTCACCCGAACAGCATCCCCTTTACCATCATGACGCGGAACGCAGCACGCCGGCAACGGTAACATCATGCCTGTTAAGCACTTGCTGTGCCTGATATAAGTCCCCCCATCTGACAGACAAGATCTCTGAAGCTGTCACTCAGCGCATACATGTGCTGAAGCAGAGGGTAAAACAGTCATCAACCCCACCTCTTCCGGGGCGGGCAGCAATTACAACCATTTCGATCGCTTAAGTCTGCGCCAGAGTCCCAGGCAGATAACCAGGGTCACACCCAGCACAGCGGGATAAGCCAGTTCGCCCTTTAGTTCCGGCATATGTTCAAAGTTCATGCCGTACATGCTGAAAATAATGGTCGGAATAATTAAAATCGCCCCCCAGCCTGCGAGCTTCTTACCGACCTCATTTTGCTGAACAGAAACCAGCGCCAGATTAACGTGCATTGCACTGGTCAACATATCCCGCATATCTTCTGCATCGGTAACCACATGGCGTGCATGATCCTGCACATCACGAATATAGGCGCGTAGCGATGCGGGGATAATCTCCTCGTGAAACCGCACCAGCTGCTGGCAAATTTCGGTAACCGGCATGGCAGCGTTGCGTAATTCCAGCAGTTGGCGTCGCAAGGTATAAACGCTTTTTACCGTCTCACGATTGAATTCGGTGCGGAACATCGCGTCCTCCAGTTCACCGATGCGGCTGATCAGCGAAGCGGTGATCTGGCTGTAGTGATCGACAATAAAATCGAGAAGGCAGTAAAACGCATATCCGGGCCCTTCGCTCAGCAGCTCTGTATTCTCCTCCGCCCTGAGGCGACTCGGCGCATAACTTTCTGATGCGCCGTGGCGCACGGTGATCAGGAAATTTTTGCCGATAAAAAAGTGCGTTTCACCGAAGTCGATCTGATGATCTTCCTGCAGCTGCGCTGTTTTAACAACAATAAACAGCGAATCTCCATACAGCTCTATTTTAGGCCGCTGATGGGCCGTCAGCGCATCTTCAATGGCCAGATCATGCAGGCCAAATTCCTGCTGCAACTTGTGCATAAAATCTGCATCAGGTTGCCACAGGCCAACCCAGAGAAAAGCCTTTTCTTCATTAATAACCTGTCTCACTTCTTCCAGATGAATACTCTCGTTACGCTTTCCGTGACGATAAACCACACTGTTAATCATCATACCTGAAACTGCTCCATGAGATAGACCGAGGCCCGCAGGCGCCAGAAAATTGATCTCACAAGGGTAGCAGTCTGGCAGAGAAGAAAAAGGTAAAAACAGCGCTTCAGGCGCAACAAAAGCGGATTTGTCGCTGCGCCCGACTCTCTGCCGCTCCGCTCTGACCATCAACAGGCTCTACGGATTGTGTCTGTTACCCACACATCCCGCTCTCCTCTGTTGCTACCTCTACAGGTAAACCCACATTGCACAGGGCGTTTTACCTTCACGAATAATATTTAAAATAGTTATTTTAAACAACGATTTACAATATATACAATAATTAAAACCGCCTGTGCGACAATATCTTAAATGTGGTATCAACTTTGTTTTCACGTTGTATTTATGTGGTATTTGTGATTTTATAAACACAAACCCGCTGTTGAGATAATGTTAATGACACTGTGGAATGAAAATGTTGATGTGGTTGTCATCGGTGGTGGTGTTGTGGGCTGTGCCGTATTCCGCCGCTTTGCGCTGATGGGCGCCCGTACGCTCCTGCTTGAGAAAGGCGGAGATATTCTGTCCGGTGCCAGTAAGGCGAACAGTGCCATTCTGCACACCGGCTTTGACGCGCCTGCGGGCAGCGTGGAGCTGCACTGTATGCAGGCCGGCTATGCTGAATATCTTGCTATCCATGAGAAAATGAACCTGCCGTTGCTTAAAACAACCGCCATCGTCGTCGCGTGGAATGAGGAACAGCTCGCTGCACTGCCAGGGATCGTCAAGCAGGCCCACGACAACCATGTTACCGATGTCGAACAGATTTCTGCTGCGGAGGTCTATCGCCGGGAACCCAACCTGGCTCCCGGTGCGCTGGGAGGCGTTTATGTCCCGGGAGAATATGTCATTGATCCCTGGAGTGCCCCGCTGGCCTATATGACCCAGGCTGTCATGCATGGCGGTCGCTATAAATTCAACTGTGAAGTGCAAGACGCTACGCGGGAACAGGACGGATGGTTACTGACGACCTCTCAGGGTCAGGTACGTACCCGACTGGTGATTAACTGTGCCGGTAATCATGGCGATCTGATCGACGGATTCTGGCGTCAGCCTGATTATGAAATTCGTCCGCGCAAAGGCCAGTTCCTGGTTTATGACAAAGCGGCCGCAGCGGAAATTAAGGCGATTATTCTGCCGGTACCCACAGCAACAACCAAAGGCGTTCTGCTGTGCCGGACGATTTTCGGCAATCTGATCCTCGGGCCTACAGCTGAAGAGCAGCAAGACCGTAACCGCGCCGATGTTGACGAAGCCGTGCTACAGGGGCTGATTGCAAAAGGCACCCTGATGTTGCCTGCACTGAAAAATTACACTGTCACCGCCACCTATGCCGGCTTACGCCCGGCAACGGAACAGAAAGCGTACCGGATTTATGATTATCCCGATGACCAGTGGATTAGCGTCGGTGGTATTCGCTCTACGGGCCTGACGGCATCATTGGGTATCGCCGCCTGGGTAGAAGATATTTATAGAAACCGTTTTGCAGAGCTGTTTCCGCTCACCGCACCGACAGAACTGCAGTGGCCCAAAATGCCCATGCTGTCTGAATATGAACCGCGTGATTATACCTGCGCCGGCAATGGCGGCATTGTCTGCCACTGTGAGCTGGTGACCCGCCGCGAGCTGGAAGCCACGTTCAATTCCGCCGTACCACCCGAGTGTATTGGTGCTCTGCGACGCCGTACCCGCGTCATGATGGGCCGCTGTAACGGCTTTTTTTGCAGCAACAACGTGGCTGAAATTGTAGGGAATCGTCTGGACAACACGCTGGTCGTCGGGAAGGTAGAATGAGCACTGAATATAACGTCATCATTATTGGGGCCGGTCCGTCCGGTCTTGCCGCAGCCCGCGCATTGTCTGAAGCCGGGGTGAAAGATGTATTGCTGATCGAAAGGGAAAAAGAGGCCGGTGGCGTGCCGCGTCATTGCCGTCATCCTACTTTTGGCCTGCAGACGTTCCATTACCCTATGCATGGCCATGTCTGGGCGGACCGGCTCCTGAAAATGGTCGCGGGACAATATGAGATCCGTACCAGCACGACAGTGGTGGGCATTCATCCTGCGGGCAGAGTTGAAATTACGTCTGATCGGGGCCTGGAAACGCTACAGGCAAAGCGCGTGATTATCGCCACAGGTGTACGCGAAACGCCACGCCATGCCAGGCTGGTCAGCGGCCTCAGACCTCAGGGGATCCTGACCGCCGGTGCGCTGCAGCAGTTTATCTATCTGAAAAAACTCAAGCCGGGCCTGCAACCGGTGATTGTCGGTTCCGAACTGGTCAGCTTTTCTGCGATCTGGACGCTGCGCAATGCTGGCATTAAAGCTGTCGCGCTGATTGATGAAAACAGGCGTCCCACAGCGTTCCGCCTCAGCGTAATCTATGCACGCCTGTTGGGCGTCGCCGTACATCTGGGCGCGCATATCATCCGAATTAACGGTACTGAGCGGGTTGAGAGTGTTGAATTCAGTGGAGCTGACGGCGAAGCCCATAAACTTGCCTGCGACAGCATTATTTTTACCGGTCGCTTTACCGGTGAATATACGCTTATCCGTAAAAGTCACCTTGCTTATGAAGCGGAAACAGGCCGGCCACTGTTTGATCAATATGGTCGCTGCTCCGATCCCTGCTATTACGCAACAGGTAACATGACGCACCCGGCAGATATGGGTGATCAGTGTTATCAGGAGGGGCAACGCATTGGACAGTTTGTCGCACAATCGCTGCAGGGTCAGGAAAGCGCAGACTGTGACGTACCAGTGCATCTGGATGATACCTTTCGTCTGGCAGCGCCAAACCGGGTGAGCGGCGGCCGTCAGCACAGCGAACCCGTTACACTTAATGTCCGCGTTAATCATTATTACAAAGGAACGATTGTGGTACGGGACGGGGAGCGGGAATTGTACCGGGGCAAGCATCGCTGTCTTCCCGAACGCAGGGTCCTGTTGAAGAATATTGATATTTCAGGCATCACACCGGAAAGCGAAATTACCATCAGCACGCACTGAACCCTCGCCAGAGGTAATACAGGGCAGAGCCACAGGCTTTGCCCTTTTTTTATGCGGGCCTTTTTCCTGCCCTTCGGTTATGCGTTTACCTTTTGTCCCGATACAGAACGTGCCGTTCCAGGTTCGCATCAGAAGCAGCAAAAAGGGAGTATCAGTCAGGCGGGAAGAGAGAAAATGGCGGGGAGTGGCAGGAAAAAAATAAGGCCTGCTCTGGCAGGCCTTACAGTTACATTTAAGCGAACTCTTTTTCGACTTCGGACCAGAGACTGACGCGTTGATTGCGGTTTTTATAGAATTTAATCTCTCGCTGTATACCCGCGCTCTTGTCCCATCCGTCGATATCCAGGATGATCAGCTCATCCATCATCTCCAGAAAGAGCGCATCAACCGGTGCCCATACTTTACCAATATTTTCTCGGGCCGTTTTTTCGAACGCCAGATTGACTGGATGGGACATCGTCACCTGGCTGAAGACCGCATGTCCCGCTTCGATAATTTTTGCCGCGACCCGGTTACAGGCCATGAAACGTGCATGAACGATTTGTTCATCCGCATGGCTGTAAGGGCAAGCGAGAAAAATTTTACGCATTTAAATTCCCCTGGTGCTGCTTAGAAAAGCTATGTCCAGATGTGGACACAGCGAATAAACGTTTAATGGCTCGCCTGGACAGTAATTTTTTGCTCAGCCATTACGATATCGTTTTTTTCGTCATCACGGCGTTCCATACGCTGTGCTTCCGGAACAGAGATAAAAACAGCAATGGCGACGGCAATGGCACCTGCCGCGAACTTACCAACCATAATCGGCAGGACAAGCGTAGGCTGGAAGTTTGCCGTGAAGGCCAGGTGATCGCCCAGTGTCGCCTGCGCACAGATGCCGAAGGCCACACATAATACTTTGTCACGAGCGCGCATATCTTTAAACAGATGGAACACAGCAATGATATTAGCCAGCACCATCACCATGCCCAGCGCACCGGCATCGGTAAGTCGCAGCTGGCGACCAATAAACTTCATCGGACGCTGACAATATTTCTGGAACAAATAACAGACCGGGAAAGTCCCTGCGAGCATGATGCCAATGTAACCCGCGATTTCAATTGCCCGGTAAAGCTCTTTTTCATCAGCAAATAACGGATCGAAGACCCAGCCGCCAAACACTTTGGTAAACACGCCGGTGAAATGCTGGATAATACAGGCCGCCAGAACCAGTTTAATAAAGGCATCGATGGCTTTGCCGAACAGCAGGAAACCATTCACCATCAGGGTGGTACGGTATTTCAGTCCCAGCGCCAGTACAAAGCAGAAGGCGAATAATGGGGCGAGCATTTGCAGCGCGTGTAAAAAATCCACCTGCAGATAATGACTGGCAGGAGAAGAGGTCGAAATAATATCGCGTACCGGAATGTTATTCAGAGTAATAATCATCAGTGAAATCAGTACGCCAAAAGGAATACTGATCAGCCCTGCCATTGCCCCCAGCGCCAGATATTTATGGTCAGCGGGTTTCAGCATAATCAGGCCAACGGGTATCAGATAGACGATACTGGCACCTGAGGTGTAGCCAATCAGCATGGCCGTTATCCACTGGTCACGGTTTGCGGCAATCGCATCCGCGAGCTGATAACCGCCCATATCAACCGCAATAATAGAGAGCGCAGCGATAGAAACGTCAGACCCCATAGACTCAAACAGTGGGCCGATAGTATGAGTAATGGCATAAGAAATAATGGGAATAGCCGCCATAATACCCGCCTGAGCAAGAAACACCGGCCCGATAGAATGGATGCCATTAACAAATTCTTTTCCCAGACCGCTTTCAGGTTTTATTATCGAGGCCATGGCACCGAGAAGGGTGCCCGCCATAATAATATAAATGATGATATTTCCAATTTCAGACATACTTTCCTCTTTGAATTACTCGCTGCGCAAATGGTGAGACCGAGATATAATTTCTTTATATTTTTCGAAGTACGGTGATAGATTCTGCCGTCCAGGTTCGGTAATCGCGTGCTGATTTTTCACTTTTAGTGGATGAGTGATCCCCAGGCCTTTACGCGCCAGCATCGCCACCCCCTGAGCGGTAATTTCCCGGTTAGCTGGCGTCACAATGCGTTTCTGGATAAGCGTGGCAAGAAACTGTTTAAAATAGACGTTTGAAGATAAACCTCCATCAACAGAGATGGTATCGCCAACAGGACGGATCTTGTCCATCGCGGTAATGACCTCGGCAGAGCGCATCGCTATCCCCTCCAGAATGGACTGCAGCATATCTTTGCGTTCGGTCTCAAGAGAAAGCCCTGCCCACAAACCGGCTGCTGAACGGTCCCAGTAGGGACAGCCGAGACCAGAAAGCGCGGGCACAAAAGCCAGTCCGCGGGCAATGGCCGGTTCCTCTGAAAAGTCGGAGAACTCGTCTAAATCGTTATAAAGACCGATTTTTCCTGCCCAGTTAATGGCGGAAGCGGCGTTATAAACACCACCATCCAGACCATATAACGGCTTCTCGTCGGGGAATTTCCAGCACAGCGTGGGCAACAGACCAGAGCCTTCAGCATCAGGCACCGCATTACCGGTTACAGATTGCAAAAAGGCGCCTGTACCAAAGGTAATTTTCATCTGTCCGGGTTCAAGACAGCCGTGTCCGTAAGTACCGGCAAACTGGTCGACAATGCAGGCTGTCAGAGGAGTTGTATTGCCTTCATAGCGCACGTCACCGAAATGAGCAGTGTTATGGCGAACGTCCGGTAGCGCCTCGACAGGCACACCAAACAGGCGGCATAACTCCTCATCCCACTGCAGCGTATGAATATTGAATAAAGAGGTGCGGGAAGCTGAATTGTAATCTGTAACGTGCGTGCCACAGAGGTGGAACATGAAAAACGCATCCATCGTGCCCAGCCGGAGCTGACCACGACGGGCAAGCTCACGGGCGCCAGACACGTTACGCATAATCCAGCCCAGTTTGCTGGCAGAAAAGTAAGCATCCAGCGGCAGCCCGGTTTTCGCGCGCACCAGCGCTTCCGCGCCCTCAGCGCGCAACTGACGAATTATCTTTTCAGTTCGCTGATCCTGCCAGATAATGGCGTTGTAAAGGGGCTGGCCACTTTGTGCATCCCACGCCACAACACTTTCCCCCTGATGGGCAAGACCGATGGCATCCACAACGCCGCAATGACTCAGGCAAGAGCGAATATTGCGCAGGATCTCCATGGGATCATGTTCCACCCAGCCGGGATTTGGCGTCAGCTGCTTGTGTGCAATCGCAACAGGCGAAAAATGTTTTCCATCTTCATTGAAAACCACAACACGTGTTCCGGTCGTTCCCTGGTCAATGGCTGCGTAACGCTGGTTTAGCATAAACCCCTCAATCTTTTTTGTGGCTTGCATGTTGTCATGATTATATTGCCAACGCTTTATTACCACATAAACACACCAAATCAACACAAATAACACATTACGCCGTTTAAGTGTGATGCGCCTCATACTTTTTACTTATGACTGTGTGGTTATGATGTGGTAAATACGTGATAATAACGGCACGGAAGGGGTTGACACGGACTGCCTGGCCACAAAAGGACGCTCAGATGTGGGATTCCCCACAAGGGATCACGCGCGGGCAATTGACAGTAGCGGACGTGTCGCAGATAGTCCCACCTGGAAACGAGCATAACGCGCTTATAAAGCAGGTAAGAAGATGGATTACTCAAACGCTTCGGAAAGAAGAAACATCATCCTTGAACATCTGAAAGCTAACGGCCAGGTTTTTGTTAACGAGCTGGCTGAAGAGTTTAACGTATCGCAGGAAACCATACGGCGTGATCTTAATAAGCTGGAAGAGCTCAGGCATATCAAAAAGATTCATGGCGGTGCAGTCAGCGCCCAGTTCGGCTTTGAACTTGAATTTAATCAGCGGGCCAGACTGGCAGAAGACGAGAAAAAAGCCATTGCTTTAAAAGCGGCAGAGCTCATTAAACCCGGAGATTCACTCTTCATTGACTTCGGCACCACTACGCTGGAGTTTGCCAGACAAATAGCCTCAGTCACGCAACTGACCGTCATGACCAATTCCCCGGTCATTGCCAACCTCTTTCATGAAAATGCCACAACAAACCTTATTCTTATCGGAGGCCAGTTTGGCATGTCAAAAATGGAGTGTATCGGGCCCGTGACATTGCAGGGGATCAGTGCGTTTTATGCCGACTATGCGGTTATCGGCGCCGGCGCGGTCAGTCCTGAAGCCGGTATTATGGATCAGGATCTGAATGAAGCGGCGATAGCCCGTCAGATGATAAAACAAAGTAACAAAACGATCGTGCTGGCTGACGGGCATAAGCTGAATAACCGCGCGACATCACTGGTTGCGGAATGGAATGATATTTCCTGGCTGGTAACCACCGACCCTGACAATAAATTAAAACATCTCCGATTTCCCGAAACGCTGAACATCATTGTTGCCTGACGTAGCAGCTAAGATGCCTGGCTGGCAGCAGAATGCCATAAGGAATGATTAGCCGCGCGATCGGCAACGCTGTTCAGAGGGTTTCATATTCATCCTGACCCGCTGCTCACTCTGTCAGCGGGTTCTAGCCCTACTGAACCTCGGCCAGCCTGTGTTCCCGTGGCGCTGACAGTGATGATCTTTCGTTAAGAAGGGCTTGCCTGCATTGCTCACCGGTAATAATCATTCCCGCTTCCGGCACTCTACCCCATGCCCACAGTAGTGAAGGACAAGCTTTCTTTCCGCCGGTACGACGTGAAAAACCACATAGTTTACGAAAATGCAGACTGTACGGTGTCATCCTGACAACCGGCCAGACCTGAACGAGGGTTACAGATCCTGAAACCAGAAATGATACCTGAGTAGCCTGTACGCTGTCTGACGACTTGTTAATTTCTTACGAAATGAGGTCCGGTAATCATGTGTAAAACAGGAGCACACGCTCTGACTTAGGCTGGAACAAAGCCATCTCCGGTTCCCTTACGGCAAGCCTTTCTGTTCAGACTGACGCTGGGATTTATCAGCTTTGGCGGACCTGACGGGCAGATTGCCATTATGCATCAGGAACTGGTTGAAAATCGCCGCTGGATATCCGAGCAGCGTTTCCTGCATGCGTTGAACTTCTGCATGGTGCTGCCGCTGTCATTGACGACCATACGCCACTGCCGTCTCATGCCCGGTTCAGCTGGAAGCGTATGGGAAAAGTGATTGCCGTCGGCGTATTGTTGTGGGGTTTCCCCATGGTTGCGCTGACGTCGCTGCTGGGGTTGGAACATCTGGTGACGCAGATGAGCGGTTTCTTTACTAAAGCGGCGTTGCTGACCTTTGGTGGCGCCTATGCGGTCCTCCCGTACGTGTATCAGAGAGCCGTGACGCATTACGGCTGGCTTACGTCAGGGCAAATAATGGATGGGCTGGCGCCTGGTGAATCCACCCCCGGCCCTCTGATTATGGTGGTCACTTTTGCAGGCTTTGTGGGTGGCTATACGAAAGCCGTATTCGGAGCGGATAGTCTGTTTATGGGCGGCGTGGTTGCTGCCTGCCTGGTGACGTGGTTACTTTTCTGCCTTCATTCATTTTTATCCTGGCTGGCGCTCCTTTTATCGAAACCACGCATAGTAAAATGGTTTTCTCAGCCCCGCTAACGGCCATTACTGCCGCTGTAGTGGGAGTTATGCTTAACCTGGCGCTTTTTCGCTATAACTGGAAAGTGACACCTATTATCGCCGCTACTGCCATTGCAGGTCTCGTCATACATCTGACGGGGTTGAGTGAGGTATAACACAGGTATGGCTGACAGGATGTCAGCCATATTGCCTCCTGGCTACGCCTGGTTGCGCAAACGAACAAACAGGGCTGAAAACAGGATTAACGACGGTTTTTCCACACGGTCTGGATGTTACAAAACTCATGCACACCAAAATGAGACAGCTCCCGTCCGTAGCCGCTCTTTTTCACGCCGCCGATGGTGACGCGCGGATCGGATGCGCCGTAACCGTTAATAAATACACCGCCGGTTTCCAGCCGGGCCGCCATCTCGTCGGCCAGTGCCATATCCGCTGTCCAGAGTGTCGCGCTGAGGCCAAACTCACTGTTATTTGCCAGCTGGAGGGCATGCTCAGCATCACGTGCTACCGTCAGTGCAGCTACCGGGCCAAACAGTTCTTCTCTGAATGCGGTCATATTTTCGCTGACATCAGCCAGGATGGTTGGCGCATAGTAATTACCCTTACCAGCCAGTTTTTCTCCACCGATCACCAGACGTGCGCCCTCCTGCAGACTTTTTTTCACCTGGTTATCGAGTTCATCTCGTAAATCGAAGCGTGCCATGGGGCCGATATAATTGGTTTCATCCAGCGGATCGCCAATACGCAGCGCTTTTACTGCCGCCACAAAGCGCGTTTCGAATTCTGCAGCAACAGGCGCTTCGAGAATAAAGCGCTTCGCGGCCATACAGACCTGGCCACTATTCTGGAAACGTCCTGCTACGGCAGCCTTTACAGCTTCATCAAGATCAGCATCTGCCAGTACGATAAAAGGATCCGCACCACCCAGTTCCAGCACGGTTTTCTTCAATGCTGCGCCTGCCTGAGCAGCAATAGCGGCTCCGGCGCGTACGCTGCCAGTGACAGCAACGGCGGCAATGCGCGGATCGTTAATTGCTGCTGAGACCCCATTGTTGTCGACATTAATGATGTCGAAAGCCCCTTCAGGCAAATCGGTTGCTGCAAACAGATCGCGTAGCAGATAAGCGCAGCCCATAACGTTTGGCGCGTGTTTTAACAGATAAGCATTGCCAGCCAGCAGAATACTTACCGCGCCGCGTAGCACCTGCCAGAATGGAAAGTTCCAGGGCATTACTGCAAGCACAACGCCAAGAGGTCGAAATTCCTGCCATGCCTGCTGATTTTCAACCTGCGTTGCCTGTGGGGCCAGTATCCCTGCGCCCTGAGAAACATACCAGTCACATAAATCTGCACACTTCGTAATTTCCCCTCTCGCCTGAGCAATGGGTTTGCCCATCTCCAGGGTAATCATGTGTGCAAGCTCATCCCGGCGCTGACGCAGCTGATCCCCAAGCTGGCTCAGTACCTGCAAACGTTGGTTCAGCCCGGTGTTGCGCCACAGGCTAAAACCGCGGGCGCTGTGATTCAGCGCCTGTTCAAGCTCAGTGGTGCTTTGCATCATATAACGCGCAAGGATTTCACCATTGGTGGGATTTCGTGAAATGGCATAATCAGTCATGACATTTTTTCTCAGTAAAAATGAACAGACTCAACCTTACACAACCGAGTTAATGATGAATAATGAATAATCTTGAGGAAGTTAATTACAAAAAATGAATGATAATATCCTGCCTGTGGTAAACAGGCTGAAAGAGTTGCTACTGCGTATCGTTTTATTTGTATGACAGGACAGATGTTTTTCAGAATGCAGCAGAAGTGCTGGTGATGGTGGAGATGTGAACTGACTGTAAAGTGTCAGAGAGGTTTTAAGTTATCCACATATACAGTGATTAGATCCCAATAAATGATCCAACAGAGATCTTTAAAAGATCCAAAGAGATCCCCGATCGCTGTAAGCCGCGCCGCACAAGGGCTGAGAGGGTGTTGATGTTCACTGTAATCAGTAAAGTGTTCACTGTAATCAGTACTTTATTCACTATACACTGTAGAATGTTCACTGTAATCAGTGATAATGTTCACTATAGTCAGTAGGCGATCCTTTTCATCCACAGAAAGAAGATCTCGCAGCATGGCCAATAAAGAGAACGATAACAAAGGGTTACTTGAGCCTTTTCTGGTAGTTACAAAAAACAGCGGTGAAGTTATCCAGCTTCAGCCTAATAAAAATAATACCGTACAGCCGGTCGCCTTAATGCGTCTTGGCCTGTTTGTCCCTACCCTGAAATCGACGGCGCGTGGAAAATCGGGCGCTATGGCCTCCACTGACGCCACAAAAGAGTTGAAAAACCTTTCGCTGGTTAAAGCTGAGGGATACGAGAAGATTACCATTACCGGTGCCAGGCTGGATATGGACAACGATTTTAAAACCTGGGCCGGGATCATTCAGTCTTTCGCGAAATACCCTTCCAAAGCGGACACGGTGACTCTGCCGTTTATCGATTTTGTGAAGATGTGTGGTATTCCCTCTGCTAACTCCTCGGCAGCGCTGCGTAAACGGCTGGATGCCTCTTTGCGCCGTATCGCCACCAATACGCTCTCCTTCGAGGGGAACGGAAAGGCATACCATACTCATCTGGTGCAGTCAGCTTATTACGATCGTGAGAAGGACGTTGTCAGGATCCAGGCAGACCCGAAGCTGTTTGAGCTGTATAATTTTGATCATAAAGTTTTACTCCAGTTGCGTGCTATCTCTCGTCTGAAGCGTAAAGAGTCAGCACAGGCGCTCTATACCTTTCTGGAAAGCCTGCCCACTAATCCGGCACCTATCTCTCTCGCGCGTCTCCGTATGCGTCTGAATCTCGGCTCGAAAACAACGACACAGAACCACGTGGTACGCCGCGCCATGGAGCAGCTGAAAGAGATAGGCTATCTCGACTACTCGGAAATAAAACGTGGGCGTTCAGTTTTCTTTCTTATTCACAGCCGTACGCCCAAGCTGGACGGTATTGGGAATCTGGAAAGTATTGATGACCTTAACGAGCTCGATTTTGAGGAGCCCACACAAGATTCACTGTAATCAGTAGCAGGCTAATGGAAACCGGTGTGATACGAGAGTGACTGGGATTCACTGTAATCAGTAAACCGCTAGCGTTCACTGTATTCAGTAACGTTCACTGTAATCAGTAATGACGACGGATAGGCCCTGTCCCCGCTCTGTTCTGGCAGGCAGGATTAATATAAAGTTCTGGCTGTTTTTAGAATATAAGCTTATATTTCAATCTGTTGGTTAATCATTCCCGAATGCTCTCTGTTCGCGCGCAATGTTCTCCTGCTTCCTTTCTTCGCTGCGTTACTGACTCCAGTGAATGTTCGGTTCGCACTCTGTCAGGACGCTTGGGCTCTCTTTAGCCGCACGTGATCGGGAGAATCCCGTCATCTCTCTGATATTCCGGTTTAAGCCAGTGCGAAAGGGCATGAGACGCTCGCTGTACTCGGTAAGAATCCTTGCTCTGCCCCTCCCCTTTTACTGATTACAGTGAACGTTACTGAATACAGTGAACGTTGGCATTCTGACGAACAATCGAGGCTTGCCGCCAGGGTTACTGATTACAGTGAACGTTTTTAACGGGTTTCACTTACTGATTCCAGTGAATGATTTCAGGAATGCGAGGTCTGTTCCAGACCCAGTGGCTGGCTGATACTGAATACAGTGAATCTTACAAGACAAATCCTGCCTTCTGCGGTGTCGTTCATCCGATTCATCCTGTACAGACAAGGCCTGGACTGACTCGCAACGACAGATAAACGGCAATGGGATCATGCCATGCGTTACTGACGCATAGCCGGGCAGCACTGAATACAGTGAACATCACTGATTACAGTGAATACCGGTGTTAGCGCTCTTGTGCTGATTACAGTGAATCATCTTCAGCGGAGTACAGGTGAAAATAAAAAACACCCAATCACTGATTACAGTGAACGCTGAAAAATCTGGCAAGAGTGAGTTCATTCCGGGTTGAACTCTGACCCCCGTACCTGCTGCGCCAGGAATTTACTGATTACAGTGAATGTGCGCCAGGGCATCTCAGATCCTTTGCTCAACCCGTACGGTCACCATCCTCAAGGTATCCCCCCTGCTCTGGCGGCGTACGTGCAGCGGAATCACGCGACTGGTTTTAATAAGTTGCCATACATGAAGGATTTATGTATAAAGACGAAAATCCTGCATACATGGAGTAACTATGGCTACTGATGAGAGACAAGTTCTTAAAGTTGCGCAGCGTTCTGAGAAAATGTTATTCAGCCTGACGGAACAGATCCAGGCGCAGAAAGAAGAGCTGAAAGAAAACACCTATTATCAGATCTACGCCAAAGCGGCGGTAGCCAAACTGCCTAAACTGACCCGCGCCAGCGTCGATTATGCGGTTAATGAAATGGAAGAAAGTGGCTACGTCTTTGATAAAAGACCTGCGGGCACCTCCACTAAGTACGCCATGTCAATTCAGAATATTATTGATATTTATCATCATCGTGGCGTACCAAAATATCGCGATCGTCATCCGGAAGCTTACACCCTGTTTGTCGGTAACCTGAAAGGTGGCGTTTCAAAAACGGTTTCAACCGTGTCGCTGGCACATGCTTTACGTGCTCATCCTCATCTCCTGTATGAAGATTTACGTATTCTGGTGATCGATCTGGACCCGCAGTCTTCCGCGACCATGTTTCTTAATCATCAACGGTCGGTAGGGCTGGTGGAAGCCACGGCGGCTCAGGCGATGCTGCAAAATGTGACGCGTGAGGAGCTGAAGGAGGAGTTTATCGTGCCTTCTATCGTGCCGGGCGTCGATGTGCTGCCCGCCTCCATTGATGATGCTTTTATTGCCTCTCGTTGGGATGAGCTTTGTGCTGAACATCTGCCCGGACAGAATGTGCATAGCGTACTGTATGAAAATGTCATCGCAAAACTTAAAGATGATTATGACTTTATCTTTATCGACAGTGGGCCGCATCTCGATGCTTTCCTGAAGAATGCGATTGCCGCCTCCGATTTATTAATGACCCCGGTGCCGCCAGCGCAGGTCGATTTCCATTCAACGCTGAAATATCTCACACGTCTGCCTGAGCTTATTGCCATTATCGAAGAATCTGGTGCCGTCTGTCGTGTACAGGGCAACATCGGCTTTATGTCCAAGCTCTCGAATAAGGCAGACCACAAACTGTGTCATAGTCTGGCAAAAGAGATTTTCGGCGGCGATATGCTGGATGTCGCCCTGCCCCGGCTCGATGGATTTGAACGTTGTGGCGAATCCTTTGACACCGTAATCTCTGCCAACCCGGCAACTTATGTGGGAAGCAGCGAAGCGCTGAAAAACGCACGCGTTGCGGCAGAAGATTTTGCAAAAGCAGTCTTTGATCGTATTGAATTTATCCGGCTGAATTGAGGTTTCTGATGAGCGCTAAAAGAATAACGATTGGCCGAACTTTCAGCCAGACGCCGATACAAACAGAAAGCACCACAAATGCACCAACCCAAATTTTCACCCTGGCGACCGGCAAGCGTGCGCTGTTTCGCTTCGAGCACATTGCAGCTAAAGACGTCGGTAATAACACCTTTGTACGGATAGAAACTAATGGCCGCGATCAGTCAGGGCTTACCCCCGAATCGCTGAAGGACATCACCCGGACTCTCAGACTCCAGCAGTTTTTCCCGGCCATTGGAGTCAGACAGGGCGAGCAAATTGAAATTCTTGATGGCTCACGTCGCCGCGCTGCCGCACTTTTATGTAAAACTGGCCTTGATGTGCTGGTTACCGATTCAGCCATCACGCCAGAAGAAGCACGTAAACTGGCACAGGATATTCAGACCGCGCGCGAACATAATCTGCGTGAAGTGGGTTTGCACCTGCAGACGTTAAAAACCTCAGGGTTATCGCAGAAAGAGATCGCGGAAAGCCAGGGGTTATCACAAGCGAAAGTGACGCGTGCCTTACAGGCGGCTACAGTACCCGCCGAACTGGTAGCGCTTTTCCCGGTGCCCTCTGAACTGACTTATCCCGACTATAAAACGTTGCTGATAGCCCATGAGAAACTGCAGGAAAAAGGCGAAACGCCAGCGGCGCTTGTCAGTGCGCTTTCTTCCGAAGTAGAGGTTATTTGCGCCCAGGAAGGTCTTGCTGCAGATGAGTGCAAAAATCGCATCCTACGCTTGATCAAAAATACCAGTGCAGCCATGGCGCCAGCCAAAGAAAAAGTGGTGACAAAACCGCTCTGGAGCTTTAGCGACAAAGACCGTTTTGCACGTAAGAAAAGCCGTGGACGCATGTTCAGCTACGAATTTAATCGTCAGTCGAAAGAACTTCAGCAGGAACTTGATCGGGTCATTGAAGAGACGTTACGTAAATACCTTTCCTGAACACAGAGGCTGCCAACGGCAGCCTTTCTCTTTAGCTTCGCCATGCTGTTTTCATCACTAAGTGATTGTTTTATTGATAATGTGCGTCAGAATTTCAGCCTGAAATCGCCGGATTTCAGCAGACAGGATAACCACAGCTTTAACGCCTCTTTCTGCTGCTCGGCTCTGTTTTCATGGCGACTGACAAAGCCTGGCCTTCTTTCCGTTCTGATTTTTGATCATTATCAGGCATTTTCGAACCTTCATGAAATGCCAGAAAAGCGGGGGTGTTCGCCAGTGCGATTTCATTATTAACTGTTTGAATTTATTGTTATTTAAACTTAAATTTCAGCCTGAAATCGCCGGGTTTCGCCCCGAGTCATCGGGTGATTAAAACCCGCTCCCGAGATAAAGAAGTCGCAGTATTGTTTGACGCGATACCGCTGTTGCTCCTGATTAAGAGTGATCAAACTTGCAGAGTATGAGTCTGTTACCAGGGTTAATAAGGTGCTGTTGATTCAGCGAATAGCAGGCAGATGATACCAACAGGAGGTTAAATGGCTCGTTTTCAGGATAAAGTGGTAGTGATAACCGGTGCAGGTTCCGGCATTGGCGCAGGTACAGCACTGCGCTTTGCTCACGAAGGCGCGCAGGTAGTACTGGCAGGACGTACCCGGGAAAAGCTGGAGAACACCGCAGCGCAGCTGGCGCCGGGTAACCACCTTATCGCGCCCTGTGATGTTTCCGTGCCTGAAGAAGTTGAAGCACTGGCGCAGCAGGTTCTCGGAGAATATGGTCGGGTGGATGTTCTGGTTAATAATGCCGGGATTGTCGTTCAGGGACGTATTCATGAGGTCAGGCTGGATGAGTGGCAGACATTAATGAATACCGATCTCAACGGGGTATTTTATTGTCTGCATTACTTTATGCCTGCCCTGCTGAAAAGCAAAGGGAACGTAATCAATATCTCATCCGTGTCCGGCCTGGGCGGCGACTGGGGAATGAGCGCTTATAACGCCGCAAAAGGCGCGATTACTAATTTTACACGGGCGCTGGCTATGGATTATGCGGCTGATGGTGTGCGGGTAAATGCCGTATGTCCCGGCTTTACCTTTACCGATATGACAGAAGATATGAAACAGGATGAGGCGCTGTTGAATAAATTTTATGAGCGTATCCCGCTGGGGCGGGCTGGCGAGCCGGAAGATCTGGCAGCGGCTATCGCGTTCCTGGCTAGTGATGATGCGCGCTATATTACCGGCGTTAATCTGCCGGTAGATGGCGGGATTACCGCCTCAAACGGGCAGCCAAAGCAGGCCTGATGCCAGGTGACATGTCAGGATAAAAAAAGCCGGAGATGATGATCTCCGGCTTTTTTATTCACTTCATCATCTTTAGCGAAGCGGAGGCTGACGGACTGGCGCCTCGCCAGCCACATAATAGGGCGCTGTACTGACGGGCAATGGCTGACGTCCACGGATCACATCAGCAAGTTTTTCACCCATCATAATAGTGGTCGCATTCAGGTTACCCGTGATGATCAGCGGCATAATTGACGCATCTACTACACGCAGTCCTTCCAGTCCATGTACGCGACCTTGCGCATCCACCACGGCCATGTCATCGTAACCCATTTTGCAGCTACCGCAGGGGTGATAAGCGGTTTCTGCATGATTACGCACAAACTCGTCAAGCTGCTCATCGCTCTGACAATCAAGGCCCGGGCTGATCTCACGGCCACGATATTTGTCCAGAGCGGGCTGATTCATGATCTCACGCGTAATACGAATTGCATCGCGGAACTCCTGCCAGTCCTGCTCGCAGGACATGTAATTAAACAGGATGCTCGGATGAGCATGAGGATCGCGTGATTTCAGCTGTACACGACCGCGGCTGGGAGAGCGCATAGAGCCTACATGGCACTGGAAGCCATGCGCCTCAACGGCATTAGAACCGTTATAATTAATCGCTACCGGCAAAAAGTGGTACTGAATATTTGGCCATGCAAACTCTTTGCGGCTGCGGATAAAACCGCCCGCCTCAAAGTGGTTGCTGGCTCCCGTACCTGTGCCTTTAAATAACCACTCGGCACCAATTTTCGGCTGGTTCCACCACTTCAGTGCCGGAAACAGCGAAACCGGTTCTTTGCACTCATACTGCAGGTACATTTCCAGATGATCCTGCAAGTTTTCTCCTACGCCCGGCAGGTCATGCACAAGCGGAATCCCGTGCTGTTTCAGTAAACTGGCAGGGCCCACACCGGAGCGCTGCAGAATTTGCGGCGAAGCGATGGCACCGGCGCAAAGCAATACTTCGCGGCGTGCGGTGGCGGTTTCTCGCTGGTTAGTGTTGCCACGCAGATATTCCACGCCAGTGGCCCGCCGGTTATCAAACAGGATACGATCGGTAACGGCATGGGTGACGATGGTCAGATTCGGACGCCCTTTTGCCATATCAAGGTAACCACGCGCGGTGCTTGAGCGGCGGCCATCGGGAGTCACGGTCCGGTCCATGGGACCAAAGCCTTCCTGCTGGTAACCATTCAAATCTTCGGTCCGGGGATAACCAGCCTGTACACCCGCTTCTACCATGGCGGCAAATAACGGGTTATTGTCGGCTTTTGGCGTTGCCACACAGACCGGGCCTGAATCACCGTGATAATCGTTGGCGCCGATATCACGGGTTTCTGCCTTACGGTAATAAGGCAGACAGTTCAGGTAACTCCAGTTTTCCATACCGGATTGCGCCGCCCAGTTATCCAGATCCATCGCGTTGCCACGGATATAGCACATGCCATTAATCAGTGATGATCCGCCCAGACCTTTTCCGCGTCCGCACTCCATGCGGCGGTTATTCATAAAGGGTTCAGGTTCGGTTTCATAAGCCCAGTTATAACGCTTCCCCTGCAGAGGGTAAGCGAGCGCGGCAGGCATCTGGGTACGAAAATCGAAGCGATAATCAGGTCCGCCCGCTTCCAGCAGCAATACCGTGGTATCGCTCTCTTCTGTAAGTCGGGCGGCCAGTACGTTCCCTGCGGATCCTGCTCCGATAATGATGTAATCAAATTCCATATCGTTCTCCTCAGGAAATATCATTAAAACAGTGACTGAAAGGGAGCCATTTCGACCTGAATCGATTTGAGCTGCGTATAGTTCTGCAGCGTTACCAGACCGTTTTCACGTCCGACGCCTGAATGCTTGTAACCGCCAACCGGCATCTCTGCAGGCGACTCGCCCCAGGTATTGATCCAGCAGATACCGGCTTCAATCTGATGAATCACGCAATGGGCGCGATTCAGATCGCGGGTCACAACCCCGGCGGCCAGTCCATATTCAGTGTCATTAGCCCGGCGAATGACTTCCTCTTCGGTTTCCCAGCTGAGGATGGACATCACGGGACCGAAAATCTCTTCACGGACAATCGTCATCTCATCGCGACAGTCAGTGAAGACCGTAGGTGCTACCCAGGCACCCGCATCAAACTGTTCGCCGGTCAGACGATCGCCGCCGCACAGTACGCGCGCGCCTTCCTGTTTGCCTGATGCGATATAGCGCAACACATTGTCACGATGGCTGAAGCTCACCAGGGGGCCAAAATTGGTAGCAGGATCGTGCGGGTCGCCAGCGCGGATACGTGCGACGCGCGCAACAATTTTTTCTTCAAACGCGGTTTTTAACGCGGCGGGAACAAAGACCCGTGTTCCGTTGGTGCACACCTGGCCGGAACTGTAAAAATTCGCCATCATGGCGATATCGGCGGCCAGATCGAGATCGGCATCATCAAAAATAATCAGCGGAGATTTACCGCCCAGCTCCATGGTGACATCTTTCAGCGTGGAGCCTGCGGCATTCGCCATAACTTTTTTCCCGCTTGCCACGCCACCGGTAAACGAGACTTTATCGATAGCCGGATGAGTCGTCAGCAACTGGCCTGTCACCGGGCCTCTGCCGGGCAATACGTTAAAGACGCCCGCAGGCAGGCCCGCCTCGCTATAAATTTCGGCCAGCTTCAGCGCCGTCAGCGGGGTGACTTCGCTGGGTTTAAAAATCATTGCATTACCGGCTGCCAGAGCTGGTGCGGATTTCCATAAGGCTATCTGGATGGGATAGTTCCAGGCACCAATGCCGGCAACCACACCCAGAGGCTCGCGGCGGGTATATACAAAAGCAGTCTCGCGTAGCGGGATCTGCTGTCCTTCCAGAGCCGGGATCAGCCCGGCATAATATTCCAGTACATCGGCACCGGTCACAACGTCCACGCTGGATGTTTCGCTGAAAGGTTTACCCGTATCAAGCGTTTCCAGTTCTGCCAGTTCGTCGTTACGATCACGTAAAATATCGACCGCGCGCCGTAAAATGCGTGAGCGCTGCATGGCGGTCATAGCGGCCCAGATTTTCTGACCTTTCTTCGCGGCGGCAACGGCACGTTCAACATCTTCTGCGCCCGCTTCATGCACTTTTGCCAGCACTTCACCACTGGCGGGGTTGATGGTTTCAAATGTCTCTCCGCTCTGAGCGGGCACATAACCCCCGTCGATATACAGCATTTGCTCTGCGAATCGGGACATGATTTCTCCTCGTCTTTATTCTTTCACGCCAGTCAGGTGCTGACGGATAAAATGGGTTGTGAGCGTTTTCGCCCGCTCCAGGTTGAAAGGCTCGCCGCTCAGCGCGGCACGCAGCCACAGCCCGTCAATCAGTGCCGCCAGACCATAAGCGGCAAGACGCGCACGTTCCCGTGGCAGCTCGCGGCGAAACTCGACAGTCAGTGTCGAGAGCAGGCGTGCGCTACTGACGCGTTGCAGTCGATGTAGCGCTGGCTGATGCATACTGCTTGACCAGAAGTCGAGCCAGGCTTTCATCGCCGCGCTGTGAACCTGCGTTTCATCAAAGTTGCCTTCCACAATAGCCCGCAGGCGTGCTTCCGTGCCGGCATCGCTCAGGGCATCCAGCCTGCCTGTTACGGCCCGACGTAACTGGGTTGTGACATCCCGCATAGTTGCTTCCAGCAGGCCGTTCTTGTCCCTGAAGTAGTGGCTGATAATGCCGGTAGAGACCCCGGCACGTCGGGCAATTTGCGCGATAGTCGCGTCGTTCAGGCCTACCTCGTTTATTGTGCTCAGGGTTGCGTCGATCAGCTGTCGACGGCGTATCGGTTGCATACCAACCTTAGGCATCGCCCCATCTCCTTAACTCGATCCTTGTCAGATATTAGAACTTTTTTTGATTGGACGTTCAATATAAAACAGAAAATTGTTAACATAATGCGCTGCAAAGGTTACTTAACAGACTATAAATAAGAGGGAATTCATTGATTGGTAATTGAATCAGGAAGTTAATAATAATGATGATATGCGCCAGCGCGGGCGAACAGGGAGGCTCTACCCCAGCCAGACGCATGTATGTGTAGATTGCTTACCAGAGGTAATAGATGATCCATCCACCTGCAAGCGAAAAGGACAAAATCAATCCTGTGGTGTTTTATGTCTCCGCCGGGCTGATTTTGTTATTTTCACTGTCGACCATTTTGTTTAGTGATTTGTCCGCTGCCTGGATCCTGCGGGCAGTAAACTGGGTTTCCGCCACCTTTGGCTGGTATTACATGCTGGCCGCGACCCTTTATATCGTTTTTGTCATTTTTATGGCCACTTCACGGTTTGGTTCCATCAAACTGGGGCCTGAACAGTCCAAGCCGGAATTTAGTGTGCTGAGCTGGGCGGCTATGCTGTTTGCCGCAGGCATCGGTATTGATCTGATGTTCTTCTCGGTAGCGGAGCCGGTTACACAATATATGCAGCCGCCGGAAGGGGCAGGGCAGACCATTGAAGCTGCAAGACAGGCGATGGTCTGGACGCTGTTCCACTATGGCCTGACCGGCTGGTCGATGTATGCCCTGATGGGGATCGCGCTGGGGTACTTCAGCTACCGTTATAATCTGCCGCTGACTATCCGCTCGGCGCTCTATCCCATTTTCGGCAATCGTATCAACGGCCCCATTGGTCATAGCGTAGATATTGCCGCTGTTATCGGCACCATCTTCGGTATCGCCACGACCCTGGGCATCGGCGTTGTACAGTTAAACTACGGTCTGAATGTCCTGTTTGATATTCCGGACAGCATGGGTGCCAAAGCCGCTCTGATTGTGCTCTCAGTCATTATCGCCACCATTTCGGTGACCTCCGGGGTGGATAAGGGGATTCGTTTTCTCTCCGAGCTTAACGTCATTCTGGCTCTGGGGCTGATTCTGTTTATATTGTTCTGCGGCAATACAGAATTCCTGCTGAATGCGCTGGTGCTCAACGTGGGTGATTACATCAATCGCTTTATGGGTATGACGCTGAATACCTTCGCTTTTGATCGCCCAACCGAATGGATGAATAGCTGGACGTTGTTCTTCTGGGCTTGGTGGGTCGCCTGGGCACCTTTTGTTGGCCTGTTCCTGGCGCGTATTTCTCGTGGCCGTACTATTCGCGAGTTTGTGCTGGGTACGCTGATTATTCCTTTTACCTTTACCCTACTCTGGCTTTCAGTGTTTGGTAACGCGGCGTTGTATGAGATTACTCATGGCAACACGGCGTTCGCCCAGGAAGCGCTGACGCACGCCGAGCGAGGCTTCTACAACCTGCTGGCACAGTATCCTGCCTTTAAGCTGAGCGCCTCGGTGGCCACCATTACCGGTCTGCTGTTTTATGTGACCTCAGCAGATTCCGGCGCCCTGGTACTGGGGAATTTCACCTCCCGACTGAAGGATATCAACAGCGACGCGCCAAACTGGTTGCGTATCTTCTGGTCCGTGGTGATCGGCGTACTGACCCTGGGCATGCTGATGGCGAACGGTATTTCCGCCCTGCAAAACGCCACGGTCATTATGGGACTGCCGTTTAGCTTTGTGATCTTCTTTGTCATGGCAGGTTTGTATAAATCGCTAAAAGTTGAAGATTACCGTCGTGTCAGCGCTAACCGTGATACCGCACCTTATCCGGTTGTGGGCCAGGATCGCCTCAGCTGGAAGAAGCGTCTGTCGCGTCTGATGAATTATCCCGGTTCGCGCTACACCAAAACCATGATGGAGAGCGTTTGTTTCCCGGCCATGGAAGAAGTGGCGAAAGAGCTGGAGCTGCGTGGCGCGAAAGTGGACTTGCAAAGCCTGCCGCCAGCAGAAGGCGAGGCACTGGGACATCTGGCGCTGTTGGTCCATCTGGGCGAAGAGCAGAACTTTGTCTATCAAATCTGGCCTCAGGAGTATTCCGTTCCGGGCTTTACCTATCGGGCACGTAGCGGGAAATCGACATATTACCGCCTGGAAACCTTCCTGCTGGAAGGCAGCCAGGGTAATGACCTGATGGACTACAGCAAAGAACAGGTGATTATCGATATTCTCGATCAGTATGAGCGTCACCTGAACTTTATCCATTTGCACCGTGAAGCGCCTGGGAACAACGTTACCTTCCCTCACGTGTAACGCTGTCAGATAATAAAAAAAGCGGGCCTGGCCCGCTTTTCTTTTATCTGACAGACGATCACAGTAACGTGCGCAGCAGGCCAGTAGCAATGACGCTGATGGCCACCACCGGCAGCAGCGAAAAACGCATGGCTGCCAGCAAAGAGATCATCAGGCCAAGAAGATCGGCGGGCTGGGTGGTAGCAAAATGCGGCGCGATCACCGTAATTAAAATACAGCCCGGGGCGGCTTCCATTACCGCTTTGGTACGTGGACCCAGCGGTCGTTCGCGCAGCAACAGATAGCCGGCAATGCGCATAAAATAGGTGGTCGCCGCCATCAGCACAATTGTCAGTAACGTGAGATTCATCAGGCTTTCCGATACATTAACAGGATAGTGATCAGGCCAGAAAGCGCGCCCACCGGGACATAAACTGCACCCGGACAGAGCCGGTAAGTGATAACAGCGCAAATCAGGCTGACCAGCCAGGGCAGAGCAGCACGAAAACCTTTCCACATGCCTCTGAGCAGAACAAAAAAGACCGCGGGAAAGGCCATATCAAATCCCCAGCGGGTAATATCGCCCAGTACCGGACCGATCAATACGCCAATACCGGTTGAAAATACCCATGAGAGCCAGAGCGAGACGGCCACGCCGCTGTAAAAACCAAAGCTCAACGCCGGCGACATACCTTTTGCCCGACGGCTGGCCGCATCCGCCATACCCAGGGCCCAGCACTCATCACACATAAAAAAAAGCGCAGGCAGCGCGCGACGCGCGGGCAGATGAGCGAGATAGGGGGCCAGCGCGGCACCCATTAACAGATGACGGCTGTTTACCAGCATACTCACCAGCACAATGGTCAGCACATGAGGCGGCGAGCTCCAGAGCGCAATGGCCGCAAATTCCGACCCGCCCGCAAAGTTCATACCGGTCATCATCATCAGCGAGGCTGCCGTGAATCCTTTTTGCGCTGCCTGGGTGCCAAGCAACAGGCCAAAGGGTATAAAGCCGATCATGACAGGTATGGCGGTCAGTACGCCGCGTCTGATTTCGGCGAATACTGGATGTTCATTTGACACGAGTGATCCTGCTCCTTGCATAAATTTTTCTCCTGAAAGCAGAATTATATAAAGTTATTGCCGGTAACGAATGCGCTTTTAAAGAAAATATTGCTGATCCCATAAGGGTGACGGGCTGAGATTCCGCTTACTGACTGGCAGGCACCGGTACGATATCCAGCTGAAGGTCAGCTTCCTGCAGTTGATCACGCCAGCGTTGCGCCAGGCCGCTGTCGGTGATCACACGCTGAAAACGTTGTTCAGGCGACAGCGGGTAGGGATGAATCTGACCAAATTTTGAGGCGTCAGTCAGCGCAATATTTTCCGCGCCTTTTGCCATGATCGCATCCACAACATCACAACGCATCATGTCACGCCCGGTAAAGCCGGTTTCGCTGTGCCACCCATCTACGCCGATAAAGGCTTTATGAAAGTTAAGCTGTTGCAGGCAGTAGCGCGTTAACGGACCCACCACCGATTCGCTGCTTTTCTGATAGAGACCGCCGAGAATAATGACTTCGCAACGGGTCTCTTTCAGCAGATGAGCGATATAGTGGCTTACGGTAATAAGGGTAATGGTGGGATTGTCTGCCAGTCGGCGCGCCAGCAGGGCGTTGGCGCTGCCACCTTCAATAAATACGGCCTCGCCGTCACTCACCAGGCTGGCGGCATAATCTGCCAGCGCCTGCTTGATGTCATAGCGCGTACGCATCCGGGTACCGACGTCATCACTGTCAAAGGCGACAGCGGAACCGTGGACCCGGCGCAAAAAACGTTCACGCTCCAGCGCATTAAGATCCTGACGGATAGTCACTTCAGAGACGCCGGTAATCTGTGACAAGTCACTGACGCTGACGCTGCCGCGGGTATTCACTAACTGAACGATCTGCTGCTGACGAGAATTCATGGCGATCGGGCTGCTGAAAAAGTGTGACGGGCAGTGTAGCAAAAAGCGTGACAGGCAGCACGACTGTGGCGCTGCTCTGTCGCCACAGTATGCTGCATGAGGCCTAGCTTAAGCCCAGGCTGCGTCGACCACGGCTGTTGAGATCGGCTGGAGTAAAACGATCGAGCCACTGTTTTTCATAATCTTCGCGTGGAAAATCGGCAGGAGATTCGCCCTGTTCCAGCGCCTGGGCAACTTTGTGGGCGTAAGCGAGGTTTTTGTCACAGAGCGGCGCCGCCGGAATGTACATAACATTGCCCCAGCCCTGTTGATTTTCCACCGGCGCGACAGCATGAATGATATCACAGTGCCACCATACCGAATCGCCCGCCTGCAGAGCCGGTATCGAGCAAAGCCCACGCATCAGATGCGGATGCCATTTTTCCGAGACGGGCAATACCCGACCTGGTGCCACACCGCACAGTTCATCTTCCGGTACGTCGCTCAGCAAAGGACGCAACAATACATAGGCCATCGCGACCGGTACTGGGACCACATGCAGCAGACCCTGTCCCGGGAACATATCTGAGAGCGCTGTCCAGCCCTGAAAAGTCCGGAACACCGAGCATTTCGTGGTGTTTTCCACATCGTATTCATTGACCTCGGTGCGCCAGGCCGCATTCCAGGAATCATATTCCTCAAAGCGATTAGTGAAGATGGCCGCGAATACTTTCTGATAAGCGGGCAACAGCCAGCGTTCCAGGGCGCCAGAATCGGTGTGCGCACCCAAACCTTTTGACGTGGTGCCCGGCAGGCGACGGCGAATGCGATCGGGGTAAATAATGCTGACATCCGGATCGAACCAGCGAACACCAGCGGATTCAAAGGTCCAGAGGCGGTTAAGGAAACTTTGCACCTGACCCATTTCGTCACTCTGACGCGCCGCCATTTGTGCCAGTGACCAGTAGATGGGATAAATTTCCGGCCGTGACGCTTCGAGACTGCCGAAAAAATTGTCGCCGGGTCCCCGGTACACACGGTCAAAATCATTTTTATCCAGGTAATCAAGCATCGATTGATCCCATGCAAGTGCCTGTTCGCGCGGGAACTGCTGCCGGACCACCAGACAACCGCGTCGCTTGATCCGGGCAATACTTTCGTTCGAAACATTACCTGCAGCGATATCGGCATAATCGAGAATGGGCCATGCTGTGCCGGCCTGCTGTTCATCACTTTTTGCTGCGGCAATTTCTGCCTCTATTTTCTGGCAAACCTGGTCAAACAGGGCATCAACATCACCAATTTGTTCACGCAACACACGTTTCATGGCGCGAATATGCTGCGCAGGATCGTGCGGAAGGGTTGTTGAGGTAAAGGTGTTCTCCATCGCGATCTCCAGTGTAAGGGAAGTTATTTTGAATGAAGGTTTTTATTGTTTCGTTCAAAGTATGCGGGCAGATTAGCAGCCAGGCCGGAGAAAAAAGGTGCCGCTATTCACAAAATGGAAGGATGTATATTACGGTTTTGCAACAGAGGGTATCCGGCAACATCTGCCCATCACTGCCGGGTGTAAGCGAAGCGCTAAAGAAAGCTCTGAAAGCTATTCAAAATTTAATAATGTGGTTTCTCATTATTTCCTGGTGCGAGTAAGCTTATTGCCTGGGGGTGCGCTGCGTTGCGGATGCCCGGCCAGATGACATTAACAGGAGATCGACATGGCAGTGAAAATGATTGCGGTGGATATGGATGGAACCTTTCTTGATGATGATAAACAGTACAACACCCAACGTTTTCAGCGACAGTATGCCCTGCTGAAAGAGAAAGATATTCGTTTTGTGATCGCGAGCGGCAACCAGTTCTGGCAGCTACAACGTTATTTTCCGGAAATCAAAAGTGATATCGCTTTCGTGGCTGAGAATGGGGCTTATGTCACGGCAGGTGATGACGTTTTATTCTGCGGTGAGCTGGCATCCGAGCGAGTGGTTCAGGTGCTGGATATTCTGGCTGAGGAGCCAGCGATTAATACCGTAGTATGCGGTCGTAACAGCGCCTATATTCATTCCTCAACACCGGACGACGTTGTGGCTCTGCTCGCAAACCATTATTACAAGCTGGAAAAACGCGATGATCTGAAGAATATCGACGATACCATTTTTAAATTCTCGCTCAATCTGGCAAATGAAGGTATCGCAGCATTACTTGAGAGACTACATACACGTCTGAGCGCAATAGAAAATATTATGCAGCCGGTTTCAAGCGGCTTCGGCTTTGTGGATTTAATTATTCCCGGCTGCCACAAAGCGCACGGTATTGCACTGCTGCAGGAAAAATGGGGCATCGATGATTGTGAAGTGCTGGCGATTGGTGACAGCGGCAATGATATAGAGATGCTGCGTCAGGCTGGCTTTAGCTTTGCGATGGCGAATGCCGCTGAACCGGTTAAAGCCATCTCACGTTACCGCACGGAAAGTAATAATGACGAAGGAGCACTGAATGTGATTTCCCGCCTGTTGGCACGTGAATTTCCCTTTGGCTGATTGAGCAGAAAAAAATCCGGCCTGCTTCAGGCCAACGGCATCCCGGGTTCAGTTGGGTCTGTCAGGCGATGGGCACTGGCGATTTCAGCCTGAAATCGCCAGAAATGCTCTATATAAATTCCATAAAAAACAAAGAATTACAAGATCCCTTGCCGTTGAAATTCGCCGCAGTAGCGAAAGCGATCAGGTCAGGAGTTTTCCTGATCCCATCAGGTTTCTTTCTGCGCTTTCCAGTGTTGCTTGCAGCGCTCTCTGGCTTCAGCTGGCAGATCGCGTAATTCCGGTGCACCGTCGCTATAGCCATAATCCATGGTACTGCTTGCCGCCTGCTGCTCATCCTGCGCCGCAAATGTGAGTCTCTCCGTCTGTTGTTTCCAGTTGCCGTCGCTCTGGCGCATTGAAATAATGGCAAACTCCGGCCGCTTTTCGTCTGAGCCATAAATTTCATACTGACAATCAGGTGCGTTTTCCGGGCCAAAATGTAGGGTATCAATCAGTGTCAGGTTGTCCATCAGTGACTCCTTATCATCAGAAGCAAAAAGTCGCCCGGAGAAAGGCCGGGCGTCAGATCTCTTTCTTTACGTTTTATAAACTTTTCGTCACACTCATGGCATTATTGCCTGATATTCTGTGCCATGCCGGACGGGGAAACGTGGCCGACACCAGGTAAGCAATGACCTTTCCCGTTCCGGCATTGTCACATTGTGGCAACAGGACGCGACGTTGCCGTACTGTGACTGAACGGATCACGCCACAGCTGCGCGCGTCAGCGTATTGATAAAGAGCGAGCCGTTTTTTAAGGCATTCCCTTGCCTTTCAGGGGTACCGTCATCGCTGTCAGGCTATTTCCTGCCAGGATTCTGGCCTGAGTTAACGTGTACGTTGTGATCGTTGGTGAAGTTACCTCCGCTTTTTTTCCCCCTTTTTTCACTTCATCCCGGGCCCTTGCGGGATGTTCGGCAAAGTCGTTTTTTCCGCCGCGATGTTTAGACATAATATTACCTCCGAACGTCGATCACACAGATAAAAATCACTGAAGCGCGGGGCTACCTAACAAGCGTAGTGTCAGAAAAGGTGTCCTGCTACTTATTGCTTCCTTTCTTCCCCGAACCTGGCCTTTAGGGCGTATTTCAGCCCTGTAAGCGGCATATCCCGGAAAAACCGGGATAGGTATTATTATTTTTATAATTTATGTAACTTTGATGATTATATTTATATCTTTGCTGACTTCAGAATAGCGGCCTGTTATTTAGTGGGGGCTGTTATGCCATTAGTGATATATGTCTTTACTCTGAGTGCATTTGCGCTGGGACTGGCTGAATTTGTGCCCATCGGCCTGACCGATGTGATGGCGCGAGGATTAGCGGTGGATGTGGAACAGACAGGTGCAGTTATTACTGCCTATGCGCTGGGAGCAACCTTTGCCGCGCCGGTACTGACGGCGCTGACGGCCAGCTGGAGCCGTAAAAGCGTCATGCTCGTAACCGCCGTGGTGTTTACACTGGGCAGTCTGGTCGCAGCGCTTGCCGACTCGCTTCCCCAGCTGTTGATTGCTCGCTTTGTGGCGGGCCTGGGGCATGGGCTGTTTCTCGCGGTGGCCTCAAGCACGGCCGCGCAGCTGGCAGGCCCGGGTAAAGCGGGCCGGGCAGTGGCTGTTGTGTTCGGGGGCTTTACCCTGGCGATGGCAATTGGCGTTCCCCTGAGTACCTGGCTGGCTGGTGTCGTGTCATGGCGCCCGGTACTTGCCGCTATCGCCGTTTTTGGGGCTGTTGGTTTTGTCGGGTTATGGGTCGGTATGAAAGATCCGGTGCGCAGTGTTACGGGTGAACAGGGTCGTGCGACAATGCAGCAGATCGGCGCGATTTTTAATCGTCGGTTGCTTGCCGGTGCGCTGGTCACGGTGCTGACCTATGCCGGCTCATTTTGCGCTTATACCTTTATTGCTCCTGTCCTGATGCAGGTTACTGGCGTAAGCGGCACGACCGTCAGCCTGTTTATGTTGATCTACGGTATTACAGCAGCGGCGGGGAATATCCTCGGCGGTAAGCTCACGGATGCACTGGGGATCAACCGGGCTAATCTGATCATTATCAGTGGAATTGTCGTTGTAGCGACAGGAATGTGGGCCTTTTCCGGCTCCAGGGTGAGTATGGGGGTTCTGGTTGCCCTGTTGGGTATGCTTACCTATGCCGCCGTACCGGCGCTGCAGGCCCGTCTGATGAACGTGGCAGAAACCCGGGCTCCCCATGCGCTGGGTGTTGCCGCAGGGGTTAACATTGCAGGCTTCAATGCAGGCATTGCGCTGGGATCGCTGCTGGGCGGCATAACAATCACCCATGCCAGCATTATGTACCCGGCACTCAGCGGTGCGGTTGTGGCCCTGTTTGCGCTGCTGGTACTGCTGGCACAGATTAAGGGGAGTCGTCGTATCAGATTTGATGCCGCTTCCCATGTAGATCGTTAAAAGGGGGCGCCAGTATCCCGCATGCTGCTTTTTCAGGTGAGAGAAGTAGCGCGTATACTGGCGAGCCGATTTTCTCCGGGATAAGGTCATGAGTCATTTCACACATCTGCGTACCTTTCTTGAAGCGTACCGATCAGGTTCCTTTTCCCGGGCGGCGGAGCGGCTGGGCATCACGCAACCCGCTGCTTCCCTGCATATCCAGTCGCTGGAAGCGTTGGTGGGTAAGCCCCTTTTTATCAGGCAGGCCAGAGGCGTGGTTGCCACTGAAGCGGCCGATGAACTGGCCCGCTCTGTTTCCCCTTTTATTGACGGGCTTGAAGCGAAGATTGATAGCTTTCGTTCCGGTCAGGAAAGTGGCGGTACGCTGCATATGGCCGGGCCTCCGGATTTTTTCCACTACCGCCTGGGCACGATACTGGCTCCGCTGATGAATGACGGCTATCACATACGCTTTCATACCGGCAATAAGCAGCGTATTTACGCATTACTGCAGGCCGGAAGCGTTGATCTTGCTGTTACAGCCTCCGTGCCGGATGAACGTCTGTATGGCTTCGCGCATCTGCTGACCGAACGGATGTTGCTGGTGCATTCGCCCGCGCTGGCGAAAGCTATCGGACCACAACCGACAGCTGAAGGGCTCGCCAGCCTGCCGCTGATTGCTTACGACGAAGAACTTCCCTTGATCAGGGCGCTCTGGACCAGCCTGTTTCAGGTCGCGCCGGAAATACAGGCTGCCTTTACTATTCCCGATCTGCGTATTATTCGTGATCTGGTGATTGGCGGACATGGCTGGAGCGTGTTGCCAGATTATCACTGCATGGAAGCCTTGCAGGATGGACGTCTGGTTTCGCCGACCGCGATCGATCAAGCCCCGACTAACCATCTCTGGCTGGCCTGGAACCGGCGGGCAACCAATCGCAGTCGTACTGCTTATATCAGAGACTATATTCTGAGAATGTTTGCGCACTGAAAACCGGTGAGGCGGCCTGCCGCCTCACACCCTGTCAGGGGATATAACGTTGTTCACGTAATGCGTTCAGCCGGTCGATAAACATCTCCTCACTGTCTGTACAGTCAGCAAAACCGTGCTGGCGCGCTTTAATGGTACTGGTTATGTTATCGAAGGTGGTTTCCAGTATGAAATCGCCAAATTGCCACGAAACCATCTTTTCGTAGGGATATTTCTGTAACCCGTGCTCTGTGGTCAGTTTCTCCCAGAGCGGGCCTTTATCTGCCATCATCTGTTCCAGCGATAGCGGGAAAGGTTCGCCGACCGGCACGTCGAAAAAGGCGGCAATGCGCGGCCAGACGCGTGACCAGCGGAAGTAATCACCATTCGTGATATTGAATACCTCACCGCGACACGCGGCGGTTTCGCCTGCCCAGTCAATCGCCCGGGCCAGAATACGTGTATCGGTGACCTGATAAAGGACGTCATAGGCGGCGCGCGGCCCCGGAAAAGACATCGGAACACCCAGCGCTTTTGCCATCGTACCGTAGATGGCAATGACCATCAGCAGGTTCATGGGATTACCGACCGCCATGCCAATCACCGCTTCCGGTCGCAGTGCGGTCCACGACCAGCGTTTGCCTTGTGACGCATTGCGCAGAAAATCTTCCTGGTCGTAGTAAAAGTTAGGCGGCATATGCCGGGGATCGCTCTCTTTGGCGGGGGAGGGGAAGGGGCCGATATGGGCACCATAAGCTTTTCCCCCCTGCATCAGGGTGACATGCTGCAGATCAGGTGCTTTTGCCTCAAGAACCTCAACCAGGTTTTTCAGCATCAACAGGTTAACTTCGACCAGTTCAGCGGGCGTAGGCTGTTCCTGATAGGCCGCGAATACCAGATGAGTCGCACCGGGAACCTGAGCGAGCCATTTTTCGCACGAGGCGCGATCGGTCAGGTCGACAGGCAGATGCTGAGCTCGGGTCGGAAAGTCTGGCTTACGTCGTGACAGAGCAACCAGTTCAACATCCTGATCTTCAAAATGCGCCAGCACACCGCGCCCGATGACGCCAACTGCACCCGCCACAATAACACTCTTTTTCATCTCTTCCCCTTATCCGTTTATCGTGCCGCCAGGCTGTAGACAGTGACCATACAGCAGCAAGTGTTGTTGAGAGATGCAGTCCCGTCAAAGCATGCGACGCAATCAGGCAGCGCCGCTCCGAATTACCACTCTGTAAAATAATTAACGGGCTTCAGAACCTGTTTATTATGGAAAAGATAGCTAGCATTCTGTTTAACAGGCTAAGCACAGCGAATCACTGAGTAATGCAATAATACAGGAATCTGTTACAGATGTGGTTATTTCGTGGAAGATGAGAAGAGGCTGTTTTTTTATTGATATTCTTTTAACGGCCTGTTGTTCAGGTTATATGAAAACCCATTTACTGGGAATTAAAATACTTTTTATGAGTCATGCTTATTAAATTATTTTACAGGTTTTACTAATATATAATTATTTGCTTTAAACAGACCGGGTATATATTATTCCGGGCGGGTGCTTGAGGCTTTCTGCCTTAAGCATGTGCCGATGGCAGAAAGAGAAAAGCCCCAGGAGATATTCATCAACCTGTACTGCACCCATTTTGTTGGACGATGAAATGGAATAGTCCCTGATATGTCAAAGCCAAAATACCCCTTCGAAAAGCGCCTTGAAGTCGTGAATCACTACTTAACAACTGATGATGGATACAGGATCATCTCTGCACGTTTTGGTGTACCTCGAACCCAGGTCAGGACATGGGTTGCCCTCTATGAAAAACATGGAGAAAAAGGTTTAATTCCCAAACCTAAAGGCGTTAGTGCTGATCCAGAGTTGCGCATTAAGGTCGTGAAAGCCGTGACCGAGCAGCAGATGTCCCTCAATCAGGCAGCTGCTCACTTTATGCTTGCTGGTAGTGGTTCTGTAGCCAGGTGGCTGAAAGTCTATGAGGAGCACGGAGAAGCTGGTTTACGCGCACTCAAGATCGGTACCAAAAGAAACATTACAATGTCAGTTGATCCAGAAAAAGCGGCGTTAGCATTGGAGCTCTCGAAAGACCGATGTATTGAGGATCTTGAAAGGCAAGTTCGATTCCTTGAAATGCGGCTTACGTATCTAAAAAAGCTGAAAGCCTTAGCTCATCCCGTGAAAAAGTGAAAGTACTCAACGAGCTAAGGCAGTTTTACCCTCTTGATGAGCTTCTCAGGGCAGCGGAGATACCGCGCAGTACGTTTTATTACCATCTAAAGGCTCTCAGCAAGCCTGACAAGTATGCGGATGTTAAAAAGCGTATTGGTGAGATTTATCACGAGAATAGAGGTCGATACGGATACCGTAGGGTAACGCTGTCTCTCCATCGAGACGGGGAACGGATTAACCATAAAGCTGTTCAGCGCCTGATGGGAACCCTCTCGCTTAAGGCAGCGATTAAGATCAAGCGATACAGCTCCTACAGAGGAGAGGTAGGGCAAACCGCCCCCAATGTTCTCCAAAGGGATTTCAAGGCTACGCGGCCAAACGAGAAGTGGGTTACCGATGTTACTGAATTTGCAGTCAATGGGCGCAAACTGTATTTGTCTCCAGTAATAGATCTCTTCAACAACGAAGTTATTTCTTACAGCCTATCGGAAAGATCGGTGATGAACATGGTCGAGAATATGCTCGATCAGGCATTCAAAAAGCTTAAGCCTCACGAGCATCCTATTCTGCACTCTGACCAGGGATGGCAGTATCGTATGAGAAGGTATCAAAACATCCTTAAAGAACAAGGTATTACACAAAGCATGTCCAGAAAAGGCAATTGTCTGGATAATGCAGTGGTGGAATGTTTCTTTGGAACCTTAAAGTCGGAGTGTTTTTATCTTGACGAGTTCAGTAATATAAGCGAACTGAAGGATGCTGTTACGGAATATATTGAATACTACAACAGCAGAAGAATTAGCCTGAAATTAAAAGGTCTGAGTCCAATTGAATATCGAACCCAGACCTAT
>NZ_LR026980.1:131947-144833 GCF_900604315.1 [Erwinia] mediterraneensis
TGACGAGTTCAGTAATATAAGCGAACTGAAGGATGCTGTTACGGAATATATTGAATACTACAACAGCAGAAGAATTAGCCTGAAATTAAAAGGTCTGAGTCCAATTGAATATCGAACCCAGACCTATGTGCCTCGTGTTTAACTGTCCAACTTTTTGGGGTCAGTACAACCTGAGGCCCACCTTTGTGCCACACAACATAAAGGTAGCCTCTTACGCGCTGAAAAGCAAGGAGAAGCAACCATGAAGCAGCAAAGGGCGATCCTGATCGTCACTGTTGTGTTAGCAATAACATTTGCCGTTATTCTGGCAACGAGAAAAAATCTCTGTGAGGTACGAATCCGTACCGGCTTTATGGAGATTGCTGCCTTTATGGCTTACGAATCCATAAAGTAAGAGCAACCGGCGGGGAGGGATCCCCGCCACCTTTTATGCTGTGACCGCATAGCCTCAATGCACCCGGTTTTTTAGTTTTTTTACTCAGGGTAACAGAAAGGATAAGGTAACGTGAAAAATTAGTAAGAAATTCGCTTGCAGAATCTTCTGAGCCGTAAATTATTAATCTTTCCATTTCGCCGCGAATTATTTATTAATTAATATTTTTAATATAACGGCTAATATGAGCGTAATCCGCGCAGGAATAAAGAAAGCCGCCTGTGTAAAGACGGCTTTCATATACAGTGTTGCGTGGATCAGATTAGCGTTCTCGCTATGCCGCTAAGCACAATCCTGGCCAGCCAGTAGTTGCTGTGCGGTACGATCAACCAGCGCCAGAAGCAGTTTGATATCTTCCAGGCTCACCGTTGGGTTCAGCAACGTCATCTTCAGGCAGGTGACACCCGCAAATTCGGTCACTCCCACGTTAGCATGTCCCGATGCCAGCAATGCATCACCAATCTGCTGATTCAGCAATGCCACGTTCGCTTCCCTGTTTTGCGGCTGATAACGGAACAGCACGCTTGCCAGCTGTGGTGCCATCACCAGTTCCAGCTCACGTTGTGAGGTAATGTAATGTGCAACCTGTTGAGCCAGAGTAATGCCGTGATCGATAATCTCAGCGTATTGCTTTTGACCCAGCGCTTCCAGACCCATCCAGAGTTTTAATGCATCAAAACGCCGGGTAGTTTGCAGAGATTTGGCAACCAGATTAGGCACACCCTGCGCTTCGTCAAACTCGGAGTTCAGGTAGGCCGCCTGGTAACGCATCAGTTCATAGTGACGGGCTTCTTTTAACAAAAAGGCACCGCAGCTGATGGTCTGGAAAAATTGTTTATGGAAATCGAGCGTAATGGAGTCCATAAGGTCGATGCCATCCAGATAGTCACGGTATTTCTCTGACAATAACAATGCACCACCCCAGGCCGCATCAACATGAACCCAAATCTGATGTTCTGCCGCCAGTGTAGCAATGGCACGCAGTGGATCGATAGCGCCGGCATCTGTGGTACCAGCAGTAGCGACAATTGCCATGATTTGCTCACCGCGGGCATGAGCCTGAGCCACTTTTTCAGCCAGATCCTGCATATCCATACGGGCAAATTGATCGGTTTTAACCAGCGTGACGGCCTGATAGCCCATGCCAAGCAGGGCCATATTTTTTTGCACTGAGAAATGGGCGTTTTCCGAACACAGCACTTTGACCTTTTTCATATTACCGGGCAAACCGTCCTGCTGTACGGAATGTCCCTGGCGGGCGAAAAAGGCATCGCGCGCCAGCATTAACCCCATCAGGTTACTCTGGGTGCCGCCACTGGTGAAAACGCCCGCATCGCCAGGCTGATAACCTACCCGGGCACGTAACCATTCAATCAGTTTCATTTCAATGATGGTGGCTGAAGGACTCTGATCCCAGGAGTCCATGCTCTGATTGGTGGCGTTAATCAGGACTTCCGCCGCCTGACTGACCACCAGACTCGGACAGTGTAAATGCGCCACGCATTGCGGATGGTGCACGGACAGGCTGTCTTTTAAAAAATACTCAATCGCACGTTCAATGGCTGCCTGATTACCCAGACCCTGAGGATTAAAATCCAGTCTGATACGCTCACGTAACTCGGCAACCGTTTTGCCCTGATACATTTCAGGCTGCTGTAACCATGCAGCCACCGCCTGGCTGCTTTGGGTTATCGCCTGCTGATAGGCTTCAATACTTGGCGCTGACGCCGATAAAATCGGGTTTGAGCTGAACATTCGATTTACTCCACGCCAACCGGTTTGACGCCTGCAGTCAACAGGGCGTGTTCAAATTTATCGAGGAAGATTTCCAGTTCGTCGTTGCTGATGAGCAGTGAAGGCAACAGGCGCAAGACGCAGCCATTACGCCCGCCACGTTCCAGAATCAGTCCGGCCTCAAAGCATTTTTTCTGCAGCAAGGCGGATAACTCACCATCTGCCGGATAACATCCCAGATGATCGGGCGCGGCGTCAGGGTTAACAATCTCAATGCCAATCATCAGGCCCAGACCGCGAACATGGCCGATGACCGGATAACGTTTCTGGAGTTCAGTCAGTCGGCTTTTCAGCCATTCACCCTGCGCGGCGACTTTGTCAGCAACCTGATGATCATGCAAATATTGTAAGGTGGTCAGACCGGTCGCCATAGCCAGCTGATTGCCCCGGAACGTGCCGGTATGGTGGCCGGGTTCCCAGGCATCGAAGGTTTTTTTGATACCCAGTACAGCCAGCGGTAAACCGCCGCCTACCGCCTTAGACATCACAATGATGTCGGGCTCAATGCCGGCATGCTCAAAGGCGAATAGTTTACCGGTACGGGCAAAACCGGCCTGAACTTCGTCAATAATCAGCAGGATGCCGTGCTCCTGTGTGACCTGGCGAATGCGTTGAAGCCATTCCACAGGAGCCGGATTCACACCGCCTTCTCCCTGTACCGCTTCCAGGATGACTGCCGCAGGTTTACGTACGCCACTTTCGACATCGTTAATCAGATTGTCAAAATAGGTTGTTAACGCCCGCACGCCAGCCTCGCCACCAATGCCGAGCGGACAACGATACTGGTGCGGATAAGGCATAAACTGCACTTCCGGCATTAGCCCGTTAATCGCCGCCTTGGGTGACAGATTACCCGTTACCGCCAGTGCGCCGTGCGTCATTCCGTGATAGCCGCCGGAAAAGCTGATGATGCCGGAACGACCCGTGTGCTTTTTAGCCAGTTTCAGGGCTGCTTCAACTGCATCTGCACCCGACGGGCCACAGAATTGCAGGCAATACTCTTTACCCCGACCAGGCAATAAAGAGAGCAGATAAGCGGAAAATTCGTCTTTTAAAGGGGTAGTTAAATCGAGGGTATGTAACGGCAAGCCGCTGGTAATGACATTCTGGATGCTTTGCAAGATATCAGGATGGTTATGTCCCAGTGCCAGCGTTCCCGCGCCAGCCAGACAATCAAGATATTGATTATTCTCAACATCAGTAATCCACACGCCTTCGGCTTTCGCAATCGCCAGCGGTAATTTACGTGGGTAGCTCCTGACATTCGATTCAAATTCAGCCTGTCTTGCTAAATAAGTTTCGTTTTTTTTGCTATGTGAATTTACATCTGAAGTATCAATACGGACTTTATCCGTCATCATATCTCTCCTACAACCCGGGTGATCGGTCACGCCGTGGTTGAATAATTGAATTAAGAAAACCGCTACTTGTAAAAAGCGCGGGCCAATATAGAGTTTTTCAGGTCACGACTCAATAATTTATTGTTTTTGTTTTTTTGAAAAAATAGATTGTATTTCAAAAGGTTGTTGTGTTTCAGGTTATTTTTTCCGCTATATACCGCATGATATGTTCATATATAAAGCACAAAAAATCGCCTTAAGATGATTTTAAAGTTGTTATGTCAGTTAAGTTGACAGAAAGTGAACGTTTGAGCTGGCGGAGCGGGAAACAAAAGTGTATTTTTCACGCCACCATAAGCGGTGAAAGATAACAGCGCTGTTAAAAAGGAACATTTTCAGTATCCGCCGCGCAAGGGTGATAAGAATAAGTGCTCAGCGAGAACACACAGAAATTAAACAGCAGAACACACACTATGCACATTGTCATAGTGTGTAAAAAGAGAATTTAGCGCAGCGCGTTGAGAACCGCATCTTCAGCATGAATAGCGGTAGTATCAAACAGGGGAAGGGGAGAGTCGCTTTCTGTTACCAGTAAGGTGATTTCCGTACATCCCAGAATCACCGCTTCTGCGCCCTGATCTTTGAGCCGGGTTAATATCTGGCGATACTGCGCGCGGGATTCCTCACGGATGATGCCCTGGCAGAGCTCCTCATAGATAATCCGGTGAACGATATGACGATCATCTTCATACGGAACTATCACCTCCAGCCCGTAACCTTGCTCCAGGCGACCCTTATAAAAGTCTTGCTCCATGGTAAAGCGGGTCGCCAGCAGGCCCACTTTGCGCAGGCCGGTCGCCTGAATCCGGGAGGCGGTCGCATCGGCAATATGCAGCAGCGGAATATCCACGGCTCCGGTAATCTGCTGCGCCACTTTATGCATCGTATTGGTACAAAGCACAATGAAATCGGCGCCGGCCTGTTCCAGCGCGCGGGCGGCATCAGCAAGCAGGGCTCCGGCCTTCTGCCATTCTCCGGTCGCCTGTAGCTGCTCGATTTCATGGAAATCAACGCTGTAGAGTACGAGTTTCGCGGAATGCAATCCTCCCAGTTCTTTCTTTACCGCTTCATTGATGCTTCTGTAATAGAGTGCGGTGGATTCCCAGCTCATACCGCCTAACAGGCCAATCACTTTCATGCTGTTTCTCCCGGCAGGGTTCCTTCCATTAAGAGAAGGAATGGCTTCAGATAAGCGTACAGTTATACTCTACTGCCTGGTTTCGCCCTTCACGTTTTGCGGCATAAAGCGCAGCGTCTGCCCACTGTTTCAGTTGCTGAATATCCGCATCGCTGCCGCTGCCTGTCAGCGTCGCGCAACCAGCGCTGATGGTCAAGATACGCGCAGGCAGTGCGGTGGTGCGGTGTGGCAGGTTTGCTCTGCGTACCGCCTCTACCGCGCGCCAGGCGAGAGACAGGGCATCGCTGGCCGGGGTATCGGGCAAAATAAGCGCAAACTCTTCCCCACCATAACGCGCTGCCATATGCGTACCGCGTAGCGCCAGCCCGCGCAGTGCCCCGCTTACCGCTTCCAGACATTTATCTCCGGCTACATGGCCATAGGTATCGTTATATTGTTTGAAAAAATCGATATCCAGCATCACCAGTGAAACCGGCTTACCGCTTCTGGCGGACCTGTTCAGACTGTCACGCAGGAAAATATCAAACTGGCGACGATTAGCCAGCCCGGTAAGGCCATCAACCATCGCCATCGCCTGCAGGGTATGGTTAATGCTGGTCAGTTCATCACGCAGATGAGTTAACTCTGTCTGATTGTTGATATTTATTCTGACCTGACGCAGTACCACGCCACCAGTCAAAAGGATACTCAGCAGAAATACCACATTGAGTATGCCGTCCAGCAACCTGCTTTTCAGCCAGTTCGCCTGCAGCGTGGCTTTATCGTAGCCAGCCGCGACCACCAGCGGATAACGACTGGAACGTACAAAACCAAAGATACGGGCCTGGCCATCCAGCGCAGCGTTCCACTCGCCGCTGCCCCGGTCAGAGGTAAATAACATCTTCTGAAACAATGGGCTGGAAGAGAGATTTTTCCCCGTGTAGCTGTCCGGCATGGGGCGTGCATAGAGCACAGTACTGTCTGCCAGCATCAGGACCAGCACATCTTTTCTGCCCAGCTCATAGTAAGCATAAAATTGCCGGAAGTAGTTCACCCTGACTGTTGCCAGCAGCACACCAGCAAAACCGCCTCCGGCATCATTCACCCGCAGTGAAACCGGAATAACCAGATCGCCAGTGCTGCGGCTGTAGATCGCAGGCCCGATATGAATGCCGTTATGCCCGTTGCTGCGGTGATAACGGAAATATTCCCGGTCAGAATTATTAATACCTGCAGGTGCCCGGTCCGTTGACCAGGCCAGCCATTTCCCGGACGCATTGTAATAAAACAGGCCGTGCAACTGCGGTAAACGGCTGCGCTGATCGCGCATGATATGGCTCAACTCAGCGCGTTTAACGCCGATGTGGGATCTTTTCTGAATTTCGCGCTGGATTTCCCGCAGTGAAAGCTCGGTCTGCAGAAAAGTATCTTCCGCCTGTCGCGCCTGCGAAAGCGCAAGATTGAGCGCTGACTCTTCTGCATTTCTGACGCGCAAATGCCACGATTCGCTGAAGGACCAGCTATTAATAATAATAACGGCGACTACCAGCAGACAACCAAATGTGGTGATACTGCGTCCGAGAGGGGAGGTAAGTAATAAAAATGATGATAAACGGTGAATTAACCCCATTAACTCTTCCTGATAACGGCCCAGTAAACAGTAAAGCACAGCGCAGCGATCCTGTATCGTCCCCTTTGCGCAAGCGGGGCGGGCACGATCACTTTTGAAAGGGAATACAACGGATTAAGGTAAAGTGATAAGCGGGTTATGTTTGACTGGCGGTTGCTTTTCAACGCGCTGACGGCGAAGCCGGGGATGCTTTAGCCACCCCGTACCGAACCGCGCCAGATCACATCCGCCTGGTAGACCCGGCCATTATTTTGCTGTTCCGCTTGTGCTTCCTGCTCGTCCTGCTGCTCTCCGGCAATCAGCCACTGCACGGCATCACGTGCAAACTGTTCCGCCGGTTGCGCAAAGGTGGTGAGATTATAAGAGGACCAGCCAGACTGGGGGATATTATCGTAGCCGATAACGCAAAGATCCTCCGGAATACGCAGAGAGAAACGGTGACGCGCTTCATCCATAAAGCCGCAGGCGATCAAATCGGTCACGCAGAAAACGGCATCCGGACGTTCATCCCGCGTCAACAGGCGATGCGCCAGGATCTGGCCACTCTCGTAGGAGGTGGTGCCAAAGCGTTCAACCCGCACGGTTAATCCCGCTTTTTCTGCCGCAGCCAGAAAGGCTGTTTCGCGTTTAATCAGGCTGGGCGTACCGGCCAGCGAGTTCGCAAAGGCCAGACGACGGCAGCCCGCCCGCAAAAACGCCATCACCGCCATTTCGGCGGCAGCACGGGAATCAAGATTGATACTGAAAGTACCCGGCAGCACTTCATCGCGATTAATCAGCACGATACGTTGTCCATGCTTATAGCAATGGCGGGCGATGGCGCTGTCAGGCATGCCGGACAAAATAACAGACGCGTCGGCGCGAAAGTTAATCGCCTGCTGCAGGGCAAGCGAAACACTTTCATCAGAGCGGTCCGTATTGATCAACATCGCCACTTTTCCCGCCTCCTGCAGGATCTGCGTCAGCCAGCGCACCAGGCTGGCACGATAGGGCGTATCTATCTCTGAGACGATAAGGCAGACGATGCCGCTACGATTGCGCACTAATCCCCGCGCCAGATGATTGACATGATACCCCAGCTCCTCCGCCGCTTTGAGGACACGCGCACGTGTGGCGCTGGAGACGCTGGCACCCGGCGTAAAGGTTCTGGACACCGCAGAACGGGAGACACCGGCGCGATCGGCCACATCCTGGGCACTGACCACCGTTTTCTCATTATTCATTCCATACCCTCATCTGACCAAACGGTTAGCGATAAGTCTGCCTCACTTTGCAAAGCTGTGCAAAATATATTTCTCCAATAATGTTTCAATTATGTGACAGAACCTGACAATTGCCTGGAAAGCCGGTTGACAGCCTATTTTTTGTTCTTTACTACTTTGCACACAAGTGCAAAAAAAGACGCCGTAAAAGCGCCACCCTGCAAACCAAGGAGAACATCATGCGTTACCTCTCTCTGCTTGTTGCTGTAACGGTAAGTAGCCCGGCCCTCTCTTTTGCTGCTTCTGCAGCAGGAAACCTGAATATGATCTGCTCCGCTGATGTGGTGGTTTGTGAGCAGATGACCCGGCTGTTCAGCGACGCGCATCCCGATATCAAAGTCAGCATGGTGCGGCTTTCTGCCGGTGAAGCCTATGCCCGTATCCGCAGTGAAGCGCGTAATCCGAGAACCGATATCTGGTGGGCAGGCACGGGCGATCCCCATATGCAGGCTGCCGATGAAGGGCTGACGCAACCCTACAAATCGCCTTTGCTCGATCAGCAGCATGACTGGGCGCAAAAGCAGGCGGAAAGCACCGGCTATCGTACGGTCGGCGTTTATGCGGGCGCGCTGGGTTGGGGTTACAACACTAAACTGGCGGCGGAAAAAAATATTAAAGCGCCTGCCTGCTGGGCGGATCTGTTAAATCCGGCGCTGAAGGGAGAAATCCAGATCGCCAATCCCAACTCATCGGGTACGGCCTACAACACCCTGGCCACGCTGGTACAAATCATGGGAGAAGATCAGGCGTTCGATTACCTGAAAAAACTGAACAGCAATATCTCCCAGTACACCAAGTCCGGCTCCGCGCCGGTAAAAGCGGCAGCGCGCGGAGAATCGATCCTGGGCATTGTGTTTATGCATGACGCGGTGGCGATGGAAGTCGATGGTTTCCCCATCAAGCCAGTCGCACCCTGTGAAGGCACAGGCTATGAAATAGGATCGATGTCCATTGTCAAAGGCGCGCGTAATCTGGCAAACGCCAAAGTCTGGTATGACTGGGCGCTGAGCGCAGAAGCGCAGTCACACATGAAAGACGCAAAATCCTTCCAGCTTCCGTCCAACCGTAACGCTGAGATTTCTGAATACGCGCCGCGTTTTGAGAATATCAACATGATCGATTACGACTTTAAAACCTTCGGTGATTCAGCAAAACGCAAAGCGCTGTTGCGTCGCTGGGACAGTGAAATTGGTGCCAGCGCACAGTAACGCTTTTTTCTCTGTCCGGCAGTAAGTCTCCGGAATTGTGTTCCATTCACGCTGAATCGCGGTGGCGCTGGCCTGATTTCCGCTTCAGCCTGTTTTCAGGTCGAGGTGATTCATGAATGCGTATAATCGCCGCTTAACCGGTGCGCTTGCTGCCGGTGCCATCGCGCTGCTCCTGTTGCCCTGGTACAGTCTGGAAGAGGGCTTTTTCGCCGGGGGCTGGCTGTTGTCGCTCTGGTCAGAAGGGGACAGCGCGTCCGCACTCTGGCAGCTCGCCACCGGGCAACACCCCTGGCTGAGCATTGTCGTCATACTGTATCTGGCATGTGGTGCTTGCGCATTGCTGGCGCCGGGACCGCTACGCCGCCGCGCGCTGTTTGCATGCAGCCTGACGGGTGTTTTGTTTCTGGTGGTGGAAGGCCATGCCATTGGCTACAGCGGCTGGAGCTGGCTCTGGCTGGAAAATCTGCTGGGGCCGCTGGAGCAGGGACAGCCCGCCATGGGTGCTGGCGCCGTGCTGATGCTGACCACTTTTCTGCTCATCTTTTCGTATGCGCTGGCTGAACGGGGCGTCCTGAAGGGCGATGCCTTTGTCGTTTCCGCCATTGTGCTGCTGGTCGCTCTGGTCACCACCTTTGTGCTTTATCCGGTGTTGAGCCTGTTTATCGTCTCGGTACAGGATGTGGATGGCAGCTTTCAGCCGGATGGTCTGCTGACGAATATGCGTGACCCGGCCATCTGGAGCCTGGCATGTTTTTCGGGCGGCAACTGTGGGACCGCATGGCGCACCCTCGGGCTGGCACTGATGACCGCCAGTGGTTCAACCCTGCTGGGTCTGGCTTTTGCGCTGGCGGCGACCCGCACACCGCTGCCCTGCAAAAAAGCGCTGCGCATGCTGACCATTCTGCCGATTATCACGCCACCGTTTGTGATTGGTCTGGCGCTGATTTTGCTGTTTGGCCGCGCCGGCATCGTGACAGAAACGCTGGCAACACTGTTTGGTATCGAACCGGGGCGCTGGCTGTACGGGTTGACCGGCATCTGGATCGCGCAGGTTCTCTCCTTTACGCCGGTCGCTTTTCTGGTGTTGATTGGTGTGGTTGAAGGGGTCAGCCCGTCCCTGGAAGAGGCTTCGCAGACACTACGCGCCAATCGCTGGCGTACCTTTTCCCGGGTTTCGCTGCCACTAATGGCACCCGGGCTGGCGAACGCGTTTTTAATCAGCTTCATCGAGAGCATGGCCGATTTCGGCAACCCGATGGTGCTGGGCGGAAGCCACGGCGTGCTCTCAACGGAGATCTTTTTCTCGGTGGTGGGCGCGCAAAATGATCCCAGTCGTGCTGCGGTACTGGCGATGATCCTGCTCTGCTTCACCCTCGCTGCCTTTATTATCCAGCGCCTCTGGCTTTCCGGAAAAAGCTTTACCACTGTCACCGGCAAAGGCGACGGCGGCAAACATGGTCATTTGCCGGGCCCGGTGCGTTACGGCGTCTACGGTATGGTAATCCCCTGGGGACTGTTTACCCTGGTGATCTACGGCATGATTATAGTGGGCGGCTTTGTCGAGTCCTGGGGGCTGAACAATAACCTCACGCTGGATCACTATATTCGTGCCTTCCGGGTCACTTTCAACGACGGGCATCTCGTCTGGAGTGGCGTAGCCTGGAACTCCTTCTGGACCACGCTGGAAATTGCCCTGATTGCCGCACCGCTCACCGCCATCGTTGGTCTTCTTACCGCCTGGCTGATTGTCCGGCAGAAATTCGCCGGCCGGCAGACCTTTGAGTTCATGCTGATGCTGAGCTTTGCTATTCCCGGCACCGTCATTGGTGTGAGCTACATCATGGCTTACAACCTGCCGCCGCTGGAGATCACCGGTACCGGCCTGATTCTGGTTGCCTGCTTTGTATTCCGCAATATGCCGGTGGGCGTCAGGGGCGGCGTCGCGGCCATGAGTCAGCTCGATAAAAGTCTGGATGAAGCCTCGCTGACGCTGGGCGCCAACAGTTTCCGTACCTTGCGCAAGGTGGTGCTGCCGTTACTGAAACCTGCGATCAGCGCGGCGCTGGTCTATGCCTTTGTTCGCGCCATCACGTCAATCAGTGCGGTTATTTTCCTGGTCAGCGCGCAGTACAACATGGCGACCTCTTACATCGTCGGGCTGGTAGAAAATGGCGAGTACGGCGTGGCGATTGCTTACTCCTCCGTACTGATCGTGGTGATGTTAACCATTATTGTGCTGTTCCAGCTCTCGATCGGCGAACGTCGCTTACGCCGCGCAACTCAACCCGCCAGCGCCCCTGCTGCGTCTGCGCCTACATCTTTAACTCAGGAGAGTGCTGTATGAACCCTGTAAAAGCCGGATCGGTTGTCTTCGAACATGTCTGCAAACGTTTTGCTGGTTTTACGGCACTGCCGGATCTCTCGCTGACGGTAGAGCCAGGCTCGCTGGTGACGCTGCTGGGTCCTTCAGGATGTGGAAAAACCACCACCTTACGTTTGTTAGCAGGCCTGGAACATCCCGATTCAGGTCGCATTCTGATTGGCAGCAAAGATGTCACCCATCTGCCGGCCAATGAAAGAAATGTGGCGATGGTATTTCAGTCCTATGCGCTGTTCCCCCATATGACAGCGCTGGAAAATATTATGTATGGCCTGCTCTCTTCCGGCATTACCCGACGTGAAGCGCAGGATCGCGCCCGGGAGGGAATCACCCTGGTGGGCCTGGAGAGTCAGGGGGGACGCTTACCTGCTGAACTCTCCGGCGGACAGCAGCAGCGTATCGCCGTAGCACGGGCGCTGGTGCTGGAGCCGCAGGTGTTGCTGCTGGATGAGCCACTTTCTAACCTTGATGAACGGCTGCGACGTCGCGTACGTACTGATATCCGCGATCTGCAACAGCGTCTCGGTTTTACCGCAGTCTATGTGACCCATGATCAGGAAGAGGCGCTGGCCGTCTCGGACAAAATTATTGTCATGAAGGAGGGGGATATTGCCCAGCAGGGCGCGCCGGAAACTCTCTATTACTCGCCAAATTCGGTTTTCATTGCTGACTTTATGGGCGAGGCCAATATTTTGCCGTGCGAAGTAGAGCAGATAGAGGGCGACAGTGCGCTAATCCGGCTGGGCAACGAACGCTATCGGGTGCCCGGAAGCGGAGCCCGACCCGGCGCCGCGCAGCTCTCCGTGCGGCCGCAGTTTATCAGCCTGTGCGAAACCGGGCCCGGTGCGTTGCGTGGAGAGATCATCCACCGCACATGGCTGGGGGATCATATCGAATATGAAGTGAAAACGGAGCTGGGGCCGTTGTTTATCGTTGATTCACAGATGGCGCAGCAACTGCCTCTGTCAGTGCCGGTTGCGGTGAATTTCAACACCCGGGGACTTGCTCTGATTGCCCGATCATCCGAACAGTAAGGATAAATTATGAACCAAGAGCAGCAGAAAGAGTTAATGGCGCGTCTGGCCCTGGCAGAAGAAGTCGCGCGGGCAGGGGGCGAAACCGCGTTCCGCTATTTTCAGCAGCGCGAAACCCTGGTGGTGGAAACCAAGCATGATGCGCAGGATGTAGTCTCCATTGCTGACCGTGAGGTGGAACAGATGATCAGCCAGCGTATCCGGGCGGTTTTCCCGGCGGATGGCTTTCTGGGCGAAGAGTATGGCGTGCAGCACGGAACCTCAGGCTATACCTGGGTGGTCGATCCCATTGATGGTACCAGCCCTTTTCTTAACGGGATGCCGAACTGGTGCGTTTCTGTGGCTGTGCTGCATGAAGGCGTGCCGGTGATCGGCGTGATTGTCGCTCCCTGCTTCCAGGAGTGCTATGTCGCTGCGCTGGGCAAGGGGGCAACGCTGAATGGTCGTCGGCTACAGGTGGATCCTGCCCGTACCCTGCAAAACCATGTTACCGGTTTTGGCGCCAACAGTTATGTCAGTCCGGAAAAAGTGGGAGACATCATTGCGGCACTGCTTGCCGCGGGCGGCAATTTTATCCGTATTGGTTCCGGCGCACTGATGCTCGCCTGGGTGGCGGCGGGGCGGGTGG
>NZ_LR026981.1 GCF_900604315.1 [Erwinia] mediterraneensis
GCTGAATGGCGTCAGTGGTTCTCTGAAAACATCATGTCTCACTGAGTGAAACGGGCAGCACGTGTTGCTGCCCGTCCCCGGGTTAGCCACACTATTTTATTCAGGCAGCAACGTCTATGACGAGAAAACCGACATTTTTACCCTGGTTCATTATACCCGCCACGCTGACCGCGCTCGGGCTGGTTGTCGCCATGTTTTCAGTGATGCAGTTCAGCATGCGAGCCTATATCCCTGGCTCGCTGGATGTAGGCGGATTTACTCTGGCTAACTTTAACAGCCTGTTGAAACCCATTTATGCCGATGCCTTTTTCAACACGGTAATGCTGAGCGCAAAAACGGCCCTGTTTGGCTTGTTAATGAGTTATCCGTTGGCCTATGCACTGGTACGTACGCGCACCGCATGGATTAAATCCGCCATTTTAATTATTGCCATTACGCCGCTGTTTCTTGGTGAGGTTGTACGCACTTATTCATGGATTATTGTTCTGGGCAACAGCGGTTTTTTAAACAGTCTGCTGCTGATGCTGGGCATTATCAGTAAGCCTTTACAGTTTATGTTTACCCAGACCGGTGTTGTCATTGCCCTGGTGCACGTCACGATGCCGATTATGGTGCTGATGCTGGCTACCGCTTTATCACACATCAACCCCGATTATGAAAAAGCCGCAACCAGTCTGGGTGCCGGTCCGGTGCGCACGCTACTGACGATCACCATTCCGCTGTCAGTTCCCGGCATTGTTGCCAGTCTGACTACCGCTTTTGCCTGGACCTTCAGCGCCTTCGCGACGCCGCAGCTGATCGGCGGCGGGCGCGTCAGTACGGTAGCAACCATGGTTTATCAGCTCGGTTTCGCGTCAATGAACTTTCCGTTCGCTGCCGCGTTAAGCATTGCCGGGTTACTTCTGACCATCATGCTACTGATGGCGTTAAAACGCATGACCCGATTCCTGCATGCGATGGGAGAGCATTAAAATGACACGGTCGATGAATGATAAACTGATTACCCTGGCCGGACGCTTACTCGTGATTGCCATTCTGATTTTCGTGCTGCTGCCGACCATCGTGGTGTTTATTTCTTCCTTCAGCAGCACTTCCGTGCTGTTTTTTCCGCCAAAAGGGTGGTCGCTGCGCTGGTTTGAACGTGCGGTAAATTATGACGACTTCCGTAACGGTTTTTACTCAGGATTGATCGTCACTTTCTGGGCCTCATCACTGGCAGTGATTATCGGTGCGACGCTGGCGATTGCCATTGAGCGTTATACCTTTCCGTGTAAACAGGTGCTGGAAGGCATCCTGCTGTCGCCGCTGTTTATTCCACATTTCACGATTGGCCTGGGTCTGTTGATGCTGGTATCGCAGCTTAATCTCAGTCGTGGTTATCCGCTGGTTATTTTCTGCCACATCGTGTTGGTGCTGCCATTTGTATTACGCAGCGTGTACGTGTCGCTGAAAAACCTTGAGCAGCGCATTGAACTGGCTGCGGCCAGCCTTGGTGCTTCGCCGTTACGTGTTGTATGGACGATCACTGTGCCGCTGATATTACCCGGTCTTTTCGGTGGCTGGTTATTTGCGGCCATTCTTTCATTTAATGAATTTACGGCCTCACTGTTTATTACTACACAAATGACCCAGACGTTGCCTGTGGCGATGTACAACTATGTCCGTGAATTTGCCGATCCTACTTTATCTGCATTATCGGTAATTTATATTGTAGTTACGGCTTCGATGCTGATTATCGCCAATAAATTTTTTGGGTTAGGGAAAATATTGAATGTCGAATCCGGTCGCTAATTTATATCCCAGTGATTTTTATTTTCCTAAGCGTTGCATTTAAAAAGTCTGATTATCATTAACACGACACCTGATTATTATCAGCACTGAAAACGATCGGGGTCGTTTATATGCAGGGATTTCACATGTCATCAGAAAAAATTAATACTGTGGTTGTCGGTGCCGGTCAGGCGGGTATTGCAATGAGCGAGCATCTGTCGCTGATGGGTGTACCACATGTTGTTTTAGAACGTAATCGCATTGCGGAACGCTGGCGTTCAGAGCGTTGGGATTCGCTGGTTGCCAATGGCCCGGCCTGGCATGACCGTTTCCCATCGCTGAAATTTGACAATCTTTCTCAGGAAGCATTTCCGCCGAAAGAGCGTATGGCGCAATATTTCGAAGATTACGCCAGGATGCTTGATGCGCCAATACGCACCGGCGTAGAAGTCCATCAGGTGACGCGTCTGGCTGGCCGCACTGGCTTTAAGGTAATCACCTCGATGGGAGAATTTGAAGCGGAAAATGTTGTCGCAGCAACCGGGCCGTTCCAGAAGCCTTCTTTCCCGCCGATTGTGCCGGAAAGCGCGCATGTGCAACAGATCCACTCCTCAGCCTATAAGAATCCACAGCAGCTGCCTGCAGGCAATGTTCTGGTAGTCGGTGCCGGAGCATCAGGTACGCAAATTGCGGAAGAGCTGAGAAAATCGGGGCGTGACGTTTATCTTTCCGTTGGCGAGCATTACCGTCCGCCGCGTTCCTATCGTAATCGCGATTATTGCTGGTGGCTGGGTGCGCTGGGCCTGTGGGATGAGGTGAAAATTAAGCCAAAAAAAGAGCATGTCGCCTTTGCGGTAAGCGGTTATGAAGGCGGAAAAACCGTAGATTTTCGCCGGCTGGCGCATATGGGCATTACTCTGGTGGGCGTCACCCAAAGCTGGAATAACAACGTACTGTCTTTCGCTGATGGGCTGGCTGAGAATATTGCAGAAGGCGATAAAGCTTATTTTGATGTGTTACGCGACGCCGATGCGTATATTGAGCGCAACGGCCTGGATTTACCGCCTGAGCCGGAAGCCTGGGCGCTGCTACCGGATCCGGAATGCCTTAAGAATCCGCTGCGTCAGTTAGATCTTCTGGCGGCAGGAATTACCACTATCATCTGGGCAACCGGTTTTAAATTTGATTTTAGCTGGCTGCAGGTCGATGCATTTGATGAAAATGGTTTGCCACTTCATAAACGCGGTATTTCTGCCGAGCGCGGCATTTACTTTCTCGGTCTGCCGAACCTGGTTAATCGGGCATCCTCCTTTATTTATGGCGTATGGCACGACGCCAAATATATTGCTGACCATATTGTGCTGCAAAATGCCTATACCGATTACGATAAGCCGTAAATGTCCTGCATGTATCGTAATCCTAAGCAGCTAAATAAAAATTATTTAGCTGCTTTTGAGCCCTGTCTGCATAGCCCTGCACCTGATAGCCAAATTATTTGATAAATATTTCAACGTTGTTAACTTCCTGCTGGCTATCCGCTTTTAACGTTACGTTCAGACAGAATGAACGTTTGCATATGTCTGGCATCTACATATACCAGGCATATGTATTTCTTTCATGAAGCACATCCAGCCTGTAAACGAACCCCGATCATCGAATCTATGTAGTACGTATAAACATCTGGAAGTTCATACCAGTCAGCTTTCATTCATTTTTATCCTGCGTCTCTCGCATACATGTGGGGTCTTTGCTACGCGAATGTCAAATGGAGTGCGGTTCTGAGCTTCAGGCTTATTCAGGCGATCTTCGATGGAGTCTCATTTCCTTTCTTTTTATTAACCACTTAATCTCCCTGTGTTTCAAAGCCATTCTGATAACCCTATTTCACCATTACTGGGATCGGGAAGACGGGATGGTCCTCATGCTTATTAGCGTCCTACGTACCGGTTTTCCGGCGCTGTCATAGTTAATACACAAAGGTATGCAGACAACAGACTGATGCGCATAAATATGCGCTATCACTCTTTCCCTGTTGCTTTTGCGACTAAAGATGTCCCGATCCCGGTAACCGGCTCACAGAGGACGGGCTAACTTTTCAGATAGCGGCTGGTTATCTTCCTGGATGTATGTAGTATCCGCAGAATGCGAACCGACGTCTCTTCAGCCACATAGACGATAATGAACGGGAAGCGGGGAACCACCAGTTTACGCTGTTTCGTCGTTTTCCCGGCTTTCGTGCCTGCCAGCGGATTTTCTCTGAGGATACTGACCATGCCAACGAACTTATCGTCTGTTGCGTTGGCGACCGGCAGGCCCGCTTCCTGATACAGGTAACGGAAGATGGCTTCCCTGTCTGTCCGTGCCTGCGCTTCCCACTGAACGGATAATGTCACAGCCTGCCCCGCGTTGCTTGCGCTTTCAGCTCATCCATATGACGGTTCATTTCATCGTCGCTGATGAAGTTGCCTTCACCGGCATCATAGCGGCTGAACGCCTCTGTTATCTGCTGTTCCAGCCAGACATCATGTTCACTGTCCTGATACTGCCGCTCTTCTGCTGCCAGTTCTTCGGCCCGCTGACGCATGATTTCTGTCAGGCTCAACTTCTTACGCTCTGCTGCCTGCATCGCCAGACGTTTGGTTTCGTCATCTATCCTGAAGTGGATTGTGCTCATCCTGCACTCCTTTTGTGGTGTCGGTTGTGGTGTCATTATGGCGATTGTTTTCGTCCCTGTCAGTTTTATCTTCTGCCTGCATCCGCCGGATGGGTCGACACATGCACCGCCTGAAGCGCCCGGATGCTCACCTGGGTGTATATCTGCGTGCTCTCTATGCTGCGGTGTCCCAGCATAGCCTGTATCCAGCGCAGGTCCGCCCCGTTCTCCAGCATCTGCATTGCCATCGCGTGCCGGAACAGATGACAGCTCCCCTTGTCGATACCGGCCGCTCGTAGGTACGGCGCCACTGCGCCGGTTATGCCGTTCGCCGTCAGCCCCGCCACACCGTCCATCGCCACGAACAGCGCCTTGCAGTCCGCTCCCGCCAGCAATTGCGGACGAACATCAAGGATATAGCGCTCCAGCCACCACAGCGCCCGCTCGCCCACCGGCACCACCCGGTCCAGCTTTCCCTTGTCCTGCACGATAGTCAGTATCTGCCGCCCGAAATCCGCGCTGTATATCTCAAGGTTTGCCACCGCGCCGGGGTAGCTGATCGTCCGGCTGGTGGAAGAGACATAACCGACGGACCTGTAAAGTAAAAACCCCAGCCGATTGGCTGGGGTTTTATATTTACTTCAAGGAACCAAGTAACTCAGCTATTAGTTCGGAAGCATCATGTTTATAGTCTGATTCCCAGCGAGACCGCCAATCAACAGGACGTCCTTCATTTTCCCATTCTGAAAGAGCGAGCGCGTTGACCATTTCCAACTCAAACCATGTTTGCTGGTAATTATTTCTGCTTTGTTCGTCCTCAAACAACTCTTTCAGTTGGGACAAATCTTCTGCATAGCTGACAAACTTTGCAAAGCTAACAACGTCATTTAGAGAACTAAGCGCATATTCGCAAATAACATTCCTTTTATTTGTCACCATATTTAGCCGTTACCACGGGCACTTTGCTTTCAGGATCAAAATGTACAGTTGTCCCACCAATGACGCAGCCGTTTTCTGTGGTATCAGTTAAACCGCGCTTCATTGAGTCGTTGTTTCATGGCAATGAACGCCTTCTGATGCTCTTCGTTCGTATCGCGACGGAGTGCCACAGCCGTTGAAAGGATATCAATGACAACCAGCGCCGCGATTCTGGATGTCATAGGCGTGTACAGGCTGGTGTTTTCCAGCGTTTCAACCACCAGCACCACGTCACAGTAGCTTCTCAGCGGGGCATCCGCTGAGCCAATCAGGCCCAGAACCGAAGCACCACGTTCTTTCGCGGTGCGCGCCACATCCATTAATGACCTGGTCGAGCCGGTGTTGGAGATAAGCACGCAGACTTCACCCGGGTGCATCATTGATGCCTGCATAATCTGCTGATGCATATCCACCTCAACTGCACAGGGTACGCCAAACAGCGGAAATTTTTGTTGCCCGTCCCTGGCGACAATGCCTGACGCGCCAAAGCCAAAAAAATCAATTCGTTTGGCGGCAGTCAGCAAATCGATAGCATCGCTCAGGGCTACCTTATCAAGGTGATAGCGTGCCCAGTCAAGACTCGTCAGAGTGTAATCAAAAATTTTTTCCACTATCTGGTCTGGTGTGTCGCTGCCTTCAAGTTCTGAATGCGTTGCAGGCATGCCGAGCGCCAGACTTTGCGCCAGTCGTAACTTAAAGTCAGGGTAGCCGCTACAACCAATAGCGCTACAAAAACGCAGTACTGTTGGTTGACTGACCTCTGCCCGGGCAGCCAGTTCAGCTACCGTATCGCTCAAAATAAGGCGTGGATCATCCAGCACTACGTCAGCGACTTTCCGGTCAGATTTGCGTAAATCAGGACGGAAATTGCGGATTACTTCCAGTAAATTTTGCTGCGGTTCCCTAACAAGGCTGTGATCCTGAGTCATTCATTTCTCTCGGCAGACAGGGGTATTTCCAGTAAATAACGGGTTTGTAATCGGGCGCGTTCCAGTGAAGGCCTGGATACCGAACGGGCCATCATATCGAGAGCGGCAGGATCAGCGGTATTGAAATCAAACAACCCGTAATGATGCGCGATCATATACTGGATCTTACACTGTACGCAAAGAAGTAAGCTTTCATCTGCGCTCATGTTACCCGGAATGCCCTGAGCGCGGAGATTCTCACTGCGTCCGTTTACCGGTAGTAATGCAAGATCGATAGCCAGAGGCGCCAGTTCTTCAACCTGTCCCGCAAAAGGCACTGTATCACCGGAATGGAAAATCGTAATGCCGCCCATCTGTATAACATAGCCCAAAAAACGGTAATTTTTCGCATCGTCCTGTTCCAGCGTTTCATGGCTGGCTCTGACTACGTGAACGGAAAGCCCGGATGCCAGTTGCAAGCTTTCCCCTGCGTTCACCCCAGTGATGTTTTCTGCGCCGGAGAGCGGAATGCGCTCAGACGCTAATGTCAGGGCAGCGCGCGGCAGGATCAGTTGCACATCGGGCGATGCATTCAGTAAAGGTGCCAGTGTGGCACCATCCATATGGTCGGTATGATGGTGCGTCACGAGAATATGTGTCACGTTGGTCAGGCTTGTCGCCTGGATCGGCGCGGGCATTATCCGGGTATGAGCCAGAGGTCGCCCCCGATATTTTTCTGCCAGCGAGTCTGACAGATAAGGATCGATAACCACGCAGTGCTCTGCATTTCGCAAAATAAAACCAGCCTGCCCCAGCCAGAAAAGCTCTACCCCGCGGACTGGCGGCTGGGTACGCCTTAACCTCTCTGCCAGTGTTCCATCAAAAGCGATCGCGCTGAGATTTACCGCCATGAAGATTTTTCCTTCAGCACCTTCAGAATATTCATCACCGCGATTTCCGTCGCCCGATCAACACTTTCCCGCGTAAAACCGCCAATATGACTGGTCGCGATCACGCGCGGATGGCCTGCCAGCGCCAGTGACTGCGGGGGCTCTTCGTTGAATACATCGGTTGCATAGGCTGTCAGTTTTCCTGAGTCCAGCGCGTCGATCACCGCGCATTCATCCACCAGCCCGGCCCGTGCCGTGTTGACAATAAGTGTGCCGGGTTGCATCTGTTCCAGTTGACTTGCACCAATCAGCGTTGCGCCATCGCGTGGAGGCGGGCAGTGCAGGGTGATCATGGTTGACTGCCGCCAGATATCATCAAGCGAGGCATAACTGAAACGATCGGCGGGCAGCCCCAGTTCAGGTTCCATCGGATCGAATCCAAGCACACGGCAACCAAGCGCGCAGGCCAGGCGTGCTACCTCACGGCCAATAGCCCCGCAGCCGATAATTCCCAGTACCTGATCACGAAACTCATTACCCTGAACACGTGGCCATTCGCCTCGCTTAATTCCACTGCTGGTGATGTAAATATGTCGCAGACTGGCAAACATCAGCGCAATCGCCAGCTCAGCCACGCCCGAGGCATTGGCACCATCAGCGGTGCAAAGACAGATGTCACGTTCCCGCAACCTGTTTACCGGCAGGTTATCGACGCCTACGCCGTTACGACTGATAACTTTCAGATCACGTGCAGCATCGATCACTTTTTCGGATACCGGTTCGACACCCGCCAGCCAGCCAACGCAACCTTCAACATAATGGAGCAGAGAGGCTTCATCTGGCAGCTTGCCCGGTTCGGACAATACCACTTCGAAACCCGCGCGCGTGAGCATATCAAGGGCCGGATGACCGCCGCTGGTGAGTGAGCGTGGCGTAACAAGAATACGATTCATGATTGTTTCCCCTGTCCGGTAACGCGGGCGGCGCAGTCGGACAGCGCGTTAAAAGCCTCGTTCGCGACAGCCCCCTCGGGCAGTTCGAATACTTCGGCAATCACCTGTGTCCAGCCATGTATGAAATAGTTCCAGCCATTTTCCAGCTGCAACTGCTGAGCTTTCTGCTGTGCTCTCGCCTGATGAAGGAAGATCAGCTCACCGCGGTAATTGAGTTCCCAGACAAGGCCTTTTTCAGGAAAACGGGCATTGTCGCTGATCGGCGAACCCGGCAGGTCTTTACCCATGCCGGTAGCATTCACAACAAGTGAACCGGGGAGAAGGGCGCTCAGCAACATGTCGCTCTCTGCAGAGGTTTGCACCAGGTGATAGCTGACAGGAAAAGCCGGATCGAATTGCTGATGCAGGTTTTTCAGTTCTGCCAGCCGTTTTTCACTACGGTCGCTGACAATCAGGCGTGACGGGCGATTTTTTCCGCGCGAAGGCTGCATCAGATACCAGCTAATAGCGATACAGGCACCACCGGCACCGAATATCAGTACGTCGCGATTATCATGAAAAGCATCATTTGGCAGAAAGCCTTCCAGCGTGAGGCCAGATGAAATCGGATCTTTAGCATAACAGTGAAGTTTGCCGCAGTGCTTCGCCAGACAGCTGGTTTCGCCAAGAAGAGACGCCAACGGATCGGTATTGTCGAAAAGATCGCGACAGGCATTAAACAGATCAATTTTATGGGTCGTCACTAACGCACCCAGTGATAGCGGGTCCCGTTTAATGAATTCCACGGCTTCACGATAATGCTCCGCCGGTGCTCCGGGGGGAAAATCGATACCCTTGATGGTGACGTCGCCAAGGTGCAGCAGATCTGCCCAGGCCGGGAAGACATTCATAATGGAACTGCTGCTGGTGGTGACGCCAATGAAATAGAGCGTTGGCCGATTTGCTGGCGTGTATTTAGCCATTATGCCTGCTCCCGGATCTGTTGAACCTGCTGACACGCCGCGCGGGCAAGGCGGGTGATTTCTGTGAAGTTCCCGTTACGAATGTCTTCGCTGCGAGCGATCCAGGTGCCTCCCACAGCCAGCACCTGCGGAAGGCGCAGCCAGTCGCCCAGCGTATCCTGAGTAATGCCACCCGTCGGAATAAAGCGCAGCCCAAGGTGTGAGAACGGCGCATTGATGCCACTGAGCGCAGCCGGACCGCCGGCAATGCCCGCCGGGAAAAATTTCATCACACGCAGCCCGAGCGACGCTGCCATAGAAAGTTCGCTCGGTGTCATAATGCCCGGCGCAAAATCCAGACCATATTTTACTGCCGCATCCAGCACCCGCGGGTCGAATCCCGGCGCCAGACCAAAGGTCGCGCCGCTCTCTTTTGCCTGGTTTACCGCCTCTTCGTTCAACAGCGTACCCGCCCCAATCCGAAGCTCCGGGCGTTCACGAGTAAGAGTGGCAATGACCTCTGCCGCGGCTGCGGTGCGGAAGGTAATTTCAGCCAGCGGAAGACCGCCTTCGAGCAGTGCGTCTGCAAGCGGCAGCGCATCCCTGGCGCGTTCAATCGCAATAACCGGAACAACACCCGTTGCGTGGATAAGCTCAAATATCGGATTCATTACACTACCTCCGTATCGGTTGCACTGAACAACCGGTTAACTTCTTCAGTAGTGCGGGCCTGCCACGCGGGATTATCGACCAGCGTCCAGCCCTTATGGTCACTGGCAATGACGCGTTTTTGCATGCCACCCGAGCGTGCGATGATGTCGTAATCTTGTCCGGCGTCAGCCGGGTAGGCAAACAACATGACGAAATCGCTATTGCCTGTATTGACCGAGCGGTGGATCCAGTACGGCGGGACATAACACACCGTCTGCGGCTTGATTTCTACTGTTCGGGTTTCACCATCAGGCGACTCCATCAGCATCAGTCCTTCGCCGCGTTGTCCGAAATAGATTTCCGGGCGATCAGCGACGGCATGAATATGGCCACGCGTCAGAAAAAATTCGTTGCCGACCTGGCCCGGGCTCATGCGTGTCAGACCAAAAATCATGTCTCCATTTCGCACCTGCGGGCGCCATTCCGTGACTTCGTAAACCACTGCATCACCTATACGGTCCAGCAGCGCCTTGTACGCCTCTTCATCTGCATAAAGACCATCCAGGTCGCTGAGACGTTTTTGATAGTGTCCGGTGGCGTTATGCATCAGCCCCTGTTGCAGGTCAACCTGACAGCCAATTGGTTCTACCCATTTCATCGGAAGTGACTCCTGTTGTGTTGTTTTGTAATAAAAGTACACGATAGGTATTTTTAATCACAGTATGCAGATGAATAAAAGTTAATATTTTGTGATTTTGAGCAAAAAATAGCTATTTACCGTTTTATTTATTTAATCATAGGTAATAATAATACGTAAAAAGGTGAATGACAGACCAACATAATGACAAGCGTTCGGGTTTGAACCTTTCCCGGGTGCCTCAGGAGAACATCATGCGACTGCCTTACCGACTGTCCTGTTATGCCCTTGCCCTTACCAGTTTATTCGCCGGTAGCTCACGAGCAGCCGATTCCTGTCTGGTGGGCATTTCAATGTTTACGCTGGGTGCGCCTTATTACGCCGCGGCACTTGATGCCGCCAGCAAAAAAGCCAAAGCGATGGGCTGTGAAGTGACGACTTCTGACGGCCGCAACGATATGTCCAAACAGATTAGCGATGTGGAAGATATGGTCGCTAAAGGCATTAACGTTTTGCTGATCGACCCCCGCGATCCTGAAGGTCTGGTGCCAGCCGTTAATGCGGCCAGCAAGGCAGGTGTGAAGGTCATTGTGTTCGACAGCGCCCTCAATTCACGCGCGCAGTACATCACACTGGTTCAGTCATCGAATGATCAGAACGGCAGACTGACCGGGGCCTGGCTGGCCAACAAAATGAAGGGCCAACCGATCAAAATCGCACTGATTTCAGGAACGAAAGGCAATGTGGTCGGGGAGGAGCGCCGTCTCGGCGTCATACGCGGTCTTACCGAAGCGCAGTTGCAACAGGGCGGGTCAGCCGGTTTTCAGATTATGGGGCAGGGATGGGGGGACTGGACGCAGGAAGGCGGTCTGAAGGCGATGGAAGATCTGCTTGTAGCGCATCCCGATATCAATGTCGTGCTGGGTGAAAACGACTCCATGGTGCTGGGCGCGCGCAAGGCGCTCGAATCTGCCGGTAAGGCAGATAAAGTGGTTTTGCTGGCAGCGGCTGATGGACAAAAAGAGGCGTACCGGCTTATTAAGGAAGGAAAATATGGTGCGACCGGTCTGAACGACCCGGACCAGATCGGCACACTGGCTGCTCAATTCGGTGTCGAGGCGCTGCAGGACAAACTGGCCGAGGGTTTCCCACGCGTTTATTACACGAAGCCGGCGGCAGTCACCCAGGAGAATGTAGACAAATTTTATAAAGCCGACTCCATCTTTTGATTGTCCGGGGCGTTGTGATATCGCCCCCTCTACCGGGGAACAGAATTATGGTTCAGCCACTGATTGAACTGCGGGATATTACCAAAACCTTTGGTGGTATCCATGCACTTAAAGGTGCGCAGTTGCAGTTAGCCGCCGGCGAAGTGCATGCACTTCTTGGCGAGAACGGTGCCGGAAAGTCTACTCTGATGCGTGTGCTCGGCGGCGAGCACGCTCCTGACAGCGGGTCTGTTTACGATAATGGCGAGGCGGTGCAGATAAAAGGTCCCAAAGCCGCGATGGCAAGAGGGATTACGCTGATTCATCAGGAGATGGCGCTGGCGCAGGAATTGACGGTTGCTGAAAACATTTTCCTGCACGATTTACCGACCTTTATTTCCTGGCCGAAGCTTCGCGCCAAAGCGAGCAGCATCCTGCGCCGGCTGGGTTTTGACATTAATCCTTCCGCTATTGTGGGCGACCTTTCTGTCGCACATCAGCAGATCGTGGAAATTGCACGGGCGCTCTCACAGGATGCACGCGTCATTGTATTTGACGAGCCGACTGCGGTGTTGTCCACCCAGGACGCTGACCGTCTGCTGGCTATTATCAATGATCTCCGAAGTGTTGGGGTCGCTATTGTTTACATCTCCCACCGCCTGGATGAAGTATTCCGTATCGCCGACCGCATGACCATCATGAAAGACGGGCAGTGGGTCGCCACTGAAAGCCCTGCCAGTACCACGATGTCTGAAGTGATCAAACTGATGGTAGGTCGGCCTGTCGATCAATTGTTTACCGATCATGACAGCCGTCAAAAAGGGCAGGAAGTTCTGCGCGTGGAGAAGCTGAATGCCCGTCGCAAAGTACGCGATGTCAGCTTCAGCGTACATGCGGGCGAAGTTGTCGGACTCGGAGGCCTGGTGGGGTCGGGACGTACTGAAGTAGCGCGTCTGATTTTTGGTGCCGATCGTAGCGACAGCGGCACTGTTTACCTGAACGGTCAGAAGGTCTCCTTACGTACGCCACAACAGGCGGTAAAAGCCGGAATTGCGCTGGTGCCGGAAGACCGCAAGCGACAGGGCGTGGTGCTCGATATGCCTGTTCGGGCGAACGTCACCATGGCTAATGACAAAGCTGTGATGGCACCGTTGGGTTTTATTCAGCATGCCCGCGAGCATGAAGTGGTCAGCAAACTGGCGCAGCGGATGCGGCTGAAGAGCGCAGGGCTCCATGCTCCGGTGTCATCGCTGTCAGGCGGCAATCAGCAGAAGGTGGTTCTCGCCAAATGGTTCAACCTTGGTGGGCAGGTGATCATCCTGGACGAGCCGACCCGCGGCGTTGACGTAGGCGCCAGACGTGAAATCTATCAGCTCATTGCCGAACTTGCCCGGAGCGGCATGGCAGTCATTGTTATTTCCTCAGAGCATCTGGAGCTTTTTGGCTTATGCGATCGGGTGCTGGTGATGTCGGAGGGGGCAATCTGCGGCGAACTGCAGCCTGCTGACTACTCCGAAGAAAATCTGCTTTCCATGGCGATGACCAATCGCTCTTCTCTTTCCCATGCGGAGAATTTCTGATGAGTTCCCTGTCAGTCAGTTCCAGCGGGCATAAAGCCCATTTTGACGCCGGTGAGTTTTTTCGTCGTTACGGCACGGCAATTATTTTTATATTACTGGTGATGTGTGCTGCCTCCCTGTCCTCATCGTTTCTCAGCGAGCGCAACATCATGAACGTGCTTCGCCAGGTGTCAGGAACAGGGATCATGGCTGTTGGTATGTTGCTGGTGATTCTGACGCGCGGCATCGATCTTTCTGTCGGATCGGTTGCCGCGCTGGGCAGTGTGCTGTCCGCCGTTATCGTTAACCACTACAGCGCCGGCGTTTCGGTCGCGATGGTGCTGGCGGCGGGCATGCTGTGCGGGCTTGTCAGCGGTTTTCTTGTGGCCTACCTGCGCCTTCAGCCTTTTGTCATGACGCTTGCCATGATGGCAGTAGCGCGCGGTCTCGCGCTGATCATTTCCAATGGCCAGCCGGTCATGATGGCAGAGGCGGGAGAGTCCATCACGGATTTCGGCACCTCCAGTATTTTCGGCGTGCCGCTGCCGGGCGTTCTGATGCTGTGTGTATTTATTGCCGCAGGCGTTCTTCTTAATCTGACCCGTTTTGGTCGTCTGGTGAAAGCCATTGGCTCCAATGAAGAGGCGGTTCACCTTTCGGGCATTCCGGTAGCGCGTTATGTGCTGGCTGTGTATGCCATTTCAGGCGCGCTGGCTGCGCTGGCAGGGGTCATTATTACCAGCCGCTCGGGCGTGGGTTCAGCAACCGTAGGCGTAGGCGCTGAGCTGGATGTGATCGCGGCGGTTGTGATTGGTGGCGCGAGTCTTGCGGGCGGCCGTGGTGGCGTGTTCAACACGCTGCTGGGTGTGCTGGTATTCGGTGTCATTGGCAACATCATGAATCTGATCAATGTCCCGGGATACCACCAGCAGGTATGCATGGGGGTGATCATTGTACTGGCCATGCTTTTGCAAAAAGGTACCGGCTGGCTGAAGCGTTAAGGAGTTTCTCATGAATAAGGATTACTACCTTGCGATCGATGTCGGTACCGGCAGCGCCCGGGCCGCACTGGTAAACCGTGACGGGAAAATTATTGATATCGCCAGCAAAGAGCATGAGCAGCATGTGCCGCAGTACGGCTGGGCCGAACAGGCACCAGCCGACTGGTGGCAGGGCGTCAGACTGAGTGTACAGGCATTAATGGAAAGGCATCCGGATGCCGCATCCCGCATCGCAGCGATCTGCGCCTGCGGGCAGATGCACGGCACCGTATTACTTGATGCTCAGGGTGAGCTGGTCAGTACAACTGTCATGTTGTGGAATGACAAACGCACTACGCCACAGGTGCGTGATTTTGAAAAACGCTTTGCACCTTCAGTCTATCTGCAGGACAGCGGTAACCCGGCGACACCCGCATGGCCGGGGTTCAAGCTGCAGTGGCTGCGCGATAATCAACCGGAAGCCCTGGCGCGTACCGTCGTTGTTTTGATGCCCAAAGATTACATCAATTTCCGGCTGACGGGTGAACTGGCACAGGACCGCACCGAAGCATCCTGCAGTTTTATGATGGATCCGGCAACAGGCGACTGGTCTGGTGCCATGCTCGATCGACTTGGCATCCGGGCCGATCTCCTTCCGCCCATTCGTCAGGCGGGTGAGGTGCTGGGAGCGTTGTTACCCGCCACGGCGCAGGCGCTGGGCTTACAGGCAGGTACTCCGGTCCTTGTCGGCGGAGGCGATTATCCCATGGCGCTGCTGGGCTCCGGTGTATCGCGCCCGGGCCTGGGATCGGATGTCACCGGCACGTCCTGCATCATTACGACGATTACACCACAACCGCTACTGGACCCGGAGATATCGAATGTCGCCACCTGCACGGGTGACTGGGGGCCTTTTGTGCTGCTGGAAACCGGCGGAGACGGCATGCGCTGGGCGCGTCGCGCCCTGCATGAGAATAAGCTGAGCTATGCCGAAATAAATGCTTTTGCAGAGACGGCTCCGCCCGGCTCACGCGGGCTGTTCTTTCTGCCTTACCTGACGGGTGAAAGGCTGGGTGAACATCGCAATGCGCGAGCGCAATACTTTGGCCTGGCGGCTAATCACCGGTTACCCGAACTGCACCGGGCCGTGATGGAAGGTGTGGCTTTTGCAGCGGCACGACATATCAGCGTGATGGAGCAGGCTACAGGACAGAAGCTGGAGCGTATTGTCGCATCCAGCGGCGGGGCGCGCTCGGCGCTGTGGCTGAAAATCAAAGCCAGCATCTATGGCGTGCCGGTTGTGGTGCCGGAAGAGGCGGAATGTAGCGTTCTGGGCTGCGCTGCGCTGGCGGCTGCCGCTGTGGGACATGCCGACACGCCGCAATCTGCAGCCGAACGCTTCGTAAAATACAGCGAAGAGGTTCATCCGGATCCCGCCTGGCAGGCGGTGTATCAGAAAATGCAGCCGATTTTCAATCAACTCTATTTCAACAGCCAGGCGCTTTATGACCAACTCGATGAGCTGGCGCTCGGCGGTCATTAATATCTTCAGAGAGGAATAGCATGTACCTGGAAAAATTTAGCGTCAGCGGCAAACTGGCGGTTATTACCGGTGCGGGACGGGGTATTGGCCTGGCCATTGCGGATGCGCTGGGTGAAGCTGGCGCCCGGCTGGCGATAACCGATATCGACAGCGCGCGCGCAGAACAAGCCGCAGCCGGACTGCGTGAAAAAGGGTATCAGGTTGACAGCTACACGCTGGATGTTACGCAGCCTGACGTCGTGAATGCCATCAGTAAAGAGATGGTTGAACGTTACGGGCGGGTAGATATCCTGGTGAATAACGCAGGCATCTCCATCTGTGAAAAAGCAGAAAACATGAGCGACAGTGACTGGTGCAGGGTGATTGATGTTAACCTGAACGGTGTGTTCTGGTGCTGCCGCGCATTTGGTAAAGCGATGCTGGAGGCAGGAGGCGGAACGGTGGTGAACGTGGGGTCAATGTCCGGGTTTATCGTCAACCGTCCACAGGAACAATCTCAGTACAACGCCTCAAAAGCTGCCGTACATCATCTTACGCGGTCGCTGGCTGCTGAATGGGCAGGGCGCGGAGTGCGCGTTAATGCCGTAGCGCCAACCTATATCGCGACTGAAATGACCGCTTACGTCAATGATAGCCCTGAAATGCATCAATACTGGGTCGGCGGTACGCCGATGCAGCGTATGGGTCGTCCGGAAGAAGTGGCCTCCGTCGTACTTTTCCTGGCGAGTGAAGCGTCCAGCCTGATGACAGGCTCAATTGTACTTGCGGATGGTGGCTATGTCTGTTGGTGATGAAAACAAGCAGAGAATAAAAGGTGCGCGTTTCCCGGGCCGCTACATACAGGGCGAAGGTGCTTTACGCCTTCTCGGAAAAGAAATTGCCACCTTCGGACAACGTTCGCTGTTGATTATTGATCGCGGCATCTGGGATACCCTGCATCAGCCGGTCCGGGATGCCTGCGCAAATCTGGCGGATGTGTTCACCGAGCGTCACAGTGGCGACTGTACTGAAAAGGAGATTCTGCGCCTCAGAGAACGGGCTGAACATTATCAGGCCGACGTCATCGTAGGCGTGGGAGGCGGAAAGGTGCTCGATACCGCGAAAGCCGTTGCCTGGTATCACCGCAGCCCCAGTATCATCGTGCCTACGATTGCAGCCTCGGATGCTCCCTGCAGTGCGCTGGCTGTAGTTTATCAGGAAAATGGCAGGGTTGATTACGATCTGTTCTTGCCGCGCAATCCAGATCTGGTCGTGGTGGACAGTAGGCTGATTGCGATGGCTCCACCCCGTTTTCTGGTGGCTGGCATGGGTGATGCACTGGCTACTTTCTGCGAAGCGGAAGCTTGCCGTTTGAGTAACAGCAACAATTCTTTTGGCATGCGCGGACTGCCGGTAGCCTGGACTATTGCCCGGCAGTGTCTGGAGACGCTCTTTGAATTCGGAGAGCAGGCGCTGGCAGAATGCCGGGAACAGCGCGTGGGTATGGCCATCGAACGCATTATCGAAGCCAATATCCTGCTCAGCGGTATTGGCTTCGAGTCGGGCGGTGTGGCAGCGGCTCATGCCATCCATCATGGCCTGTGTGAACTGGATGAAACGCATGATTATCTGCATGGCGAAAAAGTGGCTGTCGGGGTACTGGCTGAACTGAAGCTTCAGCATGTCCCTGATGATTTTTACCTGCAGGTTAAAACCTTCTGCGAAAAGATCGGCTTGCCGGTTACGTTGCAACAGCTGGGGATAAAGGATCCTCATCCTGGCAGTCTTGAACGCATTGCCATGCGTGCATGCCGACCGGGTGAAATCATCTATAACGAAGCGGTTGAAATTACGCCTGAAAAGGTCGTCGCCGTACTTAAGCAGCTGTGCTGAGCCAGATTTAAAGGAAAAAATATGAGCGATATTTTATCCGGTTTTCTTCCTGATATGTTTGCAGGCAAAACCGTGCTGGTTTCAGGCGGTACCAGCGGTATAGGGCTGGAGATTGCCCGGGGCTTCAGCCGACTGGGAGCAACAACAATAGCGACAGGCAGTTCTGCCAGTAAGCTGGCGGACTGTCGGGAGCGTGCTGAAGATAAAGCGATTGATTTTCGGCAGCTCGATGTCAGTGATAGCGCGCAGGTCTCAGCGCTCTTCACCTCGCTCCTGAAACTTGATGTGCTTATCAACGCCGCCGGTGTTGCGCGTCCCGAAGAAGAATATGAAGAGTCTGTGTTTATGCAGGTGATGGATGTAAATCTGAACAGCGTAATGCGACTCAGCCAGGCTGCTATACCCAGGCTGCTTGAAAGCAGCGGTTGTATTGTGAATGTGGCTTCAATGTTGAGCTACCTTGCTGATGCCCTGGTGCCTGCATACTGTGCCAGTAAAAGTGGCGTAACCGGTCTGACCCGGGCTCTGGCCCATCGCTATGGACCTCAGGGCGTCAGGGTAAATGCGATAGCGCCTGGCTATCATAAGACCAGTATGACGCGTCCTTTGTGGAGCGACCCCTCAGCAGCGGAGCATATTTGTCAACGTACGGCTTTAAAACGCTGGGGGCGTGCCGATGACCTGACAGGTGCTGCCATTTTTCTGTGCAGCGATGCTGCGCAGTACATAACAGGTGTTACGTTGCCTGTAGACGGAGGCTATGTCAGCGGAATGTAGAGGCGAAGGCAGGTCTGACATCTGTAGATTTAATTGATGTTTCAACAAGTTTACCGCCAGATCCCTGCATATTTCCATCATCATTCATTACCTGGCAGAGGCGGGAGTGCGCATAATCACGCTGCATTATGGCTAATGGCCGGGGAGAAGCAGCATTGAACAGCCATGTTCTGCCGGGCACGAATAGTCCGGCTCACAGACGGATTACGGAATGTCCGGCGATACCGGCGGCCAGCACCACCGGGCTGTGTGGATCAGCGTCACTATCCAGACGGTATCAGTGTCTTCATCCAGCTCGTACACAAGCCGGTAATGTTCATGCGGTATCAGCTCTCGCGTGCCGACTATCTTTCCCGGCACACCCATCAGCGGCTGCTCTGTCAGCAGGGCAGCCGACTCGCTGAACCGCTCATCCATCTCCGCTGCGGCCTGCGGATTTCGTTCTGTCAGGTAATCCCATATCGCTGTACGGTCATCCAGTGCCTCCGACACCCAGCGCACCTTTATGCCTTATCTGCCACTCTGGCCCGCCGCTCTGCGAAGAGCCTTTCAACCTCTTCGTTATCCACTCCTTCACCTGACCGGATGGACTGACGTCCTTTCTCCACTTTCTGCGCCAGGTAAGCATCGTAAGCCCGGCTCTCGCTCTGACGCCTGATGTATTCCCGCATCAGTTCACGTACCACCTGAGAGGCCGGTCTGTCGCTGGCTTTGGCTGCGGCGATAAAGTCTTCCCGCAGGGAGCTTTCCAGCTTCATCGTGAACACCGCTTCTTTAGGCATGGTTCTTTCTCCCACTCGGCTTAAGTACTGACTGAGCAACAGATAAAAAACCCAGCCTTTGAGGGCGGGATATCTGTCACTTAATAAAAGTCTGGATCTATTCGATCCTCTGCTTTCAGGATCTCAAGGAAGCGATTATAGGCATCTGGCAACCCTTCAACTAAGTCATCTAACCGGGCCTGGAGGATGGCTGAATTTCAATCTGAACTGGTGTACGGCGTACCCGGTTAATTTGTTCCATGCCCTGTTCAATATCACGCAGATTCAGAATATTCCCTTCCAGCCTGGTGAAGGCCATCTTCAGCATACGTGAATGTTTTCCGTCGATCCGGATAGACTCTAATTTTTCTTCCAGTACCGGAATAATTAACTTACCCTGGGACAAATCCTGTTCCGTTAAAAAGGCCCGGCTGGTGATATAACCGCGTTGCATATACCAGGCTGAAATGTCATGTATCAGCGCATTAATTTCTGTTAAGTTCAGACAATGGTTAATATAGGGCGTAGTAATGTGCTGTTGCTGGCTTTTTGATATCAGCGTCACAAAGAATCATGATGTGATTTACAGGGAAACAGGGGCTGGATGAACCGGAATTTTCAGCGGCCATGCCCTGCGGGGCGGCAGCATTCCACAGTGCATCGCGCTGCTGCTGATCCTGCTGCACACGCTGTTGCTGCTGATTCTGTATGTAATCACGGTCGCCCGGTGTTAATGGCGCAGCAACTGTATATGAAGAAAGAAATATGGCGCTGAGCGCCCCCAACATCCTTGTATTCGACATCTTCGTCTGAACTATTAATTAAACTGAGTGTAAATTTTACGTAAGCAAGTGCGAAGAAGGATATTACCTTATCAATCAGAAATTTCTTACTGGCAGGTAAAAACAATTTGATTTTTTTACTTGTGTTAAGCCTTTATATTTCTCATAAAAAAGAACGGCGTCAGGAATAATGTTGCGAGTAATATATTTTTAACCTCGCTTTTATTTGTGAATGGAAATTTTTTTCATGGCTGGAGTGCACGAATTCAATTTTTACTGGTGCAAAGTTAATCAGACTTAATTATAATTACATCCCGTAATCAACGAGATTGGTCTGGTTTTCTTCCAGCCCGAATGTTGTTGCACTTATAAGGTTTTATGGGTGCAGGGTATAAGCACTACTGGTTCTCTGATTGACGAAAAGTCTGTTAAGTGGCGAAAGAGGCTCTTAAAATTTCAGCTTATCCGCCGCCTTCCGTAAACGTTCATCCCCGCGCCGGTCATATTTTTGCGTGGTGGTAACGCTGGCATGACCCATCGCATCCCGGACGGTGATCAGATCCTCGCCATTATCCAGCATCATAGTCGCAAATGTGCGGCGTAAATCATGCGGTGCGCATTCATCTATACCGCTTTCAACCCGACGCTGACCAAGAATGTGATACACCGCCTGCGGCGTCATGCGCTGAAAAGTGACATCGTCACCGGCACGTATCCGGGTAAACAATGGCCCGTCCAGTTCGCCGCGGATGGTTTCTGTCCACAGATGGATGCGTTGCCGGACCGTATCCGGCATAAAAGCCAGCCGCTCTTTATTCCCTTTGCCGCGCACCACCAGCGCCTGTTCCTGATGCAGAATGCTGGCGTAATCCAGGTTGATCACTTCCGAACGGCGCAGACCGCAGCCGAGCATCACTGCCAGCATCGCGGCATCGCGCGGGCCTTTGCAGCCGGGGTCCTGTTCACAGCTGCGAAACAAGGCGTGAATTTCGTCGGCTGCCAGCGCCCGGCCACGGGTTAATCGGCTTCCCCGGACGGCGCGTACGGCCAGAATTTGCTGACAACTTTCGGTATCCATCTGCTTCATCATCCATGCCTCGCGGGCGGTGCCTTTCAGGGCAGACAGATAGGTATTGATGGTGGCGGGTGCCCGGCCACTGACCGAAAGCATTTCCAGCAGGCCCCGAATATGGTGACGACGCAGACTGCCCCAGGCGCAGCTTTGCAGGGAGCTGAAGCCGAGCATCTTCGCCACGATATTCAGGAAAGAGCCCATCGTTTGCCGGCTGGCGGAGGACGAGAGACCGATCAGGTAGGCCTGCGCCGGATTCAATGGCTGGCTACCGTTGATCGCCGCCAGGGCAAACGTATCCTGAGCCTCTATCGAAGAGAGATGCAAGGCGCGCGGCAGCAGGCTGTCATCAATCGGGTCAGTCATCGGTGTCCTTATCAGGGTGAATGGTGCCCTCAGCAGAGCGTGCTCAGGTTTGAAATCTGCCCGGATTATCCCTCAGGTTATTGCTTTCCGTAAAGCTACTTTCCCAAAGATACATTTTAATAAGTAGAGGTTGAATACATATCCTGGTATTTACCCATCTATATGAAAACAAAAACAGCGCCTCACCTCTTGAAGTCCCCAGATGGGACTATCAACTTGGGTCCAATATGGGATATCAAGGAAAGGCAGTGCGAATTATATCGCGCATCTCTCCAACGATTCTGGGAAACATATAATCAGGCGGAGCAGCCTCTAAAAGCGTGGGTAGATGAGGTTAGTAAGGCCCAATGGAAAACGCCACAGGATATTAAGAACAAGTACAGGACAGCCGATTTTCTGAGTAATAATCGGGTAGTGTTTGATATTAAGGGCAATCACTACGGGCTGATTATCGTAGTGGCTTACAGATTCCAGGCGGTCTACATTAAGTTTGTTGGAACACACGCTGAATACGACAAGATAGACGCAAACACGATGGATATGTGATGACTTATAAAATTAAACCGATTCACAACGAAGCAGATTATAAGGCAGCCCTGGCAGCCGTATCCCCACTGTTCGACAATGAGCCGGAGCCGGGGACTGAAGCCGGGGATTTTCTGGAAGTAATGATCCTGCTTATCGAAAAATACGAGCAGGAACACTATCCGATTGAAGCGCCTGAGGCGGTAGAGGCGATTAAATTCCGCATGGAGCAGATGGGCTGACGGCGAAAGACCTGGTGCCGGCGATTGGACGCCCGAACCGCGTCTATGAAGTGCTGAACAATAAGCGTACTTTGACGCTGCCGATGATCCGTAACCTACATGAAATGTTCAATATCCCGCTGGCGTCACTGGTTGGCGCAGCAGAATCCAAACGAGCGAGAGTGCAGTAGTAACCGAAGCCCGCTACGCGCGGGCTTTTTTAACCCTGCTGCGCGTGGTTAAAAAAGTCCGTCCAAACCACTTGTAAGTAGTGTAAACCGAATCCGGGCATTATCACCGTAATAGCACATCGCATGCTGTCTAACGGATGACGCAGTGCCGATCAGTAACCCAATACGATTGTTTTTTTGACTAACAGCATTAATTGCTCCTGATCAATTGCTTAAAAAATAAGCATAGCAAGCTTTTTATCACGTCCCTGATTGACGGATGACTCCGGTTGCTGCTCGGGGCGTGTGAGAGGAGTAATATTATGACTTATAAACATATTTTGATTGCTGTAGATCTCTCTCCTGAGAGCCGGTTACTGGTGAAAAAAGCCGTCTCGCTGGCCCGACCTTATGATGCCAGGATTTCCCTGATACACGTTGATGTGGGCCCTACTGATATTTATACCGGTCTGATGAATGCTAACCTCGGTTATACGCAAGAGTATGTTTCGCAGAAAATCCAACAGGCTCTGAAGATCCTTGCTGATTCAGCACAGTATCCCGTCAGCGAAATGTTGGCTGGCAAAGGCGATTTTGCCCGTATTCTGGAGGATGCGGTCAAAGAGCACGGAGTTGATTTGGTCGTCTGTGGACATCATCAGGATTTCTGGAGCAAACTGGTATCGTCAGCGCGTCAGTTAATCAGCAAGGTGCATACCGATATGCTGATTGTGCCGCTGCGTGAAGATAATGACGTATGATCCTCTTATCATTACTTTAAAGCCGGCTGTTCACTGTTCAGAATTTTAAAAGACACTTCAATTGTATGCAGAACGGATAAGGTTGCAAAATAAACCAATAAGTGAACCACTAACGCTGCTGCATACGTGCACCAGTGCAAATGTAAATAATAAGCAAAGCGGCGTTTTCCGGTGCAGCGCGCCGGGTCACGGAACGGGGGTAGGACACAACATATAGCGTCACCGTTAGCTGATAACAATACTACATCTTGTTTTCTTGGGCCGCTGCGCCCCGTGGGCCATAAAGAAGATCCGGTTTTGCCTTTTTCCGGATCTTCCGTGAAAAAGAAAGAAATCAAAATATGCATTACCTATGCATATATCTGTCATCCGCATATGGTCAACATATTCATATATCCATCATCTGCATATACTTACCCTATGCAAATAACCTAAAGACACATATACTTCGCATATGCTTAAGGTTTTCCGGTAGCCCACACGGGCGGGAGATAAAAAAATGCGAACAGTATCTATTTTCAAAAACGGCAATAACCGAGCCATTCGACTTCCCCGGGATCTGGATTTTGAAGGGGTGAGCGAGCTGGAGATCGTCCGGGAAGGGGACAGCATCATCCTGCGTCCGGTCCGGCCGACATGGGGCTCGTTCGCGCAGCTTGAAAAAGCCGACCCTGATTTTATGGCGGAGCGTGAGGACGTTGTCAGTGATGAGGGAAGATTTAACCTGTGAACAAGACCTTTATGCTGGACACTAACATCTGTTCATTCATCATGCGTGAGCAACCTGAAGCCGTGCTGAAGCGGCTGGAACAGGCAGTGCTGCGTAATCACCGGATCGTGGTCTCGGCTGTCACCTATGCTGAAATGCGCTTCGGCACCATCGGGAAAAAAGCCTCACCGCGCCACGCTCTGCTGGTTGACGCCTTCTGCGCCCGCCTCGATGCCATTCTGCCCTGGGATCGTGCCGCCGTGGATGCCACCACGGAGATTAAGGCCGCACTGACTGTGGCCGGCACACCAATCGGCCCCAACGATACGGCGATTGCCGGGCATGCCATTGCCGCCAGCGCCATCCTGGTGACGAATAATACGCGGGAGTTTGCGCGGGTGCCGGACCTGGTACTGGAAGACTGGGTAAAATAAGCTGCTGGCTTCAGGCATATCATTTGTAAACTCCCGGCATGCTATTTCAACGTGCCGGGTATTTTGTCGTTAAGGGTAGAGGCCAGAACGGAACCCATAACGATGCCAGCGTCAGGACAGTCGCTGTCGCTGCGCAATCGGCGCAAAACCCAGATTTTGCGCAAGCACACCAACCTCCTCAGCGGCAGAGTTATCGTCGCCCGCCAGGAACACAACTCGCCTGCCACCCTGGACGGCCGGATCTTGTGCAAGGACAGATGCACCCAAATGATTGAATCCTTTGACCAGTCTTCCTCCGGTGAAGCCTGCGCGACGAATCTGGAAGAAGGCTGTCCTCCCAGTTCCTCAGGGGACACACCGTAGGCATTAGTCACGTCGATGATGGTCTTTCCCTTCCAGCTCGTCAGCGCCTTTGCGACCTCCCGATGTGCCTCGAAGCGGACAGCCAAAAAAACGACGTCCGCCCTGACCGCTTCCGTCAGGGTTTGGGGAATAATACCGGATCCGATCGCGGCGGCGGTGGATGCAAAGCTTTCCGGGGCGCGTGTGGTTGCTACAGACACGTCTATGTCACTGCGGGCAAAAGCTCTGGCAAGGGCCTGGCCAATCTGGCCGAAACCAATGATTGCGTAACTCATATATTTTCCTTCAGTTTATTTCGCCCCAGGGGTTCCGAACACCTGGATGGAACCCTCTGGGACACAGGGAGTCAGAGTTGTGCCAGACCACCGTCAACGGCGACCTCGCTGGCGGTCATGAAACTGCTGTCCGACGATGCAAGAAAGGCGGCTACTGCCCCGATCTCCGCCGTATCTGCCATTCGTTGCAGTGGGGTCATCGAAGCGTAGACCTTCATGCCTTCCTCGCCCAGCGAATGGACCATGATGCCGACTATGGCGTGCTGAATGATATTGCCAGAGGCCAATCAGATCCCCGAAAAATAGTCCTTCAATGGGACGAAATGATCCGGACCGCAGGCTCCCTTAAGCTGGGCAAAGTACAGACTTCAGTGCTGGTCCGTTCATTGCTGAAAAGTGAACGACCATCCGGACTGACTCAGGCAATCATTGAAGTGGGGCGCATCAACAAAACACTGTATCTGCTTAATTATATTGATGATGAAGATTACCGCAGACGCATTCTGACCCAACCTAACCGGGGAGAAAGCCGCCATGCGGTTGCCAGAGCGATCTGCCACGGACAGAAAGGTGAGATAAGAAAGCGATATCAAGATCGCTGAGGATGAGTACACGGCTCACCTGGCGAAACTGGAGGGAAAGTAATGGCTACTTTAACCGAATTACTGAACGATGTTGGCCCGGAACGCCGTGAAAAAATCGAGGCCCGGGCAGAAGAAATGATCCGGGAAGTTACCCTGGCGCAAATGCGCGAAGAGCTGCAGATGTCTCAGACTGAACTGGCTGCGGCTTTGGGCGTCAAGCAACCCGCCGTTGCCCGCATGGAAAATCCCGATAACGATCCACGTCTGTCCACACTGAAACGCTATGTCACTGCGCTGGGCGGAGAGCTGTATATTGGTGTAAAACTCCCGTCAGGTAAGCGTGTTGCCTATCCTCTCTGATTTCTGATGCTGTCCGCTACGGGCAGCATATGTAGTCTGCCAGGCAGCTGGCGCGGACACCACATATAGCGTTATCTACAGAAACGGTGGATAAGTCGCCGGATTCGGTAATTTTTTATGTTTGATTCGGCAGAATGGGCGTTTTACCGAACGGCGGCAGAAGGGCATAAAAAAACCGCCTGGCGGCGGCCTCATAAAGCAGAAAACCCGCTCAAGGCGGGTTATCTGCTCTGTAGCCTGTGATGCTTCGCGGGCATCCGGCGTACAGCATGGTGAAATTCTTCTTTTAGCGGGTTAATTATACGTCTTATGACCTACCCTTGCAAATGAGTATTCTATAAGCAGCATTTACCGTTTATAATGCGGCCAGCTAAGGAAGTAAAACTACGTGAAACCGCCTCTGAACGCAGCCCGATCAAGCTCTTCAAAACTGAATTTGGTAGTGAACAGTACCGGAACTGTCGGCAAGCAGGCAGCTAAGGTATAGCCCTCTTCTGGTTTCGCACCCGGAAGCCTGGGCGGCAGCGTGGTGAAATTCTTCTTTTAGCAAAGTGAATGGCATAGCCGGATGGGTGGATTAGAGGAAAGGGGACTGCCTAGTAACCTACGCGCCACAGAGATGGAGGTGCGGGGAATGATTGAGCTGATTATCGCTATTCTGACCTTAATTGCGGCTGTATTGCAGTTGATCAACTGGTTCCTTTAAGGTGCCGGAGTCTGTGAAGGTGAAAGCCTGAACGGGCAAAACTGAAAGGTTTATAGCCGTCCTCTTGGGCGGCTTTTTTCGTTGTTCAGCTTAGTTCGGAAGAATGGCCGTTTTACCGAGTCCATGTGAGTAGCAAAAGAAAATCGCCTCGTGGTGGTCTTGAAGCAGATTACAATCGCCAGTGTCGCTTCTGGCACACAGCGGACATAATACTTCCGTAGAATTCACTCTTAAATTAATTCAGGCTGGCGAGCAGTGCGCAGCCGGCTCTCTGAATGACGCGCCAGCGTCATGGAGGCGACAACTGCTGAAGGGGTGCCGGTAGCCCGGCGTTGCCGGTTCCGTTCTGACAGGTTCTGCCTGACCTGACCTTCGCCCTGCCAGGCCAGACCCGCTAAAAGCGATGCTGTGGTGTCTGTGCGCGGTCGGAGTGGTCACGACAAGGCGTAGCCGCAGCCGGGGCGTATCTCCGCGTTAGCGGCGTTCAGCCGCTTACGAGCGTGTAATCCGATCTTCCCGGCATGATACTGACAGCCATGATGTAGCTTGTAGTTACATCATTCATTAAAGCCACTCCTGTTCCGGGCCTCCGGCCCGGGCGGGGGCGGCTGTTCAGTGGGGGCAACCGGGTTTCAGGTACAGCTTCGGGTTTCAGGGTTTTGTCGGGGAGGGACGCAGGGTTTTGGTTGGGCTCGCTTGTTGTGGGTTAAATGTTGAATATGGATGATGTAACTAATATATTACCTTTCCCTGCCGGCAGGAGCTGTATCCTGTTCCGGTGTTATCCACAGCGCCGGGAGTGACAAAGATCATTCTGACTTCAGTCAGAAGACATATAAAAAAGGGTGTAAGACTGTTTTCCGGATTATTTGATTCCCGGTTGCCGACCTTTGCTGTTATACCATTGCGGATTATTGTGAATAAAAATTTTTACAGTCGATAACAGCTGTTTTTTCTCTATAAAACGCTTTTGCGGACACCCTTTTGCCGGTAAGACGTCCACAGCGGACGGTCGCGGTACATTCAGAACAACGACGAAAGCCCCGTTTAAGGGGCAGCGTGAAAAGCAGCGGGTTCAGGGGAATATCGTCAGGCAGGAGCTTCCCTGGCCATGAAGAGATTCATCTGGCAGAGCTGGTGGATGGCCAGCTGCTCAAGCCGATCGTTATTACAGAACAGACTTTCACCGGCCGGCATCGTTCTCCTGATATGCTTCATCATTTCGAAAAGCTGCATATCCTGCGGTAATTTCGCAAGGAGACTGGCGCGCTTGCGCATTGCCCCTCTCTCGCGACGAAATCTGAGCGCGTCGGCCCGCTTCTTGTCATACCAGCGTTTGCGTGCCGTGTGAGCCGATATGACTTCATCACCGGAGATAATGCCTTCTGCAATCAGCTGGCGACGCTCTTCACTTTTACGCAGCGCTTTTTCCTGCTCTTTCGCCAGCTTTTCCATATCAACGCCGAGCATGCGAAAGGCGGTATCGGTAAGCCAGACATATTTGGGGAACCACTGTCCGGACTCACGATCCCATGCTTTCTCATCCGATACAGCCAGAACGCCGTATCTGACCTGTTCTGCAATAAGTCGCGACATACGGCTCACTGTCACGGCCGTTTCGGGGATAACGTTACCCTTGCTGTCTTTAGGACTCACCTCATGCGCGAGTCGGGTTATGCACATGCCCACCGAATGCCTGCCAGCGTCACAGAAGCTGATCCAGAGGGGCCATGATGCATCGAGTAAGCGGGCTTTTTCCGGTTTGAAATGGTTCTTCCGGCCTGCCTGCTGACGATGAGTGATGTAATAGGGATGCAGCGACATGCGCATACGCAGCCGGGGTTGACCCGATACCGGATCTTTTTTTACCAGCCGGTTATAGGCGTAGCCGAGCTGTCCGCCCAGCTGCTTGTAACGCGCCGGACGAAACCACTCCGGCTTTTCACATTTCGGGCGCGTCGAATGGTTACCACGAACGTGACGGGTAAATTTCTTTTTAACGGGCACAAGGAAGGAGGTGGTTTTGCCTGCATCCACATCCTGCCAGAAAAGAATCTGTTCCTCTGTACTCAGCTGGCTCCAGTGCCTTGTCGGGGTGTTCTGCTTCATCACAGCGTTCCCCTTTTATTCTGCTGCCTTTCGCATTTACGCCGCGCTGCACGAAGATGATCGGGACGTATCCGCAGAGCCTTGAACAACTCAGGGGTGAAATAGATCCGTGCCGCTGCTCCGCGAACTATAAACCCGAACTGTTTTTCAAGAGCCTGAATTGCCCGTGTAACCCGGGATATGCTCACCGTGCCGTTTCTGGAGACCGTTGCGAGCCCGCATTCCATTGCCAGCTCTGAAAAAGATCGGTCTACGGAATTGGTCAGGGGATTGTAATAGAAACACATTCCCTGCAGGAGGACGTGAATTGCCTGTAGTAACTCTGGCCTCGGTTTACTTTTCCGTACACCACGCATACACATCACCAGCATTTTTATATGAAAGCGATAACTGAACACGTATGCACGGGCTTTTTTCATCAACTGTCGACAAAAACGCGGCCGTATTACCTCTGATGACGGTACAAAGCGGGGTTCTGCTCGCTGAAAAATGGTGTGATCGCCGTTTTCATCAGACGGCAAATCTGTTTCGACTGAATTGAAGCTGACACCTGAATTGCACGGGCGGACTAAGCACAGTCTGGATTGTTTTTCTCTGAGCATAAATTTATACTCTCCCTGCGCGGATTTATTGTTCTGCGCAGAAGTCCTTGTAAACCCCGTTAATCTTCGTTTGTCGCTAAACTTCGGAGGATTTTCGGGGTTTTCTTTTGCCGAATCCGGCATATTACCGGTTCAGCTCCCTGCCACCTTACGGCGTGGCCAGCCTGTTTCTCTGTACAGAAGACAATCTATCACAACCCCGTGCGCTCCTCAATTCGCTGATATTATTAGCTTTTACCCTAACAACAGCGTCTCTGGTAAGCGAGATATTAAAAATCAGAGGATTAGTGATATACCGGAAAAGCCACTGGCGAACGGGCATAGCCGGCATGACGAAGGTAAGTGCTTTTCTGGTACGGCAACTGGTCTGTATCCCGGCGCTACTGTCAGAATTCAGGGCTGCATTTGACAGATTCGGGCATAGCGTATTATCAGGACGATGGCCACGGTGACGTAATAAGTCGTGGTGTCACGGAATTCACTTCAGGGTTTTCTGGGCTCATGGCGCATCAGGTTTACCTCATCGTTCGTCATCACAAACATGCCCGGGCTTCCTATCTTCCCGGAACAGAGCTATATGTGCCTTACATACAGACTTTTGACATATCTGTGGCTGCCTCACATAATGGATATACCCTTTGTATATCCCGATAAAGGAGGCAAGCATGCAGACAACACTGTTTCTCAGTAACCGGACACAGGCTGTCAGGTTGCCTAAATCCATTTCATTCCCCGATGGGATCAAAAACGTGGAAATCATTGCTGTAGGCCGAAGCAGGCTCATAACGCCGGTCGGTGAATCCTGGGACAGCTGGTTTGACGGTGAGAACGTCAGTGCTGATTTTATGAGTACAAGAGAGCAACCCGCAGAGCAGGAGCGGGAAGGTTTCTGATGCTAAAGTTCATGCTTGATACCAATATCTGTATTTTCACGATCAAGAATAAACCTGAACACGTCAGAACGCGCTTTAACCTTAATACAGCCCGAATGTGTATCAGCACTGTCACACTGATGGAATTGATCTACGGTGCGGAAAAAAGTCAGGCACCGGAACGTAATCTTGCGGTTGTTGAAGGTTTTTTGTCCCGCCTCGATGTGCTGGATTATGACGCGCTGGCTGCAGTCCACACGGGCCAGATTCGCGCAGAACTGGCCCGTAAGGGGACACCGGTTGGTCCTTACGATCAAATGATTGCAGGCCATGCCCGCAGCCGCGGTCTGATTGTTGTGACGAATAACCTGCATGAGTTCGAGCGTATTCCCGGCATCCGAACTGAAGACTGGAGCCAACCCCCGCATCATAGATAGCCTCCCGGCTCAGGATCCTTTACAGGGAGTGGAGATTTCCATGCCGATATTTCTACAGAGCTGTTACTGCGTTTTAAGAGAGGATCTGACTATTAAGCCGGACGTTTCAGACGTCAGTCACTGATTCTTTCGCTTTTGTCTGCCGCATACCAGCTGCGGATGACTGCCAGATCAGAGCTGCGGCAGCGACTGCAAGCCAGGGCAGTAGCATTTCGTTCAGTTTCTCCCAGCCCAGCCGTTCAAGCAGAGCGTCCGCGCTCAGCGAACAGGCCAGCCCCACCGCAAAAATCTGCCTGCTATCCATCAGTCGCAGGCGTGGTTATCATCCCGACAAGCCATACCCAGGAGGCAGGCCAGGCTGGCCCATGCCGTTTTGTCGCTCCGCTCCTGTCCATTCTTAGCATCGCAAGTCAGAAAATAGCCATGATTCATTCAGCGCTTTAGCCTGCAAGGCATTGCTTATTCTGAAGACGTTAAAACGTTCCAAAAATCCTCTTCTATACTCTGTGATGTTTAGTGAATTATGCCGCTGTTCTTCACATCTGTTATTACCGGTACGATTAATTGCCGCATAAGCCCGCTACTACGCCATATTTATGACTTGTTCATTTTTCTTAGGGGACTTCCTGGTATGTTGCACTCTCAATCCTCACGCACCGGCAGCCTCTTGCTGCTGCTGGCTGCGGCAATTGGCTTCGCGGTGGCGTTATACGCCTGGCTGACGCCGCTTACCGGCGTCACCGGTACCATTGGTGCGCTGGGCGTGGCCATCGCCAGCGCGGTGCTGGCGGTACTGACCTTTCTTCTGCGTGCTGCATCCGGCCGCGGAGCGCGCATTTTCCTGATTATTGTCACCCTTTTGGTGTTGTCTGGTATTGGTTTTGCGGCCGCGCTGCTGCACCAGTACCTCATTACGGCAGCCATGGTGGTCGGCCTGATTGGCCTGATTGCGCTGAGCAGCAATTCCGCCCGTCACAATCAACGCGTCAAAGCCTGAGGAGCCACCCGTGTATAATCTTAAACACTATCCATTAATGAAAATCAGCATGACGGTGCTGGCGCTGCTTGTTGCCCCGTTCACGCTGCAGGCGCAGGATAAAGCCACTGAGGCCTCTCAGGGGACCCAGGAAGAACTCAACGTGGATGCAGCGGATCAACAAGCGCCGGGCACCACGGAAACCACCGAGAATGCCTCTACCAGCAAAAGTGAGGGACAGAAAGTGGCGTCGGCCAGACAGCCGTCATCGCCGCTGGTGCCCTCCGCCGCCACCTGGGACAGCTTTCACGGTCAGCTTAATGCGCAGAAATACAGCCCGCTGACCCAAATCACGGCGGAAAATGTCGGCAAGTTAAAAAAAGTCTGGGAGTTTCATACCGGCGACGTTTCGGATGGTAAAGGGGAAACACCCGCTACCGTCTGGTCAGCAACGCCTGTTTTTGCTAACGATACGCTCTACATAGGTACGCCTTTCGACCGCTTGATTGCGCTGGACCCGGGCACCGGGAAAGAGAAGTGGCACTATGATACTAAATCGCCACGCCAGGCACTGACCCAGCCGGTGCTGAAAAATCGCGGCGTCTCCTACTGGCAGGCAAAGAACGCGGTGGCCGGGGAGGCCTGCCAGAAGATCGTTTATATGGGCACCGTTGATGGCAAGCTCTACGCACTGGACGCCGATTCCGGCAAGCCGTGCAGCGGCTTTGCGGACAACGGCGTGCTGAATGTGAATCAGTGGAATACGGTAAACGCTAAATTCCCGCTCTCCATCCTGCAGCCACCAACCGTGGTCGGCAACCATCTGCTCGTCGGCTGGGCCGGCAAAGACTGGGCCTATGCCGAAGCGCCTCCGGGCAGCGTATTTTCAATCAATGCTCAGACCGGCGAGCGTGAATGGACCTTTGAAGCGATCCCGGCTGAAATCCGTAAACGCACCGGAACGGCCAACGTCTGGACGCATATGTCTGCCGATGAGGCGAACGGTCTGGTCTATCTCCCCGTCTCATCCCCGTCCCCCAACTACTGGGGCGGTAACCGTGTCGATCCTATTCCGCTCGGCACCTCTACCACCGCACTGGATATCAACACCGGTAAAGTAGTCTGGTCTCGCCAGTGGGTGCATCACGATGTGTGGGATTACGATATTAACTCAGCGCCAACGCTGATGGATATCACCGTAAACGGCAAACAGATCCCGGCTCTGGTTCAGGCCACCAAGCAGGGGTTCCTGTTTGTGGTAAACCGCCTGACGGGGGAGGATGTGTGGCCTATTGAAGAGCGTCCTGTCCCGCAGGGCGATGATTCGGTAAAGGGGGAAGTACTTTCGCCAACCCAGCCATTCCCGACCAAACCCGCGCCGCTGCTCGATCAATCGAAAAAGCCGGAGATCTGGAAGCTGGCGGATATAGTGGGTGCTGGCCAGTGTTCTCGTCTGTGGGATAATCTCACCTATGAAGGAATGTACACACCGCCAACCACCAAAGGAGAAGGAGCGCTAACCTATCCGGACAGCGCTGGCGGTGTCCAGTGGGGCGGGGTAGCGTTTGATCCGCTGAAACAGATTGCCATAGTGAACACCTCACATATCGTACAGTACGTTAAGCTCTACAGCCGCGAAGATTACGATAAAGCGGACAAAAACGCAGGCAACGAGAGCGGCTTCGCGCCGCAGGAAGGCGCCCCGTACGGCATGCGCCTGCTGGTGGCGAACAACTGGCTGGGTATGCCGTGCTGGAAGCCGCCGTTTGGTGAAATCGTGGCGCTGGATATGCATACGGGCGATGTGAAATGGCGTCGTCCGGTTGGCGCATCGCAGCAGTATGGTTTCTTTATGCCGGAGAACTGGGGTTCACCTACCATCGGCGGCCCGGCCGTGACGGCGGGCGGAGTGATATTCATCGGCGCCTCAATGGATGCCAAAGTGCGCGCCTACTCGGTTGAGAGCGGTGAAGAGCTTTGGTCCGATCAGGTGGAAGCGCCTGCGGTGGCGAATCCTTCAGTCTACGAGTACAAAGGCCGTCAATATGTGGCCTTCGTCGCGGGCGGCAATACTATCCTGAAGGATCAGGTGGGCGACCAGGTGGTGGTTTACGCGCTGCCTGAATAATCTTTATTAAACGTTTGATGAAATCAGCGTGGGGCCTGCGGGCCCCATTTTTATATACGTAAACATAACTTTTACCAACTTATAACAGACTTTCCGGAACTGGCTTCCTTTAGACTCACCGGGTTTTCTGACATACCTCAGCCCGACAGAAATCGTCTGCTCAGCGGCTCGCATGCAGGTTTTAATCTGATTACCGTTCCGCCACTGATTGTCGTACCTGGCCAGATCAGCATCTCCTGAAAACCTTTTGATAATGCCAGAGACCCTGGATATCACCGTGCTGCCTTTAAAAACAAAATCTCCCCTGAACCCGGACTGGCTTAACTGGAGAAGAACCCGGGTAACCCAGTACTCCTTCTCGACATAAACCTCAGGTAGCATTTTCTCAGGATCAAAGGCGAAAAATGCGCACCGGGTAACCTGCATGCTGGATACATAACTTGTTCATATTGGGAAAACCAGAACCGTAAAGCGTCTCCACACAGGACCACCCGACCTGAAAATTAATCAGATTTTGCAAGATAGCCGGGTAAAAGCTAACGGTTATACAGGATTAAAGAACCGATTGCCGGTGACGCTGTTTCGCAATGAAGTGACACGGTCACATCCAGAGGAGTGGTGTCAGTGCGCCTGCTTTATAGCAGGAGCACTGGTGCCTGTCACCATTTCCCGGCGATCAGGCTAAAAAGCTGTCTGTTCAGAGGTAAGAGATACGTCAGAACGTTTCCCAGTTTTCAGTGGTGCTAAGTACAGCTTTCTTGCTTTGCATTACCATCGGCCGTGGTGCCGGTTTTGCCGCAGGCTGCAATGCTGCCTGCGCAACGGAGGGGTCAACAGCACCGGCACCCTCAAGTCTGAACAAACTGACCACACTTTGCAGCGCCTGCGCCTGTTGCTGCATGGCTTCGGCTGCCGCTGCAGATTGTTCAACCAGTGAGGCATTCTGTTGTGTCGTGGCGTCAATCTGCCCCATAGCACTGTTAATCTGACCTACGGCGTCTCGCTGTTCCTGACTGGCCTGCGTGATCTCATTGATCAGCTGTTCCATGTTTCGCACGTTGCCGACAATCTCGCTCATCCCGCTATCCGCTTTTTCCACCAGTTCACGGCCGGAGGCGACACGGGCGACAGAGGCATCAATCAGCACTTTGATTTCCCGCGCGGCGGATGCACTGCGCTGTGCCAGCGTACGTACCTCGCCTGCAACTACCGCGAAGCCACGACCGGATTCACCGGCACGCGCTGCCTCCACGGCAGCATTCAGAGCCAGAATGTTCGTCTGAAACGCAATCCCATCAATGACCTGAATGATGTCAGACATTTTAAATGAGGAATCATAAATTTCCTGCATCCGCGTCGAGACTTCATTCATCACTTCGCTGTTATGCTTCACGATGGCCGTCGTTTGCGTCACGTACTGATGTGCCTGAGCTGTGTTGCCCGCGGTATTGCCGATGGTAGACGTCAGCTCCTCAAGCGTTGCAGCGGTTTGTTCTACACTGGCGGCCTGCTCTTCGGTGCGGGCAGAGAGATCATGGGTGCCGTTGGTGATCTCCGAGGCAGCCAGCGTGATATTGTCGGCACCCTGACGCACTTCCCGTACGGTCTTACGCAGGCTAACGGTCATATCACTTAACGCCTGTAACAACTGCCCCAGCTGATCGCTGGAATTAACCACCACCCTGGTTGCCAGATTGCCGGCGGCCACTTCACGTGCAACACGCACCGCAGATAACAGCGGGCGGGTAATGCTGCGGGTGATAAACCAGGCTATCAACGCGCCAAGCAATACCGCCACCATCCCCAGAATAATAAAGGCGCGCATGGCAGACATCCCATTGCTTTGCATCGTGTTTCCGACATTATCAATCAGCTCTTTTTCCGTATCCGCGACCGCCCTGACACTGTCAGAATAAGCCTGCATGGCGGGCAACAGCTGTTCATGAACATGCTGATTTAATAACAGCGCATCACCCGTTTCGCTGAGTCTCATGGCCTCAGCGCGCGCAGCAGTATTTAATTTTCGCTTTTCATTAATAACTTGTATGAGCTGTTTTCCTCGCTCAGTCGTTACCATTTGCGTCAGGATTTTTTGCACCACGCTGGCGCGCTCAGAATTTTTTTTCATTTTTTGCGCTGCAAACTGTTTTAGTTCCGGATCGTTTGATGTCATTACTAACAGACCCAGCGCGGCATTGGTGTCGATAATGGACAACCATTCCGTTGCTACGCGTTCCCTGACCAGATAATCATCCGTGACTTCGTCTGCCTGTTTAAGCATTCCGTCCATATAGCCTACGCCGACCCCTGCCATAATAATCACCAGCATGAGGATCAAAGAAAACCCTCCCCCCAGGCGAGTGCCAATACTAAAATTTTTTATTTTCATAATGATTCCTGCAAAAACAATTGCGCCCGTTTAAGCCGTAACGCTTAACGGGAAGGAAAAAGCTGTAGTTTCAATGAAATGATGCAAAATAACCGGGTATCGATCACGCTGCGATCGATACCCGGTTTATCGGCATACCAGGCATTAACTTTAGAAAAGGGGTACGTAACGCTGAATACAGCTTCGGTGCGGGTAAAGCTGTCTGTTTTTTGATGATTTTTAATAAACAGCTTTAGAATAAGAAAGGATTTATGCACATCTAACCTTTTAAAATAGCACATTCTCCCACCTCCTGAAACTATCAAAAATAGTAGTGGCGTCTTCACCTCCGAACTTCCCTGGCTATTATTTACATCATTCCTGTACAGAAGCGTAACAGCCCATCGGCAATTGAGGGGACAGGAAATAGAAATCAACGTCTTCTATGGCCAAAAAATAAGATGATTAAAGTGCTTTTTCAGCGCTTTGCTAAAAACAGCACCTTTTAAAATCATGCTGTTTTAAAACCAGCCCAGAGGTAGTTATGACAGAGCGTTCGCCGGCCTGTAAAAACAGTCATGCTGTTTTTACTTATACAGATGCCTGGGACCATTTTAAAGAGTGTCTCCGTTTAGAAGTTATTCATAAGGACGGAAAAAAGAAATTTTCCTGGTTCAAAGTGTTACACCGTGTCCTGTTCAGCTATAAAAAGAAATTTTATTTCTGGTGGCGACTGGCCAATTACATGCACACGCGCCCTTCCCCACGCCTGCGGAAATGGGCCCGAAAAATCAATCACCGACTGCTGCAGAAATATGGTGCAGATATCAGCGTGGAAGCTGTTATTGCTCCGGGAATGAAAATCAGCCATTACGTCGGCATTATTATCCGGGCAGAATGCGTTATCGGACGCAATGTTAAGTTACGGCAGAATACGACCATTGGCAGAAAGGATTCCGGCAGTGTCAACGGCAAAACCGTGATCGGTGATAATGTGGATATTGGCGCGCACAGCTGCATTATTGGTGATATCAATATTGGAAATAATGTTACTATTGGTGCTATGTGCTTTTTAAATAAAGACATTCCTGCGAATAGCGTAGTATATTCAGAAAAGAGCATGATCATACGTAATAAATGACCGCGACTCACTGAGCTTCACCTTTACAGGGTGTTGCTTATCCAGGAAATGAGGAGGAACACATGCTTATTGCTCAGATTTCTGATATCCATGCTTCCTCTGACAATGACAATCTGGCGCGGTTTGAACGCGCTCTTGAGTGGCTGGCGCAGGTAAACCCGGATGCGCTGGTCGTTACCGGCGACCTGATCGATGATGGCTGGCATGAAGGTGATAAACATATTGCCGCCCAGTTACGAGTGAAAACATAGCCGACGTTTATCCTGCCGGGGAATTCAGATGATCGGGTTGCGATGCGTTCAACCTGGAGCAATCATCCCTGGGCAAAAGATGCCCCCGGAGAGGCACTGCATTTCGTCGCAGACATGGAAGGGCTGCGGCTGACAGGACTTGATACAACCGTCACTTGCAGCGCCGCTGGTAGCGTTACCGGCCACCTTGAGTGGCTCGAAAAGCAGCTATACGCGGAAAGTGGTTCCGTATCGCTGTTATTTCTACATCATCATGTATTTGAAACTGGCATCTCTGCAATGGATCGCATTATGTGTGGCGGCCTTCAGGAGATGGCAGAAATGTTCGTCCATCCCCCCTGTAAACCCATGGCGATCGCGACAGGACACGTTCACCGGCCGGCCAGTAGCAATTTTGCAGGTATCCCCGCTTATATCTGCGGTTCCATATGTCCGGCAAACCCGCTGTGGTTTGGTGCAGAGAAGATCCCCCGGGTGGCTGATCCAACCTTACTGATGATCCACAGGTTTGCCAGTACCCGACTGACCAGTTACCCCGTCTCGGTTTAAACAGATAAATGACAGATTGTTCTGACCAGAGCCTTGTACCTCACTGGTCAGCCACTGGCTGCCCGGATTATTCGGCAAACAGAAAGCGGTACATCACTTCTCCGGAAATCCCCAGGTCATCATTCGACGCCAGTAACCAGAGTTCTCTGGCTGTGGCGGTGAAAAGCGTCTCGTCGGCGTATTTTTCAATGACGCTGGCCAGATGCGCTGTCTGCAACGCGTCTGGTTCATCCTGAAAGTGGTAATACCCTGCCAGCCAGAGATTGGTTGTCTGACCATCGACCCTGTCCTGAAGGGTATGAAAGAGATTACGGCCCTCTCTTTTTTCCGGATAAATTTTAAAGTAGATCCTGCCGGTATTGATTGTCCCGGCGAAGGGGCCACCGACACGATAACCTGGCCTGCGGGTATGCTTAACCCACGTATTCAGTTTGTCTGTCAGGGCGGGAAGCGCTTGCTCCGAAAATCCGCGACAAAGGGTAACATGAACCAGCGACCGCCGTTGTGCCATCGCCTCCCAGGCTATGGCACCGGCGAAGCTGCTTTGCCTGAACTCCCGGTCCAGATCGCTGAATACCGTGCTACTCTCGAGCGCGTCCATAGCAACAGGCAAGACCAGAGAGTAGCGACGCTGTGAATAGCGGCCCAGCTCATACCCTCCAGAAGCGGCGATTACCGCCGGATGGCCGGGGTTGATCAGCGGAAGATAAGCCCGCCGATAGGCTTCATCAAACCTGAGCGCTTCTGCCGGAAAAAAACGCCTGGCTGAAGCCATATAGCCCAGTTCCGAATCAGAAACGTAATGCATCAACACCTCCCGAAAGCGATGATCGCTGACTCTGCAGGATAACGTATTTGTCCGGCCGGGCTCGTGACCTCGCTGACAGGTTCCGTGAAAATCCCCACGAAAAGCCGCAGTGGAGTGATGAAAAAACAGGTTCAGCGCAGGGAAATTACCCTTATCGTCTCGTTTATCTGATCGACCAAACGTTCAAACAGGGTAATCAGCGTATTGCCATCCAGATTCACAAAGCGTTCACGACTCCACAGCAACACCGTTTTTTCATCTCCCTGAACTGACAGGGTAATCGCGGGAGCTGGCTGGTCAAAACTATTTTGACTCAGCAGCCGCCAGGCCAGCCCATTATCATATTCCGCTGGCAGACACCCCAGACTCGCAACGATTAACAGTTCATCCCGACTCAGGGGGGTGAACCGGATACTTGCATATTCAAAATCGATATTGATGCCCTGGTTTTCTGACAGCATGGGTGCGCTGACGTTCAGGTAGCGTAAAAGCGGCTGCATCAGCTGATCAAATGCACGGGAAGTTATCATCAGTGATCCTCCCCGTCAGGGAAAAGGGGGCGAGCTTGCTGCATAGCCAGTGCGTGTCGTTCGTAGAAAGCGCGATCGACAATATTATCCAGTATTTCCGCCTCATTATCCCGATTCTGATAACGGACACCCAGGTTGCGGATGGCATGCATACGCCCCTGCAGTCTGATTCTTTCCGGACTTTCCAGCACTTCGTTATAAGCAGGTGTCTGATGTTGCTGATTAATATGCAATATACGTTCATTGCTGAGCGGTACAACCTCACCGAATGCCTCCTCTGCCATTTTAGGCACCGAAGACGGCATATGAACGTCCAGTATCCGCTGGCTGTCCGGTTGGAACTGAGCATTATCTGCCAGATGCGCCCGGGCAAAAACCGGCCATGAATCGACAATGACGGCCTGACGCGGCTCACGCAAATCACCAATGACATTAAACTGGTGATCAGGGTGGTTAGCTGCCGCGTAAGTATAAATGGGGCGCTTCAGGTCCATCATAGATAAATACGCCATGGCCAGAGCCGACTGTTCACCACAAGTGCCTCCCAGTGCGGCTAAGGCTGATTTAACAATAGCCTGATTATCCCCCTGGAAGTCTTTGTCACGCACGTGACGAGCGGCAACAGCACGCTGATAACTCTCCCCCCGGGTCAGAATATAGTCTGTTTTCTGATTCCCCGTTCCTCCTGTCAGTGTCTCTTTGACGAGATCGATGACGTTCTGAGCCGTTTTTAACTCACTCATCTGAACGGGCGAAACCTGAACAGTTTCGCCACGATGCCGACCCGGCATGGCTTCCCACAACTTCACTGAGTGGGGCTCGCTACTTTTGATCTGAGATGAGATGCCAGGGAGTTCCGGGAACATGAGTTTCTCCATAAGGTTAAAGTGAATAACCTGAGTGTTCCCGGGGCAACAGCAGTTCCCGACATGAGTCGAAAAATAATGAAAGGCAGTCGGCGAAGGTCATGCAATAAAAGCGCATAGCGACAAACGGACTGGTTATATCAGGTGAATGATAAAGCTTCAGCCAGGCTGAGAAATCATTTTGTTAAATCATCACGGGTAATGATATCCAGCCTCACAGGCAGCAATCACGAGGGCAGCTTCACCTGCATCGTGATTGCTCAGTGGCTGTATGCTCAGCGCTTGCGCATTTCCGGGATAAAGAGATCGCCGCGCAACACGCAGGAGCCCAGCACGTTTTGCGTTTTCTCGCTCAGCCAGCTGGCCACCCGGGCCGCCATCATATCCAGCGAATACTCAATGGCCGGAATGGTAGGTACACCCGGTAAATGCAGCGATCCCGCCAGACTGAAAACCATAATGTCATCCGGAACGGATTTATTGAATGCCTGCAGTTGCGGGATTACCCGCTGCGCCTCTTGCTCATCCGCCACCAGTAACGCATTCAGGTTAAGCGTTTTGGCGTTATTCATCAGTTCCTGCAAGGCAACCGATGGGGAAGTTGAGTCGATAAACACCAGATTGCGGTTAAAGGGCAAAAAGTTCTTTTCCAGCGCATGTTTGTAGCCCAGTAAAACCTGTTCGGCAAAACGGTTTCCATAGGGATGAATCAGGCCGATATGGCGTCGTTTCTGACTGATAAGGTAGTTACAGGCCGTTTCGGCGGCAAAGGCGTGGTCGAACCGGATGCTGTTGGCATACTCATTCTCACTCTCCATACAGTCCACCAGGATCACGTTATCCTGGGTGATGTTCAACGGAAAGCGGGCGCCAATAATCAGTACATCGTCGCACAGCCCGTAGCTTAATTCTTCCAGCGCACTCATCACGCCGCTTTTCGTGTTGGCGAAGCGCAACAACAGATGTTTCTGATGTTGGCTGAGATGTTTTTCCAGTGCGTAAAGATAACCTGTGGTCTGGTTAATGTTGTCCTGCGCGCAAATGACCCCAATGCAGCCGGTTGTCTGGCTGAGCAGCGACTGGGCAATAACATTGGGACGATAATTTAGCTCTTCAACCGCCTTGAGTACCGCTTGCCGGCTGGCTTCTTTTACACCGCGTGAGCCGCTCAACACTCGCGAGACTGTGGCTTTGGACACCCCAGCTAAACGTGATACATCGTTGATAGTTGCCATTATTTACCCCTGACAGGGTCTCTCCCTGTAATCCCTGATACTGATTCAGCTTAAATTTTCACCTTTCGAAGTATATCCGTTTCCGTTTTTTATGGAAACCGAATTTCCATTTGTGCGCCAGAAAAGCGTCAACCCCACCAAATACGTGACCTGAATCGCGTAATTCCGCCATATACGAAGGAAATATTGAACGCTATCACACTTCTTTTTTTCATTTATGGAAATCGGTTTCCTCATGATATCCAATCAGCCTGGAAAACTTTGCTTACATCTTAAGGTGGGTCTCAATGTACAAGATTATGTTGTGTTGTTCCGCAGGAATGTCCACCAGCATGCTGGTGCGAAAGATGTCAGATGCCGCTGAGGAACGCGGTCTCCCGGTGCAGATTGAGGCGTTTGGTGTTGCCGAATTTGACACACAGTTTCCACACTATCAGGTGGTGCTGCTCGGTCCTCAGGTGAAGTACATGTTAAACACGCTGTCAGAAAAGGCTGCCGCGCACGGCATTCCGGTACAACCCATTGATATGATGGACTATGGAATGCAACGTGGTGATAAGGTGCTTGATTATGCTCTGTCGCTGATTGAAGCGGCACAATAAAAAGGTGTCATTATGAGTTCGTTATATCAGTCCATGGTTACTGTTATTGAACAAACCATTACGCCGCTCGCCGGGCGTCTGGGGCAGCAGAAGTACGTGATCGCCATACGCGACGGCTTTACGGCGGCACTGCCTTTCATGATTATCGGCTCGTTTATGCTGGTATTTATCTTCCCTCCTTTTGCGGCGGAAACCACCAACAGTTTTGCGCGCGGCTGGCTGGATTTTTCAGAGGCATATCGTGAACAGCTGATGCTGCCCTTCAATCTGAGTATGGGGGTAATGACCTTCTTTATCTCAGTGGGAATAGGCGCCAGCCTGGGCCGTCAGTTTAACCTTGATCCGGTTATGTCAGGTCTGCTGGCCTTTATGGCATTTTTACTGGTGGCTGCCCCGTATGCGGACGGCAAAATCTCTACGCAGTATCTTTCCGGGCAGGGGATTTTTACAGCGCTGATCACCTCCATCTATTCCACCCGCATCTACGCCTGGCTGAAACAGAACAAGATCACCATCCGTCTGCCAAAAGAAGTACCGACTGGCGTGGCACGCTCGTTTGAGATCCTGATCCCGGTGCTGGTGATTATCGGTACGCTGCATCCGCTGAACCTGTTTATCGAAGCGCAGGCCGGTATGATCCTGCCCCAGGCGATTATGCATCTGCTGGAGCCGTTGGTTTCCGCATCAGATTCGCTGCCAGCCATTCTGCTTTCGGTCCTGCTGTGTCAGATTTTCTGGTTTGCCGGTATCCATGGTGCGCTGATTGTAACCGGCATCATGAATCCGTTCTGGATGGCCAACCTTTCCGCTAACCAGGCGGCGCTGGCAGCCGGTACTGCCCTGCCCCATGTTTATCTGCAGGGCTTCTGGGATCACTACCTGTTGATTGGTGGTGTCGGCTCCACCCTGCCGCTGGCTTTCCTGCTGTTACGCAGTCGCGTTACCCACCTGCGTACCATTGGCAAAATGGGGGTTGTACCCAGCTTTTTTAATATCAATGAGCCGATCCTGTTTGGTGCGCCCATTATCATGAACCCGTTGCTGTTCATCCCCTTTATTTTTGTACCGACGGTCAATGCGATACTGGCCTGGACCGCCACCAAACTGGGCTGGCTGACCCAGGTCGTTTCCCTGACGCCCTGGACTACCCCCGCGCCTATCGGTGCCTCCTGGGCCGCTAACTGGACGCTGAGCCCGGTGGTGATGTGCATTATCTGCATGGTGATGTCGGCACTGATGTACCTGCCGTTCCTGCGCGCTTATGAACGTTCCCTGCTGAAAACCGAAGAGCAAAAAGCGCAGGCTAATGCCCCGGTAACGCAGCCTGTCAGTAACTAACAAGAGAAAAGTCGATGAAATATCAGTTTCCCGATAACTTCTGGTGGGGAAGTGCCAGCTCTGCCTTGCAGACGGAAGGCGCGAGCCAGCTCGGCGGTAAAAGTCAGACCACCTGGGACCTGTGGTATGCCGAGCAGCCGTGGCGCTTTCATCAGGGCATCGGCCCTGATGATACCTCTACCTTTTATCGCCACTGGCGCGATGATATTGCGCTGCTGAAGCAACTGAACCACAACAGCTTTCGTACCTCGCTTAGCTGGTCACGGCTGATCCCGGAAGGAACCGGAGCGGTTAACCTGGAGGCGGTCACCTTCTATAACCAGGTGATCGATGAACTGCTGGCGCAGGGCATTACGCCCTTTATCACCCTGTTTCACTTCGACATGCCGCGCGTCATGCAGGAAAAAGGCGGCTGGGAAAACCGCGAAGTGGTACAGGCCTTCAGTGATTATGCCCAGGTCTGCTTTGAACTGTTTGGCGATCGGGTGAAGCACTGGTTCACCTTTAATGAACCCATCGTACCGGTAGAGGGGGGATATCTGTACGACTTCCACTATCCGAACGTAGTGGATTTCAAACGCGCCGCGACAGTGGCGTATCACACGGTGCTGGCGCATGCTTCTGCGGTGCGCGGCTGGCGGGCGGGTCAGTATGAGGGCGAGATAGGCATTGTGCTTAACCTGACGCCTTCCTATCCCCGTTCACAGCATCCGGCTGACCTGACGGCGGCGCATCATGCCGACCTGCTGTTTAACCGCAGCTTCCTGGATCCGGTCTTACGCGGCGAATATCCGGCAGATTTAGTGGCGCTACTGGAGAAATATGCCCAGCTCCCGCTCTGTCAGCCTGAGGATAAAGCACTGATTGCGGCAGGAAAAATCGATTTACTCGGCATCAATTATTATCAGCCCCGTCGCGTAAAATGCCGCGGCAGCGCGGTGAACCCTGATGCGCCCTTTATGCCGGAATGGTTATTTGATCATTACGAAATGCCCGGCCGTAAAATGAACCCTTACCGCGGCTGGGAAATTTATGAGCCCGGCATTTACGACATCCTCACTAATCTGCGTGTGAATTACGGCAACCCACGCTGTTTTATTTCTGAAAATGGTATGGGCGTCGAAAACGAGCAGCGTTTTATTGAGAACGGCCAGATTAAAGATGATTACCGCATCGACTTTGTCGCTGAGCATCTTAAATGGCTGCATAAAGGTATCAGTGAAGGTTGTAATTGTCTGGGTTATCACATGTGGACATTTATTGATAACTGGTCATGGTGCAACGGCTATAAAAACCGTTATGGCTTTGTACAACTGGATTTAACGACCCAGAAACGCACCATTAAAAAGAGTGGCGAATGGTTTGCCGCTACCGCCGCGCATAATGGCTTTGATAAAGAGTGAGTAAATGATGATCGCATTAGAAGACGCAGTAATGGAAATTATCGTGAATGCGGGCCAGTCGCGCAGCCTCTGTTTTGAAGCGCTGCAGGCGGCACGTCAGAGTGACTTCGACCTGGCGACGCGTCTGCTGAAGGAAGCGGATGGTTATGCCCGTCAGGCGCACCATATGCAGACCAAACTGATTGAACAGGATGCCGGCGAGGCACGCCAGCCGATGACGTTAATTATGGTGCATGCCCAGGATCATTTAATGACTTCATTACTGGCGCGTGAATTAACTGAGGAGATTATTCATCTTTATCAGCGTTAATAATGCAATACCTCTGGGGCGCCAACAGTGACACGATAAGCGCGTCATTAACTGGCGGCAGATAAAATATAAATTCAGCTTGTTTTGGTGATGGCGGCATTTATTGTCAGACCAGAACGTGATGGTTATTAGCTGAAAAAAGTAACTTAATTATTGAGATAACCATGAATACGTTAAATAAACTTCCATTAGCAATGGCGGTTATTGCCGCTCTTTGCCCGGCTTCTGTGCTCGCACAGGAATTCACTCAGCAACAAATTGATGAAATCGTAGCCAGAGCGGTAGATAAAGCGCTGGCTGAGCGTCAGGCCAAAATTGATGCTGCCGTTAATCAAAAAGCGGATGTGATTACCGAGCCGGAAAGCACCGCGCAATCACCAGATATGGCGATTCCTTTCGGCATTAATTTCAGCGGCTATGCCCGTTATGGTGCGCATTATCAGGGCGCTGACCAGAAATATGTGGCGGTAGATGGCTCTTACAACGGCGCATCCGCCATTGGTCGTCTCGGCAATGAAAGCAATGGCGGTGAGTTCCAGCTTTCTAAAGCCTTTAAGGGCGATAACGGCGCTATCTGGGATGTTAACGTGATGTTTGATCACTGGGGCGATGAGGTGAACCTGAAAAAAGCCTACGCCGGGGTGACCAATCTGCTGGAATCCAACCCGAACGCCTACTTCTGGGCCGGACGTGATTTCCACCAGCGTCCACAACAGGGCATCAACGACTATTTCTGGATGAACCACGACGGTCAGGGCGCCGGGGTCAGAAACTTTGACATCGGCGGCGTAGCCTTTGACGTTGCTGTCGTGGCAGCAGTCGAATCCTGTAGCCCGGAAGTGATGTCCGATGAATCCAACCCGTCACGTATCACCTGTACCGGCGGCTCAGGAACCGGTGACAAAGGTAACTACGCGCTGACGTCAAAAATTCACGGTATGCAGGTTGGCCCACTGGATCTGGAGCTGTACGCCAACTATGGCTTTGACTCCAAAGCGGTGGATGGCGACGATCGCCTGAAAGCCTGGCAGGGTGGCGCGGTGCTCAGCCACAGCAATGACAGCGGCGTCAATAAAGTCATTGCCCGCTACTCCCATAACTCCGATAACAGCGTGTTTAACAAGAGCGACGATCTGAGTTCAGTCTACCTGAGTTTTGAAGGCAGCCATAAATTTACCCCGCAGGCGCAGGTCGAATATCTGTTGGCCTGGCATGATTATGATAACAGCTCGGTGGATACCGATAACCGCACCAACTATGGCGCGATTGTTCGCCCCATGTATTTCTGGAATGACGTTCACTCCACCTGGCTGGAGGCGGGTTATCAGCTGGTGGATTATGATAACGGCGGCGAAAACAAAGGCTGGAAGCTGACCCTGTCGCAGAACATCTCCATCGGCATGGGCCCCGAGTTCCGTCCGATGCTGCGCTTCTACGTCACCGGCGGCGAGGTGGATAACGAGCACACTGCGCGCGTTAATGGCAGTAATGAAGATACCCGTCTCGATTCATTTAACGTTGGCGCCATGTGGGAAGCCTGGTTTTAATTATATCGCAGGGGTGGCCGCCGGGACGGTCCCCCCTGTGGGCAATCGCAGTCGAGAACCCCTTTCCCCGGGATCCTGGCCATCGGTTCTTCCCCTTTCTGGTTCAGAGAGTCTGATGGCGCCGTGCCTTACTTCCTGTACTGACTGTCCGTTTACCTGAAACACCGTCCCTTTTTGTGAGATCGATCTCATTTATCCAGGCAACTAAACCTCTTCTGCTGTCACTTATTCAGTGACATTCATTTTTTAATTTTCTCCTGCCGCCAGGGTGAGTAATAGCATCCTTGCGGCAATGGCGCATTGAGTCGGACAGCGGTTAGTCGATATCAAGCCAGAGGAGCGGTTAATGTATACAGAGGAATCTTACAATGAGTAGCATCTCCAGTCCTAACCCGTTATCCCACAGTCATGCGGCTTCTATGCTCTCCCTGGCTCCGGAAGAGGAACATCAACCGGCAGCAAATACTGCGACCGAAATGGTTCCTGTGACCGTCATACCACACGATAGGGTGTCTGTATCACGTGAGGAAGTGTTGCGGAATCGCGGGGACACGATGCGATCGGAGGGAAACGAGCAGATTCAGGAAGGCGTGAGGCTTGACAGCGAAGGCAGAAGACTGATTGAAACGGGAGAAGCTTTATTAGCCTCAGTGCAAAGGCATCGGAATGAGTTAAAAGAACAATTAGAAGTGCTCACAAGCGACAGAAAAGGAAAGATATCGGAGCATAAGATAGAGGAAGTCACCGAGCAGATCACCAACGCAGAGGTCTTGTTACAACAGCGCGAAGCGAAAGGTAAGGCTTCTATTAAAAAAGGACAAAATTTAAAACTGCAGGCTGAGCAGCTCATTAATTCAGGCCAACAAAAAGTTACTGAGGGTAATGTATTAAGCGGACGAGCTTCAAATCAGGCCCGAGTCGAGACGAAATTAGCGGAATATTTTGGATCACCGGATGTTGAAGCGCATCCGCAGATGAATAAGTTGATTCAGGATCGGGCTGAAGCGCTGACCATCATGGGAGAAACCGCAGACAGTATTGCCGAGGTGATGTCAAAAGGAGCATGGCTGGACGATATCAGTGTATTTGCTAAAGGATCTCTGGGAGCTATACCCTTTGCTGCATCAGGTTTTGTGAATACCGCGCTTGCAGCCAGATTTGGCCTGGAAGAACATGCTGGTGATACGGGAGGCGTAACTGCCTGGGTATTAAAAGCCTGGGGCGATAAACTTCTGGAATCGACCGGAAAAGATGTCACATGGTTGGCGGGAGATAAAGAGAATCTGATGTCTGAAGTGAAAGACTATTTAGAAAGCAAAAATAGCCACGAGACATTAAAGAAGTTTGCTTATGGGCCATCAGGTTTTGATGCGCGTAATCTGATTAATATCGGCGCATCGTTCATCCCTAACGAAACAGCTAAAAAAGCTATTGATGCCGGGTTGACGGTATTGGCTGGGGGGGTCGGAGATTATCTTGTCAATAAAAATAGTGTCTTTAGCGGTCCTCAATATCTCCTGGGGCTGAAAGATGGTGAGTGGCAAAAACAGTATCAGGCGTTAAAAGATACCAAAATAACGCAGCAGGTATTCACTAATGGCGCTAACCGTGCGATAGAACTTGGTAAATCCATTAACCCATACAATATGCTGAGAGGTGTGGGTAATAACTTTAAGCTTGAGAATCTGGCGCAAACTGCAGGATTAGGGGGCGGCTTAGCATTGAACTCAAATCTGTCACGCATTTTTGGTTATGGTGTCGATACGGATCTGCAAAAAGAACTGGTGGCAAAAACAACAAACCTTTTGTTCGGGGGAGTCAGTTATCGCCTGCAAATGGCAGGCGGTATGCTCGGTCAGCTGGGCGATATGAAGATCGTAGATAAATATAACCAGTTTACCGGTCGCACCCCAAGAGAGGTGCAAGGTTCGGAGACGACTCACACCCCGGAAGATACCTCTTCCCCGCGTCCGGTTCCGGTCACCCCTGAGGCTCAATCATCCGCGTCAATCCGCTCGAATTTAATTCAAAACAAATTGATGAGCGGCGCGATTTCTTATCCTGGCAATGCGTAAAGCGTTTCAGCACAGACGGTAGATAATGCCAGCTTTGCAGCTAACCCTACTGAAACAGGCTGCAACTGGTTTTCATCTTCTCTGCCATAGCGTGGGTTATGTTATGGCAGAGTCCGGCTGTCGTTATCCCCGTTACAGCGCTGAACACCTCTCGTTCATTTATTTAATCAGAATCTGTACATCTATAATTCCGACGGAGACTTAGTCGCCTCTCACCGCATAAAAAAGCCCGGCGTGGTTGTCCCGCCGGGCGATATCTGAAAGCTCCCTTACGCCTGTGCAAGCAGGAAATGCTTGTCGGCAGGCACATCTGGGGCAACAACCGGCGGGTTCTCAACGGCATTTTTTCCGATCTGTCCGGCAAAACTCTGAGCGTCACGCAGCACGGATGGGTCCTGGAAAGCCGGATTCGGCGTACCGGAGATGGCATCCTGCAGCATGTTTTTCGCCTGCATAAACTTATCGATGACATTGTCATTCAGACGTCCGTCTTTGATGTCTTTCTCAAAGTTAGCCTGATCGGATTTACCAAAAATCTCCGGATGAGCATCCATAAACTTACACACCTCTGTCGCCGCTGGCATGTCGCCGCGATCAAAGGTGTGATAACTTTTGCCTTTGGCATCTGCCGGATTCACTTCGCGCAGGGCATCCATCGCCGCGCCAGCATTTTGCAGCGCCTGGTTCCCCATGGCATTCCCCACCGCATTGCCTACCGCATTGCCCGCCTGGGTGAAGTCGGTTGGTGAATTGAACGATCCGGGCATCGACTGACCACCCGGCTGCGGACTACCCAGTCCCTGCGTGGCCCCCTGATTAAAAGCATTCTGGTTCTGTGGATCGGTCAGCCCCTGCTGCAGCTGTTTCATCAATGAGTCACCAATTAACTGGGAAAGAACCTGGGAAATCAGCTGATCCAGCAGATTACCGCTCTGGAAGGGACCCGCACCGCCCTGCGCATTGCCCAGTCCATTAGGACCATTTGCGCCATCGAAATTGCCCAGACCGTTAAGGCCATTTGAGCCACCAAAACCGCCCGGACCATTGACGTTATTTCCTCCGCCAAAACTGCCGGGGCCAGACTGCTGATTTTGATTCCCCCCTAACAGTTGTTGCAGGATCGCGTTCGCCAGCTTATCAATCAGGTTATCTTTCACCTCATTGGCGAGACTTTTTAACGGCGTAGGCGATCCCAGGATATTGCTATGTAACAGATTCCCGACGGGACTATTGGTCAGGGTCAGGGCTTTCGAGGCTAATGGCAGCATAATGTAGACTCCTCAGGTTAGTTAAGAGTACCGGACACCATTCCGGCGAATTTAATACATGGCGACGCGGGTATAATCGTCATCGCTGTTACGCATATCTTCTGGCCACCAGATAGTCAGTTTTTTGTAATCGGATAACGGTCGACAACTGACATCCTGGCACCCCCCTCTCATCTGTCCGGCGCACCCGCTCAGGGTGAGAACCAGTAACAGAAAAACCAGTAAGCGTGACTTCATTCTGTCTCCTTATGGGGTCAGCAGAGACTGACGACTACGGCGCAGACCCGCATGGATCTCGTACGCCACATACACTTCAGCAGACTGCCCGGGTGCCAGCTGGGTGGTGGGCCAGGCAGCAACGGCCAGTACCCCGCCGCCACGGCAGAGCGACTCATCAAACCGCTGCGGTTTTGCCGTGACATTGCGGATGACACCGACGCTGATCTGCAGCGCTCCCTTGCTGTACCACTGATTACGGCTGGCATCGACCGTCAGGCCGGGCGCGATGCCACACAGGTTGATCAGGCCGCGCCCCTCACCACCGGAGCTGAAACCTTGCGGCACCTGGTTCTGCGCCAGATCGCGCATCGCCCGTTCCAGCGGCCCCTTCATGGCGCTGAATTTTTGACGGCGCTGCATCTCCTGCACCGAATCGGCAATCTGACCGCGGAATTCCGGATCCACATAGCGTGAGGGGTCAACCTGATCGCCAATCAGATGAGGCGAAATAATAAACAACCGCTCACGATTGGAAGTGACCTGACTGGTGGAGGAGAAGAACTTGCCGATAAAGGGAATGCTGCCGAGTATCGGAATACGGCGCACGCGATCGCCGGTTTCACGCGAGCTGAAGCCCCCCATCACCAGGGTATTTTTCTCTTCTACCAGTGCCTGGGTGCTCACTTTCGCCTGGCGCGTGCCCTCTGGTTCGCCCTCCAGATCGCGGCTCAGCTTGCCGTCTTCCACATCAACGGTAAGCTGGATAGAGACCCGATCTTTGTTTGTCAGGGCGCGCGGCACCACCTGCAGCGTAGTACCGGCAGTGATCGGTGTGACTTCGGCGACACGTTCGCCGATGCTTTGCAAATACGCCGTTTCACTGAAGTCGAGCACCGCGGGCTGGTTTTCCAGCGTCAGTACCGAGGGGTTGGCGATAACCGACGCATTCCCCTTTCCTTCCAGCGCCTGAATCTGACCAAAAAAGCGCTGGAAATCCGTGACAAAAAGCGTACTGCTGCCGCCCAGCATGGAGGAACCGGCGGTTACATTACCAAAGCTGCCGAGCAGATTGGCGGAGAGACGGGAGAGTTCACTGCGGTCCACGTCAACAATCAGCGCGTTGATTTCAATTAGTTTGTTCGGGATATCAATCTGTGAAATCAGCGCCTGATAGACATTGCGCCGGGCAGGATCGTCGCGGATCAGCAGCACGTTATTACGCACATCTGCCGATACCATGGGTTTGAAATCGTCAGACTCTTCTTTCAGCAAACCCGAGTTTGGCTTCATGGTGCGTCGGGCCAAATCGGCCAGAATACTGTCGTTCTGCTCCATAAAGCTGTCCATCATGGGATTGCCGTTACTGCTTTCCTGCTGCTGCACGCCGCTGGCCGATTTAGGGTTCTGCTGCCCCAGCAGTTCATTCAGAATGGTCGTGACGCCCGGCACCAGCAAAGTTTTGTCCCGGTAACGAATTTGTCGGTCAGAGACGGAGGCATATTTCAGTGGAAAGACCATCAGCTCTTTATCAGCTTTATTCTGCTTTTCGTTTTCGCTGAACTGACTGATCAGAGAAACATATTCTGCCGGACCGGTTACCAGTACTGCGTCCTGTTCAGGGATTTCTCCCCAGCCGAAACGCGGCTCCAGCAACCCGATCCCTTCCAGTGCCTGCTTCAGGCCGCTGGCACCATCTTTACTGAGCTTCAGACGGCGTGATTCCTGCTTCGACATTGGGCTGACATACAGCGTGTTGTTATACACAAACCACTGAAAACGGTGCTCCAGCGCCAGTCGGTTAAGAAACGCCTCGGCGCTGCTGGAGCGCAGCCGCCCTGATACCCTTTCAGCGCCGGTCATTTCCCCCATCCGCAGCTGCACGGCATGGCTGTTGGCAAAATCGTTTAATACCGTCTCAAGGCTGGTGTCCTGGGCAGAATAAGCATACGCCCCGTCTTTCCACTCCTCCGGCGTACGCGCCTGAGCAGAAAATATGGTCAGCGCGCCGCTTAATACCAGGGAGACAGCGACAGCGGCAGCGTGTTTGACTGAATACACGTCTTCTTCCTTTTGTTAACCTCAGACAAGAGGATAATCCTGCGGGTGATGACAGAAGCAGGAAGCCACGGGCTTCCTGCACGGGCTCAGTTAATCGCGTTGATAATGGCTTTACTGATACCAGAATTAATGTTGGATGCCTGACTGGACATCTGACTGGCGGTATTCATCGCCAGCATGTCCATCTGAAAGGCATACATATCCTGGGGGGTGACCATTCCGTTTTGCGATTGTCGCCGGAGCGTATTGGAAAAGGCTTCGTTGTATTTTTCAGCGAAGTTATCTGTCAGACGCTGCTGCAGGTTCGCCAGGTTTGTCATACTCATCTTTGTTTCCTCATGGTTAACCACTCAGAAACTACGTAACCTGACGGGGAAAGCGGTTCCGCGCAGCAGCGAATTATTCTGTTAACAGCGTCATACATTGCTGACGCAGCGTGTGCCAGCGGATGCGCATTTCACCGGAGTCGGCACGCAAACAGAGCGCATCTGCGGGCAACGTGTCATCCTGCTCCAGCGGCCAGGGCAGCGACATCTGTTGCAGTTCATCCAGCAGCGAGGCGGGCGCGCAGAGCCGACACGCTTCGCCGGGCGGCGTTGCCTGTTGCAGCTGGCGTAACAGCGCCCGGATTTGTGTTGATGGCGGACACTCGCCCAGCAGCTGACTCAGCACCGCCTGTAATAAGGCATCACACTCCGCCTCAACCGAATGCTGCTGCCGTTGCTGTTGCTGCTGCCACTGGTCAAAAAAATGCTGACTTTCCGCGATAAACGCCGCTTCCGCCTGCGCGCGCACGTCTTCTGCGCTGAGCTGTGCCTGGTGCCGGGCCTGTTCCAGCAGCTGCGTGGCCTGCTGTTGCGCCTGTGCAAGGATCAGCCCCGCCTGCTCCCGGGCCTGCTCCACCAGATGTTCCGCCTGCTGCCGGGCCTCTGCCAGACAATCTCGCGCCTCGCGTTGACGCGCCAGAACATCGCGCGTAACCACCGTTTCACCGGCCAGTAACGCGGGATCAGCCAGCGTCAGGCGTTTCTGTATCCACATTCTGGCTCTCCTCCCGACAGGCCTGCCAGATCACGGCCTGCCATAACAGGTTGCATTTTTCGGTTGGTAACAGCGGCAGCGCATGCATTTCCGCCTGTTCGACAGCCGCTGCGGGCAGCAACAGACGGATCCGCTGCCAGCAGCCGGGTGTCAGGCTCCGTCGCAGCAGCGCTTCGGGAACGGGATATTCCCCGCCTGCCCACTGTGACGGACGCAGCGCTTTATGCAGACGCTGGCACCAGAGTTTGAGTGACGCCGTGGGTAGTACCGGGGCCTGAGCAGGGGTAATCACCGCCAGTGCTAACCAGAGGGCCAGCTGACGGCGTGCTTCCGGTAACGCCAGCCACGCCGCTAACCAGTCAGGCAGCTCTTCCGGCGCGATCAGTGTGACTTCCAGCAAAGGTAACAGGGCTGGCGGATCGGCGCGCAACAGCGCACGCCGGCTTTCAGCCTCCAGCGTGAAAAAGGGCAAAGTATGCCAGTCGGGATGCACGACCTCGATAAAGTCACCACTCCACCAGCGCAGCCCGTCAACCGCCGTGAGGCTCTGCGTCAGCATCAGGACTCACGCGATCCGTTCAGCGCGGCGGCTTTGCGGGAAGGCAACGCAGAGAGTAATTTTCCGCGCATCAGGAAAAGCGGCACCAGCAGCAATAACAGCCCCGACAGAGTGAAAAACAGGGTTTTTACCGTGCCGTACTCGTCTGTCGTCAGGATAAAAGGTCCCAGCGTGACAAACTCGCGCCGATCCTGGTAGGCTTCTCCCGGCACAAAGACCACTGAGACAGCGTCAGGCCCTTTGCCGTTAAGGCCGGGAATACTGGTGGTCACCAGACGGCGGATACGCGGTTCGATACTGTCCGGATCCAGCGAACTCAGATATTTAATAAACACGGCGGCAGACGCAGGCTGAACCGGCTCGCCCGGCGCCACGCGCTCCGGCAACACCACGTGTACCCGGGCAACGACAACGCCATCAATCTGGGCCAGCGTCGACTCCACTTCCTGCGACAGCGCATAAATATAGCGCGCACGCTCTTCCATCGGGCTGGAAATAATGCCGTTCTTCTGGAAGACCTCGCCCATGTTGGTACGCGCGCGATGCGGCAGTCCTCTGGCATTCAGGATCTGTACTGAGCGATCGAGATCGTTTTGATTAACCAGCACCGCTACGCCATTTTTGTCTATCTGTTTGCGGGCATCGATGTGGTACTTTGAAAGCTCTGACAGCATTTCATTGGCATCACTTTCATTAATACCGGTATGCAGAATGACCGGCTTGTCACAGCCGGTCAGTAAAAACAGCATCACCAGTAACAGTGCATATTTCATCTGTTTCATCAGCGGTGTATCACTGCAGGTTGGTGAGTTTTTCCAGTCCCTGAACGGTTTTTGAAATCACTTTGGCGTTCATCAGGCTTTCAAGATAGTAAGAGGAGAGCGTAGAACTGACGCGGGTCAGGTCGATCGGATTGGTTGAATTCGCCGTCTCCGATAACACTTTTGCCACCTTATCACTCTTCTCGTCTATCCGCCCGAAGCTCGCGGCCAGTTGCTCCATCAGATTTTCTGACACGTTGCCTTTATCTGCGGAATGTTCAAACGCCTGCGGCTGCATTTCCGCAGCAAACCATTGCACATCCTGCTGATCAGGCTGCAACCCGTCCAGCCCAGTCGGGCTTTCCAGGATGACTTCCGGTCTGGGAGATAATGGACTGATCGTCATGGTATCGGCCCCAAAAATGAGAGAGCCACGAACGTGGCTCCGGATAGCAAGGTTACGCCAGGTCGATTTTGGCCTTCTGGGCCAGGTTACTGCTGGCTTTCGAGAACGAGTCCACCATGCCGTTGGCCTGCTGAGACATCGCATCCATCTGCATTTTGTTGATAGAGTTCTGGTTGTTAAACTTGGTGATCGCCATCGACTCTTTCATCATGCGATTATTTTCATCCTGCATCTCTTTGGTAAAGCTGGATGTCTGATAATCCTGTTTGTAAGCGCTGTAATCTGTCGTGATGTTATTAAGACCTACGCCGCCTGCACTCATAATCATATCCTCTCGGTTAGTCATCATTCAGTGCGTTCACACTGTCCGAAAAGTGAGTAACAGGAGAAAACCAGCAGTTCCGCGCTTACCGAAAAATTAATTTTCCACATTCAGCAGTTTCAGACGCTGGTACAGCGTGCGTCTGGGGATCCCCAGTTCATGAGCGGCGCTGACCACACGATTTTTGTGTCTGGCCAGACAGTCTTCAATCAGGCAGGACTCAATACGACGCAAACGGTCTTTCAACCGCCCACTGACTTTACCGGTTTCGACCGGCGGCACGATCACCGGCAGACCGATGACAAACCTTTCTGCCGCCGCGCGCAGTTCGCGGATATTGCCAGGCCAGCTGTGCATTAACAATATTTCGGTCAATTCAACAGGCATGGGCGGCAAAGGACACTTCAGACGCAGCGCTGACTGCTGGGTAAAATGACGAAACAGGGGAATAATGCTTTCAATATGGCTGCGCAGGGTAGGCAACTCGACCCTGACCGTAGAAAGGCGAAAATAGAGATCCTGACGAAAACGGTTCTGGGCAACCAGCTCGCTCAGCGGACGCTGGGCAGCCACCACCACGCGAAACTTCAGCGGTACGGCGCGCGTACAGCCCAGGCGGGTAACACTACGTGTCTCCAGTACCCGCAACAATTTTGCCTGCAGGGTCAGCGGCATGCTGTCAATTTCGTCAAGAAACAGCATCCCCTGTTGGGCGCTTTCTATGTATCCTGCACGCGTATGGCTGGCGCCGGTGTAGGCGCCGCTGACAACGCCAAAAAGCTCGCTTTCCGCCAACTGTTCCGGAATGGCCGCACAGTTCACCGGAACAAAAGCGCCTTTCACACCGGCGGCCTGGTAGAGGCGCTGAGCGAAAGTATCTTTCCCTGTTCCGGTTTCTCCTTCCACCACAATATCCATATCCAGAGGAGCCAGCATGGACAGCATTCTTTCAACATCGTTATAAATCGGCAGCGGAAGGCACGCATTGCCCGGCTCGGCCCAACCTTTACTTATACCAGTAGTGTTTCTTTTTTCCGCCTGAAGGCTGTTCATTTTATTCTCCCACAGATATTAAGTAACGCGTGTCAAAAATCACACTTATTAAAATAACAACAGTTTTTCTCCTGAAAGAAGCAGGACCAGAGACTGGCGAATAAATTAACAGTCCAGAAAAGTTTGACAATAAGAAAAATACCCACCTGGGCTGTAAATAAATGTTTGCACCATGAATATGGTGGTCCGGATAAGCAAAAACAGCATGATGGCAGGAAAAATAAATTGAGATTTTATTGGTTTAGCGTCTTTATTTTATTAAGAGAGTCTTATACTTCTTTAATAACAGAGGCCCACCCACACAAGCCACATTAAACCTATGTATTTTATTTGATTATTTATTTTTAAATTTTCATCCCCCCTGTTATCTGGCAAAAAAAGCGTTGAGTCTTGTGCGACACAGATCATCTTTTTTGGTTTATAAGACGTTAATCATTAAAATTATAGTAACTGTTTTCTTCCGTATGGGAAGTTTCTTTTTTAATCATATTTTTTCTGCGTTATAAAGAACTCCGCTCATCCGAGGAGTTCTTTATATGCCAATTAATTGGGACAATTCCTATGAAATTCCCTCATCCGCTTCAGCTCCCTTGTCATTTATTAATCACTTGTGGAAATTATTAATAAGTAAAACTAACCAAGAAAATATAAAACTGGTTATGGAAATTAAACCATGCCAGAAAATAAGTGAATTTTATTCACTGACACCTGGCGGGTTATTACATCATGAGCGGCAGAAGAAAGGTTTCGCGGAGCGGCGCAGAAGCGTATGACACAGGCACAGACAGAAGCATTAATGTGTAAGTAAGCGGGCAACTCGTAAAGTGCTTCAGTATCCGCTATTCAGCGCCATGCAGGTTAATGACTCTCCTGCATGGCATTTTTAATCCGGACAGAACAGCCTGCCGTGAGCAACATCCGTGCGGTTAAATACGGTGAGGTACGGCTCTTTGCAGAGGTATCACTGCCAGCTTTCAACAATGGAATACACCAACGTCATCACGAATGGTCTGTCGTAAGCGGGATAATCGCGAGCGGACAGTACCAACCGGAATCGCCATGATTTCGGCAATGTCCTGATAACTTAAATCATCATCCAGCGCCATATTCAGCAACTGCTGCGATGATTCGGGTAGCGCGTTCATACTGACCAGCACCTTATGCAGTAAGTCGCGATACTCATTTTCCCGGGCAGGACAATCAGAACAGGATAAAGCGTCCAGAATGTCCTCATCCAGGGACTGGTGAAGATAACTATGCGTACGGCTGCGGTAATAATTTCTCACCAGATTCATCGCAATACCAAAAATCCAGGTATCAGGACAGGATGCCCCGTAAAAACGGGCTTTATGTGTCAGTACTTCGACACAGGTGGACTGCAGCAAATCTTCTACATCAGACAGATTACTGACTCGCCGACGAATAAAATAATAAATCTTCTTTTTATTCTTCAGGAGCAACGCTTCCCAGTTAATTGATGGCAGCAGGGCGGAAGGCATCATGGTTTCTAATTCAGCAACAGCACTCATCTTATATCTCCTCAGGTAGATGAGTTTCCGTTTAGCAAAGACCATGCCAGCGAAGATTAATAGGTAATTTACTGATTTTATTTAATTAAAAACCATACCAGGAATTATCTGAGCATATTTCGGCAAAATTCGTTTCTGATGTGCTGCGATTTACGGCACAAACTTTTTTTTACTTTCCGGGAACCCGGTGGGACCGAAATATACCCAGAAAGACACCAGCCACCTGATAGAGGTTATGATGAACGTCAGGCCACCCTCCCTTAATCACTGGATGAACAACGGCAACGTGCTCAGGCAGGAATCTCCTGTCTCCAGAACAGCACAGCCCGATCGGGTTCGCTCCGCGCAGGAGATCGCCACGGACGCGCAGGAAGAAGTGGGTACCCTGCATGAGAGTCGTAACGAAGCGCGCAGTAAATTCCGCAGCAGAACGCTGGAAAAATCCAAAGTTAATCAGCGGCAGGCGATTCAGCAGATTGCCCAGCTCCAGAATCTGTATCAGTTGCTGAACAGCTATCAGCCGCGCCAGCAGCGTGAAAAACTGAACCAGCTGAAGCAAACACTGCAAAAATCCTCCCCGCAGAAACAATACGATGCGGAAACGTTGCTCTCCGTGAGCGATGGCGATCCCGTTATGGCCGACACACTGCTGCAATTGCTGATTGGCGAAAAGGAAAAGGCAGGTGCGCTGCCAGAAGATCCGCTGCTACAGCAGGCAGAGACGGCCCGGGCGTCACTCAATGAAACGTACGGAGAGCAGATCGTCGCTGGCCGCAACACCGCAGAAGTTATCGCCCGGTTCACTCAGGACCCGACGATGAAAAAAACGATGCGTCAGCTCTATTACGGCTCAGTGATCAATTATCAGTCTCCTGCTCATCTGTTTGATTCCATTATGGAAAAATTTGGCGGCGGCGCAGCGAATCAGGCGCTCCATACCCTGCAACGCGCCCTGGCTGAGGATATCGCGGCGCTGGCTCCTTCGATGTCACCGCCGGCACTGCGTCAGGTCATGCACGGCCTGAAGTTGCTCGGCAACATCAATTCCATTCTCGCCGGGAGTCAGCGTCTGATGACGGACGTTTCTCAACGTCAGCCGGTAACAACGCTCAGCAGCGACATGCTGGCACGTAAGATGGTGCATCTGGCACAAAACGGCGTTTATGCAAACGAGCTGACCCAGCTCGCAACCCTGGCGGTAGGCAACGGAACGCAGGCACAGTCATGGTTTCTGAATGCCTTGCTGCGTCTGATGAAAGAAACCCTGCCTCCGCCTCTCTGGCGCGATGAAAAAACGCAGCATGACGGCTTCAACATGTTACGAAGCCTGACCACGCAGTACGCCTCCTGGGAAAAGAAACAAATAGCTATGCAGCATCGGTAAAGCGGAGAGATCATCGTGAGTAGCCTGATAAATAGCCTGAATCGCGTCGCAACCATGGCGGTTGAACGTGTCGAAATTGTCGGCGCGCTCTTTGCGCTGGCGCTGGTGTTTATGCTGATTATCCCGCTGCCATTGCCGCTGATCGATGCGCTGATCGCCATTAATATCAGTGCGTCATGTCTGTTAATCGTGCTGGCCATGTATCTGCCTAACCCGCTGGCGTTCTCTCCCTTTCCCGCCGTATTGCTGCTCACTACCATGTTCCGCCTGGCGCTGTCGATTTCTACCACGCGCCAGATCCTGCTGGAGCAGGACGCAGGTCATATCGTGGCCGCCTTCGGGGAATTTGTCGTCGGGGGCAACCTGGCGGTCGGCTTCATCATTTTTATGATCCTGACGCTGGTGAACTTTCTGGTGATCACCAAAGGCTCCGAGCGCGTAGCGGAAGTGGCCGCACGTTTTACGCTGGATGCGATGCCCGGCAAGCAGATGTCCATCGACAGTGATCTGCGTGCCGGTCTGATTGACAGCGAACAGGCGCGTCTGCGGCGCGTGGATCTCGGTAAGGAGAGTCAGCTTTTCGGTGCCATGGACGGCGCGATGAAGTTCGTTAAAGGTGACGCTATTGCGTCGCTGATTATCCTGTTTATTAACCTGATTGGCGGCATCTCGATCGGCATTTTGCAGAAGGAAATGACCGGCGGCGAGGCGCTGCACGTCTACAGTATTCTGACGGTGGGTGACGGACTGATTGCCCAGATCCCTGCCCTGCTCATCTCACTGACCGCCGGGATGATGATCACCCGCGTGTCGTCTGGTGATGATGACCCGGGTAAAAACAACATAGGTCGTGAGATCACCACTCAAATCGCCAGCCAGCCGAAAGCCTGGATTATGTCCGCTGTGGGCATGTTCTGTTTTGGTCTGCTGCCCGGCATGCCAACGCTGATCTTTTTTATTCTGGGGCTTATCACCATCGCCTGCGGCAGCTGGCAAATCTGGTCTGCCCGGCGACAGCAGGAAGCCGCCCCCACAGCCGGCGTGGAAATTCCTCCCGAGGAAAACGGCCTTGAAGATATTCGTGCGTTTGACGCAACCCGTGAATATCTGTTGAGTTTTCCCGCCGGCCGACAGAACGATCCGGCAATTGTGACCTTGTTACAGGAAATTCGCAAAGTGCGTAACCGCATTGTTGATCGCTACGGCTTTACGCTGCCGCGCTTCGAGATTGAGTACAACCCGGAGCTGGCAGAGGATGAGTTTCGCTTTAACGTCTATGAAATCCCCCGGCTGGTAGCGACTATCAGCCCGAAAATGGTGGTAGACAATCACTGGGGCACGCAACTGGCAGGCGATGAAACGGTGGCACAGGGACAGGTTCAGCGTCAGGAACAGCACTGGATATGGCTGGACGCTTCTCATCCCTTACTCCAGCAGCCGGATGTGATGGCCTGGACCAGCGATCAGCTGCTGCTGGCCCGCCTGGAACACACGCTGTTTTCCAGCAGTGCAGAATTCCTCGGCCTGAAAGAGGCGACGGTGATCCTGCGCTGGCTCGAAAATGATCAGCCCGAACTGGCGCAGGAATTTCAGCGTCAGTTCCCTGTTACCCGTCTGACCGCAGTATTGCGCCGGCTGGTTGCTGAGCGCATACCGCTACGCTCACTGCGTAAGATCACTGAGTCGCTCATTGCTCACGGCCAGCATGAGCGTGATATCAATATTCTTATCGATCAGGTACGTATTGATATGAAAGAGCATATTTGCCGTGAACATGTCAGCGAACAGGGTCTGATGGTATGGCTGCTCACACCGGAAGTTGAAGAAATACTGCGCGACAGCCTGCGTCAGACGCAAAGTGAAACCTTTTTCGCTCTCGATCCCGATCAGCAGACCCTGCTGCTGGAAAAACTGCGCGCCATCTGGCCACCTTTTGCCCGCAATGCCGGTGTGATGTTAACCGCCCAGGATTTACGCAGTCCGCTGCGCCAGTTGATCGAACAGGAGTTCAATCATGTGCCGGTAATCTCCTTTGCTGAACTGCAATTCAACCTGCCCGTTAACATCATGGGATATATCGATCTTAACCCTGCGAATGACGATGAGGCTTATGCCGCCGAAGGAGCCATGCATGCATGAGTTAAGAGTGCTGACGGGTCAGCAAAAAGGCGCGGCTCTACCGTTAATTGGACAACAATGGGTCATTGGCAGCGTTGAGCTGTGCGATCTGCTACTCGATGATAAGGACATCGCGCCCTGTCATGCGGAATTACGCTTCCAGCATGACAAGTGGCAACTGTTACCCGCCGAAGGAAAAATCACCGGGCACGAGCTGGCAGAGATCGTGGAGATTACGCCCGATACCCCGTTCCGGCTGGCAGAGGTGGTGCTGATGATTCAGGCTGCGGATATGCCCTGGCCCGCCAGCTCGCCTGTGCCTCCCCTTGCTGTGGAAGCAGAGGAAAAGGATGAAACGTCTGTCGCGCCCACGCCGACTCCCTTGCCTGATGGCAAAGCGTCTCACCATCTTTTCCCCCGCTGGGCACGTATTGCTGCCGTGTCGATGATGTTGCTGCTGATGATCACTGTGACCAGCTGGATCTTACAACCGGGTTATGCCCGCCCGGAGAGCAACAGCGAACCGGTAAAACCCCGCCTGACAGACAGCACCCTGCTCTCTGAACGCCTCAGCCATTTATTGCGGGAGCGCGATCTGCAGCGCGACGTGGCCCTGGTACGCCATCAGGATGAGGTCATCCTTGAAGGACGTCTCGATGAGCAACAGCGCCAGCAGCTTGAACGTCTGCTGAAAACGCTGCACCAGGACTACGATATCGGGGTTTCGCTGCATAATAACACGGTTGAAGATAAAGTCAGGTTGCCCTTCCGCATTGTGCAAATTACCGCAGGCCCGCGGGCCAATATTGTCACCGAAAACGGACGGCGCCTGTTTATCGGTGATGAAGAAGACGGCTTACGCCTGGTAGCCATTACCCCCAGCCAGGTGCAGTTTGCCGGACGCAGCAATGTCACGGTGAAATGGTAATGACGATGTTCACTCCTGCTCAGTGGCGTACCCGACGTCTGCAAGCCTTTGAACGCTTAAATGCACTGGAAATGCGTGGCCGTATTACCGGCATCAGCGGCATCCTGCTGGAGAGTCAGTTGCCGGGAGCACGTATGGGTGATTTGTGCCGTATTTATCGCAACGCGAACAGCAGCATCCTGGCAGAGGTGGTGGGTTTTAATCCCAGCAATGTGCTGTTGTCGGCGCTGGGATCGCTGGACGGCATCGCCCAGGGGGCGCTGGTAGAACCGCTTTATGTGCCACATCGCATTCGTGTAACAGATGCGCTGCCCGGCAGTGTGCTGGATGGCTTTGGTCGCGCTATCGATGAGGAGAGCCTGAGCGCGTTGGCAGAAGCCGATCAGGGATTTAGCGGAGAAAATGTCCTGAACGAAGCCCCTCGTCCGACGGATCGTCCGCGCATCGACAGTCCGTTGCCTACCGGGATCAGAGCGATTGATGGGCTGATCACCTTGTGCCAGGGTCAGCGCGTAGGGCTGTTTGCCGGGGCCGGATGCGGAAAAACTACCTTACTGGCGGAACTGGCGCGTAATACCCCCTGTGATGTGATCGTGTTTGGCCTGATTGGCGAGCGTGGCCGTGAATTGCGGGAATTCCTTGACCATGAACTGGTGGGTGAGCTGCGGCAGCGTACGGTGATGGTATGTGCCACCTCAGACAGAACCAGTATGGAGCGTGCCCGTGCAGCCTTTACCGCCACCGCCATCGCAGAAGCATTCCGCAATAAGGGAAAGTCCGTACTGCTCATTATCGACTCCCTGACACGCTTTGCCCGTGCCCAGCGCGAAATCGGCCTGGCGCTGGGGGAGCCACCGGGGCGCGGGGGTTTGCCCCCTTCCGTCTATACGCTGCTTCCCGGCCTGCTGGAGCGAGCAGGCAAAACCAATCAGGGATCCATAACAGCGCTCTATTCTGTGCTTATCGAAGCCGACTCCATGAACGATCCTGTTGCTGATGAAGTCCGCTCCCTGATAGACGGGCATATCGTCCTGTCACGCAAACTGGCGGAGCAGGGTCACTATCCGGCTATCGATGTTCTCGCCAGCCTGAGCCGAACCATGAGCAACGTGACCACCGCGGAGCATCAGCAGGATGCCCGCCGTGTCCGCCAGCTGATGTCCGCATGGCAACAGGTAGAGATGTTGATCCGCCTTGGTGAATATGAGCCCGGGAACGATGCATTGACCGATGCCGCGGTCAATGTCAGAGACAAGATCAACGCGTTTTTGCGTCAGGGGAATCATGCGCCCGAACAGTTTGCATCGACACTGAAATCACTGGCAGAGGTGAGCCGTCATGCACCGTAAGTTTCGCCCGGTTGACGACAGCATGCCCGCCGCGCCGCAGCCGCTACTGGCGATCACGGCCACGTTGCTTCCGTTGCGTCAGCGCCGCCTGGGGCGTCTGGAACGCGCACAGCAACGCCTGGTGCGGACGCTTAAGCAACATCAGCAGCGTATCGAGCAGCAGCAGGTCCGGCTGACGCAGGCGCAGGATGCCCATCGCGCAAGCTATGAGGCTCTGCACAATCTGGCGCAAACCTCTGTAAAAGATCTTCGTTCCTGTCTTCATCAGGAGCGTCAGGATGCTCAGGCCATCCTGATGCAACAACAGCGACTGAACCAGTTACTGGATGAAAAAACGCAGTTACAACGACAGCTCGATGCCGCCGCTCATCAGCTGATGCTCCAGCAGAAAGCACTGGAAAAACTGCACGAGATGAAAAAGGTGGCAGAAGGAGAAGAAAATGAAAGTGCCCGTGCATAAGAACCCAGCTCCAAATGCTCCCCCTGCTGCACCCGTGCGTTCACGCAGCGAAACCGTTACTGCACCGACATCGGGCTCCCTCAGCCTGTTTACTGCCGCCAGACAGACACAAAACAGAGAGGCTAACCAGAATGACAGCGCCCTGTTTGAGACGTTGCTGGGGCAATCGCCAGGGACAGAAAACGGGGCCATCCTTACACCGGTGCCGTTATTGCTCGCCAGCCAACTGCCCGATCTCCAGGAACCGGTAGCAGAGCCGCAGGGAGTGACGACACCGCCGGTATGGCATGCTGCGGAGCCTCAACTGGCCCAGTCGGTAATGGACGCAGGTCCCCTGCCTGCCGCCATGACGTTGTTGCTGCCACAGCTCGGGCCGGTAGAGGCTACCCTGGATGCCCTGACCGGTGGCGGCTGGGATATTGCTCTCGCCTTTACGCCGCAGGCCTGGCCGCTGGTGAAAGGTACGCAGTGGCTCTGCGGGCGTTCGCTGGAGCAGCGTCTGGGCAAACCCGTGTTACTACGCTTTATGCAACAGGCACTGGCATGAGAAGACCTTTACGGCTGCCGCAGCGTGCCCGGCAATCTGTTGCGCTGCAAAACCAGTTCAGCACGGGGCGACAGCTGTTCTTTCAGCACGGTGAACGCTGTGGTGTCATCACTCTCCTTCCTGCCCGGGGCAGGTACGATCTCCGCTGGCCAGGCTTTCAGTGCGCAGGAGGCAGCTTTGCGCTGCAAACACCTAACCCGCTACTGCATCTGCTGGCAGAGTGCCCTCCCCTGCATCAGCCAGACGTTCAGCTGCCCGACTGGTACTGGCGTTTACTCAATCAGCAGCTTCCCCCGACGCTGCAAACCTGCTGGGGACCACTCAGCGCTGCAACCCAGCCGCTCCCGGAAGAGCAGACGGTGCTGTTTGTTTGCCGGGTGTCGCTGGAAGAAGAGCAACACAGCAGCCTGCTGGCTCTGACGCCTGCTGTACTGCAGCACTGGTTTGCGCAGGCTGACTGGCAACCGGTTCTGCAACCGCTGCCGGCTGAGCTGCCGCTGACTGTCCCGCTGCGCGTGGCGGATATCATCCTGACGCCAGCCCGGCTCGCTGCCCTGCAGCCCGGTGATCTGCTGTTACCTCCATCCAGCGATTTCCAGCCTTGTGGCACGGGTGCGCTGCGCCTGGGCTCACTGCTGATACAGGGGCGGTTACAGCCGGATAGCGCGCCCACAACTTTTGTCCTTTCCGATTACAAGGAGTCCCCTATGTCCTATTCTCAGCCTCCCTTATCTGACGGGGAGTTCAACAGCAGCGCGCACGGTAACTCCGCTTCAGGCAGCGCCTTCCAGGATTTGCCGCTGGAGATGTCCATTCGCTGCGGTTCGTTGCGTCTGACCCTGGGAGAACTGCGTCAGCTGGCGCCAGGCTGTACCCTGACTGTAGAACATGTCATTCCGGGTGAGGCACTGCTGTGTCACGGTAATTTCCCGGTCGCAAAAGGTGAACTGGTCGATGTGGAAGGGCGGCTGGGCTTTGAAGTGGTCACGCTGTTAAGCCATGCGCCTTTAGTTGTGGAAGAAGAGTAATGATGGGTGAAATCGGTACGCTTAATCCTCTGACGCTGGCCCTGTTTATTGGTGCCATGTCACTGCTGCCGCTGGCATTTATGATTACCACCAGCTTTCTCAAGATCGCCATGGTGCTGACCCTGACGCGCAATGCGCTGGGTGTGCAACAGGTACCGCCCAATATGGCCCTGTATGCAATTGCGCTGGCTGCCACGCTGTTCATCATGGCCCCGGTATTCAGTGGCGTTTACTCCCGCGTTCAGGAACGCCCCATCGAAACAGAGAGTGCGGAGAAGCTCGGCAGTAGTCTGAGTTTTGTTCTGCAGCCCATTACCGGCTTTCTGCAGAAGAATACCAATCCGGATATTGAAACGCATCTGCATGAAAACAGCCTGCGCATGTGGCCGAAAAAAATGGCAGAAGAGGCCATTGCCGATCGGGATAACTGGTTATTGCTGATCCCGGCCTTTGTTCTGTCGGAGCTGGAAGCCGGATTTAAAATCGGCTTTCTGATTTTCATTCCTTTTATCGTCGTCGATTTGATTGTCTCTAACGTCCTGCTGGCGCTGGGGATGCAGATGGTCTCGCCGATGACCATCTCGCTGCCGTTAAAGATCCTGCTGTTTGTGCTGGCCGATGGCTGGGTGCGTTTGCTTGATGGGCTGTTTTACAGCTATGCCTGACCGGAGGAAAGATGGAAATTATCCATTTGTTTAAACAGGGCATGTTGTTAGTCGTGATGCTCTCTGCGCCGCCTCTGCTGACGGCCGTGCTGGTGGGAATTATTGTCTCGCTGATTCAGGCCGTCATGCAGTTGCAGGATCAAACGCTGCCTTTCGCCATTAAGCTGATTGCGGTAGGCAGCGCACTGGCAATAAGCGGACGCTGGATTGGTGTCGAGCTGCTGGCGCTGGTCAATTCCGCCTTTACCATGATCGCCAGCCAGGGATAAACATGGCTCAGTCTCTGTTAGACAGTCTGTTTCATCATATCCTGGCGCTGGGTATGGGTATCGCCCGCATCTTTCCCTGCCTGTTACTGACGCCGGTGTTCAGCTTCACAATGCTCAAAGGCATGATCCGTACCATCGTGATTATTTCCATGGGGCTGTTTGTCACGCCGCACATTGCAACGCAGCTGGAGCCGGTCATGACGCACGGCACACTGCTGGTTGCCCTGCTTCTGAAAGAGGTAATGATTGGTCTGCTGGTGGGCCTGCTGCTGGCTATGCCGTTCTGGCTGTTCGAATCTGTGGGGGCGTTATTTGATAACCAGCGCGGTGCACTGGTGGGTGGACAGATTAACCCTACGCTGGGACCTGATGCTACTCCGCTGGGTCATCTGTTACTGCAGTGGTTTATGCTGTTGATGATCCTGAGCTTCGGCCTGAAGTTGATTACCCAGGTGCTCTGGGACAGTTATACCCTGTGGCCCGTGGGCAAATGGTTTCCACCGTTAACCGAACAGGGCTATGCCCAGCTGCTTAAGCTGATTGGCAACATGTTCAGTAATATTGTGCTGTTTGCCGGCCCGCTGGTGCTGGTGCTGCTGTTTATTGATTTTCTGATCGGCATTATCAGTCTGTACAGTCAACAACTCCAGGCTTCGTCGCTGACACCACCGCTGAAATGCCTGGCCGGTATACTGTTTTTAATCCTTTATTTACCCATGCTCGACTGGCTGGCTGAGGGGCAGCTGATTGCCCTGCGCGATTTAATACCTGTGCTGCAGCCCGTGATGACTTACGGGGAATCGCCATGAGTGGAGAAAAAACAGAGAAGGCCACACCCCAGAAGCTGAAAGAGTCTCGTAAAAAAGGGCAGATTAGCCAGAGCCAGGATCTGACAAAATTGCTTATCGGAGTGGGACTGACAGAAATTATTTTTGCCATGGCGCAAAGCACTATGGCCCGGCTGACCGACATCGTTGCACTGCCCGTCGTAAGCATCCAGCAGGATTTTCCCGCAGCGATTAAAAGCGTCGCCGGTGCTGCCGCTCAGGTTGCGCTTCCTGTTCTGGCCATAACGTTGATGAGCGTGATCCTGCTGCGTATCGCCGGTGGCTGGCTTCAGTTTGGTGTGCTTTTTGCGCCAGAAGCGGCAAAGCCCAAATTTACCGCCCTGAACCCGCTGAATAAATTTAAAGAAATTTTCTCTGTGCGGCAGATTGTGCAACTCCTGCAAAGCGTGGTGAAGGCTGCAGTGCTGGGTTGTCTGTTCTGGATGCAGATAAAACCCCATCTGAATGAAATATCACAACTGGCTACAGGGTCACTGGAAGGATTCTGGCAGGGAAGTCTTACCCTTCTGCATATTCTGAGTCGCCTGTTATTTGGCGCAATGTTGCTGTTCAGCCTGCTTGATTTCGGTATTCAGCGTTTCTTCTGGCTGAAACAAAATCGGATGAGTCATGACGATATTCGCAACGAATACAAACAGAGCGAAGGGGATCCCCACGCCAAAAACCATCGTAAACAGGTTGCGATGGAGATTGTCAATGAACCCATCAAAAAACGACGGCCTGAAGAGGTTGCGAAGGCAGATGTGGTGCTGGTCAACCCTACCCACTTCGCTATCGGTCTGTTCTATGACCCCCAGGAGACGCCACTGCCTAAAGTGATCTTTAAGGCTCAGGAAGAAGATGCTCAGGAGATTATCTCTCTGGCAAAAGCGCAGGAGGTGCCGGTCGTTCGCTATATATGGCTTACCCGTACTCTCTGGCGCGATGTTGAGGAAGGCGGATTTGTTTCCCGTGAGACGCTGAAAGCTGTCGCTCAAATTTATCGCCTGCTGCGTGAGCTGGAAGAAGGTCAGGATGAGGATATTATCGAATATCAGGAGCGCTGACCGGGCGCAGAATGGAACCCGGTCAACGCCTCATGGAAAATGCTCTTCAGGGCGTCATTCCGCTGATACCAGCCAGAGGAACGGGTGCGTCCATACCTTCGTAAATATTCTTGACCTTGTTCGCATATTTCTGCCGCAGCGCTTTGCGCGATGCCGCCGGCCCGGCGTTATACATTCCTACGGTATCCCAGCTTTTGCCATAACGCTTGAACAACCCACTCAGCACCCAGGCGCCGGTGTATACACAGAGACACGGCTCCTTTAACAGACGTTCACGCGTCACGCCCAGTTTTTTCAAACGGGAATAGTGCACGCTGTTAATCTGCATCATGCAGATATCTTCTGTACGATTGCGATTTGCTGTGTTGATCGCGTTGTACTTCAGGCCTGATTCCTGAATAGCAATGGACTTCAACAGGCCAGGGGAGATGTGAAACGCTTTACCAGCCTGCTCGAAACAGTAAGCCTGAGGCTGAGAAAAAGGGATTAAAAGGAGTAACAGTGTAAGTCTGGTCTTCATCAACAAGGCTCCTGCTCTTGCTCATCGCTTTTTAAGTGGCGCGATATGAAGAACGGTTCCATCAGCAGCGATGAATATTGCGATTCTTCATCTGTGCCCTGTGCAGACGCTGGCATTCTCCCATCTATTGCATCAGGTCATCGCAATTACGAAGCGGGATTAACTGGTATGTATCGCTCAGCAGAAACGGGCGACTGTCGTTCCCGTTTCTGCTGACATAGAGTTGTCAGAGGAGATAGTCCGCAAGTGATTTTCCGTAATGTTCGGGATTGACTGCTTTACCGACTACCGGGTCGAAATAATGTTTCTGTCCCTCCACGTTTGCGATACAGAGAATCGTGTGACGAGCAAAGCGCATTTCCTCACCTGGCTGGCTCCCCGGTATGTCAACATTTTCATCGACCGTGAATGCAAAAGGCTTATCTATATCAACAGTGGTGATTTCATTGCGTCCACAAGCTTCCGCCAGCATTTTATAAGATGGCAAAATGAGACACAGTCTCCTTTACGATGCATTATCATTTCCAAAGGGCGATAAGATTTGTTGATCGCGTAGCTGAAGGTTCTATCAGTCTGATTCCGCGCAGCGATTTTTTGCAGAATAGTCAGCGTGGAATCATCCGGCTTCACTTTTCTGATCAGTGATGTCAGTGTTGAACTGTAAAGATGGATCGCCTTTTTCCTTTCAGACAGCGCATCCCGGTTTGTTGGATTTCTTATAAAGCCTTCAGGTGGTGGGAGTAGCGACAGATACTCGTTCGTCTGATGTTTAAATGTTTCCATCGCCCACCTTATCAGGGCGCTTTCTGGACCTTCATACAGCGATGCGCTGTATTGCGTCTTCAGTTGCTGCAAGGCGGCTAACGGAGGCTGGTCTGTTGCAGGCTGACGATGAGCATGAGCAGCGATACGTGCCGGAGAGTCGTTACCCATCTCTTTCAGGATAATGTTGGTATATTCAATGACAGCACCACGGGGATGACCGGATTCAGTTGCTTTAAGCCCGGTTGTTTTTGGCAGTAATACATCCAGCATCGCACTGTCTGCATCAACGTCTTGTAGACCCTGTTCTGTTTTGTAGGTGCGGGGAGTGTGATTACTGTCTTTTAATCGCGGTAAGGGCAGGAACCTTTCAGCTTCAAACCCTCGAGTCGGCGGGCCTAAGGTAAGATGCTTTTCAACATCGCATAAGATATTTTTGTCGGCGTAATTAAATAACCGTCGAAAGGTAGGGCTCTTTTCGTAACAGTCTTCAGTCGGTCGGGTAACTCACTTAGCGGTAGCCAGTTCACACTGTCTCTGGCCTTTTCATCATGCTTTCGCCGAACTGGACTGGCATGCTCCAGCTGGCAACGTAAATCAGGGAAGTCTTCGGCAAGTTGCGCATCGTAACTGTGTCCTTCTCGTATTTCCGGTTTGCTGATGTCTGGGGGCAGAGGAAACCTTTTTTTGGCTATTGTTGAGATCATAAGCATTCTGTATTTCTGATTTTCATGTACAGGATTGAGTGTTAATGATGTTTGTTCAGTTCCCTATTTCCTGGGTCTTATTAATGACTGCACCGGCGTTATGTTCTCCAGTTTGCCAGTCCTTCTCCTGTTAAACCTGCTTTCAGGATGAGAACTGGCAGAGAAACGAAAGGTTATGGCCCAATGTGGTCAACGGGAATTTCAGCCTGAAATTATGATGAAAAATTTTTGTAAAACATGCATTTAAACATGAAAGTTCTTTGGGAAATTTTTGCGCTTTTCACCTTCTGTCTACGTACTTTTACTGAAGAGAGCAGGGCATTTTTGCTGTCTGATGATTCATCGTCAGCAAACACCAATTTCTGTTTTCCTCTGTTTGATTGTTGGTGATTCAGTTTCAGCTGGGTTCTTTCAAGGGGAAATTATGGGAATTTCAATCTGAAATTATTTAAATTTATTCTTATAAATCAATAAGTTAAATATGAAATTACCACGGGTAATTTTGTGTATAACTGAGCGGTAACTCAGGACTCGGCATGGATTGGCTATACAATAAAAAGGGTAATGCAGCATGCTATTTCGTTTTCACTGGTCTGTATGCCCTTCAGGTAAACAGGCAGGCTGGAAGTTTCATAAGTTCGTAGCGGCCTTATGTGTAGCAAACAGGTTCTCTCGGGATTTGATGATTTGGTCATCAAAACTGACATTTTCATGCAGAAAGAAGAACCACAGAGGCTTACTCAGGATGCGCCTGAAGAGTGCGGCTAGTGTTGCGTTAAATTTTTGAGTTTTCCACATTTTTCACAGGATAGATCCAGTAGTAAGATCTTAATACGATCCTATAGAGATCCATAAAAAACCCAAAAGATCCCCGCGTCCCCGCAGGCCTTGCTACATCTGGCTTAAAGGCTGATCGTGGTTATCAGTCGTATGCAGAAAGTTTTTTCTCATATGCTCAAAGGTTTTCAGTCATATGCTTAACGTTATCAGTCAGATGCGCTTTGATTTCCACTTATATGCTGATAAGGTTATCGGTTATATGCAGAGCCAAATTTACCTGTTGATAAGCGAACCTTGTTTATGGCTAAGAAAGTCAATAACTTAGACAGTATGACTGAGGAAGTGAACAAAAAAACGGGTGAACTTATCCACCTGAATCCCACGGCTAATGCAACGGTACAACCGGTCGCATTGATGCGGCTTGGCCTCTTTGTTCCCAACACCGCTCATGCGAAGTCAAAAAACTCGGTAAACACCGTGAAGTCTACCGTCGATGCGACGGAGGATCTTTATCACCTCGAGGTGGTGAAGAGAGAAGGATACAAAGACATTTCTATCCGTTCTGAACGTCTCGACATGGCTACAGACTTCAGGGTCTGGCTTGGTATCATACGTTCCATCTACGACAATGGCACTTTTATCGGCAAGCTGAAACTGCCGTTCACGAAATTCCTGCAAAATTGTGGTTTTGATTCAAAGCGTTCTAACAAGGATATGAAGAAACGCATTGATGAATCTCTCATGCGTTTGCGCGGAGTAACGATACAATTCTGTAATGATACCGGTTCACTGACGACCGGGCTGGTGAACAGCGCTCACTATAGCCTGACTAAAAATGAGGTAGAGATCGAGGGAGACCCGAGACTGGCTGATCTTTACCAGATGGATTATAAAGTGTACCTTCGACTGAAAGCCATCGATCACCTGCCCCGGAAAGAATCTGCCCAGGCGCTCTATACTTTTATCGAAAGCCTGCCCAAAAACCCGGCTCCGGTTTCTATGAAGCGTTTACGTGAACGCCTCAGACTGAAGTCCCGCATCGCTTACCAGAATCATATCGTACGTAAGGCATTGTCAGAACTGAAAGAAATCAATTATCTGGAGTATAGTGAATTCAAACGAGGCCGTTCGGTTTATTTCAATATCACGAAAAGAAACCCCAGCCTGGTGCCGGATAAGACCCTCGCGTTCACAAATGATGAGACGTCTGAACCACAAGTGGTTGATGAACAGATGATTGCTAAGATCAGTAAACTTAAAGACTCCGGCTTTACCGAAGAAGAGATTGCGAAAATACTGATCAGCCTGGACGCCAGATAGGGCCCTCTCTTCTGCTGTCGGTTAGCGCATACGAGTAGTAACCATTCATTTTTAGAGTTTAAATTCAAACTGTTAGGTGATGGGGGATCGTTCTGTGAGAGCGATTCTCCCTTTCATCAGCCAGTGTGTTGTGTTTTATCAGCGCTTTTTAGCATACGACTGATAACTTTTATCCCGTTTATCTTCCGATTTGCATATGACTGATAACTATATCGTGGCTCAGCATCTGAATTGCTGGCTGATTCAGCATACGACTGGAAACCTTTACGCGGAAGTGAAGCCCCTTTTTTACCGGAATTTACGGTAACATATTGATATTATTGGTTAATTGATCGTGTCTTTTCAGCGCTAAGCAGATGAAACAAATTTAGAATTTCCGCCCGGATGCACAGCCGACGGATATGGCTGGCAACCGGGTAGCATATGACTGATAACCTTCTGCCGACGCTGTTTCCTGCAATGTGAACCCGCCACTGAACACTTAAGGATTTAATCCAATGAATAATAAGATTTTTTCTATGAAAATTCTGGATGACCAGGCATCTTACTAATAACTTTAGCGTATGACTGATAACCTTTATGCTTTGTGTTACCTTGTTCTGAACACCATTCTGGTAACGTTCTGCGGATGTTCAGGCATACAACTGGAAACCATTTGCATATAACCGATAACCTTGTGTCGTAAAGAAAGACCTGAGAGCGTCATGATGCCTTTCCGTTGCTGGCGAATACTCACTATCAGCATATGACTGATAACCTTTCAGGTAAGATCTGACAAAACAGCATATGACCGATAACTTTCAGCTCAGACTGTTCTCACCGCCCGTCTGTTCTTTTGTCAACCGTTTACAGTTTCCGCTGATCTCAACGTGATTACGCTCTCATTTTTACTCCCTTTCACTATATTGAATGAGTAATCTGCGTAACGCCCTACCGTTAAAAGTATTTTTTCTCTGTACAACTTTTTATTGAAAAACGAAAAATGTTGCACACAGCAAAACGATGTGTACACTGGAGAAAAATTTGCCGGAGGGAGTAACGGAATGAGAAGTAACTATGGTGGTGTAGATGAAACTGCCCGCAGGGCGAATGCCATGTTACGCAGCATGAGCGATGACATTATCGATAAACGTCATGAGTTTGGTCTCGACCGTTACTATCAAACCTTCACCCGCAACTCCGTGGCCAATATGCCAAAACTCAGTCGTCGTGCAGTCGAGCAGGCGATTGAAGAGATGGAAGCAAAGGGCCATCAGTTTGGCAAAAAAGATGCCGGGAATACGAAACATTACGCGCTTACCGTTCAGGACGTGGTGGATATCTATGCCCACCGAAAGGTGCCAAAGTATCGCGATTTGCACAAGGGGGAAGGCCCTTTCGTCATCTTTGTGGTCAATCTTAAAGGCGGGGTATCCAAAACCGTCAGCACCGTCACCCTGGCACATGGCCTGCGGGTTCATCCTGATTTGCTGCAATATGATCTGCGTAACCTGGTGATTGATCTCGATCCTCAGGCATCCAGCACTATGTTTCTGAACCACAGCAACAGTATCGGTTCCATTATGGAAACTGCCGCACAGGCAATGCTGAACGATCTGGATGCTGAGCAGTTGCATAACGAGATTATCCAGCCAACCATTATACCGGGCGTAGATATTATTCCGGCCTCCATTGATGATGGTTTTGTTGCCAGTCAGTGGAATGAGCTCGTTCGTGAACACTTGCCCGGCGTGCTGCCTTCCGACGTCCTGCGCCGCAATATTATTGATCGTGTAGGCAACGATTATGATTTCATCTTTATCGATACCGGTCCCCACCTTGATGCTTTTATGTTGAATGCCATTGCTGCCAGCGACTTGCTGCTGACCCCCACACCACCGGCACAGGTCGATTTTCATTCAACGCTGAAATACCTGACCCGGTTGCCAGAAATGCTTGAGCAGCTGGAGGAGGAGGGGATAAATCCGCGTATCAAAGGCAATATCGGCTTTATGTCGAAAATGACCACCAAGCGTGACCATGAAATGACCCATGGGCTGGCTCGTGATGTCTTTACCTCTTACATTCTTGATGCCGTGCTGCCACGTCTCGATGGTTTTGAACGCTGCGGGGAAACCTTCGATACCATTGTCAGCGCCGATCCGCAATCTTATCCGGGGAGCGCCGAAGCGCTCAAGAATGCTAAACGCGAGGCTGAACGTTTCACTCAGGCGGTATTTAAAAGGATTGAGTTTATAAGGGGTATTAAATGAGCAAAGTCATGAAAAAAATGGGCCGTACCCTGGGTAATTCTAACTTCTCCAAAATGCTCAGTGAGAGTGAAGGCGCGCGCGTTTTTGTCCTGAAGTCAGGTAAAGAAGCACGTTTTATCCTGACAAAAATCTTACATGATGACATTGAAACGCAGACCTACATCAACTCCTCCGTCAATGGCCGCGATCAGTCATTACTTACGCCTGAATCCGTTGGCGATATTTCCCGTACCATCAAATTACAGCAATTTTTTCCGGCAATTGGCCGGGAAGTGAATGGACGGATTGAAATTCTGGATGGTTCCCGCCGGCGTGCAGCCTGCCTCTATAATGGCACTCCTTTTGAAGTGCTGGTGACCAGAGAAAATATTGACCTGGCCGATGCCCGTCAGCTGGCAGTCGATATTCAGACGGCCAAAGAGCATACGCTTCGCGAACTGGGTAAACGCCTTGAGCTGATGTATGCCAATGGCATGAGCCAGACCGAAATTGCTAAAGCTGAAGGTATTTCTGCCGCAAAGATCACCCGCGCCTTTCAGGCAGCAGCGGTGCCTGATGCGATGATTTCCGTGTTTCCTTCGGTAAGCGATCTTGCGATAACAGATTATCAGTTATTACTTGAGATAGCCGATAACGCTAACGCAAGGAACGTCGATCTCAACGAGATTGTCGCCAGCGTGCGCGAACGTATCGGCAAAGAAACTCTGACTGAGGCAGACGATCCTCTCACCAAAACGAAGATCATGAATTTTTTCCGGGCGGCCAGCAACAGCCTCAAGCCAGCGAAGCCGGTAAAAAAAGCAGTCACTGAAAAGCTTTGCCACTTCAGCGATAACAAACAATTCGCCCGTAAAAAAATCGACGCGGAAAAACGTCTGGTGGCCTATGAGTTTTCCCGCATTCCGGCCACTTATCAGGCTGAGCTGGATGCGGCCATCAAAGCTGTCATTGATAAGATGAAGGCTGAAGGAACGGCAGAGTAGCTGGCTGGGTGGTGCAAAAGAGGCAGTAGCCTGCCCGGACAAGGCAACAGAGCCCTCTTTATCCGAAAGGGGCTCTGGTTCAGGTATTTTCTGTGCGCCACACATTATCCTGTTCTGGCTGGCCGCGTCCTTATGATTCAATAAAGGCCAGCAGATCGGCATTCAGCACATTGGCATTAATTGTCAGCATACCGTGCGAGTAGCCAGGATAGACTTTGAGTGAGCCATTCTTCAACAGGCTGGCCGATTTCAGCGCCGAGTCGGCAATGGGGACGATCTGATCGTCATCGCCGTGCAATACCAGAACAGGGATATCAATAGCCTTTAAATCTTCCGTCTGGTCAGTTTCTGAGAATGCCTTGATCCCCTCGTAGTGCGCTTTTGCGCTGCCCATCATGCCCTGGCGCCACCAGTTCTGAATCACGCCTTCCTGAGCAACCGCGCCCTCTCTGTTAAAGCCGTAGAACGGACCGGCAGGAACATCACGGAAGAACTGGGCGCGATTTGCCGCCAGAGCAGCGCGAAAACCATCAAACACCTCCAGCGGCAGGCCTTCCGGATTCGTTTCGGTTTTCACCATCAGCGGCGGGACAGCAGAAACCAATACAGCTTTGGCGGCTCTGCCAGAAGGCTGACCATACCTCGCCACGTAGCGAGCCACCTCGCCGCCACCTGTTGAGTGGCCAATATGGATAACATTTTTCAAATCGAGTGCTTCCACTACGGCGAAGACATCGGCTGCGTAATGATCCATGTCGTGACCTTCAGAAACCTGCGCTGAGCGGCCATGGCCACGGCGATCATGGGCAATAACGCGATAACCTTTCGAGATGAAGAAAAGCATTTGTGCATCCCAGTCATCAGATGAGAGCGGCCAGCCGTGGTGAAACATAACAGGCTGTGCTTCTTTTGAACCCCAGTCTTTGTAGAAAATTTCAGTGCCGTCGTTAGTGGTAATAAAGTTCATGATGTTGCTTCCTTCTGTTGGTATGCGTTGCTGGTTGGTTTACCTGGCCGATCGGGTTGCAGTTAACGTGCCGGAACAGGCAGCATACCCCCTGAATGCGACATAAAATGTGCGGCGGTATGATGTCTGCTCCGGCTTTACCTTCCGCATTATTTCTGTAACTGCGCCGTCATATGGACCCGGTTATCGTTAAAGGCTTCGGTGATCTGGTAGGATGCCCCGGCGGCCTGCGCCTCCCGGGCGATTTTCGCTTCCGCGTCGCTCAGGGTGGCGGCGGTGACGCTGATACTTTGGGCAAAACTGCCAGTAGCGATGAGGGCAAGGGCGGCGGCGATGATTTTTACGTTTTTCATAATCTGTTCCTTACTGTTCTGTTCAGTTATCTGTCAGGGTTTCAGGCCGTATGTCCCGGTATACAGGGCCCGGCTTTGCTGTTCTGTTATTTAAGATGGGACTTAAGGCCTTCTGATGCCTGCTGCAGCGCGGTACGCACGGCCGGCACGCTGCTCAGAGCATTCAGCAGACCGTAATCATGAATCAGCCCGTTGTAGCGAGTGACCGTGACATCCACGCCAGCGGCGTCCAGTTTGCGACCGAAGGCTTCGCCCTCATCACGTAGCACATCGAGTTCGGCGGTCTGGATTAGGGTCGGCGGCAGACCTTGCAGCTGCTCCGCGGTAGCGCGCAGCGGGGAAGCCAGGATGTTGTTACGCTCGCTCTCTTTGGTGGTGTACGCATCCCAGAACCACTTCATCATGTTGCGGCTGAGGAAATAGCCGTTCTCAAACTGGTTGTAAGAACCGTTATCAAAGTTCGCATCGGTCACCGGCCAGAGCATCACTTCATAGCGGATAGCCGGAGTTTTCTGTTGCTTCGCCTGCAGGGCTACGGCAGCCACCATGTTTCCGCCGACGCTGTTCCCGGCCAGAGCCAGACGGGAGCCGTCCACACCAATTTCCTTACCGTGCTCAGCGACCCAGCGGGTAGCGGCATAGGCTTCATTTATCGCTACCGGGAAATGCGCTTCCGGGGATGGGGTGTAGTTCACAAAGACCGCTGCCGCACCGGAGCCGACCACCAGATCGCGCACCAGACGCTCATGAGTCTGGAAATCCCCGAGGATCCAGCCGCCGCCGTGGAAGAACATGAAGACGGGCAGGGTGCCGGTAGCGCCTTTCGGTTTCACGATGTTCAGACGAATCGACTTACCGTTAACCTGAATGGTTTTTTCCGTGACGTCCGCAGCGGGCATCGCCGCGCCTTTCTGGGCATCAATCAGTACCTGGCGGGCTGCCTGTGGTGAGAGCTGCTCAATCGGTGTGCCGCCGCTGCCGTTCAGGGCATTCAGGAACGCCTGCACACGGTGATCAGCCTGTGGCTGAGCGGCAATGCTGCCTGCAGAGACGGTTGCCAGAATAGCGGCCAGGATAGTTTTCTTCATGTTCATGATGTTATGCTCTTAATGTTGTTGGCTATAATATAGTGTGCTATTTAAATGGGTGGGCGACATGCCCTGTGTTGTCCTGATGGGGATGAATATAGATATCGCGCAATTAGATAGCAAGCTATTTTTTATTATTTTTCTGATATTTTATTAACCTATTGATTTTTATATTTTTAATATTCTCACTTCCCGGAGGTGGAATGACGTCCCTCTTTCTGACTGAAGGTTCGACTGTACAGGCTCTTGCGGTGGCTGAGAAAGCGGCATCATCCGCGAGATCTATGTATTTATACTTATTCATGCACAGGCTATCCCCATTTTCTGTGGATAACTCATCTCAGCATGGCGTTCTGCTATTCTGATGAGTGCGGAGCAGGTATGCGTTAAAGGTGTAGCTGCAAACCCAGGCGCTTAGGCTGACAAAAAAGAAAAGCAGACCTGTATTGTTCAATGGGCCCTGAAGCTGGCTCCTTCTGGCATCAATTTACTCTGGCGCTTACCTCTGTCTGGCGTTTCGGCGAAAGGAAAAGGCAGTGACGATGTTGCCAGCATTGAGCGAAACCAGGGATTGCAGGTCGGAGGCCTTCGCCTCGCTTATTCTCATAAGAACGAAAAATTTATTTTCATTCGGCTACCTGTAGGATATATTATAGCCCGGATATAAATGAATTTATCTCACCTACTTTTTTATTTGTGATTTTTATATGGTCAGTATTGCTGCTGTACAGGATTTTAATTGAAAACTTTTATTGTAAATCTTGAAAAAGACATTTCTCGTCGTGAAAACATTCTTCACCAGTGCCGCTATCTTAATATTGAGGCTGAGATAGTACCTGCAATTGACGGCCGAATTTTATCTCCTGAAGCGTTGAAGGAATTAATTCATCCTGTTTATTCATCGGGTATGACAAGGGGTGAGATAGGATGCGCTCTAAGCCATTATTATATCTATAAGAAAATGGTTTCTGAGCGTATTGATACTGCTTTAATTCTGGAGGATGATGTTAAGCTTACTGAAAACTTACCTGAGGTTCTGAGCTGGTACACTAATTATAGAAGCGACCGACCTGAGGTAATGTTACTGAGCGAAGTCAATAAACATATTGCGAAACCTTGTGCTGAGATTAATAAAAGCCTGAAGGTTGTGAAGGTTACTGAAGCTGTTTTTACTCATGCTTATATTATAAACCTGGCTGCTGCAGCTAAACTGGCGGAGTTTTTGTTTCCTGTCTGGCTTGAGGCCGATCGCTGGACATTTATACGTGAATATGGCGTCGTTAATATTAAAGCAGTCGTTCCTCCGGTTGGTTTGCATTCGGAGTTGAGCGAAATCTCAACAATTTGGGTAAGTGAAGACGAGCTGGCGAAGCGAAAACATGTGGAAAAAAAACGTTCGCAGATGATAAAAATCATAAGGAAAAATCGTCCTTTACTGGTTAAAATTAAGAACGCACACTGGCGCTTATTTGTCAGGAAATTTGTTAAAATTGAACAGAGACAATATTAATGTTGATTTCACTTCCCGGTAATGTCACTACCAGAAAGGCGCTGGCATTTCTGGCCCTTGCGACCGCTTTTTGTATTCTTCCTGCTGCTTTTGTTCACGAAAAAACGGCCCGTGTGATTTTTTACTGGTTCAGCTACATCTCAATTGTAGGTCTGTTACTGGAATTCAGGAACTATAAAAGTTATCTGCAGAGTAGCAAAATTCCTCTGGCTTTTCTCCTGCTTGGCTGTGTTTATCTGGGTTGGTCGGTTTATGCTCAAATGCATACCACCGTTAAGCATGAAATGCTGTTTACTGCTGGTAAGCGCATGATACTCGCCTTTTTAACCCTGAGTTACTTGTTGTGCATTTTGCAGGCTAACTATTTTTCGAGGTCAACATTGCGCAAGCTGGCGTTGGCATCAATGGGAGCGGCCTTTATCAGCAGCGGTGTCTATGCGTTTATCCAGGGCGCTACGTCTACAGAACGTATTGTGCTTGGTATTAATCGTGCAACGATGACCGCCTATGCTTACTCTGCATTCACGCTGGCGCTACTGACACTCGTCGTGAATTTGTCCCATCAGCGTTTTTACAGAGTGCTTTTTCTTATAATGGCCCCCCTGTCGTTGTACGTTATTTTTCTGACACAGACGCGTGCGGCTATGGCTATTCATACGCTTCTGTTAGCTGTATTGACGTTGCGCTTGTTTTTTCTTTCACGCAATTTTAAAGTTATTGCCGGAATTGCCATAGCGCTGACCATTTGTCTGGGTCTTTCTTACAAAACCATAGAAAAACGCGTGGAACTTACAGTAAATGAATTTGAGAGTTACCAAAAAAATAATGACCATACCTCTTTAGGCTCACGCTTCACGATGTGGAGTTCAGGTATTCTGGCCTTTGAAAATGCGCCTTTCGGTCAGACACAGGAGCAACGCAACGCATTCATTGTTTCCTGGCTTAAAGAACATGGGAACTCAAATTCTTATGCTATTACTTTCCTGAATGTTCATCTTCATAATGAATTTATTCAGTATGCCTCTATTTTTGGCGTGGGTGGCGTAGTGATCTTGTTGTTTTTCTTTTGGGTTCATATTGTCGATGCGGCGAGGAAATACGCTTTCTTCAACCCGGTTACTATTGCAGCCCTGTCTACGCTTTTATATGGCATGACAGATGTCTTACTGACCTCAATTGAGTATATTGTCATCTTTTCTGTTATTGTCTCTCTGACGCAAATTATACTGGCTGAAAAGATCAGGAAAGATGTAAATCATCAGCCTACCGGTGGTGTATAAAATAAGCTTTAATGAAAGGCTGAGTATTATGACAACGCTATCGTCGGGTATCTCAGACGAGCCGTAAAAGGCGCAAATAACCCTCATTGTCGAAAAAATCCAAAATAAGGGTAGGGCTGTCATGGCGCTACCCTTATCTTCTTTAAGGCTCGTAATCAGTACTGCTGATAGCGATGATTGACCTGTAGCACGGCGATTGCATCCGCTTGTCAGAAGATCGGGACACGGCGGCTACACTGACTGATGATGTGTCTCACGCAACGATAAGCAGACTGTCACCTGATCTTTACTCGCTGTGGCAATATGCTTTTCAGCCATCACAATTTATACCCGTTGTATGACTGGCATATTTTTATAAGGCTCACAGGCAGATCGCAAAATATCTGCCAACCTGCTGTTCCGGAGAAGTGACGGCATTGGGCATTGGCTTGCCATTATTAAGATGCGCATTAATCTGAGTTCAGGGTTCGTGCCCTGAGCCAACCTTTTGTTTTTTCTCAAGGGGAGAAATGTTATCGCTGACGTTGTGTTTACCGGCGTTTAACTTCATCAACAGTTGGATGCAAACTCTTCCTACACCCGTCCGGAGGAAATCCCATGTCTGACACTGTTAATACCGCCTCACTGAATTTGAAATCGCACTGGATGCCTTTCAGCGCTAACCGTAATTTTCAGCATGACCCGCGTTTTATTGTCGCTGCGCAAGGCCGCTGGCTGACCGACGATAAAGGGCGACGGATATTTGACAGTCTGTCAGGGCTGTGGACCTGCGGCGCTGGCCATACCCGAACAGAAATTCAGTATGCCGTAGGGCAGCAGCTGGGCACTCTGGACTACTCGCCGGGTTTCCAGTTCGGCCATCCCCTCTCTTTCCAGCTGGCCGATAAAATCGCTCAGTTGATGCCTGGCGATCTCAACCATGTTTTTTTCACTGGCTCAGGCTCAGAAGCCACAGATACAGCGGTGAAAATGGCGCGTGCCTACTGGCGTATCAAAGGACAGCCCACAAAAACCCGACTTATTGGCCGCTCCCGGGGCTATCATGGAGTTAATATTGCTGGCACCAGTCTCGGTGGTATTGGCGGCAACCGTAAAATGTTCGGCCAGTTGATGGACGTTGATCATATTCCTCATACGCTGCAACCCGACATGGCGTTTACCGCCGGAATGGCGGAAACAGGGGGCGTGGCGCTGGCCGATGAAATGCTCAGACTGATCGAACTGCATGATGCGTCCAATATCGCTGCGCTGATCGTTGAACCCCTTTCCGGTTCTGCCGGGGCAATCATTCCGCCCCAGGGCTATTTGCAGCGTCTGCGTGAACTCTGTACACAGCACAACATCCTGTTGATTTTCGATGAAGTCATTACCGGCTTTGGCCGCCTGGGACGCTGGAGCGGCGCAGAATATTTTGGCGTCACACCCGATATACTGAATTTCGCCAAGCAGGTAACTAACGGGGCCATTCCGCTCGGCGGTGTGGTTGCCAGTGATGAAATCTATAACACCTTTATGATGCAGTCACTACCGCAGCATGCCGTAGAGTTCGCACACGGCTATACCTACTCCGCTCATCCGGTGGCCTGTGCTGCCGGACTGGCCACGCTGTCATTACTGGAGAATGAATCCCTGATTGAACAGTCCGCGGAGCTGGCGCCTCACTTTGAAGATAAACTGCACGCGCTGCGCAACTGTCCTCATGTGCTGGATATCCGCAACTGTGGCCTGGTGGGCGCCATTCAACTGGCCCCGCGTGGTGGTGATGCCACTGTGCGGCCATTTGACGCTGGTATGGCATTGTGGAAAGCAGGTTTTTATGTGCGTTTTGGTGGGGATACCCTACAGTTTGGCCCGATGTTTACCACCCCGCCAGCCGAACTGGATCATTTGTTTAATGCGGTGGGTGAGGTCCTGCATCGCCTCATTTAAAGCTCCTTTTATGGCCACCATCAGGCCACCGGGAGAGGCGTGATGGCGTGTTCTGATGCCTGAAAACAACGTAAACGCACTGCGCATTCAGTGCGTTTTTTCTTACCAGACGCGATATACCTTGCCGGTTTCAATACCTTCCAGACTGCGGCGATAGGCCAGCGCCACGCGACTCGCTGAGGCGCTTTCAAAACCGGGGAAGAAAGGCCCATATTTATCCAGCGCCTCGGTCAGTACTGTCGGACTGACAGCATTGATACGCAATCCCTGCAATTCGTTTGCTGCCGCCAGTACAAAGCCTTCCAGTGCGGCATTCACCGTCGTAGCGTTTACACCAGTGCGGATCGGATGCCGGGTCAGGATCCCTGTCGTCAGGGTAAATGAGCCGCCGGGGGTAAGGTAGTGCTGGCCAGTCAGCACCAGCCGTACCTGGCCCATCAGTTTATCCTGCAACCCGAGGTTGAACTGCTCGCTGGTCATTTCATGTAACGGGCCAAAATGTACGCTACCGGTTGCTGAAATCACCGCATCTACCTTGCCGCTTTGGGCAAAAAGGTCTCTCACGCTGGCCTCATCCGTCAGCTCTACTTGCAGATCGCCCCGCGTTTTCCCGACACAGAGAATTTCATGATCCTGCGCCAGGTTTTCAACAATGGCGCGTCCCACTGTGCCGCTGGCTCCTACTATCATCACTCTCATTTTTCCGCTCCATTACAGTTAACCTGATTGCATACTGATAGATTGCATTCCCCGAATAAATGGTCGAAAAATTTAATTATTCGAAACTTAAAGTTAGTCATCATGAATAAATTACGCTGGATGGAAATCTTTGTGGTCGTGGTCGAACACGGAAGCTTCAGTGAAGCGGCAAAACAACTGGATATCTCTGCTGTGATGGTGGGAAAAGCCGTCGCTCAGATGGAAAACTATCTGCAAACCAGACTGCTTCAGCGAAATACCCGGCATCAGACTCTGACGGAAGCCGGTAAAGCCTGGTATGAAGAGTGTCTTCAGATATTGTCTGCCTTTTACAGCGCTGAAAGCCGGATAGAGAGTCTGCGCCGCTTTCCGGCAGGCAGTTTACGTATCAGCGCCGCCGCCACGCTGGGAAGTTGTGTTATCGCCGCCCTGTGTAGCGACTTTCAGCAGCAGTATCCGGAAGTACGTATTGAGCTTGAACTGAGCGATCGCTTCGTGGATCTGATTGCTGAGGGTTTCGATTTTGTGTTTCGTGTGGGTGAACTGCCGGAAGATACGCCGCTGGTCGCCCGGCGTATAGGTGATTACCGTATGGTGATTGCCGGCGCGCCAGCTTATCTGGCCCGTTATGGCACACCGCAAAGCCTCGAGGATTTAAAATCACACCGTTGTCTTCGTTACAGTAACTGGAACAAACGTAACGCCTGGCGCAGCGGCGATGATCTGATCTGGCCGGAAAGTGCGACCTTCAGCTGTAATGACGGTCAGGCTCTGCGGCAAGCCGCGCTTTCTGGTGCCGGATTGATTCTGCAACCCTGGTTGTTGCTTGCTGAGGATATAGCCGCAGGCGAGCTGGTTGTGTTACTGGAGGACAAGTTGCCTGCGCCGCGTCCGGTACATTTGCTCTGGCGCCAGGATGTGCATCCCGGAATCCGACACCGCAGTTTTGTTGAATGGATGACAACGCAGATCCCGCTAAAAATGCCAGGCTGGCCATCAGCGTAAAGGCCACTTCTGTGGCGATAGCCATCGTGGAAGAAGAGTAAAACATGTTCAGCAAAGGTCGGTAACCCAGCTGAGATTCCTCGCGTTGCGTTACAATCCACTGGATATCTGATGATGTCCACAAGCATGAAGGAGAAAGGTGTGTCTGAAAGGAAATCAACGCGCGGAAAAAATGTCACCCCAACGCCACATGATCTGGCGTTCAAGCAGTTTCTTACCCATCCGGAAACCGCCCGGGATTTTATGCGGTTGCACTTGCCAGCTGAGTTTCAGGCCGTCTGTGATTTCACTACGCTGAAGCTGGAATCGGGCAGTTTTGTTGAAGAACATCTGCGTCCTTACTTCAGCGATGTGCTTTACAGCCTGAGAACCCGTTCTGGTGATGCCTGGATTCATGTCCTCATTGAGCACCAGTCCACGCCGGATAAACATATGGCCTTCCGTCTGTTGCGGTACGCGGTTGCCGCGATGCAGCGTCATCTGGATGCGGGGCATAAGAAGTTGCCACTGGTGATTCCAGTACTGTTTTATACCGGCAGACGCAGCCCGTATCCCTGGTCTACCCGCTGGCTGGACGACTTTGACGATCCGGCGCTGGCTAAAAAGCTTTACTGCGGACATTTTCCGCTGGTTGATGTGACCGTCATTCCTGATGATGAGATTATGTGCCACCGCAGTATGGCGGCGCTGACCTTGCTGCAGAAACACATTCACCGACGCGATTTGGCTGATCTGCTGGACAGGCTGGCAACTCTGCTGCTGACAGAACACATGACAGGACAGCAGCTGGTTTCGCTGATAAACTACCTCGTACAGGCAGGCGAAACATCAGACGCAGAAGCCTTTGTACGTGAACTGGCACAGCGGGTGCCACAACATGGAGACGAACTGATGACCATCGCACAGCAGCTTGAACAGAAGGGCATCGAAAAAGGTATCCAGCTGGGTGAAAAACGCGGTATTGAGAAAGGGCGCAAAGAAGAAGCGCTAAAAATTGCCCGTGCCATGCTGCAGAATGGTCTCGATCGTCATACCGTGATGACGATAACCGGCCTCACCGACGACGAGCTGGCCCAACTCTGCCACTGATCTTTCATCCCCTGCCTGACCCTCCGCAGGCAGCGGGGATATGACTTGCCGGCGCTGTCTGCCTGTACCAGCCCTCAATCTTTTTATCTTCCTTCGGATTTTCTAAAGCAACACCTCGGCTAATGCTGTTTTATCTGCTGCGCCAGGCGCTGTATACCCTGGAAAGTCAATTTTACTTTCTTAGCAGGCAGACATGAGCACACATACCCGTATCCGCAAATTTAATACCAAAGAAACATACCCTAACCAGTCACTGGATAACGATCTTTGTCAGGCTGTTCGCGCTGGTAACACTGTTTATGTACGTGGACAAGTCGGCACTGATTTCAACGGTAATCTGGTAGGGCTTGGCGATCCGGCGGCGCAAGCGGAACAGGCGATGAAGAATGTTAAGCAGCTGCTGGAGGAAGCTGGCAGCGACCTCTCGCACATTGTCAAAACCACCACTTACATTGTTGATCCCCGTTATCGCGAACCGGTTTATCAGGTAGTCGGTCGATGGCTGAAAGGCGTATTCCCGATTTCTACCGGGCTGGTTATTTCCGGGCTCGCCCAGCCGCAGTGGTTGATGGAGATTGATGTAATCGCTGTCATCCCGGATGACTGGCAGCCGCAATCAGGAGCTTGAGACAATGACGTTATCGATTGCAGGGCGTTGCGCGCAAACCGGACAGATGGGCATTGCTATCACTTCTTCCAGCATTGCGGTGGGTGCGCGTTGCCCATGGTTACGTGCCGCAACCGGCGCGGTATCGACGCAAAATATCACTTTGCCGGCGCTGGGGCCGCAGATCCTCAACCTTTTACAACTGGGCGAATCGGCCGAAGCCGCATTGAAAGCCGGACTCGCAAGTGATGCTTACGCTCAGTATCGTCAGGTAACGGTGTTATCTGCTGATGGTCAGACCGCCAGTTTTAGCGGGGATAAGACGCTGGGCATCAACAATGCGCAAAGCGGTGCAAATTGTATCGCTGCAGGTAATCTGCTGGCGAACCCGAATGTCATTACGGCAATGGTGAACGTCTTTGAGCAGCAGCAGGGGCATCTTGCCGGACGACTGCTGGCGGCGCTGCAGGCTGGCATACAGGCCGGGGGGGAAGCGGGACCGGTACACTCTGCAGCGCTTAAGATCGTTGACGACCAGGTATGGCCCGTTGTCGACCTGCGCGTTGACTGGAGCGATGCCGACCCTGTTGCAGCACTGAGCCGGTTATGGCTGGCCTACCAGCCACAGATGCAGGATTACGTGACGCGAGCCCTGGATCCTACGCGAGCGCCGGGCTACGGCGTGCCTGGCGACGAATAAAGCCTGAGGAAAGCCCATGTTGACCAGTCGAAAACTGCTTGAGCAGCTGGTGGCGTTTGATACTACCAGCCGCGAGTCTAATCTGGCGCTCATCGATTTTGTCTGGCGCTATTTAACTGATCTGGGTGTCCATTGTGAGTTGATTCACAATGCCGGGCGCAGTAAAGCCAATTTATATGCCCGGCTCGGCCCCACAGGTAACGGCGGCGTGATGCTTTCTGGTCACAGTGACGTGGTGCCAGTGGATGGACAAGCCTGGAGTGTACCGCCGTTTGCGCTGACTGAGCGCGACGGGAAGCTGTACGGGCGCGGCACAGCTGACATGAAAGGATTTATCGCCTGTATGCTGGCGGCTGTTCCGGGTTTTCTGGCCTCTCCTCTGAAGCAACCTCTGCATCTGGCGATCTCATATGATGAAGAAGTGGGTTGTCTCGGCGTCCGTACATTGCTGGATAGGCTGGCGCAGCGTCCTGAGAAGCCGGCCATCTGTCTGATCGGCGAGCCCACCGAATTGCAACCGGTACTCGGTCACAAAGGCAAGCTGGGTATGCGCTGTGAAGTCAAAGGCGCCGCCTGCCATTCAGCTTACGCACCGCATGGCGTAAATGCGATTGAATATGCGGCGAAACTGATCCATCGGCTTACCGTGACGGGCGAACGCCTGGCGTCACCGGAACATCAGGACCACCGTTTTCAACCGCCGTTTACCACGGTTCAGACTGGTACGATTCAGGGTGGCAGCGCACTGAATATCGTCCCGGCTGAGTGCACGTTTGATTTTGAGATCCGTACTTTACCGCAGGATGACGCGCAACACGTTGTCGATGACCTGTCACGTTATGCAGAGCGTGAACTTCTGCCACAGATGCGCGCTGTCAGTCTGGACAGCGCTATTCGTTTTTATCCGATCAGTGGGTATCCGGGACTACACACCGCGACAGACAGCCCGGCGGCGCAGCTGATCGCTTATCTGACAGGATCCAGCGCGTTCAGCACGGTGGCTTTTGGTACTGAGGGCGGGTTGTTCGATCAGGCCGGCATTCCCGGTGTCATTTGCGGCCCTGGCAGCATGGCGCAGGGACATAAACCTGATGAGTTTATTACTATCGCGCAGTTAGAGGCCTGCGATGCCATGTTACGTCGTCTGGCAGTATGGATGAGCCAGTGAGCAGTAACCCGGGCATGACAGTCGCATGCATTTTCGTCTGCTTTAACTTTTCCAAACGCCAGCTTCAGGAAGCACTAACCGCGTAATGTACGCGTAAGCCGTATGCTGGTCGCACGCATTAATAGCCCCGTTTTCTGGAGATTCTATGGTAAGTGCAGAAGTGACCACATTCCCACCGTCCGGGCAGATTCATTCCGTACCGAATAAGGCCAACATTGCCGTTCAGTTGGATGGCGTCCTTAAACGTTTTGGCGATGCCACTGCGTTGCACAAGATTTCTCTGACCATAGAAGAGGGGGAGTTTATTACGCTCCTCGGCCCGTCCGGATGTGGCAAAACCACGTTGTTAAATTTAATGGCCGGTTTCGCCGAAGCAGATGGCGGGGAAATTTTTATTGATGGCGAGCTGGTGACCGCGATTCCGCCGTATCAACGTGAGATCGGCATTGTATTTCAGAATTACGCGCTGTTTCCGCATATGACGGTAGAAAAAAACGTCGGTTACGGTCTGCGTATGCGCGGCGTGCCGAGAGCGGAAATTGCCGAACGTGTGGAACAGGCGCTGGCGCTGGTGAAACTGGCCGGTTATGGACATCGTAAGCCGCGTGAATTATCGGGCGGTCAACAGCAACGAGTAGCGTTAGCGCGTGCGCTGGTCATCCGCCCGAAGGTACTGTTGCTGGATGAACCTTTTTCTGCGCTGGACAAGAGTCTGCGGTTGTCAATGCAGGTCGAACTGAAGGCGATTCAACGTAAGCTCGGCGTCACCACCGTTTTTGTTACCCATGATCAGGGCGAAGCGCTGAGCATGAGCGATCGCGTGGTGGTAATGTCAGCTGGTCATGTACGTCAGATCGGCGCACCGGATGAAATCTATCGCCGTCCGCGCGATCCTTTTGTTGCGGGCTTTGTGGGGGATGTGAACGTTCTGCCCGGACAGTATACGGGCCGCGATAATAGTGCCATTGTGGAGCTGGGCGGTAATGTGCTGCGGCTGCCCACTGAACGGGTTCAGGCGGCGATGGGAGAACGTCTGGATGTCTATGTCCGTCCGGAAAACATTCAGCTCGCGCAGCTTGGCCCACAGGCACACCTGAGTGCGACCGTGATTACCCATGTTTTCCAGGGCGATCATGTTGATATTCATCTGGATGTGCCAGCCCTTGGTAACACCACGCTGTTCGCACGCCAGTCCGGCCTTGAATCGCTGACGCGCTGGCCGCCAGGCTGCGTCGTTGGTGTAACTTTTGATGATGAAGGCGTATGCGCTTTTCCCGCTGCAAACCAGGGACAAGCTTAAATGAACGCAACAATGCGCGCAGTCATTGCGCATCAGCCCGGCGGCCCCGATGTTCTGCAACAGGTGCAGCGTCCGGTGCCACAGCCAGGCCCCGGGGAAGTATTGATTCGTGTTCTCTTTGCCGGCGTCAACCGACCCGATATTTTGCAGCGTACTGGCCAGCCCGTACCGCCCGGTGTAACCGATGTATTGGGGCTGGAAGCGGCCGGTATCGTGACGGCTGCAGGGGAGGGTGTAGAGAGCCTTACTGCTGGCATGCCGGTGATGGCGCTGCTGAACGGCGGTGGCTATGCACAATATTGCCTGGCGCGAGCCGACCTTTGTCTGACGGTGCCTGAAAACCTGTCGCTCGCGCAGGCTGCCGGTGTGCCGGAAGCCGCGTTTACCGTCTGGCACAATCTGTTTGAACTCGGTCGCTTGCGATCGGGTGAAACGGTGCTCATTCACGGCGCCGCCAGCGGTGTGGGCACCTTTGCCATTCAGTGGGCTCAGGCTCACGGTGCGCGCGTCATCGCGACGGCCGGTGGCAAGGATAAAATCGCGGCGCTGCAAAGACTTGGCGTCTGGCGAGCCATTGATCGTCACAGTGAAGACTTTGTCGTTGTGATCGCTGAAGAAACCCGGGGGCGCGGTGTAGATGTTGTGCTGGATAATGTCGGCGGCGACTATGTGGCGCGCAATCTCAGCGTGCTGGCAACAGGCGGGCGCCACGTCAGCCTGTCGTTTATGCGGGGGGCAAAAATCGAACTCGACTTACAACAGGTCATGCGTAGCGGGCTGATCCTGACCTCATCCACGCTGCGGCCACAAAGCGCCACGGAAAAGGCGCGACTGGCACAATGTCTTCGTACTCATCTGCTGCCTTTACTGGCCGCAAGCAAAATCACACCAACCATTCATCACATCTTGCCGTTAGCCGCCGCCGCAGAAGCCCATCGTATCCTTGAAGCTAACGCGAATATCGGTAAGGTTCTGTTGCAGGTAGCGCCAGAGGAGATCGTCTGATGCAACTTTATTACGCAACAACGTCGCCTTACGTTCGTAAGGTCATGGTATGCGCACATCTTCTTGGCCTGGCAGACAATATCGAACGTCTGGACTCGGCGGCGCATCCTGTTGAACGAGATGAGCGCATCGCCACATTCAATCCGCTGGCAAAAGTGCCGGCACTGCGTACCAGTGATGGTTTGTGCCTGTATGACAGCCGGGTTATTTGCGAGTATCTCAATGAATATGCTAAGGGATCGCTGTTACCGCCAGAGGGTGAGGTGCGCTGGATGAGTCTGACGCGTCAGGCGCTGGGTGATGGTTTGCTTGATGCCGCGCTGCTGACGCGTTACGAATGTAGTGCACGTCCGGTGGACAAGCAGTGGCAACGCTGGGCGGATGCCCAGCTGGAGAAGGTTGATGCCGCACTGGCAGAAATCGAACGTCAGGTCGTACATTTTAGCGCTGAGCCCCGGGATATCGGATTGATTGCCATCGGCTGTGCGCTTGGCTATCTCGACTTCCGTTTTGCCAGCCTGAACTGGCGTGCAACACATCCGCTGACCGCTGCCTGGTTCGCGCGTTTTGATGCGCATCCGGCGATGGCCGCTACGCGTCCGTATGTTTAGTCAGGAGATAGCATGTCACAGCATATATTTTTCCTTAATGGACCGAACGCTAACCTCTACGGCATGGATAAAAGCGGCACTTATGGCAGGGAAAGTTTTGCCACTATCGGTGAGCGCTGTCAGCAACGTGCTCAGTCGCATGGCATCGGGCTGCAGTTTCGTCAAAGCAATCACGAAGGTGTGCTGGTTGACTGGATTCAGGAGGCGCGTCAGCAGGCGGATGGCGTGATCATCAATGCTGCCGGGTTAACCTACAGTTCGGTGCCGATTCTGGATGCTTTACTGATGTTTGATGGCCCGATCATCGAAGTACATATGAGCAACATCTGGCAGCGCGAGTCGTTTCGCCATCACTCTATGGTGTCAAAAGCGGCGACCGGTGTGGTTGCCGGACTGGGTGTGCAGGGCTATGAACTGGCCATTGATGCGCTGGTCGCACTTATCAGGACGGATAACCGATGACGACATTAGTGTTTTACAGCGAATTCGATAGCTTTGAAGCGTGGTCAGCCTTACTGGCACCTCTGCTGCCCGGCATTACTCTTTGTCGTCCTGAACAGGTGCAGGATGCTGATACGGTCCATTACGCGCTGGCGTGGAAACCGCCGCGTGGTTTTTTTGCGCCCTATCGCAATCTTAAGCTACTGGTTAATCTTGGTGCCGGAGTTGATTCGCTGGTAGGACGTGATGATCTGCCGGATATCCCCATTACCCGGCTGTCCGATCCCAATATGGCGCGCATGATGGCCGGATACGTGCTGTTTGCTGTCCTGCGCTACGCACGCGATATTCCGGCCTTTGAACGTGCGCAGCGTGCGCACCGCTGGTACTACCTGCATCCGCGTTTGCCGTCCAGTGTACGTGTCGGTGTGCTGGGGTTAGGCGAACTGGGTGCCTGTGCTGCACAAGAGCTGGCACGTCAGGGCTTTGATGTGCGCGGCTGGTCACGTTCGCCGAAATCCCTCGCTGGCATAACCTGCAGCTACAGCATGGCGGCTCTGGATGATTTTCTCGCCAGCAGCGATATTCTGGTTGTCATGCTGCCATTAACGCCGCAAACACATGGTCTGCTCAGCGCAGAACGGCTGGCACGCTTGCCGCAAGGCTGCGCTTTTATCAACGTATCGCGCGGTGCGATCGTCGATCAGGTCGCGCTGACCCGGGCGTTACGCAGTGGTCAGATTGCGGAAGCCACCCTGGACGTATTTGATCGTGAACCGCTACCGCCGGAAGATCCCCTATGGGCGATGGATAATGTGCTGATTACGCCACATCTGGCCTCGGTCGCAATCCCGGCTACCGCGGCACGCCAGGTAGCGGATAATATTCTGCGGATTACGCGTGGTGAGCCGGTGCTGAATCAGGTATTCCCGGAGCGCGGCTACTGAATAAACGCCCATGGTGAAAACGATGGGCAGAATACCTTAAGCCACTTTAACGACCTGAGGATCAAAATAGCTGGGTGCCGCCATGCCGGGAATATATTGATCCGAAATAAACATCCGGCAGCGCTCCGCAAATGCGTTCACCGCCATCGACTGCTGAACCTGAGCCACCGTGGCGTAACCGAGCAACATCGGTTTATTCACCCCTGCCAGTCGTACACGAATCACGCGCCTGCCATCCTGTGACAGATTCGCTTTTGGCCGTACGTTAGCAATACTGAAGCCGATGCCATTCGCCACCATGGCGCGCACCACTTCAATATTCCTCGAGCGCATTACGATATCCGGCGTTACACCCGCCTCGCTAAACAACCCAAGAAAATATTCGCGGCTCCAGGGCATATCCAGCAGCACCATTGGCATGGCAGCTAAGTCCTGTATCGTCACTGCTGATTGAGTGGCAAACGGATGATGCTCACCCACCATCACATAGGGCGGCAGCCGCGCCAGTGACTGAAACGCGATATCGCTGGCCGGGACAAGGTCATAAGTCAGCGCAATATCAATATCGGCGGAACGCAACTGTTTCAGCAATTGCTCATGATTGCCTTCCACCAGAGAGACGCGCACGCCAGGAAAAGCGCGGCCAAAGCCAAACACCAGTTCTGGCGTCAGCATCGGAGCCAGGGTATCGAGACAGCCCACACGCAGTGGACCGCGCACATGATTCAGTGATTCCGAAGCAATGGTATAAAGGTTGGACATCTGCTCCAGGATCAGCTTTGCCTCTTTCAAGACCTGATGACCGATAGTGGTGAGCGACACTCCCTGCGCGTGATGGCGTACAAACAGCTGTACGCCAAGCTCAGATTCAATATGCGTAATGGCGGCAGAAATAGACGGAGACGAAACGTGGATACGCTCTGATGCTCCGATAATACTGCCCGCCTCCCCGGAAGCGACAAAATATTCCAGCTGACGCTGGGTAATGCGACTAAGCATACAGGTTCTCCTGTGTTGCTGGCGCGATCATGTCATGCCAGTCATTCTGATAGCAGGAAATATAATGCATTTATCATGCCATTCAGCCTGGTGTCATCCGTTTCTGCCCCCACGCTTCTTCGCTTCTGCCTTACCGCTGCTTCAGGAAATCCACTGCACCACAGCGCTTGTTGTAGCGTCAGAAATTCCGACGCAACGGCGAGGGAAATGCTGTTTTACCGAAGTACGCCACACCGGCACTATCATTTTCACACCAGGGTCCCACTTTCGCACCATTCTGGCGCAGCGCGCTGTAAGGGCGTCGACAGTGGTTCAAAGCATCTACAACAATCATTCTATTCAGTGGGGACGAGAATATGTTGCGTGAGATTTGTGCCTTAACGTTGTTGACGACAGGTATGTTGAGTGCCGGTAATGCGGTGGCCGCAGATAAGCTGATTGTCAGCACCTGGGGTGGGAATTTTAAAGATCTGATCGAAAAAACAATTGCCAAAGAATTTACCAGAGAAACCGGTGTAGAAGTGCAGTTTGTCACCGGCGGGACTATTGACCGTTTGAACAAAGCCAAACTGGCGGGCGGCTCGCCGGAAACCGATGTGACCTTCACCACCGCGCATGTCGGCTACCTGTACGCTAACAGCGGGTTATTTGAAAAGCTCGATATGAGCAAGATCCCTAACGCGGTCAATCTGGTGCAGCAGGCCAAAGTCAGCCCGTTTCACCTGGGTGTGTGGGGTTATGTCTATACCATCGGCTATCGTCCGGACCTGGTGCCTGAAGGCGAAGCTTTCGCGAGCTGGAATGATCTGTGGCGCCCGGAACTGAAAGGCACACTGGCGCTGCCTGACTGGGATCCCAGCCATATTATCGCCGTTACTGCCAGACTGGCTGGCACCGATGCGGCGCACTGGGAACAGGGCCAGGCGAAAATGAAAGCGCTGATGCCCAACATCAAATCTTTCTATACCGATGACGCTAACAGTCAGCAGTTAATCTCAACCGGAGAAACGCCGGTGCAGGTGATGCTGTCGATGAATGCCTACAACATGATTGCTGAAGGGGTCGATATTAAGCTGGCGGTCCCGGAAGAGGGTGCGATCCTCGGTGTTGATACTATCGGCATCAACAAAGGCACCCGGCATAGCGAGCTGGCCTACAAGTTCATGAATATCGCCCTCAAGCCAGAAATTCAGGAGCAGGTTGCGAAAATCTATCGTGGTAGTCCAACGGTAACCAACGCCCATATCGATCCGGATCTGGCGAAGCTGCCCGGCATGCTGACTACGGCGGCGCAGTGGGATGCCACTATCAATACTGACCCGCAACTGCGTGCTGAGAAAACCGCTGAATGGCGTCAGTGGTTCTCTGAAAACATCATGTCTCACTGAGTGAAACGGGCAGCACGTGTTGCTGCCCGTCCCCGGGTTAGCCACACTATTTTATTCAGGCAGCAACGTCTATGACGAGAAA